>CAWCTR010000020.1:0-105360 GCA_963798485.1 uncultured delta proteobacterium | reverse complement strand
ATTCATGGTGAAACCGGAATTCCTCATTCAGAAGGCAAAAGAAAGGGGCGAGGGCTTGGAAGGCTTGATGAGGATGCCTGTACAAAAACCTCAGATTGAAGCACTGAATATGGGGCGCTATACTGATAGAATTCATTTAGAATCAGGGTATATAGAGGATCAATCATGATTTATTAGAGAAGGTATCACGATAAAAAGAGCAAAAGGGAGGCCCAATAAATGAAATGCAAATATACTGGTTTTGCAATCGTTGTATTTTTTGCTTTGTCTTTGACTTATGCAACCCCAGCACAATCTGCTGATATGACGGCTTATCAGATCGTTAAAAAATCCGAAGACCTTCTAGATCAAGCCAAGGACAGTAAAGCAGATATGCTCATGGTCCTGATGAATAAGAAGGGGGAGAAGAGGGAGAGGTCATTGAATGCATTCGTGAAACGTTATGGAAACAACAAATCGAAATCCATTGTCTTTTTTAATTCCCCTGCTGATGTCAGAGGAACGAGCTTTCTTGTATGGACCAATGAAAAGAAAGAAGACAAGCAGTGGCTTTATCTTCCGGCCCTCCAGCGGGTAAGACAGATAAGTTCAAGCGGCAAGGGAGAAAGCTTTATGGGCACGGAGTTAACGTTTTTTGATATGGGCAGCCAAGATGTTGATGATTATACCTACAACCTTATCAAAGATGAACCCGTGAAGGGAGAGTTGTGTTATGTGATTGAAGCCATACCCAAGAAAGTAGAATTCTATAGTAAAGTCATCGTTTGGATCAGGAAGGGAAACTTCATACCTTCCAAGGCTGATTTCTATGACACTAAAGGACAGTATCAGAAGCAAGGCATCTTTGAAAATGTGAAAAACATCAAGGGGATCAATACACCCACCCACATTGAGATGCACAATGTACAAAATGGAAGGGCCACAATTATTGATTTGAATAATATTGTATACGATTCTCGACTGAAGGACGATATTTTCACCGCGAGATATATGGCAAGGGGAAACTAGCTATTGAGACTTATTAAGGCAGTCCTGATATCTCTTCTCTGGATTGCGTTGACATCCATAAAAGCAGGGGCCTTTCAGTACGAGGGAGAAGAAGGAAAGCTTTCTCTTAATGGATATCTGGAAGGAAGCGCAATCGATGCATTGAACAAGGACAGCCCCGAAGAGAAACCATCTGAAGAACTTGGACTTGAGTTGAAAGCAAGCGCATTTTCATGGCTATCATCAAAGATTTTCCTGCAATTCGTTGACGATGGGAAGGTGATGAACCCGGGAAACAAGTCTCTGTTCAATCAGTTCGATCGGATATACCAAGATAAAAATCCATATGTAAACCTCAATGAGGCTTATGTTGATATCTATACTGGGAAGGCGGATTTCCGGTTGGGTGTACAGAAATTTGCATGGGGCAGACTCGATGAGATAAGCCCTACTGATATCCTGAATACCGAGGATCTAACCGAAGGAGGAACCAACGACGAGATTGAGCGCAAGATCGGTGTCCCTTCGATGAAGATGGATGTATATTCGGATTTGGCGAATGTAGAGCTTGGATGGATTCCAGTATATGTGCCATATCGTCTCCCACAGCCTGATGAGAGGTGGTTTCCCAAGGCTCTGAAGCCGCCTGATGTCATAAAAACAAACAATGCAGTTGGTGATATTCCAGTTAATACCTCATACCAAGATATCGATCTGCCTCCGGTCAGATTGGATAATTCTGAACTGGGAGTCAGAGTATCGAAGTATATTGCTGGATGGGATATCTCTTGCAGCTATTTCACAGGGTATGATCCTATGCCGGTGATGGATGCACCTGTAGATCTTACCGTGAAACTAAACAACCCCCTTGCCCTGGATTATGAAGTCAATGCCAAGGTAACAATGGTTCCCGAGATACACAGGATGAATGTGTTTGGTTTTGATTTTACCTCAACCATCAGCTCATTTACCCTTCGCGGTGAGTATGCATATTTCGAGAATCAATACTTTAATAGAAAACTTGATACAGTCCTGACCCAGTTGGTTACAAAGGAGAGACAAGACGAGATCTTTACAGAATTCATAAAAGAATACTTGGCTTCCGGTGGTAAAAATAATGTACAGGTATTCCACATTGATCCGAATGTGCCTATTCAAGAGGATTCGATGAAATATGGCCTCGGCTTGGATTACATTTATGGAGACACGAGCGTGAGTGTGCAGTGCATCCAACAATTCATCCCTCATTATGATGAAAGCGAGCCCATTTACTTTAACAAGGACGGGCTAGACACAATGCTGACATTCCTCTTCAAACAGTTTTTTCTCCAGAACACCATGGAATTTAATATAAGAGTCGCATATGGTATTGAGTTCCAAGATTTTATTGTTAAGCCCTCCTTGAAGTATAACTTCACAGATAATCTCCAGGGAACTATCGGCGCGATTTTAATTGGCGGGAAATATGATGACTCACTTTTCGGACAGTATAGTGGGAATAATGAAATATTTGCCAGACTGAGGTGTAGCTTTTAGAGAAATCATCAGGATCAATAGTAGGCTCTTCTCGTGCTCCTGTCTGGTTGCCCTTCCTTACAGGGGCACCTTTTATTTATTGTCTAGTACCTAGTGTTTCGTCACAGAGATAAGATGACAAGGTCTTTAGAAATAATCACTATCATTAGCCCTTGCATTCTCAGATCTTCTTGTTATAAACAGAACAACGTAAAAGAAATGTAAATAAATACAGTATATAAAATGTATAATGTGAGACACCAGCCGTTATTTGCCGGGGTTATGAAAGTAAAGGGGTTTGATGCTATGAAAGGGAACACACTTGGTATAGATGCCGGGTCAGTCGCTGTCAGTATTGTGGAGATCACGCCTGAGTATGAGATCGTAACGGCTAGATATCAACTTCATCATGGCAAGATCGCCAAGGCAATTTGCACCTCACTTGAAGGAGTGCCCTTATCACACATCTCCCGGGTCGGGGCCACTTCATCGACGCCATATTTTGTCAAGACGATGAAGGACTATGACAACCAGGTGTGCCTCATCACTGCATTACAACAGCTTCACAGAAACGCGGGGGCCCTCTTGAATATTGGCGGAGAGAAATTCTCCCTGCTTGTCTTTGATGAGAACGGCACATACAGAAACTGCAAAACAAACTCCTCGTGCGCTGCAGGAACGGGAAGCTTCCTCGATCAACAGGCATCCAGGCTCAGCCTTGGGAGAATAGAAGAGCTCTGCGCAATAGCATCAGCCAACACCGGGGCCATCCCCAAGATAGCATCCAGATGCGCGGTCTTTGCAAAGACCGACCTTATCCATGCGCAGCAGGAGGGGTACAGCCTTTCAGAGATCTGCGACGGGCTTTGCTGCGGACTCGCTAAGAATATCGTAGAGACCCTTTTTCCCGGGGAAGGGCCGCATGAACCCATTGTGGTGTGCGGCGGGGTATCAAAGAACCCTGCCGTGCTCAAACACATCAGGAACCTTATAGGCAAGGATCTCCTTGTTGATGACATATCACACCTCTACGGGGCGTATGGAGCTGCCATAAGACTTGCACGGGAAGGGGGTGATGAGGATATGGATATCAACTCCCCATCAGACCTGATCAGGGACGAAAAACCTCAGAAAACATATGCCCAAGGGCCGTTGGAGTTAAAGTTATCCGAGTATCCTGACTTTGAGGGTACCGGACATTACAAGTATCAAGTCCGGACGAGAAAGGCCCCTGGTCTTGTCGAGGTGGATATATATCGAAAACTGACAAGAGGAGTAACATATCGTGTCTATCTCGGCATCGACATAGGTTCCACCAGCACCAAGGCAGTGCTTTTAGACAAGCTAAATGAGGTGATGGCAGGGTTTTATACCTGGACGGTCGGCAGACCGGTGGATGCTATAAGCGCTGTCTTTGAGGCAATTGATGATCTCATTACCGTAGAAGGGATTGCCGTCGAAGTGCTCGGATCAAGTACCACAGGCTCAGGCAGAAAGCTCATAGGCAAGATCATAAATGCAGACTTAGTCATAGATGAGATAACGGCCCATGCCCGGTCTGCCTGTGAACTTAAACCCGACGTAGACACCATTATCGAGATAGGCGGCCAGGATTCAAAGTTTACAACCATCAGGGACAAGTCAGTCACTTTCAGCGCCATGAACACCGTCTGTGCTGCAGGCACAGGGAGCTTCATTGAGGAACAGGCAAAGCGGATGGGTTGTCCTCTCGATGAGTATTCGGCCAGGACCGAAGGGAAACAATCTCCCATGTCATCGGACAGGTGCACGGTTTTTATGGAACGGGACATGAACTACTACCTGAACGAGGGGTATTCTCCCGATGAAGCGCTTGCCTCAGCCCTCTACTCGGTCTGCGAAAACTACCTCACTAAGGTGGCACTTGAGGCAAGCATCGGTGAGATCATATGCTTCCAGGGTGCTACGGCAAAGAACAGGGCATTGGTAGCAGCCTTTGAGCAAAGGCTCGGCAAGTCCATCCATGTTTCAAAGTACTGCCATCTTACAGGGGCAATGGGGGTTGCGCTCCTGCTCTCTGATGAGGGAATACAATCGGATAATTTTTCAGGATTAGGCCTGTATGCCAAACAAGTCCCAATACGCTCGGAGGTCTGTTCTCTGTGTACCAACCATTGCAAGCTTACTATTGCAACCCTTGATGGCGAGGATCATGCGTATGGTTTCCTGTGCGGGAGGGACTATCAGACCAGGCGGCATGTCAACAACAACACCTCCGGATTTGATCTTATCAGGGTCAGGTCAAAGGCATTTTCAACACCTAAGAAGAAGGGCCATGAAAAACAATTCACTATAGGGATACCTGCCGCACTCCACCTCATGGAAGACCTGGCCTTCTGGCAGCATTTCTTTGAAGCACTCTCCATAAGGACCATAACAAGTAAGGACTACATGAATGCCTTGCATGAAGGTAAAAAGCTTTCAGGTGCTGAGTTCTGTGCCCCCATGTCAGCACTTCATGGCCATGTGAGTCATCTCCTTACGGCGGCGGATTACATCTTTCTGCCATTTTATTTGGAAGAACGGGTAAAGGCAAAGGACATCAGGCGGCAGTATTGCTACTATACCCAGTATGCCCCTTCTCTAGTTGCTTCCGTATTCACAAATGAGAAGCACAGGATACTGATGCCCCTTGTCAAGTACCTCTACAATGGATTTCATGCAAAGGTGCAGCTCTATCGTATGTTGAAAACCATAATCAGTGGAAAGATCAATTTTTTTGAGGTCTCTGCCGCCTACGACAATGCCCTTGAATTCAAGGAGAGGGCTCTTGAAGAGCTGTCTGAACAATATCGCAAACAGTTTACTGCGGATAGGATGGCTGTAGTGCTCCTTGGAAGGCCCTATACCATCCTCTCCCCGGCCATGAACAAGGGGATCATCGATCTATTTTCATCAAAAGGGGTCAAGATATTCACGCATGATATGCTTCCCCTGAAGCAGCATGAAGTCAGAGCGCCTCTTAAAGATCTCCTGGATGAGATTCCCTGGAAACATGCAGCCAATATCCTTCATGCCGCTGATCTGGCGGCTGTCACCGACGGATTATATCCTGTTTTCGTCACCTCATTTCGATGCACTCCTGATTCTTTTGCCGTTGAATACTTCAAGAAGCTTTTGGATTCATACGGCAAACCATATCTCATCCTTCAACTCGATGAGCATGATTCCAATGTCGGCTACGAGACCCGGATCGAGGCATCAATCCGGGCGTTCCAGCATCACTTCAGTACAAACCTCTCCGATAGACAAGGCGCACCTTTCACGGATATTGTCCCTGTAAGATCCTTTAACGGCCATACACTTTTCTTTCCGAACTGGGATCATTTAAGCTGTGCCTTGATTGTTGCCTCACTTCAAAGGGAAGGGATCGATGCACGGCTGATCGACGAGAGCCAGACAAGCCTCCGGAAAAGTCTTAAATACAATACCGGCCAATGCATACCCATCAATATCCTAGCCCAGGAATTCATTGATTCAATTCAAAAGCAGGGGCTTGATCCCAGCAAGTGCACCCTATGGATCTGCAGGGGGCAGATTGCATGCAACCTGAAGATGATCCCGCACCATATCAAGTATATTTTAAATAACTATGGCCAAGGGATGGAGCATGCGAGGGTTTATCATGGAGAGTTCTCCATGATGGATATTTCTCTGCGTGCCACGGTGAATGTTTACCTTGCCTTCATGTTCGGCGGCCTGCTCAGGAAGGTCGGATGCAAGATCAGACCGTATGAAACCGTAAAGGGGATGACGGATAGGGCCATAGCTGAAGGTCTTACTCTTCTCTCTGGGGCCTTCCTTGGGGTGCGATCGAAGGAGCGAGCCCTCAAAGAGGTGATATCCCTCTTTGAGGCAATTCCCCGAAAACATGAAGAACGGCCGAAGGTGGCCATCTTTGGCGATTTCTATGTTAGGGACAATGATTTTGCCAACCAGGATCTTATCCACTTCATCGAAGAGCACGGGGGAGAGGTCATTACCACACCATACAGCGCCTATATGAAGATGATCGCTTATCCCTATTTCAAGAAGTGGATAACTGAGGGCTATTATTTCTTTACCCTATCATCAAGGGCTTACTATGCCGCACTGAAGCTCCTTGAGAGGAGATACTATCATTATTTCAAGAAGATTCTCCAGGAGCCTGACCACGAATACAATGATTCAATCCAGAAGATCCTTGCGCCATTCAACCTCCTGACTGAACATACAGGAGAATCGATGGATAACATTCTGAAGACATACTACATCAAGAAATATCATCCCGAAGTTTCCCTGTTTGTCCAGACGGATCCGGCGTTTTGTTGCCCGGCATTAGTAACGCAGGCCATGACGAAGAAGATCGAAGAAACGACCGGCGTTCCGGTTGTAACTATCTCATATGACGGCACATGGAGTGCAAAAAACAGGTCTATTATTCCCTATCTTACTTTTCTGGAGAGGGATTCAAGGCATTACTTACAGGGTATGGATCAACTCGCGCAATATTTGGGGAAATAGTGGACAGAAACAGGAGATAAAGCGGGGGCGGCATTAATGCCGCCTCCGCTTTTCGTTTGGTATATCACATCATGTCATCCATGCCGTGCGGCATTCCGCCTGCACCGGGCATGTTTTTCTTTTCCTCGGGCATATCAGCTATCATGACCTCGGTAGTGAGCAGAAGTCCGGCCACAGATGCAGCGTTCTGCAGTGCAAACCTTGTGACCTTGGTCGGATCTATAATGCCGGCCTTCAGCATGTCCTCGTACTCATCGGTGGCTGCATTAAAACCCTGGCTGCCCTTCATTGCCTTCACCTTTTCCACCACTATACCGCCTTCCAAGCCGGCATTATAGGCAATCTGACGAAGCGGCTCTTCCAATGATTTCTGGATGATCCTGACGCCGGACTTCTGATCACCGGGTAAGTCAAGTGAATCAAGTTTTTCAATGCAGCGCAGAAGTGCAACACCACCGCCGGGCAGGAAGCCTTCTTCAACAGCAGCGCGGGTCGCATGGAGGGCGTCTTCCACCCGGGCCTTCTTCTCCTTCATCTCGGGCTCTGTGGCGGCTCCCACCTTGATCACCGCAACGCCGCCTGCAAGCTTGGCAAGTCTTTCTTGGAGCTTCTCGCGGTCATAATCAGAGCTCGTTTCCTCGATCTGGGCCTTGATTTGAGAAATCCGGCCCTGTATGTCGCTGCTATCACCGGAGCCTTCAATAATAGTGGTACTGTCTTTATCGATCACCACCTTTTTGGCCTTGCCGAGGTCGACAACAGTGACACTCTCAAGCTTACGGCCAAGGTCTTCGGACACCATCTGTCCGCCGGTCAGGGTAGCGAGATCTTCAAGCATTGCCTTTCGCCTGTCGCCGAAACCGGGGGCCTTGACTGCAGCACACTTGAGTGTGCCCCTGAGGTTGTTCACAACGAGTGTTGCCAGGGCTTCGCCCTCTATATCTTCGGCGATGATAAGTAGTGCCCGGCCCTCTTTTGCGATAGTCTCGAGGACAGGAACGATGTCTCTCATATTGCTGATCTTTTTATCATAGATAAGTATGTAGGGATCTTCCAGGGATGCCTCCATCCTTTCCGCATCAGTGACAAAGTAGGGTGAGAGATAGCCTCTATCGAACTGCATGCCTTCCACCAGTTCAAGGGTTGTCTCCATGCCTTTTGCCTCTTCTACGGTTATAACGCCTTCTTTTCCTACCTTATCCATGGCATCGGCGATGATCAGGCCCACCTCGGGATCGTCGTTGGCCGAGATCCTGCCGACCTGTTCGATCTCTTTCTTGTCCTTCACGCTTTTGCTCATCTTTTTAAGCTCTTCAACAATAAAAGCCGTAGCCTTGTCGATACCACGCTTGAGGTCCATGGCGTTTATGCCGGCTGAGAGATATTTAAGCCCCTCGGTATAAATGGCCTGTGCAAGAACCGTGGCTGTAGTGGTGCCGTCGCCTGCCACATCCGAGGTCTTGGATGCAACCTCCCTGACCATCTGCGCACCCATGTTTTCGAACCTGTCCTTAAGATCTATTTCTTTGGCAACGGTGACGCCATCCTTGGTGATATTAGGTGCGCCGAACATCTTATTCAGGATAGCGTTCCGGCCTTTGGGTCCAAGGGTGGCCTTTACGGCATTGGCGAGCTTGTTAACACCGGATAATATCTTTAAGCGGGCTTCTTCACTATAAATAATCTTTTTTGCAGGCATCTTCCTCCCTCCTTATTTCGTAAAGATACCAAGGATGTCATCTTCCTTCATGATTAACAGCTCTTCCCCATCGATCTTGATGTCGTTGCCAGAATACTTTGAGAAGAGCACCTTGTCGCCTTTTTTTACATCGAGCGCCAGGAGTTTTCCATCCTCGGATTTTCTTCCCGGACCTGCTGCGATCACTTCACCCATCTGGGGTTTCTCTTTGGCGGTATCGGGAATTATTATGCCGCCCTTGGTCTTCTGGTCTTCTTCGATCCTCTTGACAATAACCCGGTCATGTAATGGTCTAATCTTCATTATAGTCCTCCTTTTAGAAGAAGAGATTGCTTGAAACTATTAGCACTCATCATTAATGAGTGCTAATATGAATTAATAGATCATCTCTCAGATGTCAATACTTATAGAGACAATTGTGATATGGTTATTGTAAAATGCATCTGATGTCTTATTTGCAATATGAACATATAAGGATATATTCACAAGCACTATGTGAGGAGGGAATGTGATGGATATACCCATAGCAGGCCAGGAACAGAAGAACATCTGCAAGGTGGTCAAGGTTGTCCCGGAAAACCATGACTCGAACTCCCTTTACCTGGAAGGATCCGACGAAGGATTTATGCTCAGAAAGGCCGGACAGTATGCCTCCATTCGAATCATGAGGCCTGAAGGCTGGAGCGAGCCTCATCCGTTCACGATCTCAGGGGCTCCTGAAGATGCCTTGCTACACCTGACAATCAAAAAGGAAGGCAAGTTTACTTCGGCCATCGGCGACCTGAAGCCGGGTGCACCGGTGAAGTGCATGGGACCTTTAGGGGTGTTCTGCAAGGATATCGATGCGAAGCCCTCCATTGTCATGATCGCCGGAGGAGTAGGCATAACACCGTTCTTGAGTGTGCTCCGGCACTTCAGGAATATCAAGGCGCCTAACAAGGTAATACTCTTCTGGGCCAACAAGACCAGCGATGATATTTTTTCTTCGGATGAGATAAAACAGATGTCCAGGGAACTCAGCCTTAATGTTGTTCACTGCCTGAGCCGTGATGACGATGTGAACAGGTATGTTGATATACTCTACCCCAATGTTTTTTACGAAAAGGGCCGCTTAAATGAAGATATTCTGAAGATGCACGGTGTTGGCAGGGATGCAGCCTTTTACCTTTGCGGCCCGCCGCCCATGATGGAATCTGCGCTCAATGATCTCCAGAAGCTTGGTGTGGCGCCTGATACTGTGGAACGAGAGAAGTTCAGCCGGTAGAAGAATAATCAGTTAAGGTAGTAAAACCTATGAGAAAAGTTCTCTTTGTATGTGTGCATAACAGTGGCAGGAGCCAGATGGCCCAAGGCTTTTTGAACCACCTCTGTGGCGACAGGTTTCTGGCAGAGAGTGCCGGCATTACCCCGGCCAAGGAAGTAACGCCGCAGGTTGTAAAGGTAATGCACGAAGCAGGGATCGACATCTCAGATAACAAGCCCAGGAGTGTCTTTGATGTCTATAAAACAGGCGAGGTATTTTCCTACATTATCACCGTATGCGACCAGGCTAGTGCCGAGCAGTGTCCTGTATTCCTCGGGCTCATCAAACAGATACACTGGAGTTTTCCTGATCCATCAAATCTGACAGGGACTGAAGATGAGAAGATAGAACAATTAAGGCAGATCAGGGACTCCATCCGAGATAAGATCCTCTCATGGTGCGGTGAGGTTGCTGAATCAGAGGAAACACTCTAGGGTTCTTCCAGGATAATCCCAACAGGGCAATGGTCGGAACCCATGACATCCTTGAGGATGAAGGCGTCCTTGAGCCGCGGCCTGAGCTCCTTTGAGATGCAGAAGTAGTCGATGCGCCACCCAATGTTTTTAGCCCTGGCATTGAACCGGTAAGACCACCATGTATAGTTGCCTGACTCCTGGTTGAACTCACGGAAGGTATCGATGAAGCCGCTTTCAATGTACCTGTCAAGGCCACGCCTCTCTTCGATGGTGAACCCGGGGTTGTGCTGGTTGGACTTGGGGTTTTTAAGGTCGATCTCCTTGTGTGCTACGTTCAGGTCGCCACAGAAGATCACGGGCTTTTTGTGATCCAGTTCCTTTATAAACGAATGGAAATCAGCGTCCCATTTCTGGCGGTAATCGAGGCGTAAGAGCTTATGCTGGGCATTGGGGGTGTAGACATTCACCAGTTGAAAGTCTTTGAATTCAAGGGTAATGACACGGCCTTCGCTGTCATGCTCGTCTATGCCTAATCCGTAGGTTACGGATTCGGGTGGGCTAGTGCTGAAGACGGCAGTTCCGGAATATCCCCTTTTTTTCGCGCTGTTGAAATACTGTTGATAGCCATTAAGGTCAACATTAATCTCATGCCTGGAGACCCGGGTCTCCTGAAGGCACAGGATATCCGGTTTCATGTCTTTAACACTTTCGATGAAGTTATTCTTGAGGGCTGCCCTGAGGCCGTTAACATTCCATGAGATCAGTTTCATATAAATATCCTTAAGTTATGGAATTGTATTTATTCACTAGGGAATGGATATAATACATCCTAGTTATCAATGCAGGTAAAAAATCTTTGACAGCACCATGGCCTTTCAGTTACGTCTTTTGTTATGTCAACAGGCAAGATCACCAAGGATCCGGCACATGAGCTTGAAAAGGTCTTTGCCGAGATCATGGATTATCAGGAGATGGTTACCCTCTTCGAGGAGATCTTTACACAAAAAGAACTCCGCGACCTTACCTTGAGATGGCAACTCCTTAAAGAGCTCTATGACGGCCAGACCCAGAGGAGCATCGCATCACGATACCGGATCAGTCTGTGCAAGATCACCCGTGGTTCCAAAGTCCTTAAAAAGAAGGGATCTACAGTCAAGAAGATCCTTGATGCCCATTACGAAATGGATCGCAAACCCCACCGTGATAAATAATAGATAAACACCATCTTCAAAGAAAGCCTCGGGTACATTTCAAGCGAGGGTCTATGGGAATATTCCCTTTGAAATGTAATCCCAAGGCTTGCCCTCTATGATAAGCCCCATACGTGCCAAGTCAAGGGGAGCAATGTCTTCTTATTAACGATATCATGAAAAATCATAATCTTTTAATATTGTTTTTCCGATACAAATTACGATTGCGATGTATAAAATTGCAGGAGACTTAAGATGAATCTGAAGGCATTGTCCATTTTATGCGGATGTTAGGGGTCAGTGTGCTTTTATTTAACTGTAATCCATGCCCTAACCAGGGAGTGATGTAAATTGTTCGACAAGCTTATCTATGAGGAGATCGCTCAAAAGATCGACCAAGTCAACAGGGCGTCCTGTAACAGTTCGGAAATATGTACTGAAATTTACAACAGTGTAAACGAGTTCATCTTTGAACATGATCTTAATGGTGTCTTTGTTGGTATTAGCCCCCGGTTTGTGGGTTTTCTGGGTTACAGCAGAGAAGAAATGGTTGGTCATAACGTAAAAGACCTTTTAGCGGAAAAGTATCAGAAGCAGTTTCATAGTTATCTAAGCAGGGTAGTTGAACATGGGCGCGATGAGGGGCTCATCCAGCTGGTTGCAAAGACAGGCCGGAAGCGTATTGTCGAGCACAAGAACTACATTGCCGAGTATCCCGATGGTACCAAGACCATCCAGGGTATTGCACGGGATGTAACTGATATGCTGGAGACCGAACAGGCCCTCATTGAGAGCGAGATAAGGTTCCGGTCAATCCTTGATTCTATTGAGGATGGATATTTTGAAGTGGATCTTGGGGGAAGCTTTACCTTCTTTAACGACAACATCCCACAACAACTCGGGTATGCATACGATGAGTGCGTTGGGCTCAGCTATAAGAAATATGTCGATGATGCCAATGCGAAGCGCGTATTCGAAACGTTTCACAATGTCTTTGTTTCCGGCACTCCCACCAAATCATTTGACTGGGAACTTGTCAGGAACGATGGATCAGCAATGTATGTCGAGGCGTCAGTTTCTCTCCAGCGAAACAGGGACGGAGACCCTGTCGGTTTCTGCGGTATAGTCAGGGATATCACTGATCGCAAGAAAACAGAACACGAGCTTGCATACCTGGCTTACCACGATGCGCTGACCGGACTGCATAACCGCAAGGCCTTTCTTGAAAAGTTGGACGAGGTACTCCGTGAGGCCAAACGTTATGAGAACGTAAGGTCAGTCCTGTTCATAGACCTTGACCACTTCAAGAAGGTTAACGATGTCTATGGCCATGAAGTGGGTGACAAGCTGCTTATGCAGGTAGCGACACGTCTGACTGAGATCCTTCGTGATACGGACTACGTAAGCAGGCTGGGGGGGGATGAATTCACCATAATTCTTGGCGGTCCTATAAAGACCAATCTTGAAAAGGTTGCTGCAAGGATTCTAAAGACTTTATCAAAACCCTATACTATCCAAGGTATTAAGATTGATTTTGTGACACCAAGTATAGGTGCCAGCACCTATCCTGAAGATGGACAGGATGCGGATATCCTCCTGAAGAATGCCGACTGCGCCATGTACAAGGCAAAAGAAAAGAGAAACTGCTTTGTGTCCTGTTGTAAAGAAACTCCAAGCCCGGAATCCCTGAAGATAAGAAAAGCCCGTTAAAGGTATAAAATTCTGTAAATTGACCAAATGAGCTTAGAACTATTCTTGAAGAGTTCTTTTTATAAACACTTTGTCGAACCCTTGAATTATGACCTTTTTTAGGCTATGGTTCGCGCCAAGTCGTTGGCTTAACGCTTAAGAAATCGGATAAATAGGTGAGCATAACGTGAGATTAGATCCCTGTATGAAGCACAAGCTGGTCCGCAAGGCGGTCCGTGAATTTTCCGAGGCGGAGCTCGGACCTATTGCCCATGAGATAGACAGGGATGCCCGCTTCCCCTGGGAAGTTGTAGAGAAGATGCAGCCCTTGAACTTTTTCGGACTTCAAGCCCCGAAAAAATACGGCGGGGCTGACCTCGACAGTATCAGCTACGCCATTGCCGTAGAGGAGATATCCCGTGTCAGCGGCGCCATGGGGCTATGTGTAACTGTTCATAACAGTGTGGGTTTATATCCCATCCTGCGTTTCGGAACGGACGAACAGAAGGAGCGCTTTGTCCCCAGACTTGCAAGCGGAGAGGGCATCGGCGCCTTTTGCTTGACCGAGGCAAATGCAGGCTCGGATGCATCGGGTGTTGAGACCCATGCAGTGGCATCCGGCAGCGGATACATCATCAATGGTACCAAGATCTTCGTCACCAATGGGGGGGTGTGCTCGCTGCCGCTCATCTTTGCCGTTACCAATGCAGCTGAACCGGCACGTAGCGCCAGTGTATTCATCCTGGAAAAAGATATGCCCGGTTATTCCGTGGGAGAGATCGAAGATCTCTGCGGCATGAGGGCAAACCCTGTGTCTTCTCTGTTTTTCGAGGACTGCCGTGTTCCTCGGGAGAACCTCTTGGGCAAGATCGGCGACGGGATCAAGATCGCCCTGGCGACCCTTGATACGGGACGAATCGGTATTGCAGCCCAGGCTCTCGGCATAGCCCAGGCTGCCTTTGAGGCCTCGGTTAAATATTCCAAGGAGCGCCAGCAGTTCAGGAAGCCTATTGCAGCATTTCAATCCATTCAGAACATGCTGGCAGACATGGCCACCGATATTGATGCGGCACGGCTCCTGGTTTATCGGGTATGTGCCTTGAAGGATGCCGGCAAGCCCTTCGGCAAAGAGGCGGCCATGGCCAAACTCTTCAGCTCTACGGTAAGCTCAACGGTAACCAATAAGGCTGTGCAAATACATGGCGGCTATGGCTATAGCAAGGAATATGACGTGGAGCGGTATTTCAGGGATGCCAAGGTCACCGAGATCTATGAAGGCACCAGCGAGATCCAGCGAATGGTCATCTCGCGGGCCGTGATGAATGAGCTGATGTGAGGGCAGGGGAACACTTTAATGGTTAAGATGATTGTATGCATCAAACAGGTCCCCATGGCGACCGAGCTGCCCTGGGATGCCAAGAGCGGGACGCTGCGGAGGGACCTTGCGGACGGCATGATGAACCCTGCCTGCAAGCATGCACTTGAGGCTGCGCTTACCCTTAAGCAGCAGCATGGAGGGCATATCACCGCCATTACCATGGGACCTCCCATAGCAGAGGAGATCCTCAGAGAGGCTATCGCCATGGGGGCCGATCGGTGTCTCATGCTCACCGATGCGGCCATGGCGGGTGCGGATACCCATGTTACATCCTATACCCTGGCACGGGCCATTGAGATCTTCTGCCCTGATTTTGATCTTATCCTTTGCGGATGCCACACAACGGACAGCGAAACCGCCCAGGTAGGACCGCAGCTTGCCGAGGAGCTGAACATACCTGAAATATCCTATGTGGATCATCTGGAGTTGAACTCCAGGAGCCTAAGGGTCAAACGGTTTTCCGACAACTTCCTGGAAACACTCGAGATGGACCTGCCTTGCCTGGTGAGCGTGAACACCCAGCATTTCCTGCCGCGTTATATCCCTCTGTCCGGATTGCAGGACGCCTTCGAAGATCTCAACATCCTTGCGGTGAGCGCATCAGACCTGGGACTTGATCCGGCTGTCATCGGCATCAAGGGTTCTCCTACCAAGATCATTGACGTGTATACGCCAAGGGCGGAAAAGGAGAACATCGTGCTCAAGGGCGCCCCAAAGAAAATCGTGGAGGAACTCTTCGAGCGCTTTGAGACAAGGATAGGCGGCGTCATCAGAAAAGATCTCAAGTGGGAAGGTTAGGGGAGTCTATGACACTGCATGCACCTGAGATTTGGGTATTCGGGGACTATCGCAATTATTTCCAGAACCGGGTAACCCTGCAACTCCTCTCGCGGGCCACTGACCTTGCATCCAAGCTGGGTGCATGTGTCTGCACCACCGTGTTCGGCCACCAGGTGGATGAATGGGTGGGCGAATACATCGCTCATGGGGCACAGAAGGTCTATGTTATTGAGGATGAGTCCATCAAAGACTATTCTACCGACCTCTATGTCACCCTTATGGAGCGCCTTGCCAAAGATCGCAGGCCCGAGATTATACTGGTGGGGGCCACAACATTCGGCAGAGAGTATGCGCCCCGGGTAGCCAAACGGCTCGGAACAGGGCTGACTGCCGACTGTGTAGGCCTTGACATCAACGAGGATGGCCTTCTTGTGCAGACAGCACCAGCCTTTGGCGGCAACCTGCTCACCAAGATCGTCACCCCTGAGAAGAGGCCTCAGATGGCCACGGTGAGGCCGGGAATCTTCCAGGAGATCCCCCATAACTACCGGGCAACAGGGGAGATTGTAAGGATATCACTTCCCAAAGACCTTCCTAAGGATCGTATCCGCCTTATCAACTCCGAGCGCAAACCGCCAGCAAGCCAGAAGCTCGAAGAGGCTGCGGTTGTTGTGTGCGGCGGTAGGGGCATGGGGAGTCGGAGCAAGTTCAAGAACCTCTATGACCTGGCCAAGATTCTTGGGGGTGAAGTGGGGGCCACGAGGCCGGTAGTCTACTCCAAATGGGCGGACGATGACGCCCTTGTGGGGCAGGCGGATAAACACATCAGGCCCAAGGTCCTGCTTTCTTTCGGCATAAGCGGTGCCATCCAGCATACGGCCGGCATCATCGATGCCGGGTTTATCATCGCGGTCAACAAGAACCCCAACGCCACTATGATGAAGATGGCTGATGTCGCTATTCAGGCGGATGCAAACCAAGTCTGCCTGGCACTCATCAAGGAGCTCAAGAAGAGGCTGCGGTTATAGTTATCTCATAAAAGAGAAGGTCAACCAAATAGTTTGGCAGCAATAGTCGCCACATGCCTACCCTGGAAGCGTGCCCCGGTGAGCTCATGGGTACTCGGCTGCCTGCTCCCGTCACCTCCTGCAATGGTTGATGCCCCATAGGGTGAACACCCTGTTATCTCATGGATATCCATCTGCAGGCCAAAGGAATACGGCAGGCCTACGATGATCATCCCATGATGGAGCAGGGTGGTGTGGAAGCTCAGAATAGTTGATTCCTGGCCGCCGTGCTGGGTGGCAGAACTCGTGAATACACTGCCCACCTTGCCGACCAGCGCGTTTTTAGCCCAGAGCTGGCCTGTTGCATCGAGGAACTGCCTCATCTGGCCGCACATATTGCCGAATCTTGTCGGAGCACCGAAGATGAGGGCATCATAGGAGGCGAGTTCACCGGCCGTACAGACAGGGATATGGGCAAATGCCTTACGGGTTTGAAGAGCCCCCATTTTATCAAGGACCTCATCAGGCAGCGTCTCCGGGACCTGCTTCAGTTCCACCACCGCCCCCTCGACCTCGTGCGCACCTTTCATAACGGCCTGGGCCATTTGGTAGATATGTCCGTACATGGAATAGAATACAACCAGCACCTTCATGAACTTTCCTCCTTTACCTTAATTTAATGACCGGCATTCCATCGAGTGGGAAGCCATGTCACTTGAATATATTATGTTATTTCAGGAATAAAAAATTCAAGGAGGTTTGCCATATTTGCAACGCTTATAGTTGCTGAAAACAAGCTTACGCTTGTGCAGAAACCCGAGTAAGTCTATGGTACTGGATATGAAGAAAAGGATTATGGTCCTCCTCTTGGTGACAGGAGCCATTGCTGCCTTCTACCTCCTTAACCTGCAGCAATTTCTGACCCTGTCTAGTCTGAAGGAGAACAGACAATCCCTGATACTTGCCTATCAGGCCCACAGACCGGCCTTCACCATAGGGTTCATCCTGATCTATATCGTGCAGACCGCACTTTCACTTCCTGGGGCCGCAATCTTGACCCTTGCAGGGGGCGCCATATTCGGGGTTGTCATGGGGGTTCTCTGGGTCAATATAGGGGCTTCCACAGGTGCTCTGCTGGCCTTTCTCCTGGCGCGCACCCTGCTCAGGGATTGGGTTATCAATCGGTTCGGTAAGAAGATGAAGGCCTTTGACAGGGGTTTAACGGGGAACGGTCTTTCCTACCTGTTGTTTCTCAGACTCGTTCCACTTTTCCCCTTCTTTCTGGTGAACCTTGCCTGCGGGGTAACCGGTCTTTCAATTAGGACCTATCTGGCGGGGACCGTGATAGGCATCCTCCCTGGCAGTTTTGTCTATGCCAATGCTGGGGCAAGCCTGGCCAGTATCGAGAATATCGGCCAGGTAGCCGGCCCCAGGGTGCTCACCTCCCTTGCCTTGCTCGGTATCTTTGCCTTGTTCCCGGTGATTTATAGAAGATGGAATAAGGCAAATGACATAGCTTCATAGTTCTGGAATATGCCTTTAATCTGTGCTACACAGGAAACCCTTGCCAAAATTGGATTGTGTATGCTTTGTAAGCCATGGCGGCAGACGATATCAGGTGAAAGGAGTAGCAATGGCGTCCAAGTTGAAGAATGTCAGGGAATCTCAGAAGGCGCAGTGGGAACTTAAGCTGAACCAGCGCCTGGAGGTCCTGAAGAGCGAAGGTGTTAGCGCAGCAAAGATTGATAAGGATACCGTGGTCCGCAAGATCAAGGCAAAAATCAAGGATACTGGATCCAGGTTAAGGGCTATTCGAGCCAAGGATGAAAAGATCAAGGAAATGGCCAGGATCAAGGAAGAAAAGAAGGCCGCCCCGGTCGCGAAGGGAAAGGGTAAAAAGGCGGTTGTAGAGGCCCCGGCCCCCAAGAAGGAAAAGAAGGCCAAGTCTGAAAAGGCCCCGAAAGAACCTAAGGTCGAAAAAGAACCTAAGCCCGAAAAAGAGCCTAAGCCAGAGAAGGAACCCAAGCCAGAGAAGGAACCCAAGGCCGAAAAGAAAACCAAGGCAAAAGAACCCAAGGCCGAGCCTGAGGCAGTCAAGGCAGAACCTCAACCCGACGGCGCCGAGTCATAATCTTATTCTTATTGCGGCATTTTCCCATGCCCGGCCAGGTCCTGTTTCGGATAGGAACTCCCTAACCGTACAGGACGGGCCAATATAATAAACCAGCCATTTAATACTTATTTCATAATCGTTCAGGAGAGTCTTACCTGGTTGTTGTCTAAGTACAAAGTTATCCCCGAATACCATGAGGTCTTACAAAGAATAAAGATGAACAGGGTCTTGGTGCATATCTATGATTTATGGTAATGATAAGTAATTATTTTCGAGGAGACCTTCTTTGATCGCCATGTACAGGCATTTGTAGAATTCATAAGGTCGGATCATTTCAGTGATCTGCTTGAGATGATGAAGGGATACAGCGACAGAGAGACAGGGAAGGTTGTTTATCCGAAATAAATTTTAGAGGAGTCAATCATGAAAATGCGTAACCTTTTGTATGTATGGCTATTGTCGTTATGTCTGGCAGTTGTGTTTGCAGGGACCACTGATGTTGCTGCCTCAGATCAGAAGAATCTCATCCTGGCCACCACTACCAGCACCCAGGACACGGGCCTGCTGGATGTGCTCAATCCGATCTTTGAGAAGAAGACCGGTTTCTTCGTAAAGACCATTGCAGTAGGGTCAGGCCAGGCCATGGCAATGGGCGAAAAGGGCGAGGCTGATGTCCTGCTGGTGCACTCACCAGCTGCTGAGAAGAAGTTTATGAGTGAAAGAAACGGCGTCAACCGCAGGCTTGTCATGCATAATGATTTTATCATAGTCGGACCGCCATCCGACCCGGCCGGGATCAAGGGAATGAAATCGGCGGCCGAGGCCTTCAAGCAGATCGCCGCCAAGGGTGCTATCTTCATGTCGCGTGGGGATAACTCAGGCACGAATGCCAAGGAGAAAGATATCTGGAAGGCAGCCGGGATCAACCCTGAAGGACAGAAATGGTACCAGCAGACCGGGCTCGGCATGGGCCAGACCCTGAATGTATCGGCTGAGAAGAAGACCTATACCCTGGCCGACCGCGGGACCTACCTGTCACTCAAGAAAAATCTCGGCATGGACATCTTTGTGGAAGGAGACAAGGTCCTCCTGAATATCTACCACGTCATCGAGGTCAACCCGGCCAAGTTCCCCAAGGTCAACACGCATGCCGCCAAGGCATTCGATGAATTCATGGTCACAAAAGAGGTTCAGGAGATCATCGGCAAGTTTGGTGTGGACAAGTACGGTAGCCCGCTTTTCTTCCCTGATGCCGGCAAACCCGAATTCGATTAAACCCGCGGTCATCCATTTCAGGCAGGGCGTACCCTGACTGAAATTTCCCCACCCATGCATCACGGGTATAGGATATTTTCTGCGGGGCTACGGAGGATAGATGCATGGATTTGATCCTTGAAGGAATCAGGAAGGCTATCTGGCTCCTTGTCACATTCGACCATGAGGTGCTCGGGATAACGTGGCTTTCGCTTGAAGTATCGGGGATGGCCACGTTCATAAGCGTTTTCATCGGCATATCCTCCGGCACATTTGTAGCACTTACCCGTTTTCCGGGACGCAGGTTCATAGTGAGCCTTATCAATACCGGCATGGGCCTGCCTCCTGTCGTGGTGGGTCTGTTCGTCTCGATCCTGTTGTGGCGCAATGGCCCGCTCGGAATGCTGGAGTTGCTCTACACCCCCACGGCCATCATAATCGCCCAGGCCGTTATCGCGACACCCATCGTGGCCGGGATTACGCTGGCCTCCATTCAGAAGCTCCCCGAAAGCCTGAGGCTCCAGATTCTGGCCCTTGGTGCAACCAGACTTCAGATGATCTGGATGCTCATAAAGGAGGCAAGGTTGCCGCTTCTGGCAGCGGTGATGGCCGGATTCGGAGGAGTCATTTCCGAAGTCGGTGCATCCATCATGGTGGGCGGCAACATCAAGGGCTATACGCGGGTGTTGACGACGGCCACGGTCATGGAGACCGGTCGGGGCAATTTTGACATCGCCATAGCCTTAGGGGTGATATTGCTCATCTTCACTTTTATCATCAACGCAATCCTTACGAGTGTCCAGCAAAGGGAGCGGCCGAGATGAGCGGGAAAATCCTCGAGGTGTGCGGTTTGAAGGTCAGCCGCGGCGGTGTCCCTGTGCTGGATGTTCACGAACTTTCTGTTGAGGCCGGAGAATTCCTCTCCATCATCGGCGCCAACGGGACAGGCAAGTCCACTCTGTTGTTGAGCCTGGCCGGTCTTATGAGGTACGACTCCGGCGAGCTCCTCTTCTATGGGAAGAAGGTGAAAAACCGCGCTGAGCTCCTTGCTTTTCGCAGGTGCCTGGCAATGGTGTTCCAAGATCCGTTGCTCTTCGATGCTACGGTGTATGACAATGTGGCTTCGGGGTTGAAGATCCGTGGAATGGAGAAGGCCCGAATCCGCCCGGTGGTAGAGGAAAACCTGGAGCTCTTCGGCATCGCCCATCTCGCATCCAGGTCGGCGCGCAAGATCTCAGGCGGCGAGGCGCAACGCACAAGCCTTGCCAGGGCTTTTGCCACAGATCCGGGAATGATCTTATTAGACGAGCCCTTTGCCTCGCTTGATCCACCCACCAAGGAGTCCATCATCGAGGACCTGGGGCATGCCATGCGCATCAAGCATACCACTGCGATCATGGCCACCCATGACCGTATGGATGCCTTAAGGCTTTCAGCTCGTATCGCAGTGATGGATGGTGGAAAGATCGTCCAGTCAGGCCCTCCGGCTGAGGTGATGCGCCATCCGGTCAATGAAGCTGTCGCAGCATTCGTAGGGATGGAAACCATACTCAAGGGAGAAGTGACCAAGTCTTACGGGGGCATGCTTGATGTGAGTATCAATGGTAAGAATATCTTTGTCACCGGCGCATTTGTTCCGGGAGAAAAGGTCATGTGTTTTATTCGCCCCGAACATGTGACAGTCTTTCCTGACAGCTATGAATCGGAATCAAGCGCCCGTAATGTCTTTCATGGCAGGGTCATGAAGGTCCAGCCCCTTGGGCTGTTCTTCAGGGTCCAGATCGACTGCGGCTTCATGCTCTGCGCCCATGTGACTCAACAGGCAATAGAAGACCTCCGTTTGGAGCCCGAAAAGCAGGCTGTTGTTTCCTTCAAGGCCACTGCCGTACATGTCATTAAAAGCCCCCATATTTCATCTGCGTTAAGTTGAAAAATCGGATACTCTACATCTTTGAATAGGGTCCATAACAAACCTTGTCCAGGCGACGGTTCCATAATCAACAAAGAGATTGAATCCCGTCAACATGTGCATAAAATAGGCAATCACGCAGAAGCCCGCACCCACTATCAGCCTGAGATTGCTCTTCTCGAACAGCTTCCCTACCACGCCCATTGAAAAAAGCATCCCCATTCCACCTGGCATCAGGGCTAGCCCTGCCCACAGTAAAAACAATACCGATACGATTCTGTAATAAAAAAAATTACAGTTTTTAAAGTTTTAATCCGAAAATATAGAACGAGGGCAAAAGTTTCAAGGCAGCATGCTATTGGAGGATGTGTTGAAGATGGATTCTGAAGATGAACGATCAAAGGCTGTGAGTTTATGCCCTAAGCAAGAGGAGTCTGAGGCGGCCAATAAAGTGCTCGCAACCCTTCTTCTCGCCAGGAAGAAATACTCTTTATATCCCGAAAACCACACCATTTGTATGAACGCCATTAAACAGCTCCACTCACAACTTGAGACATATCTGCATAAATACGGAGATCTGCGACTCGAAATAGAAAGTGACCGGGTTGTTTACCAAGGTGAAATAATTCATTCAGAACCTCGTGAGGAGGGTGCGTTACCTTTTACCCTCTTTCGCGATGGTATCCGATGGCTGGAATTCACAGGTGGAATAGACCCCGGGGAACTAAAAGAATTCTTAAGGATTGTCCACGAGTACAGAATATTATCCAATGACCCAGAAGGCGATATCGTAACAGCTTTTTGGGAATCTAAATTTTCTCATATCAGATACGAAGTCGCAAATTACTCATGGGGATCAGGACAAGACACAAACTATACACCTTCCTTTGATGACTGGGATAACGGTTCGACATCGCTGAGAGGAAATAAATCAGGTGAACGAGAAGTGGACCTTACGATTTTAACTGATAAGGGAGAGAAGGTTTCGGTATCGCTTAGAGAAAACAAATTAGTGGATTGGGAGACTCTTACCGACCCCGCCATTGATCAGGCCTCACTTTTACCTACCCCGGAAGAGAAGGTAAAGGTTCAAGAAATGATACGTCGTGAGGAACAGGCGGCCCCGACTGAGTATCTGGATGCACTCTTGGATAGCCTCCTTGAGAATAAGGAACAAGAGAATTTCAAGATTGTTCTTGATGTGATGGAGGAAGAGTTTAAAGCCTCACTGACTCGAAGAGACTTCGATATTACGCTCAAGATCCTGCAAAGCTTACAGTACGTCCATGATACATGTACTGCGGAGATACCCTGGGCCTCACCATTAATCGAAGACTTTTTTCTTGCCGTCTCCAGTTCTCAGGCTCTGAGCCCTTTACAGGCCATATGGGAGGATATGGGACCAGTCCAAGTAAAAAAGATCGAGCAGATTCTCAAGCTCTTAAAACCAGATGCGATCGATACACTCAGCATCATTCTGCTGCAGAATCATTCCTCACAGCATCGGCACGTGCTTTTGGATGTGATGAGCTCACTGGCGTCACGAGATCCTCGTATCTTGGAATCTCTGCTCAAAAGCCCGGATGAGAAGCTTGTCCAAATGCTTGTCCATGTGTTGGTTAATCTGAAGGGAGAACGATCTACAAAGGTCTTGCTGAAACTGGTTCACCATAAGTCGGAATATGTTCGCCTAGAGGCGGTAAAGGGACTACTGCAGCGAGGTCCTGCCCGTATTCAGGATATCTTTAAGCTCATCGATGATAAAGACGAGACTATCCGTCGTCTGATCCTGAGACAAATAGGCCAGTCGCGGGACCGTATTACCGAGGGGCTCCTTCTCGATTACCTTGAACACCGAAAATTCAAGAGTACCGATAACGAGCACGTCATTGCTTGCTTTATAACGCTGGGGCAATGTGGTTCATCACGATCCATACCTTTTCTTCGTCGAACCCTGCTCGGTTGGGGATGGATGCCCACCTTCTGGAGGGCAGCTCATCGAAATGGCGCTGCAATGGCACTGAGCATACTGGGGATGAAAGAGGCGCGGCAGGTATTGGAAGACGCCGGCCGATGTCTTTATCCAAGTGTGCGTCGTATAGTACGGAAAATCAAAAAAGACCTGACAAAATTAAAGGCGGCATAAAAAACATGTCGGATCAAAAGACACAACCTGGACTTTTGGAAGGAAGGCTGATAACGGCCTTGTATCATATCATCAATACCGTAAGGATTCACCAGGATAACAATCAATTAATCAAGGACTGTGTTACACAATTCAATAACGCCATTTCTGATTTGTCTCGAGAAGAGGCCGTAACCATCCAGATCTGGCGGGGAAGATTCCATATACAAGACGAAAAAATTCTTTTTCAAAGGGAGAACCTCCACATCATCAATGAGATGTTGGAATATTTCTCTGAGCGCGGACTCAGAGGTCTAAGTTTTCTTTCATCTTTTGGAAGCGTTTTACCCGAGGATCTCGTTGCATTTACACGTATCCTCAACGCATCGGTTGCACACGAAGACCCTGCTGGTTGGCTCGATCAACAACTGGAAGGAAATGATTTCTCATGGGTGGAGATCTTCAGGAAACAGGAGGGAGGCCCGAAGGATCTTGGTATGCAGGGAAAAGAGAAGGCCTGGTATGCATACTATCATGCTCTGGAATCAGTGAAAGAAATAGCTGAGAAAGCCTCAAAGGGCATTGCTGGTGTTCGTAAGGCGAGACGTCTTGCCCAGACCATTGTGGATCTGGTCGAGGAGGATAGCACCCTCATGCTGGGGCTGTCTACGATCAGAGACTACGATGATTACACCTATACCCACTCTGTAAATGTCGCCTTGCTTGCCACATCCCTGGGAAGACATTTGGGTTTGTCTCAGGTCTTGCTTGAACACCTTGTCGTCTGCGGACTATTTCATGACTTGGGGAAGGTGGAAATATCGAAAGATATCCTTCTCAAACCCGGTGAGCTGAATAATGAGGAGTGGGATATAATGAGAAAACATCCACTTATAGGTGTGAGGAAAATTCTCAAATTACAAGCACCTCATTCCCTGAAATCGAAGATAATTCTCGGGCCTCTCGAGCATCATCTGAACCCCGATCTTTCCGGATATCCCAAAACCCATTTTATGAAGAAAATGAGTCTTTTTGGGAATATCTTGCATATCGTGGATGTATATGAGGCACTAACCTCGGATCGAAGATACCGTCCCAGGGCATTCACCCATAATGAAGCCTTGAGGCGCATGTGGAGCGAGAGGGAGAAAAATTTCGATACGATCTTATTGAAGAACTTCATATTCATGATCGGCATATACCCTATCGGTTCAGTCGTAGAACTGGACAGCGGCGAAATCGGTCTGGTCATGGATTACCCGGACGAATCCGAAAAGGCCCTCCCCCTGCTTGTGCTTCTCGTGGATGATGGTAAAGGCGGCATGACCGAGGGTGAAATGGTCAATCTTGCAGCTCAAGGCATGAATAAAAGTTTACCTCGAAGGAACATCGTGAAGAGCATACCCTCCTCAGTGCTTGGAATCCAGCCTGCGAAGTTTTTCCTGCAGGATATGGCAGCATTCGGGGAAATGTAAAAATATCCCGTTTCTCCTCTAAAAATCTTCCGCTTTCTCCCATACATCTTCACAAAACAATCACCTAACTCGGTTTCAAATATGCCGCCCCTCCTGCCTCTTAAATATCTAGAGCAAGACCCAACAACGGCATACCTCCAGTAAGATAATACAACCAGAACAGGATAGAAAGATTTCCATATGATTCCTATAGGTATGATTATTTTTCTTTGAAGATAATGGTACCGACGTGCCTGCCCTGAAGCGCCTTGGTTATGTTCCCCTTCTTGAGCCCGTTGATGATCTGGATCTTGTCCAGAGCCTCGCTGTTCTGGAGGATCTCCAGGCATGATCGCTCGATGACCAGGTCTTCGAGATCCATCTTCATGAGCTTTTTGGCCCCGATCTCGGGGATAAAGTCTGCCTTTGGATTGGTCTTGGGGTTGTCTGTGTAGAGGCCATCTTCATCCTTGACCAGTATGCAGCTTCTGGCGCCGATGAGATTGGCCATGAGCAGCGTTCCTGCATCGGTCCGGTGCATCGGCAGCCTCCCGTGTTCCGGGGGGAGCGCGAAATAGTCATAAGGCGGCATGCCGTGGGTGACCGGTATACACCCCTGTGAAAAATATGTAGGCAGTTTCAGGATGTCGTCCTGATGAATGCGGATGCCGTCCCACGGGGCCAGAAGCGTAGCAACCAGCAGGGCGTTCTGCTCGGATATTGTGCTGGCGAATTTGGCAATGATACCTGTGGGCATGCCCAACTCTATGCCGATGGTGTAGATATGCCTGCTCCTCGTACCGCCGCCTGTAGTGAGCAGGATTTTGTGCTTTTTCTTCACAGAGGCGATTTCCTTGATGATGGCAGGTAGGGCTTTAATCCCACGGTCACATATGGACTGGCCGCCGATCTTCACCACATTCACGTCAGGAAATAACCGGAGCTGCGGAGGTATGTCCATATCATCATACAGCGATTTCCTCACCAGGCTCTCGCCCATGAGCCTGCTCTTTATATGCAGGCGCTTACCATCTCTTTCTCTTACCAGGGACATGCAATCACCTTTCAGTAGTGGTAATTCGAAAAGATTTAACAGGCTATTTTATCTCCACATCTTCAGTGCCGTACTTTCCTTCCTCATCACGCTCAAGGAGGATCAGCTCTGCCCCGAGTTCTTTTGCAATCCGGTCAAGTTCAGCCTTGCGCACATGCTTAGCATGGAATCTCAGATCGAGTCCAGCCACGGCAACCAGATAGAACCTGGGCTTCTTCTCGCCTTCCTTTGCCTTTGTCCGCTCTCTATAGAATATTTTTCCGGCCATTGGAGATGCCTCCTAGAATTTTTTTACACCTGTCAAATGCATTTACTATGAAGAATCAGATTCTTGAACCCCCAGCTTTTTTAGACGATATCAAGTTCTACCGGATTCATTTTGCTTTTACTGAACTCACACCCGCAATACCCCTGGCGATAGAGCTCAAACTGTTTGGTAAGAACAATGCTGCGGGAATAGCCGTCTTGCTTCTTAAAGTCCATGGCCAGGAAACCCTTAAGGGTGCTTCCAATGGAAAAGATGTCTCTGGATGACTTGTGTCGGCTTACCGTGAGTGTAGTGGTAAAGCCTGGGATGCCGAGCTGCTGCGCCATAATAGCAGTCCTGTTCAGGTTGTACTCAAAGCACTTGATGCAACGCTTTCCACGCTCGGGCTCGTTTTCAAGGCCGTGTATGTGGTCCAGCCATGATTGGTGGTCATACTCGTCTATAATAAGCTCCAGTCCTTGAATTGAAGCGATTTTTCCGGCCTCAGCCAGGCGTTTGTCATACTCATCTTTCGGGTGGATGTTGGAGTTGCTGAAGAACAAAATAATATCATAGCCTTGTTCCTGAAGCCTCTCCACTACAGCGGTAGAGCAGGGTGCGCAGCACACATGGAGAAGAATGCGGTCCGTTTGCTTCATACTCAGCCCTGTACCATACGGGTATGGAGAAACTTGAAGAGGCTTTTGAGTACTATATAAATGGCTGCAAATGCAAAGGGCGCACAGATCATCCATGCAATGGCCGCGTGCAGGATCATTTTTGAGAAGAGTCTAAGGGTTGTCCAGAGATCGGTATGAAGCAAGGTTACTATGTGAGTTGGGTCAAGGGTGGATGGCGACCCGAAAAGGTGCTCGCCCAGTACGATAAAGGGCACGATAAGCAAGAGCTGGATGGGGTATACCAGCCAGTTGCCAAGCTGAATCACAAGGAGGTTCATGCGAAACAAGATTGCCGCCATAGTACAGATTGCAGTGGTGGTGCCAACAAGGGGGAAGGTTCCAATGATGATGCCGCTTGTCATGCTCATCGCCAGTATCTGGGGCGTAAGACCCTGCTTCAATAGAGAAATAATGGGTGAGATGACATATTTCTTAAAGAATCCCTGGGTCATTATCTTTACCAAGGTTCTTAACTTCAGATTATTTTTGATTTCCTTTCCGCTTTTCTCTGCGGAACAGGATTCAGAAAAGTAGGCCTGATTCCGGGCGCACTCTTCAGCACACCTTCCACAGCCTTGCCGTTTCCAGGGCTTGATATAATGAGCCGGTACTCGCCCTTGAACCATTCTCTTTTGATGAGTCTGTCTTCGTCGATGTTCAACTTCTTTTTTCTGAGCAGGTCGAAGAAACCGTCATCATAAGTCACCCGACCGAAGTCTACGGTGGTGACATACTTGAGCTTTGGCTTGATAAACTCCATGAACAGTGAACGATTGTGGAACATGGTCTGGAAAAAGAGTATTTTTCCTCCCGGTTTCAGCCATCTCCTTACGCGGTCGAGCACGAGTTCCTGATCGTTAAAAAGCATGAAGCTCATGCTGAAGAGGATGTAATCGAAATAAGCCTCCTCAGGAGGTTCATAGCCTTCTACGGGTTCGTGAAAAATCCGGATATGGTCTTCAAGCCGGCAATTTCTGATAAGACTGCTGCAGTGGCTGAGATAGTCTTTGTTGATGTCGATGCCTACGATTGAGAAGTTCTTGGATTTAATCAGTCCATGGTAATTACGAAGCATCATCCCATTGCCGATACCTACGTCCAGAATTCGGGACCCTGAAGGGAAGTAATTCAGGCAGTTATTATAGCACAGGTCTGTTACGTTATATATGACGAGCTTATAAAGATAGTTTTTCATCGTATATGTCCTAGGATGCGTTCTCGTTGGTTTTGGCAGTCATAAGAAGTGAGCATTAGATCCCTATAGCTCCATTATGAGAAAAAGTAAATCCTCTGGTCAGCTTTCGTTCAAATATTGCTTAATCGTTCGTTTGACTGATTCGGGCACCTTTATCCCGAGTTCGTTCAGCCGGGATTCATATTTCTTGAGCGACCTTACGTGCTCGGATGTATTGGCGAAGATTTGTATATAAGACTGGATGCTCCCTTCAATCTCTTTCTTAAATATCATGTCCTGATTGAGCATGTCCTCGATAGGAGCAATGACACGATAATTAATGGGGCGGCAGATGGAGCGGTAGGCGACGAAGCGCTGGAGGGTTTCACTTTCATAGTTCTTTTCCATGATGCTCTTTTCCACCTGGCCCAAATCGATGCAATCCAGAAAATGGGGCTCGTACTCATGGCCCAAGTATTCCTTGATCATGGATTGCGCATTCTGAGAGAACTCGCATTCATCATGGCCCTTGGTGCAGGAAGGGCCGCACCTCAGATATAAAACCAGGTCGATATCGGATCCGGCCTGTGAGGTTCCCATGTTCACCGAGCCCATGACATCCATGGCGATGTCGCCCGGTATCTTGTCTTCCAGCAGCTGTGCCACCTCCTCAAGCTTGTCGACGCGCGCTTCGGTCTCAGGGGTCTGGAACATCCTGAAGAACTGTTTGATCTCCTTGAAGAGCTGTATCTGGGGGATATGTGAGTACTTGATATCCTTCATATCATAGTTCTTTCTGTTCTTCAGTGCCTCGTAGCGGTCGTGGTCGATAATCTTCTCTACCCATTTTTTCCCTTCGGGATAGTAATCGGCTATGTCGAATATCCTGCCATCGTAGAATTTTTTAAAGATGATACCCTTCACCTTGAGATGTTCGGTCTCGATCTGGTAAAAGAACCCTCCTTCAGCTACCTCCCCCGTAGGTCCGGTTACCTCCCCGAAGTTGGAGGGGTTGAGATACAAGGTGTTTTCATGAAAGGCCACACCCCAGGAATCATGGGCATGACCGGTGAGGCAGAGCATGACCGGGTTATCGTCGCAGTAGCTGCGCAATACAGGCGAACCAAAGGCCCCGCCCGCCGTTGTGTTGTCATTCACCCCGTAAGCCGGTTGGTGGGCCACTATGATATCTGGTTTTACCACCCGGAAAAAGGGGTACATCTCGTTTTTCTTCCCATTTCTTTTCCCGTATGTGTTCATGCCTGCCTGGTACCTTACAATGTATCGTTCGGGGATACCCGGTGTCCAGACCTCGGCGCCGCCGTAGCCGCATATGCGTAAGTCATCCAGCTTGTACCAGTGCAGATGCAGATCATTGTCATGCAGTGCCGTGTATTTGAGGTCCATGTCATAGTTCCCGGGCAGGCACAATACGCGCGATTTTTTCTTCATGGATATGATGTTCTTCAGAACCTTATATTTCTGCTGCATCACCCTGCGGGCCCGGATGGTGTATTGCTCGTACTTGGTCCCCTTTTCCTCGATCTCTTCAGTGACATCGGGGCTCTCCAGGAGTTGATCTACAAAGTCCTCCAGCAGCTTGTCTTCCTCTTTCATGCTCATTCTCAGACCGTGGAAATATGACTGGAGTTCGTAATACCTAATGGAGGTCTCCATATTGTAAAAAGGGATGTCTAGGATGTCACCGGATAGGATATAGAGCTGTGCAACCGTCTCTGAGAGCAGGTTCTTCACCCGTTCAAAATCGCCATGGATATCTGTCAGATATATAATTCTCATAAGACTTCTTATCGATCCTTTTACCAGAATTTATTAATTTTGGATGGCAGTATTTTTTTAGAGTAAATAGAGAAAAGGGCCTTCTCCGGCCGGAGCAGCCGGAGAAGGCCCTTGATGCTGAATACGCGCTTAAACCATGATGCTATTTACCAGACGCCGGTGAATTCTGGGGACCTGTCATTATCTCGGAAGCCAGGATAGAGTCTTGAGTCTTTACTCCGGAGGCAAGGAGGATATCCTTGAACCACTTGTCTTTGATTTTTGCTTCAATGCCCTTTTCTTTAACCGCCTTGAGGCCTTTGTTAATGAGGTCGAGGGTTTCAGTGTCGCCTTTCTTGACTACTATCCCATAATCCTCGTTCGCTGATTTTTTTGCCAACGCACATGCGTCACCCTTAAGGGCGAACTTGCCATTGTACTTGGCGGCATAATTATAGGCCACCGGCGAGTCACAGAGAATGCCGTCAACAAAGCCCTTTGACAAGTCCTTGAATGCTTGTTCGGTCTCATCAACCGTATAGTATGTAATGTTGCAGCCCTGGGTGCTTCTGACCGCTTCAGCGCCTGTTGTTAATTTGAAGACAGCCATTGTCTTACCCTGAAGTTTATCACTTGCCTTTGCCTTGGGTACAAGGAGGATCTGCTCGGCCGTAAAATAGGGATCGGAAAAGGCATACTTCTCCTTTCTCCCATCCGTAATGCTTACAGAGGCCATAATTGCATCGTATTTGCCTGCACCCAGTTCATTAAAGATGTTTCTCCATGGAACATTCACCAGCTTGACCTTAAAACCGGCCTCGGCAGCAAGGGCCTTCAAGAGATCAATCTCGTAACCGCTCACGTTCCCTTTCCCGTCTTTTATCTGCATGGGTGGGCAGTTTGCATTGACAGCAACTACCAGAGTTTTTTCTGCAAAGGCCATGCTGCTCATGAAAAAGCACATCAGAATGAGGAAAAAAATACGAACAAAAGATGTTTTTATGACCTTCATGAAACTTACCTCCTTCAGATGCTGTCGCTCTTACAAGATAGCGTGATAAGGGCTCTTAAGACTTTGTCGGATGAAACAGGCATATCTCAAGGCAGGTTACAAATTTGAATCATAAGAATCAGGCTTAAGCCTTTTGATAAAGTTCTTTGATCTTGCGTGCCACGGTTGTTTGTGCTTTGTGATGACTGTATTGAACAATCTATCTTACTATCTTAAGCAAGAAAAGAACAGGAATAGGAAATGAAATGAAGATAAAGACCATGGCAGTGTGGATAGGGTTCCTGGCTCTTCCCTGTTATCTTATAGACCAGTGGACCAAATGGTTAATCTACACCCGCATGGAGATCGGCTCGAGTTTTATCGTGATCCCCAGGTTCTTCAACATTATCCACGCCAGGAACACCGGTGCAGCCTTCGGCATGCTGCAAGGACTTCCAATGTCCTACCGGACCCTGTTTTTTGCAGTCATCACTATAATTGCATGCAGTGCAATGTTCATTCTTTTCTGGAGGATGAGTGAGGATTCATGGATGCTCAAGGCCATATTCAGCCTGATCATCGCCGGTGCCCTGGGAAACCTTACAGACAGGCTCCTGTGGGGTGAGGTAGTGGATTTCTTACTCTTTCACATTGGGCGGTTTCAGTGGCCCACCTTCAATATGGCAGACACCTGGATCTCAAGTGGTATGGTGGGCCTACTTATCTACTCATTCATTATGCCTAAAAAACATTGATCTGATATAAGATCAGATATATGCCAAATCCCACTCCTCAGGTTTGATGAGGGAAGGAACATCCACCAGTATCACCAGGTCTTCCTGGGTGTCCTTATAGACACCGTTTATAAAATCAGTAGAGATCTTGGCTGAGAATGCCGGTTTTTTCTGGACCTTGGTCGGCTCGATGACGAGCACATCGGCCACATTGTCTACAACCATACCCATGAGCCGTTCGTCTACCCTCACGATGAGGAAAACGGTGAAGGGGGTATATTCTTTGGCTTCGAGGCCGAACTTGAGTCTGAGGTCCATGATGGGGACAATCTCACCACGAAGATTAATGACACCCTTGATGAAATTCGCGACATTGGGCAGCAGGCTCATCTCCTGTAGGCCGATTATCTCCTCGATAGTCTGGATAGGTACGGCATAGAGTTCGCTGTCGAGCGTGAAGGTGATAAACGAGGTATTTTCTTCCTCCTTGGCAGCCTGCACATCCTTCTTGAGAGAGTCGATCATCTGCTTGGCCACAGACTCATCATACGATATAGATCTGTATTCACGCGCATCATCTTGTGTCTCTTTCACGACAATCGGTTTCGTGCTCGCTGGTTTGGCGGCCTTCGGGACCGGTTTTGGTGCCGGGTTATCCTGGGCTTCAGACTTAGGTTGAGGTGTCTGCCTGGCCTTTGGGTTGAGCATTCCTTCCGTCACCTGGGTGAACGAATCCTTGTCGAGACCCAAGGAGAGCTGGACCATGTCGGACTCCATTATGGTGGCAAAAAGCATTACAAGTTTATTGTCCGCCGTAGTCTTCTGGGCAATGACCTCGCCCAAATTCTTGAGTTCGGACATGATATGGTCTATATCGCCTTGGGCTGTATCTATGGTCAGGATAAAGACTTGAAACGAGTCGAGTTTAGTCTTGATGATATCCATGTTGATGTCGAAGATTGAAAGAGTATCGTCCGAACGGACGGCGTTTCCCGGCTTCTGAGATTTCTTCTGAAATGCGGCATCTGTGGTAAGGATATTCTGGAGCAATATGAGATGCTCTGAGATATCCATATCATTGCTGGAGGTCACATCTTCCAGCATATTTTTCAACATGTCAGCAGCTATAAGCAGGGGCCCGGCCACATCGCTGGTTGGTACCAGCTTTCCTGAGCGGATGAGGTTGAGTACGTCCTCCATCTTGTGTGCGAGATCGCCGATATTGTTGAGGTCCAGAAATTTCGAGCTGCCCTTGATGGAATGGGCCGCCCTGAACACCCGGTTAATGACCTCGGGGTCCACCTGTTCCATGTCGGCCTCGATCTTTATGAGATCGTCCTCAATGTCAGCGATATGTTCTTTAGATTCGGTTACAAATTCCTTTATAAGATCGTCAAATTCACCCACGCGGGTCACCCTCCTGTAGGTATGGTCTTATTACTTGTTCGGTATAAAGGGCTCTTTGACTTTAAAGAGAGTTGACACAAAATAAAAGCTACAGGTATAGTGCGTATCAAATTGAATTCGGAGGCCTTTTTGTGAAGATGATTAAAACCGGTCTTCTCATGGTCTTGTTGGTCGGTTCCATGATGATATTCGGGTGTGGTGAGGGTCATCACGAAGAGGTAGTTGCGCCCATTCATCTTGAGATGCCCACGCATGATCTCCAGCATAGGATAGGGGTTTCCGGGTTTATCCTGGGCACCTTTATGATGTTGAACGGGTACATAGTAATAATTGCAAGCTGCATTGTGTTGCTGGTGAAAGAAACCACCTTTGCAAAGATCCTCGACACCATCCGCATGATTGCACCCATGCTGAATTCCTCGCAGGAAAAGCAGGAAAAATTCACAGGCTATCTGGGTCTGCTCACGGACGCAGAAACCAGGACGAAGGTCGGCTCTATTGCACTGCTTGTAGGGCTCGTGATAGCTTATATCGGGGCCTGGATAGCATTATAATGAACCTTTCATGATCGCCATTATAGACTATAAAGCCGGTAACCTGAGATCCGTTGAAAGGGCGCTCAACCACTTGGGAATTTCCTGTGCCATCACTGCCGGCCCCAGTGAGATCATGAATGCCGAGAGGGTAATCTTCCCAGGGGTTGGGGCGGCCGGCAAGGCCATGGAGACAATACGCGAACTCAAGATCGACAAAGTTATAAATGAGGTGATTGCGCGCGGCACTCCTTTCCTGGGCATTTGCCTCGGAACCCAGATTATCTTTGATTCCAGTGAGGAGGACTCTGCATTCTGCCTCGGCATCATATCAGGCACAGTCAGAAAATTCCCTGATATGGGTGAGAAGATACCACACATGGGATGGAACACCATCGTCAAGACCAGAGACCATCCCCTCTTTTATGGAATAGACAGTGACGCATGGTTTTACTTTGTGCATTCCTATTATCCGGATCCTGACAACATGCAGGACGTGGTTGCCCGGACGTCCTACGGGATCACGTTTGCTTCTGCTGTTTCACAAGGGAATGTCTTTGCCACGCAGTTCCACCCGGAAAAAAGCGGAAGTCCTGGGCTCAAGATCCTTGATAATTTCAGCAGATGGGATGGGAGGGGTTAAGCGATATTCAGGAGTTCTGGATACCGTCTTTTCATCCCTGCCATCCGTTCTTCCCGATCAACCTTACAAACCTGCAGCCGCCAAGCGATTCCTCCATAACGCCATCCTTGGTCCTGATGATGCGTCTCAAGTCCTGGATGCCCTCATCGCCAACCGGAATGATGAGCCTGCCATCTTCTCTGAGCTGTCCTATCAGGGACTCAGGTACTCGTGGGGCACCTGCTGTGACAATGATCCCGTCATAGGGTGCATCCTGGGGCAGTCCCATGGTGCCGTCGCCAAGACGGATATGGACATTGAAGTAACCCAGATCATCCAAGGCCTTTCTGGCACGGGACGCCAGTGCGCTTATGCGCTCGATGGTATAAACCGCAGAGCAGAGGCGAGAGAGAATTGCAGCCTGGTACCCTGACCCAGTGCCGATCTCAAGGATCCTTTCTGCAGGTTGAGGATTGATAGCCTCGGTCATGAGTGCAACCATGTAGGGCTGGGATATGGTCTGGCCGTAGCCGATGGACAGCGGATAGTCATCATATGCCTTGTATTTGAGATATTCCTCCACGAACTTATGCCGCGGTACCTCCAGAAAGGCATTCAGCACCCTTTGATTCTTTACACCGCGTCTTACAAGCTGTTCGTCAACCATATTCTTTCTTGCAATCAGGGTATCTTTCATCTGGACGAAATTATACCGGGACAAGGCGTATTGATCAAGGAAACATAACCTTTTAGCTGAGGAAACACCTAAAGTTCACTGGGCTAATGCCCTTGACCCTCAGCCTGCCATAGTGTAAAGGTATATCTAATGGAATTTGTTAAGGTATTAAAAACATCACGTTTTTTAGACCCCACTCAGGGATATGCGGAGGTCGAACGACATTTCGAAGTAAGGTACGATCCGCTTACCGGCCATTCAAGCCGCATCCTGGATTTTCCCATCAGGGAAATCAAAAAGTCTGACCTCTCAGTCCTTATTGCGAGATCCAGGCAGTTTTGCCCGTTCTGCCCGGAGGTTAAGGAGCAGGTAACACCAAAATTCCACCCCGACCTGGCAAGCAGGGAAAGGTATTCACGTGGAAATGCATTATGCGTTCCCAACGCCTTCCCTTATGACGAGAACGGTGCGGTCACCATAATGACCAGGGAACATTATATGGGGTTGAATGGATTTACATCCAAGATCATGACAGATGCGTTCGAGTGCTGTTTCCAGTATCTCTTAGATGTAAACGTCAGGCAGCCCGATATGATCTACCAGTCAGTGAACTGGAATTATATGCCTTTGGCCGGCGGCTCCATCATACATCCACACCTCCAGATTGCTGCAACGAGTTCGCCCACCAACTATTATACCTCCGCGGTTTACGGCCTTTCCCAGTATCAGGAAATGCATGGGCGCAATTATTGGCCCGATTTCGTTGAGGAGGAAAGGAAGAGGGGGGAGCGGATGATTGCCTTTACAAAAGATATCTCATGGATTGTGGCCTTTGCGCCCATGGGGGTCTTTGATATTATCGGGGTTCTAGGCGGCTTAAGATCACCGGAAGAAATCCATGGAGAGCTCCTGCAAGATCTGGTGAGCGGTATCTTGAATGTCATGAGGTATATCGATTCTCTCAACATGAGCAGCCTGAACATGTCCATATACTTTCTCAAGGACAATAACCTGTTCACGCCTCATATCAGGATATGCCCGAGGGTAAGTATACCGCCATTCGATACGAGTCAGATCAATTATATGGGCATGCTCCACAGTGAGACCTTGACCATTTTGAAACCGGAGGATATTTGTGCCGGTATCATACCAATGTGGGATAGTTGATGTATAATGTGTATGAAGCTTTTTGAGCGATCAAGAATTGAATGAGGGGGTGTTGAGATGAAGAAATTGATTTTTGCTATCATATTCTGCCTGGCCGGGTCCATGCTTTATGCGGGCGCGCCTGATCTTATTTGGACCGGGGGGGGCTTGAAGGTATCCAACGAGTCGAACCCCTGTTATTACGCTGATGCCTTTGTGTGGCTCGCGCAGCTCGATTCCATGTCCTTGTTCTCACAGCCCATGCTTACATTAAATGGTGGAAAACCCGGCCTTGATCTCGGGGTTGGAGGAAGGCAGCCGATGTTGAGCGGATTGGTGGTCGGGGGTTGGAACCTTTTCTATGATTATACCTCGAACGATTACCTTAAGAGATTCGGTACCGGCCTTGAGGTGTACCATGCAAACTTTTCCGGACACATGAACCTCTACCTGCCTGTTTCGAATGAAAATAATGGCGAAGAGGCACTGCAGGGGATTGACCTTACCTTCGGTATTCCTGTCCCGAATGCCCCCTTTGTCTCTGTATGGCCTGGGTTTTATTATTTTGCAGGCAAGGACAGGGAGGACATGACCGGGATGTCCATGATGATCCAGTTACAGCCTATAAAGTCCCTGTTTATCAGTGCCGGCGGTAGGAATGATACACTGCAGGCCGGCCGAGACAGGAGTGAGCTCTTCTTCAAGCTGGAGTTTGCCATACCGTTGCAGAGGCTAGGCAAGGATCTATGGGCATTCAACTATGGAGAGTATCCCCTGGATGTAAAGAGCCAGATGGATCATCGTGTGATGCGCGAGGATTTTATCACCTTTGAAAACAAAAAACGATAAAGAGCAAACGTGCTTGACTTAGAAAGTGATTCTTTTCTATAGATAGACCTTGGTTTCGGGAAGTGGCTCAGCCTGGTAGAGCACAGCGTTCGGGACGCTGGGGTCCGGGGTTCAAATCCCCGCTTCCCGACCATCATAACTATAATAATATCAATTAGTTATATAGGAATGAGTTAAATAAATCCCCGCTACCTGCTGCAACTAACTAATTTAATGTTAATTTACCTTCCCTTTGTAACTATAATAACCTTTCATTAACATGTCTGTTTCACTAAGGAGTCCGACTAGTATCGGCTGAAATATGTTTTTTGTTGGCCTTAATTGGTGATCAGTCTCGCAAATATTTATTTTTTGGTCTCAAAATCCGAAGCTCCTTGCGAGTGTGGGGTTCGAGTCCCCCCTCAGGCACCATGAATTCCATAAGTTACGAGTCAGCAGTTACCAAAAGGCACTTCGGATTATTATAAAATTGTGCTAAACGGCTTCTTAATCCCATCCATTACTTCAATCGATAACCGAAGACTCTTTGTAGATAAACCTTCATTTAATAAGCTTGGTTAAGCCAATTAATGTTACATAGTGTAGGCATATATTGACAAGTGCCAACATAATGTAACAATATATGGGAATGAAAAAGAGCCAGTCGGAAGAAGTCCTGAAACTCATCAAACGAAAAGGCGTGCTCCGTCCCCGCGATCTGGATGTTCGATCCATACCAAGAACGTACCTTCAGCGCCTTTATCAGAGAGGATTGATAATAAAGATAGGAAGAGGGCTTTATACCCTCCCTGGTATCCATGTTACCGAGCATCATACATTCGCTGAAGCTGCTAAGCGTGTCCCTAACGGAATTCTATGCCTACTGTCAGCTCTGAGTTTCCATGGTCTGACATCACAGGCTCCATTTGAGGTGTGGATGGTCATTGATCGTAAATCCAGGCTCCCCAAAGTGGATTATCCATCCATCAGATTTGTCCGCTTCTCTGCCCAGGCTCTTACTGAGGGGATTGAGGAGCATGTTATAGATGGTGTTCAGGTAAAGGTTTATGATGCGCCTAAAACGGTTGCAGACTGTTTTAAATATCGAAACAAGATCGGTACCGATGTTGCCCTCGAGGCACTGAAAGATTGCTGGTCTCAACGTAAATGCACGATGGATGAGATCTGGAAGTACAGCCGGATCTGTAGGGTAGAAAAGGTAATGAAGCCTTACATTCAGGCCCTCCTATGAGCAAGATATCTCCTACTAATATTGCCGCATCGGTTAGGGAGAGGCTTTTGAATGTCTCAAGGAAGGCTGGTGATCCTTTTGACCTGGTGCTTACTCGCTATGCGCTTGAGCGCCTTCTATACCGTATTGGGGTTTCACCCTTCGTCGATAGATTTATTCTCAAAGGTGCTCTTCTGCTTGAAATCTGGGGTGGTGGTGTTCACCGACCTACTCGCGACCTTGATCTTCTCGGTTATGGAGATCTCTCTGATAAACAGATAATCAATCTTTTTCAGGAAATCTGCACAACAGAAGTCGAACCGGATGGATTGACCTTTGACCAGGATAGTTTCAGTGTGACGGATATCAGAGAAGATCAGGAGTATACCGGTAAAAGAATGCTCTTCTTTGCATACTTGGCAGGTGCGCGGATAAGAATACAGGTTGATGTAGGGTTTGGTGATGCAGTAGCACCACCACCGGAAGAAGTAGACTATCCAACCATTCTCAACCTCCCTGCACCAAGGATCAGGGCATATCCAATGGAAAGCGTCATCTCAGAAAAAACTCAGACGATAGTATCCTTGGGTATGCAAAATTCTCGGATGAAAGATTATTTCGATATGTGGGTATTATCCCGGAGTTTCTCTTTCAAAGGCGCAAGTCTTGTGCAGGCAATGAAAGCTACCTTTGAAAGAAGGAAGACGTCAATTCCCCAACAATTTCCTATCGGCCTCAGCGAGGAATTTGCACGAGATGAAGATAGAAACAAACAATGGAATGTTTTCCTCTCTCGAATCGGATGGAAACAAACAATTGTCCTGTCTGAAGTTGTTAAGAGACTCCAAGAGTTTCTTATTCCGCCGCTTAGTGCTGCATCTCAGAACAAGCCATTCAAACAGTTCTGGGAAGCTGGGGGACCATGGACATAATAATGAATAAACAGAAGGAAGAAAAACTGTAAGCGGTATGAAATATGGCTCTAATTGATCCTTCACACGCCAGTACTTTTCTTATGCAATACAAACGCCTTCTTGTCACTATTGCAGCCAAACCAATGGAGGACATCAACGACTATATTGAGGCTCGCAACAAGCTCTATAAGAAAGAGTTCAACAAGTGTTATGCATTCGATTCTTCATACAACGAGTCTTTTGTTCTTGCTGTAAGAAGCTCAATCTACGGTATGTTCATCTATGCTAAGAAGTATAAGCAAGGCTATGCATTCAGGCGTTTGGATAACACTTGGTTATGTGTCAAGGCTCTGACAACTCCATTGGAAGAGCTAATTCCGGATTGGATTGTCATTGACACAGCGATATTACCATATGAAGGCTTTCTTGTTTGCGATGGGCTCATAGCTGACAGGAAAGTATTGATTGGTCCGAATATGATCAAATCCATGACACAAGAACTAAAGACGGAAAGAAAGAAGTGGTTACAGGAGCGATGAATATATGAAGGGTTATAGAGAATTGCTTGAGAAGTATCAGGCTCTTCTCGTCGAAAATGAAGCCCTGAAGAAAGAGAATGAGTTATTGAAGGTCAGGTTGGGCATCACTGAACCGGTGCAGGCAGAAAGTCATGTTGACCCTAATCCCTTAGAAAAAATCAGATTGTTTATGTCCCTGTTCAAAGGGAGAGACGATATTTATGCCAGGAGATGGGAAAATAGAGAAGGCAGATCCGGATATACGCCGGTGTGTTTGAATGAATGGAGATCAGGCACCTGCAGGAAGCCTGCTGTAAAATGTTCAGAATGCCCGAATAAATCATACGTTGCCTTGAGCGAGAAAGTTATTGAGGGTCATTTGAGGGGGAACATTGTTGTGGGGATTTATCCTTTGCGACAAGATGAAATGTGTAGTTTTCTGGTGATCGACTTTGACGACGACGGCTGGCAAAAAGATGTTTCCACGCTCAGGGATGTCTGTAAGGAATTCGATATCCCCGAGGTCGTTGAGCGTTCTCGTTCTGGTAATGGTGCCCATGCATGGTTTTTCTTCACAGACCCCATATCCGCGAGCGTTGCACGAAAGTTCGGCACGGCTCTGTTGACTTATTCGATGGGCAGACGTCACGAAATCACATTCAAATCCTATGACCGATTTTTCCCCAACCAGGATACAATGCCGAAGGGCGGCTTCGGCAACCTCATTGCGCTCCCGCTGCAGAAGAAAGCACGGGAGAAAGGGAACAGCGTTTTCATTGATGATGGCTTCCATCCCTACGAAGACCAATGGGGATTCTTGAACAGAATAAGGAAACTGTCTGAATCAGATGTTGGCATGCTGATATCAAAGCTTTGCCATGGGAGTGAGCTTGGGGTTCTGAAGAAAGATGATGAAGAAGAGGTGAAACCATGGGAGCCGAGTCGGATCAAATGGTCAAAGGATGATTTTCCCAAAAAGGTCGAGCTCGTAAGAGCGAACATGTTCTACATCAAGAAATTAGGTATTTCACAGAAGGCATTGAACGCTTTAAAAAGGCTTGCTGCCTTTAAGAATCCGGATTTTTACAAAGCCCAGGCTATGCGAATGCCAACCTATAACAAACCGAGGGTCATTTCGTGCTCAGATGAGACACCGGAATACCTGTGCCTGCCGAGAGGATGTGAAGCCGATGTTACAAGCCTACTCGCTGAGGCGGCTGCTGAAGTGGTCTTATCTGATCATACAAATTCCGGGAAATACATTGATGTCTCATTCAAAGGTGAACTTCGACAAGAACAGAAGCTTTCGTTGGATGAGATGATGAAGCATGATCATGGCGTTCTCTCTGCAACAACAGCATTTGGAAAAACAGTTATAGCAGCCAAATTGATTGCAGAACGAAAGACAAACACTCTGATATTAGTACACAGGCAACAGCTGCTTTCTCAGTGGACATCAAGGATGTCCGAGTTCTTGAACATTAAAGAGAAACTCCCGGTATTGGAGAAAAGACGGGGACGAAAGAAAAAGCAAAGCCTGATCGGCCAGATAGGAGCAGGAAAGGATAATCCGAGTGGCATCATCGATATTGCGATTATGCAGTCCCTGAACAACAGCGGTGAAGTAAAAGATCTTGTCAGGAATTATGGTATGGTGATCGTGGACGAATGCCATCACGTCCCGGCATTCAGCTTTGAGCAGATACTTAAAGCCGTTCAGGCGAAATATGTGTATGGATTGACGGCTACCCCTACAAGGCAGGATGGACACCATCCTATTATCTTTATGCATTGCGGGCCGGTCAGGTACAGGGTTGACGCCAGATCTCAGGCGGAAAAAAGACCTTTCGCACATTACATAATTCCCAGATTCACCGGCTTCAGGATACCGTTTGAACAGGATGAAAAGGGCCTTTCGATCCAGGAACTATATACCGAGATAACCAAAGATGAATTCAGGAACCAATTCATTATCGATGATGTGATTAAAAACTTTTCTGAAAGAAGATATTCACTCGTTTTGACTGAAAGAACCGCCCATGTCGAATTGCTGGCAAAGATGTTGAGTGAAAAGATACCGGACGTGATGACTCTAACGGGCGGGCGCGGAGTTAAAGAAACGAGAGAGGTGCTTGCTAGGATAACCAATGTGCCTGCTGATAAGCATTTAACTCTGGTTGCAACCGGCAAATACATAGGCGAAGGTTTTGACGAGCCTCGCCTGGACACTTTATTTCTAGCCATGCCCATATCATGGAAAGGGACATTGCAGCAATACGCAGGCAGGCTGCATCGTTTGTTTGAAGACAAAAAGGAGGTCCGGATTTACGACTACGTCGATATCCATGTAAGGATGCTGGAAAAAATGTATGGTAAAAGACTTGCCGGATATGCGTCCATAGGCTATTCCGCGAAGGCGGAAAGCCTTGGCGATGAATCCGTGAACATCATTTTCGATAAAAGCAATTTTCTTCCCGTATACAGTAATGATTTGATGAATGCTTCAAGAGAGGTCCTGATCGTAAGCCCATTTGTTACGAAGAGACGTGCTCTTCAGATGCTGCAACACTTAGGTGCTGCGCTGGAGAAAGGCGTTAAGGTGGTAGTTGTGACAAGACCGGCCTCCGATTTTAAGGACAAGAACAGAACAGCTCTGGAGGAAGTCCTGGATTTGTTGAAAAAAGCCGGTGTCCAATTGGTGTTCAAATCCAATATCCACCAGAAATTTTCTGCATTGGACCAAAGAATCATCTGGTATGGGAGTATCAATCTTTTGAGCTTTGGGAGTGCTGAAGAAAGCATTATGCGGCTCGAAAGCCCAAACATTGCCCATGAGCTGATGAAAAGCTTGTCGCTATCGAGTGAATCCCTGAATCATTGACTAAACTATGAGATCCAAACCAGAGACAATGGATGCTGAGCCTTAGTTACATGAAATAGTGCAAATTGATTAAATATGGGCTGCATCAATTTTGGTTAATTGATGTAGTTCACGATCCATCATCGTTCATTAATTGTGAACACAACACTATCGTGAACATCAGCGGCATTAGGACTTTGGCTTTTTCTGTTTTACGGCAAGACGTTTGCGACCGCGTGCCTTGATTTCTCCCATATCGGTATATTTGACCTTACCCCGTTGACTAGGCCACTTCCAAGGCAAGTATTTTTTCTTTTTAGCACGGCCTGGTGTTCCCTGTAAAACTCAAGGAGTACAGTTCCCTAGGGAACTGTGCGGGCGGATCTCGTTATATTCGGCCCTCCATCCTTCAATGATCTCTTTGGCCTCCTTGATACTCAGAAACCAGTTCTCGTTGAGACATTCGTCCCTGAACTTACCGTTGAAGCTCTCAATGTAGCAGTTATCTGAAGGCTTGCCCGGCCTGATATATTCAATCCGTATCCTTTTCTTCAAAGCCCAGGCGGTAAAATTCGTGGAAAGAAACTCCGGCCCATTATCCACACGGATACGCTCTGGATATCCATGGTTCAAGCTCACGTGGTCAAGAAATCTTGTTACCCTCTGCCCAGGAAGCGATGAGGCTACTTCAAGTCCAGGTGACAATCGGGAATAATCGTCCACAACCGTCAGCACTCGGAATCTCCTGCCGCATGCAAGTGCATCTGACACGAAATCCATGGACCATACCTCATTCACTCTCGTAGCTAATTCAGGGGCAACCCTTATTCCTAGGAGCTTCTTCCTCTTCTTTCTCCTCAACGATAACCCTTCTTCCCGGTATATCCTGTCTGTCTTCTTATGATTTATGGTGATTAGATATAATATCTGCTACTTAACATACGCCATAACTGTGCTAAAATTGTGCTAGAATCCAAGGAAAAATGTGAGAACTGATAGACTGTAAGGGAATAGATTGAAATCATAAATTGACCTAAATTTAAGGTATTACGGAAAATAAGACCTAAGATCAAGGGGTTTGATATTTTGCTTTAACGAAACCAAAATCCGAAGTCCCTTGTGGATGTGGGGATTCAAGTCGACTCTCCGGTATAATAAACTATTCAATTGAACTCGTACAAGTCTCGGACAGAAACCCTGTACGAGTCTGTAGAAGCAGGGCTGATGAAAGTTTGCAGCGAAGGGTACCGTCTTCAAATCCCCGCTTCCCGACCATCTTTCAATAATTGATTTTCTTTCTTCAGGGCTCCATTCTCGATGAGAAGAGCCTGATACATTTCAAATAATTTTCTTAAATCCTTCATGGGGATTTTTTCATCAGGTGTTGCACAAGCTCTTGCAAAGGAATAACCATCACTCCTTCTTTGATGGGGTACGTTTTCTTGACCGGAGCCACAATCAAGACTTCATCGGGTTGAATATCATCGAGGGCATACCAGAATCCCTTCGTGACTGACGGTGAAGATGATGCCTTACATTCGATGGCAATCCTATGTTTGCCTCTCTCAAGCACAAGATCTATTTCCGCGCCAGCAGAGGTACGATAAAAACTCGGATTCCAGTCAGGCAAACAAGTCAGTATGTTTTCAATAACAAAACCTTCCCAAGATCCCCCGAATACAGGGTGTGCCAACAGATCTTCATATTCCCGAATTCCCAGTAATGTATGCAACAGTCCGCTGTCCCGGATATAAATTTTCGGCGACTTCACAAGCCTTTTCTTTGCATTTGCCTCAAACGGGGGAAGTACCCTGAGCATAAAGGTCTTGCTGAGAAGATCGATATAGGAACGGGCGGTATGATGGGTTATCCCCAGAGAACTCCCAATGGCCGAGAGATTGAGCAGCTGACTATGATAATGTGCGCATAAGCGCCAGAGACGCTCGATTGAGGCTGAAGATATCCGGATTCCAAGCTGGGATATGTCACGTTCCAGAAACGTGCGAACAAAATTCTGTCGCCAGCGGAAGCTTGACTGATCATCATTAGAAAGCAAGCCTGAGGGGAACCCTCCGCGTAACCAGAGAGTACTCACAGGTCGATCAGATATTTCATTAATACTGAAAGGTGCCAATTCCAGGTAGGCAATACGACCTGCGAGACTCTCCGAGCTTTGCCGGAGCAGATCACCAGAAGCTGATCCAAGAATGAGAAATTGACCAGGCCTCCTTCTTTCATCGATCATGCTTCTTAATATGGTGAAGATTTCTGGGAGACGTTGGATCTCATCCAGGCAGATGAGCCTGTCCTTATAGTGATCAAAGAACAGTTCGGGATCGGTAAGCTTGCGCCCATCGGACGGACGTTCGAGATCGAGATAGATACTCTGCGGGAAGCTCTCAATAACATGCTTTGCCAGGGTTGACTTACCACACTGCCTCGGACCCAAGACTGCCACAGCCGGGAATTCCTCAAGTCCACGACGTACATCGTTTTCTAGAGATCTGGGAATGTAAATACCTTGCATATTGGAATACTACCTTCCAAATTGCAAGGATGCAAGATAAATCTAATTTATTCGAATCACTACAACTATAAACAACATGCATGACATCAAGCTACGGCACTTATGAAGTCACCATGATATTCGATAAGGAGTCATGACGGATCATTATTAATTTACTCTCAATAATGAACTTAATATCTCATGATTTTGACTCGGACAAGTCTCGGACATAAATCCTGTACGAGTCTGTAGAATTAGGCCTGATGACGGTTTATAATCAAGGGAATAGTCTTCAAATCCCCGCTTCCCGGCCAGTTTACTATCGATTCCATGGTGACCTGGATTTTCTAGGGCCTGTATACCTTACTTCTATGTCTAATACGGAGAACTAACACAATTATTCGTTTATCTTCTATCTTACAGATTATTCGCCAGTCACCCACGCGATACTTCCAGAACTCTCCAAATTTGGAACCCTGCAACGCTTGGCCGATGCTGCGTGGATCGTCCAGTTGAGCAACCCTTTCATATAAGAAACTGAGGATGCGTCGGGCAACTTGCTTATCAAGGCGGTCTAAATCCCGCACTGTTGCGGGGTCAAGCTCAACCTTCCATGCCATGGCGTTTCATGATCTTTTCGAGCGGAACGGTCTTTGTTCGGCCTGCTCGGATATCTTCCAGCCGTTTCTCGGCAAGGTAGACATCTTCCAGGTCGTCAATATACTCAAGAATTGCCTCTCTGGCATAATAGGTCTTAGTCCGTCCGGTGGCTTTTGCCAGGGCTTCAAGTCGGTCTTCAATTTCTGCGGGAAGTCGGATAGCAAGCATAGGTTCTCTCCCTTATGCTATACACGTATATCATATCGGAGAAAGAGTCAATCTCAATAATAACGTATTTATTGTATCAGCATATTATTGTCAGGGGAGGGGGTATTCAAGAATTTTCTCAGCCAACTAATTTTCAACTTTCACGTGATTCTCACGCAGCGGCCTGTGGAGTGGCTTAGATACAATACGGTTTCGTGTTTCAAATCCCCACTGCCCGACCATTAGATTAATAAAGATATAGGAATTATAAGGCGGACCTTGTTTATTGATATGGTATGGGTGGTGTTGTTAGCGAACTGCTTATTGCGCCTTCATAATCGCTTTCCATTTTGTAGTGGTCATTATTATCTTCTATTTGTATCTTCTACTTGCTCCTGTATTCATCATCAAAGATATCTTCCTGCAGGGAGTCACCCATAACCTTTGCCCACGGAGTGGCTGCAGGCTTCTTCCCTGGTTTTTGGAAGATTGTGGAGGGCATAGGGCGCTTTTCTGTATAGGCCTGGGTTATGGATTTCAGATAGATCCCCACCTGGTTCGAAATATCGCCTGTGCCATCGAAGAACAGGTTCACCACCGGTACCTGGAAATAATCCCGGTAGGTCTGGAACAGGTGCGAAGTTACCCTTCCAGGCATACAACTGAAGGGCGAGCAGTTCACCACAAGGCTTGCCCCCTGTTCAGCAAACAATTTGGCCCTTCCAATCGTGAGGATAGCCTCTCCCTCGAAGGTCGGCGGGATGAATCTCTTGGCCTTGCTTATGACCGCTGCTATGGAAGGCTCATGTCTATGGTCGAGCACCGGTGAGAAGAGGGATATGATGTCCCTCTCAACCCTATGGAGGATATGGTTCTTAATGCGCGTGCCAAGCTTCTTAACGGGCCCTGATCTCATGGCAAGGATGTCCCGGACATAATGAATCCATTCCGAAAAGGGTGATAACCAGACCTCGCCGCCATTGGCCTCCACGGTCTCCACGATGTGCTGGTTGGAAAAGCTGTTGAGCCGAACAAAGATCTCGCCCACAATACCCACAAGCGGTTTTAACGGTTGATCGAGTCCCGAATCGATGCTGAGTGTGTTTGTCAGCGATGACAGGGCCACCTTCCAGTCTTTGCCTGTGCGGATCAGGCCGCAGATTTCATCAAGGACTTCCTTGATGAGGGCCTCTGCCATGATCGGGTGTTTATGATAGGGCAATACCCGGCACCGCAGCTTGAACAAGGCATCACCCAGGCAGATAGCCTTCCAGATATCCATCTCCATCCTGGGCGTAAGAAAGGTATATCCGTCCTCTGAAGTGGGAGAGAATATGCTGATATTTTTATACCCTGCCCGGTCAAAGATCATGGACTGGAGTGTTGCATACTGACCAAACCTGCAAGGGCCTTCTGCCCGGGGCATGAACAGGGTTTGGTGGCAGTTTGCCGGGCCGTCTTTGATTACCGAGAGAAACTTACCGGTAGTAACCGCTGCCGGCAGGCACTCGCTCCCGCGGCATAATGCCCTGCCTGCCGTGCATTCGGCGGCAGTCTCCTCGCCCATGGCGTTTGTTTCGTAGCCGTAGTGGTTCAACATGGCAGACCACAGTTGGGGTATGTACGGGTGGATCTGGGGTATCCAGACCTTGGTGTTGTGCCTGATATCTTCAATACTGTAACGTATCCTTGCGGACTTTGAGATATGCGGGGCTTGAATACTGCAGCCGCTATGCTGCTCGATCATATCGATGAAGGCCTCGATCCGCGTCTGGTAGCCTGTTGCCGAGCCGTGCTCATCCAGTTCGAGGATGAGGTATGGCTTATCGCTGCAGATCTCTTCGAAATAGGTGAGGATAAACGAGTCAGGTCCGCACGAGAAGTTGGATATCATGAGCGGGAAGAGATTCGGCATGTTGCGGATACTCAGTGCCTTCTTCAGCAACCTCTGTCCCTGATACCAGTACATATCCGGGTATAAGCCTGTGATATCCTTGTTTGTGATGTCATCCGGGATGGCATCCATGGTGATCACCCGGTACCCTAAAGACTCGATGAGTTCAGGTATGCCAAGATTGAGTATCCTGTGGTAGAGGTTATAGGGCCTGCCGAGGAGCACGATTGCCTTTTCATCCCCGACATCATCAAGGATCGAGGTTGCCTTTGATGTCAGTTCCCTGCGATGCTGTTCCAGTTTCTCCATCCCCCGTCTGATCCCGGTTATGATCTTGAACGGGTTTATCCCATCAATTCCGGAGCGTTTAAGGAAGTCCCATATCTGCCGTGCCTGCCAGGGAATGCTTCTGCTTAAGTCGATCTCAGGGGTGAATACCCGTGAGGAAAGGGTTTTGTCCTTGAAAAAGCTCGGCACGGTAGTGATGAACGGGCAGTAGTAGCTGCGCGGGTGGATAGAATCATCCTTGATGTCCTGTATGAGGAATGGAAGCAATATCCTGCTCGAAGGATCTTCCTTGAGAAGGACATTGACGCAGGCCATGGCGACCTTGATGGGATAGCAGAAATCCCCTGAGCCGATTGCAGAAAGCTCTTTTTGGATTTCATTTTTCCCGGGATAGCACACCTCAATGCTTAAGTCACAGGCGGATGCTACCTCTGTGAGCAGGGGAAGGAATTCCTCGTACAAACCAAGGGCAGGCATTTTAAAGGCGTGCGTTCCTTTTTGCAGTGCGGTTTTATAGCCCTTGAGGAGGTCATCCCTGATTTTAACGCTCTGGTTGATCTTCCTTTCTTCGCTTTGTGCACCAGGTTCCCTGCCGCACATATATCCCCAGCTCGTCTTTTCAGTGCCGGCCTTGACAAAAGTGATCCTGCAGGTATTCTCACACCCCTTGCACGCCTTCTCCTTAATAGAGACATCAGGGATAACAAGACCCCTGAAGGATGTCTTTCCAAGGCCTTTCCCCTTGGTGAGAAGCGCTGCACCGTAAGCACCCATGACATGGCAGAACTCTGAGACCATGACTTGTGCATTGGTGATTTGTTCCAGTGCCGCTACCAGTCCCTTGTTGCGGGCTGTCGCACCTTGGAAGACGATTTTATCTTTATTATAGTTGCGGTTGCCTACGACCTTGCTGACATAGTTCTTGAACACTGCCATCAGCACGCCTGCCATGATCTGGTCCTTGGGGTATCCTGATGAGATTTGTCTGGTGATCTCCTGGTTCATGAATACCGTGCAGCGGTCGGAATTGGGCAGGGGGATCACCCCCATTACCTTGGCGCTGATCTCATCGAGGCTCATGTCCAGGGTCCTGGCCTGTTCCTCCACGAAAGATCCGGTGCCTGCAGCGCATACATAGTTCATGTTTACATCAACAATGCGGCCGTTCTCAATACGGATAAATTTTGCGTCTTGGCCGCCGATTTCGAAGATGGTACTGACGTTTTCATCAAGGGTGAGGGCTCCCTTGGCATGGGCGCTGATCTCATTGACAATGAGGTCCGCACCGATGATGGTGCCTATGAGCTTCCTCCCTGAGCCGGTGGTTGCGCAACCATGGATGGCAATGGAGCACGGAAGGTCTTTCTGAACCGATAATATCCCCTGAAAAATCCTTTTTGTTGCCTCGATAGGGTTGCCTGAAGTCTTGGTATAGATATCCAACCTGATAGTACCTTTGGTATCAGTGAGCACTGCCTTTGTTGAGGTGGACCCTATGTCCACCCCGAGGAAGACCTCTAAAGATTCGTTTTCACACAGGTCATGCCAGATCTCATTTCCGTAGTTATCCGTACGGCGGGTCATCTCTGTAGCCGGGAAGGCGCTCTTTTTGAGTTTCAGTGGCCGAAGGGCTGAAGAACGGGCCTTGCCCGGGGTGTGCTCCTTAAGGATAGTCATGAAGCCGGTGAAGTTTTGTCCATGAAGCCGTGCAGCAAGGCTTAAGCCGCGCGCCCTGGTGAACGCCGGGTCCTGGGCGATCTGTATCATGGGGAAGACCTGCTTGAGATAATGACGGATATGGAGATTTTCAAGCAAGCCCCCGGTGGCAATGATGCCGGAGCCATTGGGAAGATTGCCGCCGAACACGCTTTTAAGGCTGCTCAGCACCAGGCCTTTACACAGCCCGTTGTATATGGAGTATGCAGTATGCCCATCCTGCTGAAGATGGATAATGTCGGTTTTTGCAAAAACGGCACACCTCGTGGCCACAAGGGGGGCACTTTCGTCAATAGCGATATGAGGCAGATCAGAGAAGTCGAGACCAAGCCTGAGCATCTGCTCGTCAAGGAATGAGCCTGTTCCTGCGGCGCATGAAGGGTTTGTCTGATAAAAAAGGATGTGCCCGCTCTCGTCAAAATTAACGAGTTCAATCTTCTCCGCACCAAAGATGAGCAGTTGTCTGCTGGGATACATCTTCCTCAGGTAATCAATCTCTGACAGGAGCCCTTCATGGTGCCATCCCATAATATCCTGCCCGGCCAGGTTGCCTGAGAAACTGAGAAACATAGGCTCAGGGTTCAGGCAGGACAACTCGTTGATTACAGTACTCTGGGGTGATCCCCTGTGGTGGATGTTTCGAGCAGTAATGACAGAACCGCTGACATCTTCGTACCAAAGTTTAATGTAGGAGCTCCCCACATCAATACCAAGAAAGCTCACGTTCACCTCCGTATTCCTTAAGAAACGGCTACTTCATTTCAATACCTTTTGGGGGGAATAACACATATGATTCATATGATCAATGGTTCCCCATCTGAAGTTCAGCTCACAATAACCGATGCATCCTGGTCAAAGGGGTTTGTGCGCATGGCCAGTGAGAAAAGGTAAGGGAAGTTGTCCTTGAGATGTTTCATGTAGGATATCCATTCCCTGACAAGCATCTGATATGCACGGTTAATGTCGACTGCTATATGGTCGCAGTCTTCGCAGGGGAGTTCCTCTATGGTTTTTCTCAGCTTGAGTTCCTCCACAAGGTGAAAGACCGACAGCAGGAGCTCGGTGAAGCGCTCATGTTCCATGAGATTGGGGTTTTCCATCATGATAAGCAGGAAATCCCTTTTCCCGAGGAGGTATTGCTTGAGTCTTTCAAGGTCGAGCTTTTCGGGTTCCACTTTATATATATAACTGCCGAGTCGCTTCATGGCGTTGGAATATTGTTCATCAGTCCACTGTACAGAGACAAGCAAATCATTTCTGATGGTGCCAAGGTTGCGGTCGAGATCGGAAAAATAGGAAAGGAGATCGGTCCCGAACTCGCTGAAAAAGACCCCAATGACGGTGTTGAGTTTTTGCATCCGCTCCTGTTTTTCTCTTATATCAAGGAGTTCCTGGATAATGATGGTAACGAGCAATACCTGGATGAACAGGAATGCAATGTCCATGATGGTATAAAAGATGAGATCCCGGGCATCACTGAATAAGAGGTAGTCCAGGATATAAAAAAGGACAGACAAGATAATCAGAGACATGCCGAACAACAGCTTTTTCGATAGCAGGCTCATCTTTGATATTCCCCTTTTCTTGATTAATGGACCCGGTCATCTTGCACACAGGGTGCTTATTTGTCAAATCGGCCTTTGCCGGAGTTTATGTCTAAGATCATTGAGTAAGTAATTAAGGGAAAGAAGCAGCAATTTACTGATATCTTTAGGATATGGATTATTTAACCGTATAGTATCTGTAAATCATGAATGGTTCATGGAACAAAGTAATTTTGAGCCTTGAACTTACCTATAATCCTTGCTACGAGATTAGCACTCATTTATAGTGAGTGCTAACAATCAGAGTCTGGAGGAAAGGAATGAAGATTAAGCCATTGCACGACAGAGTTCTCGTCAAGAGGATCGAAGAGGAACAGAAGACCAAAGGGGGAATTATCATCCCTGATACGGCAAAAGAAAAACCCCAGATGGGAGAGGTCATCTCCGCTGGTGGCGGCAAGAAGACCGAGGATGGGAAAGTCATCCCCCTCGATGTGAAAAAGGGTGACAGGGTGCTCTTCTCTAAGTATGCAGGGAACGAGATCAAGATCGAGGGTGAGGAACTGCTCATCATGAGAGAGGAAGACATCCTCGGGATTATCCAGTAGGCAAGGAGGAAGATGAAATGGCAGGCAAAGAGATAATCTATAATCAGGAAGCACGGAATAAAATTGTAAGCGGCGTGAACAAGCTCGCCAATGCAGTCAAGGCTACTCTCGGCCCCAAGGGCCGCAATGCAATCCTTGATAAGGCCTTTGGGGCACCGCTTGTCACAAAAGACGGCGTGAGTGTGGCCAAGGAGATCGAACTTAAGGACAAGTTTGAGAATATGGGTGCCCAGATGGTCAAGGAAGTGGCCTCCAAGACCTCCGATATAGCAGGAGATGGAACCACTACGGCTACCGTCCTGGCCCAGGCCATCTATACGGAAGGCCTGAAGTATCTGGCAGGCGGCATGAACGCCATGGATCTTAAGCGCGGCATCGATAAGGCTACCTCAGCGATTGTTGAAGAACTCAAGAAGATGAGCAGAAAGGTTGAGGACAAGAAGGAGATCGAGCAGGTCGGAACCATCTCGGCCAATGGCGACAATGAAGTGGGCGCCCTGATTGCCGATGCAATGGACAAGGTCGGCAAAGAAGGCGTCATCACCGTGGAAGAGGCCAAGAGCATGGACACCACCCTTGACCTGGTGGAAGGCATGCAGTTCGACAGGGGTTACCTCTCACCCTACTTCGTTACCGATGCAGAGCGTATGGAAGTGGTGCTCGAGGCACCGGTGATCCTTATCTACGATAAGAAGATCAGCAATATGAGGGATATTATCCCTGTGCTGGAGCAGATCGCGAAGAAGGGTAAGCCGCTGCTTATCATTTCTGAGGACATCGAAGGCGAGGCGCTCGCAACACTTGTGGTTAACAAGCTCAGGGGTACGCTCAAGTGCGCCGCTGTCAAGGCTCCGGGCTTCGGAGACAGGCGTAAGGCCATGCTGGAAGACATAGCTATTCTTACCGGCGGCGAGGTTGTGTCGGAAGATCTCGGCAGAAAGCTCGAGTCAGTGACCATGAACGACCTGGGAACTGCCAAGAAGATCATTATCGACAAAGATAACTCCACCATCGTTGAGGGTGCAGGCAAAAAGGCACAGATCCAGGCAAGGATCAGCCAGATCAAGGCCCAGATCGAAGAAACGTCATCTGATTATGACCGCGAGAAACTTCAAGAGAGGCTTGCCAAGCTTGCCGGCGGTGTCGCAGTAATCAAGGTGGGAGCCGCTACCGAGCCTGAGATGAAAGAGAAGAAGGCCCGTGTAGAAGACGCACTCCATGCCACCCGTGCAGCCGTGGAAGAGGGTTTTATCGCGGGCGGCGGCGTGGCGCTGCTGCGCTGCATCGAGAAGCTGGGCAAGCTTGATCTGCCCGGCGAACAGCAGTTCGGCGTAAAGATCATTCAGAAGGCCCTGGAAGAGCCTCTTCGTCAGATCGCAGTGAACGCAGGCATGGAAGGCGGCATTGTGGTGGAAAAGGTGAAGGGCCTCAAAGGCAATGTCGGATTCAATGCCGAGTCCGAGGAATATGAAGACATGGTGAAGGCCGGTATCATCGACCCCACCAAGGTTGCACGCTCGGCCCTGCAGAATGCAGCTTCAGTTGCAGGGTTGTTGCTCACCACCGAGGTCATGATTGCCGAGATCCCTGATGAAAAGGGATCAGGTGCACCCGGCATGCCCGATATGGGCGGCATGGGCGGCATGGGTGGTATGGGCGGCATGATGTAACAAAAAGGCTTGTACGTAGCAAACTCGAAGAGGGGTGAGGGTTTAACTCACCCCTCTCTTTATGTTCAAGGGATGATGACTTAGGTATTCGGATTGGGGATTAAGAAGAAGGTCTATTCATTGTCAGGGGATATAATAGGCGCCTTCATGACGTTCTTGCCAAGGAGCTCAAAGATATCGTGGATGATATCTTTCTTGCGTATGGCGTTTTTCTGGTTGTGCAGGACAATGACGCTCCTTAATATCAGCTCATTAAGCATACCCGCGAGTATATACGGATGGACATTTACCACTAGGTTTACTTCCTGGGCGTCTTTAATCATAGCAACGAGACGTGCCTCGATCTTTTTATAGGCGCTGATATTCTTGAGGGTGTACACAGAGAGGTGTTGTCTCTTCTTGATCTCGTTCGTCTCGTATTCAGACATGAAGATGTTTAATAGCTGGGAATTATCGATGTACAGATCCAGAAGGCTTAAGACAAGCCCCCTGAGTTTATCCAGCGGAGAGCCGATCTCGGCGGATACGTCATTAAAGACGGCATCAATATCCGTCAGGATGCTGGATATCAATGCAGCAAAGACATCTTCCTTGTTTTTAAAGTGATTATAAATGGTCCTTCTGTCAAATCCCGAGTGCTGGGCGATGTCTTCCATGGTGGTTCCATAGAAACCCTTTTTATGGAAGAGCTCTCGGGCAGACCGTAGGATGACGGTTCTGTTGCGTAAAATCTGGCGTTTTCTTCTAATCTTTTTTAGCATTGCATCTTCTGTTGTTTTACTTGTAATTACCAAATCATTCTTTTATTGTTTTAGTCAATAGGAATTATTAAAAGAAAATCCTGCCGATAATTCACACAATGGGTAGGGAACTCAAGAGTAAAATATAATAATCAAAACAATTTACTTTAAATATGAAAATAAAGTATGAGCCCTATGTGGTAAAAGAGAATGAGTATAAGCTTGTGAAAAGGATGGTCAGATGCCCTGCCTGTAAACAGGAAGTACCCTTTGATGGGAACCCTTACAGGCCGTTTTGTTCTAGGGTCTGTAAGGGCCTTGACCTTATCGGCTGGGCAAGTGAATCATACCGCATAGAGGGAAGGCCGGACGAAGACAACCAGAATGAAGAGACAGAGTAAAGAGCCGTTCACCCTACCCAGGGCCTATCACCAAATATCCCGCAGAGAGATCGATCCTGATGCATTGAAGGTGCTTTACAGGCTTTCACGCAACGGATTCAAGGCATTTATGGTAGGCGGTGCAGTCCGTGATCTTCTCCTTGGCAAAAAGCCCAAGGACTTCGATATTGCTACCGATGCCAGGCCAGGCCAGATAAAAAAGCTTTTTGCCAACTGCTTTCTCATTGGCAGACGCTTCCGCTTGGCTCACATCCGGTTCAAGGGTAACAAGATAATCGAGGTAGCCACCTTCAGGAAAGAGCCGGAGGCAACCCAGGAGGCCGAGTCTGATCACAATAACACATTCGGCACACCTCAGGAAGACGCCTTCCGGAGAGATATTACCATCAATGCCTTGTTCTATGACATCAATACCTTCTCGATCATCGATTATGTAGGCGGTCTTGAAGATATCAAGCAGAAGAGGGTCTGCATCATAGGTGACCCGGCTGTGCGATATTCTGAAGACCCGGTGAGGATGTGGAGGGTTCTCAGATATGCCTCTCGCCAAGGTTTTACTATTGAACATGAAACAGCCAAAGCCATTGAAACGAACCGGCATCTCCTGGCCGCGAGCTCCGGCTCCAGGTTGTACGAAGAGTTGAACAAGGATCTTACCTCCGGTTTTGCCGGAGATTTTATTCGCAAGATGGCAGCCTGCTCCTTGCTTTCCATCATCCTGGGTAAGGTGGGAAAAATTGTCGAAGAATCCCAAGAGGTAAGGGAAGAGTTTCTGAGACTGCTGGACATTCTCGATGGGGCGCTCAGGAGAGGAGAGCCTCCATCACAGGTTGTGTCATATGGTTTGTTCTTTTGGCCCTGGGCTTGCCGGATTATTCATAAAAAAGGACATAATTATAGAGACAAGATGAACCTGCTTACCGAGGAGTATGCCGGCTCACAGGTGCTCGTGGTCATTCCAAAGGCATTGAGGTCGAATATGGTCCATGCCCTGGAGATTCTGGAGCAGATGATGTCTGCGATGCAGACAGGAAGGATGAGATGGTCCCTGGCGAAGAAGGCCAGTTATAAAGACGCGGACGAGATGTTTGCCCTTATTACGCTGGGTCGGATCGTTCATGATGGGAGTGCCTTTGCCGCTGTCTTTAATGAGAAATTCCCTTTCAGCAATGGCATGGGAAAGATCCAGAAAAAGAGGCGCAGGAGGTACCGCAGGCCCAAGACCAAAGCCAACAGCGATCAGTTGACTCTGACCAGTGAGATCTTTTAGGGTTGTGTGGTTTTTCATCAGCAGAAGTGAAGTCTCTCTAGATCGGCCTGGGGAGGATATGCACAGTATGAACAGCTATTCACCTATTGCAAAATTTCCACAGCAAAGTTAAGGAAGCTTAAGCAATTGAACAAGCAACCATTGATATATTAACGTTAAATTAACAATTATCATACTTGGCATGGTGGATGCATTAATATGGGTCAAGTGAGAGAGGATTGAATATGAACTCAAAGGGTAATCTTGATATTATTTTGAAAAATATGGATACGACGAGGGCTACTAAGATCCTTGCTAAGAGCCTTTACAAGGAACTCATCCGTAATGGTTTCACAAACAAGGATGTTATAAATTTTTCAAGAGAGATTCTTGACCATATGGCGTTAGAGATGCGTAAAGATGCCACTTTGGAGGATTCAGGCAAGCAGGACCGACTCCTAATCGGTTAACCTCTCATTAATAATTAAGAGGATCTTCTCAACTACCTCTTCAAAATTTAGGTGTGTCGTATCGACCACAAATGAGTTCTCAGGTATAGTCAATGGTGAGGCCGTCCTCGTGCAGTCGCGTTTATCGCGCCGTTTTAAATCAAGCAGGACCTGCCCTATTGGTATATCAATGCCCTTGCTTGCAGATTCAGCGTGTCTGCGCCTGGCCCGTTCCTCGGGTGTGGCATCCAGATAGAATTTAATGTCGGCATCGGGGAATACCGCTGTTCCCGTATCTCTTCCCTCTGCTACCAGAGAGGTGTTTCCCTTGAAGGCCCTTTGTATACCAAGCAATTCCTCTCGTACGGAAGGATAAGCTGCAATTGCCGAGGCCAACTCACTGATATGGTGAGACCGGATCTCATCAGTCACCTCTCTACCGTTTGCAAAGGTCTTCCCTGCTGTTATCCTGAGGTCAGCTTTTGCAAGGACAGAGGCGCATTCTTTGTCATCGTGAATATCACAGCCTGCCGTTTCAACGACGACAGCAGCGGCGCGGTATATGGCGCCTGTATCAAGAAACGTGTATTTGAGTCTTCTCGCTATTTCTTTTGCAACACTTGATTTTCCGCTCCCTGCAGGTCCGTCTATGGTAATGGTGCGGTAAGTCATTTCAGCCTCTCCATGTCCGTGAAGAATGTGGGATATGAGATATTCACGCACTCAGAGTTATCGAGGCGGATGTCAATTCCCGAAGCCCTGGAAAGGATGAAGAACGACATGGCGATCCGATGATCGGAGAATGTTGAGATGTTGCCTGCGGACAGTTGTGAGAGTCCCTTGACAATGAGACCGTCGTCGAGTTCCTCAACATGTGCGCCGAGCCGTGACAAGCCCTGCGCCATGGCGGTAATGCGGTCTGTTTCCTTCACCCGCAGTTCCTTGGCATCAGTGATGACCGTGGTGCCTGAGGCCAGTGCGGCAGCCGCTACCAGGATGGGGATCTCGTCGATCAGGGAGGGGATTTCATCACCGGCTATAGTAGTGCCCTTGAGCTCGGAGCCACGTATTATGAGATCACCCACCGGCTCTCCGGCCCTGACCTGTACGTTGCCCCTCTCGATCTGAGCACCCATCCGCTCAAGTACTGCAAGAAATCCTGTTCGGGTTGTATTTAAACATACATCACGTACAATAATCTCCGAGCCGGGCACGGCGGCTGCCCATACTATCGGGAAGGCAGCGGATGATGGATCTCCAGGGACAATGATGTCACGCGCCTCAAGTTTCTGGCCGCCCTTTATAGTCACGGATTTCTGGCTGAGGCTCAAGGTCGCCCCGAAGTATCCAAGCATGCGTTCAGTGTGATCACGGCTTGGTGACGGCTCGTTCACGGTGGTCTGTCCGTCGGCCTTTAATCCGGCGAGAAGCAGGGCGGACTTCACCTGGGCGGAAGATATCTCCATGGGATGGAAGATCCCCCTTAGACTGCCGCCCTTAATAGACAGGGGCAGATACCCGCCCTTGCGGGCCATAAAACGCGCTCCCATAAGCTCTAACGGCTTGATAACACGGGCCATGGGACGCTGGACAAGCGAGCTGTCCCCTGTGAGGGTGATTATGCCGTCCAGCCCGGCAAGGATGCCGCATATGAGCCTGGCTGTGGTCCCGGAATTGCCGGCATCAATGACCTGGATCGGTTCCTTGATCTGTGATCCTTTTACCCGGTATATGTCTCCATCCTTTTGAATATCAACACCAAGTGCAGCAAGGGCGGATCGTGTACTCTTGATATCTTCTGAATTCAGGGAATTCCTTATGGTAGTAGTACCGTCAGCCAGGGCTCCAAGCATGAAGGCCCTGTGAGAAATGGATTTGTCCGGGGGAGGGGTGATCTCACCGTGAATTGACATACAAACCTCTCTTGATCTGTGCGTAAGATGATAATGCTTTTTCCAGGTCTTTGGTCTTTCCCTCTTCAATGAGGGTCCTGATGAACTTCAGCTCTTCTAAGTATTTATCTATCAGGGGCAGGATATTATCCTTATTTTCCAGGAAGATATCCCTCCACATGAGGGGGTCTGAGGCGGCAATGCGGGTGAAGTCCCGGAAACCGGCGCCCAAGAGTTGTTTGTGTATATGAAGATCGCCTGCCATGCTCATGGATGCATAGCTCAAAAGGTGGGGCATATGGCTGATGATGGCCATGAGCTGGTCGTGTTTCACAGGGTCCATGATATGGGTTCTGGAGTTGCATGTCTCCCACAGTTGCTTAACCTTAGCGATGCACCCCTGACGTGTTGATGCCGACGGGGTGATAATGGTCATAGCATCCTTGAACAGGTCAGCCTGGCTATAGGTATAACCCGGATTTTCCTTGCCTGCTATGGGATGGGATCCCACGAACGAGGGGAAGACCTTGTCAATGCGACAGACGATGGTGGCCTTTGTGGAACCTGTATCGGTCAGGACAGTATTCTCGTCGATATATCTGATCACCCTTAATGCTTCATCCACTATGCTTCCTACCGGCACGGCGATAATCACCAGGTCGCTCCCCGAGGCTATAGCCATGTCGGTACCGCCATCTGATATCACGCCCTCTTCAAGTGCCTGCCGTATAACCCGGCTGCTCATGTCGATGCCTGTGATATGGGTGGTGCCTTGAAGGACCTTCGCGATGGATGCACCAATGAGCCCGAGGCCTATGATCGTTACCTTCATAAGACCTCTTCAAGGGCTTCAATGAATGCATTGTTTTCCCCGGGCAACCCGATGCTTACCCGGAGATACTCGTCAAGCCCGATGTTTGCAATGTAGCGGGTAATGATGCCCCTTTTTAAAAGATCCTCATAGACCCTGGGTGAATCCTTGCCGATATGCACCAGGACGAAGTTTGTCTGCGACCTGATATATGATAAGCCGAGTCTTTCGAAAGCAGCATAAAAAGTATCCAGGCTGTCCCAGGTATGAGAAAGGGTCTTCTTGAAGAAGGCATCGTCGTTCAGTGCCGCCTTTCCCGCCTTTTGAGCAAGGATGTTCACATTGAACGGAGGCTTGATGCGGAGCATAGCGTTAAGGATTGCCTTTGATGCAATACCGAATCCCACCCTGAGACCTGCAAGTCCATGGGATTTTGAAAGGGTATGGATAGTAATAAGGTTTGATGTGCTTTTTGTGAGAGATATGGCGCTCAGGTAATCATTTGCCCTTGCAAAGGCCCCATAAGCCTCATCAATGACTAAAAGGACATTTTCCGGTATGGCATTGACAAGGCTCACGAGCTCAACTCCCTTGAGATACGTACCTGTGGGATTGTTGGGGTTTGCAATAAAGATGACCTTGGTCTTGGGGCTTAAGGCAGCCTCAATGGCGGTTATATCTATACAATGATCCTTCATGGTGGAGGCGACTACGTGAGCGCCGCATGCCAAAGAGGCGATGCGATAATAACTGAAGGTGCACGATGGGATAATCACCTCATCCCCCGGCTTCAGATATGCCCGGCAGATGAGGTCGATTATTTCATCCGAGCCATTCCCGGCTACGATGTCTTCGAGCGTGCAGCCAAAGAATCGCGCCGCTGCTGTTCGAAGATTTCTTGAATCAGGGTCCGGGTAAAGGTGGGAGGCCGCCATGGCCTCTCTGATGGCGTCAAGGGCCTTGGGGCTTGCACCCAACGGGTTTTCGTTGGATGCAAGTTTAATGGGATTTGCAGCGCCGTACTGTCTGGTGATCTCTTCCTTTGACCTGCCGGGAACATATTCAGGGATGGTGAAGACCCACTCATTGGGCTCCACAGTCTTCATGGAAGCGTTCTCCCTTCAGGATAGGAACCCAGGATGATCACATCCCTGGTGAATTCTTTAATCGCTTCAATAGTCGTCTTTACATTTTCATCCATGAGATTCCCTTGGAAGTCGATGAAGAACAGGTATTCCCATGGGCTCTTCATTGAAGGCCGCGACTCGATCTTGGTGAGGTTGATCCCCTTTCGCGCGAACACGCCCAGCGCGTTATATAAGGCGCCGGGTCGGTTATCGAGGGTGACGATAATGGATGTCTTTGCATTGCCGGATATCGGTGCGGCCGTACGGGCGACTACCCAGAACCGTGTAATGTTCTCTCGGAAATCATTGATATTCTCGGCAAAGATGGAAAGCCCATACAGCTCTGCGGCCATTGACGAAGCAACAGCAGCCCCATCCTCGTGAGACCGTGCAGCCATTGCAGCCTCCGAGGTGCTCGTGGTCTCGATGATCTCCGCCTGGGGCAGGTTTGATGAGAGCCACACCCTGCACTGGGCAAGCGGCTGGGGATGTGAGAACACCTTGCGAATATTTTCTTTGGGAATATTGGCGAGCAGACAGTTCCGAATGGGAAGCATGAACTCCTGGATTACACAAAGCCGGGTAGTTGCCATCATATCCAAAGTGCGGTTGATCATACCCTCTGTGGAATTTTCCACAGGCACTACGCCGATATCCACCCTCGATGAGGCAACAGACTGGATGACCTTTTCTATGTCCTTGAATGGTATGAGGTCACCGTCAAGTGAAAATACGCTGAAGGCCGCCTGGTGCGAGAAGCTTCCTTCCGGACCAAGATAGGCCACCTTCTGTCGCAGTTGGAGAGATCGGGAGGCGCTGAATATCTCGCGAAAGATGCCCTCTACCATAGGCCTGGTCAGTGGTGCTTCACATTTCCCATCAATGCGGCTGATTATCTCTTCTTCTCTCGATGGATCAAAAATGACTTTATTCTCCGCACGCTTGATCTTTCCCATCTCCACGGACAGCATAGATCGGCCCTGGAGGAGTTTGAGGATCTTGTCGTCAATGGCGTCGATTTTGGCCCTGATATCTTCTATTTCATTCTTCATAGATATTTCTTACGCCTCATTCATGGCCCTACCTGGGGAATCCGTACAATACATCGCACACTTTCCTATTTTCACATACGATTCATATGCAGATGAGCCCAAAAGACTATCAGAAGGTACAAGGTTTATCAAGGGAGAGTCTTGTGGTGATGCCGTGAATATTGACATCTATCATATCTCTGTGCAATATGCCGAAATAAGATATATAATGATAAGACAATTTCCAATGGACGAATATCCTCTGCCGAAGAGGGAAAAACGGAGGTACCTACGCCTTCGCTATCTCCTGTTGCCCTTCCTGTTGATCATCGGATCTCTCTTTTTCATGCCCGGCAACAAAGGGGGGGCGGAGATGGTTCCGGTGAAGGAAAAGAAGGCCGCGCTTTCTAAAAAGGATCTCGCCTATATTGATCAGGACGTCATCAAAAGGCAGAATCTGACTATCAATTGGGGCCTCCAGCAGTTTATCGCCGAGGAAGCTGTCAAGTACAAAGTCTATTACGGTGCAATCGTGGTCATGGACGCCCGTACCGGGGACATCCTTGCCATGTATGGCAAGAAACCCTCCGGACAGGATTGCAGCATCTGCCTGGATACGAATCATGCGGCGAGCATCTTCAAGCTGGTAACTGCTGTGGCTGCAATGGATCAGGGAGGTTATAACAGCAATAGCGTTTTTTCATATACAGGCAATGCCCATACCCTCTACAAGAACCAGCTCAAGGACAGGAAAGACCGGTGGACCGCCGATATTACCCTGGCTGATGCATTTGCACACTCCAATAATGTGGTCTTTGCCAAGATCGGCATGCTCCATCTCGGAGAGGCCCCTATCTACCTGACAGCCATGAAACTTGGTTTTTGGAAGTCACCACTTAAAGAGATCGAGTGCATACCGAGTACCATTTTTTTCCCCCAGAGTGAATACAACCTTGCTGAGCTTGCTTGCGGATTCAACAGACAGACAAAAATATCGCCGGTTCATGCTGCACAGATGGTGAGCTCGGCAGTGAATAAAGGCTCTATGGTCACCCCCCGGCTCGTCAGGTCCGAGGATGAGGAGCGTATACAGGCCATGAGTGAGGGAGCAGCTCGTAACCTTGCCTTCATGATGGAACGAACGGCCAGGTGCGGTACGGTTGCCAAGGCCTTCAGACATATCGGATCGGACAGGGTCCTGAGAGATCTCACCATCGGCGCCAAGAGCGGCAGTATTGATGGAAACGAGCCACAGGGTCGGAGAAACTGGTTTGTCGGGTATGCACAGAACCGCACCAACAACGAGGCCATCACCATCGGATGCCTGCTCATTCGCAACGGATATTTCTGGATTGAGGCAGACACACTCTCCCGGCAGGTCATGAGATACTACTTCTCCAGGCAGCTGGATGTCGCTCAAACAACCAAGCGGGGCGCAAAGCCAAAGACATAGGGCTCATAAGGGTTCGAGGTCTTTGCCCTCTGCCCGGCACCGTAAGCTGCAAGCCAAATAAATCGCCTTGTCCTTGACACCCCAAAGATGGCTGTGCTAGCAAGAATGGCGGTTTCGGGACGTAGCGCAGTCCGGTAGCGCACCTGAATGGGGTTCAGGGGGTCGGAGGTTCAAATCCTCTCGTCCCGACCAAATATTTACTCTCTCAAATCAGTACATGAGAAAATCAATCCCAACTGATGACGAAACCTGCTCTTATTGCTCAGATAGAAAGCTTGCGCGGATTGCACGTTCGTATGTCCGGCAGAACCGTATGCAGAAAGACCATGTCCGGGAGCGTCTGGAGTTCTATGGTTGCGATCCGTTTCCGGACTCTGCAGCCGGATCGGGCCACGACTTTTTTGAAAAATGGTCGAGAGCAGAAGGAGCAGATGTTCTCGATCGACATCTTCAGCTCCGATCATCTCGCTTCGAGCTTTTACTCCATGACGGTTTGGTCCTTATGCAAGTCCGGAATGATCCGGTTCAAGCCAACCGGTACTTTGAAGAGGCGGCAGGGCTTGAGCCGGGGAATTACCTGCCGTATCTTTTCAGCGCTACGATTGCGACCGATCTGATATCCCGGCTGCAGAAGGCATTGCAGCTCAAGCCCGATTCCCTGAAGGCTTGGATTATGCTCGGGGAACAGTATGTGAAAAGGGGAAAGGTGATGGAAGCAATACAAACCTTCGAGCTCGCCGCCCGACTCCATCCGGAATATGAAATTCCCTCCCTGCGAACCACCGACTTGCTGGATCGCATAGGACAGAAGGCAGAGGCGCAAATACTTAAGGGAAAGGCGGATAAGTTGATATGCGATTTCTAACCGCCTCCGTATAAGGCCTAGTCCCAACGTTTACGGTTCATTCATATCCCTCAAATCACTTTATGTCATGGGCATTCCCGATGATGGAGAACGTGAAAACAGCCTTCTTTTTCTGCTTCGGCTCCATGTCGATGACCCAGGTGAGGATACCGTCCTGATCCGGGTTCACCTCCGGGTCTGTCTTGATGAGGTCAACCTCGATGGTCTTATCGCGTGAGATGGGTATCTGGTCTTTGACGGTGACCGAGGCCTTGAGTTTCCGGGTGTTCTCAATAGTGGTCTCATAGGAATATGTTACCCGTTCTTTGCCGCCAATGGTTTTATCATGGAAGGCCTGGGTCTCTTTCCTATCGATCTTGATCCCCTCATCCACACCCAGGTCCAGATATGTCTTCTGGCCCGGCTCGGATCGCTTCATCTCTCCATGGCCGGAAAATACACCATCTACAAAGGAAGAATATGATCCCGGCACCAGGGGTGAATCGCCTTGAAGGGTAAAGTCAGCCCGGAGATAGGCGGACTGGCTGTACTTGGGGATGCTTACCAGGGAGAAATCGGCCTTAAGAGACTGCTTGGCGACCTTGATAGTTGCAGGGGTGCCGTCGCCGGACAGATGTATATTCTTTGCCGCCCCGATGAGATATGACGTGGTCGTGACCTCGACGGATGCCCCTGCTTCATCCGCCGGCGAAGCGCTTGCCATTGGTGCCATATCATACGATTCCGCACTGAGTTTGGCGTTGCGTCTTTTTGTCTTGTAGAGGTACCACGGTTGGAGTTCGGGCGCGACGATTCCCGAACTCGGTCTGCCAGTGGATACGAGCATTTCATCGATATCCCAATCCATGCCGCTGGTCTGTTGTGCACGCGCGAATGATTCGATAATGAGCTCTGATGAACCGGGAGATGCATATACATGGTACTCGGGTCTCCAGGATGCCGCCCTGATGATATAGGATATCTCCACCTGGCCGTTCCCTGCGATGTCGATCTTATATCCGGGGTTCCGGCTGACCTTGTTCAGCTGGTTCTGCAAATCTTTGATATCGACCTCGATCATCTCAGTCTTTCCAGCGAGTTCAACAATGCGATTATTCAGTGTAGTAACCCTGCTCTCAATAAACCCTAAAGCATCAGCGAGGCGTGTCTTTTCAAAGGCTGTCGCCTTGCCCTTTGACCCGGCTGCATCATAGATGATATCTATCTGTTTTTCCAACATGGCCTGGTCCCTTTTGAGTATTGCAAGGGCGGCCTGTCTTTTGGAAAGGGTATCCTTGATGACCTTAACCTTTCCGGACATGGTCCTTGAAGGCTCGACACTTACCGAGCGGACCGATCCGCCCGCAAGGGGTGTAAGCGCCAGTGAGTCCGGCACAATCTCAGGGGGGGCATCGATGAAGAGATGACCGCCTATCTCGTGTTCAAAGCTCACCAATGCCTGATCGTTGAATAGAATCACCTTCTTGATCTCAAGGCCCAGACATAAACCTGCCTGTGTAAAAAGACACAACATTACAATAGAGAAGGCCCGCAAAATTCTCATCTCTTCCCCCCTTATAATGCAATTCGAATTTTCATGAATACAATCTATGAATTGATATTGTATAACATAACCGTTTTGCAGTGTAAGGGCAATGCGGAAAATTGCCGCTTTTTTCTCAGAGGACTTTGACTTGCCATGATCGACATTCAGAGAGTTGACTTGCCGGTGAAATGACCTTAATGTGAGTGCAGGATTTCAAGAATGTTATTTGTTGACTTATCTTTTAAGGGGAATGAATGCGGAGGATTTTCGTTATAGGACTGCTTGTGGTCCTCCACAGCACTTGTCTTGTTTTTCATTCATTGCCGTTGCGTGCTTACTCCTCTGATGATGGTTCATCCAGCACGGAATTCCGTGAAAATCTATTACCCGCCGAACAAGGAGATGCCAAGGCACAGGTATTCGTTGCATACCTCTATGAGACCGGTCAGGGTGTGAACCGGAATTTTACCAAGGCGGCTGAATGGTACGGCAGGGCGGCACGGCAGGGCAATCCTGTTGCACAGACTCAGCTCGGCAACATGTATCGTCTCGGCAGGGGTGTACCGCAGAACTATGTCCTGGCCTATATGTGGTTTGAACTGGCAAAGAGGCAGGGGAGCAAACAGGCCCCTGCGCTCATGACGACGGTAACTAAGAAGATGACCACGCAGCAGGTTGCAGAGGCGAAGAAACTCCTGAAGGATTGGAAACCTACGGAAGAGAAGGGTCCAAAGAGGATGGGGGTTAAAGGAGGGGTTCACCGGATGGATCGGTGATTATAAGTGGTGTCTTACCCTTCATCTCGTTTAGATACCCGAGATGTCACCCGTGTTCAGATATTATAAAACGTCCAGGCTGCCTCGATCTCGGGCAGTATCTCTTTAAACCATTTCGGGGCGTCTGCAATGGCTTCAAGCCAGGCGTCGAGGTAATCATGGGGGCTTGCGGTTATCGTGGGTGTAGTGGGGGTTATTGCCATCAAGGCGTTCACTATGGTGTCGGCGCCATGAACCATGAGGCTGAGTCCGTCCTGTTGTTGATTCTTGTTCGGCTCATGATGATATTTGATGGCCTCAATGATCCGGGGAGGGAACCGCCACTTCTGTGCCAGGGCTCCCCCGATGGCGTCGTGGCCGGGCCGGGCGGTTATTACTTCGGCATCGTGGAAGGTCACGCCGGTTTTGATAAGGTCGAGGGCCTCGGCATACTCTTTTGCCAGATGCTGGACTATGATCACCTTGCCCAGGTCGTGCACAAGCCCGCCTAAGAAGCAGTTGTCAGGCTGCTCCAGAGGCACTCTCTTGGAAAGGTGACGGCAGGTGACGGCAACGGCGATGGAATGCCTCCACAGTGCAGGCATGTCGAACCATTCAAGATTCGATCCCTTGGGAAAACTCTGGATCACCGATACGGCAAGCACCGAGTTCCTGACCGTCTCGACTCCAAGGACCATGATGGCGCGCTGTATGCTCTCTATCTTGCCCTGAAACCCGTAGAAGGCAGAGTTTACAAGTCTGAGAATGTTCGAGGTCATTGCCTGGTCTTTGATGATGATCTCGCCAAGCTTCTGGACAGGTGCCTTAGGGTCGCTCAGCAGCTCGTTTACATGGAGGGCGACAGAGGGCAGGGTGGGTATGCCCGATATTTTGTCGAGTTTTTTCAGCAGCTCATCGAGCTCCAATCTTTCCTCCATTCTTGTCTTCCCTGTCATCGTACGCGATCATTTAGCCATCCTTATGGCCGTATCAGCAGCAGGCATTGCCGCCGGACTTTTCAGGAAGAGGTCGAAGAGACCGGGGTCAAGGACCTTTCCGCGCATACCTTCCATAACGTTCAGCGCCTCTTCGAGGCCGTAGGCTTTGCGGTAGGGCCTGGTGCTGGTCAGCGCGTCAAACACATCGGCCACGGTTACTATGCGGGCCTCCAGGGGGATATCGTCTCCATGAATCCCTGTCGGGTAGCCGGTGCCGTCATATGCCTCGTGGTGGTAACGTATGATGTTGACAATGGCCGGTGATCTGTTGGCAAGGCGCGCCACCTCGGCGCCCCAGTCAGGGTGTTTCCGGATGATGGCCATCTCTTCATCGGTTAGTTTCCCGGGCTTATTTAGGGTCGACTCGGGTATCCCGATTTTTCCGCAATCGTGCAGCCAACTGCCGTGACGGATATCGCTTTTTTGCCGGGCAGATAGCCCCAGAGAGTCTGCTATGATCAAGGCATATCCGGCCACCCTGTCGCAATGGCCCTTGGTGTAGGGATCTTTGAGTTCAATGGTCTGGGCAAGCGAGAGGAGGTTCGCCTCCTCCGGACTTCTCATGGACTGGATGATGTTGTACCTGTTGACGCCTTGTTCCACCACGGAAACCAGTTCATCGTTATCCCAGGGCTTGGTAACGAAACGGAATACCTCGCAGAGGTTAATGGCCTCGATGGCGGTTTCCATATCGGCATGAGCGGTCATGAGAATTTTCACCGTATCCGGCGAGACCGACCGGGCCTTGGACATCAGCTCGATGCCCGTCATGCCGGGCATGCAATTGTCCGAGACCATGACGGAAACCTCTTCATGCCTCAGCAGGTCGAGGGCATCGCGCGGATTGTTGCAATAAAAAGCCGTGTAATCCAGGCACGAGAATAATCTCTCCAGGGAAGAAAGGATATGTTGCTCGTCATCTACAAAAAGGAGGGAGCGCATATCATTTCTCCTCTTGGAAAACCATGACAATACCTTGCTGGCCTTCATCTTCGGACATCATGATGCCGTTGACCCTCAACGTGGCGCCGTTATATGTCAAGGGTGCGGTCATGGCTCCATTCCGGACCACATCGGCCAAAAGGCCCTCTGCCCGGTCGTGGAATACATGCGACAATCCGTTCCCGAGGGTGGCTTCACTGAACAGTTCCCTGCTTTTCTTATTGGTCAGTACCATGGTCCCGTCAAGGTCAAGCCCCATGACGGCAAAAGGCAGGAAGTTGAGGATATTCTGGGACCTGCGCAGCGCCGAGTTCTGGAACAGGAGTTCATCGGTGCGTTCCTTGACGATCATCTCCAGGTTATTGTTGATCAGGCTTAGTTCTTCATTCGCATCGGAGAGCCTTTTGGTAAGCTCCTTGTTGCTCTGGTGGAGCATATACCGTTCGACAGCGTTTGAAATGGTTACCTTGAGCTCGTCGTCGTTCCATGGCTTGGGGATGAACTTGTAGATCTCGCCTTCATTGATTGCCGCCACCACGCTGGCCGTATCGGCATAGCCCGAGAGCACTATCCGTACGGTATCGGGCCATTGTTTGCAGACCTCCCGCAGGAAATCAACCCCGTTCATGCCCGGCATCCGGTAGTCGGACACAACGACCTGTATGGGATAAGTCTTCTCAAGCACTCTCAACCCTTCTTCTGCGGTGTCTGCGGTCAGGATCTCGTATGACGAGTCCATGAACATCCTAGCCAGGGCCTTCAGGATCGATGCCTCATCATCGACACACAAGATCCGGATATGATCATCCATATTAACGTTCCTCCACGATTGGGATGCTTACGGTGAACGTGGTCCCTTTTCCGACTTCGCTCTCCACCCTGATATCACCGCCATGTTTTTTCACTATGTCGTAGGTTATGCTCAACCCGAGCCCTGTCCCTTTGCCCACCTCTTTTGTGGTGAAGAAAGGCTCGAAGATCCGCCGGCGTATCTCTTCGGGGATGCCCGATCCGGTATCAGACACCGAGACCCTGATGCATTCGTCGTTTCTGGTTGAACTTACGGTTATAATCCCCTGCTTCTCTATGGCATGGGCTGCATTTACCAGCAGGTTCATGAAGACCTGGTTGAGCTGCTGGGGATAGCATTTTGTAAAGGGCAATGTGCCATAGTCGCGGATCACCTGGGTCTTGTACTTGAGCTCGTTCCATACGAGATTGATGGTGCTTTCCATGCACTCGTTGATATCGGCATGTTTAAATTCGGACTGGTCTGCGCGGGAGAATCCCTTGAGGTCGGCCACGATCTTCTTAACCCTTTGTGCCCCCTCCTGAGATTCCCTCACCAGGTCTTTGATGTCCTGTAAGATATAGTCAACCTTGAGGGTCTTCTTCTTCTCCCCCATCAGGGTCATGTGTTCGTCCGTGCATATATCCTTCAGGATATCGTCCTGGAACGCCAGGAAGTCGTTTATCTTGTCAACATACTTATCGAGCGAGCCGAGATTGCTCGAGATAAAGCCCATGGGGTTGTTGATCTCATGGGCTACACCCGCGGCAAGCTGCCCGATGGAGGCCATCTTCTCTTGTTGAAGGATGTGGGCCTGGGTGGTCTTGATCTCCAGATTCGCATTCTCCAGCTCGCGGTTTTTGGCCGTGAGTTTTTCTTTAGTTTCCTTCAGTTCTTCGGTTTCCTGTTTGAGCGAATTTTCAAGCCGCTTCCTCTCGGTTATATCGTGGATGATATAGGTGAAATATTGTTCGCCTTCCGATTCCCATGTGGAGATGGATACCTCCATGGGGAACTCGCTGCCTATCTTTCTCCTGCCGATGATATCTGCGGTGAACCCCACATGATCAGACTCGGGGAGAATGCCTTTTTGTGCCTGCCGGAGGATCTTGTTCATCTCGTTGCGGAAGGCCTGCAGGAACCGGTCAGGGATGATGGCCGCGATGTTCAGATCCCGCGCTTCACCCTCTTTAAATCCGAAGGTCCCTTCGGCCATAGAGTTCCAGAAGATTATCCGTCCCTGGGTGTCTGTGGATATGATGGCGTCATTCGCCGATTGTGCGACCATTCGAAACTTTTTCTCGCTTGCATCTAATGATTTGAGCATCCGGCTGTTCATCCGGGCTATAGTGACGAACTCGGCAAAGGCGGCGAGTGTCTGCACATCTTCATTCGAGAACCCCTCGGGCCCTTCTGAAATGATCAGAAACCCTGAGGTATATCCGTTTATGATAATGGGTGCGGCCAGGGTGGCATCATCCTCAAGCCCCATCCCGGATGCCGGTATCAGATCGAGTCTCGATATGAAGACAGGGGAGGAATTCTTGGCATACTCATCCCTGAGCCGTGAGAGGTCCTGACCAAAAGATCGCCCGATTGTGCTGTCCGATATGGGTATCTCGATAACCATTATATCGCTGGAGGGAGTCTCCCCTTCCATGATGAGCATGCATGAATATGCACCGGTCAGTTTCCGGACCTGTTTCAGGATATCACTCACCGCGTCCTCGAAGGTGGGCATCTGGAGGACCGCATGTGACACCGGCAGCTGTGCATTCAACCTGGTCTGGTATCTCTGGGACTGTTCAAGGGCCACTTTTTTGATCAGGTAAGAACCGATCATATCTGCGGCGGTTTTCAGTAAGGCGACATCCTCTTCGTCCCATTCTCTTTCGTTACGTGTATCGTCAAAACCGATGAAGCCGTCCCAATGCCACTGGATATACAAAGGCAGTATCAGGACGGATACGATATTCTGCGTGGCGAACAGTCTCTGTTCCTCAGGGGGGAAGTCACGCACCAGGCCCTTGACGGGTGAACCTTCGCCAAGAATCTTCACCCATCGTGGATGGCTGAGCGCATAAGACACATGCTGCAGCCTGGTGTTTTCTCTCTCGGAGTGGATACCCGGGGCGCACACCTCATGGGTCATGCATGTGCAGAGATCTTTATTCGGATCGATGAAATTCTGGAATATATAGATACGATCGGCGCTACTTGACTCAAGGAGTTCTTCAAGGGCCCTATCCAGGGTCGCTGCAGGGTTCTCATCCATCAGGAGGATGTGAGAAAACTTCGCCAGGGCCTGGGCATGGTTCAGTTGCCGTGCTAAAGCATGGGCCGTGTCTTTTTCATGTATCACGGGCGGTTTCCGTGAAAGACCTTGTGTCTTATCTTTGGCCATGCGTAGTTGCTCTTCCTCCTGTGCGCAGTCTACGAGACTTGTCTCTATCCATATCGGCATAATGGGGGGATATTTATTAGGCGTCTTTTAGGCGTGAAGCGTATCTCGTATCTGGTAAGGGGTGAAATACGGAATCCTTTTCTTACGATTCACGCTACTATTGAAAAAAACATAGCGCCTTTACCCTTACTCCATCCCCCTCCTAACCTCCCCCTTGAAGGGGGAGGAAGAAAACATTGTAAAGATCGAACATAGTTTACTCTCTTTCAAGGGGAGATCGTGACCTTTTCTCTCTACCTTTCATGGGGAAACCATGCTATTTACTCCCTCCCCTTCAAGGGGAGGGTTGGAGTGGGGATGGGGTTAATGGTAAAATAAAACACCGCCCTTTTACCCGGCTCCCCTTCCGCCCATACCCGGCCCCCGTGGCGTTCTATGATGCGCCTGACAATGGCCAGGCCCACGCCTGTGCCCTCGAACTCTTTCGAGCTGTGCAGGCACCGGAATACGCCGAAGAGTTTGTCCGCGTAGCGCATGTCGAAGCCCACGCCGTTGTCCCTTATGGAATAGACGAACTCATTCCCCTGTGGCCCGGCGCTCACTGCGATGACGGACCGCTCTTTCTTTGAAGAAAACTTGACTGCGTTGCCAAGCAGGTTCATCCAGACCTGGCGGAGCAGCATGGGGTCTCCCTGTATCCGGGGCATCGGGCCCACAATGAAATCGATCCGCTCCCGCTGTCCGGGGCTTGTCAACTCAAGGAAGATGGAATTCGCCAGGGCCGCCATGTCCACGGGCGAAGGTTTCATGGCGGCCCGGCCGAAACGGGAAAAGGCCAGCAGGTTGTCGATGAGCTTTCCCATGGCATGGGCGCTGTCGCTGATGGCGGTGCAGAGGCGCTGTCCCTCGGCTGTAAGAGAAGGGCCGAAACCCTCCATCAGTATACGCGTATAGCCGTCCACGGTCCGTAGCGGCGCCCGCAGGTCGTGGGACACAGAATAGGAGAAGGCATCCAGATCTTTGTTGGCTGCCTCAAGCTGGGCGGTGCGCTCTATGACACGCTGCTCCAGCTCGGCATTGAGCCTGCTGATCTCTTCCTCTGCCTTTTTGCGTCCTGTGATATCCATGGCGATATGGATAACCTTTACCAGGTGAGCTGCATTATCGAATACAGGCGTGCATGAGACAAGGTATACACCACCCAACGCCTCCACCTCCATTTCCGTTGTCTCAAAAACGCCGGAGACAGTCAGTCTTTTTAAAGGGCAATCATCGGGTGGGTGGTCAGTGCCATGGAAAACCTCATAACATATCTTGCCGATAATTTCCGGCCTTGAGTGCCCGGTTGCACTAAATGCAGAACTATTCGCCTCCAGTATCCTGAAGTGGGGATCGAGTATCAATGTCGGTTGTCCGATTGCACAGAAAATGTATTCCCAGTCGCGTAACGCGTTCTCCCGTGCCTCCTCTGCCTGCTTGCGCTCGGTTATATCGAAGAAAGCGGCAAGGAGATCGTCGTCAAGGTAGGTCCCAGTGATCACCAGGGTGCGTATCTCTCCGTTCTTGCAGGTCACCCGGTATTCCATGGGTTCGATGTCGGTATTGTTTTCCTGCGCACGGTGTACTGCGGCTTCCCAGGTCTTGACCACCCAGCGCCGATAGTCATGGTCGGGATAGGCGAGCCGCAACAACCCGGCAAGGGTCGGCGCGTCATCCTTGGTGTAACCGAAGGCCTTCACGAAATGGTCGTTGAAGTCCTTGAAGACGCCGTCCTTATCGATGAGGCACAAGGGCACCGCAGCGACGTCGAAGAACCGGCGGAATCGCCGAGCATTCTCGCTTGAGGCCGCTTCCGCTTCTTTGCGATGCCTGATTTCACTGGCAAGCCTCCTGATCCATAATATCAATCCCAGGAGGATCACGGCGAAGACGGCAAAAGCCTCCCAGAGCAGGGTGTAGTTGAACCCGTGTTCATAGCTGGTGGGCAGCCATTTCCTGTAAATGGCATTGCGTTCCGTTACGGAAATCGAATCCAGGGCCTTGTCAAGGATCCCGGCCAGGATCGCCCAGTCTTTTCGAACTGCCATGCACTGGGCGTTCACATACGGGGTCTGCCCTGAGATCTTGACATTCGTCACCTTCATCTTAGCCTGGTAATGACCTATGATGAGCAGATTATCGATGTAGGCAAAGACCTCGCCACGTTGCAGCGTCTTGAGTCCTTCCTGCGTCGTCTTGACCCGGACAAACCGGATATTAGGAAAGTCTCTGGGTATCCAGTCATCAACCGCATAGCCCTCCGCCACTGCGGCCTTCTTTCCTGCAAGTTCCCGCAAGTCTGCAATATAGGTGACATCTAGTCTCGTGGCGATGACAATGGGGATCCTCATGTAAGGCTTGGTGAAGGCCCAGAATTCAGCGCGTTCAGGCGTCACTGCCACGGAGGTGGTCATGTCGATCTCCCGGCGCTTCAGCCGGGCATACGCCTCCTGCCAGCTCAGGTTTCGCACCTGCTCAAACTTCACGCCGAGCCTTTGTTCGACGAGTCTCAAATAATCATTGCTCATGCCGGACGGCTCACCGCGCTCGTTGGTGAATTCCACCGGGGGCCATCCCGGGTCCTGGACCACGCGGATGACGGGATGGTCGCGCAGCCAGGCGCGTTCTTCGGCAGTCAGGGATTTAAGGAATGCCTTTGAGTCAGGCGTCCGCATGGAGCATCTGTCTTGGCCGCCGTGAGACGTTGCTGTCATCAAGATGACTGATGTCAGCAGACCCAAGAGCACAATGCGCCACAACACACGGACGTCACGCCCACCGTTCAATTCTCAACACCCCCCTCTCATTCCCTCGAAAGCGGAAACCAGTCATTTCAAGACCTTTTGGGCCCGTGTTTTCGTGGGGGTGAAAGCTTCTTTCGGGTTCTGCAATTACCTCACTATACTAAAATGCCGGTAGAATCGTGTATACAGGTCCCTCCCTTTGAAAAAGGGAGGACAGGAGGGATTTGAAAACTCCCTAAAGTGTCATAACCCTTGAGAAACAAATCTCCCCTGTCTCCTCCTTACCAAGGAGGGGGACCGGTAACTATGGAATGAAGCCGATTCATGTCCTCTTCCCATGCCTATCCTTCCCCATCCAGCACATGCCTGACTTTGCTGGTGAGATCATGCAGGGTGAACGGTTTCTGGATGAAATTCGGGCCCAGGTTGATTATGCCCTGTGAGGATATCAGGTTGTCCGGATACCCTGACATGTATAAAACCTTCATCTCGGGGTGTTGTGTCTTCAGACTCATGTAGAGCTCATGGCCGTTCTTGCCCGGGAGTATGACATCCGTAAGGAACAGATGGATGTGCCCCTTATATGCCTCAATCTCCCGGATGATCTGCTCCACCGTGTCCCCGGTGAGTATGGTGTATCCGCTCACACTCAGGACCCTGCAGGTGAGACTCCTTACCATGGGGTCGTCTTCCATGACGGCAATGGTCTCTGTGCCGGTAAGGCGGTTTTTCTTCCCTGATGGGGCCTTCTTCACGGGTTTCATCTCAACTGACGCCACAGGCAGGTATATCTTGAAGGCCGTGCCCATTCCGGGCTCGCTGTATGCCGTTATGGCGCCTCCGTGCTGTTTTACGATACCGAAGACGGTCGACAGGCCGAGACCCGTCCCCTTGCCCCGCTCTTTTGTGGTGAAGAACGGCTCGAATATATGGTCCCTGGTGGCGCTGTCCATGCCGCAGCCCGTATCGTTGAAAGACATGACGACATATTCGCCCGGGGACAGGTCAGGGTGGGTGTCTGAGCAGGTATCATCGAGATGGGCGTTATCCACCTCGATGGAGATGGTCCCGCTCCCGGTAATGGCATCCTGTGCGTTGACCGCCAGGTTTAAAAGGATCTGGTTGATCTGCACAGGGTCGGCTATGACAATGCCCTTTGAGGCGTCTGACCTAATGGTGATAGTGATATTCTCGCGGATGGTCCGCCTGAGTATGGAGTGAAAGGCCTTAACCGTCTCCACAAGGTCGATGGCCTTGAGCTCGAGGATCTGTTTCCGGCTGAAGGCCAGAAGCTGGCGGATAAGGTCGCGTGACCTCTCAGCGGATTTGAGGATATGCTCGAAGTGTTCCCTTATATTTGGGGTTGTATCGCGTTCCGACAGCGCGAGCTCTGTGTAGCCTAAGATTGGGGTGAGCATATTATTGAAGTCATGGGCGATCCCGCCTACGAGCTGGCCTATGGCCTCCATCTTCTGGGCATGGGCCAGTTGTGATTGCAGTTTGAGCTCATCGGTGATATCGCGGGCGAAACTGATGATGGCTATGGGGGCCTCCTGGGAATCCTTCAAGAGAAAAGTGGTCGTGAGGGTGGGCAGAATGGTCTTGTCCTTGCAGATGTGGTTGACCCGTTCGGTGTAAGCCTCTCTCTCCACAATGCCGGTAAGCAGGGAGGTACCGGGGCCAGGTGCCTGGTCCTCGGGATAGAAGATATTGATATTTTTTCCGATTGCCTCGCGCGTATCATATCCGTGCATGGCCGCCCAGGCAGGGTTGGTATAGAGTATGGCGCCTTCGAGATCGCACATGGATATGCCTTCGGGGGACTGTTCGAGCGCGGCGGCCAGGCGGTAGATCTGCTTCTCAGCCATTATCCGCTTATTCTCCTGCTCGTCGCGATCAAGCCGCGCCCCGAGGATAGGGGCTATGTAGTTTGCAATGCGGCCCATAAGGGCCTTGTCCGTCTCGTCATACATCCCTTCGCGGTTGGCTACGCAGATGACCCCGATTGGGACGTCATTGAAAATAAACGGAATGGCCAGGGCGTTTCTCACGCGCATATGGCCGAGGGGAACCGAACCTTCATCGTTCAAGATGATTTCCTTTTTTTCACGGATGGCCTTTGCCCACACGGCGTCTCCCCAGGTATTTTCCGGGAAACGGTAGCGCTTGTCCTGCATTTCGCATTCATCCCACCCTTCGCCCAGTAGCGTTGGGGCCACCAGGTCGCCCGATTCATCGAGATACCCGATAAAGCCGTGTCTGCTCCTGGTTATTTCCAGGATCACCTTCAGGATGTCGTCATAGATACGCTCTCCCTGGTGCATAAGGAAGATGTCGGCAATGGTGCTGCGAATGGAAAGCTGGTATTGCGATTCGCGCAGGTCCTTTTCCATGCGTTCACGCTCGGTGATGTCAAGCATGGTGCCCACGATGCCCGCCGGCTCGGCCTTGGCGTTTCGATACACCGCCTTGTAGAACACGTACCTGTGCATCGCCTTGTCGGAGCATTTTACCTGCTCATCGTAGATCTGGAAACCGCCGCCCTTCATCAGATCGAGGTCCTTTTGATGATACTCAAGGGCGTGCTCTTTGGGGATGGCAGGGTCGAGCTCGAAAACGGTCTTCCCGATGATGCCTTCCTTGGGCATGCCCATGATAAGGTCGGCAAAGGCGAGGTTGCAGCCCTGGTATCTCCCTTCAGAGTCCTTGTAGAATATCGGGTTGGGCATGGTATCGATAAGGACCTCCAGGAACTCGGTGTAGTCGCGAAGGGCATCGGTCATGGCCTTGCGTTCGGTGACATCCGTGAGGATATTCAGCGTTGCAGGTTCTCCTTTCCATACTATGCGTACTGCATTGATCTCGGCCCACCGTATTGTGCCGTCTTTGCGCAACATCCTGAAATCATAATGGGGCGGCACCTCATCACCAGCCATGCGCCTCGCATAATTTTGGGCCACTGTTGCCCGGTCATCGGGGTGGATACATTCGGTAAAGGGCATGGACAGCAATTCTTCTTCAGAATACCCGGTGAGCCTGATGGCGCTGGGGTTGATGAATTTGAGTTTGAAATCCTGGGCCACAACGATGGCCTCCGTGGCATTCTCCACCAGGGTGCGGTACCTCTCTTCGCTCTCTTTAAGGGCCTGCTGCGCCTTTCTGCGTTTTGTAACATCCCTGCCTGAGCACACGAAGTGGACAGGGCTGCCGTTGGTGTCCCGCACAAGGGTTATGGATATGTCGCACCAGAACTTTGAGCCGTCTTTCCTTATGGCCTCGATCTCGAAGGATCTTCTCAGATCCTTCGATGAATCCCGTAATATCCGGGTAATGGTATCTTCTATTTCGTCCGAGATCGCCTTTAGGGAGGTGCTTTCCAGGAGTTGGTTCGCCGGAATGGCCCTCAGCTCGTCCAGTGTATAACCCAGGGAACGCTCGAGAGAAGGGGTACAGAATATGACCTTGAAGTCCAAATCCGTGAGCCAGACGGCGTCGGTCATATATCCTGTGATGATGCGGTAGATCTCAAGACTCTCGTGCAGGGCCTGTTCGGTCTTGGCCTTTTCTTTTTTGATCAGGGACATATCCAGGGCCGTCAGGACGGCCTGGCCCAGGCGGCGCAGGTGCTCCTTGATGAGGTAGTCGGTGGCGCCCGCCTTCATGCACTCCACTGCCGTCTCTTCATTCAGCGAGCCCGTCACCACGATGAAGGGGATATCAACATTGCGCTCGCGCAGGATCTTGAGCGCACTCATGCCGTCGAACCGGGGCATGGAGTAGTCGGAGAGTATGATGTCCGGGCCGAACTCCGTAAGGGCCTCCATATATGCGTCTTGCGTATCCAGCGTTCTATAGACGAATGAAAGGCCTGCCTTACGAAGCTCGTACACCACGAGCTCCACATCCGAGGGCATGTCTTCCACGATAAGAATCTTCAGTTCTTCACTCATGCAAGAATCCCTTATTCTGATGGATTTTTTACCCCGACATGCCTTTGGGGCGGCTATATGACCCGGGGCCGGTACATCCCGTGCTGTGATGCAGCATGGATGAAAATGACGAGTAACTTAAACACGCCGGGCATAGTCTTAATTATAATAAACAGCCGATCCGTTGCAATACGTATTCATTAAATAAAGATGGAAACTTACCTATATTTCAGAATCTTTTTGGATATCCCGATAAGGGGCATACCAAATATTCAGCAGTAATAAATCCTATTGCGGGGGATTTAGAGGATGAATGCGAGAATTCAGGTATTGTGTGTCGATGACGAGGTCTTTATACTCAGGGCGTTGAAGAGGCAGTTTATGGATTCCGGTTATGACATTATCATGGCCGGCTCAGGCGAGGAAGGCCTGAAAATACTCTGTGAGAGGCCGGTGCAGGTGATCATTTCCGATTATCATATGCCCGGGATGAACGGGATAGAATTCATGGATGAAGTCCTGAAAAAATGGCCTGAGACCGTCAGGATAATGATGTCGGGAAGCGCCGATCAGTCCGTTTTCACCAGGGCACTTGACTGCGGGCAGATACATCAGTTCATATCCAAACCCTGGATCGAAGAAGACCTGAAGGCCGGTATCATAAATGCGATGAAGTGCTGTTCCACGCAGGCTGTACGTCCGAGCCCGGACCTGTACAAAGGTATGAATGCGTGTGAAGGGACATGATTCTCCGGTAAAGATGCCGCTTGGAGACGATGAAGCGTATCTCGTGAAGCGTGAAGCGTAAAGCAACTCGCGTACTTCACGGCTTACCAGATACGAGATACGCATCACGGTTTTTACGCTTCACGAGATACGAGAATAGCTTCACGCTCTTTCACGACAGGCAGCTCTATGGTAAAGGTGGTGCCTTGATTCACCACGCTCTCAACCTTGATATCCCCTTTGTGTCTTCTCACAATGTCGCAGACGATAGCCAGCCCCAGACCGGTCCCTTTGTCCTTGGCCTTGGTGGTGAAAAAGGGCTCGAACAGTTTGGGCAGGTTCTCTTCGGGTATTCCGCTGCCGGTATCCGAGATGGCGACGAAGATGCTCCCGTTTTCATTCCAGGACCTGATCCGGATCTCACCCCTGTTCTCCAGGGCCTGTGAGGCATTCACCAGGATATTCATGAAGACCTGATTGAGCTGCTGGGCAAAACACAAGGTCTCCGGGATCACGCCGAGCTCTTTTACCACCTCGGCTTTGTATTTGACCTCGTTCCATACCATGTTGAGCGAGCTCTCTATGCACGAGTTGATGTCTGCAAAGTTCAGCTCCGGTTCATCCATACGGGAAAAGCTCTTCAGGTCCAGCACGATCTTTTTAACCCGCTGCGCCCCATCCAGGGATTCGACGACAAGGTCTTCGATGTCCTTCATGATATAGTCTATCTTCAGGGCCTTTCTCTTCTCCGGGACATCTGCCAAGACCTCCGGGCTTCCCGAGGCCAACGCAAGGTCCTGCAGGTTCAGGTATTCGGATATCTTTGCTGTATACTTTCCCATGGTCCCAAGATTGCTCGTGATGAACCCCATGGGATTGTTGATCTCATGGGCCACGCCTGCTGCAAGCTGGCCTATGGTGGCCATCTTTTCCGACTGGACGAGCCTGATCTGGGCCTCTTTCACCTCATTGTAGGCCAGGATGAGCTCGAGATTGGTCTTTTCCATCTCCTGCTGCATCCCCTCGAGCTTGATGTTCTTTTCCATAATTGCCTGTTCAAGGGCCTTACGGTTGGTGATGTCGCGAATCAAACCCCTGAACCCGATTTTATTACCCTTCTTGTCGATCAGGAGGGAGATGGAGATCTCCACATAAATCTTCTGTCCGTCATTCCTTATAAATTCAAAATCAACTGAATTCAGACCCTGCCCTGTTTTAAAAACCTTATTATATGTTGAGAAGACATGCTTTATATTTTTTTCATCCGTGAAACGGCAGAAATTCGAACCGATCAGTTCCTGCATTGGGACATAGGTGATCTTGCAGAAGGATTCATTCAAGAAGGTGAAGGTCCCATTTAAATCCACCTCATAGTAGCCATCCTCGATGTTCTCGAGGATGGTGCGGTACTTCTCCTCGCTCTTTGCCAGGGCATGTTCGGCCATGAGCTTGTCCGTTATATCCCGGGCTATTGCCTGGACCCCTGGACGGCCGCTTTCATCATAGACCAGATGGTGCCAGTACTCCATATGGCTCTTTTCCCCTTGCTTATCGACCAGGGTAATAAAGCCCTGGCCAGACCGGTTCTTGACAAGCTGGGTCATTACTTCACGGAATATGCCTCTGGTCTTTTCGGGCACCATGTCGATGATGTTGGTTGAACCCATCCTTTCCACAAAATTCGCCCATTTCAGGTTGCTGCTGAAGTTGCATTTATCAAGGTCGAGGTTGCCGTCCAGGTCATGATAGAAGATGAGGTCGGAAACGTTTTCGAACAGGGAACGGTACCTTTCCTCGCTCTCTTTGAGTGCCTGCTCCGCCTTGATCCTTTCCGTGACATCCCTCCCTACGCCCCGGAATCCGATAGGCTCCCCGGATAAAGAGCGCATAAGTGAGACGGACATCTCAATTATTCTCTTAGTACCATCCTTTCTGATAATCTCATGATCGGTGACATACTGTGGTCTGCCAGTATGATAAATCTCGTTGAAAAACCGGGACACCCTCTTTGCAGCCTCAGGAGAGGTATAGACCCTGTAGTTCATACCCATGAGCTCTTGGCGTGAATACCCATGATCTCTACACAAGGACTCATTGAAAAATGTGTAGTTGCCCATCAGGTCCAGCTCAAAGTATGACTCCACCATGTTCTCCAGGATGGTGCGGTACTTCTCCTCGCTCTCACGCAATGTCTGTTCCGCCTGCTTGCGAGAGGTGATGTCCCGCAAGATCCCGCGGAAGCCCGCCGGCCGGCCCGCACCATCTCTGATCAGTGCTATGGATGCCTCCAGAGACCTTCTTGTCCCGTCCCGGTGGTGTATCTCCCAGTCAAAACCGGTGTCAGGCATGCCGGTGAGGAACACCCGGTTGAAGACCTTGAATATGTTGCTCGCCGTGTCAGTGTCCATGTACCTGTTGTAGTCCGATCCCAGGACATCTTCAGCGGCATAACCCATGATGGCGCAGCAGGCCTCATTGATAAAGGTGAAACGCCCCTGCAGGTCCACCTCGTAGTAGCCCTCCTGGATGCTTTGTAAGATGGTGCGGTATTTCTCTTCGCTCTTTTTTAAAGCCTCTTCAGCCTTTTTCTGATCCGTGATGTCGATCATAATACCTACAATGCCTGCAGGGCTGCCATCCAATCCTTTGAATACGGTCTTGTTGAAGATGACGTCATGCAGGGTCCCGTCCGCATAGCGTACCTGGACCTCATAGCTCTGCCCCTGGCCGGTTTTCAGGAGTTCGGTGTCATGGGCACGGTGCTTTTCAGTAAGGTCTTTCGGGGCCAAGTCAAAGAAACTTTTGCCGATTATCTCATCCCTGCTCCTGCCCTGGTAGGCCTCGAATGCCTTGTTGCACCCGGTATAGATGCCGTCTTTATCCTTGTAGAATATAGGGTTCGGGATGGCATCCATGATCTGCTGGATGATTGTCGGGTCAACTGACCTATGGTGTCGGTCTTGTACTGTGGACATATCTGTCTTATCGTTCGTATAAACGGCTTTCTTGAATAACTCATGGCATAAGCCGATTCCCCTCAAGTAAGGTATATAAAAAATCGATATAGTTGTAATGGTGAGCGAAAGAGGCAAGGGGGCAATTTACCTGGTGGGTGTTTCCCTTGTGAAAGGGAGATAACAGGGTGGAACCGGCAAAGAGAATTCTCTGTGTAGATGACGACGCGGATGTTCTCAAGGCTATACAGAGGGTTTTAATGGATGAGCACGTGGGTGGTGTTTGATGGAGGAAAGTCAAGTCATCAATACGGTTGCGGTGCTCTTTGTCGATGACGAGGAAAATATCCTCCGTGCCATGAACAGGCTCTTTGTGGAAGAGAAGTTTTCTGTTTACACTGCCTCTTCAGGGGATCAGGGACTCAGTATCTTGGAAGGCACCCGGGATATCGGGGTAATCGTATCAGACAACCGGATGCCCGGCATGACCGGGGTTGAATTTCTGGAAAAGGCAAAAAGGGTAAGACCTCATACCCTGAGGATCCTCCTTACCGGGTATAGCGATATCAACTTAGTCAAAGACGCCATCAACCTGGGCGGGGCATATCGATATGTCACAAAACCCTGGAATGATGATGAACTGGTGCAGATAGTCAGGGAGGCGGTGCATAATTACTCACTGGTCCTTGAGAACATGAGGCTCACCGCCGTCGTCAAGGCCCAGAATGCAGAGTTGAAGGAGTGGAATAATCAGCTTGAGAGCAAGGTAAGGGAGCAGACCTCCGAGATCACGCGCCAGAATGAGGACCTCAAGGTCCTCTATGAGAAGGAAAAGAAGAACTTCAGAAGCATTATCGGGTCCCTTTCCGGGCTTATCGAGCTCAGGGACAAACAGGTGAGAAGTCATTCCCGCAATGTAGCCGAGATAGCTGCCGGGGTTGCACGCACCATGAAATTGCCCCAGGCGGATATCGATAACATCATCGTAGCCTCGCTCCTGCATGATATCGGAAAAATCGGGGTCCCGGATGCCATCCTTGCCAAGAGTGAGAACAGAATGACGCCCGACGAGCTGGATGAATACAAACTCCACTGTGTACGCGGGCAAGCCGCTGTTGATACTATCCAGGATTTACAGGACGCAGGTCTCCTTATCCGTCATCACCACGAGTGGTTCAATGGTTCCGGTTTTCCCGATGGACTCAAGGGGGACGCCATTCCCTTGGGCTCCCAGATTATTGCCATAGCCGACTATGTAGACCGGGCAATACCCAGGATTAAAGAGAGCAATGCCGAGGAGATCATCCTCAATGCCGTGAAGAAAAATATGGGTTCACGGTTCAATTCAAATCTCTATGCGCATTTTGTCAGGCCTATCGGTATCTTTTTTGAGCGCATCAAGCCGGTCGGGAATATTGTTGAAAAAGAGCTCCACCCCGGCTCCCTCAAACAGGGCATGATCCTTGCGCGTGATTTCAAGAGCGGAACAGGGGTGCTGCTTATGCCGAGAGGTACCAGGCTGGATGAAAAGAGCATAGAAACATTGCACAGATATCATCATCTTGACCCTTCGAAAAACGGCATCTTTGTCTATGTGAGAAAAGTATAATCAAAGAGGGCTTCGCCTTACTGAAGGATGTATTCCAAATCCTTGGCAGTGGCCTATGTTTTGACGTCTGCTTTAACATCGGGTGTCCAGAATCCGGGGTTCAAGTTGTCCCGAGCTTTAGTTGATAGCAGGGGATGCGGAATCGGCCTATCCTGTAACCCGAAACGTATCCTGATGAGTTGTCGTCTTCTTTCCATCTCAGGTGTCTGGCATCCCAGTTGTTTCATTACTTCAAGATTATTGAGAGAAGATTTGCCTGAATAAAATGAGGAAAAGGCCCTGGTTTTCTCCCAGTGTTCGAGTAAGGAAGCTATGACCCAGGTGGATATGTCTGAAGGATTGATTTGGTCAAACCTCTTTGATGGAGAAAGAAACGGCTCAGTGAGTGCAAGTGCCTGTTCTGATGTGCTCAGGCCTAAAATGATTTCTGCAGTATTGAGAGAATCCTGTCTCTGTCCAAGCTCGGAAAGGACCCTTGTGTATGTGAGTAAGCGGCATATATTCTTTTCATTCTCAAGGGCTGAAGACAACTCTTTTAGGGTCTGCCGGAGACTCGCATAACGGGAATGAGGTGTTTTTGTTTCATCATGTGCCATGATAAAGTAATTTAATGCATTCTTATAATGGTCCCACCCGGCAATGGCGTTATCTTTTCCTGTTGATGTCCAAGATCCCATGAGCAATTTAAAAAACGGCATGTGCTGCAATTCCTGTTGCCAGAGAGAGTCATCGCTTATGGGGTTTGGTAATGAAAATCGTGTAATTAATAAGCCCTTTTCCTCTAATATCTTAGCACGGTCTTCCTTGCAGCAAAAAAGGTTGAGTTGATACGGGTCAAATGATTTGTTTAAATCAATCGGAACCAAGATATTAAGATCGGGTATTAGATGGTATAATCGATACCCTAGTGTCGAAAAGTCACTGAGCAACTCTATGTTTATCTTATCCCCATGCTTCAACTCAAACATGATCAAGGGCGATCGTGTCGCCAAAAAATGCTTTCCACCCATGATAATATTATGTTCCTGACCTTCTGCATCAAGTTTTATAAAATCTATATTATCCCACCCATATAAATCTTCACATTCATCCAGGCTCAGAATATCTACGGTTTCATACTCCTCACCTGAGTTAGGTTGTGTAGTTATTGAATTCAGCTCCGAATCGGGATTTAATGCAAGCTTTGCCGTGCATTTCTTGTCTGACAAACCTGCCTGCACCAGCTCGATGTTAGTCATATGATTGGCGGAAATACTCTTTTTCAAGAATGCCGCCGTAGAACTTGTTGGTTCGAATGCCCATATTTTACCGGCGGGACCAACAAGTTTTGATGCGGTGAGTGTATAGAGACCATAATTAGCCCCTATATCGATTACATTCATTCCTGGTTGTAAAAATTTCCTGATATAATAGATTTCATCCTCAAACCAATCCTCTTGCTCTACGAGTATATACGGGGTCATCAATTGTATGGATGGAGGAACACAAACCTGAATTCCGCCATTGATATTTATTCTAAGACACGATTCATCTAATTGGGTAAGCCTACCATGTGTCTTCTCTATGTCCTTTTCTTCAAGTGGAATCTTTTGTGTAAGCTGGGCGAATTTCTCGGTAGTACCATAGATCGGCCGGAGTCTTTCCAACACAGTACGGTCAACCAAATCATACCTATCGGATGCCTGCAGTGATGCAACGAGATTATCAAATGCATCGACATCTTCTCTATTCTTATTAAGCGTATTGAGAAAGATATTGATTGCAGATGGGATATTGCCGGTTTGCCACATAACAACGCCAAGATTGTTTATTGCTCGTGAATTATTCGGTTGGATCTGTAGCACCCGTTGGAAGAGAAGGACAGATTGCTTATACTTGCCCTGTTCATATTGTTCTTCTCCCCATTTAAGGATCTCATCTACATAAGCATCAAGTTTCTGATGAGATATATTGACTTCATACCCTGAATCGGTTTTGTCGATAAGATGACCCCACTTGGAAAAAAAGTACTTTTTGTTATTCTCCATGGTCTTCTCATAGTCTATTGAACTGCCTTTGAAGGTCATGCTCCCGTAGTGATGGACAAATGCGTCTCCCGCTATCACATGCTTATGGCCGACAAGAAAAGATCGCAGACAAAGATCGTCATCCTCAAAATTGCCGCTCATATAGTTGTTGTCAAAGCCGCCGATGAGATCTAATACTTCTTTCCTAACAAGCATACAAAACCCCACAAGTCTCAACACCTGACTTATCTCTCCTGCATGATCCCGGCTGTATGTTGCGGCGAACTCCTTCATTTTTGCAAGATCTTCACCATAGGGTACATCCATAACTAATTGGGGACCGGATACACTATTACTCATAGGCCCCACCATGCCGAAATCAGGGTAGCGGTTAAGAATGTCTGTAAGTTTTCCAAGCCATCCTTCGGTCACCACCACATCATTATTCAGGAACATGATGTACTTGCCTTTACTTTGCTCGATGCCTAAATTGTTGCCTGCGGCAAAACCGAGATTACTTTCATTCAGGATGAGTCTTACATGGTTATGATTATGTGCATATGTCTGAAGAAACTCGGTCGTTCCGTCGGTGGAGCCATTATCAACCAGGATAAGTTCGTGCCTTTCCGGGGTGTTTTGCTCAATACTCTCAATACATTTCTTGGTGCACTCTAGTTGATTGTGGGCAAGAATGATGATGGATGTTAACTTATCGAATCCTTTCTTAGGGTAGTGGCAAACAGCTAAAGCATACTCTCCGGTAAACGTGGAAGAATCATCAAGGGAGTTGCTTGAAGGATAAAGCTTGTTTCCACGCTGGAAATTGACGTTTACTTCTTGAAAATAATCGAGAAGATATTTCTCGAAGTTACCTTTCTGGTAATATGCCACATGGTATGGGTTGCCGCATGGTCCTCCTAATGGTGTAGATATCGCCAGTGAACCCTTGTCGGAAAGGACCCGGCATACCTCCTTTAAAAACAGATCTCCCTCCATGATATGTTCAAGGGTTTCGAAACTGACAACCATGTCGAAGGAATTATCTGAGAATGGCAGCTTCCTGATGTCCATTACCCCAAAACTGAGATTGGGCCTATGATAGTGGGCCTTGCAGTAAGATATTGCATCATGTGAGATATCACCACCGGTAACACCCTTTGCGCTCTGTGCAAGCAGGTCTGATCCGTAGCCGGATCCACAGGCTACATCCAGAACCCTCTTTCCCGTACACAGCGGTAAAACATGGTTATATCGCGCCCAATGCTCTTGCATTACGGCCATGTCCATGTTCGTAGCAAGGGGCATGGCCCGCTCACCGGTAAAACAGTTTATTTTGTCGATTGTACGTTCATTATTCATAGTACACCATTGTCCCCATATCTTTCGGTATTCTTTTTCCAGATATTGTGTGAAAACTTGTGCGTCCATAAGGGGAGAATCGGCCATAATATTTCGTTGCTTGTTCCGAAGCCGGAGAAGTCCATCCTGATCATTCGCAAGGCCGACAGCCTTTTTCACATAATCTTCGGGTGTATCAGCTATGAATTCCTCCATACCGGCATTGGTCAGGAGACTCACACCCACCCTTGACATGTGGGCATCCCCTTTAAGCACAATAACCGGTACCCCCATCCAGAGTGCTTCACATGTTGTTGTAGTACCGTTGTATGGGAAGGTATCAAGCGCAATGTCAATGCTGTTATAGAGAGCAAGGTGGTCATATTGGTTTGGAATGGAACCATAGAATCCGACTCGGTCAGGACTGACACCGTTTTGGACAAATATATCCAGAAGAGACTGTTGTGTCTCAGGATCGATCAGGACTTCTGACTTGAGAACCATGCGACTGCCGGGAAGTCTTTTCAGGATTTCCGACCATACCTTCACGACACGGGGGGTTATTTTGGCGCGGTTATTAAATGAACCAAAGGTCACGTTACCCGACTTCATGATGGGTGGTTGAGCAACTTCAGGGGTTTCCAATGGTGGTCTGAAACAGAGAAATCCTCTGGGCAAACGAAGTAATTTTTCAGTGAAGAGATGGTCAGTCTTCCCGGCAGGGTCGGCAAGTGCATCGGTAATACGGTAGTGCATGTTTAGAAGCCCGGTGGTGTTTGGGTAACCCAGGTAGGTCACTTGAACCGGCGCAGGGCCAAGTGCGAACAGGGATAGGCGATTTTTTGAAGAGTGCCCTGCCAGGTCAATAAGGATGTCTATTTTATCATCCCGAATCATATCCTCCACTTGTTTATCTTTCAATAGAGTAATATCATGCCAGGTCTTTACAAGGGATTGAATATGTTCAGTCGTCTCATCGGGGACGGCAACGTTTGAGTAGCAGAAGACCTCGAATGCAGACTCATCATGAGAGGCAAGAATCGGCTCAATGAAATAGGCAACAGAATGTTTGCGAAAATCAGGCGAGACATAGCCTATTCGTAATTTCCGCCCTGGTGTCTTGTCATTTGCGTGCGGGCTCATATCCATTGTCAGTGTTCGAGCGACCTTTTCACCCCATCTCTTATGCTGTTCTGACAACTCCTGAAAATCTATGGAATCCTGGTAATGTAAAGAAAAGAGAAGATTGGAATGAGTGGTTGCATGGTCTGGATCTATCTCCAGTGCTTTTTGATAAAAATGGATGGATTCTTTCACTTTTCCCTGGATGGAAAAGATATAAGCCGTGTTGTTTAATGCATCAATATTGTGAGGGTTAATCTCCAATGCCTTGTGATAACACGATAAGGCCTCTGCGAATTGGAACTGATCTCTGAATGTATTTCCTGAATTGATGTGGGCATCAACGAAAGCGGGTTTAACGGCAAGTGCCTTTTGGAAGGTTGTATGTGCGTCCTCTTGTCTTTTCACAACCTGTAGGGCGATACCCAAGTTATTGTATGCTTCAGCAAAATCGGGCTGGATATGGAGGGCCTGTTCGAAAGATTCAATTGCTTCCTCTGTCTTGTGCATTTCAAGAAGAGTGATGCCAAGGTTGTTGTATGCCTTTGCAAACTCGCTATTGAGGGCGATGGCCTTTTTATAAGAGAGTATGGCCTCCTCCGGTCTGCCTGTATGATGAAGGGCAATGCCAAGGTTGCTGTATGCTTCTGCAAAATCAGGGTCGATCTCTATGGCCTTTTGATAATAAGAGATTGCACCCTCCGGTTTTCCCGCATGCTGCAATGCAATTCCAAGACTGTTGTTCGCATGCGGGTTCTCCGGCCTTATCTCAAGTTCCTTACAGAGGCATTCACATGCGTCATTGAAGCTCCCGGTTTCGTGATAGGTAATACCAAGGAGGTGATATGCATCGGCATAGTCGTTCTTGATCTCAATAGTCTTTCTGAAACACGCAATTGCGTTATCATAATCGCCTTTATCCCGAAATGTTTTACCAAGATTTATATATGCCTCAACATAATGAGGATTCAGTCTGATGGCCTGTTGATAATGAAAGAGGGCCTGATCGATTTCTCCGCTTTCCCTGAATATATTTCCAAGGTTATTATGAGCCGATTCATGATCGGGTTTAATTTCTAAGGCCTTTTTATAACAATCTACTGCTTCTTGTATCTTGGATGTACACCTGAGGCTTACACCCAAATTGTTGTATGCCTCGGTAAAGTCGGGGTTGAGTTTAAGCGCATCTCTATAGCATGAAATTGCCTCTTCATGCCTTCCCAGTTTACTGAGTATATTGCCAAGGTTGCATTTATATTCAGGAACATGGGGATTGATCTTATCAGCCTTTTTAATGAAATTTTCAGCAGCATCCATATCTCCGTTCTGGTAGCAAATCACCCCAAGCAAGTGCAGCACATCCGGATGATCGGGATGATGGCTCAGTATAGAGGTATAGAGATCCTTGGCTTTCTCAAGAGATCCTGACTGATGTTGCTCAAAGGCTGATAAAAGCAGATCATTCAAATTTTTCTTGTTGAGAAGGTCATAAGGGGTTTCCTGTTTGCTCGGCATTGTCTTATTATTCATTGCCATAGTGACTCTCCGCAAGATCTTAAGATCCTCGTTTATCTGCTTTGCTGAATGTTTTTTCAATTTCTTGCAGATTTGATACGGCATCGGCATTGTCAGGATCGATTTCAAGGGCCTGCGAGAACACATCGAAGGCCTGAGCAACATTTCCCGTGTGCCAATATATAACCCCGAGATTGTTGAGCACCCCGGCATTTTGGGGGGCAATGGTTTGTGCCTGCTGGAAAGCGCGGAGGGCTTGGTGGATGTCCCCGGTATTGAAGAGCTCTTCCCCTTGTTGAATCAATTTCATCACAGAACTTGTTGATGCTTCCGGAATAAGTCCTTGTCCGGAATCACACCACCTTATCCACATCTTTCTGAACTCATGCTCAAGGGCTTGTGTAAATCCCTTGGCATTCATCAGCGGGGAAGATCTCATCAGAGATTGTAAGTTCGAGCGCAAATATAGTCGCTTTTCAATGTCTGCAGCAAGGTCTACAGCCTTCTTGATATACTCTCCTTTAGATTTAGCTACGAGGTAAGTCATACCTATGGTTGATAAGAGACTAAGACCCACCCTCGATACATGGACTTTCCCTTCCAGCGTGATGACAGGTACACCCATCCATAAGGCCTCACAAGTAGTGGTGGTACCATTGTAAGGGAATGTGTCCAGGGCGATATCGACCTTGTTGTACAGATCAAGGTGTTCTTCTTTTGATAGAGTATAATCATACAGTTCGATCCGGTCCATGGTAATATTTGCCTGATCAAGTGTATCCTGTAACAATATTTGTGCCAGTGGGTCGGAAGAGAAATTGAATTTGAAAATCAGTCTGGCATCCGGAATCATATTTACTATCTCAGCCCAGACCCGGACCATGTCAGGTGTTATTTTGCTCCTGTTGTTAAGACTTCCGAATGTTACGTAACCTTTCTTTAATGAAGGCGGTTCACCGATATGAGGAGTCTTTTCGGGAGGCTGGTAACAGAGAAAGCTGTGAGGAAGCCGGACCAGTTCCTCAGAATGCAGGTGTTCTGTTTTACCGGGCGGGTCTGCATATGAATCCGTAATCCGGTAATCCATGGTTTTAAGGCCGGTGGTATTGGGATAACCGAGATAGGTAACCTGGATAGGCGAGGGCTTACGGGCAAACAGCATCATCCTGTTAAAGGCCGTGTGTCCTGCAAGATCAACAAGGATATCTATATTGTCGCTTCGTATCATCTCTGCTGCATCTTCATCAGTTATATTAAAGATATCCCTCCAGTTATCAGCCATATTTTTTAGATGTTCCGTCATGATATCTGCCCTTTTTACATTTGAATAGCAGAATATTTCAAAATTCGACCTGTCATGTGATGCAAGCAACGGCTCAAAGAAATTGGAAACCGGATGTCTTGTGAAGTCAGGCGATACATATCCGATGCGGATCTTTTTGCCTGCGGATCTGTCATTGGTATGAGACTGTAAAAGATTTTTTAAAGGCAGCTCATATTTTTCAGACCATTTCTTATGCTGAGCATATATTTCTCTCGGGGTAATATGTTCAGAATAATGTAGTGCAAGCAGGAGGTTGGAGAAATAATAATTTATATAGGGCTTGAGTTCCATAGCCCTTTGGTAAAGGAGGATGGCTTCATTTCTGTTGCCTAATTTCAGTAATATATTTGCCATATTACAGAGTGCAAAGTCATGGCAGGGGTCCAGGTCCAAGGCCTTTTTGAAACTTGAAACCGCTTCACTCAAATTGCGTTGATTAATGAGAACGAGTCCCAAAGAATGATGGATTGAAGGATTATCGGGGTTTATGTCCAGTGCCCTACGCAGGCACAATTCACCATCTTTATATTCCCCTACATCGCTGAGTGCATCCCCAAGACCAATGATGGCCAATGCAAAATCAGGCTTTATCATAATGGCTTGTTGATATGATTTGATGCCCTCATAAATCTTATTACATTTTATATATACTGCTGCAATATTATGATGTGCCTCTGCTAAAGCAGGGTTTATATGAACCGCCTTGTTATAATTTTCTATCGCCTGTTCATACTCATTCATCATACACAATGTATTGCCAAGGCACAGGAAGGCCTCTGCCGGATCCTGTTGAATCTCTATCGTCGGGTGGTTATCTCCGGTTGTTTCCTTTTGATGAGAATGAACTGGGCTTGTTGAGTTGTCTTGTCCTTTCGATATTGTCGTGTTGCAATATTTTTTCTTCATTTTATCATCGTCTCTTTTTTACAAAACTCCGACAAGCCGCGGTTTATTGGATAATGAGCAAGAAGCATGCCTGTGATTAAAACAGTTAAATAAACTTGTTAAATCAGGTAAATACATGCTAAGTAATATGGGCAAGGATTGGGGCCGTATTGGTCAATGAGTCAAAACATTGACTTTTTATAAGGGCATTGATGATCTATACTCTTAACAAAGCTGACGGCTGGATGTTGCTATGAAGGATTCTCAGCGTCCCACCCTTGGGGCTATCATGATCGTGAAAGATGAGGAGGAAAGGCTTGCACTCATATTATCCGACATTGAGGGGATCGTTGATGAGATAGTGGTGGTGGATACCGGATCACAAGATAAGACAGTCGATATAGCAAGATCCTATGGCGCAAAGCTGGGGTTTTTTGCATGGTGCAATGACTTCTCAGCTGCAAGAAATAAATCCATTGAGCTTGCGGAGTCGGACTACTTGTTATGGCTTGATGCAGATGACAGGGTCAATAAGGATAATCAAAGAAAAATACGAGAACTGAAAAAGAACCTCCGACCGGGGAAAGACAGGGGATATCTGTTCAGGGTTATCAATCAAGTCGGTGAAGCATCCAGCGTTATTGCACTCCAGCCAAGAATTTTTCCGAACAGGAAGAACATCATGTTCGAGGGAATGATCCACGAACAGATACTGCCAAGTATGGAGAGATGCGGTATTAAGATTGAAAATAGAGAAATAACCATTGATCATGCAGGATACCATGATAAAAAGACGATTGAGAACAAGGCACGGAGAAATTTAGAGATCCTCCTGGACGAATTGCATCAGGGAAGGCTTGACGCAAACCATCTTTTCCATATTGCCATGAGTTATTATTCCCTTAGTGAGTATGAGAAATGCCTGGAATATATGAAGAGGGCAAGACGAGACCATGGAAATAATAACTGGTATAAATACAGCTTTATCGTAATAGCTGAATGCAATGCCAGACTGAACATGACGGAGAATGCACTTCAGGAACTCAGGCAAGCTGCACAAGTATTCCCTGAAAGCGGGATCTTGTTTTATTTTTTGGGGACCCTCTGTTTACAGACAGGCAGGATCGAGGAGGCTGTCTTGGTATTGGAAAAGGCAGGAAGCCTGGGCGTAACGATCGACACGTTCCCGCTCCCTTCTGATATTCAAGAAAAAATACCCTTCTCCTACGGAATTGCTATGGAAAAGGCCGGGAATATTGGGGACGCTATAAAGGCTTATCGTGCATCCTTACGGGTGAATGCGCAATTCATACCTGCACAAAAGGCGCTTGGTATGGCGCTTCTTCAAACAGGTGAAGTGGCTGATGCCATATCCTTTCTGCAAAAGGTAATCGAACATCCAGATACGTATGATCGTTCATTGTGGTTATGTCTGGCCAGGAGTTACTTCTTTGTCGGGAGGTTTGAGGATGCGCATGATCTTTATCTGAGGTCTATCCAAGAGTCTCCTGAGGATAAGGATGTATTATCAGGCCTTATCCAGACATGCATTGAGATGAACGACATTGAATCCCTGCGGTCATCCTTGGAATCATTCATGATACAGCTCGGCATGGACCATGATAGGGAGATAAACAGTTTATATGACCTTGCAGAGGTATGTATAGGGCTCGCTGAAAGACTTCTTGATCAGAAGGATTATGTTCTGGCGAAAAGGCTTGCGGATTCGGCGTTGAGACTTGATCAAACCTGTACCATGGCATATCTGGTCCGTGCAGACATTTCCATTGAATCCGGCAACTCTACAGAGGGAATTGCCTATCTGGAGGAAGCCTTGTCAAGGGGGGTATCTCCTCGGCTCATTATCGAACGGATGGATAAGATTGGGGAAAATAAATAAGGCTATTATTCCATAAGTTATTGTTAAAGTTTTCAAACGCATTGACGATAAGATCACAAGGAGTAAATAACACAAAAGGAGGTTGACGGGTAAGGCTGTCTGATCAGGACAGGAAAAACTGATCAATACAAAATAACGGCCAAGGATGGTCGGGAAAACCAAAAAAAATCAAGGAGGATTCAATTATGTCACTTCGCATTAACACCAACATCGCAGCACTCAACGCCCACAACAACTTAGTCTTGACCGATGCAAAGATGACCAAAAACATAGAGAGACTGTCCAGCGGTCTACGCATCAACAGCGCATCGGATGATGCCCCGGGTCTGGCAATTTCCAACAATCTTGATTCAGATGTCAGGTCATTGACCGTTGCATCTCAGAACGTGAGTGAGGCCAAGGCAATGGTCGGTATCGCAGAAGGATCTGCAGACCAGGTTGAATCCATCATCGAGAGGATGAAAGAGCTGGCAACACAGGCTGCATCAAGTAACGTAGGGTCGTCGGACATTGGAATGCTCTCAAACGAGTTCGGAACCCTGCAGCAAGAGATAACCAGAATTGTAGGAGATACCAATTATCAGGGCACCGATCTACTCACCGGTACGTTTGGAAGCCAATTAAATACTACAACCACCAATGTAACAGGAACAATGGGCATCGATGCAACCGGTATCAACTTCGGCGGAGCAGCGACCGGTACATTCACCATCGCCCAGACAGTTGCCGGCGCGATTACCCTTACTGGCCCGAAGGGTGTCTCCCAGACGGTTTCCACCACTACGAGTGGAGTCCAAACCCTGAATTTCGACGCCCTCGGCATCACCTTGACTACGAATGGAAGCTTCAATTATTCCACCCAAGCAATAAATGGTAAGCTGATCGCAACTACGGGTGGAAATGCGTCATTCCAGGTTGGTTCCGGCAATACCGTGAACGACTCCATAAATGTGACTCTGGGCAACCTCCAGTTGGCTAATCTTGGTATTAATGGTACGACTAATCTTGGTAATGCTTCTCTTGGCAGCCAAACCACCGCACAAAGTGCGTTAGATACCATTGATGCCGCCCTTAATGACGTAAATAATGTGCTTGGTTCTATCGGTGCCACCGTGAACAGGCTGGACTACACCTACAACAATCTGCAGACGACCATCACGAACTTCTCGGCATCCGAGTCTGCCATCAAGGACGTGGATATGGCTTCCGAGATGACGAGCTTCACCAAGAACCAGATTCTGGAACAGGCTGGCACTGCGATGCTTGCCCAGGCAAATTCGACTTCACAGAATATTCTCACTCTGTTTAAGTAAAGAGGTCGATCTCCTCGGGGATCACAGGTGTAACCCTCTGATCCTTTTAGGAGAAAGGTGGGTGTGGACATGAATATAGATGCTCTAAGCGCAACACCAATTGATCCTATCCAGATGGTAACGGCAGGTGGGGTGTCTCCGGCCATTGCCCAGGCATCTCAAGAAACAAGTGGAGCACAAGTACAAAACCCCCTTCAGAAAGAAAAACCATCTGCCGAAGAGATCAAACAGGACATTGATGCAATCAATACGCAGCTCAAGTCCATGAACAGTTCCATCCAGTTCGTTGTCGATGGAAAGGCGAATGACATCGTGATAAAGATAGTGGATGACGATACGGGAAAAGTGATCAGGCAGATACCATCCGATGCTGTGATCAGTATAAGGGCTAATCTCAAGAAAATGACCGGATTGCTTGTGGAGGAGAGAGCCTAAAGGCAGAATGGCTGAGGCCCCGATCTCGGTCGGGGCCTCAGCCGTATTCAGAGGAGAAAAGGGGGAACGCCATGGCAAGTACGACTTCCATTTCAGGCTTGGCTTCAGGGATTGATTGGCAAAGCATGATCTCCCAGATGATGGCAGTCGAGCGGCAGCCTGAAACGCTCATGACGGCGCAGAAGACGACGCTCGACAATCAGTATAATGAGTGGACCACGATCAACACCAAGCTCGCTGCCCTGCAAACAAGCGCAAGTGCCCTTGCCACGTTAGACGATTTCAATCTTTATACATCCAATGCAAGTGCCACCGGTACAACGACTGATGTCAGCAAACTCGCGAGTTTTACCGTCGGGACAAACGCATCTCCCGGGAGTTATTCGCTGACCATAAACAACCTCGCTCAGGCGCAGAAACTGGGTTCAGAATACTTCAACTCCCTTTCGGACGGCCTGAACATCTCAGGGGACCTTGTGATCAACGGCCACACGGTGAACATCGTAACTACGGACAGCCTCACCACTATTCAGAACAAGATCAATGCGCTCAATTCCGGGTCGAACCCTGCAGGGGTGATTGCGTCCATAATTACCGTGGCGCCCGGCCAATATCAGCTCACCCTCACCTCGCAGAACACGGGCAAGAACGGGATGGTCCTGTCAAATGGCGCCGCCGCAGATGGCTCCGCAGCAAATGTGCTGGGGGAGCTTGGCCTTGCCGACAGTTCCACCTCCATACGTAATGCCTTTACGGGTGGAGCATTATCTTCGGCCTTTTCCAGTTCCACACAGAGCATACAGAGCCTTCTGGGGCTCACAAATGGGGCATCGGGAACGGTGAAGATTGGCGGGCAGGATGTTTCCATTGATCTGTCATCCGATCAAACGGCTGATTCATTGGAAAGCATTAATGAAAAAATAAATGCTGCCGGGGTAACTGCCGGGTTCAGCTCATCCATCGTTTCAAAGACTGACTCCTCCGGGAACACGACCTATACACTCCAGATAAACGGCACCCAATCCTTTACCGATGCGAGCAATATCCTTCAGACCCTTGGTATTCTCGAACAGGGCAGCTCAGGTAACTCAGATGTGTACGGAGCAGTCGGGGATACACAGAATACAACCGGCGGGACAGCCATAACCAATGACACCCTCCTGAAAAACATCGACGGATACAGTAACTGGACAAGCGCTGATACGATAGCAATAAACGATGCTAATTCTCCTTCAATAGACACGACCTTTAATGTGACAGCAAACTCCACAGTAGGTGATTTGCTGACCGCTATTGATAGCGCCTATGGAAATCAGGTCTCGGCCTATGTGAATAGCAATGGCGCCATTGTGGTGGAGGACAACCGGTCGTCGGGAACATCGAATCTGGATCTTTCGCTGACGCCAACGAATACGAGTCTCAATTTGGGGACTTTCAGCGATATAACAAAAACCAGGAGCCGCCAGATCGTCGCAGGGGCGGATGCCAGTATCACCCTGGATGGCAACACCATCACCCGTAGTACGAACCAGATTAGCGATGTCATCGCCGGCACGACGATCAGTCTCGTCGGCGCAGACAAGACCTCGACAATCACCCTGAACATCACACCGGATACCTCAGGAATAGAGTCAAAGATAACGGATTTCGTGACGAAATATAACGATCTTATGACCGAGATCAGCAACCAATTCACCTATAGCCAAGATACGAGCAGCTCAAGCAGTACAACTACTACCATTACTACACCGCCGCTCTTCGGCGATTCCACACTGCAGTCCATCAAAGGGACTATCCGGAATACCATCCTCTCGGGTGTGTCGGGGGTCAATTCAACACTGGACCACCTGAGCCTTGTGGGGATCAACATAGACGAGACAGGGCAACTCTCCATTGACAGTACGAAGCTTGAGGGATATCTGAGCACCAATTTCAATGATGTTGCGAACCTCTTCGTAGCCCAGGGTACGAGTACGAACAGCAACCTCACCTATATAGGGTCCGGAGACAATACTGCGGCGGGAGCTTACCAGGTGCATATCATTCAGGCTGCCTCGAAGGCGAGTATTACGGGTAGCGAGTTAACCGACCCGTTATCTCAAGCTACAAACCTCACCATCACGGACAGTTCAGGCAGTAAGGCTCAAATATCCTTAAGTAAAGACTCGGACATATCCACCATTGTCGATGCGATAAACTCCGAGCTCTCGAAGCAATACCAGCAGATCCTGGTGGGTGCCAATCAGCTCTATACAGCGGGAAAGGCAGGCTTCATCAGTGCAGACACAAACCTGAACAACATATATGATGCGAATGGAAATCCTGTTGCCCTTGCCGATGGCGACAAGATCTCATTTACAGGGACTAACCGTATCGGGAGCGCAGTGACGGGTTCCTTCACGATCTCCGATACATCCACACAAACTGTTGGAGATCTGATCAACTCTATCAACAATGCATATGGAACAGGCTACAGTGCTTCAATCGATTCTCAGGGCCGGATTACCATCACGGATTTGACTGCAGGCAACTCCCAGCTTGCACTCAATATCACTGCCGATAACCTTGATTTCGGTGCAATCGGCGTGAATCCCACGGCGGGAGACGGGTCCCAGAGCGGGAGATATGCCTTGGGCATCACGGCTGAGAACGACGGCAATAAGCTCGAGCTCGTAAATAATGATTATGGAGACCACAACTTTTCAGTTACCTCTACCGGCCAAGACCTCGGGATCGCCGGCACCTCTTCTGGTGGTAGTGATGTAGCGGGGGAGATCAGGCTCGGGTCCGGCGCATGGATGACAATGACCGGCTCCGGACAGACCTTGACCGCAGATGCGAACCAGAGCGTGGCCGGCTTAGCGGTGGAATACACCGGCACGAGCGCCGGAGTTAACTCGGACAACACCAATACCTTTGGCTTTACCTTCACAAAGGGCGTCGGTAATGTGCTGAGTTCTGCACTTGAACAAATGAGCGATCCCATATCCGGATATGTCTCTGAAAAGGAGCAGGCGCTCCAGACGCAGATGTCGACCATAGACAAGAATATAAGTGATATGGAAGAGCGTATTACCCAGGATCAGGCGGCGATGACCCAGAAATATGTCCAAATGGAGGCCCTGATTTCTCAGCTCCAATCCCAGTCGTCTTGGCTGACCAGCCAGATCAATTCGCTGACCAGCAGTAGTAGTTGACGAACCTGATCAACCGAGAAAAAGAGAAGGACATCAGGCAAAGGCCTGATATCCCCCTTTTATAATCTTTTCCCTACCGATTACCGGCATTCAACTTCTGAAACACCAAGTCGATCATTCTGATGGACATATCGGGTAAACAGTGTCTCTGATCTTCAGGACAATGATGCCGTTTTCGTCCTCTTCCATCATGAGTGCGAGGTTGTAGTATGCACTCCTGGTGAATCTCACCTTCATGCCGCCTGGAAGCGTAAAGTAGAGGATGTTGTCCTTGCCTATACAGAGCCGGGTCGGGTCGAGCGGAAAGGTCTCCAGGGTATTGAGCCGTACATAGAGGCCTATGGTTGGGTCACCCCTGATGGCTGAGACAACGAAGGGTGTGTCCTCCACGTCGATATAACAGAGCTCATCGCCTATGACGATCCGGTACCTGCCGTGTTCATCCGTCTCAAGGGCATTGCAGAAGGCGCGCAGAACGAGGGGGTTGATGATCTCGCAGTCCTCATAAAACCACGTGCCTTCCTTATCGATCCTGATCCTGCATCCCCCGGTCACATCCCGCAGTTGACGGTCCATGGGTGCTCCTCGTTTAATAAAGTGAACTTGAGTTAAATATCATAGCATGCTTGAAAGAGAAATACCCCTTGTTCATCTGATCCGCATGTCGATTAAGTGCTTGACTAGAAAAAGGCTGCAAGGCAAAATGAATTACAATCTAATCACTTCAAAGGGTTAAGGTATGAGGAAGAATGCCAAGCAAGGTATGATCATCGATGCAGCCCTGGAAGTCTTCCGGGAAAGGGGTTATGCCAATGCCCGGATGGCGGACATTGCACGGAGGGCAGGGGTTTCCTATGGGCTTGTATATCATTATTTCGGGAGCAAGGAAGTCCTGTTCGAGATGATCGTAGAATCCTGGTGGAGCGCACTCTATGCCATGATGGAGCATGAGATCGCCTCAGCAGATGACATCAAGGACAAGCTCGTGAACATTATTGAATTCTTCCTCAACACCTATGGCCAAAAGCCCAATCTTATGTCTATCTTTGTCAGCGAGGTCTGCAGGAGTTCGGTGTATCATACCGAAGAGGGCCTCTCGAAGTTTCTGAAATTCTTCAGCCTGTGTGAACAGGTCATGGTCCAGGGACAGGAGAGCGGGTTTCTTATCAAGGATGTCCCGCCACACCATCTCACCTATATCTTCTATGGCGCCATTGAGACCTTCATCTCTGTCATGGTGCTCGGCAAGGAACCCCTGACCAAAAAACGCCACAAGCGGGCAACAAATGCCATCCTTAAGGTCTTTATTGACGGGGCAAGGGCGCGATGAGGTTTGTGGGTTTGAACCCTGGCCTTATCACTATTACATCTGCATCTTATATAACGTTCCACAGGTAAGGAATCAACTGATGCCGGACACGAAAAACAAGGTCATTATCTGTGCAGCGCTGGCCGGCCCCTTCACCATGAAGCACCAGAACCCGGCTGTTCCCTATACACCCAAAGAATTCGCTGACGAGGCGGCAAAGTGCTATGCAGCGGGCGCCGCCATGGTCCATGTACATGCAAGGGACGATGCAGGCATCCCCACCCATGAGATCGATCGTATCAGGGCTACTCACGATGCCATCAAGGAGAAGACCCCGGAGCTTGTTGTGAACTTGAGCTCTGCCGTCGGGGTCGGCAGAAAGCAAGAAGACAGGATAGCCCAGATACTCGCCGTCAGGCCGTCCATGGCATCGCTCAACACCAACACCATGAACTTCAGCATCATTGATAGGAACACAGGTGAGATTGTTCTTGATGGCGTCTTTGAGAATACCTTCACCATGCTGCGTGACTTCGGCAAGGTCATGGAAGAGCTTGACATCAAGCCCGAGATTGAATGCTATGACATGGGCGGCATCGATAATACCCTGATGATTGCAAAGCAGGGTTTTTTCTCAGAGCCCATGAACTTCAATTTCGTGTGGGGTGTGGCCGGAGGCCAGCGGTTCAGGCCCGAGGCTTTTATTGCAATGGTAAACGCATTGCCGCAAGAGGTCAACTTCACCACCTGCGGTGTGGGGCCAGACCAGTTTCCTGCCATAACCATGAGCTGTCTCATGGGAGGCCACATGAGGGTAGGGCTTGAAGACAACATCAGGATGCCGAACGGGGAACTTGCAAAAGGCAGTTATGAGCAAGTCCTCCAGGCTGTTAAGATAGCATCGGCGCTGAGCAGGGAACCGGCATCGCCTGAAGAGGCGAGACAGATCATGGGTATTCGGCAGAAATAATATTGCAACTAGTTTAAATATTGATCAATTGAGGTTTCTTATGCGAAGTGGCGCCGGATTGATAATCGTAGTGCTCGTGTGTATTCTTTTTGTGCCCGTATATGTACAAGCGGATGTGAAATACACCGTTCAAAGTGGGGATACGCTGGCAAAGATTGCTTCGCACTATTTCCCCTTGGCCGAATCCTATACCAAGAGTGAATTTATTGCACAGATTAAGGAGCGTAACAACTTAGGCGCCAAAGGCATCTCACAAGGCCTGGTTCTCACGGTTCCGGTGGTCCGGACAGAACCGCTTAAGCCCTTAAGTGTGAAAAAGGCAAAAGGCTTTGAGGCCAAGGGGGTTTATGCGAACCAGTGGACTGCGGGTACCCGCCAGGTTCTGGACATATCGGAGAGAATCAAGAAGATTGGGGGCAACACCTTGGTGTTTGACGCCAAGGAGGTCCAGGGTTTGCCTACATACAAAAGCTCGGTGCCCAAACAATATTTAAGCCTTTCTTCATATCCCTCATCCATTGATGATGTCCCGCGGCTCGTTGACTATCTCCACAAGCGCGGCATCCATGTGGTGGCCCGGGTATGCATCTTCCGGGATATCCATAACTCCTGTGCCAATGCCCAGTGGAGGTTCTACAAGGAGTGGGTAAACCCTGCCAACAAGGCCGTACAGGACTACAACCTGGCCATTATCCGCGAGCTCATCGGATTCGGCGTCGATGAGATCCAGGTCGATTATTTCAGATATCCTACTGACGGGAAGGCCGATACCGGTATCGCAGGTAAGGTAAGAAGCGATGTGCTTGCAGATTATGCACGGCGCATCCGTGAGCTGACCTCATCCAAGGGTGTGCTCCTGTCTCTGGATATGTTCGGCATCGTGCTCTGGCAGAAGGATGAGGATATCAAGACCCTGGGCCAGGACGTGATGAAGCTCAAAGGCCATTTTGATATCATCTCGCCTATGCTGTATCCATCCCATTTTCCCAAGGGCTTTTCCAATGAGAAAAACCCGGCGGACAAACCATACTACTTTGTCAACAGGGGCATTACCAGGATGAAGGCCCTGGTGGGAGATGAGGTAACCATCAGGCCGTGGCTCCAGTCCTTTCCGTTACGTATCACCACCGGATACAACCCAAGCTATGTAAAGGCCCAGATCAAGGGGGCGCAGGATGCAGGGGCTGTCGGATGGCTTCTGTGGAGCCCCGGAAATCACTATGAAGAGGCCTACCGGGCCATGGCGGACATGGCCGGGAAGGAAAAGGCCGGTGCCATGAACACGACCCCGGCCAAGCAGCAGGGAAATCATAGAAGTTTATAACGTGTCTTTTGTTGCCAGCCGCCCCTGTAATCCGGGTGTCATGATCCCTTCGAGCTGCTGCCTCTGGGCTTCGAATTCAACCGGATCAATGGTTGGATTGAATTTTATCATGGTGCTGTAAGACAGGCTGACCCGGGCGAAGGGTTTCGGGAGAAGGAAATTGTCCCAGCTGTTGAAGTACCAGGACCTGTCTGCCAAGGTATACAGAGGTACAATGACTGCGTCAGCGGCATGGGCAAGGCGGATTATCCCTGCCTTGATTTTTCCGGCAGGTCCGCGCGGGCCGTCCACAACATGACCTGCGAGGTGTGATTCCTTAAAACTATCGATCATTCCCTTTAAGGCCTCGGCCCCGCCCCGCGACGAAGATCCAAGAACCGGGTTCCATCCGCTCCGCCTTGCCACCCCGGCGATGATGGCACCGTCCACGCTCTTGCTGATCATCAGAGGCGGATTGTATTCCTCGTAGTTCTTGAAATAATGTATGGCAGCAAAAAACTGCTGGTGCCAGGCGCACAGAAGCACATTGCCGCCCTGTTTGAGGTAATCAATCCATTCTTTCTCATTAGTGATGGTATAATGGAACGTGGAGCTGTAAATGCGGATAAAACGATAGAGGAAAGAAAGGAATACCTCTGATGTGAGTATGGTCTTGGTATTAATCGACATGAGCCTCTTTTAGTTCTCCTTTCTAGTGCTTTAATGGAATGTGAAAAGAGGGTTTTATTATAAGAAGGAAGTCTACGGGCAATGGCGGGTATGTGTCAACCAGAGATGCCCTCACTATCTGGAGCATACAAATCTTTTACACTTCTTAATTATTAAGTATTGTGCACCTGGGTGTTTTTGCTGATGAGAAAACCCATTCTTTGAAGAAATGCATACCATGTTTGTCCCCTGAGGTTGTTATTGAAGATCAGCCAGTGGCCTCCCCTGAGGAATTGGTGCTTAGGCCAGTCCCACTTTTCACAGAGGAGTCGGACGAATTCAAAGGGACAGAGCCGGTCTCCTTGTGAGGCTATGATAAGGATGCGGTCCTTGGGTATCTTTGGATGAAAATTGAGTGGGGAGTGAAACTCATAAACCTTTTGTGTCTTTTTTAGGAATTCAGCATTGATTGGGAAAGGGAGTTTGGCGGTATCAGGGCCCAAGGTGCCTGATAAATTTACAACCGGCACCATCATGGCAGTAAAGTCGACTATGGGCTTAAGGCATATAAACAGGGCTGCAAGGTATCCTCCGAGGCTTGCACCTATCAGGCCGATGCTGCCGGCCCCAAGAATTCGGAGTACTTTGCAGGTCGAATAAAGGTCATACATCGTCTGCCCCACACACTCACACGTCATGACCACATTATCGGGCTGCAGATAGATCCCTCGTTGTGTCTTGGGTATAGGGGCCCTTTTCCAATGGAACGGGGTTATGAAAAGGGCTACATCCAGGCCCAATTCGAACATTTTCCTGATCCTGAACATCCGTTCCGCCTGCCTTGGGTTTCCTAGCATGTACCCATGTAGGCAGAGAACCGTCTTGACATCATCCCTGCCGTGTGTCCACCTGACTATATAACATGTGCTGTTATTGCGATGGGAAAGGTAGCTCTCTCGAAGCATGGGATTTTGAGGTTCATAGCCGCTTGAAAATGAAATTAACTGATACTCGCCATCAAGATAGGGTCTTCTCAAAAGGATTTTATGGGTCGGGATCTCGTTGGGAAAGGTAAAGAAGCTTTCCGGGTTCTCCGTGAATCCCTTCTGAATATAGAAATCGATATGTGATTCATATTCTGATTTCGTTATACTTCTTGGCGGCTTAAGATGTCTTACGATCTTCGGCACGAGGAGAAAGATATTGTCGACTATTCCGCCGATAAACTCCTGTATGCCGTTTTCCCTACGGTTATTTTCGAGCATATGACCGTGCAATATACCTGCTGAACCCTGTGCACAGAGTCATAGCAGTCACGGGGAACATACGGGTGATCAGGTCAATGACCTTGGCGTCCGTCCCCACCATGATGCGCCTCCGGTTCCGCTTGATCCCGGATATGATGACTCGGGCCGCATCGTCTGCTGTGGTCTTGAACAGCTCTTCCTCGTAGAGACATATGGACTTCTCCCGGGTCAGCGAGTACATGGCGCGGTTGAAGCGGGCGTTGCGTGCAATATTGGTCCTGATCCCACCCGGATGAACGCAGCTCACAACGCTTATATATCGTGGGATCGCGAAGCTGGCAAGTTTGTCCTGGAGGAAATCCCGGATCACCACTTAACCCTCCTTATGAATATTATTAAATGTAGTCTCATTTTCAAGTGGAACCCGAGTGGATTCAAGGAATCTACTGATAAAATTAAAGTAACTTACGCACAGAATCAGCTCAGTGGAACCACGCACACCATAACGTTCAAGGATTTGCGCTAATGCCTCATCACTAAGTCTGACATTCCTACTGATTTCATCCGCCACACGACATAAAAGATTACCCTCTTCTCCCAGCGACATAACAGGTTCTTCATTTTCAATCTTACCAATCTCACCCTTTGTGAGACCATAAGCATATGCAACAGCAACATGGTGAGTCCACTCGTAGGATGAGCCTGTTACTTTTGCAACACGGAGTACGGCGATCTCACGTTTACGCGGGTCAAATTCACTCTCAAATAAGATTGAACGTGCAAGTTCGCCTAAGCTTTTAAAACTGGCCGGAGCGTTGGCTGTCATCAAAAAGATGTTTAATGGAAAGATTTGAACTACCTCTCTGATTTCCATGGGCAGGCTCTCGATAACGGGAAGTGGTATACGAGGGACCATTAGTATCTCCTTTCAAAAAATAAGGTCATAAACAGTGTTACCTCATTGCACATCGTCAGGATACGTGAGCCCGCCTTTCTTTATGCCTCCGCATCGTATGTGTCAGGGGTTACGCCTGTGGACTTCAGTTCGCCCTTCTTGACCCTGAAGGTCTCGGTCCTGGGGAAGTCGTCAACAAACCGGATGTAGCGCGGGATGGCGAACCGGGCGAGTTTGTCTTGGAGGAAACCCCACAGGTCTTTGGACAAGAGCTTCTGCCCGTCAACGAGCCTGACCGATGCCATGATCTCGTCCTCGGTCATCTCGGAAGGCACCGCGTACACGGCCGCCTCCATCACGGCAGGGTGCTTGAGGATGGCCTGCTCCACGTCATAAGCGGACACGTTCTCACCCCGGCGCCGCATGGAGTCCGTACTCCTGCCCACGAAGTAGATGAATCCGTTCTCGTCCTGGTACACAAGGTCGCCGGTGTATTCCCAATCGCCCCGGGTCTTCTCTCCGGTGGCACCGGGGTTCTTGTAGTATTCCACGGTGGTCTTCCGCTCGGGATCGACCTGGAAGAGCAGCTCTCCAGTGGTTCGATGGGGGACATCGTTGCCCTTTTCGTCCACGACCCTGATAGTGGAGACATAGGACTTGCCGATGGAGCCCTTGGGTCCGTCACCGAAGTTGGCGATAAACCCGCTGCCG
>CAWCTR010000019.1:0-32634 GCA_963798485.1 uncultured delta proteobacterium | reverse complement strand
GCGCGTGTGTTCCTCGTAGGGACGCAGTCAGTAGGTTGGGTTGAGGAACGAAACCCAACACATGCGCGGCAGCAGCGCGAAATTGATTCTCTGGAACAATGCCCTGGTGAATGCCCTTTCCACACGGACCGTTGCGGTCGTACGCTGATACAATCTGGTGGGGCGTCTGGTGGAGAATGCCTTGGGTGCGCACCTGTGCAATATCCTGAATTCCGTGGAATACAGCCTTACCTACTGGCGCGAGGGCGCACACGAGGTTGATTTCGTGGTCTCACGGGGGCAAGATGACTGGGCCATCGAGGTTAAAAGCGGCCGCAGGGGCAAGGCCTCGGGCCTGGCCCGTTTTCGCAGCCGCTATCCTGAAGCGCGTGTACTCCTCGTAGGAGCTCAGGGAATCCCACTGGAAACATTTTTCAGCATTGAGCCGACTGCATGGTTGGTTTAAGCGCCATGGTATGTCCGCTTTATGAAAAAATGTGCACGATTTACGACGCTATGAAGCCATCGGCAGACGGCTTGGGACGCGCCCTTCGTGAAAAGCTCGAACTGGTTCTTGGAAAAAATCCACCAAAAGCTTAAAAATATATTTTTTTAGGTCAAAAATCGGATTCTAAGCTTAAATATGGCCTATTTTATAACCACTTTCACCATCATTACAATTACTTAACTCGGTCCGACCCCGGTACGATTCACCCGGTACGATTACGATTGCATACTCTACGCTGGTGCACGCTCTGGAAAACGCGTCACCTTGATGTTGCCGGCGCGCTGCTCGGCGTGCCAGAGATCATAGTGCAATTGCAGCTGCAGCCAGGTCTCGGGACTACTCCCGAAGGCCTTGGACAGACGAATCGCCATTTCCGGCGACACGCCGCTATGTCCGTTCACCAACTCGGACAATGCCTTACGCGTGACGCCGAGCCCCTTTGCCGCCGCCGTGATCGTCAGACCAAGCGGCTCAAGGCACTGATCGAGGATAATTTCACCAGGGTGCGGCGGGTTGTGCATCTTCATGAGCTCCTTCCTTTCAAGCGGCCAGTGGTAATCAAGAAGATCGACGTTTGTGGCGTTATCGGCCTCGAACTCAAACACGATCCGCAAATTACCCGTTACGGACACCGCCCACTGCCCTTTGCGCTCGCCCTTCAAGGGATGTAGCCGAAACCCTGGCAGATTCATGTCGGCTGGTTCCCGGCTGACGTTCAGAAAGGCGAGAACCTGCTGAAGTTTCCGCACATGCTGTGCTGATATCCCGCTTGTGTCCCCTTTCGTGAACAGCTTCTCTAAGCCCTTATGACGGAAGCGAACGATCATTTAATACCTATAACGTTACGGGTTACACCAGTCAAGTCTCATCATACATATTCATCTGTCTTGACCCTTTGATAATGTCCCCTTGGAAAAATTAATAGAAAAGGTATCCGGAAAGGCCTGGTAATTTCAATTTGCGAACAAGCATGTACCTTTTCCTGATCATGCACGCCGATTAGGTATTGTCATCCCCCCCGGGCTTGTACTAGAGGACCGGTGATGACGCCCATAGAACTTCTGTCGCCTGCAAAAGACCTTGAATGCGGCAAGGCAGCCATTGATAACGGCGCCGATGCGGTCTACATCGGTGGGCCGTCCTTTGGCGCACGGGCTGCTGCCGGAAATTCCATAATGGACATCGAAGGGCTTGCCCGCTATGCCCACCGCTTCCGGGCAAAGGTGTACCTGACACTGAACACCATCCTCTTTGATGACGAGCTGGACTCTGCCCGGATGATTGCCCGCCAAGCCTGGGATGCAGGGGTGGATGCCCTGATCATCCAGGATATGGGCCTTTTAGAGCTTGATCTGCCTCCGCTTTCCCTTATTGCCAGCACCCAGATGCACAATGCGGATGTTGCCCATATCCGGTTTCTGGAACAGGTGGGGTTCAGGCGCGTCATACTGGCCCGTGAGCTTACTCTGCCGCAGATCCGCGAGATCCGGAGCAGCATAACAATAGAACTAGAGGCCTTTGTGCATGGTGCGTTGTGCGTGGGCTACAGCGGCCGTTGCTATCTGAGCGCCTCCCTTGGCGGCCGTAGCGCTAACCGCGGGGCCTGCGGCCAGCCCTGCCGGCTGCCCTGGACCCTTATTGATGCCGACGGCCATGTGCTTGAACACAACCGCTATCTATTAAGCCTCAAGGACATGAACCGCTCCTCGTGCCTGGTTGACCTGATTGAATCCGGCGTCACTGCCTTCAAGATCGAGGGCAGGCTCAAGGACACAAGCTATGTGAGAAATGTCACGGCCTTTTACCGCACCCTGCTGGATAAAATAATCGAGAACCGGCCCGATCTCAAGCAAGCCTCCAGCGGCCGTACTGAAATACCCTTTACCCCCGACCCTTCCAAGACCTTCTGCCGGGGCGCCACCACCTATTTTATGAACGGCCAGGCGGATGATATCTGGTCGCCCGATACGCCCAAGTCCATGGGCGAAGAAATCGGCACGGTCATGAAATGCGGAACTGACTGGTTCGAACTCGCAAAAGGCTCTTTAGAGATCAATGCCGGAGACGGCCTGTGCTTTTTTGATGAGAAGAGAGAGCTCCAGGGCCTGCAGGTAATCAAGGTGATTGACCGGCGCACACAGGTGCACCTGTCAACAGGCGGGCTTAAGCCGGGTATGACGATATTCCGCAATCGGGACCATCAGTTTCTCAAACTCTTGGATTCCAAGGCCTCAGTACGGAGGCTCGCCCTCACCATGACCTTTCGGGAAATCCCCGACGGCTTCGTGCTTGAGGGCATTGATGAAGACGGAATCCATGGCAAGGTTACTCTCCTTACTGACAAGAACCCTGCTGAGAAACCCGAGGCCGCTGTCATGACCATGAAAAAGCAGCTCTCCAAGCTGAACGACAGCATGTTCTCTCTCGCGTCCCTGAACCTGAAAACCAGGCCCTATTTCCTCCGTGCATCAGAGCTCAACCAGCTGCGCCGGGACCTTGTCTTTCAACTGGAAAACAATCGTGAGCAGACATACATGCGCATAACGTCCCGATCAGTTCCGGGCAGCTTCGACCCCTACCCTGTTTTCGAGCTGGACTACAGCTATAACGTCAGCAACCATGCAACCCGAAGGTTCTATGAAAAACACGGCGTGACTGCCATTGAACCGGCCTTTGAGCTGCAGCCACCCCTTAAGGGGACTGTGGTCATGAGGACAAGGCACTGCCTGCGCAGATGTCTGAATGCCTGCACCCAAAAGAAGAACCGGGTTTCTCTTGCAGAACCCCTGTATATTGAGAACGCGCTCCGGCGCTTCCGCCTTGTTTTTGACTGCCGAAACTGTGTTATGCTTATTGTCAGGGATTGATGCAATGCACAGATAGATGGAGTATTTTTGCTCCAGGATCGAGGACCGAGGAAAGGAAGCTCATGGGCGTATTCCCCCGTTCATGATTACTGACTTTCCCTATCACTGAAATATTTTCTCAACTCCCGCCCTGTCAGCCCAGATGAGATCGGTATCCTCGTAGAGTCCTTTCATCCTCTGCCCGATAAGTAGCCTTTTTTTCTCAAACTCGTCTTCATCAAGATCCGTCGGGATGTAAACAGGCTCACCGAACCGAATGAGAACCCGGGAAAATGGCTTGGGGACCATGAATCTGTCCCAGCTCCTGAAAGTCCATTTCCTCTGTGAAGAGGTGATCGTAGGAACAATGGCCATGCCGGAGACCTGAGCGATTCTGAGCAGGCCTGGTTTCACCTCACCGAAAGGTCCTTTTGGCCCATCGACGATGTGGCCGATCTTGTACCCTTTCATTGCAAGTTCCTTGAGCTGCTGCAGGCCAACGCTGCCTCCTTTTGAAGAGGAACCCCTCACCGCTTGCCATCCGAGGATATTGACGATGTGTGAGGCAAATTCGCCGTCACGGCTCTGGCTGATGAGGATTGCAATGGGTCTGCGCGTGGCAAAGAACGTTATTCCGGGGAAAAACCTCTGGTGCCAGGATGCATAAATGATGCTGCCGTCCTTTTCAATACTGTCCTTTTCATTCTGTGGATCAACGATCCTGAGCCTGTAGGTCGAAGAGAGGATCTTAACGAGAAAAAGTCCCACATAAGGCAGGGCTGAATGGTATAAGAAGTACTCAAATTTAATTTTCATTTGCCCATACTCCCTCACGGCATCACCGGAAATTCTCCAGGTCTTTATCCATGATCATACCCCTCCTTCTCCTGTTTATCCACGAGGTCATGGCCCTGTGAGCGCAGGTATGTTGCGAGCTGATAAAAGGCCAGGGGGACAATCCCGAGGGTCAGCAGGGTCGATATGAGTGCCCCTGAAGGCATGGTTATGCCCAAGCCCCGAAGGATCGGGTCGAAATACAGCACCACCTCGCCTAAGATGACCGCCAGGGCTGTCAGGAGGATAGGCCGGAGGCGTATCTCGCACGCCTTAAGAACGGCCTCCTTGATGGGCATGCCGGAGGCGATACGGCTCCTGGCGAAATCCACGAGCAGGATGGAGTTGCGGATCACTATGCCGGCGAGCGCGATGATTCCCATGGTCCCTGGGCCGTCCAAAGGCTTGTTAAGGGCTATGTGTGCCGGTATGACGCCGATGATGACCAAGGGAATGGGGAGCATGATGATCACCGGGATCAGGAAGGAACGGTACCAGGCCACCAGGATGCAGTAGATGAGGAAGAGCACGACCAGGAAGGAGACGCCGAGGTCGGAAAACAGGTCCCTCTGGATCGACCACTCTCCCGCCCAAGATACTGCGTAGCTTCCTGTCTGTGATTTTTCATCACTCCAGATCACCTGGATGGGCTTCCCGCCCACGGTCTCCTTTTTCAGGAGCTTCGTGATGTCTGTTGCCGAGTAGTTCGGCCCGTCTCCGGTTACCACGCCTGTCACCATGACCACGGGTTCCAGGTCCTTGCGCAAAATGGGGTAAGGGCCCGCCACCCGCTTCATACTGCCGATCTCTGTTGCCGGAACCGGAGGCCCACCTGTCACGGGGGTGAAAGAGAGTGATCGTATGTCGGCAATACTTGATCGCCCTGCCCTGGCGAGCCGGACAATGATGGGCACGGGCTCCCGTTCATGGGGCAGGTTCGCCCATGAACTTGAGTCCCCGGCGAACAGGGTCCGGACCGTACTCGCGGCCTGGGCCGCCACCACGCCCTGCACGGATGCCTTTTGCAGATCCACCTCATAGCGCAGTCTTTCCGTGCCGTGCCGGGCGGTCCAGTCTACGTCCACCACACCGGGCATGGTCCTGAAAATGGACATGACCCTGTGGGCAAGCGTAAGGCGTGTTTCGTCATCGGGTCCGTACACCTCGGCCACGAGAGGGGCAAGGGTGGGAACACCCGGCGGCAGCTCCGCAACAACAAAGACCGTGTCCTTGCCGGACAGCACCGGCTGTATGAGCGGACGGATATCAGGCACTATTTCATGGCTTCTCCTGGACCTTTTTGTATTCGGCAGCAGCTGCACCTGTATCTCTGCATGAAAGGGCTCTTTCCTGAAATCATAGTGGCGCGCCAGGCCCTGGAAAGTGACCGGTGCAGAGGTGCCCACATAGACATTGCACGCAGTCACCTCCGGTATGGTTTTAAGTTTTTGTGCAGCATCCATGATAACAGGATATGCATCCTCCAGCTGGGTGGCAGGAGGCAGGTCGATCATAACGGAGACCTCATCGGCGTTGTCATACGGCATGGCCCTTACGATGGCGATACGGGCCTGAATCATGGCAACCATCGCAACAAAGAGGATAACCACCAGCACGTATGCCGCATACATGCGTTTCGGTTTTTCCATGAACCAGGCAAGCAAGCGGCGGTAGTATGATATCAGGTTGTATTTTTGCCCGCTCCCTGGATCATGACCGGCCCGGTCTCCTTTGGTGGAGCCGGCAGGAAAGATTCTAAGGCAGAGGTAAGGGGTGACGGTAAAGGCGACAAAGAGCGAGAAGAGCATGCCGAGGCAGGCCCCCACAGGGAGCACCCGCAGGTACTGCCCCGCCATCCCGGTGACGAACGCGGTGGGCAGGAGTGCACAGATCACCATCAGGGTCGCCAGGATCGTGGGCGGGCCCACCTCCTGTACGGCATATGCAACCACAAGGGGGGCTGTCTTAGCATTATCGCTGTGCCAGTGTCGGTAGATGATCTCGATGACCACTATGGAATCGTCGACAAGGAGCCCTATGGCAAAGACAATTGATGCTAACGCTATGCGATTGAGCGTGAAGCCCGTGAGGTTATATATTATAGGAACAAAGATGATGGTCACGGGCAAGGCAACGGCCGTGATGATCCCTGCACGCCACCCCAGGGTGAAACCGATCAGTAAGATGGATATCACTATGGTTATGAGCATGTGCTTGTTCACCTCGGACAGCGTATGCTCGGCCTTTTCCCCCAGATCACGGGTAACGGACATGCGGATAGTAGCGGGGAGCAGGTCTTTTGCGAGCTTGTCCAGCGCCCTCCTCGCCTCGCGGGTGACCACGGTGACATTCGAGCTGTCCACCTTCGTCACGGCCAACGTCACGGCCGGATATGCCGACCACCCCGTGTCACGGCCCATGCGTGATACATAGTCGCTCGCGTCTGCAACGCCGTCCCGGACATTGGCCACATCCCGCAAATAAATCGGCCCGGCTGCGTTCGCACCCACGATAAGCAGCCCGGTATCCGCCGCCGATTGCAAAAAGGCCCCTGCCTCGATGTTCAGCACCCCTTCATGGCCGGAGATCGATCCGGCCGGCAGGCGTAAATTTGCAGCCTGGACGGCCTGGACCACCCGGTCTGCTGCGATACCGCGCTCTGCCATGCGCCTCGCATCGAGTTCCACGAGGAATGATCGCGACTGGCCTCCGATGATATCGACCCGTGACACATTGGGTATGCGCCGCAGCTCTGCTGCCATCTCCGAGGCGATCTTCCTCAGTATCTGCGGTCCCTCGGTGTCTGACCACAGGCTTACCGCCATCGAGGGTACTTCAGCTATGCCCCTGGGCTTGACCAATGGGGCACTGACACCCGGGGGGAGCTGGTCCATGTTGGCATAGAGCCTGTCATACAGCTGGGTGAGCGCCTTCTCCCTGGGCACCCCCTCACGGAACTCCACCGTAAAGAGAACGGAGTGTTCCCCGGCAGAGCTTACCACGTGCTTTACGGTCGGGATCTCCCGTATCCAGGAACCCACCGGCCGGGCAAGGCGCTCATCGATATCCTGTGCACCCCTGCCAGGGTATGTCAGAAGAACATCGGCCACGGTAAGGGTGATTGAGGGCTCGTCCTCCTTGGGGGTAGACCAGATGGCCAGGACACCCATAACCACGGTCATGATCATAATCAGGGGGGTCAGCTTGGATTGGATAAAGTATTCGGTGAATCTGCCCGTGAGGCCCATGATGTGGTCCACGCCCCTCATCTGGCAATCTCCTCGACAGGCTTGCCATCCGCGACACCGGCCTTTTCCGGCGAGAGGATCACCCGGTCCCCCTCACGGAGCCCTGAAAGGACACTCACCATATCGCCCGGATTCTCGTCCAAAATCAGCCAGTGAAGCCGTGCAATGGAGTCCTTCGCTACCACATACACACCGGTGAGACGTCCTTTCTCGACGAGTGCTTCTTTAGGGATGAGGATTCTGGTAACCTCGGAGGCGCCAAGCGGCACCTCCACCACGCCGAGCGTACCGGCCCTAAACCGGTGCCCGGCATTGTCGATAATGAGCTGGACGCGCAGCCCCGGCGCCTCGGTACTTCCTGAGGGGACGATCCCCTCGATCTTACCCCGGACAGTCTCACCACCCATCCGCACAGGCAGGTTCTGACATGGTTTAAGGCCGGCAGCAAGATCGGTCCCAACCGGGGCGATTACCCTGAGCCTTGAGTCATCTTCAATGATGAAGAGCGGCTGGCCCGGTGCGACCATGTTCCCCTCTTCAACCATCTTCCGTACAATGACACCCTTGAACGGGGCGCGCGCAACCGCATACGAGAGGTTCACCTCCAGCTCGTCCAGTGCAGACCTTGCACCTTCTGCTGCAGCGTTTGCCTGGGCGTGGCCTACCTGGGCCGCCTCCAGTTGATGACGTGACACGGTTCCGGACTTCTGAAGGGTGCTCATCCGCTCAAGGTTCAGCCGTGCAACATCGAGTGCCGTGGATGCCGTCTCGAGAGCTGCCTGGGCCTGTCTCTTGCGGGCCAGCAGGTCCCGGGTGTCCAGGCGGATGAGCACCCGGTCCGCCTCCACCCGGTCACCCTCCTGGAATCCTGCATCTATGACCTTTGCCATGATGCGCGCCGCAGGCGTTGACCTATGGACAGGCTCGGTGAAACCGGAGAGCATAACAGGCTGGGCAGCCCTTTCTATCTGCGCGACACAGGTCTGCACCTTGAGAGGAACTTTACCGGGGTGCTCTGGTGTTTCGGCATTCGAGTTACCGCTGTTGCACCCGGTCACCAGAAAGACCGTAATGAAAAGACTAAGAACATCGGTAAAAAATTGTTTTTTATGGAACCTGCCGGAACTCGCCCCCTTTACCCTGTACATGATCGCCGTCTCCTTATTTCATGTGCTTTCAAAAATGAACATGCATTCCTAATCCGCCCTTGATCATATTCATCCAAGGCGTTCACCTAATTATTGCCCTTAACGATCCGTTGATCCATCCATAGGGTATGACTGACGATCCCGAATGCGCTCAGGCCCTTGGCAAGCTGCAGGCCCAGAAGACTCTTTTCCTGCCTGCAAGGCTCAAACGGACAGTGGATATGGACGCTGAGGTCAGAATCATAACCGGTACTGCGGTATACGCTCAGGTTCATCATTTTCCCTGTCTCAACCGTATGAAAAACCTGTGTGCAGAACTCCAGGGCATTTTCCAATTCTTCTTTTTCCGAGACCCTGACGGTTATAACTTCAAGGCAGTTCATGGCCCTGGTGGATACGGGCTCATTGACAATGGTCTTCTCTTCCTGCCTCTTCATCACACAACCCGGTTTTTTAAATCCTTGTGGCACAGATCTCACGCACCTGTGCTGTAGTTTCATCAACCTTTAAGCCAGATTGGTGCCAACCTTTCATTCAAACGTGATATCAATATATTATGATTATAGGTCAGTGCATTCCAGCGATATGTAACGATTCTGATTGCGAAATATCACGATATCGTTCTATATCATGATGAAGATATTTCGCCTTTATATGGGAACCTCGGGGGTGATCCTATGAGGATCGATGAAAACGAGTTCTTCCGTCAGGCGGCCTTAAGGATTTGCGGCAGCCTGGACATCGGGAAGGCCATGGCTGACTTTGTTCACTACATCAAAGATTACATACCTGTGTCCGAGCTCACCCTGAGCTGGCTTGAACCGGATAGCGGAATTATTCGGAACCTCGTAAGTGCAACCCCTTCAGGAAAGACATGGGTTATACCACCGATACCCGTCCCAAAGGAGATCATCCGGTACATTGATGAGCGAATTAGCGGATGGCAGGAAGTCAGGATAGAGAACGATCCCAAACAGGATCCGACTACCAGGACTATCATACCCTATTATGATACACCCAACCCTTCGGCAATGTACATGGTGCTGGTTGTGGAAGGCACACTCCTGGGTGCTGTCGGCATCCTGGCAGAGGGAAAAGGTGTGTTCACCAAGACCCATGCCCGTCTCCTCTCCCTGCTGCGCGAGCCCTTCGCCATCGCCATGTCTAACGCGCTACGATACCAGGAGGTCCTGAAGCTCAAGGACCTGCTGGATGCCGAGAACCGGGAGCTCAGCCGGGAACTGATCAGCTCGGCCGGTGATGAGATAGTAGGCGCCGAATTCGGGCTGGCCGGGGTGATGGAGATGGTCAGGCAGGTGGCCCCGCTGAACAGCCCGGTCATGCTCCTCGGCGAGACCGGGGTGGGAAAAGAGGTGATTGCAAATACCATCCACCGTTTGTCACCAAGGGGTGATGCCCCCTTCATCAAGGTAAACTGCGGGGCCATCCCGGAAGGGCTCCTGGACGCCGAGCTCTTCGGGCACGAGAAAGGTGCATTCACCGGGGCCATTGCCCAGAAGAGGGGCCGCTTCGAGCGGGCCCACAAAGGCAGCATCTTCTTAGATGAGATCGCCGAGCTCCCACACCGCGCCCAGGTGAGGCTTTTACGGGTCCTTCAGCACAAAGAGATCGAACGCGTGGGTGGCACACAGATGATACCCGTTGATGTCCGCATCATTTCCGCCACCAACAAGAACCTCGAGGCCATGGTCCGCTCAGGTGATTTCCGGGAGGACCTGTGGTACCGGCTCAATATCTTCCCCATCATGATCCCGCCTTTGAGACAGCGCACAGAGGATATCCCTGCCTTTGTCCACCATTTTGTCGAGAAGAAGGCAAAAGAGCTCAAGATCCACACGCCACCCCCTGTTTCCGCCCAGGGCGTAGAGCGCCTCAAGGCCCATCCGTGGCCGGGCAATGTACGGGAGCTGGAGAATCTCATCGAGCGCGAGCTCATCCGGAGAAGGGGAATTGATGATACCGGTTCACTGGTCTTTGAAAATCTGAGCCTGCCCGAGCTGAGAGAGAAAAAGGCCGACCTGCTGGAATCCGGGCAGGTTCCGGCCCCGCTCGACGAGGCCATGTCACAGCATATCCGGAAAGTGCTGCGTCAGACAAAGGGGAAGATCTATGGGCCGGGAGGGGCTGCCGAGTTTCTGAAGGTTAATCCCAATACCCTCAGGAGCAGGATGAGAAAGCTGGGTATAACAAGGTGACAGGAGGTTAAATCTATATGAGCTGACCGTTGCAAATCACAACCCCAGGGGGTATTGTCTCTTTTTCAGATTTCCGGGACCATCGCACGTGCAGGCCGGTCTCATGGAAGGTGCTGTCTATGCCGGTGTCTTCGGAATAGAAGGGATTCATATAAGAATGGAAATCAAAAACGCACAGAAGATAGCCGTAACCGGCAAAGGCGGGGTCGGGAAATCAACTATTACTGCGGCCCTGGCCCTTTTAACCGCACGGATGGGTCATAAGGTCCTGGCCATAGATGCCGACCCTGATGCCAATCTGGCCTCGGCCCTGGGGATTCCACTGGAACTGCAAAAGGACATCATGACCATTGCCAGGCACAAAAGGCTCATTGAAGAGCGGACCGGGGCCAAGGTCCAGCAATACGGCCAGATCTTCAAGCTCAATCCCGAGGTCTCGGACATTGCCGATACCTATGCCTATCATCACAAAGGCATCGATCTTGTCGTCCTGGGCGCCATCCAATCGGGCGGCTCCGGGTGCGCCTGCCCTGAGAATGTGCTCCTGAGCGCATTAGTGCAGGACCTGGTCCTGCATCGGGGCGAGGTTCTGTATATGGATATGGAGCCCGGCATCGAGCATCTCGGCCGTGCAACGGCAAAAGGCGTCACCTCATTTATCGTGGTCGTCGAGCCGGGCACGCGCTCCATCGAATCGTTCAAGCGCATCTCGATTATGGCATCTCAGATCGGTTTACAAAATATTTCAATCATAGCCAATAGGATCAAGTCCCAGGCTGATGAAGATCTTATAAGGCGTGAACTAGGTGCTGCAAAAATTATTGGTGTTATCCCCTATTCGGAAACGATCCTGAACAACGACCGGGACGGGAAGTCGGCAATTGACAATCTTGATGATAATCTGCTAGGTCTCTTCACGGATATTGTCCAGAATTTATTGTAAAAACTAGTAATCTCAAGAAGATCAAAGTAAATGACACATAGTGGTATGACGATCAAGACAAAATGCATAGCAACGGCCATTGGCAGCTTTCCCCATAGCGACCCGGGGAAGGCCCTGGATATCGTCTTCGATGCCTTGAGCGATGCCCCTGTGTGGCCACAGCTTCCTAAGCTGGCGCTCAACGAGCAGATGGAGATACAATTTTCTGAAGGCATGCCCCGTGCCATCATCGACAGTGATAAAGGCCGCTTGTATCTTGATACCTCGGGTGATTATTCCGAGGAATTCGCCACCTTCTACGAATCCTACATGGCTGCCCTGGACCCGGACAGCATCAACCGGGACTGCTCGTCCATGGCCATCAGCAGCGATTTTTCAGAGGGTCTCTATGGCTTTGAAGAACGGCTCAAGGCAAAGGGCCGGAAATACCCGTTCATCAAGGTCCAGACTACGGGCCCCTGCTCTTTTGCGCTGACCGTGGTGGATGAAAACAAACGTGCCATCTATTACAATGACGAGTTCCGCGACGTCATCGTCAAGGCCCTTGCCATGAAATGCTGCTGGCAGATCCAGAAATTCAGGCCCTATGCGGATAAGGTTATCTGCTTCATCGACGAACCCATCCTTTCCGCATTCGGTTCGTCAACGTATATTTCGGTAAAACGTGAGGAAGTGGTTGCCCTCATAGCGAAGTGGTAGAGGCCATCCATGCCGAGAACGCCATTGCCGGCGTGCATTGCTGCGGAAACACCGACTGGACCATGCTCATCGATGCAGGGGTCGATCTCATCAACCTCGACGCATTCAGTTACGGCGATTCAATAGCCCTGTATCCCGATGCGCTGCGCACATTCATGGCAGATGGCGGGCTCATCGCCTGGGGGATCGTCCCCACCTCCCCTGTTATCCGTGAGCAGACCGTAAATTCTCTCATGGAACGTTTCACCAAAGGTCATTGATAATCTCTCCGCAAAGGCGGGCATCGATAAACGTCAGATACTGGATCAATCACTCATTACGCCGTCCTGCGGCACCGGTTCCCTTTCTGTGGGTGATGCGGAGATGGTTTTTTCCATGCTGAAAGATCTCTCCCTGCATGCCCGTGACCAATTCCAGCTCTAACAGGTATGTAGCAGTCTTGACGAAAAGGTATACCATAGCGATTACCGGTAAGGGCGGAACCGGCAAGACCACCATTGCCGCTGGAATCATCACCTGCCTTATCAATAAAGGGTATAAACCGGTCCTTGCCGTGGATGCCGACCCCAACGCCTGTCTTGATGAGGCGCTTGGCGTCGAGGTCAAAAAGACCGTGGGCCAGATCCGGGAAGAGAGCCTTAAGGCAGGCGACAATCAGCCGGCAGGCGTGTCCAAGCGGGAACTTGTGGAGCTGCGGATTGCCGAGAGCCTTGTGGAGGCCCATAACTTCGACCTCATCGCCATGGGACGTCCCGAGGGTCCGGGCTGCTATTGTTACGCCAACAACCTCTTCAGCGATTGCATCAAGGAGCTCTCAGGCCATTACCCCTTTATCGTCATCGATAATGAGGCCGGGCTTGAAAACCTGTCGCGGAGACTCTATCAGAACATCAACCTCCTGATCATCGTAGGCGACCCTTCAAAGCGGGGGATTCAAACTGTTCGACGCCTTTATGATCTTGCCAGGGAGATGGGAATTGTATACGAGCGCCTCGCGGTTGTGATAAACCTTGTCAGAAAAGGGACTCTTCCGGATATGACAGTGCTGCAGGAATTGCACCCTGATTATCAGCTCATGCTGCCCTTTGATAGTGAGCTGGCTATTGCGGCCGAGAAGGGCCGGAGCATGCAGGACCTTGAGTTTGACCAATCCGGTACTGGCTGAGATCGTAAGGTTTATCACGCAACTGGATTTGCAGGAGAAATGAATCATGGATAACAGCACGAAACCCGCAGAAGACAGGGCATGCGACCTGGCATCCATAGAAACAATACAAAAGGCCAAGCGTGACTGCGTCGATCTGAGCTTCTTCCGCATGGACCAGCAGAAAAACCAGTGCACCTACGGCACCAAGGGGCTGTGCTGCCGCATATGCCACATGGGCCCCTGCAGGATCACCGCAAAATCTCCTCTGGGCGTATGCGGGGCCGATGCCGACACCATTGTGGCCCGCAATTTCCTGCGCGAGGTCGCAGGCGGATCGGCAGCCCATTCCGACCATGGCCGGCACCTTGTGCTGCTCCTGAAGAAGATCGGCCTTGGCAAGGGCGGAGGATACTCTATCAAGGATGAAAACGCCTTACGGAAGATCGCAGCGTCTTATGGCATCGATGATCAGGATCTCCCTGTCCCGGAGCTGGCCATAAAGCTCTCCGAACTTCTTATTTCCGAATACACCTCCCAGGAAGACAAGCTCAAGACCTTGAAACTCGCCCCCTTGAACCGCCAGGGGGTATGGCAGAAAAAAGATGTGGAGCCCGAGGGCATAGACCGTATGATCGTGGAGGCCATGCACCGCACGCACATGGGAGTGGACCATGATTACCGGAATATCCTCATGCATGCCTTCCGCCTGGCACTGGCTGATGGCTGGGGAGGCTCGCGCATAGCCTCCATGGTTTCCGACGTGCTGTTCGGCACCCCTACGCCCATACGGAGCAATGCAAACCTGGGCATTTTGGGCGAGAACACGGTGAATATCCTGGTCCATGGTCATGAGCCGGCCCTTTCCGAGATGCTCGCCGCCGCATCCACGGACCCTGAGATCAAGGCGTATGCGAAAAAGGCAGGGGCCGAAGGTATAACTTTAGCCGGTATATGCTGCACAGCCAATGAGATCCTCATGCGCCACGGCATCCCGCTCGCCGGCAATTTCCTGCAGCAGGAACTGGCCATTGTCACCGGCGCGGTGGAGATGATGCTTATCGATGTCCAGTGCTGCATGCCGTCGCTACCGGATGTGGCACGGGCATACCATACGGAAATCGTCTCCACCAGCAGCATAGCCAAGACCATCGGAGCCACTTCCACCTTGTTCAACACCGATCATGCCTATGAGACCGCCGTAAACCTCTTAAAACGGGCTATTGACAACTATAAGAACCGCGACCCGAAAAAGGTGGCCATACCCAAGCACATGAAACCCCTCATCGCAGGCTTCAGCGTGGAGAGCATCAAATACATGCTGGGCGGCTCATTCCGCGCATCTTTCAGGCCGCTCAACGATGCCATTATCCAGGGCCGGATCAAAGGTGTGGTGGGCATCGTGGGGTGCAACAACCCGAAAACCAAGCTCGATTCATACATAAACACCCTCACCAGGGAGCTGCTCAAGGAAAACATCCTGGTCCTGAAAACCGGGTGCGCTGCCATTGCCTCCGCCAAACAGGGCAACCTGACGCCTGAAGCGGCCATCGAATTTGCAGGCCAGGGCCTGCGGGAGGTCTGCGAGGCCGTGGGCATGCCGCCTGTGCTGCACATGGGAAGCTGTGTGGACAATTCCCGCCTCCTGGAGGCGGCAACCGAGATCGTGGCCGAGGGCGGACTTGGGGACGACCTGTCAGACGTGCCGGTCGTGGGCGTGGCCCCTGAATGGATGAGTGAAAAGGCCATTGCCATCGGCTGTTATTTCGTTGCCTCAGGCATCGATGTCATCCTGGGCAACCCGTTCTATATCTCAGGGTCAAAGAAGGTGAGCGACTTCCTCAACAAAGACGCTTCCCAGGTCTTCGGGGCATCGTTCCACATCCATGAAGACCCCCATGCCGCTGCTGCCGCCATTCTGCAGATCATCAACGAACGCCGCGAAAGGCTCGGCATCAACAAGAAGGCGGACCGGAAACTTATGGATATGAAGGCCAGGAGAGAGCTCGGTGTCTAAGCTGATCTGTTCAAGCGCCATCAACGGCGCCATAGAATGGGTGGCCCGCGCCGAGGCCAAGCTCGACGAGGCCATCCGGGCTAAAGGCGAGACATGCGTGGTCTCCTTTCCTGATACTGCCTATCACCTGCCCGTAATCTATTCGTTTACCGGAGAGAAGGCTGAAACACTCTCCGACATGCGCCGCATCCTTGCACGGGCAAAGTCCCTGTTGAGCACCCCTCCGACCGAAAAGGTCTGGCTGCCCTATCTCGGCAATACGCTCGATGCCGGTGTGGCCACGTTGTTTGCCTGCGAGATCATCGAGGCCTGCAAATACCTCATAGGCCCCGATCCTGCCACCGGAATCTGGCTGGGCGCTGCCAGCGATGTCATCATGCGCGAGCGCGGCATCGAGTTTGTTGACGGCACGGCCCCCGGGTTTGCCGCCATTACCGGCGCTGCCCCAACCAACGAGATAGCAGTCAGGATCGCCCGCGAACTCCAGGAAAAGAACATCTACGTATTCATGGCAGGCGCTACCCATGGCAGGCAGTTTGCCGAGCAGCTTGCTGAAGAAGGGGTCCAGATGGGCTGGGAAACCAGGCTTGTGCCCTTCGGCAAGGATGTCTCGGCCCTCATCTATGCCCTTGGCTTTGCCAACCGGTCCGCCCTTTCCTTCGGGAATGTTAGACCTGGGGATTTCAAGGCCAACTTGAAATACAACAAGGAGCGCATCTTTGCCTTTGTGCTGGCCTTTGGCGAGGTGGACGCTGAGAAATACGCCGCAGCAGCCGGGGCGCTCAATTACGGCTTTCCGGTCATTGCGGACACCGATATCCCGCAGATCCTGCCCACGGGCATATGCACCTATGAACACGTGGTATCGAGCGTGCCCTATGAGACCATGGTGGACAGGGCCCTTGAGGTCAGGGGCTGCAAGGTCAAGATAACAAAGGTCCCCATTCCGGTCCCCTACGGCCCTGCCTTTGAAGGGGAGCGCATCCGCAAGCAGGATACACAAGTCGAGTTCGGGGGCAACATCACCCCTGCCTTCGAGTTCGTGACCATGGTCGATTTGGATCAGATCGAAGACGGCCGTATTGACATCATCGGAGACGACGTTGACCAGGTCCCTGAAGGTGCGGCACTGCCCCTTGCCATCTGGGTGGAGGTGGCAGGCAGAAAGATGCAGACCGACTTCGAGGCCATCCTGGAGCGGCAGATCCACCACCTCATCAACGGCGCCGAGGGCATCTGGCACATGGGCCAGCGCGATATCGTGTGGACGCGCATATCCAAGAGCGGGTTCGCAAAGGGCCTGAGGCTGCGGCACTATGGCGAGATCCTGCACGCCAAGCTGTTGTCGAATTACCCTGCCATTGTGGACAAGGTGAAGGTCACCCTCATCACTGACAAGGACGAGGTGGAAAGACGCTTGGCAAAAGCGCGGGGCACCTATGTGGAGCGCAACCGCCGCCTGGAATCCATGACGGACGAGAATGTGGATATCTTCTACTCGTGCCTGCTATGCCAGTCCTTTGCACCGAATCACGTCTGCGTGGTCACCCCTGAACGCCTTGGGCTTTGCGGCGCCTACAACTGGCTCGATGCCAGGGCTGCCTTTGAGATCGACGAGACCGGCCCGAACCAGCCGGTGAAAAAGGGCGAGTGTCTCGACCCGGTGCGCGGCGTATGGAAGGGCGTCGATGAATACGTGTACCTTTCCTCGCATAAAACCATCGAGTCAGTCTGCGCCTACTCCATCATGGACCGGCCCATGACCAGTTGCGGCTGCTTCGAGGTCATCTGCGCAATAGTACCCGAGTGCAACGGGATCATGGCCGTGAACCGCGAATATACAGGCGACACACCGGCAGGCATGAGCTTTTCCACCCTGGCGGGCAACGTCGGCGGCGGCCAGCAGACCCCGGGCTTCATGGGTTGTGGAAAAGTCTTTCTCACCTCCCGTAAGTTCCTCTTTGCCGAAGGGGGCCATAAGCGCCTTGTCTGGATGACAAAGGGCCTGAAGAACATGCTCGGAGAGGACCTGAAGAGGCGCTTCGAGGAACAGGGAGCGCCGGGCCTACTCGACCGGATACCTGATGAAACGGTCGCCATCGATCCCAAGGACATAAGAGACTATCTGGAAAAGGTGAAGCACCCTGCAATCGAGATGGGCGATATCGCAGACTTTGCAAGCCATGATTCCGTACCTGCTGAAAGTACGTCCCGAGAAACAGCCAAGGAAAAGAAGGCCGCGGACCCCGTGCCTGTAGCCAGGCCGCAGGGGTCTGATACCTTATATTCTCAGGACCAGATTGCACAATTAAAGGCCGAGCTCATCGAACAGATCAAGGCTGAAATCAAACAGACCTTCACCCAGGATATTGTGGGCGATATCATCAATGTCCTGAGCAAACGGTTTCCGGAAACCAGGCTGCCGGACCAGGTGATTGCATCGATGAATCTCGATAAGCCTTCAGGCAAAAAAACGGCAACCGAGGTGAGCAGGCCTACTGCCCAGGATCGCATAGCCGCCATAAAATCCGTACCCTTGCGGAAGGAGACCTGCGAGCAGGCCGTGTACGAGGTCACGCTGGGCGCTGCAAAGGCTCAGGGAGGCACGCGCGGCCGCACCTGCACCATAGGCGGGGACACGGCCATGCCGCTCCACCTCTGGGAAGGGACCATGAAAAACCGCCCGCTCGTGGCGCTTGAGGTCTTTGACAAGGTCAGCCCCAAATATCCCCAAGTCTTACGCACGGTATGGGGAGACCTGCTTGACAACCCTGTGGAGATGGCAAGGGCGTGCGTGGAAAAATACGGCGCAGACCTCATCAGTGTAAGGCTCGACGGCACCCACCCCGAGAAGGGGAACCGTTCACCCCAGGAGGCGCTCGATGTGGTTAAATCCGTGCTCGCCGCAGTGGATGTCCCGCTGATCATCACCGGGCACAGCCACTATGACAAGATGAACGAGGTCATGAAGGAGATCGCCAGGGGGTGTGCGGGTGAGAACCTCCTTCTGAGCTGGGTGGAGCAGGATAATTACCGGACCATCGCCGGAGCGGCCCTGGCCTATGGGCACACCATTGTGGCCCAGAGCCCCATTGACGTGAATATTGGCAAACAGTTGAACATCCTGCTCGCCAACATGAACATCCCGGCCGAGAGGATCGTTGTGGATCCCGTCACCAGCGCCATCGGTTACGGCATCGAATACACCTATTCCGTCATGGAACGGATCCGCCTGACCGGTCTGGGCGGCGACAAGATGCTGGCCTCCCCCATGATCGTCTCGCCGGGCCAGGAGTGTGCGAAGATCAAGGAACTGCGCGCCCCGGAATCGGACTTCCCCGCATGGGGCGACCTGGCCGAGCGCGCCGCGCTGTGGGAGCTCTCCACAGCGACCTCCTTGCTGTACGCCGGCGCTGCAATCATGATCATGTATAACCCCCAGGCTGCCATGTCGCTGAAGAAAACCATCATGAGCCTGATGGATGGGAGGCAGGCAGAATGGCACTGAGCGGTCTAGCGATACAGAAGCTTCTGCCCCAGACCAACTGCAAGGAATGCGGGTCGAACACCTGCCTGGCCTTTGCCATGAAACTGGCAGCGAAAAAGGCGGATATCAAGGAATGCCCGTACGCATCCGATGAGGCCAAACGCGTCCTGGGGCTTGCCAACGAACCCCCGGTAAAATCAATCGTGCTGGGCACTGACAAAGGGCTTACAGCAGGCGGTGAGACCGTTCTGTACCGGCATGATAAGACCTTTGTAAACCCCACTATCCTGGCCATCAACATCGATGACACGGATGAGACGGCCAAGCAGGACCGGACCCTTGGATCCATCAGGGATTACGTGCTCGAACGCGTGGGTGAATCGCTGACCATCGGCATGGTGGCCATAACCCAGCATTCTTCCGATGAAAAAGCCTTTTGTGAACTTGTTGCCAAAGCATGGGAAATAACAGGTAAACCTTTGATCCTGCGCGGCAAAACCATTAGCGCCATCCAGGATGCAGCCTCCCTCATCCAGGGCTCGCACAGCATCCTCTGCGCCCCGGATGCACTCGCAGCAGACACGCTCGCAACCTTTGCCAGGGAACAGGACCATGCCCTCTCACTCACAGCACCGGACATGGATTCACTGGTCGAGCTCTCATCAAGGCATCGTGAAAACGGCTTTCACAACCTCCTGCTTGGGTGGGAAACCTATTCCCTTTCAGAGCATCTCCAGACCAATACCATTGCCAGGCGCTCGGCCATCAGGGACAATTTCAAGCCCTTGGGATTCCCCTTTGTGCACTTCATCGACACCGGCACCCTCATGGACGACACCACTGCCGCCGTCACCGATATCACCAAGTACGGGAGCATCTGCGTCCTGCCGTCCTTCAATGCCTCCCAGCTGGCAACGCTCATGACACTCCGGCTCAACATCTATACCGACCCGCAGAAGCCCATCCAGGTAGAGCCCAAGGTGTACGCAATCGGCGAACCCACGCCGGATTCGCCTGTCTTTGTCACCACGAATTTCTCGCTCACCTATTTCATCGTAACGGGCGAGATCGAGAACAGCGGCATCAGCGCCTGGCTGGTCGTGCCGGAATGTGAGGGCATGAGCGTGCTCACCGCCTGGGCCGCAGGCAAGTTCTCTGCCGCGGGCATAGCCAAATTCGTCATAGATACCAACCTCGAAGCGCAGGTGAAGACGCGCCGGATCGTCATACCGGGCTATGTCGCACAGATAAGCGGCGAACTGGAAGACAACCTTCCCGGCTGGCAGGTGATGGTAGGGCCTGAAGAGGCATCCGACCTGGAGAGCTTTATCAAGAGTTATATCGTGGTATAAATCTAACCGGCGCTTAGCTTTTTCGCGCGTCCGCTTGTGCGTTTTGATACACGTGTAGTTTTATTCGCAAGTTCAATTAACGAGAGAAGCGCGCTATTGACTGCTTCTTCGTTTGGGAAGACATCAGCAACTTCGGGTTTAAGAACAATAATATTTGAAGACTCACTCATACGTTTCGCGTATTTGCCACGCACCAACCCACCGGGAAAATCCGATATTTTGTAATCGGTACGCAATTCGTCCTTTTGAGTTTCGCTAGCCTTCTTCATAGATCTTTCGCTCTCCTTTACTCGCTACGCGAGCACTTATGATTCGAATAACACCATTCTTATCGGTATGAGATATCACTAACAAACGGCCTTGACTTGAGACGCCGAAGGTAATGAACCGATCCTCACTGATTGAATGGTCAGGATCAGCACCTGTAGCAGACATCGGGTCCTTCATTGCCGTTGCAGCCTCTTCGAACGAAACCTTGTGCTTTCTCATATTTGATGAAGCTTTCTTCAGATCCCATTCGAATTTCATATCGCTAATTATAACATGCCTTCATTGAATATCATAGCAATTAGGTTGGGTTGAACTTGTGAAACCCAACAACAAGACTTAAAATAGAATCCATTTAAATATTCAGATCTTGATGTGTTGGGTTTCGTTCCTCAACCCAACCTACTGACTGACTTCCCCTTGGCTTGGGTTATGAGTGAAGAAAAGAGTATACTGTACAGAGAAGAACTATTAAGTGTAAAATCCGTGATAACTCCTGCAATCAGGGTAATTCCTCCCCTCCACTGGGGAAAGATACCCCACCATCACGGCATGGTGTCATCTGTTAACACCATTTTATCTATAATTACTTATAGTTAAACAGATGGTATTGAAATTGCCTTAAAAATGGCAGCTTCTTTTTCAGCCCACCTTTGATTGGAGGAGGTCCATATGGGCGATCACTCGCAGAACATATATGAACTGCGCCCCGTTACCATTTCAAGGACATTGCCGCAGATATCCGATCACCGGCTTTTTCAGCTCAAGCTCGACAACGGCTGCAGCTGGGATGAGTTCGGTCATCAACCGGGCCAGTTCATTGAGGTCTCCATCTTCGGCAGGGGAGAGGCGCCCATCAGCATATCGTCGTCCCCAACCCGGTGTGACACGCTGGAGATCTGTGTGCGCCGCGCAGGGAAACTGACGAATGCGCTGTTTGAGATGGGCAAGGGCTCAAAGCTGCACATCCGTGGCCCCTATGGCAGGGGCTTTCCGGTAGAAACGTTGAAAGGGCACAATCTTCTGCTCGTTGCCGGTGGCCTGGGGCTTGCCCCTTTGCGGTCTCTGCTGCTGTACGTCCTGGACAGACGGGACGAGTTCGGCGATCTCATCCTCATGTACGGGACAAACAGCCCGGAAAATGTGCTCTTCAAGTATGAGCTCTTGAGCTTTTTCGACAGGGATGACATCAAATACCTCTACAGCGTGGACCGGGACGATGAGGGCATCTGGAAACAGTATGTCGGTGTGGTGACGGGTCTGTTTGACCGCACGGCGCTTTCTCCGGCAGACACCTATGCCGTTTTGTGCGGCCCTCCGGTCATGTACCGCTTCGTGGTGGAAAAACTCATAAGGCTTGGTTTCTCCAAAGAACATATCTACATGTCGCTGGAGCGTATGATGAAATGCGGCGTGGGAAAATGCGGGCACTGTGCCATTGGAAACATGTATTGCTGCACCGATGGCCCGGTCTTCAACCTTACCGAGGTCGAGCACATAAAGGAGGCCATATAGCCATGGCAAAGATTCCTACCATATGCCCATTCTGCGGATGCGGATGCAATTTCTATCTCGTAACGCAAGGAGAAAAGGTTGTAGGCGTGGAGCCCAATCCGGGCAATCCTGTGAATAAAGGAATGCTCTGCGCCAAGGGATGGAACTCCTTTGAGTTCATCGGCTCTCCTGAGCGGTTGAAAACGCCTCTGGTCAGGAAAGACGGCGTACTTGTTGAAAGCACATGGGAAGAGGCCCTGGATCTTGTATATTCACGGCTTGCAGGCATCAGGAAAGAGTTCGGCCTGAACTCATTGGGGTTCCTCTCCTCTGCCAAGGTGAGTAATGAAGAGAATTACCTCTTCATGAAGATGGTGCGGGCAGGATTCAAGTCAAACAATGTTGACCACTGTGCACGGCTTTGACACAGCGCCACTGTGGCCGGTCTGGCCGCAACATTCGGATCAGGGGCCATGACGAACTCCATTGCCGAGTTCGAAGATGCAGACCTCTTCTTGGTAACCGGATCAAATACCACGGAACAGCATCCGCTCATCGGCAGTAGGATAATAAACGCAGTGGAGGAGAAAGGCGCCAAGATACTCCTTATCGACCCGAGGGAGATACCGCTGTCTTCCTTTGCCAAGCTCCATCTGAAGCAGAATTTAGGTACCGAGGTAGCGCTATACAATGGGCTTATGAACATCATCATCATGGAAGACCTTTATGACAAGCAGTTCGTTGAGACAAGGACCGAGGGCTTCGATGCATTGAAGGGCCTGGTAAGCAGGTATACCCCAAAGGTAGCAGAGCAGATCACCGGCATACGCTCATCAGAGCTCTATCGTGCAGCAGTCATGTATGCCCAGGCGGACAAGGCCATGATCGTCTATGCCATGGGTATAACCCAGCACATCACCGGAACCGACAATGTGAAGACCCTGGCCAACCTCTCCATGCTCACCGGACACGTGGGCAGGCATGCCAACGGGGTAAATCCCTTAAGGGGCCAGAACAACGTACAGGGGGCCTGTGACATGGGAACCCTCCCAGGGGCATTTTCCGGGTATCAACGGGTGAACGATCCTGCCACGATAAAAAAGTTTGAGGATGCATGGGGTGTGGAAGGTCTTGACCCCCTCCCGGGCCTTACCATCCCCGGCATGATGGATGCCGCATACAAAGGAGACTTGAAGGCGCTGTACATCATGGGAGAAAACCCCCTCTTAAGCGACCCGGATACTACCCATATCGAGCATTCACTCTCCAACCTCGATTTCCTTGTTGTCCAGGATATCTTCCTTACGGAAACAGCAGCCCTTGCCGATGTGGTGCTGCCGGCCGCCTCCTTTGCAGAAAAGGAAGGCACCTATACCAACACGGAGAGGAGGGTCCAGCTCTCACGCAAGGCCGTATCACCCCCGGGGCAAGCCCGTGCGGACTGGGAAATCATCTCCGAGATCTCAAAAAGGTGCGGCCTGAAATCCGATTACAGCGGACCAGCTGACATCATGTCTGAGATCAACATGCTTACCCCCTCGTATGCAGGTATCACCTATACGCGTCTTGCAAAGGGATATGGCCTTCAGTGGCCTTGTCCCAATGAGGATCACCCGGGCACGGTCTTCCTCCACAGAGACCAGTTTACCAAGGGCAGAGGAACGTTCCTGCCGTGCGAGTATAGACCTGCGGCGGAAATGACGGACGAGGAGTATGATTTCACCCTCACAACAGGCCGCGTCTATTACCAGTACCACACAGGCACCATGTCAAGGCGCATCAACATACTGGAACGCGAGGCCCCTGAGGCCCTCATAGAGATCAATCCCGAAGACGCCAAGAAGCTCGGTATAAGAAACAACGACATGGTGGAGGTGGAGTCCCGCAGGGGCACCATCCAGCTCAAGGCGGAGGTTACGCCCAGGGTGCCCAAGAGGGTCCTCTTCACCACATTCCACTACCGGGAGGCCCCGGTCAACAAGCTCACGAACTCCGCCTTTGACCCTGTTTCGGAGATCCCCGAGCTTAAAGGGTGCTCTGTCAAGATCAGGAGGTGTTCATGAAACTGATCGCTAAAAAAGATATCGTCGATGTGCTGTGCTCGTGGTCAAGCTCATATTCCATCTTCAGCCCCACCCTCAAAGAACAGGGCGACTGTGTCTTCGACACCTTTGCCCCAAAGACCTTCACCCTGGAATACCGCAAACCCCCTATGCCCGTGAAATCTTCGTTCCTGCCCCAAAGCGAGACCATCTTCACCATTGAGAACGGAAAATTTACCCCTGTTCTCAATGAGGGGCGAATGCTCATCTTCGGTATCAGGGCATGCGACCTGATGGGGATACGTCAGTCTAAAAGCTTCTATGGCAGGGACCTGGACGACAAATATTTCCGTGCCCATACAGAAAACAATATTCTCGTTGTGCATGCATGCAGCTGGCCACAGAATGAAACATGCTTCTGCACAACCACTAAAAGCGGACCTTATGCGGAGCAGGGATTCGATATCCAGCTCTTTGATATGGGGAACGATTTCCTGGTAGAGACAGGCTCTGATATCGGGAGAGAGCTTACCTCATCAAGGCCCTTTGTCGATTTCGATGCCATGGTTTCCCAGGAGCGTTTCAGCAGGATCAAGCACATGGCGCACAATTCCATCCCCATAGTTTCGGAAGTAACAGAGGCTATTGATATTCTTAAAAACTCATCGGCAAACGATGGTGTGTGGAACCACCTGGGTAGTAAATGCATTGCCTGCGGTGGATGTGTATACGTGTGCCCCTCATGCACCTGCTTCAATGTCATGGACCGTACGGTCAATGCAGAAACCGGGGAGAGGATACGCACCTGGGATACCTGTCTTTATGGCGGATTTACCCGCGAGGCGTCCGGGCACAACCCCCGGTCAACTCAGGCGCTACGGCTCAAGAGGAGACACGAGCATAAGCTCCTTTATTATAACAAAACCGACATTCAGGAGGCATTGTGCGGGTGTGTGGGCTGTGGCCGCTGTTCCGATTACTGCCCTGTCCACATCGGCACCCTTGAGGTAACAAAGGCCATTGTGGAGCACATCTATTGATTGCAAGGAGGTATTCCATGCCCGAGGTGAAGAACAAGAAAATACTCATTATAGATGACGACAAAGATTACGGGGACGCCTTGAAGATCGTACTGGAAAACAATGGATACGCCGTGATACACGCATTGAATATCGCCGATGGGAGGGCTTCGGTTGAGAAGGACCCGCCGGACCTCATTATCCTTGATGTGATGATGGAAAAGCATACCGACGGGTTCGACCTGTGCGCCGATCTCAAGAATGATCAGGCCTGCTCCATGATCCCCATCATTATGGTCACGGCCGTTACCGAGAAGACAGGCTTCAAATTCTCTCCTGTTACGGATGGCGAATACCTGAGGGCGAATGATTACATTTCAAAACCGGTTACGGTATCCGTTCTCCTTTCCCGCGTAAACAAGCTCCTGAGCGAGGGAAAGGCCTTCTGATCAGGCACTCCCCTTCCCTTTTGGTTCTTAAGGAGAAGAATTCCTCTTGATCCGTTGATCGGATTCGATCGAAGTGCTATTATAGTAGCATTCATTAGTAGCATTCATTTTGACAGAGGAGGATGAGTTCTCTTAACGACCTTAGATGAAACTACAAAGCCGCCTCGTCATAGGTTTTCTGATCGCCACATGCCTCACAGGGGTTGTTGCTTCGGTGGTGGGGATACAGCTGATAAACAAGACAGCCCTTGACGAGGTGCAGCGCAAGGTACAGCAGGACATCAACACCGCCCAGCTTGTCTACCGCCACAACCTGGAGAGGCTCGAATACCAGCTCCAGTTCATCGCGCTTCGTTCCCCCATCCACGAGGCTATCTTGTCCGGCAACCTCGAGCCTCTGGAAGATTTACGAGTACTCATCAGGAGCGGCACCTACCAGTCCCCCGAGCATATGGCCCTTGACATGCTCACCCTGGTCGACACCAATGGCAAGGTTATCTACCGCGCGGCAAATCCGAACACAAAGGGAGATGTAATACTCTGGGACTCGGTGGTGAGGGCTTGTCTCAAAGAGAAAAAACCCACGTCTTCCGCCATAATCATGCCTTATGAAGTTATTGTGGCCCAGAACCCCAACCTGGCCGAACGGATAAAGATACCCATCGTAAAGACGGAAAAGTCAGTGGAGATCAAAGAAAAGGTCCTTTCCCGGGGAATGGTTCTCAGGGCAGCCTACCCCATTGTGGACAAGAACCATAACCTGCTCGGCGCACTTGTCGGCGGGGTATTGTTGAACTACGATTACAGCATTGTAGATACCATCAAGGAGACCGTGTACCGTGACGAGCGGTACAAAGGCCGGGACATGGGGTTTGCCACGATCTTTCTTGGTGGTGTAAGGATCTCCACCAATGTGATGAATAAAAAGAACCAGAGGGCAGTCGGAACCATCGTGTCCAAAGAAGTCTATGACCAGGTCATAGGCCGGGGTAAGGACTGGATAGGCAGGGCCTTTGTGGTAAATGACTGGTACATAAGCTCCTATACCCCCATCTGGGATATCGACAACAATATCATCGGCATGCTCTACACCGGTATTTTGGAGGCGAAATACCGTGATATGCGGATGAAGACCGTGCTCCTCTTCCTGGGTATCACCTCGCTTGGCATGGTAATGGCCTTCTTTATCTCTTTCCGGCTCGGACAGGGCATTATCCGCAGGATCAGGATCCTAAAGCAGGCAACGGATGCCATCTCTTCAGGCAACCTCGATTACCAGCTCCCTCCGGGCCGGTCATCGGGCTTCGATGTGCTCGATGAGGCCTTCAACAACATGGCGCGCTCGCTCAAAGACAGGGATGACCGGCTCCAGAAGGCCTTCCAGCGCATCACCAGCACCGAACGGCTTGCCTCATTAGGCCAGATGGCGGCCGGTGTGGCCCATGAGATCAACAACCCGTTAGGCGGCATCCTCCTCTACAGCAACCTGGTGCTCGAGGAGATGACCCAAGGCAATTCATCCAGAAATAACATGGAAAAGATCATCTATCAGACCGAGCGATGCAAGAAGATAGTCCAGAACCTGCTCGATTTTGCCCGCACACCTTCCGGAGATATGGAGTCCCTTTCCATAAACGAGGTTATCCTTACCTCGCTCAATCTGGTGAAGGACCAGTCCATATTCCATGGCATTGAGGTGAAGACCGAGCTTGCACCAAACCTCCCTTACGTGATGGGCGACCTGTCCAGACTGGAAGAGGTCTTCTTGAACCTGTTCATCAATGCAATAGACGCCATGGAGGGAAAGGGCACCATCAAGGTTTCGAGCAGGATTTCCAGTACGGGCATGGTGAAGATCTACATAACCGATACGGGAAAGGGCATTGATAAGGCCTACCTGCCCCACATCTTCGAACCCTTCTTCACCACCAAGGAGCCCGGCCAGGGTACAGGGCTCGGACTGTCGATAACCTATGGCATCATCCAGAAGCATGGCGGTATACTCGATGTGGAGAGTGAACCCGGCAAAGGGACGACATTTGCCATTACGCTTCCGCCGTTGAATACCAATGATAAAACCGAGAGCGGACAGGAGGAATGCAGCATTGGCTAAAAAGACCAGGCGCACCCTGATCATCGACGATGAAGAATCCATACGGGACGGATGCCAGCAGATCCTGGCCAGGATAGGACATGAAGTGGAGAGTACGGGCGATGCTGAACACGGTATCCAATTGGCCCTGCATAACCACTTTGATGTCATCCTTCTGGATGTGCGCCTCCCCAAGATAGAGGGGCTCGATGTTTTGAAGATCCTCAAAAAGGATCATCATATAACCTCCAAGGTAATCATCATTACGGGCTACGGTACCATCCCGCTGGCTGTTGAGGCCATGCGTTTAGGCGCTATGAATTTCCTCACCAAGCCCTTCGGCGCTGAAGATCTCAGAAATGCAATTCATGAGAGTCTTGATGCCGCGGTGAGTAATGAGAAAGAAGATACCTTGTCCATGCTGATCGGCAGCAGCGATTACATGAAGGAATTGAAAGACACAATCAGACGGGTCGCCCAGACCGACAGTACCGTGCTTATAACCGGCGAGAGCGGAACAGGCAAAGAACTGGTTTCACGAACCATCCACAACATGAGCAGGCGTTTTGACAAACCGTTCATCCCGGTTGACTGTTCATCCCTGGTGCAGAACCTCATGGAAAGTGAGCTCTTCGGCCATATACGCGGGGCATTCAGCGGCGCAACAGACTCCCGCGACGGCCGTTTCCAGATAGCCGACACGGGTACGCTTTTTCTTGATGAGATCTCGAACATCAGCCTCGAAACCCAGGCCAAGCTGCTGAGGGTTATTCAGGAACAGGAGATCCCCAGGGTGGGCAGTTCCATACCCGAAAAGGTGGACGTGAGGCTGATTACCGCCACGAACAAAGACTTAAGATGCGAGGTTGATACAGGACGATTCCGTGAAGACCTCTTCTATCGCATCTCGGTGGTACCCATACACATCAAGCCCTTAAGGGATCACCGATCGGACATCATCGAGCTTGCCAAGCATTACCTTGATGTCTTCCGGGAAAGGCACAAATCCGCGGCCGGTTTCTTCTCGATTGATGCGGTAAAGTCATTGAACTCCTATGCATGGCCGGGGAATATCCGGGAGCTTAAGAATACGATCGAGCGCCTGTGTGTGCTGTGCGATCATGAAGAGGTGAGCCTCTCGGATATCCTCTATTATGGGCAGGACACACACGCCAAGGCCCCGGTTATCGATCCGTTCTCCGGCAAGATGCGCCTCGTGGATGTGGAAAAGGAACACATTGAAAAGGCGTTGAAGCATTATAATTATCACATGAACAACACTGCAAAGTTTCTCGGTATCGATCGCAAGACGTTGCGCACCAAGATAAGGACCTATGGTATTATCACCGATATCAAGGATGAAACCGGTGATTAGGTTCTAGGGGACATCTTCCTCACCCTTGGGGAGATTTTACCCAAGATAACTCCCCTGATTTTCATTCAAAGAATTAAGTAAAGTAATTTCAATGGGATGAAACATGGCACTTTACTTGCTTTTCTCATGCCAGAGATCCTTTAAGGAGGTGTAGGCTATGGATGCAAAGAAAAAGGTGCTTTTGATTGACGATGACAAAGACTTCCTGCTCGCAACCAAACTTATCCTCGAAAACGGCGGCTATGAGGTCTTTCTGGCCGAGGATGGAAAGGCAGGAGTGGACATGGCGAAATCACTTTACCCTGACATTGCCATCATCGATATGATGATGGAGACCTGGAGTGAGGGTTTCAATGTGGTATCAAGGCTGAGGACCTCGGATACGGGCAAGAAGATACCCCTTATCATGCTCAGCGCCGTTGATCTGCAGGGTCCTTACCAATCCTTTGAACCGCCTGACGAGCTCCCCACTGTGGACCTTGTACTGCACAAACCTATCAAGGCTGATGAACTGTTAAAATTCGTGGGTCAGCTCCTGAGGTAATACTTCAATGGATGACAAGGCTGATTTTTCAGCCAGGATTCTCATCATCGACGACGAGGAGTCTATCCTCGATGGTTGCAGACAGGCCCTGGAAAAATCGGGCTATACGGTAATAACCACATCGAACGGGCCTGACGGCATAAGGCTCTCGAGGGCTGAAAAGCCCAACCTGGCCTTTGTTGATCTCAAGATGCCGAGCTGTTCCGGCATGGACATCATCGAGCTGCTCTCCAAAGAAATGCCCGATATCGTGTTGATCGTGATTACCGGGTATGCCTCCATCGTCTCCGCGGTGGAGGCCATGAAAAAGGGCGCCTATGATTATTTGCCTAAGCCCTTTACCCCTGACCAGATCAGGGCGGTTACCAAGAGGGCGCTCGAACACAGGTTCCTCAAGATCGAGGCTGACCGGCTCAGGGAAGAAAAAGAACGCATGGAGAGAAGCTTCATAACCTTTGTCAGCCACGAGATGCGTTCCCCGCTGGTCACCATCATGCAGTATTTTGAGACACTGAAGGTGATTTACGAGAACAGCCTCGAACAGAATGCAAAGGATATTATCGACCGCTGTGAGAAAAGGCTTCAGGGGCTCCACGACCTTGTGGAGCACTGGCTCGATCTTGCCAGGATCGAGGACGGCTCTTTTTCCGAGGCCAAGACGCCGATTGTGCTCACTGAAATCCTGGAGAAGGCTATTGAAGAGCTCACCCCCTTGTGCCAGAGGAGAGAGATTACCCTTGAGGCAATCATAAATGAGCCCTCGGCCAAGACCATGGGCGACCAGGAGAGCCTGATGAGGGTATTCACCAACGTGATAGGCAATGCAACAAAATATACCCCGCCCGGCGGGAAGATTACCGTAACCATGACTCATGATGATTACTATGTTTATGTGAATATCGCAGATACCGGCTCAGGCATTCCCGCCGACAAGCTGCCCTTCATCTTTGAACCGTTCTTCAGGGTGAAAGGCAAGGAAGAGCGCCAGAAGGGTTCAGGCCTGGGGCTGACCTTCGTCAAAAAGATTATGGACGCCCACAACGGGAATATCGACGTGACATCGCAAGAAGGTGTCGGAACGTCTTTTCTCCTGAAATTTCCCAGGCTTTACGAGCTTTAAACGCCTATTCGCTCTTTCCCTTTATGCCTTCCCATGGTCTGGTATTATCCAGCAGGTATTCTTCCAGGTTACCCACCATGCATTCCCCGCACATATGCACCATCTTCATACTGGAGACCTGCCGGACAATGAAAAGCTTTTGACAATTCTGGCTGCACAGGAAACACTTTTCAGCGATGTCTTTCTCGTGAAACTCGTAACACTGCTCATCCATGTATGTACATTTCATAAATGTCTCCTATGTCAATCCTACCATAGAATAACGCAGGCATCAACAATGCGGCCTTGATCATTTTGCAATTTTGTTTTTAGCCGCCAATGCATTGAGCCTTCCAGCACTGCGGGTGGGCGGAGCGCAGCGTAACCCGCCATGATCGTAGGGGCAGAGCTTATCCCCGCCCTGTTGTAGGGGCAGGTCTTGTGCCTGCCCTTGTGCTGGATCTCATTATTCCACTCATCACCCGATCCTGCCCAAAACATCCAAACCTTTGACAACTTTCCTCTCTTCCTGCTATAAATGCAGTATAAGAACGCACCATGAAATGGAATGACAGCAGATATGAGTGTATTGAGAGGAGGGCCCGGATCATCCACACGCATCCACCCTTATGGGACGGAGTCTGCGCGATATCAACCCATGCGGTCGAGCGGGCTTTGCAGTTGCCGGATGTCCCGGGCCATGACATGGGTATAGATCTCGGTGGTCTTGACATCGGCATGACCGAGGAGTTCCTGAAGCACCCGGATGTTCACCCCGTTTTCCAGCATATGGGTTGCGAAGCTGTGCCTCAGAGTGTGGCAGCCGACCTTTTTATCGATCCCGGCCTCTTCCGCAGCCCGCTTCACCGCCTTCTGCAACCCGGATTCGAGCACATGATGGCGCATCTCCCGGCCCGAACGCGGGTCAATAGAACGCTCCTTTGCCGGGAACACCCACTGCCAGCCGGTTTCCCGTCCGGCATGTGGATATTTCCTGGCCAGGGCCTCAGGGATATATACCTCCCCAAATCCTTCTTCAAAATCCTTATGATGAAGAGCTTTCACCGCCTGCACCTGCCTCTGCAACTCGTCCTTAAGATTTTTAGGCAGGATGGTAGTCCTGTCCTTCCCGCCCTTACCGCCCCGGATAAAGATGAGGCCTTGGCCGAAATCCACATCCTGAACACGCAGCCGGATGCATTCAAGCAGACGCAGGCCGCCGCCATAGAGCAGCTTTGCCATAAGGGCGTGCTTACCCGTCATGGCGGCCAACAAACGCTTAATCTCTGCCTGAGTGAGGACGGTGGGCGGCCTTTGCTGCCGTTTGCTGCGCGCCGGTGCGATCTCTCCGGCCAAAGGTTTGTCAAGGACATCCCGATAGAGAAAAACCAGGGCGTTCAGGGCCTGCCGCTGGGTGGAGGCGGACACTTTGCCTTCGGTTGCGAGATGGGAAAGAAATCGTTCGACATCCTTCGCCCCGAGCATGTTCGGATGGGTCTTGCCGCCGAAATGATGGATATAGCGGAGCATCCACTGACAATAGGTCTGCTCGGTGCGGTAAGCATAATGATGATAGCGAAGCACTTCGCGCACCTGATCCATGAGCTTGAGGCTGGGATTCGGACGAAATTTCGGTTTGTTTTTCGTTTGACTTTCCATGACCTAATGCACAATATCGCAATATGTGGAAACTGACCAGAGAAAATGTAATAAGCGTACATAAATCTGGTGTTGTTTCCATCTTTGGAGATTAATACAAAAATAAGCGGAAATACCGTCCATCTATAGGTGGTAATATGACGGACAAGATTCTGCTTATTGCACTGTTGGTC
>CAWCTR010000018.1:0-96572 GCA_963798485.1 uncultured delta proteobacterium | reverse complement strand
ACCTTCCTCCCTTTGTATTTCTCGATCCACTGAAGCGCCTCCTGCGGACTGTCAAACTCCTTCCCGGAACCCCCTTTTTCTCCATCCCTATCAACCTCCGCCAGATATTAATCTCCGGTCAAACCTTTCTGCCTATTGATATGCCCTATAAGCTAGCCATCATTATAAACCTGAAATGACGAACCACCATCACGAGATTTCAATGCAATCATTATTTTCCTCTCATCAGAATATCTGGACTAGCAGGGGATGATGTAGATTTATATAGAAAGATAATCTACAGGAAATACTTCCGTGCTATCGTGCCAAGGCCTTCAAGATAACCTACTCATTGCTAACATGCAGATAATTATTGACTGGACCACTCAAGCAGAAGTCGCCCAAGAAGCCTATCAGGAGCATTCCTGTCCCTCCGATTGTCACAAGCGAGATAGCAAATTACCTGATGGACTTCCCCGATGAGAAGGGCAAGGTGTTCAAAGTGGACTAGGGAAATTTCAGGCGAATGTTCTATGAGCGTGCGAAGGAAGCCGGCATCCCCCGGGACCTCGCCCACCCGCATATCCTGCGGCGCACCAGAGCGACAGAGTTTCTCAAGGGGGGCCGGTCGTACAGGACATCCTGGGGCATTCTGCCCTCACTACTGGCCGTCTACCTCAGGATCTCGGGCCAGGAGGCCAAGATGATCCTCAAGGACCGAGGGTTCATATGAGACATGGATGGCATGATGATCCCTTGGTATCGTTGATTATTGGGAGTGTGATATGCTTTGTATTGGGTTTCCTTAAGCCTATAGAAAGCCTTATTCCTTGTTATTCCAGTGATCCTATAGGCAGGCGAGGGCGAAGGAGTTTGTGTTTTATGAACGGAGTCCCACTAAATAAATCCGTCTTCATCGGCATAGACAATACATCTTATTTTCATAAACGGTCCCTTTAAAGTCCGGGGCATTCCTCTAATATATCCATAGGACTTATAGGTCTTTCCCGGATTTCAATAGCTGTCTTTTTACTTTTTTCACTAAATCAGTAGTTACTTCTATGTTAATTTCTTCTTCTTTAATCCTGTGCTTAGATCTTCTATAGAAAATGCCAATAAAGAATAATATTACGTATACTATTACTATATATACAGACAATTTGAAAATAGCGAATAGACTCAATAGTATCATTAAAATAACAATAAATGTTATCGATACATACTTATCTATTGTAGCGGACCAATGTCTATTATTAGCATCTCTTCGCTGTGCTTCTGCATTCTTTTTCCTGTCCTCAGCTTTTATTATATCCGTCGAAAATTCACCAGCTTGAATTTTATTCTTAAAATCATTTTTGGTTTCATTACAAATTTCTTCTTCTCTATCGTTTTTTTGATCTCTTTTTCCCTCCATAATACAAATCCTATTAATTAGTATTTGGACTTAATTGCTTCAACTACAGTATAAAAACTGGCCCTTATCCTAGTTTTGTTTATATAATCATTTATTTCAAAATATTTACCTTGTTTTTTAAGTTCTTCTATTTCTCTTCGTATGCCATCATAGTATGTCATAATTATATCAGATTTCGTATCTGATGATATAATCAAACACTCTTCATCAATAATCTCATCAATCGCTTTCATTACACCTTTAAAAGCTACCTTATCGAACGAACTTAGATTAGGTTTTTCTGGTTGTTTGGGTCCAGTGCCTGTGAGAAGCCAAACCGGATTTATATTGAAATTCTTAACTAATCCTTCGAGGACAATGCCTTTAAGATCCCCATGTTTATTCTTATAAGCCGATACAGTATTTTTATTGATACCCAATATTTGTGCTAACTCGTCATTTGTTTTTTTTGTATCTAGTAATACTTCTGATATTCTATCATGCATATCAGCCACTTGAGGAGCCCCCCAATTTTATTATTAAAACGTCATTATTTAGTTGTCTTCAACTATATTTTAGGTTTATAAGTATACTAATTTAAATATCACATGACTGTTATTTGGTCAATGAAAAAGGGGAGACACGTACCATGTCCTTGACCTCATCTCCCATGACGCCTATCATGGCTCCTAATCCATGTGTGGAGGTTGTTGGCATGAGTAAGAAGGGAAAGTACCGCCTTGATCCGCAAAGAAACCGGTGGATTGTCTATATCGCATGGAAAGGGAAAAGGTATTATTTTAGCTCATATAATGGGGTCCCCTGCTATGTTAAGGAGATGGCTACCCAACTCCTCTCAGAAATCAGGGGCGAGATAAACAGGGGAGTCTTCAATCCTCTCAAGTACAAGAAGGCCAAGCCCATGCACTTTAAAAGTTATTCAAAAGCCTGGCTTGAACGCAAGAGAAAGATCCTGGCATCGAACACCATACACGATTATGAAAACAGCCTGGATAACTACCTTTACCCGATCCTCGGGGACCCTCTCCTCGAGGACATCAATTATGACAAGCTCGAGGACCTGCAGGCGAAGATAACCCGCAAGCCCAAGGGCAAGAAAAACACCATGTACTGCTTATATGCGATACTCAGGGATGCAAAAAAATCAGGCTATATTGCCCAGCTCCCGGAACGGCCATCTTTCACCGGTGAAGATTCAGTGATTCCTCCGGATATTGAGTACATCGAAACCGATGATATTGAAACGATCCTGGCGAGGATCCCAGCGCCCGATCGGATGGTATTCGAATTTATCAGGCTCACCGGCTGTCGCACATCTGAGGCCAGGGCCATGCAATGGGATTGCATCAAAGATGATCATGTGCTTATCCGGGAAACCTTCGGCAGGGAAGAAGAGCTGAAGACGGTCAAAAACAGGAAGCCGCGCAAGATCCCGCGCTATAGCCTCCTGGATGATTTTATCAAGTCCCTACCCCACACCCACTCTCCCTTCATCTTCATTAACCCAAGGACTAATAAGCATTACGGGCGCGACTTCTCCGATTTATGGCGGAAAGCTTGCAGGGATGCAGGCTTGAAGGCTGCCCCGCTACGGTTGCTCCGTCACTCCCTTGGCTGTAACCTGCTCAATATGGATGAAGGGAATATTGACCTTGAGGATCTTCGGAGGCTCTATGGGCATAGCAACATTCAGATGACAAAGAGGTACGCTGAAAGGTCCACCAGGGCGCTGAAATTGAAACTCGATAATGTCTTCTCGCTTGCAAGCAAACGTGCAAGCGAACATGCAAGCAAGTTGCAAGCGGACGATTCCGGTGTTAAAAATGCTAAGTAATAATAAGGCTTACGAACTATCCGCATGGGTTCGATTCCCATGCGCTTCCGCCATTTAATGGCTTTATTCCTAGTTTCTATACCGGTGTATTCGTACCAAATCCGTACCAAGGACCACATTAAGACCTGGGGATTTGAACACCTTTTCTATATAGGTACAGCCTGGGTTTACAGATGGTTTACGGCACTTACACGGCACTTGTGATCTTGATAGGATTTGCAGATTAATATGAAATCACCGAAGATCTACAACGATCTTCTTTCCAAGGGCATGTGCTGCTTTACCAAGGGTTTTAAGAGTAATCGATGTATTTTGAGGATTGAGGAGACGATCAAGAGAAGATCGGCTCGTACTCATCATGTCAGCTAACTTCTGCTTTGTTAGCTTCCTTTCCTCCATGGCCTTTTTGAGCTGATATGAAATTACCCGCTTGATAGCGGTGGTTGTAACCTCATCGAGAAGGTCTTCATCTTTTAAAAAGTCATCAAAATTTGATCCGATATGTTTATTATTCATGTTTGCCTCGTACATCCATTAATCTCTTTCGTGCTAATTGTAGATCTCCTTGAGGAGTCTTCTGCTCTTTTTTGATGAACCCATGTAACAATATGATTCTACCCTCTTGAATTGTAATAACTATCCGAGAAATTCTATTATCAAGCCTTGTTCTAATTTCCCAAAGATACTCTTCTAACTTCTTAACGACTGGCATTCCGATCGGCCAACCAAATTGTACAGTTTTAATATCTTCACCGATCATTTTCTTGTCGTTCTTTGATAAACCCTTTAGCCACTCCCTTACGGGTTCTCTCCCTGACACGTTTTTATAGAAGACAACAATCAGTTGAGAGCGGTTTATCATTTGAGAGTGAGTGTACCATTTTTGATACAAATGGTCAAGAATCAAAGTTCATTCGAGGCAACAGTAAGCGCGGTAATCTAAAAGTGATATGCTAAATATTAAAGCGGGGAGAATCGAACACTAGGCGTATATAGTCCTAGCCTTGCTTTACAGACATCACGCGGCAGTTACCCGGCAAATTAAGAGGGAGCAAGGGAGCACGGGGTCAGGTCTTGTATTATCATATATTATATTCAATAACCTCCATTGATAACCTACTCACTCTTGCATAATGAAAGGATAAAAGGGGCAGATTTATTTTGTACCCGGGCTACAGCACGGTTATCTCGCCGGTGTCCCCGTTGACTTCAACCTGATCGCCTGTCTTGATTTTGTCGAAAATGTCCTGGCCCGGGTACTCGACTACGGGTATGCCCTTTTCGAACCAGACCTCTGCAAGTATGGGGCCTGCCGCCATCAGCGGGTCAGCGTTCTGAACGATGATCGCAGCCGGCGCAACACCCCGGTACATCAGTTCGAGCAGCACCATCCCGGTATAGGTGGAGCCGATGGTTGCAGGGTACACAAAGACCGTATTCCTGATGTTCTTGTTGAACAGGTCGTGGTTGCCGTCCTGCACCAGCGACCGCCAGGCCGGGATAAGATTTTTGGGCTTGGTGAAAGCTGCGGTGAAATTCATGGGCATCTTCGTCACCATGGCAGGCCCACAGGCCTTGCCTTTTATCACCGGATTCCCCTGGAGAATTGTCATGACATCACCCCGCATGCCCTCAGGCAGTCATCTTCAGTGCCGTAATCAGCCCCTTTAAGGTAATACAGCAGCTTCCCGGAAGGGGTCAGGATGTGTTTGTTGCCCAGGCGCATGGAAAATGCCGCCAAAGGGCAATATTCCGATATGGTAATCCCGGCGTCGAGCACATTCCCGTACAGCTCGTGCCCCTTGAATTCCCTAAGCTCGTCAGGGACCATGCAGAACCAGGTCGGGACCCTTACCTTCTTCCCTTTGAACTTCTCCGCAATAGCCAGTGCCTCTACGCAGGTCATCTGCGGGCACCCGAAAACGACCATGTCTGCGCTTTCGGGTTTGCGCAGGCGCAGGTTATCCAGGTCCTCCTGCGTGACAGTGATGGTAACCTTGGGAGGTCCATCGAACACCGACTTCATGTCAAGGGCTTCCGGGGTGAGACCCTCGACGTGGAACAGCGCCACCCCGCCGGAAGCCGCCATGGAGCCGCCCATATTCTTCAGCTCTATGCGGCTGAACGGATAGTGCTCGATAAGGGGGACCTTGTCCACGACCTTTTTCCCGAGCAGGTAGCCGAGTGCCGGGGCATCCATCTTTTTGATATTCAGCCTCACCAGCATCTGGGCGTACCTGTGCCCGTCAAGCAAATAGCCGAACTCGGGGGTGAATCCGGTAATGGAACAGCATACATCCATCAATATCGAGTTCCGGTTGGTACGCGCGCCAAGCACCGAGTTGGCGAACTGGACTGCCGACGACTCGGCCCAGGCAAGCCTGTCCCCGAATGCGGGCACATTCGCCTTCTCGTAACAGACGCAGGAATAATTGGGGGTGACGCCGATGGCTGCGAGGAGTTCCTCCAGCGGTCTCTGCTTGGTGAATACGATGTGCCGGTTCAGGAAATTGAGGTCATACCCCGGCCTGGGATTGACCGTGGTGGGGACCCTTACCTTCAGCCCTTCCCCGGCCATCTGCCTAAGGATATGTATATATGCCCCATAGGGGCCTATGCCGAACGTCCCTGCAAGATGGCCTGACTTGATGGGCACAAGCCTTTTTGCACCAAAGGCCTCACCATACCTGACGACCGTTTCCATGGCCTTTGCCATGATACGCCCGTTATCACCCTTGAGCATGCCTTCCTGTTCGGGTTCGAGCTTCATCGGCCCTCCATAGCCTATATTTATAAGTTTCCGGTTATCATGTCAAATCCGGAAGCTATTATCCCTTAAGCATGATGCAGATCATTCCCATTCTCTTTTACCATAAAAAGCCGAGCTGATTGCAAAACGTTTTAGCTGCTGATACTATCCAATCAGAAGGAGGGTTCCGCCATGGGTAACTTCGAAGGAGAAGCCACATTCAGCCTGATTAAGCGCTTTGTGAGCCTGGTCAGGAGATTCTTGAAACAGGAAAAGGCTTACGTGAAAGAGGTTGGTAAAGGCGCCCTGAAGACCGGGCTTCCGGTGCTTGCCCTGGGAGGTGCATGCCTTGTGCTCGTGGCGCTGGCCGGTGTCTTTAGTCTGGTGACCATTGTGCTGCTGCTGAACACATGGTTTGTGCCGTGGGTTTCAGCGCTCATTGTTACCGCTTCGCTTATGTTTACCGGCTTGTTTCTTGGAGGTGCTGCTCTGGTGATGGCGAAAAAAGGGGCCAGAGAGGCGCGGAAACACTTGAGCTGTGTACAGGAGGACATGCGATGGCTGAAAAGAAGCTGAGCCGTGAGATCGACGAGACTGTCCGGGAGCTCCTTGAGGTCAGGAAAGAGCTGTTGCTGAGGCTTTCACCTGCCAGGCAGTGGCTGAAGGTCGCAGGGATCGTCCTGCTGTGCCTCGCCGGGGTGAAGATCACCCTCAAGCTTGCCGGATCAATTTTATCAATACTATGGAGCAGCAAGCTCCTCATCGTTGCGATCATATTCCTCGTGCTCTCCGGTAAGCACGTAAAGAGGCAGGCATGACAGCCCAGGGACAGATTTATTATTGCTCTCCATCGCATATCATCCAAAATAAATCTGTTCCCTTTTCTTTTCCCCTCTGAAGATTTTATTCGGGCATGCATTCCTTAAGGAAGAGGTGAAGAATGATGAGAACCCAGATGGAAAAAACTCGTAGCGTTTTTACTCAACACCGCCTCTGTGAAGTCATCCGATAATCCGCTTTTGAGAAACCATTTTATCTCACGATCCCATGCATAGGGTATGTTGGGAAAATCAGATCCGTACATGATACGATCGGATCTCATCTCGTCCAATCTATACGGATTCTCGATGGGGAAATAACCGGCAAGAAGCATGGCGGTATCAAGCCAGAGATTATCATATTTTTCGATCAGCTGCTTATACCTGGTGAATTCATCGACACCCAGATGCGGGACGCATACGGTGAGTTTCGGATAATTCCTGATTACCTGTTCCAGTTTATCCGCATTGCATAACAGGTATGGATCGCATTTGTATGCAGGGCTCTTGGGCTCTCTTCCGACATGCATTATCAAAGGCTTGCCTTCAGACGAACAGGTCTCATACACGACATCCATTGCTTCGCTGTTCATGTCAAAGCACTGCACATGGGCATGGAGCTTTACGCCTTGCAATCCCTTTCCAAACGCTTCTTTCAGGATAGCATCGCTATCTTTTTCTCCCGGGAAAACAGTGGCCATACCGGTTACCTTCCCGGGAAACTCCTGACAGATTTCAAGCATATAGTTGTTCAACTCACGGGCAATGCCCGGCTTGTGTGCATACTGCAGGGCGACGATGTGCCCGACTCCTCGTGATAACAGGTATCTCAGAACCTCAGCAGATGTCAGTCTATACCGTATTGTCCATGCGAATTGATCAAACCATTGCCAGATCGTTTTAAAGATATGATCAGGAAATATGTGTACATGGGAATCTATAATAAACGGTAATGTGTCATGGACATAAGCCCCTTCATCATCATTGATGACAGGTAAGATCGGTTTTAAGCTTTCCAATGCAATCCTCGGTCTTTGCGACAGTCCTATTGGAGGCTCCGCTCAATGGCGAAGAGTGCGGCGCCCAGGGCACCTACCGTGTCAGGTATTTCCGGGACAAACACGTTATACTCCAATGCCTCTTCAATGGCACGCACCACGCCTTTGTTCCTGGCGACCCCGCCGGACATGGCGAACTGCATCCCGGAAAAGTCCGGTATGACACGTTTTATCAGTGAGACCGTGCGGGATGCTATGGAACGGTTCAGTCCCTTGACGATCTCGTTCACGCCGGCGCCTTCTGCAATGAGCGATACCACCTCACTCTCGGCAAAAACCGTACACATACTGCTGATGGTTACGGCGCCCTCCGCCCCGGCATCGAGATCACCCATGTCGTTGATGTCAACCTGGAGGGCGCGGGCCATGGCCTCAAGAAAACGGCCGGTCCCTGCCGCGCACTTGTCGTTCATGGCAAAGTTCACCACCGTCCCTTTGTCCGACATGAGGATGCACTTGCTGTCCTGGCCGCCGATATCGATGAGCACCCTGGCGCCGTTATGGAGGGACTGCATGCCCTTGGCATGGCATGATATCTCCGTAACAGAGGCGAGCTTTTCCTCAACCCTGTCCCGTCCATAGCCGGTTGATACGGTAGCCCTCACCTTGTCCCGTGAAATCCCTACCCGGTTCAGCACAAACTCAGTGGCCATGGCAATGGCCTCACGGTTCTTGGCGCCGGTGGGCACCACTGCTGTTGCAACCATATTCCTTTCCCGGTCGATGAGGACCGCATCACATGATAGGCTGCCGATATCGATACCCAGATAGTACATGATAAACGCTCCTACTCTCTTACTGCCAGGGAGACGGGTTTGACTGGATCATCTCCATAAAGGCCTCGATGCGTGTCCTGAACTGTCCCTCCGTAAACTTGCGCTCATCCACGCAGTCTACCTCGAGGTTCAGCACCGGTACGCCGATATCGCGTAAGCCCGCCTCGATGAGCCCCCGTGTCCCGGTGCCCTGCCTGCATCCCCAGTTGCAGGGGTTGATGGCGCCGTGGATCTTGTAATCCCTGGCGAGCCGCTTCAGGCTCTCGATTCGCCGGAAGCTCGTGCCGTTGAAGGAGATGGACATGGACCTCCGGGCAAGCCCCTCGAAGGGATCATCCGGATCGATGGGGTCCCACGCGATGTCGTTGAGCTCGTCGATGACGATCGATGCCTTGTATTCATTTTCGAGGACCTTTTCCAGCGGGTTGCGGAACTGAATGCGGTTCTGTATCCACATGAGGCGGATCTTCTCGCCTTCAACCCCGCTCTGGTTGTTTGCGATCCGGCGTACAAACTCGTCGCGGTAGGCCCTTGCCAGGTCGACACACTCCCGGCTCCCCATGAAGAGGGCCAGGGAGATGAGAAAATTGTTCAGATCCTTATTGTTGGCCGGCGAAGGGCACTGTTTTGCCAGATCGAAAACATCGAGCAGGAGCGCCCTGGCCTTGTTGGTGTTTTCGATGACCGATTTCAGCCTTGCCCTGTCGAGCTTATTCCCGGTATGGGTGCCGACAAACCCGGTGAGGTCTCTCATCTGGCCTGCGAGATACGCCACATCATGATCGGAGTCGCCCTGGGGGATGTTCAGGATAAAGAGCGGCTTGCTGAAATGCCGTGCAAGGTTCTCGATCACCCCAAGCCCGCCGCTGCAGGGGTTCGTCGTGCCCACCAGGAGCTCGGGGACCGGCATGAGCCCCTTGATGGCAGCGCCGGTCACGGCCCGGTGGTAGCTGCAGACATCCGATGAATACCCCACATGATCCGCCACCTCGATGATGTCTCCCACCATGCCGGTGGAGGCGAGCATGGCCCCGACGAACTCAACAAAGCAGGAGGTCAGACCCATGGCGTGCAGGAGGTCGAAGGGTGCGGTGACACCGCACCAGGCCACCTTGTTTGTCCCGGAATAGAGCCGTTTGCCGAGACGTGCGATCTCAAGGGAATAGAGCTTCCTCGGGCTCGCTTTGCCGCCTTTGTCCTGAATGGATGATACGATTCCCGTTTCCAGGTTTTCGAAATAATCTTTAAGCATGTCTCTCACCCCAACATTTCAATAAAGGCTTCGATCCTTGTTCGGTGCTGGCCCATGGACCGCATGGTGCAGTCGCCCTCGAGTACGAGCAGGGGCATTCCCTCTTTCCTGAATACCTCGCGGATAAAGGGCAGGCGCGCAAGGTAGGGGTCGCAGAACTTGGCTGTGTGGCAGATCGCTCCTGCAGCATTACAGGCCTTTGCGCTTTCGATCATGTCAAAGGCGATCCGACCCGGCCGTGCCGGGTCAAAGGTGCGCGCACAGGGCTTGCGGGTGAGGATCGCCCGGGAAAGGCCCTGGTAGATATCTTCCCCTTCCGGGATTTCGATGGGCTGAAACATCCGTGAGCCGGTGCAGAGATCCTCACCTGCAATGCGCACCCCGCAGGTATGGAAGAGATCGAAGGCATCCCGGTCGGGCAGGATATTCCCGAACAGGAAGATGGCGGGTGATCGACCCGCAGCCTTTGCAGGCATATCCAGCGCCAGAAGGTCCTCGGCAAACCGGATCGCCTCGGCAGGGGGTTCCGTGGCAGCTGTGGTGTAGGCCTCCTGGAGACTTGCCTGCCCGCCCTCTTTATAGACCTTTCCTGCCAGGGCGGAAAGGACACTCGAGAGCCGGTTGTATCCGTGGATGCCTTCTTGGATGGAATCATCACTCAGGGGGATGCCGCTCCATTGCCGGAGTGTCCGGCCCAGGCGCCTGAGCTCTTCTGCAAAGAACCCCATGGCATGGCTGTCTGTGGTCGACGGGAGGTCTACCAGGATGGTCCTGTCGCCCCGGACCTTTGCCCAGGCATCGGACAGCCTCCGCATGGCATCGCAGCTGTTCATGAAGACCATGCCCTTCAAGTCCGGAAGATCGTTTCCCATGGCCCTATCAAGGATGCGTTTTACATGGGGGCACAAATTATCATGCAGGTGAAGGCCTGCCTGGTCCGGACACTCAGACATGGGCAGCACCCGAAACGCTCTGTACCCCGCTGCATATATCAGCGGCAAGGGGGTATACGCACAGGCATACCCGATTGTCTCATTTTTCGGTTTGCTCATCGAAGTTCTCCTCATGGATATTCGCAAGTACCTTACGCAGGGTGTCTTTCAGGTGCGAGATGTCATCATCGCCTATTCCCGAGAGCACCTGGGCCATGACACGATCGACCGCCCTGGCCATGGTATCCTCTATGGCGTACCCGGCATCGGTAAGATAAATCTTCAGCACCCTCCGGTCATCCGGGTCAGGGACCCGCTTCACCAGGTCGTCCCGTTCCATACGGTCGATGAGGCCGGTCATGGTGGAAGGTTCCAGACCTGCCCTACGGCCCAGTTCGATCAGCTTCAGCCCGTCTTCGTTCCACAGACTCATGAGCGTGCCGATATAGGCGGGTTTCAGTTCCGTAAGCCCTGCCTCGGCAAAAACCTTTTTGAAGACCGATGTGGCTGCCAGAGACACGCGGGTGACAAGATAGTAGGGGCAATCCTTAGGGTTGGAGGTAAAATACTGATAATCTCGTGATTTCTTTGGTCCCATTCTTTCGCATCCTTTTAAGCTTTATACGTATATTACTTATACGTAATATATTGTCAAGAAGTATATTCCGGGTGAATAATATGCCCCCGGTTTCCTCCGAAGACTTCCTCCCTGCTGAGAATAGCAGGAAGGCGGTGTTCCTTACATCACAGGTGTTTGGCTTTGCGTGCCCTTGCTCTTTCCATTGAGTGTGAAGTAGTTTTCCCTGGAAGTATTGGAATAAATGGATTAATCTGGGGATATGGCTTTAGAAAACATGAGGGACAAACTGTCGCGTTTCACAAGTGAGTATGTAACGAAGCACATACCCGCTTCAATCAGGCTGACGGTGCCGGGACTCGGCGAAGTCACGTGTGCGGATGTCTTGCATGTCGTTCCTTTAAAGCGCATCACGTGTACGGGTGAAGCACACGGTATGCATCTGATCGTCAAGATCTTTCATGCAAGGCATGGGGCTCGCCGGCACTGGAGACGCAGCTACCTGGGATGCAGATATTTCGTTGAAAAAGACATCTTAGCACCAGCGATACTCTATTCGGGGTACCTCCCCCAACATGGAATATATGTCCTGATATTCGAATACATAGAAGGTGGTACTGGGTTGAAAGCCTGTGTAGAGAACACCGGGGAACCTGTCGCGAGAAATGCCCTGCTTGATTCTCTCATGGCTGTTATCGCACAACAACACAATGGAGGTATCGTCCAGCATGACCTTCACCTGGGCAACTTTATGGCAGTGGAAGGGAGAATATATTCCCTGGACGGTGACCACGTGTCAAGCCTTCACCGGCCAGTGGGCAGGTCCGAATCATTCAGAAACCTCGCGTTCCTCTTTGCACAAAACATGGGTGTCTTCAGCAACGGGATCGATGAACGGATCACGGTCTATGGGAACCACAGGGGATGGCGTATCTCAGATCGGGAAGTGGAGGAGATCAAAGGGTACATCAGGACGATGCGGAGCAGGATATTCCTTAAATCCCTCTGGAAGGTTTACAAAAAACCGATCCCTTTTGTAGAATACTCAAAGGGGATGACTGTTCCCTTGGATGGCGGGCCTTATGCAGACATGAGCATCTCTGTGATCCTCGGCGAGTCGATAGGTAACCCACGCGGAGGTGATGGATGCGATGCTGCGGGGTTCAGACTGGTGTCTTCAAATACGGGCAGGGTGCCTGTTGCGAATTCTATCGGGTTCGGTCCCCGGTTTGTGAGGTGGTTTTGGAAAGCGAGCAGGGTGTGGAGGAACATGCGCATACTGAAACGGCTCGGATTTGCTGCCGCGGACCCCATGACCATAATAGGCAAACGAAAGGGTCTTTACAGATGGGAATGCTCGGTCGTCTTCAGACCGGTTGAAGGGCCGACTATTCGGGAGCTGTTCACATCAGGATCGTCCTCGGAAAAGGAAATGGCTGTGAGTAATCTTTCGGCTGCCTTCTCCCTCATGAGAGATGCAGGGATCGTATTGAGCGGCATACACCCTGATGAGATCATTATTTCTGAGGACCATGTGGTTTTTTTGTGCGTGGACGCTGTTCGGAAAGGGCATTTCAGTGCCACCCGACTCTCTCGGTCACTCAGGGTATTTCTTCAACAATTGGAGGGCATGCCCGGGAGTAAGGCAATGCTTGAAGATGGATTCAGGAGCAGAAACCTCATCTGAACTAGGGGTTGCCGCTTAATTATCATTGGTGATAGAGAAATATCGGAAAGAAAGTCTTCTAAGGTAATGTGCAATAAACAAAGAGGAGTCTCACTTGCTATGGCGTCAATAAAGATTAAGACATGGGTCTTCATTTCGATTTTCTCTTTAGGCTTTTTTCTCATTCCCGGCTTCAACCACGGGCTTTGGTTGCCTGACGAGCCACGGGTCGCGGGCACCTGTGCTGAGATGGTCCGTACCGGTGATTATGTTGTTCCCCATCTCAACGGCAAACCCTTCCTTGAAAAACCTCCCCTATACTATGCACTTGGGGCTGTTGTCGGTTCTATTTTGGGGGAAGACCAGGATTATCCCTACCGCATGGTATCACTTTTCTTTGGCACCATCACAATCATTGTAACCTTTTTGATAGCATCCAGAAATGGTGGACCCGTCATGGGTGCTATGGCAGGGGGTGTCCTGGCAAGTTCATGGGAGTTCTTTATGCTGGCCAGATGGGTACAGGTGGATGTTATCCTCGTCTTTGGTGTTACCCTGGCTATGTTTGCATACCAAAGATTGACGGACTCCTCCAAGGTGATGGATTCCATCATGCTTGGCTTTGCTACAGGGATGGCATTCATGGCCAAAGGCCTGGTGGGACCTGCAATTATTGCTGCCGCTATTATAACAGACATCATCCGTAGGAAAGATATCGTTACGGTATGGAGAATCAGGCCTTTCGTTATTATTGCCTTCATACTTATCCCGATCCTGCCCTGGATCTTCGCCCTTTGGAACCGAGGAGGATGGCCGTTCATCAGAGAGGTGATCGTGGTGAACAATCTCATGCGTTTCACAGGCGCCCCTGAGGGAGCCGTACTCGGACATCAGGAGGGACCCTTATATTACTTGGACCACTTTTCAGTGGACTTCCTGCCATGGACCCTGATCCTTGTACCAACCCTCATAGCATCAATCAGGAAGTTCAAGGATGACCCTTATATCAGCTGGTTCCTTGGTCCCTTTATCCTTCTATCTATTGCCTCGACTAAGAGGGGGTTGTATCTCGTGCCTCTTTACCCTGCTGTTGCGTGTATGACGGCAAACTGGCTTGAAAATGCACACCGCATGAAATGGGAGGATATCCTGCTGAAGATATTCCGGGTTGTCGTCATTGCAGGATGTCTTGCCCCGTTAGCCGGTATATTTCTGGGCATGCCGGTCCTTGGGATTGGCATGTGCCTGCTTTCGGTCTTATCGTATGCGCTCATCACACGGGGTGATATGAAAAATTATAAGGGAATATCACTGGTCATGGTGACGTGTATAGGCATGTGCGCGTGCACAACAGTATATTTTCACTATTTGATGCCGAAAAAAGACTACCTTGGCTTTGCACGACAAGCAGTCGCCGTTTCGGGCAATAATGAGATAACCATGATCAATCCCAATGAGACGGCGAGAGGGATATTCCCAATGGTCGCCGGCAAGACAATGAAAGAGCTCTCTTCCCCTTCGGATATCAGAAATGAGGGTGTTTATCTCTTGGCACAAAAGGAAGATACAGTTATAAAGGTATTAAACCGGCAGTTTAAGGTTGATGTATTGTTTGAAAACAAAATAGGAGATAAGAACCTTCTTATCGCCCGCATAATCCCGGGTACTGCCGGTTACTGAGAGTCAGCATGTTCATACACAAATTTTGGCATGGGATAGGGGGCGGCCCCTCTCCCCTTACAAAACATTGAGAAAATATAATAACAGGATCAATATGTTAGGCCTCTGTTTCTGTCATAGAGATACCTATTGGTTATGAATCGTGTTCGTTATACCAGTTGCTCCACACACCTCGGGCAGATCTCCGGGTGGGCCTGGCTCTTGCCTATGCCTTCACGGTAATGCCAGCACCTGGGACATTTCTTGCCTGTGGCCTTTTCCGCCTCGATACGAAGATTGTTGAATCCCTCGCTCTCCATATACGGGCCGTCACCCTTGGCGACCTCTACCCCCGAGCAGATAAAAACATCTTCCAGGAAAGGCTCCACGTCTTTAAGGAAGGCCAAGGTATCGCCATCCGCCAAAAGCTTCACCTTGGCATCGAGCGGGTGGCCGATCACCTTGTCCCTGCGGGCCCCTTCGAGCACCTTGGACACCTCCTGTTTTAGTGCCAGGATACGCTCCCACTTCACCTTGAGCCCTTCATCCTTCATGGCCCTATCTGCAGACGGCAAGGTGCTCAAATGCACGCTGTCTTCTTTTCCTGTGAAGGCAGGGATATAGTCCCAGATCTCTTCGGCCGTGAAGGACAATACCGGGGCGATGAGCCTGGTGAGCGCCACCAGGATCCTGAACAGGGCGGTCTGGGCCGACTTGCGCCCCTTTGACCCGGCTTTGTATACATAGAGCCTGTCCTTGAGCACGTCGAGATAGAAGGCGCTCATGTCCACCACGCAGAAATTATGCACCTGCTGATAGATGACATAGGGCTCGAAATCCTCATAGGCCTTGCGCACCTTCTCGATAAGTTCCTGTGTGGCATTCAGGGCATAGCGGTCTATCTCGAACATGTCGCCCAAGGCGACCATGTCCGTATCGGGGTTGAACCCGGAAAGGTTCCCCAGCAGGAAGCGCGCGGTATTCCTGATACGCCGGTAGGTCTCCACAAGGCGCTCGATGATCTCTTTTGAGATCCTGATGTCGTTCGTGTAGTCCTGGGCGCTCACCCACAGCCGTAAAATCTCGGCTCCGTACTTGTCGATGATCTCCTGAGGCGCGATGGTGTTGCCCAGCGACTTAGACATCTTGCGGCCCTCGCCGTCCACCACGAACCCGTGGGTGAGCACGGTCTTATACGGTGCGGTGCCGCGTGTGCCCACGGATGTCAGAAGGGTGCTGTGGAACCACCCTCTATGCTGGTCAGAGCCTTCAAGGTACATATCCACAGGGACCCCAAGCCTTAAGTCATTCTCGCACACCGCGGCATAGCTCACGCCAGAGTCGAACCAGACATCTACGATGTCCTCTTCCTTAACCAGATTGGCTCCGGAACAGTGTGCGCACTTCGTACCACCGGGCAGCAGGTCTTTCTCAGGATGGGTGAACCATGCATCCGCACCTTCCTTCTCGAAGATATCCGCCACATGTGCTGCCACTTTCTCGGATGCCAGCACTTCGCCACAGTCCTTGCAATAAAACACCGGTATGGGCACTCCCCAGGCTCGCTGCCTGGAGATGCACCAGTCAGGCCTGTTCTCAACCATACCGTAGATGCGCTCCCTTCCCCACGATGGGATCCACCGCACGCTCTGGATCGCCTGCAGGGCCTTTTTGCGCAGGTCATCATGCTCCAATGAGATGAACCACTGGTTGGTAGAGCGGAAGATAATGGGGCTCTTGCACCTCCAGCAGTACGGGTATGAATGGCTGTATTTGTCAACACAGAGCAGGGCGCCTTCCCTCTTCAGGGCCTTGTTCACATCGTCATTGGCGTCAAAGACGAATTTGCCGGCAAACTCCCCGACCTCCTTGGTGAACTTTCCCTCGTTGTCCACAGGGGCATAGATATCAAGGCCGTAGACCTTGCCGATCTCATAGTCCTCTTCACCATGGCCGGGCGCGATGTGCACCAAGCCCGAACCGGCGTCCAGCGTGACAAAAGGGGCCAGGATAAGCAATGACTCGCGGTCGTAAAGCGGGTGGCGCGCCTTGAGGCGGTCCATGACCTTGCCTTCAAAGAGGGCCACGGTCTCATAGTCCTTCACCCCGATCTGCTGCATGACCGCATACACCAGGTCCTTTGCCATGATGAGCACGCCGAACGTCTCTGTCTTCACTGCCGCATATTCCAGGTCCGGGTGGAAGGCCACAGCCAGGTTGGCGGGGATGGTCCATGGCGTGGTGGTCCAGATCACCACATAGGTATTGTCTGTATAATCCTTGAGCCCCGGCACCACCGTGGAGACATCGGATATCATCTTGAACCGTACGAAGATGGCGGGTGTTGTCTGATCGTTGTACTCCACCTCGGCCTCGGCCAAGGCGGTCTGACAGGTAGCGCACCAATACACGGGCTTGCGCGCCTTATAGAGCGAACCCTTGCCGATGAACTTGCCCAGCTCACGGACAATAGTGGCCTCATACTTATATGACATGGTCACATACGGGTCCTCCCACAGGCCGAGCACACCTAAACGCTTGAACTCGGCGCGCTGGATGTCGAGGAACTCCCCTGCATACTCACGGCACTTCTTGCGTATCTCGGTCTTGCTCATAGAGGCGATCTCGTCGCCTGATGATATCTCCACCTGGTGCTCGATGGGCAGGCCGTGGCAATCCCAACCCGGCATATAGAACGTGTCGTACCCCATCATGAACAGGGATTTGACTATGATGTCCTTCAAGATCTTATTGAGCGCCGTGCCAAGATGGATATGCCCGTTGGCATATGGCGGTCCGTCATGGAGAATGAACTTGTCCCTGCCTGCTGAGGCCTGGATAATCTTATGATAAAGGTTTTCCTTTTCCCAGCGGGAAAGGATCTCGGGCTCCTTCTGCACAAGCTTGGCCTTCATGGGAAATTCGGTGTTCGGCAGACACAATGTATCCTTGTAATCCATTCCTTCCTCCTCGTCTTTTCAAGCCTGACGAATCTATCCCACATGGCAAATGATTGTCAATGGTCTCAGGGCTTAGGGCGCTGGATCTGAGCGGAATAATAAATAAGGACGTTCGGTACCCAGGCATGCCTTTCTGAAAAAGATATTAATGCGCCTGGTAAACCGTGGCTTGAAATCTTTACAGGCTTGACTCAGGTCAAGTACAACCTATTTATATCCCTGTTATCTACAAGGTCATCATAAAAACCAAGGAGGATCAACAGAATGTTCTGTTTTCAATGTCAGGAAACGGCTAAGAATCAGGGGTGCACCGTGAGGGGTGTATGCGGAAAAACCGAAGAGACGGCGAACCTCATGGACCTGCTTATCCATGTGCTCAAGGGGGTTTCGCTCTATGGTGAAAAGGCTGTTGCCAAGGGGGTCTTCGATCTTTCCACCGGCAGGTTCCTCCTGGAGGCACTTTTTATTACGCTCACCAATACCAACTTTGATCCCGCACGGATATCGGCCCTTATCCGCAAAGCGCTCACGATCAGGGATGATCTGAAGGCCAAGGCCGGTGATGCCGCCAAGGACATTCATCATGACAGCGCACTGTGGCATGGCCGAAGTGACAGCGAGTTCCAGGCCAAGGCCAAGGAAGTGGGGGTGCTGGCAACGACAAATGAAGATGTAAGGTCTCTGCGCGAGCTGTTGATCTACGGGGTAAAAGGCATTGCAGCCTATGCCCACCACGCCCTCGTGCTGGGTTTCGAGGATGAGGACATCTACCGATTCATCGTAGAGGCGCTCGCCGCCACAACCAAGGACAAGAGCGCAGACGAACTCGTCGGCCTGGTCATGAAGGCCGGTGAGATCGCGGTCAAGACCATGGCCCTTTTGGACAAGGCCAATACCAGCGTCTATGGGTCGCCTGAGATCACGAAGGTAAATCTCGGTGTCAGGGGTAATCCTGGTATTCTTATCTCCGGTCACGACCTGAAAGATCTTGAAGAGCTCATGGAACAGACCAAAGGTTCCGGGGTGGATGTGTATACGCACGGCGAGATGCTGCCGGCCCATTACTATCCGTTCTTTAAAAAGTATGACAACCTTGTGGGCAACTATGGCGGCTCCTGGTGGCACCAGCGTGAGGAGTTCGAGGCATTCGGCGGGCCTATCCTCATGACCACGAACTGTATCGTGTCCGTCAAGGAGACCTACCAGGACCGCATCTTCACGACCGGCACAGCGGGTTTCCCCGGTGTGAGGCACATACCTGACCGTAAGAATGGAAAGGCCAAGGACTTCTCTGCGGTCATCAAACTTGCCAAGACAGGTCCTGCACCCAAGCAGATAGAGACCGGCGAGATCGTAGGCGGATTTGCCCATAACCAAGTATTGGCCCTGGCAGACAAGGTAGTGGATGCAGTCAAGTCCGGTGCCATCAAACGCTTTGTCGTCATGGCAGGCTGTGACGGTCGTCAGAAGGACCGGGATTATTTTACTAAGGTGGCTGAAAACCTGCCCAGGGATACGGTGATCCTTACCGCCGGCTGCGCCAAATACCGTTACAACAAGCTGGCATTGGGCGATATCGGCGGCATCCCCAGGGTGCTCGATGCAGGCCAGTGCAACGACTCTTACTCCCTGGCAGTCATTGCGCTGAAGCTCAAAGAGGTCTTCGGCCTGGACGATATCAACAAGCTCCCCATATCCTTTGACATTGCATGGTACGAGCAGAAGGCCGTAGCCGTTCTCCTGGCCCTGCTCTCGCTGGGGGTAAAGGGTATACGGCTTGGGCCGACGCTCCCCGGGTTCCTCTCGCCCAATGTCGCAAAGGTGCTGGTGGAGAAATTCAATATCAAGCCCACTGCCGCACCCGAGCAGGATGTGGCGGCCATGATGTCAGCCAATTAAGGTTATATAAGGGCGGGCCTCCCTTGGCCCGCTCCGCCCCCTAAAAACAACCCTCAATGTGGGATTCGCTTGACCTTCCCCCCCATCATTTACTAATGAGAGCCGCATGATAACCCTAAGGAGGATAATGATGGGGAGACAATCGATTGTTCTTGGCGCACTAATCCTTATTGTTCTTTCCCTGCAGACACCTGCACATGCACTTAACAACTGGTATGTAGGTATTCAGCTGGGACCTGAATTCCTGACAAACGATACGGATAACAACCTGGATAATGCCGTTGCCTTCGGTGTATATGGCGGCTACCGGATGGACAGGCAGTTGGCCTTCGAGGCGAGCCTTACCACGGCGAGCCACGACGGTATCGGCAACTCAGAGCTCCAGGTAACGTCTCTTCTCTTTGGGCCGCGTCTGACTGCACAGGTCAACCGGAACCTGAATGTATATGCCGATGTGGGATTCGGGATTCACTTCCTCGATTATCAGTATGGTCCCTATGACCATTCCGATACGGAAGCAGGCATGTATCTGGGGGCAGGCATGGAGTTCCCGTTGCAGAACAATATCAAGCTGGGTATGGACTTCAAATATCATGCCCTTTTCAACAATGACCCTGTTGACAGCGACTTTATTACCCTGTTGCTGAGGATCGGTTTCTGATAGGTTGCCGTGTGGGCACATACTGCTGAGATTTGCTGCAGCAAATGAATGAAAATGAAGGGAAGGGTCGAGGGCCGTTCCCTTCTTGCTTTATGGTTCATTGACTTGTTGGGTTTGCAGCTCAATCCAATCTACGTTCTTATCTTATCCCCCTCATCCCGACCTTCTCCCGCCAGGGGAGAAGGGGCTCAAGCCTGCAAAGGGGAGAAGGAACGAAAGACTGAATACGGCTATGTCTTGTCAGGGGATTTTCTGGAGACCGATATCATGAAAAATGGGAGATGGTCCCTGATAGTGTCGGTGTTGCCGGTTTCTTCGCACCAGGCATAGGCATCCTCAATGGATATGGTCCTGATATATGATCCGCCGAACCATGTCTGTACATCCGGCAGTTCATGAAACGCTGAGTTCAGGCCGCCCTCGTAGATAATGAAGTATTCCCCGTTTTCATTTATATAGAGTGTCTCGCTGTCGTTCCTTAAGCTGTGGTTATGATCCGCACTGATCCACTGCGCCAGTTTGGTGGATTTGTCCGGGCACAGCTCCTTTTCGATGAGTATCTGCTCCGCCTTCTCATAGAGGATGTCCTTTATCATCTAAATGATTTCTTCCATAGGCAATATGAATGGGCGGGCGTTAAGCAGACTATGATTAGTTGTTTCACACAACCGTTATACTTTTCTCCCATCTGATACTTCTCTTTCATTTCCAATTTCTTTTAGGTTGACCCCCGGTTTTGCTAATGTTTACAGAACGTGAGAGAAGGAAGACAACCTACAAGATTGAACACAATCCATTATGCATTGCTCACCTCGTCGAGGTCTCAGACCCAATAGGCCTTTACGCCCTTGGCAATCATTTCATTATAAATCCCCTGGGCCTCAAGCCGTTCATAGATCTTCTCCGGGTCACTCAATGTCAGGTAGTGATCGCAACCCTCGTTGGGACAGCCTGCCCTTACCCACTTGAATACCCTCGCGGCCCGGTGCACGGAGGGACGTATGTCAGACCAGAAGATATCGCTCTTGCACTTCTCGCACTTGAAGTAATACACAGCGTCTTTATTGTTCTTTCAGTTCTTCATTCGAACTCATCAAAACCTCCATATGACTTCTTTAGATAACGCTATACCATGAGTTGCATGAGCCATAAACACAATTCGGCATGTCAGAGTATTCTGGATAACGATCTGTCTTCTGGCTTCTGTCTTCTTGGCTCCTTTCGTTTGCCCTTCCGGCCCTTGCCGTTCAAACTCCGCCCCGCACTTCCTGCACTTGGCTATGTCAGGGTAGTTGAGGCTTCCGCAGTCCGAGCAGACATAGATGGTCCCGGTGCCGCTGCCGGAAATGGTGCCGGTGTAAGGCAGACCGTTCGCGGCCTTCAGCAGTCTAATGATCTCTGACAGCGCGCCGAAGATGACGAAGAGGATAAGGCCCGTGATCAAAAGGGCCATCCCTGCTGCCAGCAGGGAGAGCCTGCCCATGGCAAGGCCCGCGATGATGCAGAAAAGGACACCCACTATACCGGCCACAAGGCACAGGCGGGATAACACACTCAAACCGGCCTCTTTGCCCTGTATGTCTTTATAATCCTGCCTGAGTATCCTGGCCTTTGGGACAGGGGCTTCTCCAGGGACGGTATTTTCGTCAGGACCCATCTGTCACCTCCTTATGTGTTGTTGTCCAAACTATAAATTGACTTATGAGATCCTTCGCTATGCTCAGGATGACACCCTATTTTGAAGAACGCTACTCCCGTTCATCCACCACCATGGCCTTGCCTTTGAATGCCGAAGAAGGGACGATCCTCACGCCTATACGCACGCTGGTACCCGTATGGAGCGCCTTTTCGAGCTTTTCCATAAAGGACTTCTGGGCCCTCATTTCATCGAAGAACAGCTTCTCTCCCACCTCAAGCAGGACATCGGCGCGCTCGAAGGGGCCTTCCCGGTATATGCGTACCTGGCTTCTGGCCTCCACCCCTTCGGCCTTGAGAATCTGGAGGATCCGCTCGGGAGATACGCTGACACCCTTGATCTTGATGGTATCATCCAGCCTGCCGTAAAAGTCTTCGAGCCTCATGTGGGTCCTGCCGCAGGGGCATACACCTTGTTTTATCATGGTGATGTCGCCCGTGCGGTAGCGGATCAGGGGGAAGGCCTCGCGCATGAGGGTCGTTATCACGAGCTCGCCTTTTTCGCCCGGGCCCAGCACCGTTGCGGTAGCGGGGTCCACGACCTCGGCAATGAAGAAGTCCTCATACACGTGCATGCCCGTCATGCGCGCCGCACTCACCCGCTATGCCCGGCCCCATGACCACGCTGGAGCCATAGCTGTTGAACACCTCCACGCCGAGGCCCTGCTCGATCTTCGAGCGCACCATCGGGCTCAACCGGTCGGCTCCTAAAATCGCCCGCCTGAGGCGCAGTGTCCTGGGGTTGATGTTCATCTGGTTGATCCTGTCCAGCAGGATAAGGGCATAACCGGGGGTACAGGCGATGATGGAGGTGAGGTAGTCGTGCATGATCATGACCTGCTCTGCGGTATTGCCGATGTCGGCAGGGATGACGGATGCGCCGATAAGCTCGGCTGCGGCGTGGAAGCCGAACCCGCCGGTCATGAGGCCGTAGCGGAAGGCGATCTGGATCACGTCGTCCTTGGAAATGCCCGCCCCCACCAGGAACCTGGCCATGAGCCTGGCCCATGCCTTCAGATCGCCTGCCGTATACCCGGTGACAATGGGCTTGCGCGCCTGGCCGGAAGAGGTGTGGATGCGCACCACCTCACGCAGCGGCACGGCGAACATATCGTAGGGGTAGCCCTTCTCGATATCGGCCCTGGTGGTAAAGGGCAGGTTCTTGATGTCGGAGAGCGACCTCACATCATCAGGCAGGATGCCCGCGCCATCGAGGGCCCTGCGGTAGTGGGCGACGTTCAGATACGCCCTGTTCAGTGTGGACTGGAGGCGTTCGAGCTGAAAGACCTCCAGTTCGCTGCGCGGCATCGTCTCGTAGAGTGTTTCATGCATCATAATATCTCCCCTCCCAGATAGGCTTCCAAGACCCTGGGGTCTTTCCGGATGTCGCTCGGAACGCCCGAACAGAGCACCCTCCCTTCGGTCATCACCACAATGCGGTCGCAGATGTCCATGATGAGGTTCATGTCATGCTCGATGATTACGACAGTAAGTTCCAGCTCGCCTTTGAGCCTCACGATGAGCTCGGAGAGTTCCCGGGTCTCCTTGGGATTCATGCCGGCCGCAGGCTCATCCAGGAATATGATGGCCGGTCTGGCGGCTAAGGCCCTGGCGATCTCCACCCTGCGCTGATTGCCGTAGGACAGGCTCACTGCGGCTTCATGGGCCGACTCTCCTATGCCGAGCCGGTCAAGGAGCGCAAGCGATTCATCCCTGAGCGCCTTCTCTTCTTTCCGCTTGCCCCACGTGCCCAGCATGCTTTGCCAGTAGCCTGCCTTGAGCCTCGTATGCCCCCCCACCATGACATTTTCCAGCACGCTCATATCACGGAATATCTCAAGGTTCTGGAAGGTCCTGGCCATGCCGAGCCTGACCCGGCGGTGGGGCATGAGCCTTGTGATGGCCCTGCCGCCCAGCTCTATGCGCCCGGTATCCGCATCAAAAAGCCCGGTGAGCACGTTGAACAACGTGGTCTTGCCCGCCCCATTGGGACCGATGACGCCTAAGATCTCCCCCTTCACCACATCAAGGGACACATCACTCAATGCATGGATGCCCATGAAACTCTTGGAGAGCGCTACCGCCTTCAAAATCATTCCCATACCTCCTTGTAGCCCTTGCCGAGGTATGCCCTCTGGATCTCATTGCTCTGAGAGAGTTCGGCGGATTGACCTTCCATGACGATACGGCCTGTCTCGATGACATATCCGCGCTGCGCCAGGTTGAGTGCCAGCCTGGCGTTCTGCTCCACAAGCAGGATGCTGATGCCCTCCTTGGTGTTCAGTTCCCTGATCTGTTCATAGATCTGGCTCGTGACAATGGGGGCGAGCCCCATGGAAGGCTCATCTAAAAGCAGCACCTTGGGCCTGGCCATGAGCGCCCTGGCAATGGCCAGCATCTGCTGCTCGCCGCCCGAGAGTGTCCCTGCGAGCTGGTCCCTCCTCTTCCCGAGGATGGGGAAGAGCCGTTCCATGTCATCAATGTCGCTTTTTATCCGTGCCTTGTCCCTGCGGGTGTATGCGCCAAGTATCATGTTGTCCCGCACGCTCAGACCCCTGAAAAGCCTCCTGCCCTCGGGCACGTGCCCGATACCGTTTTTCAGAATACGCTCCGGGGTGAGCGGGGTGATCTGCTCCCCTTCGAGCAGGATATCTCCGGAGTCCGCCTTCACGATCCCTGAAACGGCCCGCAGGATGGTGCTCTTGCCCGCACCGTTGCCCCCTATGAGCGCAACGATCTCATGGGGCATCACATGCAGCGAGACCCCCTTTACCGCGTGAATGTGGCCATAATAGGCGTGCAGGTTCCTGAGCTGGAGCACTATTTCTTCCTCCCGAACATCTCCGTGATCTTTACCCTGCCCATGATGCCCTGGGGCCTGAAGACCATCATGAATACGAGGAGAGCCCCGTAGAAGATGTCCTGGTAGTCGGCAAGCGGCCTCAGGATTTCAGGCAACAGAATAATCAGAGTAGCCCCCAGGAGCGATCCGGGAATGCTCCCGATGCCGCCTAGGACCACCATGGAAAGGATCATGATGGAGGTATGCATGCCGAACGTCTGCGGGTTGATATAGGCCGTGTAATGGGCATACAGGCTTCCTGCAAGGCCGGCCCAGAAGGAGCTGGTGATGAAGGCCAGCACCTTGTAATATGAGGTGTTGATGCCCATGAACATGGCCACGACATCGTTATCCCTGATGGCGGCCCAGGCCCTGCCGATCTTGGATTGCTTCAGCGTGTATGCCGAAAGGACCATTACGGTAAGGATGGCCGTTGTAAGGCTTAAGAATGCCCACTTGGAGTAGACCGGCTTGCCCCACAAAGTCACGGGTGGTATCCCAACCAGGCCGTCAGGCCCGCCCGTGATATCGAGGTTCATGAAGACCAGGGTGGTGATGATACCGAACCCTAGGGTGACAATGGCCAGGTAGTCGTCCTTTACCCGCAGCGCCGGCAGGGCAAGGCAAAGACCCAGAACGGAGGTGATAATTCCTGTGAGAAAAAACGCGCTCACAAAGCCGAGTCCCTTTAACATGAGAAGGCCGCTTACGTATGCGCCTATGCCGAAGAATGCCGCATGCCCCAGTGACACAAGCCCGGCAAAGCCTACGATGATATTCAGGCTTAATGCGAGGATCGCATAGATCGTGACCATGATGAGGACATGGAGGATGTATATGCTCATTTTCTCGACCCCATGATGCCGCGCGGCCTGATAACGAGCACGAGCACAAGTGCGATAAAGGCAAAGGCATCCTTGAAGTTCGACGAAATGTACGCAGCCCCGAGGTTCTCGGCAATGCCCAGGACGAGCCCTCCCACGATGGCCCCGGGGATGGACCCTACCCCGCCCAAAATCGCTGCCGAAAAGGCCTTGAGCCCTGGCAGCACCCCCATGCTGAAAGAGGTGGCATTGTAGTAGACCGCCATGAGGATACCGGCTACCCCGCTCAAGGCGGAGCCCAAGAGAAAGGTGATCACATAGGCATTGTTCACGTTGATGCCCGAAAGGCGTGCCGCATCCGAGTCCATGGCAACGGCCATGATGGCCTTGCCGTGTTTGGTCATGTTGATGAAGAGCGACAGGATCACCATGAGGCTGAAGGAGACCCCCATGATGATGAGTTGCAGACCGGTAATCTCGGCAGCGCCGAGAATGATGTAGCTTACCGGGTGGAACTCTATGGGGAAGGACCGGTCATCAGGGCCGAAGAGGAGCCTGGCAAGGGAGCTCAACAATATGGATGCACCGATGGCGCTGATCAGCGGTATCAGGGGGTGCATGCCGCGCAACGGCCTGAATGCGATGCGCTCCAGGAGTAAACCCACCAGGCACGCCGTACCGATACCTACGAGTACCGCCAGACCCAGCTCTCCGGTTGCAGCTAAAGTAAGTACGGCGCCGAAGGCGCCGTACATGTATATCTCACCCTGGGCGAAATTGATGATGCCCAGGATGCCGTAAATCATGGTGTAGCCAAGGGCGATCAGCGCATACACGCTGCCCACCACAAGGCCGTTCACAAGCTGCTGGATCAGCACATCACTGGGCCTTTACATATTTCCCGTTCTTCACCTTGAACAGATACACGCCCTGCTTCACCACATCGCCGTTCTTGTCGAAGCTGAGCTTCCCGGTCACGCCGTCAAAGTCCTTCACGGTGTCCAGGTAGCCCTTGATGCCTTCAGGGGTATACCCTTTCTCGGCAATGGCCATGGCAACCATCTTCGTCATGTCATAGGTGATGGCGGCGAACATGATGTTGTTTGTCTCAGACGGGTTGTCCTTGATGATCTTGTAGTATTCGGCCTTGAACTTCTTGTTGGTAGGCGTGTTGTACGCCTCGTTGTATTCGCTCCCGTTCACATGCCCCTGTGCAGCCTTGCCTGCAAGCTCGATGTACTTCGGTGCCATGTCGCCGTACACACCCATGGAAACAGCCTTTATGCCGAGCTTGCGGGCCTGGGAGATGGCGGGAGCAGTCTCCTGGAGGTAACCGGGGATGAATATGAGGTCAAACTGGCTCTGCTTGATCTTGGTGAGCTGGGCGGAAAAGTCGCGGTCGCCGACCATGAAGCTCTCGGCGATCACAACAGGGATGCCCACATCTGTGAAGAACTTGGTGAATACCTCGTTGCATCCCTTGCCATAGGGCTCGTTGCTGTACAGGATGGCGACCTTTGTCGTCTTCAATACGTCTTTCGCGTATTTTGTCAGGGCCTCGGCCTGTTTGTCGATCCTGGTACAGCCGCGGTAGAGGCCCGAGCCCGAGACCTTCGGCGATGTAGCGGTCGGGGTGATGACAACGATACCATCCGTCTTGGCAATAGGCGCTACAGCCAAGGCCTCACCGCTCATCATTGGGCCGATGATAACCTGGACCTTGTCCATGGAGGTGAGCTTCTGGAATGCACTCACAGAGGCCTGGGCTGAATCTTTGGAGTCCTCGTAGATGACTGCAAGGGGTTTTCCCTTGATGCCGCCTGCTGCATTGATCTCTTTGACCGCGATCTCAATGCCGCGCTTTGCCGGTATGCCGTCGGATGCACCGATGGAAAGACGCAGGATGGCCCCGATCTTGATGTCATCTGCCTTTGCCCCGGAGATACCCATGCAGAGAACACACAGGCACAGTGCCCACACCATTAAAAGCTTCTTCATCTTTTTCCTCCTTCTTTTACTGCAAAGTTATAGTAAGACCCCCATAAAAGTTATGGGTGTTCTTATTTATTTATTAGAGGTTGTAGACCTGCTCTCCCTTCAACACGGTGAAGCCGCCTTTCAGAAGAACTTCGATGGCCTGGTCGATGTTGTCGAACCGGAAGATGATTACCGCGTTCTCGCCGCTGCGCTCTACAAAGGCATACATGTATTCGACATTGATGCCCTCCCTGGTGAGAAGCTCGAGGATGCTGTGAAGCCCCCCCGGCCTGTCCGGGACCTCTACGGCCAGCACATGGGTGCGGCCAACGGCGAAGCCGTTCTCGTTGAGCACCTTCTTGGCCTTGGTCACATCGTCCACGATAAGCCTTAAGATACCGAAATCGCTCGTGTCCGCCAGCGAGAGGGCCCGGATATTGATGCTGGAATCCTTGAGCACCTTTGTTACGCCCGAGAGACCGCCGGGTTTATTTTCCAAAAAGATCGATATTTGTTCCACCTTCATACTCTGACCTCCCCTCACATGGTTCTCCTGTCAATCACCCGCTGGGCCTTGCCTTCGAAGCGCTGCAGAGACTTCGGCTCCACAAGCTTCACCTTGGCTGAGATACCGATATAATCCTTGATGTCTTTGGCAATGCGGCGCTCAAGATTCTGCAGCTGCCTTATCTCATCCGAAAAGATCTTTTCGCTCACCTCCACCTGGATCTCCAGGGTATCCAGAGACCCTTCCCTCTCCAGGATGAGCTGGTAGTGAGGCTCTAGACCTTTGACCTCCATGATAACACTCTCGATCTGGGACGGGAAGACATTCACCCCCCGGATGATGAACATGTCATCGCTCCGGCCTGAGACCCGCTCCATGCGAACAAAGGTCCTTCCGCAGCGGCATACCTCGGGCATGAGCCTTGAGATGTCCTTGGTCCGGTACCTGATGAGCGGGAAGGCCTCTTTGGTAAGGGTGGTGAACACGATCTCGCCCCGCTGGCCATAGGGAAGGACCTCGCCGGTTGCCGGGTCGATGACCTCCACAATGAAGTTATCCTCAAAGATATGCAGACCGTTGCGGCCTTCGATACACTCCATGGCAACACCCGGGCCCATGATCTCGGACAGGCCGTAGATGTCGAGCGCCGTGATGTCGAGCCTGCTCTCTATCTCGGTGCGCATGCGCTCGCTCCAGGGCTCGGCGCCAAGGACCCCCACCCGGAGCCGCAGCGACTTCATGTCGATGCCCATCTCTTCGCCCTTCTCGGCAAGGAACAGGAGGTACGACGGCGTGCAACATATGGCCGTAGGTCCGAAGTCCTGCAGTATCATGATCTGCTTCTTGGTGTTGCCGCCCGACATGGGGATGACGCTGGCCCCGAGCCTCTCTGCGCCGTAGTGTGCCCCAAGGCCGCCGGTGAACAGGCCGTAGCCATAGGCATTATGGATGATATCGTTTTTCGTGAGGCCTGCCGCTGCAAAGGACCTGGCCATAAGCTCGGCCCAGGTCTCGATATCGCGCTTGGTGTAGGCGACGACTGTGGGCTTTCCCGTAGTGCCGGATGAGGCATGCAGCCTTACAATGTTGTTCATGGGCACGCTGAAAAGCCCGAAAGGATAGTTGTCGCGCAGGTCCTGCTTGGTGGAGAAGGGAAGACGCTTCAGATCATCAAGACAGTGGATGTCTTCCGGGGTAACGCCGGCCTCATCGAACTTTTTCCGGTAAAACCCCACGGTGTGATAGACGCGCTCCACCACGTTCTTGAGGCGTTTCAGCTGCAAAGAGTCCAGCACCTCCCGGGGCAATGTCTCGAATTCCTCATTGTAGATCATTCCTTAAAACCTCCTGTCTGAAGATAATTCACTGGGCCTTTAAGAGCCTTCCCCGTTTGAAGCCTTCAATGTTTTGGACCCTGATCTTCTCGGGGAGCATATCGGTCAGGGTCTCTATCCAGAGCGACTCGGCAGGCTCAAGCACCATTGAGAGCACACCAAGCAGGATAACGTTTACACCTCTGGCGTTGCCCAGCTCGGACGCCAGGGCGCTGCCGTCAACCATCCGGATATTCAGAGCCTTTTCTTTCAGGACCGGGACAATGTCCGGGTAAGATTCCTTTCCTGCAATGACCGTAGGCGGAGAGAGCCGGAACCGGTTGATGATCACGATGGTATCGGCCTTGATATACTCCATATAGCGCGCGGTCTCCAGTTCCTCGAATGACAGCAGGATGTCGCAGCAGCCATAGGGGATAAGGGGCGATGAAACATGCCGGGCAAAACGCACATGAGACATGACGCTTCCACCTCGCTGGGCCATGCCGTGTATCTCGGATTTCTTCACATCCAGACCATGGCGCATCATCAACTCAGTCAGTACATCAGAGGCAAGGATGATGCCCTGCCCTCCGACACCAGTCATGAGCACGTTCATTTTTCACCTCCGATGGCTTCTACGCTGCAGAGGTCTGCGCATACATTACAACCCACACAAACCTCGTTAATATGCGCCTTCTCGTCTTTGAATTCAAGGGCCGGACATCCAAGGGAAAGGCACACCTTGCAGCCCGTGCACTTCAGGGCGTCCACACGTAAAGGTTTGCCCGGCACGGAGCGTGTCTTGAGCAATACGCACGGCGCCTTTGAAATGATGACCGAGGGGCCGCTGGAGGCCAGGGCCTCTTTCACCGTCTGCCGCGCACCTTTGACATCATAGGGGTTGATGGTCTTTACCCACTCGATACCAAGGGCCTTCACCAGGCCTTCAAGGTCTATGGTGGTGTTCTTTTGCCCCTCAATGGTAACGCCCGTACCCGGGTGGTTCTGTGCGCCGGTCATGGCCGTCGTCCGGTTGTCCAGAATCACGATCAATGCCGCGCCCCGGTTATACGCGAGGTTTAAAAGCCCCGTGATGCCGGAATGATAGAAGGTGGAATCGCCGATGACCGCAGTGAGCTTTTCCTTGCCCGGTCCGAACACCTTGGACATACCGTGGGCATGATTGATGCCTGCGCCCATGCACAGACACGTGTCAATGGCGTCCAGAGGCGGCAAAAAGCCCAGGGTGTAGCATCCGATGTCGCCTGCTATGAATGTTTTATTCCGCCTAAGGGCCCAGAGCATGCTGCGGTGAGGGCAACCCGGGCACATGGAAGGCGGCCTTCCGGGCAGCGCAGGTTGGCCGGGCTTTACCACAGGCTCGCCTGAGATGGCGGCCTTGATGATATCCGGGTTCAGCTCTCCGCACATGGGGATACGGTCCTTGCCGTGACAAGCAATACCCAAGGCCTTTACCTGCTCCTCCATGAATGGATCAAGTTCTTCCACGACCCACAACTCTTTCACCTTGCCGGCGAACTCCCTGACCAACTTATCCGGGAACGGGTACGGCATGCCGATCTTCAGGAAGGAGGCATTGGAAAATGCTTCCCTGGCATATTGATACGCCACCCCCGAAGAGATGATACCTATCTTGGTATCAGCCATCTCCATGTAGTTCATGGAAGTGGTGTTTGAAAGCTTCTTCAGGGCAAGCATACGCTCCTCAATGACAGGGTGGCGGCGCCTGGCATTGGCAGGCAGCATGACCCACTCTGCGGGGTGCCGTTCCAGGCTGGGGGTTTTCCGCACCAAGGGTTCTGATAGATCCACAACACCCATGGAATGCGCGATCCGCGTGGTGGTCCGCACCATAACGGGTGTGCCGAATTCCTCGCTGATCGTAAAGGCCTCCTTTGTGAAATCCTTTGCCTCCTGCGAACTTGAAGGCTCAAGCATGGCGATTTTTGCAAACCTGGCATAATGGCGGTTGTCCTGCTCATTCTGGGAGGAGAACAGCTCGGGGTCATCCGCGCTGATGAGCACGATACCGCCCCGTATAAGGGTATATGGCAATGTCATGAGCGGGTCCGCCGCCACATTCACCCCCACGTGCTTCATAACGGCCAGCGCCCGTACGCCTGCGTACGATGCGCCCACCGCCACCTCCAGGGCCACCTTCTCGTTGGGGGCCCACTCGGAATGGATGTCTTTGTATTCCTTTGCAATGGTTTCAAGGATCTCGGTGCTGGGTGTGCCGGGATATGCTGCGGCAAAGGAAATACCTGCCTCATACGCACCCCGCGCCACCGCCTCATTGCCGCTGAGGATCTTCTTCATATGTTATCCCTCTCCTGGCTGAAAATAAAAAAAGGCCATGGGTTTTGCCCATGACCTTGTCTGTTGGGATTACCGGCAACCAGGCCTATGGGCAAACGCCCTTCCTAAAGTAAAAGCCGTAATAATAAGCCTGGGTTGCTGTCTTTTGGAACATCCCTTTGTATTTCCACGTACAAGGGCTCTCTGTCAAGCGTTTTCTCAAGACTACTGAGATAAAAGGGCCTTGAAGAATCGTTCCATCAAGGCATTACATCTTAAAATATAGATTATCGGAAAGAGGCATATGAGAATAGATTCTAAAAAATCAAAGTCGAGGAGGACACTACCCAAATCACTCTGGGCTTGCATCTCAAGCAAAATTATGCTACATATTAGAATTCCGATTGAGGCAGCATGGAAGGTGAAGAGATCGGATATAACCATACAGTATTATTTAATGTGATGACGGGAGGGATACCCATGAGAAAAACATCATGCCTGATTCTCATAATAACCTTTTTAGTCTGTTCGTGCAGCGCCGGCAATACATCCGTTCCCCTAATAAGGAATAAAGACTACCAGCATGCCCTCATCGAGATCCTTCCCCTTGCCGAGCAGGGAAATGCCCAAGCCCAGTATAATCTTGGACTCATGTATATCAATGCGTGGGGGGTATCACAGGACTTTATCAAGGCAGCCAGGTGGTTCCGGAAGGCAGCGGAAAACGGCAACATGGAGGCCCAGTTCAACCTGGGCATCATGTATTATAAAGGCATGGGGGTAACACGCAACTATGCCGAGGCTGCCAAATGGTTCACCGAGGCCTCGGGGCAGGGTTATGTAAAGGCGCAAAGCAACCTCGGGTTCATCTATTACCGGGGCATGGGCGTTAAGCAGGATTATGTACAGGCTGAAAAGTGGTACCGCAAGGCAGCAATCCAAGGTGACGTCGAGGCCCAAAGAGGCTTGGGGAATATCTATTATCACGGCAAGGATTTAGCCCAGGATCTGAAAGAGGCCGTGCGGTGGTACCGCAAGGCTGCCGATCAAGGCAATGTTGAGTCACAGAGTACTCTCGGAGACATCTACAGCAACGGAGCGGGTGTAGCAAAGAACTATGCAGAGGCCATCAAGTGGTACTCCTTGGCTGCCGTACAGGGAAACACCCATTCCCAGAGCAGCCTTGGGTTTATTTATCTCAACGGCGAGGGCGTGCATCAGAATTTTTCCGATGCCGCCTACTACTTCCGCATGGCTGCAGAGCAGGGGAATAACCTTTCGCAGGGTTATGTCGGTTATTTCTTTGACCATGGCCTGGGGGTGCCCCAGGACTATGCTGAGGCGGCCAAGTGGTACCTCATGGCAGCCGAACAGGGTGATGCAGTCATTCAGTTCAATCTCGGACTCCTGTACGCGGGCGGCAAGGGCGTCCAACAAAGCTATGAAGAGGCGGCCAAGTGGTTCCAGAAGGCTGCAGAGCAAGGTTACGACAAGGCATTGTACAATTTAGGGCTCCTGTACAGCAACGGCACCGGGGTACCAAAGGATTATATGCAGGCCTATTTATGTTTCAAACTCGCAGCGGAGCAAGGTATAGAGACTGCAAACACCAATCTCGATACCATGGCGCACCAGATGACACCGGCCCAAATTGCGCAGGCGCAAGAAATGGCAAAGGCGTGGAAGCAGCCGTCAAGCTCTACGAATTGAGAATCATCCGGCCAAGCATACTTTTCAGTTGAAAGAGCGTGATGCAGTCTAAAGCTTTCCTTGTTGATAAGGAAAAGCGTAACTATCATGCCGCAACCCACCCTTTGCCTAGACTGAAGGTTTGAGGTCATCATTTTTTAGGTATACTCACAACCGATGATTTAACACATGAATCAACAGTTTTACTGATGCTTCAATATCTTATAGTTATATGGATTCGTACTTGATCGACCGGGTGTGATGATTACCAAAAGATATATTCAGTAGGCCCTGACCCAATATAATGGCACATTACCTATAATTTAAAATCAACAAGATAATCGTATAGTTTATTGCATAATCATTACGTTCGGATGTTTCGACTTCCAATGATATATTCACTTCAAGTGGACTTCTGATATCCTCACACTTATTAATTTAGAGGATAGAGAAAACAATCACTACTATGCCAATAGATCCGGTTCAGCGGCGGCGATATGCCGTCCGCTGGCACCGGTATTATTTGACCATTTTTCCGCCATCCTGTCAGAAGCCCTCAAAGTCGTTTATGCTACGATCAGGCAAGGTCGAAACGGTCAAGGTTCATGACTTTGTTCCACGCCGCTACAAAGTCGTGCATGAACTTCTCCTGGGAGTCCTCACATCCATATACTTCCGCCAAGGCCCGGAGCTGGGAGTTGGAACCGAAGATCAGATCGACACGCGTGGCGGTCCACTTCAGTTCACCCGTCTTACGATCACGCCCTTCGAACACGTCCCGGGCTTCAGATACCGCCTTCCACGTCGTACCCATGTCGAGCAGGTTCACGAAGAAGTCGTTGGTCAACGCCTCCGGCCGCTTCGTGAAGACGCCGTGCTGGGTCTGTCCGAAGTTGGTATTCAGGACGCGCATGCCACCCACAAGAACCGTCATCTCAGGCGCGGTCAGTGTCAGCAATTGCGCTCGATCTACCAGCAACTCCTCGGCCGATACCGAGAATTTGGTCTTGAGATAGTTGCGGAACCCATCCGCGACCGGTTCGAGCACGGCAAAGGACTCCACATCGGTTTGCTTCTGCGAGGCGTCCATGCGTCCCGGTGTGAAGGGAACCGTTACTTTGTGACCGGCATTCTTCGCCGCCTGCTCGACGCCTGCGCAACCGGCAAGAACGATCAGGTCAGCCAGCGATACCTTCTTGCCGCCGGACTGCGCGCTGTTGAACGCGCTCTGGATGCCCTCTAGGGTCTTGAGGACCTTTGCCATCCGGGCTGGCTGATTGACTTCCCAATCCTTTTGCGGTGCCAGACGAATACGGGCACCGTTGGCACCCCCGCGCTTATCAGAGCCACGGAACGTTGATGCCGACGCCCAGGCCGTTGAAACCAGTTCAGAGACAGACAAGTCCGAAGCCAGGATCTTGCCCTTGAGGGAGGCAATGTCCTTTTTATCAATCAGTTTGTGATTGACAGCAGGAATAGGGTCTTGCCAGATGAGCTCCTCCGCAGGAACTTCCGGGCCGAGATAACGAGCGCGAGGACCCATGTCGCGGTGTGTCAGCTTGAACCAGGCACGGGCGAACGCGTCAGCAAACTGATCTGGATTTTCATAGAAGCGCCTCGAAATCTTCTCGTATATAGGGTCAAACCGCAGCGAGAGGTCCGTGGTCAGCATGGATGGCGCAATACGCTTTGAGGGGTCGTGGGCATCCGGCACCGTATTGGCGGCTGCACCACCTTTTGGTATCCATTGATGTGCACCAGCCGGGCTTTTGGTCAGCTCCCATTCGTAGCTGAACAAGATCCGGAAGAAGTTGTTACTCCACTTGGTTGGTGTGTTCGTCCAGGTGACTTCCAGGCCGCTGCCGATCGTGTCACCGCCTTTGCCCGCACCAAAGCTACTCTTCCAACCCAGGCCCTGCTCCTCGATACCGGCAGCTTCGGGTTCAGGCCCCACATGTTTTGCATCGCCAGCGCCGTGTGTTTTGCCGAAGGTATGGCCGCCCGCGATGAGCGCAACCGTCTCTTCGTCATTCATTGCCATGCGGGCGAAAGTCTCTCGGATATCCCTGGCTGCAGCGATCGGATCTGGATTGCCGTTCGGGCCTTCCGGATTGACGTAAATCAGGCCCATCTGCACAGCAGCGAGCGGATTTTCAAGATCCCTCTCGCCGGAGTAGCGCTTGTCATCCAGCCATTTGCCTTCAGAACCCCAGTAGATGTCTTGTTCCGGTTCCCAGACATCCTCACGCCCGCCGCCGAAGCCGAAGGTTTTGAATCCCATCGATTCTAAAGCGACGTTACCGGCGAGGATCATGAAGTCGGCCCATGATATTTTCCGGCCATACTTCTGCTTGATCGGCCAAAGCAGTCTGCGCGCCTTGTCAAGGTTGACATTGTCGGGCCAACTGTTGAGCGGAGCAAAGCGCTGGTTGCCGCGCCCTCCACCGCCGCGACCGTCACCGGTGCGGTATGTACCGGCGCTGTGCCATGCCATGCGAATGAACAGAGGTCCGTAGTGTCCGAAGTCCGCTGGCCACCAGTCCTGCGAGTCAGTCATCAACGCCAGAAGATCCTTTTTAACGGATGCGAGATCGAGGCTCTTGAACTCTTCAGCGTAGTTGAAATCCTCGTCCATGGGATTGGACTTACAGGAATGCTGGTGTAGAATATCGAGTCGCAACTGATTCGGCCACCAGTCCCGGTTTGATGTCCCTCTGCCGGTCTTGCTATCTCTCTTCATAATGTCTACTCCTTTCGTCATGTGCATTGTTGAACTGTGCTACTATGAATACTAGTGTTTCGTAGCCAAGCCGTTGTCGGCCTGTTCCCTTTTTTCTGTCCTTCCCGAAACCTCCTTATTTATAATTCCTTCTTCTGGCATTGTGGGCAGAGGCCGAAAAAGTCGAGTCGGTGGGAGAAGATCTTATATCCTGTCTTCATGCTCATCTCCTTGCTGATTTCTCCAAGGTGGACAAGCTCGGGGTCCATGATCTTTTTACATCTCGTACAGATCACATGGGGATGTGGGAAGGGTTTGCTGCCATCGTAGCGGTTACTCCCATCAGGAAACCCGAGTTCAAGAACTTCATTGAGTTCCTTGAGTAGAGATACGGTTTTATACACTGTAGCCAGGCTTGTTGTAGGGAATTGTTTTTTCACCTGCTTGTAGATTTCTTCCACGCTAGGATGCTCCTCGCTGCCTGCCAGGATGGTCAATATGGCTATTCTCTGGGGCGTGATGCGGGAATCACAATCCCTGAGTTTTGAAAGCATATCATCAAGCCTATTCGTTGATGTGTCTAGTTTTCTGTGGTGTTTCGACATGGCGCACCCGTTATTAAGATAGGTTCTTTAATAAGAATGATTATTGAATAACTGCAAATCTCTGAAAGTCAAGAGGGTGTTTAGGGGGAAATGAATAATTACTTGGAATGTTATTTTAGGAAGCCTCTATCGATGTTCAAAGATCAAGACGGCCAGGCTACCTTAATTAATTTACATTCTCAAGAACCCTTCGTGCTGCCACTATCCTGGGTAAATAATGGTTGGACTCAAGATCTTCAACAGTAATCTCATGGTTACGTGAGTTAGATGCGGCATGAATGAATTTGTTATTGCCTACATACAGTCCAACATGATTCACATGAGAACGATCCCTGCGTCTATGTCGCATTTTAAAGAATATGAGATCACCCGGTTTCAGGTCAGATAATCTAACAGGTTTTCCCTCTTGAACCTGTACATGTGATGACCTTCCCAATGGAATGCCATTCTCATTGAAAACATACCTGACGAAACCTGAGCAATCAAATCCATCCGGTGTTGTCCCTCCCCAACGGTAGGGAGTGCCAATGTATTTATATGCCGATTCCAGAACACTACGGGTCTGATCATCAAGATTTTCATCATCCATCTGTTTCTTATACGTCTCGGGAGAATCCTTGGCGAGCCACAGGTCTGAAAATTGAACCTGAGGGAGCCACACAAGTTGATCAAACAGTGTAAGAATTCTATATTGAGACTTTGAATCTCAGGAATTAGAAATGCTGGGGTTATTCAATAAAGTACTTTGTAGATAGATTGACTGCTGATGCGTGTACGAGGATTGATTTCTTTTTTCGACAATCATTTTATGATCTTTAGGATCTTCGGCTTATCCCTTGGTGTTTTTGCTGGGATCTTTACCGGATAGCCAAGGATTATGGGAGCAACTATTACATAATCCTTAGGAAGTCCTATCTCCTTGAGTAAATCCTGATCCTTAATAACCGAACCGAGATTAACCCAGCAGGTTCCCAATCCACGATCTGCAGCTGAAAGCATTAAGTAGCTTGCAGCAAGTGCACAATCCACAGTTGCTGAATGAACATTCCGTAACCCTGCAATGTAGATGAGGCAGGGTGCATTGTAGAAGACATTAAACTCTTTATCCTGAAGAACCATCTTGTATGTGGCTATACTGGAAGTTGGGTTACGATCTATTTCAAGGAGGATGTTGATCTTGCTCTCATCAGACAGCCTCTTCATCATATCCTTATTCGTAATAATACTGAAAGCCCAGGGTTGCCTGTTGCCTCCGTTTGGGGCTTCACACCCATCGGCTATGATCTCATGGATCAAAGGCAATGGAACTTCCTTCTCGTCGAATTCCCTTATCGACCTCCGTACTTTAAGGAGTTCTCTAAAGTCCATATCCGGTTATCCTCCTTCTCCTTTGAGATGAGTATTAAGGCTCCCGAAAAAGATTAGCTTATAACTTTTTGCTTTTGATGTTCTTATATCACTGAATATAGTACATACAAAGTGAAGAGGAAAACGCTTAATAGCTTCTCGTACAGGATTTCTTATGAAACATATACCATTTAAAAAGGACAAGTGAATGTCCAACAATTACTATGAACCCAAGGATCTGGCTGACTTCCCGAACATTACTGAGTATGCATCCGAACAGAGTGTAAAATTCTTTGAGTACTATACCCAGGCTACAGGCTCCAGTGTACTTACTGAACGGGAGAAGGCATTAATCGCCCCAACCATCGCAACCGTGCGTCATTGTCCCTATTGCATAGATGCCTACACCAACAAATGTCTCTCTCTTGGTGTATCCAGTGATGAAATGATGGAGGCAATACATGTTGGAGCAGCTATGACAGCAGGTGATGTCCTGGCCCATTCAACCCAGATGAGGAAAATCATCAAGAAGAAGAAAATGTAGCATGAGATCTTCTGTTCAGATCAGGCTGCTCAATGACAATCTGTGGTTATATTGATATTCATAACTATAGTTGGATGAGAATGAATTATGAAGATACCAGAGAGGAGGAAGTCGAAATGGAAACTTCAAGAGAAAGATACATTCCAGCTCTTGGATATCGTTTTCTTACTCCGATATATGACCCTATCGTCTCCCTCACCTGCAGAGAGAAGAGCGTCAAATTGCAACTCTTAAGCCAGACTGACATACAGCACGGAAACTTTGTCCTGGATGTCGGATGTGGCACTGGAACCTTTGCCGTTCAGATGAAAAAGACCACAACCAAAGCAGAAATATTCTGCATAGACGGCGACCTTCAGGTTTTAGCCATTGCCAGGGGGAAAGCCAGAAAGAATGATGCGGATGTCCGGTACTATTGCTGCTTCTCAACGCAGCTGCCATTCCCGGAAAACAGTTTTGATAGGGTGGTATCAAGCCTGTTTTTTCACCATTTAAGTAAAACCCAGAAAATCACCACCATACAGGAGATTCATCGAATATTGAAACCCGGTGGGCAAGTACATGTCGCGGACTGGGGTAAGCCCACCAATTTACTGATGCGCTCCTTGTTTTATCTCATTCAGATCCTCGATGGCTTCAATACAACATCAGACAACGTAAAAGGCCTCCTGCCCGAGATGTTCCGAAAATGCGGATTTGATTACGTTGCAGTCTGTAAAAATTTCTTAACGGTTTTTGGAACAATGAGTCTCTATAGTGCTGTCAAACCTAATGTGAGAGTAGTATAACTGTCAGTAACACATTATGATAATTTATATTTGAAGGATGGTGCTTACAGAGCAAGTCATGACGCGATCCATGGACTATCGCAATGCAGCTGACAAGTACGACCGCCGCTATGACGGGATCTCTTTCCATGATATAGAACATGTGCTTCTGACTTTTACCAGAAACAACTCCACCAATAGAGTTCTTGAGGTAGGCTGCGGCACCGGGCATTGGCTCGCGATTCTGGAAAGCCACGGTTTTCAGGTATCCGGTATGGACCCTTCACCACAGATGCTTCAGCAAGCCAGGACTCATGTAACGAGCAGGGATCTGAAACAGGGGTATGCCGACAAAATACCTTGGGAGAAAGATACGTTCGATAAATTGTTTTGTATCAACGCAGTGCACCATTTTGAAGAGAAATCCCAATTTGTATCAGAGGCCTTTCGTGTTCTAAATCCCGATGGGGGCTTGCTAATTATTGGTCTGGATCCGCACAAGGCCCGTGATCAATGGTTCGTTTATGACTACTTCGAGAGTGTGCTCGATCATGACCTGAGACGCTATCTATCTACCTCAGCACTTGAGGAGCTTATGCAAGAGGCAGGCTTTTCCGAATGCCATACAGTCGAAGCACAACACTTGGCGATGCGTTTCCCTGCACGTAAGGCAATAGAAGATGGTCTTTTAGACAAGACAATAGTTTCGCAGTTGGGAATTCTGCCTCAAGCCGATTTCGATAGAGGACTTCAGAGGATTTGGAAAGATATAGCAGACTCAGAAGCACGGGGAGAACAAGCTGTTCTAGTCGTAGACCTATGGCTATATGCTACAATAGGGTGGAAACGATCTCATGGTCAAATGCAATTAATATCTGGTTGTCTCTGACTGATGATAATATGCCAAGGCCAAGAGGTTTTTCAGAGCATTCCTTTTCATAATCATCAGAAAAGGGGCATGGAAAAGTGAAGATATCATGCCAAAATCACCGCTTTGCATATAGTGAATGTTTCTTCGATAACTTGTCGAATTTGATTATATCCAAAAACCGAAGAACTGCTAAAGATATCTGTACTTTTCAGGCCCTATGCTTGGAGTAGCGATAGTGGCACGTACTTTATCTTTTTGGGCATTTGATAAATCCGCTGATTTCGTGATTTCGTGAAAACTAATAACAAGGACCGCCCACTGAACAATCGATATTCATGTTTACACTGACTTGATGGGGGCAGGATAAAAGACCGGGATCAGAGACCCCATCCATTGCCCACAGGTATTCAGGTATCCACAGAGATGCCGCGGCAGCCAGAATAATCAACACTCTCTTCATAACTATCTTCCTCTTACGTGGATGTGGCCGTTCAAGAGCCTTCCCCTGATAATCTCATTGGATAAAGTGGACTATCAAAATTGATCATTATCAATTAATACAGCAAAAACTATGCCCCACAATATTAATCATACTATTATCATGTTATGAGTTAATCATGGGGATCTCATTACTGAAAAGTGGCAATTGTTTTCCCTTTCATTAGGCAAACAATTGGGATTTTTCGGCAGCATCTCATTTATTAACCCTTATATCCATTTATTTATAATGATCCTTGACATGAACAGTCGAGTTCTTATAGCCTCCCAAATCCTGGAGAAGGATTGTCCCGTATGAGCATGATTGAGGCATGGATCGCATTAGACCTCTTGCCGGCCATTGGCCCAAGAACAGTGCAGAGGCTCCTTCAGATCTATGGAACCCCTGAAACCATCCTTGCCAAGCCGATCTCCGAACTCAAAGACCTCGGCATCCTGAATAAGGCACAGCTCGATTCCTTTGCAAGCGGCCCAAATGACAAGCGGGTGAAAGAGGTGTTGTGCAAACTCGATTCCATCAAGGCCTATGCCGTTTGCGTGGATGACCCTGCCTATCCTCAAATATTAAAAGAAATCGATGACCCGCCGAGTGTGCTCTATGTCAAGGGCGGCCTTGATGATATGGAGCCCGCCGTAGCCATTGTGGGCACACGGTCTCCTTCCCATTATGGAAAGGATATGGCCTTCAGGCTTGCGCAGAGCTTGAGTGTCCAGGGCATATCCGTCATATCGGGCCTTGCCCGTGGCATAGATGCTCAGGCGCACCTTGGCGCGCTGGATGGTGTTGCCGGGACAATAGCCGTGCTGGGTTCCGGTATTGATGTTATCTATCCCCCTGAGCACGCAACGCTCTTCGAGCGCATTGCCGCCAAGGGCGCCGTCATTACGGAACTCCCTCCGGGAACCAGCCCTGATGCCAAAAATTTCCCCAGGCGGAACCGGATCATTTCAGGGCTGTGCCAGGGTGTAATTATTGTGGAGGCGACCTTGAGATCCGGCGCCATGATCACGGCACGCTATGCCCTCGAACAGGGCAAACTCATCATGGCTGTCCCCGGCAATGTTACGAATGTCCGCTCACAGGGCACGCACCAACTTATCCGCCAGGGCGCGGTCCTTATCCAGGATGCGGATGACGTGCTCTCTGAGATTGCACCCCAGATAAAGGGCCTACTCAAGAAATTTAAGCCGTCCTTGACAGGAACCGATGATATTCTTACCCTGGTGGCCGCATCGCCGTTGAGTATCGATGACATCGCTATTCAACTCAATATAGACGTTATGGAAGCAAGTCGAAGGGTCAGTATGCTCGAACTCACCGGGGCCGTCGAACGGATTGAAGGAAATAGATACGCACTAAGGAGCATGAATGGCTAAATCTCTGGTAATCGTAGAGTCACCTGCCAAGGCAAGGACCATCAAGCGATATCTTGGAAAAGGCTTCGAGGTGGAGGCCACCATGGGCCACATCAAGGACCTGCCCAAGAGCAAGATCAGCATAGACATTGAGAATGGCTTTCTGCCGGGATACAAGGTGATACCCACCAAGCGTGATGTAGTGAAGAAGATAAAAAGCCTTGCGGATAAGGCCGACACGGTCTATCTCGCATCCGACCCTGACCGTGAGGGCGAGGCCATAGCATGGCATGTTGCAGAAGAGATCAAGAAGCCCGATTCGGCTGTTTATCGCATCATTTTCCATGAAATTACCAAAAAGGCCATCGATGAGGCACTGAAAAGCCCGAAGGGGCTGAACCACCAGCTCTACGATGCCCAGATGGCCAGGCGGTCCATGGACCGGATCGTGGGATATACCATGAGCCCGTTGTTGTGGAAAAATGTCAAGCGGGGCCTTTCAGGCGGCAGGGTACAGTCCGTTGCGCTCCGGCTCATATGCATGCGCCAGGAGGAAATAGAGTCCTTTGTCGCACGGGAGTATTGGACGGTAGAGGCGCTCCTTATGACACCTGCAGGCGATACCTTTATCGCCAAGGTCGTCATACCTAAGGAGATCCCGGACGGCGGGGCAGCGCTTGAACTCGTCGAAAAGATCAATGCCGCCGCTGCTATAACCATCCAGAAGATCACACGGCAGGTGCGCACAAAGAACCCGCTCCCGCCATTCATCACCTCGACCCTTCAGCAGGCGGCATCCTCTCGTTTGAGGTATTCAGCCAAAAAGACCATGATGCTCGCACAGCAGCTCTATGAGGGTCTGCCCATTGGAGCTGATGAGATCACAGGCCTCATCACCTATATGCGCACCGATTCCCCGGTCATCTCGGAAGAGGCTATAGGCGAGGTGAGGCGATTCATACCTGAGACCTTCGGAGAACCTTATCTGCCTGAAAAGCCCAGGCGTTACAAGGCCAAAAAGAGCGCCCAGGAGGCCCACGAGGCCATCAGGCCCACGAGCCTTACGAACACCCCGGAGTCCTTACGGCCCTTCCTGAATGACGACCAGTTCGCCCTCTATGACCTCATCTGGAAACGCTTCATCGCATCCCAGATGAATAGCGCCACCTTTGATCAGACAAGTGTGGATATCTCTGCCGGTGATGTGGGCCTGAGGGCCGGCGGCTCGATCATGACCTTTGACGGCTTCCTGAAAATCTATGACATCAACGGCGATGAAGATGAAAGCAGGCTTCCCGATTCCGTCAAGGAGGGAGACACCCTCAGGCTGCAAAAGGTGGATAAGGAACAGCATTTCACCCAGCCTCCCCCACGCTACACCGAGGCGAGCCTTATCAAGGAGCTTGAAGACAAGGGAATCGGCAGGCCGAGCACCTATGCCCCCACCATCTCCACCATCGTCGACAGGGGTTATGTAAGGATGGAGGCGCGCTCATTCATACCGACAGAGCTTGGAAGGGATGTGAACACCTTGCTGGTAAGGCACTATCCCAATATCCTTGATATCGGCTTTACCGCAAAGATGGAAGACTCGCTTGACCTCATCGAGGAAGGCCAGGAGGCTTATACGAAGGTAATGAGAGATTTCTACCAGACCTACAATACCGAGCATGAAAGCGCGCTGGTGAACATGGAAAACCTCAAGGCCCAGCAGCGTCCGTCGGGCTTGATGTGCGAGGTCTGCGGCAAGGAGATGCTTATCAAGCTCGGCAAAAACGGTTATTTCCTCGGTTGCGCAGGCTACCCGGACTGTACGAACACCAAGGAGTTCACCCGCGACGAATCGGGAAAAATCCGCGCAGCAGAGGCAATAAAGGCCGAAGAGACAGGAGAGGTCTGCGAGAAATGCGGCTCTCCCATGGTAATGAAGCGAGGCAGGTTCGGCCCCTTCATGGCCTGCAGCAACTATCCGGAATGCAAGAACACCAAGCGTATCACCAGGGCGCCTGAACCGACGGATCGGATATGCGACAAGTGCGGGGCGCAGATGGTTATACGCCACGGCCGTTACGGGTCGTTCCTGGCGTGCAGCGCCTATCCCAAGTGCAAGAACATCATGCCCTACCCGCTGGGCATCAAGTGCGCCATGCCTGGATGCAAGGGCGAGATCGTCCAACAGCGCTCAAAGAAGGGAAAGTCGTTCTATTCCTGTTCCGAAAAGGAATGCAAATTCATCAGCTGGACCAAGCCCGTTATCAAGGAATGCTCAGGCTGCAGCGCAGGTTTCCTCGTCAAGAAGGGGACCAAGCTGATCTGCCCGAACCCTGAGTGCACGTACAGCGAAGATGCCCTTTCCTAAAGCCCGTGTCATCGGAGGGGGGCTGGCCGGGGTTGAAGCGGCGCATGTCCTGGCCAAGGGCGGGGTGCAGGTAGATCTGTTCGAGATGCGCCCGGGTTTGATGACCCCAGCACACAAGACAGATTTGCTGGCCGAGCTCGTATGCAGCAACTCATTCAAGGGTATCGACCCCATGACCGCCCACGGCATTTTAAAGCGTGAAATGCAAACGCTTGGTTCCATCGTCCTGTCTATTGCCGGCAAGACATGCGTCCCTGCAGGAAAGGCACTGGCCGTTGACCGGGCAGCCTTCGCCTCGCAGATTACCGAATATATTACTGCTCAACCGCTGATTACCGTCAAGCGCCAAGAAGTAAAAACGATCGAGATAGATTACCCCACCATCATTGCCACCGGGCCGCTGACTTCAGATGCCTTGGCACAGGATCTTGCCTCCCTGACAGGCAGCAGCCGGTTATTCTTCTATGACGCCATCTCCCCCATTATTGATGCCGACAGCATAGACATGGGCCATGCATTTTTCGGGGCCCGGTGGTCAAATGACAATCCGGACTATCTCAACTGCCCCCTCGATGAGGAACAGTACAAGAAGTTTATGGAAGAGCTCCTGAAGGCGGACAAAGTACACTCCCATGAATTTGAGGATGCCCGATTCTTCGAGGCATGCCTGCCCATAGAAGTGCTCGCTTCAAGAGGCACGGATGCCTTGCGTTTCGGACCTATGAGGCCCATAGGTCTGAAGGACCACTCAACCCTAAAAAGGCCCTATGCCGTGGTTCAGCTGCGCAAAGAGAACCTCATGGGTAATGCCTATACCATGGTGGGTTTTCAGACCCGCCTTACCTATGCTGAGCAGAAGCGGATCATTGGGCTTATCCCTGCGCTTTCATCCGCCAGGTACCTGCGATATGGGAGCATCCACCGGAACACCTATCTGGACTCACCTCGGATTATCGGATCTGACTTAAGCATGTCGGGCCTTTCAAACACATATCTCGCCGGCCAGATCATGGGTGTAGAGGGTTATATGGAATCAGCCGCCACCGGCATCCTTGCAGGCATCTCCCTGCTCGGAAAAATCAAGGGCAAGCCATTCCACCCCCCCGGCACGGAGACGGCGCTGGGGGCACTGACGCATTATATAACCGATTGTACAATAGAGGTCTTCCAGCCTATGAACATCAATTTCGGTATCATGGCCGTGCCTGATGTACCGAAGAACAGGCGCTCAGAGGCAAGGAGCGAGAGGGCATTGCTGGCATTCACCGCATGGAAGAATTCTCTCGCAGACATCCTAGGAATGATCATTTTATGATCTTTAACAATTTTTTTATTGATGCTTCTTGACAGATACGTCGATAATAATTACACTAAGAATGCCTGGATTATGGATATTATCATATTATACCGCGGTAAAACCCAAAATAAGTTTTCCCACGGATTTTTGATAATACCCCTTTCCCAGACATTAACACCAGGGTCAAGACCCTCTTGCCAAGGGAGCGGGCCCAAAAGAACGGAGGTATGAATGGCTACAGGAACAGTAAAGTGGTTCAACGAAAAAAAGGGGTTTGGTTTCATCACTCAGGATAGCGGCAGCGATGTTTTTGTCCACTATTCGGCAATCAAGGGGGATGGTTTTAAGACACTTACAGAGGGAGAAAAGGTTACCTTCGAGGTAACCGACGGGCCCAAAGGTCCGCAGGCATCAAATGTAATGAAGCTGTAATCTTCTACCGGGGCAGGTCTCTCCTGCCCCGGTTCAATGATATTTCAGCGCACACCGAAAACCTTGTAGTCCTTTTAGGGGCATGGTTTTTTATTGAAGGGCTTCCGTGAGGGTGGGCCTTATTTAAGATATGAAGGTTATTCAAGGTCTTAATCCACAGGGTCTCTGGCGTAACTTCCGGGAGATCTCCCGGATACCGCGCGAGTCAGGCAATGAATCTCAAGTGTCTGAATATATCCTCAGCAAGGCCAAGACCCTGGGGCTGGACTGCCGATTGGATGAGGTCCGTAATGTCATTGTGAGAAAGCCGGGTGTCAAGGGCTTCGCCGCGATCGCCTTACAATCGCATACGGACATGGTATGCGAAAAAGACCGGGATACCGAACATGATTTCACCACCGACCCGATCCTCCTCGTGCGGGATGGCTCCTGGATCAGGGCAAAAGGCACTACGTTAGGGGCTGACAATGGCATCGGGGTGGCGGCCATGCTTGCTATCATGGAAGACGCTCGCCTAATCCACCCCAACCTCGATCTTCTCTTCACCGCAGAGGAAGAGACCGGCCTCACCGGTGCATACAATCTCTCACGCAGCTCATTTGGCGCCTCTACCCTCCTCAACCTTGATTCAGAGGAGGAGGGAACCTTCTTCATCGGGTGTGCAGGGGGCATGGATACGGAACTCATCCTTGAACCTGATTTCATGACAGTCCCTGAAAATACCGTCCCTGTGGCTGTCAAGATAACCGGGCTCAGGGGCGGTCATTCGGGTGTTGATATCCACCAGGGCCTGGCGAACGCCATCAAGCTGCTCAACAGGTTCCTCCATTCCACCTATGCGGCCTACGGGTTCCACCTTGTATCCATCAAGGGAGGCAACAAACATAACGCCATCCCGCGCGAGGCCGAGGCGGTCATTCATGTGGGAAGGCCCAACATAGACGCGCTGAGGCAGGAGGCGGTTCATTGGAACAATATCTTCAGGTCCGAGTACAACCATGTTGATGACGGCGTTGCACTCACACTTGAGGAGTTGGACCAAAGCGCCCCCAGGGTAGTAGAACCCGAGGATACGGCAAAGATCATCAACCTCCTCCAGGCCCTGCCCCATGGACCCTTAAAGATCGACCCGAGGCTCGACAACACCGTGGTCACCTCAACGAACTTAGCGGTCTGTTCGTTCAAGCTCGACAATTTCGTGGTTACCACCAGCCAGAGGAGCATCACCCAAAGCGCACTTCACGACATGGCGTCACAGGTGGCCTCGGTGGGTGAGCTTGCAGGCTGCCGGGTCAATAAAGGCAATTCCTACCCTGCATGGAGGCCGGACCTGTCTTCTCCCATCCTGAAGACGTGCACCGGTCTCTACCAAGAGCTCTTACACAACGAGCCGAAGGTGAAAATAATCCACGCAGGATTGGAGTGCGCCGTAATCGGTGAACAAATCAAAGGACTCGATATGATCTCGTTCGGCCCCACCATCGAGCAGCCCCACTCACCCAATGAACGGGTGAATATTGAGAGCGTGGAACGATTCTGGGATTACCTGTCGGCCCTGTTGAGGCATATGGCCGGGAAATGAACAGTGAACAAGCACTAGCGACATAGTGCCTATTGTTACTTTTGGTTATATTCCACTCCATCATTGACAAGCAAATAGGAATGATGGATTAAGCGGAAAGATGTTTAAGCGACTTTCATTATTCTTTGCCTGTCTCCTGCTTCTTTCCTCCCTGGGGTCCACGTTCCATCACCATAGCGATTGTGCCGACCATCCCGAGTGCTCCATCTGCTTTGCTATCCTTCATCAGTCCGATACCGGGCTTTCTTTTACTCCTTGTGAAATTCAAGTAGAACTTACAGGAACTGTCATTGCACGACCACTATTAGCCGTTATTCCTATAACCTCCTATTCCCTCATCCAAAACCGCGCCCCTCCGGCCTGAACTCCACAACTCAATCTAGTGTAGTGTGCCATAAATACTGCACCATTCTATAAAGGCACCCTGGGTTGGATCCACTTTGTATACGTTGCATGATTTATGACGACCACCACTAGGATAGAGACCTGATTATAGCCGGGCCGTCTTCTCGTGCGTCTTCCATGTACCACAGATGCGACGAGAGACTTGTATCTTCGCGCAGTAATAATTCAGTTCTCCTGGAGGAGTTATGAAACTTTTCCGATGTTTTATCTTTACGGCCGTGTTGTGCGCATTCGGGTTATCCGCATATGCTCAGGATATGGAAGAGCGCGTCAACATGCTGGAAAAGGCAATAAATGAGCAGACTAAGACCATTGAGGATCAGCGCAGGCTGATCGAAGAGTTGAAAGAGGAAATCAAGCAAGGCCAATCATCCGCGCAACCTAAGGGCGCCGCTGCCGATCAGACGGCGCCATCCGGCGATATGCAGCAGCAGGTACAAGAACTGAAGGAGAAGGTGGAGCAGATAGCCGAAGCGCAGACAAGGACTTCCCCGGGCATTTTCAATCCCGCTATCGGGCTCGTGGGTGAGACAATCTTCAGTTATAACGACAAGGGATCGACGCAGACGGGGAACGACCGTCCCGGTGGGTACGATGTGTTCCAACGTTCGGTTGAATTGAACGCAGCCGCGGCGGTGGACCCATTTGCCAAGGCCTATACGGTGATCAACGCATCAGCCGACCCGGTTACCGGCGAAGCGGCTTTAGGTGTCGAAGAGGCAGCACTGCAGACGACAGCTCTGCCGTGGAACCTGGAGCTTAAGGCAGGGCGGTTCTTCGGTGAGTTCGGCCGGCTGGGGTATATCCACGATCATGAACTGCCGTTCGTCAACCGCCCGCTGGTGCTCTCCGAATACATCGGCGGTGAATCGAGGACGGACGGCTTACAGCTTAACTGGCTGTTGCCGGTCGAGCACTATGTGAGCCTTACCGTGGGCGCAGGCGATCAGTTCGGCGGGGACAATCCGCCAAACTCTGTGGGCGATTTCCGTTACGGCAGCGGGTTGAATTATTGGAGCCGCTTCTCCACATATTTCGACCTGACTCCCGATATCTCACTCGAACCCGGTATTTCAGGTCTGTGGAATCCAAAAACGGCTGCACAGTGGGCCGACCCAGGCGGGGTTAATCCTCCGCTTCCTACAGAAGCAGGCAACACCTTCACCGAGCGGGAGCGTCGCCTTGGTGGAGCGGACCTGGTGCTGAGCTATAAGCCGCTGCGCAACAATCAGTTCGAGAGCCTCACCTGGGGCACTGAAGTACTCTACAGCGATAATCGCTATGACGTAACCGACCCATCGGGGAACGCCCTCCCCAGTGAAACAGTCGGTTCCTTAGGCCTCTATACATATCTCACGTACAAGTTCCATCGGCAGTGGTCAACCGGGTTTATGTATGAATATGTAGAGAACCAGTTGAATAAGCAAGACAAAACCTATGCCTACTCTCCGTACATCACCTGGACGGTGAGTCACTGGAGCCAAATACGCCTTCAGTACACACACACCGATCACAATGCCGTGTCCGGCATGCCCGCCGATAATGCAGTTTATCTGCAATGGGCGTGGATTATCGGTTCACACTCACATGGTTGGCAGCAACGCTAAGGAGGAATCCAACATGAAATCTAAATTATATAGTCTCGTATTGATCATTGCGCTCACCGTTGTACTGTGCGGGTGGGCGAGGCCCGCTCACGCCGTGAAGATCCGCGTCGTTACAACTCTTACCGACCTGGCGGATTTTACGCGTGCCGTGGGTGGGGACCTGGTCGAGGTCAACAGCCTCGCCACCGGAGTCGAAGACACGCACGGGGTACCGATGAAACCGAGCTTCGTACCGATGATGAACCGGGCAGACCTGATGATCCTGGTAGGGTTTGATTGCGAGCATGCCTTCCTTCCCGCTCTCCTTGAGGCCAGCAAAAACCCGCGCATCCAGATAAACAAGCCCGGTTATGTTGACTGCTCCAAGGGGATCATCCCACGCGATGTGCCCAAATCAACCGATCATTCCGAAGGAGATGTTCATCCCTATGGTAACCCGCACTACATACTCGATCCGGTATTGGCAAAGACCGCGATCGAGAACATCTATAACGCGCTGGTGGCGTTCTCCCCACAGCATCAAGCGGAATTCACTCTCAACCGCGACGTGTATTTAGCCAAACTTAACGCAAAGATTACCGAATGGGAGAAAGCAGTCAAACCGCTCAAGGGGACGAAGTTCGTATCCTATCACGAGCATTGGCCATACTTCGCGGCACGCTTCGGCTTGAACTATTTTGGCACGATAGAAGTGAGGCCGGGCATTGATCCGACCCCGCGTTACATCCAGGAATTGGTTACGGCGATGAAGGCCGAACATGTTCCTGTGGTTGTGCACGAGCCCCAGTTTCCTGAAAAGGTGCCGAAACGGATCGCCGAACAGACCGGTGCAACCATGATAACGCTTCCCATCATGCCGGGCGGCGTACCGCATACGGAAACGTACATCAAGATGATGGACTACATTATCCACGCACTGGTTGCTGCCGCACAAACAACAAAATAAGTATAGGGAGAATGTGTCCGCCCGGATTTACAGGGCGGACACACAAAATACTATGAATAAGGCACTCATCACACTGGACAATGTGAGTATCGGTTACAACAGCCAGCCGGTGCTGTCCGGCATTTCCCTCTCTATTGACCGTGCCAGTTTCACCTCCATTCTCGGCGCCAATGGTTCAGGCAAATCGACACTGTTAAAGACAGTGCTTGGATTGCTTCCGCCAATCGCGGGGCGCATCAATACCACATCCTCAGGTGCACCGCTCGTGTTCGGTTACGTTCCTCAAGCTACTCAGTTCGACCCGATTTATCTGCTCACGGGGTTCGACGTCGCCCTTATGGGCGTATACGGACGTGTGCGGCCGGGTCGCATCGTACCCAGGGTCGAGCGCGCATTCACACGCGAATGCCTGCATGCGGCGGGTGTCGAAGAATTTGCCCACCAGCGCTTTGCCGAACTCTCCGGCGGCCAGAAACAACGCGTGCTTATAGCACGTGCTTTGACCACGCGCCCCGAAGTATTGGTGCTGGATGAACCCACCGCGGGAGTTGATCGTGAAGCGACGAAAGCAGTACTGGAGTTTATTTCAAAGCTTCGCGAGGAACGAAAGATCACCGTCCTGCTCGTCACTCATGACTTTGCATCGGCACGTCACTATACTGAGCACGTTATTTGGATTCATGAGGGCAAGGTGATTTACGGCCCAACGGTTGAGCTGCTTACCGCTGAACGGATAGCGGAAATGTTTGAAACGGAGATGGTCTAACATGGAAACACTTTATCAGATTCTCTCGCCCGATTTCCTCCTGCGCAACTCGATATACACCAGCGTGCTCGTCGGCCTCGCTTGCCCGCTCGTCGGTGTGTTTCTTCTTATGCGTCGGCTGGTGTTCATGGGCGTGGCGCTGCCTCAGATTTCCTCGACGGGCGTTGCTATCGCCCTCTCACTTCCATTGTGGCTCGGATTCAATCTGTCCGAACATAGCTTATACAGCACGCACGCGCTCGCCTTTGTCGGCTCAATTATATTTTCACTGACCGCGATCCTGATGCTGGCGTTTTTAGAACGACGTGGGCGTGGACACCCCGAAGGCCGGCTTGGAACCGCGTATGTAGTGGCCGCCGCGATGAGCATCCTGTTGCTGTCAAAAAACCCTTACGGCGAAATCGGTTGGCTCGATATGATGAAAGGAGAGGTTATCACCATCTCCAATTTCGATCTCGGGCTGACGGCAGTAATGCTTACGCTCGTGATCGCCGTGCTGGGCCTGTTTCACAAGGAGTTGCTCCTTGTATCGTTCGACCGCGAGATGGCAACTATACAGCACAAGAATGTCGTTTTCTGGGACGTGCTGCTCTATGTACTGATCGGTCTGGCCGTTTCAATGGCAGTGCTCAGCGTCGGTCCGTTGATCGCATTCGGATTCCTTCTGATTCCTGCTCTGACGGCGCACATGGTTGCTCGCAATATGAACCAGTTTATGGTGCTGGCCTCTTTGATCGGCGGCGTGATCGCTTTCTTGGGTTTCTGTATAGCATATAAAATGGATCTGCCCATCGGTCCGACGGACGTAGTCCTTCTCGGCGTGATTTACGTAACAGTCTGGATTGCTTCCAGGCTTCTCCCCATAGGCTTGCGATATTCTCATAAAACTTAAGATCAAGTTACAGCTATAACATCACTGATGGCTGTTCGCTGGCCACAATTGCCGATCTTCCTTCTTTCCTCTCTTGTGGTTGACACCTCAAGAACCATTTGTTAAAAGTGCTCCGAACCTGTAATTCCGGCTAAGGAGGAGGCTTGAAGATATTAGTGAGCGATAAGCTATCCGAGGGGGGGGTTGAAATCCTTAAGGGCGGTGGTTTTACGGTTGATGTAAAGCCTGGCTTGAAACCCGAAGAGCTCATAGGAATCATCGGCGATTATGATGCACTCGTGGTCAGGTCAGCGACAAAGGCCACTGCAGAGATCATTGCAGCAGGGAAGAACCTGAAAGTCATCGGACGCGCAGGTGCAGGTGTTGACAATATAGACATAGCAGCCGCTTCAAAGCAGGGTATCGTGGTCATGAACACACCCGGCGGCAATACGATAACCACAGGCGAGCACGCCATTGCCATGATGATGGCGCTCACCAGGAATATTCCTCAGGCCGACGGATTCATGAAGAGCGGCAAGTGGGAGAAAAAGGCCCTTGAAGGCAGAGAGGTCACCGGTAAGACACTCGGCGTCATCGGCATGGGCAGGGTCGGCACCATAGTGGCATCACGGGCGCAGGGGCTCAAGATGAACGTGATCGTCTACGACCCCTTCCTCACCAAGGATGCCGCTGAAAAGCAGGGTATCGAGCCGGCGACAAGCCTCGACGCGCTCTTTGCCCGTTCTGATTACATCACAATACACACCCCCAAGACAAAGGAGACTACAGGCCTGCTCGGCAAGGAAGCCTTTGCAAAGATGAAGAAGGGGGCGTTTCTTATCAATTGCGCCCGCGGCGGGATCGTTGACGAGAAGGCCCTTATCGAGGCCTTGGATTCAGGCAAGGTGGCGGGTGCCGCCATCGATGTGTTCGAGAAGGAACCGCCTGAGGACTGGTCGCTGCCCAAACACCCCAAGGTCGTTGCCACGCCCCATCTTGGGGCCTCCACCCACGAAGCCCAGGAAAACGTGGCCCTTGCCATAGCAGAACAGATCGTGGATTATCTCAAGAACGGGGTCATCCTCAATGCCGTGAACGCACCCTCCGTTGCACCCGAGATGCTCCATAAGGTAAAGCCCTATCTCGAGCTTTCTGAGAAGATGGGCCGTTTCATGGGCCAGATCATCGGCCAGGTAATCTCGGATAGGCTCAAGAAGGTCACCATCAATTACACAGGTGCTGCCGCCGGCTTCGATACCAAGCCGGTGACCGTGGCAGGGCTCAAGGGGCTGCTTTCGGCCATTGCCGACGATGTCAACTATGTGAATGCCCCGATACTCCTCAAGGAGCGCGGCATCGACCTTATGGAGGCCCAGTCCTCAAAAGAAGAGATCTTCAACAACACCATCGAGATGACGTTAGAGTTTGATAAGGGCACGCGGTCTCTGGCCGGTTCGGTCTTCAAATCGGACGACCTCAGGATCGTCAGGATCGATAATTACGCTATAGAGGTGATCCCCGAAGGGACCATGCTCGTGATCTATAATAAAGACATGCCGGGCACGGTAGGCAACATCGGCATGGCACTAGGTGAGGCCGGCATCAACATCGCGCGGTTGTTCCTCGGAAGGGACCGCCAGGATGGCACGGCCATTATCATTATTAACGTTGATGCCGAAGTACCGAAGAAGGTCATTGAGAAGATCAGAAAGGTGCCGAATGCCCTTTCCGTTCAAGAGGTCTTCATCTAGGCCTATAGCCAAGGAGGATCCTTAAGTATGGCAAACATCGTGGTGGTAGGCACCCAGTGGGGTGATGAGGGAAAGGGCAAGATCGTTGACCTGCTCACCGAGAAGTCCGACCTTATCATTAGGTTTCAAGGCGGTAATAATGCAGGCCATACCCTCGTCGTCGGCGATAAGAAGGTTGTCCTTCACCTGATCCCCTCGGGAATCCTCCATCCCGGAAAGCTCTGCGTCATCGGTTCAGGCGTAGTCCTGGATCCGGAAACGCTCTTGGAAGAGATAAGCGCACTGATAAAAAAGGGGTATGATGTCTCTCCTGATTCCGTTGCCATCAGCGACAGGGCCCATGTTATCATGCCGTACCACCGAATCATCGATACCGCCCGCGACTGCACCCAGGGCATAGGCACCACCGGAAGGGGTATCGGACCTGCGTATGAGGACAAGGCCAGGCGGGTTGGTATCAGGATTATAGACCTTGTTCACGAATCCTATTTAAAGAAGAAGCTCGATGCCGCCTTTGAAGAAAAGCAGGAGTACATAACCAAGATCCTCAAGCTCAAGGCCCTGGATAAAAACAGCATGTTTGACAAGCTTGCGAAGATGGGCGCCCAGATCAAACCCTTTGTGACCGATGTCCCGGTGCTGCTCGACTCCAAGATGAGACAGGGCAAACACCTCCTCTTCGAAGGAGCTCAGGGAGCCAATCTGGACATGGATCACGGCACATACCCGTATGTCACCTCTTCCAATACCGTTGCCGGACAGGCATGTGTCGGCTCCGGTATAGGGCCCACAAAGATTGACTCGGTCATTGGTATCTGCAAGGCATACACTACACGGGTGGGCGGGGGCCCCTTCCCCACTGAGCTGAGTGATGAAATCGGCGAACGTCTCCGCGCCTTTGGCGGCGAGTACGGCGCTACAACCGGAAGACCACGCCGTTGCGGATGGCTCGACCTCGTGGCCCTGCGGCATTCCATCCGGTTGAGTTCCATCTCTCATCTTGCCATTACCAAGCTTGACGTACTCTCGGGGTTCGAAACCATAAAGGTGGCTACCGCATACAAGTCAGGCGGCACAATCCTGGAGAACATGCCTGCAAATCTCGATATGTATTCAGACTTTGAACTTGTCTTTGATGTGTTGCCCGGGTGGGATGAACCCTTGAACACTATCAAATCCTTCGATGAACTGCCGAAAAACTGCAAGGCCTACCTGGGATATATAGAAGACAAGCTCAGTGTCAAGGCAGCCATCGTATCGGTGGGGCCAAAGCGCGAGGAAACCATCGTCCTGAAAAATATCTTCGATAAGCCCTGAGTCGGGCCTTTAAGGCTTTTACCCGCAGGAACAACAGCCTTTGGAAGAGCACGATGAAGTGGAGGCGCAAGTACCGCAACCCCCTTTGCCGGATGCGGTTATTGACATCTTCTTCTTTACCTTGACGCTTTTACACGTGGGGCACGCGGGATTATCCTTTGCACTCATAGGCACAAGCACCTCAAAATCTTTACCGCATTTTTTACATTCATATTCATAGATAGGCATGCGTCTTCCTCTGCTCAGTTGTTGTGTTTCTTGACATTTTAGTAGTTCTCCCGGTGTCTCTTGTCAAGTTATTCCACGATTTTTTGCCTGGCGCAGAATGTATATTTCTGTAATATAGCAAGCAAGAGAAAGAGGAGGGTTTTATGTATAAGATCGATCTACTGAATAACATATCGGAAAAGGGCTTAAGTCTTTTCACGGAGAAATATGAGTACCGCGCTGACATTTCTGAGCCGGACGGTATCATGGTAAGAAGCAAGGAAATGAAAGACATGGCCTTGCCCTCAAGTGTTAAAGCGATTGCTCGGGCTGGCGCCGGGGTCAACAATATCCCCATCGACAAATGTTCGGAAAAAGGCATCGTCGTCTTTAATACCCCGGGAGCAAACGCCAATGGGGTAAAGGAACTGGTCGTCCTGGGCATGTTGCTGGCATCACGGAAAGTGACGGAAGGGATCTCCTGGGCCAAAGGTCTGGTCGGCCAAGGCGACAAGGTGCCTGATCTCATCGAAAAGGGAAAATCAAAGTACGGCGGAACGGAGATACTGGGCAAGAAGATGGGGGTAGTCGGACTGGGCGCGATCGGGATCATAGTGGCTAACACAGCCGAATCGCTCGGTATGGAAGTATGCGGATATGATCCATATCTGTCGATTGACGCCGCCTGGAGACTGTCTCGCAATATAAAGAGGTCGGCAAGCCTGGATCGGTTGTTGGCTGAGTGTGATTACATTACGCTGCATGTCCCTCTTAACAAGGACACGAGGGGGTTCATAAATGCCGAAAAATTTGCGGTCATGAACCGCGGTGCGAAGCTCTTGAACTTCTCCCGAAGGGAATTGGTGAATATCGCCGACCTGCAGAAGGCCATAACCGATGGTGTCGTGAGCTGTTATGTGACAGACTTCCCCGATGAAGAGCTTATAAAAATGGATAAGTGCATAGCCATCCCGCATCTGGGGGCTTCGACCGAGGAGTCTGAAGAAAACTGCGCGATAATGGCTGCTATGCAGCTCATGGATTTCCTGGAGAACGGGAATATCAAGAACTCTGTTAACTTCCCGGAGTGTTTTCTTGACAGATCGGGCAATCAGAGATTGACCATATCCAACCAGAACTCGCCGGGTATGATTGAAAAAATTACGCACCTGTTCGCCGATAACAAGCTCAACATCGCCGACATGCTCAATAAAAGCAAGGGTAATATTGCCTATAATATTATCGATGTTGATAGCGGTATTCACGACGACTTGATAAAGAAAATCGGATCGATTGGAGGTGTGATAGCGATCAGAGTGCTGTAAAAACCTCTGGAAAAGTTTTGCGTTTAAGCAAAGTGTCTGGTGTAGATCTGCCGGACACCTTGCTGAGGGATGGTATAGGATATCTATTCTGTGCCATTTGCTTTCCTAAGGAGATTGCCCATGGTCATTGTCCATGTCTTTATACGCGTAAAGCCCGAATCAATCGAAGAATTCAAAAATGCCTCAAGAGAAAATGCCGGGAACAGCATCCTTGAGCCTGGAGTGAGTCGGTTTGATGTGATACAACAGAACGATGACCCCGGAAGATTTGTTCTTGTCGAGGTCTATCGCTCCGAGGCAGCCGCCTTGGAGCACAAGCAGACGTTGCATTATAAACAGTGGAAGGAAGCGGTAGAAGCCATGATAGCTGAGACCAGATACAGCACCAGATATACAAACGTCTTCCCTGAGGATGCTGCCTGGTAAAACATGAAGAGGTCCGGCTCTTTAATATGAATCCGGGAGCATTATATGCGTTTCGAGTTTGCCACTGCTGAGAGGATCATCTTCGGCCCGGGGAGTATCCATGAGATTATCGATGTCGCCTCCTCTATGGGGAATAAATGCCTGGTCGTCACGGGAAAGAAAGGCCTCAGATGGTCCCAGCTTCTCGATAGGCTGAGAAACAAATATATAACCCCTACCCTCTATTCCGTTCCCAAAGAACCTACCACGCAGACCGTGACCCAGGGTGTATCCGTGGCGCGTGAGCATGGATGCAACTGTGTTATAGCCATCGGAGGGGGCAGTGTCATAGATACCGGAAAGGCCATCGCCGCACTCATTACAAATACGCTCGATCTCTATGACTACCTCGAGGTCGTTGGCAAGGCCATGCCGCTCACGAAGCCCCCGGTTCCTTATATTGCCGTACCCACAACCGCCGGAACCGGCAGTGAGGTGACAAAAAATGCCGTTATCCTCTCCGAGGATCATGGCGTCAAGGTGAGTTTGCGATCTGCCTTCCTGCTTCCACGCCTTGTTATCGTGGACCCTGAGCTCACCCATTCACTCCCCCCTGATGTTACTGCAAGCACGGGCCTTGATGCGCTGACCCAGCTTTTGGAATCCTATGTCTCAAACAGCTCAAATCCGCTGACCGATAGTATATGCCGGGAGGGGCTCGAACGCTCTGCCAGGTCATTAATACGTGCGTATAAGGACGGCAGCAATGCGGCTGCCAGGGAAGACATGGCCCTGGCGAGCCTGTTCAGCGGCATTGCCCTGGCAAATGCCGGGCTTGGAGCAGTCCATGGATTTGCTGCTGCTGCAGGCGGCCAATGCCGGGTATCTCACGGGCTCATCTGTGCGAGCCTGCTGCCGCATGTGGTGGAAATGAATATACAGGCACTTAAAAACCGCACCCCTGATTCTTATGCGCTGAAGCGCTTCGAGGATGTGGCACGGATCATCACCGGCAAAACATCCGCCCGGGCGTATGATGCAATCGACTGGATCCAGGAGCTCTGCTCGCACATGAAGGTACAGCCTCTTTCATTGATTGGAATAAGGCAGGAGTACTTCCCGGATATTGTGGCCAAGGCCAGGCGCGCCAGCAGCATGAAAGGCAACCCCATCGTACTGACGGATGAGGAGCTTACACAGATATTAGTGAATGCAAAATAATTGAACGCAAAAAACCTCCAGTCCTAATAAATAAACCATTCCATCAGCCGGAGATTACTTATCCGACTCGTCAGCAACAGGCTGGTCGGCATCCTTGAGATGCCTTGCAAATGAATCGACCTTCTCCTTAAGTTTGTCGATGACAACACAAGAAGCTAAGGCCATCAATGGCTGCTTCCGGATGGGGAACGCTCAGATGACCACTACGGAATTTTCACTATCTCCATACGGGCTTTTTACGTATTTATCCGCACATTCGTCATTTTCCCAGGTAGAGCCGTCGAGCAGGTAGCGGTATTGGTATTCGCTTCCCTTCTCGAGGTTGATCGAAAGGTTGAACGACCCATCCTTCTGGAGCTTCATGGGGTGCGAGTTTGCATCCCAGCCGTTAAAATCCCCCACAAGATAGACAGAGCCTGCTGATTTGGCTACATCTTTCGGGAGGTTAAAGGTTACCTTGCACACCGATTTGGTCTTCAAATACTGTTTCTTAACGCTCATCCTCTCCTCCTCGTTCTCCATTGGCCATGTAAATCATACTTATCTGGTATTAATATCACCTTATCCGGTCGAGTCAATACCTTAGGAAGGAACCCGGACACAAGGAAATATTTTGTTTTGCATCTCACATGCCTTTAAGTCTACCTGGCCTTAATCCTGCGGGTTACCATAACAGCAGTGCTGCGGTCTTTCAGCCGGTACCTGGGACCATCGATATGGGTGGATTTCCCGGGCTGAGAATAGTCTTTGCCCTCACCAAGCGATGTATCCACAACCCTGTACCATGCATGATCGCTATCGGGTTTGGGTAACTCAAAGGTCAGCGGCTTCCAGAAGGCATTCAGCATAATGAAGACATGCTCTCCCTCCAGGCTGGATTTCAACTCGAGTGCCAAGCTGTGGGAGTCCTCACCGAAGTCCGGCTTGTTCTGACGGACTCCATGCCAGGCAATGCTTACGTCTCTGTCCGTATAGGGTGGTTTGGGGACATGCCGCAGATTGAAAACAGGATTTGAACGGGAAAACCTTATGAGTCCTTGAACAAACCTCAACAGGTCCTCATGTCTCCTTACCGCATCCCAGTCAAACCAGGACATCTCATTATCCTGGCAGTATACATTGTTGTTTCCCTGTTGGGCCCTGCGCACCTCATCGCCCATGAGGAGCATGGGTGTACCCTGTGATACGAAAAGGAGTGTGATGAAATTCTTTATCTGCCTGAGTCTGAGTTCATCAATAACCCTGTTGTTCGTGGGGCCTTCAACCCCGCAATTCCAACTGAGGTTGTAATCATTACCGTCACGGTTTTGCTCTTTGTTCATCTCGTTGTGCCTGTGGTCATATGACACCAGGTCATTGAGGGTAAAGCCATCATGGCAGGTAATAAAATTGATACTGCGGTTCGTTTCGCGCTCCGGCTGAGGATAGATGTCCGGGCTCCCTAGAAGTCGGTTTGAAATGCGGCTGACCATCGAATCTTCGCCCTTAAGGAACCGCCGCACATCATCCCTGAACTGGCTGTTCCATTCGGCAAAACGCTCACCGATAAAAGACCCCACCTGGAAGAGCCCCGCAGCGTCCCAGGCCTCGGCAATGATCTTGGTGCCTGCCAGCACCGGGTCTGATTCAATGGACCACAGGATCGGGGGCTTTTCCAAAGGCTCTCCATATTCTCCCCGCGCCATGACCGAGGCAAGGTCAAACCGGAAACCATCCACATGCATATGCTCCACCCAGTAGCGCAGGCTCTCGGTAATCATCCTGCGGACTATGGAGTGGTTGGTATTAACCGTATTGCCGCATCCTGAATAATTTTCATATCGCCGGTGCTCGATGTTATAGATGTAATAGGTTGTATTTTCAATGCCTCGAAGGCAAAGAGTGGGTCCTTCATGCCCTGCCTCTGCCGTGTGGTTGAACACCACATCCACAATCACCTCAATACCGGCATTGTGGAGCTCCCTGACCATGTCCCTGAATTCTTTTAAAGGGCTTAAACACCCGCCTGTCGAACAGTAACCGGCATGGGGTGCAAAAAAGGCCATGGGGCTGTAGCCCCAGTAGTTACTCAACCCAGGGGGTGCATCCTGCTCATCGTATTGCTGGACAGGCATGAGTTCAACGGCAGTGATGCCTAGTTCCTTGAGGTAGGGTATCTTCTCGATAAGACCTGCATAGGTGCCCCTCTTCTCTTCATTGACCCCGGAATTCGGGTTGCGCGTGAAACCTCCTACATGGAGCTCATAGATCACACTTGTTCGGTAATCGGTCCTTAAGGGCTCGTCTCCCTGCCAATCATACTCCAAAGGGTCCACCACTACGGATTTCGCAGCATGGGGGCAATTGTCACCCGGCTTGCACCCTGCAACCCTGTCATAGTTATTCCCTATGGCGACTGCCTTCGTGTAGGGATCCAGCAGAACCTTCTGCCCATCGTAATAATGCCCCCTTGCAGGGTCAAAAGGCCCGAAAACCCTATAACCATAAAGCTGTCCCGCCCTGACACCAGGCACAAAGCAGTGCCAGTAATAGAAGGTCTTATTCACCTTGGGATCGAGCCTGATCAGCCGTACAGGGCGGGCATCATCCGGGTCGTCAAACAGGAGAAGCTCAACGGCATAGCAACTTCTTGAGAAGAGAGAGAAGTTGACTCCATCAGGGTACACCGTTGACCCGAGGGGGTGGCATCTGCCGGGGCGCACATCACCTCTCATCGTATCTGCATTCCGTTTGACTCATAAGGGGAATAAGGCATAGATACCCATTTTTCATGCTTTGTCCTGCGAGTCAAGAGACACAACATAAAAGACTTTAATCCATCAATCGATCCTGAGCACCTTGGCGCCGCGGATTGTGCGTTGCTTGAGTTCAAGAAGCGCCTTATTGGCTTCTTCCAATGGGTATTCCTGGACCTCAGGCCGAATGGGTATGTCGGCAGCGAGCTTCAGAAATTCGCCTATGTCGGCCCTTGTAACGTTCGCCACGCTCTTGATCTCCTTTTCCATCCACAGGTGGGCAGGATAATCGATTCTAACGAGAAATTCCTTGTCCGCATCCTCCTTGCGGATGGCATTGATCACGAGCCTGCCTCCAGGCTCAAGGTGGGCAAGCGCCTCCACAACGGGCTTCCATACCGGTGTGGTGTCAATGATGCTGTTCATTTTCAAAGGCGGCCTGTCAAAAGTATCTCCTGCCCAGGCAGCGCCGAGCTCCTTTGCAAACTCCCGCTCCTTCACGCTCCTGGCAAACACATACACTTGAGCATGTGGATACAGGTATTTCACCATCATGAGCACCAGGTGGGCCGAGGCGCCGAACCCGGTGAGCCCGAGGTTCTGAGAGTCTTTCAATCCGGCAAGCCTGAGAGAGCGGTACCCGATGGCCCCTGCGCAGAGAAGGGGGGCAGCCTCGGCATCAGAGAAAATATCAGGTATAGGATGGGCATAGCCTTCCGGCACAGTCATATATTCGGCATACCCGCCGTTTACATCCCTCCCTGTTGCCCGGAACTCCTTGCAGAGGTTCTCCTGTCCACTCACACAAAATTTGCACTGTCCGCAGGCCGAATAAATCCACCCCACCCCTACCCGCTCACCACCCTTAAACCTCTGAGTTCCGTCCCCGAGACCGATCACCTCACCAACCACCTGATGCCCGAGCACCACCGGCAGGTGCGGGGGCGGGGTGCGTCCCTCGATCTCGTCAAGCTCGGTGTGGCAGACCCCGCAGGCCTTTACCTTGATAAGGACTCCCCCTTTCCCGGGGACCGGGTCGGAAAGGACAGCCTCTTCAAGAGGCGTTTGCGTTTCCGAGAGATTGCAGATCTTTTTCAGGACAAATGCCTTCATCATTGCTTCTCCGTTAAGGGAGTTATACCATCATCATAGATCATACTTAGCGTTAGGTTCAAGCATGACATCACTATGGAAGTAAAGAGAGGTATTGACAAAGTCTTAAAAATCTTCTTTATGAGTTCACCAGTGACATCTGGTCGTTCTTCCATTAAACACCCATGTTCTTTAATGATACAGGGGGAATAGTAATGATTCATGTTGAAAAACTCACCAAGTATTACGGTGAACTCTGTGCGGTGAACAACATCGACCTCGATATCCGCAAGGGTGAGATCATGGGCCTCTTAGGCCCCAATGGCGCGGGCAAGACCACGACCCTGCGCATGCTCACGGGCTATCTGGAGCCGAGTTCCGGTAAGATCCGTGTGAAGGACTTCACCACTGCCCAAGACATGCTCTCAATCAAGCGGCTCATGGGGTATCTCCCCGAGTCAGCCCCGCTGTACCACAACATGCTCGTGTTTGATTATCTGGAGTATGTAGCAAAGGTCAGGGGACTCGATGGAGAGAAAAAAAAGTCGCGCATCAAGACAATAGCTGAGCTGTGCGGGCTTAAAGGGATCATGCACAAGACCATCGGCGAGCTCTCCAAGGGTCTGAGGCAACGGGTGGGTCTTGCCCATGCCATGATCGACGACCCGGAGATCCTCGTGCTTGACGAGCCCACCTCAGGCCTGGACCCGAACCAGATCGTGGAGATCCGCGACATCATACGCTCCATAGGAAAGGACAAGACTATTGTCCTTTCCACCCACATCCTGAGTGAGGCCGAGGCCACCTGCGACCGTATCGTCATCATCGACAAAGGTGCAATCGTTGCGGACAACAGCACAGAGATGCTCAAGATGGGTACAGGACTCGATAAGACCATATACCTGACCTTGAAGAATACAGGCCTTGCGCGGGTGCGGGAGGTTATATCCGGTGTGAAAGGTATATCGTGTATTGATGAGGAGCCCTCTGCAGCAGACGAACTGAGGCTGAAACTGACCATGAGCACCCCGGACGACCCCCGTGAGGAAATCTATCGCATCATCAAGGCAACTGACTGGACCCTGCTGGAACTCCATCAGGAAGGCAAGTCCCTGGAGAAGATCTTCAGGGAACTGACTCAGGAGGCATAATATGGCCCAGGCCCGGCACATATTCATAAAAGAACTCAAAGACTACTTTGTATCCCCCATTGCCTATATCGTGATCTGCATCTTCCTGCTGATCTCAGGCTGGTTCTTCTTTTCCACCTTTTTCCTCATAAACCAGGCAAACTTAAGGACCTTCTTCTCCATGCTGCCATTGATCTTCCCCTTCGTGATACCCGCCGTGACCATGCGGCTCTTTGCCGAGGAACTGCACATAGGAAGCTTAGAGATGCTCCTGACTCTTCCGGTGAGGCTCACAGACGTGATCATCGGCAAGTTTCTGGCCTGTGTTGTGTTTGTGGCCCTCATGATGTTGCCCACCATCTCGTATGCCATCTGGGCATCATTCATGGGCGATCTTGACTGGGGCCCTGTCATGGGCGGGTTTCTCGGTGCAGTGCTTTTGGGGAGCGCCTACAGCGCCATCGGTATCTTTGCCTCAGCCACCACCCGAAACCAGATCATCGCCTTCATTGTGGGCATGGTCATCTGCTTTGCATTGAGCCTTGTGGACAAGATGCTCTTTTTCTTCCCGGCCTCGATACTTCCCTTTATCCATTATCTCGGGGCAGGCTTCCACTTCGAGAACATCGCCAAGGGCATCATCGACTCCCGTGACATCATCTACTTCATAAGCGTCATCTTCATAGCACTCTATGGCGCAGAGCTTATCATGCAGGAAAAAAGGTAAGGAGAACGGCCATGATGAAACAGAAACGGTACATGAAATTTACCGTCTACCTCGCTGCCATTGTGCTCATTAACCTCGTGGCCGCCACCTTGTTCTTCAGGGCCGACCTTACGGCAAACAGGGTATACTCACTCTCCAAGGTGAGTAAAAACGTTGTGTCCACCCTGAAGGAACCTCTTACCATCAATGTCTTCTTCACATCAAACCTGCCCTCACCCTACAACACGGTGGAGCAGTATCTGAAAGACCTGCTTGGCGAATATTCCGTCAATGCCAATACCTATTTCAACTACCGGTTCTACGACGTGAGCGCCGAGGGCGAGATCGATGCCGCAAAGACCGAGACAAACCGCAAGCTCGCCCAGGACTATGGTATCAACCCTGTGCAGATCCAGGTTGTTGAAAAAGATGAGATGAAATTCAAAAAGGCCTATATGGGCCTGGTGATCATCAACGGCGACATGGTGGAGCGCATACCCACCATTACCTCAACCGATGGGCTTGAATACAAGCTCACCACGTCAATACAGCGCCTCAACAGCAAGATCAGCGCATTATTGAACCTGAAAGGCAAAGTGAAGGTGAGGCTCTACCTTTCCCCTTCCCTCCAGTCCATTGCAACCCGCATGGGCATCAAGGAACTTCCGATGGTCTCAATTAGTGTGAAAAAGGTAGTGGACGACCTGAACAAACGTATGTACGGCAGGCTCGATTATGCCCTGGCAGAGCCTTCCAGCGAAACCGAGATGGTAAATCTATCGAAAAAATACAACCTGATGATGCTCAAATGGCCTGCCCTGGATGACGGCAAGATCCCCGCGGGATCAGGCATCATCGGGCTGGTTACGGAATATGGCTCGAAATCGCTCATGATACCTGTTCTGCAGGCATACAACATCCCCTTATTCGGTACCCAGTACAAGCTCACGGATACGCCCACCATCGAAGATGCCGTTGAACAGGGTGTCGAGTCATTGATCGGCATCAATGAGAATCTGGGTTACTTAGCAGACAAGGGTACGCTCAGTCTGTACGGCGGGCCAGGGTCCACGGCATCGCTCGGCAACTTCAGCAGCCTCGCATCAAAAAGCTATTCCATAAAGGAGATCAATCTCAAGCAGGGCATCCCCGAGGGGCTGTCATCGCTGCTCATCGTGCGTCCTACCGAGCAGTTCAGCGATTACGACCTGTATCAGATCGACCAGGCGCTCATGAGGGGAACAAACATCGCTGTTTTCCTCGACTCATTCATGGAGCCCTCCCAGACAGGGTCGCCCTACCAGCAGCAGGGCCAGCTTGTGCCGGTGAATACCGGTCTTGAAAGACTGCTGGATCATTACGGCGTCAAGGTGAATCAATCGCTGGTCCTTGATGAGAATTGCTTCAAACAGCGGCTCCCCGAGCAGTATGGCGGCGGTGAGCAGACCATCTATTTTGCCCCCATTATTGAAGCGGGGCAGATCAACAACAAGCTCGATTTCATGAAGAACATAAAGCAGTTCATAGCGTACAAGATTTCACCTCTTACGCTGAATGACCGGCAGATCAAAAACAACAGGCTCAACGCCATAAAACTCTTTTCCTCTTCCGAAAAGTCATGGGAGATGAAGGGGCAGATCATGCTCAACCCCATGTTCATCAAACCACCTGCCTCCGGTGAGGGCATGGCAAGCAGGCCGCTTGCCTATATCCTTGAAGGGAGCTTCCCGAGTTATTTCGCCCACAGGCCTATCCCTGCTAAGCCTGCTGATAATGCAAGCCCATCTGCAAAACAAGAAAACCCCAAAGGCAATGAAGCCCCAAAGGCGCCGGCAGCGAACCAGCTTGAGCAAAAGGGCGGTTTCCTTTCTGCATCGAAACCGGCCAAGATCTTTATCATCGGTTCTTCCGAGATGCTCACGGACAACCTGATATCCGAACAGGCCGACAATCCCAATACAACACTCATCATGAATATCATCGATGTCCTGAACAACAAGGACGATATTGCCCTCATGCGGAGCAAGGTCCAGACCTTCAATCCCCTTGATGTCAAGGATGAGAAGGTCAAGGTTGCAGCAAAATTTTTTAATATTGCAGGTCTTCCTGTGATTGTTGTGATCTTCGGCATGCTTGTATTGCTCAGACGGCACAACCGCAAGAAACGTATCGAGGCCGCCTTTTAAGGTAAGATAAGGGGTGAAGTATGAACGTGAAAAAGGAATACCTCCTGCTGGCACTGCTCATTGCATCGTCCATGGCCTACCTCATCTTCAAGCACACGGACCGTATCCATTACACCTTGCCGGTCCTTAAAGTCATCAAGGCGGATGATATAACCAGGATGGAGGTGAGGCGCGCCGGCCATACGACCGTACTTACGAAGAAAGACAAATCCTGGTATATCTCCCCGGGCAACTGGCGCGCCGACCAGACCAAGGTCTCCGAAATGTCTGACAAACTCTCCGGGCTTACCATAACCGACCTGGTTTCTGAGTCAAAGTCCTATGAGCGCTACCAGCTTGACGACAAGAACAAGGTCATGCTCAAGGCCTTCTCCGGCAACGAGATCAGACGTGAGCTCGCTATCGGCAAGACGGCGCCCACCAACTCGCACACCTATATCAGGCTCCCGGGCGACAGCAAGGTCTACCTCGCAAGCGGTGACCTGCCCCGGCTGTTCCTGGCACCGGTTGCCGATCTGAGGGATATGCTTGTCTTTGCCATTACACCCTCGGATATCATCCACATAGAGATCGAACAGGCAGGCAATACAACAACGCTGACCCGGGAGGCGCTTTTGGCAGATAAGTCGCTCAAAGATGCAACCAAGCCAGGAGTAACACTCTATACCTGGAAGAATGAAAAAGGTATAATCGTGGATAAGGCTGAGATCGATTCTTTCCTCGCAGGCCTGAATAAGATCTACTGTGATAAATATTTAGATGACGTCATGAAGGACTCATTGAAAACTCCGGCTATAACCATAAAGATAAAGGGTGCTAAAGAATATAGCCTTTCCCTTTTTGACAAGACCGGAGAGATAATCCCTGCGCTGTCTTCTGAAAGTGAATCACCTTTTGTATTTCCAGGTTATAAAAATGATTCGCTGAAAAAGGCCCTTGGTATGATCATCAAATAATGGCCTGTTGAAGGAGCTTCCGTAATGTCCAAAGACCATATGCCTATAGTGTTGACCCAGGAAATCGGTGATGTGGACCTGTCTTATCTCCTCTATGAGGGTGATGGGCCGACCATTTTACTCATGCACGCAACCGGGTTCCTTCCCTGGCTGTGGCACCCTATTGCCCGGGAACTCGCCCCCAGATGGCGTGTGATTGCCCCGTATTTCTGCGATCACCGGGAGTCGGATCCCGACAAGGGAGGCCTGAGTTGGCTGACTATTGCACAGGACCTGACAAACTTCTGCAAGGTGCTTGATCTTGACAGACCTGCCATGGCGGGGCACTCCATGGGCGCCACGGTAATAACTATTGCCAATGCGGCCTTTGGTCTTCAGGCTCGGGGCCTTATCCTTTTCGAACCCATATTCCTGCCTGAGGATTTCTATAAGGCCCGGATAACCGTGGATCTTCACCCGCTGGCCTCCAAGGCCATCCGCCGAAGAGACACGTGGTCCGGCCGCGAGGAGGTTCATGATTACCTGAGGTCAAAGGCCATGTTCAAGAATTGGGATGCAGAGATGCTCGACCTTTATGTGGAATATGGCATGAAAAGGCTCGATGCCGGGGGGTTGACGCTCGCATGCTCGCCCAAGAGGGAGGCATCGTTATTCATGGGCGGTATGCAGTATGACCCGTGGCCAATGCTGCCCAAGGTGAGCTGCCCCACCCTGGTCCTTGAAGGACAAGAGAGTGAGAACCGGGCCTTCATCGACCTGAAGAAGGCCACCTCCACGTTCAAACAGGGCACCTATCGTATGGTGGATGGCGCAGGCCACCTCATACCCCAGGAGAAACCCAGGGAGTCACTGGAGATAATCAGAGAGTTTTTTAGCAGTCTCTGAACAAGATGGAAGACATCCGTAAGATCATCCATATCGATATGGATGCCTTTTATGCCTCGGTGGAACAGCGGGACAACCCCTCTCTGAAGGGCAAGCCCGTGATTGTCGGAGGTACGCCCGAGCAAAGGGGCGTTGTTGCAGCCTGCTCATATGAGGCACGCAAATTCGGCATCCACTCGGCCATGTCATCGGCAAAGGCGAAAAGGCTCTGCCCCCATGCTGTCTTTCTCCCTCCAAGGTTCAGTGAGTACCAGGCGGCATCAGAAGCGATCATGGAGATCTTCTTCCACTTCACCGACGGTGTGGAACCTTTGTCACTGGACGAGGCCTTTCTCGATGTGTCCGTGAACAAGAGGCATATGGCCATTGCAACAAATATCGCCCGTGAGATCAGGCAGAGGATTCGTGACTCGCTCGCACTGACGGCATCGGCAGGGATTTCTTACAACAAGTTCCTCGCCAAGGCGGCCTCCGATTTCCGGAAGCCCGACGGCCTCACCGTCATCCACCCTGACAGGGCATTGGCCTTCATTGCAAACCTTCCCATCAGGAAGTTCTACGGTGTGGGAAAGGTCACCGAGCAGAAGATGATCTCGCTGGGCATCAGGACCGGCGCCGACCTCATGGAAAAGCCTTTGGATGATCTGCTTCGCTGGTTCGGAAAGACCGGGTCATTCTTCTACGGGATTGCCCGCGGCTATGACCCGAGGCCTGTTACGCCGGAGCACGAGAGAAAATCCGTGGGCAAGGAGATCACCCTGCCTGAAGACATCGACGACCTGACTCGTATGGCATCCATCCTCGCACAGCTCTCCCGGGACGTATCGCGCATCCTTAAAAGGGAGTGCCTTGCAGGCAGGACCGTGACCTTGAAGCTGAAGTATTATGACTTCCAGTCCATCACCAGGAGCATCACCCTGAAAGGATATGTCGACGATGCAGAGACCATAGCACGGCAGTCAATCGTATTATTAGGTGACACGGATGCCGGCATGAAGAAGATACGCCTCCTGGGGGTGAGTGTTTCACATTTTCCGGACCCGAATCAGGAGACACTCAGGTATACCCAGATGTTGTTGCCGTTTGAATGAAACTCTTTTATGACCTTCTCTTGCGCCGCACGGCAAGAGAGTCAGGGAAAATGCTGATACCCTGCGCCTTTTCGTTGCAGAGCTTCTTCCACTCCTGCACATCCGACACCTTGTAGATCACGATGGCGAGCTCGAGTGTATCGGCCTCGGTCCGAATGACATCACCCCAGATAATGATGTTCTCTTCTTCAAGGACCACTTCTATGGGCTTTCCAACCACTTGTCCGGCATTGGCCCGGGTGAGGCTCTTCTTGGCATCGAAGGGTGACCCTACAATCTTGAGCGACATACCGCCTATGCTGATGTTCTTGGTTTCAGCCATGGCAAGCACGTCCTGTATCCCCTGGAGTATCTTGCCGGAATACCGGCCCGAAAGGGCTATTTTGAGCCGGGCAGGATGCCGGGCAGGATGCCGTTCATGCTTACGCTTCTCTTTTCCGCTTTTCTTGATATCTGACATAAACCCCTTCTCGTCATTTATGCGCAGATACTTTATACCGCAGCTAAGTTATTGGCTTCATCACTTATACAAGGGCACAATAGACGAGCTTCTGCTTGCTTCTCTTTTATTTCAAGGTAGTGTATAGATACTTCAAATAATACTCTTAAATCATCATAGTGATGCTCTAAGAGCACAATTATTCGAAAGGAAACATAACATGGACACGGATGATGCTGCACAAGAGCGGCGAAGGGAGCATCGAAAGAAGGTCAAGATCACGGTGCTGCTCAAGATGGGTGTGCTGCTCAACGGTCGTGGCATCGCGCAAGACATCAGCCAACATGGGATGCGCCTGATATCACCTCAGATCTTTAAGACAATGAGTTCAGTTCAGCAAAAAGACTTTACCGGCGCACCTCTGCGGATCATGCTACCGGTAGAGGCCTTGACCGTCAATGGGCTTATTGCCTGGGTAGATCTCAAGAGGGGTGAGGGCGCCATAAACATCACCAGCACCTCTGACGATGAAAAGTGGATGGAATTTATCAGCAGCAATAAACTTTAAAACAGCCTTGATTCTTTGAGTTCATTCATAGCATTCTCATATCCGGTATCAGGTGCCAGGTCGGGGCCTTGCGCTGCCTTTCCGGCCAGCACATCGCACCGTTCATTCTCCGGGTTGCCCGCATGACCGCGCACCCAGCGGAAGACCACATCATGCCTCTCAAGGAGCTTGAGCAGCTCCGCCCACAGATCGCTGTTGATGGCTCTATGGGTCTTGTCGCGCATCCAGTTCCGTGAGCGCCATTTAACCGCCCACCCCTTCTGAATGGCATTTGCCACATACTGTGAATCCGTGAAGAGCACTGCCTGTGAGCTTTTTTTTAACGTGTGCAAAGCCTGGATGCAGGCCATGAGCTCCATGCGGTTGTTCGTGGTGAGCCGGTACCCCCCGGAGATCTCAATTCGCTTGTCTCCTTCAATGATCACCGCGCCGAAGCCGCCTGGTCCGGGGTTATCGATACACCCGCCGTCCGTGTATATGTGGACGGGACGTTTCTGGTCATCATGGGCGCTTTCATCTGTGGGATCATTACTGTATGCGCTTTGTTTCCGCACAGGCGAAGATTTTGGGCGTGCCATGAAGTCCTGGGCCTCTTCCATGGTGGCAAACCCCCGATATACGGCCCCGGTATACCCCCTGATCTGCTCCTGGGCACCTCCAGGACCGAACCACCTGGGATATATCCCAGGCACCCTGCCCCTTACCACGGTATAAAATCGCTTTTTATTTTCAGACACACTCATCCTTTAATCCGATATCGTTGCACAGCTTTAAGGGTGGGGTACCTTCATTTCTCACTGATAGACAAAGGGCTCATGCGAATCATGTCTTTCTGAACATCTTTTCGAGGATCTCATGGGCCCCTGAATGTCCCTGGGAAGCCGCCTTTTGAAACCATTCCATGGACGCCCGGTGATTTTTTGGCGTGCCTTCGCCCTTACCGTACATGAAGCCGAGGTTAAACTGGGCCTCGGCATCGTTTTGCTCGGCAGCCAGATGGAACCATTTCAGGGCCTGATCATGGTCCCTTTCAACACCTTCTCCATGGTAGTATATAATGCCGATATTATACTGGGCATCAACATCCCCGGCCTGTGCCTTAGACAGGAATTTCTGAAGCTGTTCATCTCCGGTTGAAGGCTGAGTCTCTCTTGGGTGTTCCGGCTGCAACTGGGGTTCCCTTTGCTTGGGAGGATTCATCTCATCTTTGGCCAGGTGTCTTTTCTTGAAGACTGTCCACTTGTCCGCCTCAAGAATGACCGATGCCCTTTCGTGTCCCTGGGTTGCAGCGGAGAGATACCAGCCGAATGCCTCTTCATCGCTTTGTTTGAGGCCCATACCCTTTTCGTACATAGATGCCAGGATATACTGTGCCTCTGAATGCTCCTGTGCTGCGGCCTTGAGAAACCATTTTGCAGCCTCGGCATCATCTCTGCTTAAGCCTTTGCCTTCATAATAGAGCTGGCCCAGCCTGAATTGGGAATATACATCACCCCGTTGGGCGTCTTCACGTACACTCTCTATCCTCTCTGTATCGCCTCCCTGTGCCCTTCGTGAAAAGAACCATAGTACAAGCAGGAGGACGGCAAAGAGCACAGCGACGATGATGAGGTTGGTCAACATATTCATTCCTCGGCGCTCTTTTTGACTACCTTCTCTATCAAATACGGTCTATGAGCTCTGCGAACTCCGTATCGGAGAGGAGCTTCTTGGCAAATTTTACATACTTCATGACAATAGACCTTATTGCAAGCTGCAAGGCATAATTCCTTACCGGCTTTTCCAGCAGGTGATTTACCCCGGTGGCAATACACATGTCCACCACATCATCACCGGCCATACCGGAAAACATCACGGTGTCATAGTTTGCATTGGGATATTTCTCTGCAATTGCATCCAGAAAGGCAAAGCCATTGCTCTCTCCCACAAACACATCAAGGATAAAGATCATCAATCCTTTATCCCTGGAAAGACAATGGGATGCAGCAGTTTTATAATCATTGAATACTAAAACGTCACCCCAGGTATAAAACTTCTTTATGGTCTCTGAGAGCACCTCGCATACGTGCTGTTCATCGTCAACGATCATCAAATCCAGTCCGTCAGACATTCCTGCCTCCATTCTTATGTCATGCTATTCATCGGTGCCGGGCACGAGTAAGCCACGAGCAATAAAATCGTTATACAAAAATTTGTGCGTTATGACAAATTATTCCGGCATGTGGAGCAAGATAGTATGAATTAAAAACATTATAGGACCCATCACCGAGTACCCCCTCCCCCTTGTATATGGGGAGAGGGTATTAAAACACTTGACAACAACAAGATATCCCCCTCTCGGTAAACTATGTTCGGTCTTTACACTCCACCCTCCACCCTCCAGGGGGAGAGGGCTTAGGTGCTGGTGTTTATAATCATGCCCTTAACAATCTTTATCCTCCCCACGAAAAGGTCCCTACCAATTCATAGTTTCCATCCCCATTGGTGTCCGCTTCTACCTCGTAGGTTGTAGAAGATAGGGCTGTGAGCCTTGCCTTGGTACCGCCAGCTCCTGTTGCGATGAGAATGCCCGATGACGGATAATCATCATCAGTAAGGATGATGAAAGTCTGTTGAGTTGATAAGGTGACATACCCGTAATCAGGGCTATAGAAATTGCCTGAAATCTCTATATCCTCCTCACTATCACTACTTGAATCTGTTATGAGATAATCTTCCATCCAATAGGTTTTACCGGCAACATCATCACTTACGGTAATATTAAAGGTCATTGAATCAGAAGATCCGGTTGATACCATGATTACGGTTCCGTTCATGGTAATACTCAGGCTTTCAGCACTGCTGACCTCGGTAAAGTTGTTAAAGGTCATGGTCATATCGAGATTGCCGTTGTTTAAATTATATGTCCCGCTGAACGCAACCGTCCCGTTTGAAACAGAGCCCATCTCACAGTAATTGCTGTAGGTAAGGCTTCCTGTCATACTGCCCGTGACATCATCCACCTGCTCCGAACCTGAAATAGTCCCTCCGCATTCTCCTGGCTCATTTATCGGTACTGTTTGCACGGCACTGATGGACCGAGGAAGTTCGTCGTAAGAACGATCGGTAACTAATCGGGCAATAGTCTTTGCAGGCCTCGACAGATAACGAAAAATCGGAGTACTCCCCTCTTTCATCTGGTTGGCATCTATCGCACCAAAGGCAGCGGCGAAACCAGATCCGGATATTCCATCAAGAAAGGCATCTTGCATAATCTGGTGAGCATTACTTTGGGTCACTGTGGCCTGGCTTGTTTCCCCTGTATAGGTATTTCCTGTTGTACCACTGCCTTTGCCGCTACCACCACAGCCTGCAAGCAGGAAGAGGATGGACAGGGTTACCATGAACAGGGCCTTTGAAAAACTTATGCGTTTCATATTACCTCCTCCATAATCGAAAGTATGTGTCTAAATATGCTTCAAGAAGATCATAGATTACCACTTTTATGTAATTCCTTTCCATCTAAAAATGCATCGGACACATCCGGAATTAGCTTGCAAGCCCTTATTTGGGTGCGGTCCTTCAGATAATCATGAGGATGATGACATAAGCAGTTCTGCGATCTGGACTGCATTGAGGGCAGCGCCTTTACGGATATTGTCGCATACGCTCCATAGCGCGATCCCGTTGTCCGAGGAAAGGTCCTGCCTGATCCTGCCGACCAGGCATTCGTCCGTTCCGGCTGCATGGATGGGGGTGGGATACAAGTTGGCGCCGGGGTCGTCCTCAACCGCCACACCCGGGGCCCTTTCCAGTATCTCCCTGACCTCTTCGGGCGAAATCTTCTTCGCCGTCTCGATGAGGATGGATTCGGCGTTGGAGAAGAAGACAGGGACATACACACTGGTGGCTGAAATGCGCAGGTTCTTATCGCTCAATATTTTTCGGGTCTCCGAACAGATGGTCATCTCTTCTTCGGTATAGCCGCCTTTCACAAACGGCCTTACCTGGGGCAGGGTATTGAAGGCGATCTGCTGAGGGTAGATCTTGTTGCTGACCTCGCGAAAACTGAAAAGGTCCCTGACCTGGGTGGTAAGCTCATCCAGCGCCCTGCCCCCGCTGTCGGACACGGCCTGATAGGTTGAGACAATGATCCTCTTTATCCTGGCCGCCTTGTGGATGGGCCCCAGCGTCAGGACCAGCTGGATGGTGGCGGCCCTGGGGCATGCAATGATGCCCTGGTGCTGTTTTAGTGCGGATGCATTGATCTCAGGCACAACAAGCGGTACGGAATCGGCAAGGGCAAAACAGGAGCTGAGGTCTATTATGAGGGAACCTGCGGCCTTTGCCCTGGCGACATGTTCCATGGATACGGCCTTATCGCATGCAAAGAAAGCCAGGTCCACGCCCGTGAACGAGAGGCTGTCCAGCATCTTTACAGGGATATCGGCGCCCAGGAATTCCACCCTCTCACCCACACAGCGGCTTCCCCCGAGCAGGATCAGCTCTGCAACCGGGAAGCCACGCTCTTCCAGGATCTTGATGATCTCGGAGCCCACCAGTTCGGTGGGCTCCATAACGGCTACTTTTAATCCTGATGGCATAGACTTTCTCCAGAAATAATCGTAGCAGGTTATTAGCAGAAAATGTGATCCGGCACTAACACTAAATGCACCGAATGCACCTTACTCAAATTACCCTTCTATGATGTAATCCCCGGGAAGGGCATGACATGGAATGGAATCTTCTTCTCTCAGAACGGAAGAAGATTTCCCATACACTTATTGTATTATATTCATACGAACAACATGTCATCCTTACTTTTAGTATATTCAATTGCTTAGTGCCATACTCCCCATCCTTTTCTCTGGCATGATTCTTGATTAAAGAATATGTTCGGCATTATCTCTATCTGAAAACGAATAATTATTGGCTGGGATGAAATCTCAAAATTCAACGAGAGGGAAAATCGAATGGGCAATACAACGAAAGAGCCGGGGCTTGTGCTGATCCGTAAGACTCAAGAAAACAAGGGCCATGTTGCCATACCCCCGATCATCATGAAGAAGATCTATTCTATCGGGACCCTGAAAAACATTGAAGACGGTGTATCTTTCTCCATGAAAAACCCCATGAAGGATGCCTTGATCACCAATCTTGCCGGCATCTCCATCAACGGATGTGAAATCGCACTGGATAACGTGTCCATGAAGAGCGGTGGAACCTGCCTCGAGGCCGCCCTGATAAGCCCGGACCACCCTCTTCCTTTCCCCATGGGCCAGGATGTTGAATTCCATGTGCGGCTGGCGGCGCTGGCAAAGAACACCGAGCACGTAATCACCATCTCCTGCCACACGGATCTTTATGGATTACTGGATCTGGAGGCCTTGGACTCGGTGATCGAGACCAGAGAAATCCTCAAGAAGATGCCGTATGACAAGCTGAACAACTACGACATGGGTATTGTCCGGCAGCGGCAGGATTTCATGGAAGAATATACCGGAACCCATTTCCATCATGTAAAGCAGCATTCCTTTGACCCCATCGTCACAAAGGGAAATATCGAGAATTTCACCGGCGTGGCGCAGATCCCGCTGGGGTTTGCCGGACCGCTCAAGGTCAATGGCGAGCACGCCAAGGGTGAGTTCTTCATCCCCATGTGCACCAGCGAAGGGACCCTGGTGGCATCTTATAACAGGGGGATGAAACTCATCAATATGTGCGGGGGCGTCAAGGTTACCGTGGTTGAGGATCACATGCAGCGCTCTCCGGCATTCGCCTTCGATTCGGCACGGGAAGGCCGGGACTTCATGCTGTGGATCGATGAGCATATGGATGAGATCAGAAGGCATGCCGAGTCAGCCTCAAAGGTTGCAAAGCTCCTTACCATAGAGAAGTATATCGCCAGCAGGCTTGTATACGTAAGATTCAACTACTTCACCGGCGATGCCGCCGGGCAGAACATGGTGAGCATGTGTACGTACACGGCATGCAACTGGATCCTCTCCCAAGTGAATACGGTCCGCCACTTCTATCTGGACGGAAACATCTCCACGGACAAGAAGGCATCCTTCATCAACAACCTGATTACCCGCGGCAAGAGGGTTATCGGTGAGATCCTCATCCCGAAAGAGATAATGATCCAGCACATGAGGGTTGACCCTGTTACGCTGGATTACCTCTGCAGGGCGTGCCAGATCGGGGCCTTTATGGCAGGGGCTTCGAGTAACGGCCTCCATGCAGCCAATGCCCTGGCCGCTATCTTCATGGCGACGGGCCAGGACGTGGCAAACGTGTCCGAGTCGTCTGCCGGCATGGTGTGCACCGAGATCACACCGGAAGGCGACCTGTATGGATCGCTGACACTCACCTCTCTGATAGTGGCAACGTATGGCGGCGGTACAGGGCTGCCCACCCAGCGTGAATGCCTGGAATCACTTGACTGTTACGGCCAGGGCAAGGTCTTGAAATTTGCAGAGATCGTCACCGCTGCGGCAACGGCCGGTGAGATCTCCCTTGCCGGTGCCATCGCGTCGCTGGACTGGGTCACGAGTCATGAGCGCTTGGGGAAAAACCGCTAGGAGATCGCCAGGAGATAGAGATAAGAAAAATCAGGAAGGAGATGTGCATACGTGAATACTCTGGCACAGACTAAACCACGTGCAGATATTGCGGCGGCCAAGGTTGTTCCCATAGACCTCTACCGGTGGAGGATCACTGGGCAGGTCGATCTCTTTACCCTTGAAGAACGGCTTTCATACCTCAGGAAGTATGGGAGCCATTGTATGTCCTTTTCAATCCTCCAGCCTGAGATGCACTACTTCGACGTCCCCGGCATAGGCTTTATGGCCTTCAGGCAGAAATGGGGCAACCGCTTATCCCTTGCTGATCCGGTGTGTGATAAGTCAGACCGCGATGTGCTGCTCAGGGAATTTCTCAAAGACGGCACGCATACAACCTTTGTGCAGATCTCCGAGGACACGGCAGTGCTGCTCCACGATAGATTCGGCTATTATGCCACCCAGTTCGGGATCGAGATCCTGCTTGATCTCCAAAAATGGGACCTGAAAGGCAAGAAGAAGCAGATCGTCAGGACATCGGTAAACCATGCCAGGAAAGAGGGTGTTGTCTTCACCGAAGACTGCACCAGCAATGGATGCCGGCAGCTCACGGGCGAATGGTTGAAGACGCGCAAGGTCAGAAACCGCGAGATCGGGTTCCTGATAAGACCCATGGAAATGGAATACGAAGAGGGGACGAGAAAATTCTATGCGTATCTGGATGGCGAACTCATCGGATTCGTCTTTTTCGATCCCATCTATTCCGATAACCGGATAACCGGCTATGTGCCCAACATATCGCGCTTTTCCAACAAGTTTAAATCGGGCATCTTCTACCCCCTCATGAACCACGCCATGGAGGTATTCAAGCTCGAAGGCATAGAGCATATCAACCTCGGCCTATGCCCCCTGGTGATTGAAGATGAGGACATGCCCTACGAATCGGGTATACAAAAAAAGGTCAATCGCCTCTTGTACAACTATGGCAATTGGATATTCAGTTTCAAGGGGCTGTATTTTACCAAATCACGGTTCGGCGGCACTGAAAGGAAGGTATTCGGGGCGCATAAGGAAAAACTCCCTACCATACCCTTCCTGGTCATGTTCAAGCTGTCCAATTTCATGTGAGGGCTGGAACGCTCGTTTTTTTCGCAGTTGATACGGCCTGGACTTGGTTCAGAAGGCTAATTGCTTTGAAATAACCGGCGTAATCTCTATGATCATCCAAGATTGGCCTTATAGCATAACTGATGCGTTAAGATCTTATAGATTTTTATAGGATTCTCTTACCGGGAGTGAGGAAATCCCAACTTTCTTCTAAGGCGGCACGGACGCGCGTTACGACTTCATCCCAATTGCCTATTTCTTTCTGATAGAAAAGACGGAGTGTACCGGGATACCATGGACTGTCGTCGCGTTCGATGAACCAGCGCCAACAGCTGTTGAACCGGTTCAAGAGCCACACCGGCTTACCCAAGGCCCCCGCCAAATGAGCGACGGCCGTGTCGACGCTGATAACAAGATCCAGATTCATAATGAGCGCTGCCGTATCGGCAAAATCGTGGCAGTCTGACATCCAATCAATCAGATGAAAGGCGTCGGGGGCTCGCGATCCTTCTTTCTGAAGGGAGAAGAATTGCACGTTCGGCACGTCCATCAAAGGAGCCAGAACCTCTGGTGCAACCGATCTTTTCTGGTCCGTCGCGATAATATCGGGCGAGTGCATATGGGCGCGCGAACTTCCCGCCCATACGATTCCGACGTTCAAAGCATCGTTCGCCAAGGCTGCAACTCGATCCCGCCATTTGATCAAATCGGCTGGGTCGGGTCTCAGATAGGGAAGCTTGGCCGGTATCGTTTCGAGGGTTGTATGAAATGCCAAGGGCAGGTGCATCATTGGACAATGAAGATCGAAAGGTGGAATGACATCGCCTGTGGTCACAACCTTTTCGACACCATCCAAAGATTGAATGATCCGCTTCAACGGCAACGGCACCTCCATCACTACATTGAAACCACGCTCTTTGACGAGAGGCACATAGCGGCAGAATTGCAAGGTGTCACCGAATCCCTGCTCGGCGTGAATCAGAAGGGTTCGCCCTTCGCCGGCTTCGCCTTGCCACTCAGGCTGGGTAAAACCCCGGAAGGCATAACTTTGTTGCTTCGTTTTCCAGCGCCATTCATACTCACGCCATCCTTCGTCGAAGCGCCCCAAAGCCAACAAGGCCGCCGCCAGATTCATGTGAACCTCGGCATTGTCCGGTTCGAGGCATAAAGCCTCTTTATAAGCTACAATAGCTTCCTCAAAACGTCTGGCATCTTTCAATGCGTTGCCGAGGTTGTTGAGAGCATCCGGATAATCCGGACGTAAGGCCAAGGCTTTCTGGCAATGAAGGATCGCCCCATCAAGATCACCTTTTAATCGCCGGATCGCGCCCAGATTACTGAGAGCTTCAGGATACGCTGTGTGAATGGTGAGAGCCGCCTGATATAAAGCCGCGGCGGTGTCCAGATTGTTTTGCAAAAAATGGATAACGCCGAGATTATTGATGAACCCATGATGATTCGGCTTGAGGGTCAAAGCCTGTTCGTAGCAAGTGGCCGCTTCGGGCAGACGGCCTATTTCATTCAGCATAGTTCCCTTATTGTTCAAGGCCTCAGCCAGCGTATTACCCATATCGTTCAAAGCCTCAACCTCTTGCGGATTAATTTCCATCGCTTTGTTGAAAGCCGCCAAAGCGCCCGCCAACTCACCGGTTTTCCTTAAAGTGTTACCGATATGCCAATAGGCTTTGGCATGATCCGGCTTAAGAGCGACAACACGCATCATGAGAGGTAAAGCGACGGCAAACTTCTTCTGGGCCATCAGTATCATGGCATAGTTATAGATGATCTCGGTTGATTGAGGCGCAAGGATCAAGGCTTTTTCCATCCAAGCCTCTGCCTCTTTCGTCTGTCCCAGATGAAAGTCGATGATGCCTCGCATGCAAATTAAGACAGGGATTCGCAGGATTTTCGTGCAAAATATCGGCGCAAATCTTCTTCGCCTCCTCAAGATGTTCTTGACGATTATCCGTCGTTTCGTTGAAGACTAACGCCTCCAAAGAGGTCATTTGATTAATAAGTTGTTTATTCATTCATTTCATGTGTGAGATAAAAGGTGCATAATACGCTGCAAGGCCTTCAGCCTTAGCAAGTAGCAAGTAGTTGGGTTGAACTTGTGAAACCCAACAACAAGACTGAAGATACAATCCTTTCAAATATTCAGATCTTGATGTGTTGGGTTTCGTTCCTTAACCCAACCTACTGCTGCTGACTGCATTGCGTTCTGATAAAAATTAACCACCAGATCGATACATCCTTTATCATCTCACCGACTTCGCGGCTGAAGCCGCTCCTACAGGTGGGTGAATAGAGAGAAGGGCTCTATGGCAGCAGTGCGGCGAACCCGTACAAGTCGCTAGATTCCCCCACCCTTCCTGATATGTTCCATCAGCCCGCCGTCTTTAATGAGCTCCTGCATGAATAAAGGTATGGGACGGGCCTGGAATTGTCTGCCGGTTGTGAGATCCCTGATGAGGCCGCTGTCTGCGTCTATCTCCACCATATCGCCATCGGCAATGGCGGCCGCCCCCTCGTCCGATTCAAAGATGGGGAGCCCCATGTTGAAGCTGTTGCGGAAAAAGATTCGGGCAAAGCTGGGCGCTATTACGCAGCTGACCCCGCACGCCTTGATTGCTATGGGCGCATGCTCTCGGGATGACCCGCACCCGAAGTTCTTGCCTGCAACGATGATGTCGCCCTTTTTCACCTTGCCCGGAAACTCGGGGTCGGCATCTTCCATGCAGTGCTTTTTCAATACCTCAGGGTCCGAGGTGCTCAGGTACCTGGCCGGGATGATGGCATCGGTGTCCACGTCGTTGCCGAATTTGAAGGCCCTTCCTTTAAAATTCATTTCACCACCTCCCGGGGCGCGGATATCTTGCCGGTTACGGCTGAAGCCGCCGCCACGGCAGGCCCGCAGAGGTAGACCTCGCTCGCCGGGTCTCCCATCCTCCCCACGAAATTCCGGTTCGTGGTGGCCAGGGCCTTTTCGCCCTTGGCAAGGATGCCCATATGGCCGCCCAGGCACGGGCCGCACGTGGGCGGGCCGATGATCGATCCGGCCTTAAGGAAGATGTCGATGAGGCCTTCTGCCAAGGCCCGGCCGTATACCTCGGGCGTTGCCGGCAGGATCAGGCAGCGCAGGCCCTTTGCCACCTTATTGCCCTTCATGATCTTTGCAGCAAGGCGCAGGTCTTCAATGCGTCCGTTGGTGCATGAACCGATAACCACCTGGTCAATCCTCACCTCCCCTGCCTCGCTGACGCCCCTTGCATTTTCGGGCAAATGGGGGAAGGCCACCTGGAGTTCGATGTCGGCGCAGTTAAAGGTGGTGACTGAATCATAAACCGCATCCTTGTCGCTCGTAAAAATGGTATACGGCCTGGTAGCGCGTGTTTTAACGTAGCTTATCGTCTTTTCATCCGCAGCGATGATGCCTGCCTTGGCCCCTGCCTCGATGGCCATGTTGGACATGCTCAAACGGTCGGAGAGCTCAAGCGCCGATATGGCCGGGCCTTCCATCTCCATGACCTTGTACAGGGCCCCGTCCACCCCGATCTTGCCGATGAGATAAAGAATAAGGTCCTTGCCTCCCACCCATGGCTGAAGTGTCCCGTTGAAGACGAACTTCATGGTGCGGGGCACCTTCATCCATGCCTGGCCCGTTATCATGGCACCAGCAAGGTCCGTGCTGCCCACACCCGTTGCAAATGCGCCCAGGGCGCCGTAGGTACAGGTGTGGCTGTCAGCCCCGATGATGAGGTCGCCGGGCAGCACGAGCCCTTTCTCCGGAAGCAGGGCATGCTCCACCCCTGCCTCGCCGCCGTCGAAGAATTTATCGATTGACTGCTGGTGTGCAAAATCGCGCACATACTTGCACTGGTTGGCAGAGGCAATGTCCTTGTTGGGCGTGAAGTGATCGAGAACGAACACGACCTTATCGGCGTGCGCAATCTTTTCAACACCGCTTTCCTTTACGGCCTGGATGGCTATGGGTGCGGTGATATCGTTGGCCAGCGCCACGTCGACGTTCACCTTGATAATGTCTCCGGGCTGAAATGCTGAAGTTTGCGAATGTGCAGCCAGGATCTTCTCGGCAATAGTCATTCCCACGGGCACTATCTCCTCGTTGTGTCAAATATGATTATCCTGTCCTGCGACGCCTTCATGGGTATCTTCCTTTATTACCCCTTTCTTCTCTCTTCTGGCCTGAATCATATGCATCAAGCCGCTCCAGAGCGCCCCTCCCACGATGAATGTCATGGCCAGGGCGAAGAGCATAATCTCAGGTTTCAGCGCTACAACCACGAGCAGCAGGACACCTGCCACCAGGAGCTGGAACGGATGCGCCTTGATGTAGTTGATATGCTTGAAGCTCGGGTAGCCGATGTTGCTCACCATAAGAAAAGACAGGACGTATACACCCATGAGGATCGCTATCGGCGCCAGTATGGTCGTGGGCCCCATCATCGAGGCGATCTCCTCGGTGAGCAGGTAGGTGGTGGTCACCCCTGCCGCGGCCACGGGGATGGGAAGCCCGGTAAAGTGCGTCATGGAACCTGATGTATCCACATTGAACCTTGCCAGGCGCAACGCCCCGCAGGCCACAAAAAGGAAGGTTGCGATGAAGCCCAGCCTGCCGAAGGTGTTGAGTTGCCAGAGATAGACCATCATGGCAGGCGCTACGCCGAAGGCTACCAGGTCTGAAAGCGAATCATACTGCTTGCCGAACTCCGAGGTGGTGTTCGTCATACGGGCCACCCTCCCGTCGAGCCCATCTATGAAGCCTGCTATGAGTATAAAAATAGCTGCCTTATGAAAGTCGGCCTTCAAAGAGAACATGATGGAATAGAAGCCGCAGAACAGGCTCATGGTGGTGATGAAATTCGGCAGAAAAGGTACCGACCTCTTCCGTTTCTCAACTATTTCACGTCTTCTTCGCAGCGGTCTCATGGGTCCTCCTTCCGATCACACTACTCCCGGCGTGTACCATTTGCCCACGCTCACAGGTTACGGTATATCCTTTTGGGAGATAACATTCAAGGAGCGACCCGAACCTGATGAGCCCGATTTTCTCTCCCTGGATCACCTTGTCTCCGGGCGTAAGCCAGCATATGATCCTGCGGGCGACAAGCCCTGCCACCTGGTCAACCCTGAATATGCCGTCATCGTTTCCGATATAGGTGATCATCCGTTCGTTCGCCTCGGTCTTTTTGCCTAGGCTGGCAACATGGAACGTACCCGGCTTGTAGAGCACCTCAAGGACCGTGCCGGATATCGGCGCGCGGTTCACATGCACGCTGAATACCGACATGAAGACCGCCACCTTGGTGCACGGCCCCACCTTGCCCTCTTCAGTCTCATATACATCGATTACCTCTCCATCGGCAGGGGAGACCACGAGCCCATCGCCCTCCGGCACTGTCCGGTCGGGGTCGCGGAAGAACCAGGTGACGAAGAGCACAGGGATGAGACCCGAGATGCGTAGTACAAGCCTGCCTGTCAGGAAAAACAGCACGAACAGGGCAGCGGCGATTGCTATAAACGGGAACCCTTCCTTACGGATGTTCATGTTAGTTCAGCTTCTTATCGACTTTCTTGTCCTTGCCGATCCAGGACATCATGGACCTGAGCTGGGAGCCGATCTTCTCGATGAGGTGCTCCTCGCCCATTTTGGTGAGCGCATTGAAGGTTGGGCGTCCGGCCATGTTCTCGAGGATCCACTCCTTTGCAAAGCTGCCGTCCTGGATATCGGTGAGGACCTTTTTCATCCGCTTCTTCACGTGCCTCATCGATGAGCACCGGCCCTCTGGTGATATCGCCGTACTGGGCCGTGTTACTGATGGAATAACGCATGTTGGAGATACCGCCCTCATAGATGAGGTCAACAATGAGCTTGAGCTCATGCAGACACTCGAAGTAGGCCATCTCAGGGGCATAGCCTGCCTCAACCAGGGTCTCAAAGCCGGCCTGGATGAGCGCCGTGGTGCCGCCGCAGAGCACTGCCTGCTCGCCGAAGAGATCGGTCTCGGTCTCCTCCTTGAAGGTGGTCTCCAGTATCCCGGCCTTGCCGCCGCCTATAGCGCTCGCATAGGAAAGTGCGAGCTTCTTTGTGTCCTTTGTGGGATCTGCATGGATGGCGATGAGCATGGGCACGCCCCTGCCCTGGGTGTATTCATATCGTACCATGTGCCCGGGCGATTTGGGCGCCACCATGAAGCAGCTCACTCCATCGGGAGGGGTGATCTGGCCGTAATGGATATTGAACCCATGGGCAAAGACGAGGGACTTGCCCTTCTTCATATGCGGTGCGATCTCCGTCTTGTAAACAGCTGCCTGGAGTTCATCCGGGATGAGCATCATCACCACGTCCGCCCACTTGGCGGCTTCGGACGGCGTCATAACCTTGAGTCCGGCCCTTTTAGCCTTTGCAGCCGAGGCGCTGCCTTCCCTCAGGCCCACTACCACATTAACCCCGGATTCACTCAGGTTATTCGAATGGGCAAACCCCTGTGACCCATAGCCCATGATAGCCACTTTCTTGGACCGTATCAACTTGAGATCCGCGTCCTTATCGTAATAAACCTTCATTGATCATTCCTCCTCTTTTGCTGCATCTCTCTTTCCATTACTATCGTACCCGTGCGTATGAAATCGATGATCCCGGCCGGGGCAAGCAGGTCGATAAATGCCTTGAGCTTACCCTGGTCGCCGGTCAATGCAAGCGTGTAGGAGCTCTGTGACACATCCACAACCCTGGCCCGGAAGATGTCCGAGATACGCAGCACCTCGGCCCTGGTGTCTTCCCTGGCCTTGACCTTGATGAGGATCATCTCGCGCTCCACAAAGTCCTTTTCCATGAAGTCCACAACCTTGATGACGTTGATGATCTTGTTGAGTTGCTTCTTGATCTGCTCAAGCACCTGATCATTGCCGGACGTGGTGATGACCATCTTCGATTTAGTCAGGTCCAAGGTGGGAGCAACGGACAGAGACTCGATGTTGAACCCCCTGCCCGAGAAAAGACCCACGACGCGGGAAAGAACCCCGGGTTGATTATCTACAAGTATGGATATCGCGTGCCTCATAAGATACCTCAAACCAGAAGCATGTTGTTTATAGGCGCTCCTGCCGGCACCATCGGATAGACATCCTCCTCGGGCTCCACACGGAAGTCAACAAAGACAGGGCCTTTTATGGAAAGGGCCTTGCGTATGGCATCGGCCACTTCGGTTGGTTTATCCACACGTATTCCATATGCGCCATAGGCCTCGGCCAGCTTCACGAAATCAGGAGACACGGCCATTGAGGTATGAGAATACCTGCCCCGGTAAAAGAGCGCCTGCCATTGTCTTACCATACCAAGGAAACCGTTGTTGAGGATCATGACCTTTACGTTCAGCCGGTACTGGACTGCCGTGGCAAGCTCCTGGATGTTCATCTGGATGGAGCCGTCTCCTGCTATGTCTATAACGGTACGATCGGGAAAGGCCGCCTGGGCGCCGATGGCGGCAGGAAAGCCATAGCCCATGGTGCCAAGCCCTCCGGAGGTGAGAAAGTGTCTTGGCTGATTGAACTTGAAGAACTGGGCCGTCCACATCTGGTTCTGGCCCACCTCGGTGGAGATAATGGTGTCATCAGGGGCAAGCTCGTTTATCTTCTCGATCACGAACTGGGGCTTCAGGGAATCACCTTGCTCATACCGCAGGGGTTGCTCGCGTTTCCATCGGTTTATCTGGTCAAGCCAGGGTCCGATGCCGCCCGTCAGTTCATGGACATCATGCATCTTCTCCTTGATTCCATCAAGCATGTCGGTCAGCACGCACTTGCAGTCCCCCACTACGGGCAGGTCCACCCGGACGTTTTTACTGATGGAGGTGGGATCGATGTCGATATGGATGATCTTGGCCTTGGGGGCGAACTCATCCACCTTGCCCGTTACGCGGTCATCAAAACGTGCACCTATAGCTATCAGGCAATCCGACTCGGTTACTGCCATATTGGCCGCATAGGTGCCGTGCATGCCGAGCATGCCGAGCCAGAGCGGGTCATCGGCAGGGAATGCACCGAGCCCCATGAGCGTGGTGGTTACCGGTATACGGAGCTGCCTGGCAAGGGCGATGAGCTCCTCTGAGGCATTGGAGATTACCACGCCTCCGCCGGCATAGATAACCGGCCTTCTGCTTTTTATAATTGTGCCTATGATCCGTTTGATCTGGCCAAGATGGCCCCGGTAATTGGGACAGTACCCTTCCAGGGAGACCTTGTCGGGATATTTGAAGTTGATGAGGCCTTTCATGACATCCTTGGGGATGTCGACAAGGACCGGGCCGGGCCTACCGGTAGCGGCGATGTAGAAGGCCTCTTTGATGACCCTGGGCAGATCGGCGCAGTCCTTGACCAGATAGTTATGCTTGGTGCAAGGGCGTGTTATGCCTACGGTATCCGCCTCCTGAAATGCGTCATTGCCGATAAGATTTGTAGACACCTGGCCGGAAAAAACCACGATAGGGATCGAGTCCATGCATGCGGTGGCGATGCCGGTCACCGTGTTCGTGGCGCCGGGACCCGAGGTGACCAGCACCACACCCACCTTGCCGCTGGCGCGGGCATATCCGTCTGCAGCATGGACCGCACCCTGCTCGTGCCTGGACAGGATGAACTGGATATCGGGCGCATCCATGATGGCATCAAATATATCCAGCACCGCACCTCCCGGATAACCGAAGACGTGCTTGACACCTTCGCACCGCAGGGCCTCAATAAATGCGTATGCACCCGTAATCTTTTTCACTTTTCACCCGTTCTGACACCTCTCGACTTCAATTCAACTCAATCCTTAGCCGCACTGCCGGATTCGTTCCGGTATTTGCGGAGGATCTCCTCAATCTTGTCCTTGCCTTGCAGCTTGAGCTTCTGGATTTCCTTGCGCCGTATTTCTTCTTCGGTGCTCAGGTATCTCCTCTTGTTCAACAGCTCAAGCTTTTCCTCATACCCCTGATGTTCATCCCAAAGACCTTTGAGATCCTTGTCTTTGGGGATGAGCTTGCGAATCAGCTTAAGATCCGTCTCTTCCATATTCCTCACCCCTTTTCTGAACGATAAGTTATATCTAGACCATAGATAGCTCATGCTGTCAACAGATGGTTCAAGCCTTTAAGAATGCGACTTTCCAAGGATTCATACATCGTTTTTCCAAGAAGGTCATGAAAGCCACTGAAGGATCTTCTCGTAAACTTCTTTGCGATCCAGAAGGTCCAGATGGTTCATGCCGTACCCGATCCACTGCTGAGATTCCGGAAAAGACAGGTTACGGATTGGGTCCGTGTGCTGTCCTAATGCACTGCGCAAGGGTACAAGACCGTCGCCGAGGAGTTGCTCACTCAAGGTGCTTGCCCTTTTTGCGATCGAGCCCCCAACGGCGTAGCACTGCACACCGTCCGGCAGCGGCACGGCCCGCCTGAGGTCTGTTGAGCTCGTGAAGCGGTCCTGATATTCCCAGTCCTCATCCAGCAGGCTGCCGAAGTGGAGGTCGGTAATGCCGGAGCTACGAATTCTCCCGAGACGGGCAAACGCGGCCGTATATGGGCTGACGTCCAGAATGACACCTACCCAGTTGCTACCGCGTGCCAGCGGGGCACCATGGTGTGGGGTACCGAGGAAGACGATCTTACGGAGGTACCGCAGCCAAACGTTCCCTGCAACCTTGCCGTAGTGGCAGGCGCTACGGGCAACCAACCCGCCCATGCTATGCCCGATAATGACCACTTCATCCACAGGTACCGGCCAGACCTGGAGCAGGTCCTCAATCAAGGCGGCAAAAGCTCGACCGTTGGCGGAGATATGGAGGCCGCTGTTGTAGTGCAGATACACCTGCGTGAATCCGGCAGCGCCGGCCAGGGCGGCGCCATGGTCATGCCCGTTGCGCCGCCATTGCAGATCATTCATACACAGCCCATGCACGAGCAGGAGTACTTTGCCGCTGGGCTTAAGGTTCGCTACAGCTAAGGCCTGGCTTGTCAGTTCAAGCTGCTGCCCCTCGTAGCGCAACCGCATGGGAATTGTCAGTGGGTTCCCGCTGGCAGCGAGGTGGTCGCCGAGGACACCGTTCAGGGCCGCAAGCACGGCTTCGCGCTCGGTGGACGACGGCCCATGGCCGAGAAGTGGAACAAGCTGCGCGAGCACCGCATCGATCCCGCCACCTACAAGGCGGGTAACTCCCCTGATGATTTGGTAAACCAGCCCGGTGATACCCTTCGTGTGTGTGGTTCTGCCAGGATCACCCGGAATGCGGGTAATGTTGTGGTGCATGGCCTCGACCAGGTCGGTCAGCCCGATAGTCGCATCGATTGCGAGCCGGCTGAACCCGCGAATGTCAGAAGGGTGAATATGGCGGTTCTTGGGCATAATACCTCGAATTGCCAGGATAAAACCTGGACATTACAGACTCCCGAATTTAAATTTGCCTGACTTTATTGTTATCAATCAACCATCTTTCCTGAAATGCCCGGCGTGCCGCCCACCCCACATCTTTAAGATACCAGCCGTTCACGGAGGCACCGACAACAGCTCCAATGACAGGAATCGCCTGCATGGCTTTACGCTTGGTAATATTGATGCCAAGTTGTTTTGCAAGGTTTTTTATGGCTATGATGCCGCTTTCTTTTGAAAGTTGCAGACCGGCCGCTTTTTCAGCCATGGCTTTCCACGTCTGTTTGGCCATGGTGACCTCGATTGAACGGAGCGTTGCCAATGCCTCTTTTTTTTCACTCATCGTGTTGGCGCCGGAAGCAGAAAGAATACCCAAAGCAAAATTCTTGTCCATTTCAGAACGGCATTCATAGCCATAGCACAAGGCAATTTTATGTATTGTTCTGAGTGCAAGCATGATAATGGCGGGAATGTCGGCAGCCAGCCCGGCTATCCCTGCAGCGCCCGTCGCTCCTCCCTGTGCTGCTGCGATCCCGATAGCCCAGTTATGAACGCTGTTTGCAAGTTCATCTGAAAGTTTGAAGTCTTTATTCTTCAGGTCACTTATTTTGCAGACCCCTCCCGCTTTCACTATGTCCCCTGTGTCGGCTATTTCATTGGCCAGAAAGTTTGCAACATCGAATATCAGTTGAATAGCGGTATCCGGAATTGTTTTTTGAATAACCCTCGTCGCCGGATATGTTAAAAAACTAACTGCCTGGCTGACAACATGCGGGGTTTCATTTTTCCATGCCTTTATTGTCTTTACTTGATTCTTTTCGTAAAGAGTAAGGCTCTTGATGTAGCCACTTTTCTCCTCGTCTTTCTCTACCTCTTCCGTTTCACACTGCCCTTTGTCTTTTTATTTTGCTGTTTGGGCTGAACTTCGTCCGGCTTCTTATAATCGCCGATGATGCCTTTCATGGGGCAGACTTTGAATATTGGACATTTCTTGCAGCCGGCAACTATGGCAATGGGACACAGGGTCATCTCATTTCTCCTTTACTCAATGTATGTGTAGCCAAGATACTAGGTGTAACACATCAGGGGCCGGATATAAACCGGCACGGAAAAGAAAGCAATTCATATCCGTAGAGAGGGATATATTCAAGTTCGATAATGAACTATTAATCGTTTGACAGGAATAGTAATTTCTCATACGTATTCACAACAGGTCAACAAGATCCACAAACTGATTATAAGGAGCTTACATAATGAAATTCTTAATTGATCTTTTCCGCAACATATTCATTGCCTTTCTTGATTTGCTTGAGCTGCTGCTGATCGGGATTGGGTCCGGCCTTGATCTGTTGATCCGTGATTGTTACGCCCTGTGATCAGATCTGTAATAACTGGAAGACAATCGTACAACACTGACCGAAATATTTGTATCTAATTTTACATAACTGAAGTTTCGCACACCGGATCAGTTCAAGTCAAGGGAGGTATTTTCAAGGATATCCATTAGGTAGAAGAAGTAGTCGATGTCGGTATCTGATGAAAATAGCTGACTTGAAAGCATAACGATTTTTCTCAAGCGGTCACAGAATGTATTGATGAAAGCAATCTGGAGATGCTCATAGGCGAGGTCTTTGAACAAGGGGCCGAGAGGACCACGGATCTGTCTTTTCCCGAGAATATGGACGAGGAGCAGGTAGCGGATCATGACGATGGAAATCCAGGCCACAAGGGCATCAAAGGTTTCGCTCTGGCATTTCTCCAATCCGAGCAGTTGCTTGCAGTCACGGAAATACACTTCGATAGCCCACCTGCGGGAATAGTAATCGAGGATTTCCGGTATCTCGATTTCGGTCTCTGTGCATAAGAATGCATGCCATTGTTTTTTTGACCATCTCACAAAAACAATTGTGACATCCTGTGAATGAGGAAGGGAAACCATGATCTTGGTTGCCTTGACCTGCCATGAACTTACCTGTCTCAGTTCATGTCTGGCTACATCGTGCCACAACTGAGAGAGAGTGAGTTGCCTGCCTTGATACAGGTAGTGAGCCCGGGATCTTTTCAACCGGCAGATGACCCCATAGCCAATTTCAAGGATCTTCGAGATAATGGCGTCATAGGCAAACCAGCTGTCAAAAAGAACAAACCGTGCATCAATGCCGGTTTGCCAGCAACGCTCAAGCATATGAATCAGCATATCGGTTTTCTTCTCGAACGCTTCCATGCGTCTCTTCCATCCGTTGCTGCGTCGATCCATCTTCTTGGAATTCCCATTGGACCGGTTTCTGGATGTATGAAAACTGACATCGACAGGATAGAAATCAATCCCGTTGTGATAGCCTACCTGGAGCATCTGATACCCAAGATGGGAACGCTTGCTCGTGTGATTGAAGTGATAACTCACCAACTCCATCTCTTTTCCGGTCTTGTGAAGAAGGGTGTCATCGGCGATGAGCACTTTCTGTGCAAATTCAGCCGTATCAAGCCTGGCAAGCAATCGAGAAACCATCAGTGTTACCAGCTTGCGCCAGTTGAAATACTCGCAATTGAGAAATCGATAGTAGGTGTCTTTCCTGGCTTCGAGCAAACGAGTGAAATACTTCCCAGACCATAAGGCTGTCAGCGATTCCTTGATCATGGGCAAGAGAATCAACACGAAGAGCAGTGTACTCGGAGCAAATCCCTTCTCTTTGCTGATCCCTGCTCGATGCAGTAGTGTTCTGATCCCTATCTCGCCACATGACTTCTCAACCTCTGATTCCAAACATAAACGCTTGTGTTGAATTTCCTTTTGAAGAGAAAGTGAAAATGCGATATCCTTCTTCATGGCAGCTCCCTTCTTTAGTGATCCTGGTTACTTAGCAGAGTCAAGATTACTAAATCCGGAGCTGCTTTTCTATGCTTAGATGAATATTTTCATACCTTTGAATTCGATTTAATGATATTTACGTATGTGCGAAACTTCAGTTACATAAGAGTTTGTTTAAAGAGATCAACGGTTGAACACACGAATTGGAAATCACTGAGTCGAGTAGCGCAGGGGAATCGCACCCCCACGGCCGGGTAGAAGGGGCTGCAAATTGGCAGCCCCAACCCCCACAGAACGTAGCGTGCGGATTTCCCGCACTACGCTCTTCAGAATTTGTTTCACAGCACAGCGAGTGCTTTCATCCTCCCGAAGGGTACAGAAAGCTTGGGCTGCTGTAACGGAAACACCTGCTTAAGGCAACAGAATCTATCCCAGGATATGTAGCTCTTCTGGCTCCGGCTACTCAGCATCTTACGCCAGTATCTTTCGGCAATACGGTAAATCTTGAACAATGATTTAACGTTCCCACCTACTCCATAGTAAGCATAGTGGCCTCTCAGCACTTGGTTGATTTTCTCAAGTTGTTCTCCCAAGGAATAGTGCCTGATTTCCCGCATCAGTGCCTGTAAATTTTGAACACTCCGCCGGAATCGAGACTTTTCTATCTTGCGACCCACCATAAAGTTGCCCTTGCGGTTGCGGGTACAGTAATGGGTAAATCCCAGAAAGTATATAGTCTCCAGGCTCTTACCCTTTTCCTTTGCCTCGCGTTGGGCAAAGCGCCCGAACTCCACTAACCGGGTCTTCTCAGGTTCTAATTCCAAGCTAAACTTCTCAAGTCTTTCTACCAGTACCTTTTGGAAGAAGATCGCATCCGACCTAAGCTGAAAGCATACTACAAAATCATCTATATACCTTACCAGATAGGCTTCTCCCTTCAGTTTGGGTTTTATCACCCTTTCAAACCAAAGATCCAAAACGTAATGGAGATATATATTGCTCAGCAGTACACTGATGGACCCCCCTTGGGGAGTCCCCTCTTCAACCGGTTTCACCTCGCCCTCTTCCAGGACGCCAGCCTTTAACCATCGCCTTATCAAGCTTATAATCCTCGGGTCTCCGACTCGATGTTCAACAAACCGTTCTATCCATCCATGGTTCAAACTACCGAAGAAGTTCTTTAGATCTGCTTCGAGTACCCAACTGACCTTCTTGCCCGCTATGATTTCATTGAGTGTGGATAGGGCATGATGGGCACTCAGTTTCGGTCGGCCTCCAAATGAGCACGGCAGAAAGTCCTGTTCATAAATACTTGACAGAACCACCGAAACACTTCTTTGCAGTGCTCGGTCCGCCATACAAGGTACGCCTATAGGCCTCTTGGAGGTCTTCCCAGGCTTGGGTATCCAAACCCGCCTTACCGGTGGTGCATGGTAGGCTTTTCGGTGTATGGATGTTAGCATCTCGTCTATCCATGCATCGAATGTCTTCTTCGTCTCCTCCACGCTGATACCATCCACTCCCGGTGCCGATTGTTTAGGAATGCTATTCAGACTCTTCCAGATCAACTCTCGGGTGACATGATGGCATAATGTCGTGAACTTGAGCTTTGTTTCCTTTCGAGCTTTTGCTGCTATCCCTTCTAATCCCGTTCCCATGACTGAGTTATCCTTACTTTGCATTAAGGCTCGTATCCTCCCTTTGTATGGAGCTCATGTTTCCTTAGAAGAGCTCAAATCCCGCTGGCCGCTTCCCCTTGTAACAGGCTCTCCCTGTCTCTGAGTACTATCAGCCAGTCCGACTTCCGACAAACCGTCGGAACATCCTCGCTTTGTAGGCTTGTTTGTTCCTACAGGCTCCGCCTGGGTTCGCCGGATCTCCCTTGTTCACTTGGAATCCTTTGGTAACATGCCGTAGGTTCGTACCCCGGAAGCAATCTCATGTTCTTGCCATTAAGCGACCATGAGATTGTTGTCTTCCCCATAGAGAGATAAGGTCGACTGCTTCAAACACGTTCGATTTCGGGGCTAATTATCCTCTTCATCTTTCGATTCCGGCCTATCACCTTCCTGTCTACGCTTCGCAGTGATTGTTACCGCTCACCACGCAAGACTCGGTACTTGGCTGCTGGCTAGGCTTTACCAAGGTGGTCATTTCAGACCACTGTATTCCAAACGCTTCAAGGCGCAACTCTCTCAGAACCGGACGTGAGCCTCTCAACTCATCCGGCTCCTACTGTCCAGCCGATGGTTTAATGCCCAGGCTCCACAGAACGAATAAATCCACATTCCGCTTTGCAATACGTCCCAACCAGTGGGTCGCTGCTCGTTGCCTGCGTTTAAACCGCTTGTATTTCCTCATCACCCATCTTACGAGAACTCTGTTCAGATGCCTCAGAGTACACACACATCTCGAACGGTAAAACTGGCCATAGTAGTTCATCCAGCCCCGCACAAACGGATCTATGAATCGTGCCAATGCTTCCAGTGTTTGATTATTCCAGTTCACAGACAGACTCCATCCTCGAATGGTTTGCCTGATCGCTGTGGCCGCCTTGTTGCTCATCGCTGGCAGAAAACTAATGAAATACCTGCCTTTGTTGCTTTTGGCTTGCCTCGGTTGAAAGGTGTACCCGAGAAAGTCGAACGTATTTGGCTCAAAATTCTCTCGTCGGCTATCGTCTTTGCAATAGACCATCTTCGTCTTGGTTGGGTGTAATTCCAATCCACATTGCTTCAGGCGATTCCTCACGGCTTCAAGCACCTCTTTGGCCTGCCTCAGACTTACACAGTGGATTACCACATCATCAGCATATCTCTCGAACTGGACACCGGGCTGATTCCGCCGCATCCAGTCGTCAAACGCATGGTGCATAAAAATATTTGCCAGCAAGGGGCTGATCACCCCTCCCTGTGGCGTTCCAGTTCCCCGTTCCTTTACCGTCCCATCCGATAATTGAACCGGTGCTTTCAGCCACCGCTCCACATAAAGATGTATCCAGGTTAGGTCCGTATGAAACTTCACCGCCTTCATTACCAGGTCATGATCCAGGTTATCAAAGAATCCTTTGATATCGAGATCTATCACCCAATCCATGCGCCAACAGCGCTCTCGCGCCATTCCGATTGCATCTAATGCAGACTTTCCAGGTCGATACCCGTATGAATCCGGATGAAACTTCGGCTCCACCACGGGCTCCAGTGTCATCTTGACCACTGTCTGTGCAATCCTGTCCGCTACCGTCGGTATGCCTAACGGCCGCATCCTCCCATCCCCTTTCGGGATCTCAACAAGCCTCACCGGCGGCGGTAAATAGCTCCCAGATGACATCCGATTCCAGATCTTATAGAGGTTGTTCTTCAGATCCTTCTCAAACGCCTTCAGTGACTGACCATCAACCCCGGCCGCACCACGATTCGCTTTGACACGTTTGTATGCTTCCCATACAATGCGCTTGGAAATACAAAACGACTTCGCCTTATCCATAAGCTCCTCCCATTGCTGGTTGACTCATGAACAAGACCGGACAGTTCAGCCCCTTCGCTCCATCCACATTACCGGACTTCATCACTATTACGGGCTGATCCGTCCCTGCGCTCTGCATCGGTACTCTCGTCTTCGTGGGGCCTCCACTTCGACTTCTCCCTTAGCATCAGAGCGCCAGGTTCCCACGTTCCGCATGGAAGCCTGAACCAGGCTCGCGCCACCTTTCTGCCGGTCACCATCTGGGCAGTAAACAGGTTCCCCCCAGACTCTGTCCCGGACCCGATAAAGTAGCCCGGTTTCGATGACGTCTGTATCTTTTCGACAGCTCATCAGTGGTTCACTTACGTTCGCCTTCCTGGTCCTCACCTGACGAGATCTTGCCTCGCCTTTTCCTGGTCCGCTTACCACCTGGGATCTTATCCCCACGCAGCGCCAGGCGGTTTGGGATCTGATCCTGCAACCCGATCCCGAGGGGCCTCCCCTCATCTTCCATGCAGCATGGCTGCTCCAATGTAGCCTTTTCAGACTACCTCTTCGCGCCTTCGTGGCGCACGTTATCGCAGGAAGCTCTGCTTTGCCTTGATGGAACTTTAACTCGAAACTGTGAGATACAAGGAGATGGGGGGAGATCCATATGCGGGTATTTTTTTCGTATTCGTTCCACTTGGTCCTGCTCTTTTTGTATCCCAAGTGTAACTTAACCTCCTGTCCAATTTTCAGGTTCTATTATAAAGTTGGCAGTTTTATTGGCTCCATCGATCGTAACCGAAAAACTAGCCTGAGTGAATGTATATCCATTTAGTGTTAGTGTCGGGGTGACTGTGTATGTCCCATTTGCTAGGTTGCTGAAAGTGTAGTTGCCACTGGAATCGGTGCTCACTGTGCCGGTACCAGCTCCGGATAATGTCATTGTCACACCAGGTAATGCAGTACCATCTTTTGTCACTGTCCCTGAAATGCTGTATGTAGGTGCCGAATTGGCTGTTGCTGTAAAGTTCTCGGAAGTTACATTGGCTCCATCGATCATAACTGCCAGACTGGCAGGATTGAATGTATATCCAGTAAGGGATGGGGTGATGGTATATGCCCCATTAACCAGGCCAGTAAAACTGTAGTTCCCGCTGGCATCTGTTGTCGCAGTACCTGAGTTAGTGCCGGATAATGTTACGGCAACACCTTGCTTACCAACGCCACCCGCCGTTATGATTCCAGAGATGCCATAAGTAGGACTCATGCTTGTGGCAGCAGTGAAGTCGTTTGCACTGACATCTGCGTTATTAATCGTCACTGCCTTGCTAGCTGGAGAAAATGTGTAACCAGTCATCGATGGAGTGATGGTGTATGACCCGTTTTTTAGACCAGGGAAACTATAGTTACCGCTGGCATCTGTTGTCGCAGTACCTGAGCTTGCACCCGATAATGTTATTGTAACTCCTTGTTGAATAGCGCCACTTACTGAACCAGATATAGTAAATGAATCTTCTGACGAAACTTTATCTTTTCCACCGCCACTACATCCGACAAAAAGTGCAATGATTGAGAGAACAATGATTGACCGGAAGATCCTCAGGAAGTGAGATGTACTCATAGGAAGTCCTCCTCAAATATATACTGAAATAATCATTCTTAGATGCCCATGCTCTTGGATGCCATAAGGCTCCCCCTAGCAAAGAAGATTCATATTGTTAGAGAGAAATCCATTAATTTATAGCAAAAAAAAGGCCATCAGTCAAACAGAGTTATTCCCAGAAGTTATCAACTTATGCTCAGGCAACAACCTGACGTGCTGAGCATAAAAAAGCATAAAAAG
>CAWCTR010000017.1:0-308511 GCA_963798485.1 uncultured delta proteobacterium | reverse complement strand
TTATAGAATACCTATGAAATCATATGAAACAAATTTTCATAACAGCATTTGAGACCACAAATATTTGAATATTATTACTGTTAGGATCAACAGGTATTAAGAAAAATCCAATATGTAGAGGATCATAATCTACGGTAGATCCTCGTATCACTTCACCATCTATAAAAGTAACCTCTACCCTACGCCCAAAAACGCGATCACCCTCAATGAATTCTTTTCTTTCAACATATCCCTTGTTGCCCTCAAAAGTCTTCACAAAGAAAATTGCTTTGATTTCTTTCATCTCCAACAGAATTGGTTGATTAGGTGAAGAACCAGTAATGTCTTTATAGAAATGAAATGAGGGCCGGTTTGCATTGAAATTATTGACATAACCCTTAACAATAATATCATCTATGAAATGAACTACAACTTTAACGTGCTCCTTCATAGCTCCTCTTTGATAACATGTTAGGTTCTAAATATCTTTTATGTTCATTGTCATAACTATTTTTACGGCTATGCTCCAGAGCGTTAGCCATATGTTTCTTGAGATAATTGTATGTGTTCCTCATGCAGCCCCAACATTTTGATAAAGGTGTTAACAAGGCTTTTATCAAATTCTGTGTAGGCTTCCTTCTTGATGATCTCTATGGCTTCTAATGGCTTCATGGGGGATTTGTAGGGTCTAACAGATATTAATGCATCAAAGATATCAGCTATGGCACAGATACGGGCACATGGATGTATATCCTTCATACCAAAGGGATACCCAGAGCCGTCAGGTCGCTCATGATGTTGCATCGAGATATATGCAGCCTCGTCGGTGAGGTGACCTGTTTCCATGAGAATGTTATAACCCCACTCGGGATGCTTCTTCATGATTGTCCATTCTTCTTGGCTCAGTTTTCCCTGCTTCCTTAGAATACTGAGAGGTAATTTGGTTTTCCCTATATCATGGAGGAAATATCCATAGCTCTGGCGTTCAAGACTTTCAATGTTTACCGTACTATCGCCCTCATAGAAATGCATGGCAAGCGAGGTTGCATAGATGCCGACATTGATACAGTGTTTGTAGGTATTGAAATCGTGATCCGTGATAGAGAAAAGGTCATTCAGCAGTACCTTGTCCTTCATTATGCTCTTGAACAAGGGTTTAAGGGTATTTTTTATCTCCTCGATCCGCTCTGCGCTCGGGTCAATAATTGCTTTCCTGAGCGCATGAGTGGATGATACGTAAAATGTTGCCTCCTTGACCTTGTAGGGAACAGTCGAGTCATTGAGGATCATTTCTGAGTAGGCATGGACGTATCCTTCAAAGGCACTGGCTTCGGCTCCCCGAATGTATACCATACTGATGCCGTAATTGTTGAGTTCGATAAGATGATCCCTGGTGAATATACCCCCTTTCTCAAGAAAGGGTATAAACCTATCTTCATGCTTTATAAGCAGATCCACGACAGACTTCTCGTCGATCTGAATGACATCGATAGGAATAGGCCGAAATAATTCCATATGAATCTTTTCGGCAATACATTATAAATAATATAGGTTCATGATAACTTTTGAAGACTATCTTTCAACCTTGTTACCTCAAAATGTAGATACCTGCAAAACACCTCGGTTTTAAGATGCCTGGAAACCGTAGATTATGATCAGAACTATTCATATTGGCTAAAGCGATGATTATTGCACTAAATGATCGGTTCCACAAGTCCTTAGAAACTGATGATAATGTGCCACGATCGGTGGTCCGAGCCCATGGCCTGACTACCATAGATTTGAAACCAAGATACACGGTTTTCAGGCCTCTCAAAACCGAGAAGAAATCGAAGGAATCATCACTTAAGCTAACAATATAGAGTACGCTTTCTTCTTCACCTATACCTAGAGTGTCGTTAAAGGGGAAGTAGAGAGACATAGCTAGATCATTATACGATCCTCAATAAATTTGGTCTTTCAAAAGACTATATATCTCAAGGTATTTCTGATCGTTCTAAACAGAAGATATCGTGATATCATATTGCTGGGAGGTCATAAACCACAGGTGAGGCCGTCAAAACCCGTTAACTGCGCATCTCAACGGGCAGATTTCATGGGTAATGCGTAGATGAATCAACTCCAACATGATGCTTTCTGAAAAAGTTGATTATTCGAGGTGACCTTATTTTTGCTATATAATCTCTTCTGGGTAAGGGCCGTTACAAATATTCCTCGTCTTCCTGTAAACAGGACTGTATGCTTAGGCGTCTTAGTTGGTAACATGGAAAGAAGCATGGAGGGGGGATTATGATAGGTGCCCTTTATACAAAAGGAACTTGAAGTCATAAGATTAATTGTGATTATTGGAAAATATTGTCCGCTTTTATTATTTAAATGATTCTATGAAAGAAAAAAACATACTTGTGCGAAAAAATCTCATAACTCCCATGTATCTCTTTGTCGTATTTCTTGTTCTATCCACAGGTATCATAGCTTCGGGAACTCTCTATTATGAACATGAGAAACAGGCCATAAAAAAGGATAAACAAGAAGAATTGAACGCTATAGCAGAACTGAAGATTAACCAATTGATTGCTTGGCGCAAGGAACGCATCGCAGACACCATATCAGAATATGAAAGCACCATGCTCAGACGTTCCCTTGCTCTTTTTTTTAAAGGCAATACATCTAAGGAGCTGCGTCAAGATATTATATCATGGCTGGAATCACAACAAGCTTATTATAAATATAGTAAAGTATCGGTCTTTAGTGCTGATGAAGGGCGGGCGCTATCAGTACCTGAAACCGGTGAACCTTTATGTCCCTTAGTGAAGAGTATTATCTCCAAAGGCCTGCCACCGGGAAAGATAACATTCATTGATTTCTATCGTTGTACGCCCAGCCATCCTGTAAGGATGGGAATGATTATTATGATTCCCAATGATCCGCCGAAAGATAATTCTCCACTGGGCTATATCCTTATAGAGATCGACCCTGAGGTGTCTGTCTATCCATTCGTACAATCATGGCCGACACCAAGTCGAACGGCTGAGACTTATATCGTTCGAAGGGAGGGCAATGATGTTGTGTATTTGAATGATCTTCGCCAGCAAAGAAATGCCGCCCTTACCTACCGTCTGCCCATATCCCGGCCAAATCTTCCCGCAGCCATGGCTGTACGTGGCAAGGAGGGGATAGTCGAAGGGATTGACTATAATGGCCATGCAGTTTTGGCTGCATTAAAGAAAATCCCTGATACCCCTTGGTTCATGGTTGCCAAAGTGGATCAGGACGAAATCTATGCCCCTATCCGCAAGACCGCCCTTATGATCACTATTACATTCTCACTTATAATCATCACGGTCGCGACTTTGATCGGCATGTGGTATCGGGGGAGACAGGCTGAAGCGTATCGCAGGCAGCTTGCCCTTGAAGAAGATAAGAAGAACCTAGAGTTGCAACTTATTCAGGCCCAGAAGATGGAGGCTCTCGGTATATTGGCTAGTGGGATAGCCCATGATTTTAAGAATGTACTCCAACCCATCCTGATTAATACAGAGCTCATCTCTGACGTGATCCCTCAAGGAACTCAGGAGCGTGAATACCTTGACCAGATTATTGATGCTGTACATCTAGGAAAAAACCTTGTCAGTCAGATCAAATTATTCAGCCCTGGGAAAAAGTCACTATACAAACCCATTCACATCGGTCAGGTTGTTCAGGAAGCACTGACCTTTTTCAAGCGATTGATACCTCCTAATATTAAGCTTAAACAATGGGTAACAGCAAAAGATAGCCTTGTTCGAGCAGATGCGACACAGATCTATCAGCTGGTTCTTAATCTATGCATGAATGCAATACAGGCAATGGGACCAAGTAAGGGGTTTCTCGGTGTATCCCTTAAGGAGAAAGAGATTACGGAGAACATTCCTGCCATGGTTTCTGATCTCAAACCCGGTAGATATATGAAACTCACAATTCGTGATACAGGAGTTGGGATTAACCAGGAAATACTGGATAAAATATTTGATCCATTTTTTACTACCAAGAAGGAAGATAAGGGAACCGGGTTAGGTCTTGCAGTTGTATATAATGTAGTAAAAAATGTTCAAGGCTCAATACTTATTAGAAGTGTAATTGGGAAAGGCACCCGCTTCGAAATTTTCTTTCCCGTGCATCTTGATTCTCTGAATTAGTCCCTTAAGTATCTATTGCTCATATGAATAGGCAGCAACAAAAGCACATTCTTCTTGTAGATGACAACATGAATGATTTACGGAGTATCAACAGTCTGCTCGCCTATTTGGGACATGGAGTGACCTCGACAAATGATCCTCGCCAAGCCCTTCGTTTCTTCCGTGAAGAACCTGATAAATTTCAACTGATCATAACCGATCAATTCATGCCAGGGATGAAAGGTCATGAGTTTGTTACCCATATACGCCAAATTCGTGAAGACATTCCTGTGATTCTCTGTTCCGGTTCGGATGAGACCCTACAGGAACTTCAAGAGCAAAGGGAAGACATCCAGAGATTCCTGCCTAAACCGTTTTCAAGATCTGAATTAGCAGAAGCTATTCGGGACGTATTAGCCTGATACTTACTTTTACTCGGATCATGACCACCTCCTCTGCGATTTACAATTAGCTTAATTAGTATTATTATAGATTTATAATAAATTGAAATAGGAGGTACTGGAATGGGGGATATCTATTCGGAAAAACCATGGCTGAAGAATTATGACAAGCACGTACCACCGACGCTGAAGTACGAAGAAAAGACCTTTGCAGAAAAGTTCCAGGAAGTCGTAGAAAAATACCCGAACAAGACAGCCCTTATTTACATGGGCAGGCAGCTCACCTACCGCGACCTCGATGAGCTGTCAAACCGGCTTGCCCAGTATCTCATCAAGTCCGGCCTCAAGCCGAACGACGTGGTGGGTCTCCACATGCCCAATATACCCGCCCATTATATCAGTATTATCGCAGTCCAGAAGGCGGGTTGCGTATCCACAGGACTGAGCCCCCTGCTTACGCCCAATGAGATGGAGCATCAGTTGAATGACTCACAGGCGAAGATTATCATAAGCGTAGATCTCCTTTTCGAGAAGATTGCGGAAATTGCAGACAAGACGAAATTCTCCTCTGTGATTGTCTCCGAGATCGCCGATTTTCTGCCCGGTGTGAAGAGGGTCCTCGGCAAGGTGTTGAAGAAAATACCCACAGGCGAGATAAAGCCTCTCCCCGGCAAGGACGTGTTGAAATTCATGGATGCCATTAAGGGGATGCCGAAAGATCACCTTGCCGTAAAACGTACCATCAACGATACGATCTTTATGATGTACACCGGAGGGACTACCGGACCCTCAAAAGGTGCACTGATCACCCAGCGCAGCTATATGTCCAATCGGGCGCAGACGCTTGCATGGCTTGACATAGGCCCCGATTTCTTAGCACTCTCGGCCTTCCCGCTCTTCCACATCGCAGGCCTCGCTTTCGGAGGGTTTTGCCTTACCGTCGGCGGCACCCAGATCTGCGTGCCGAATCCGCGGGATACCCAATTTATTATCAATGCAATCAAGGACTATAAGCCTCATGCTATAGTGAATGTGCCGACCGTGTTCTTTGAATTGATGAAAAAATCCGAATTCAAAAAACTGGACTTGAGCAGCATCAAGTGGTGCCTTAGTGCCGCTGCACCGTTCCCGCCCGAGTATATCGGGGAACTCGAGGGTATCATCGGAAAGGGCAATTTCATCGAGTTGTACGGGATGACGGAAACCTCCCCAGTGACGTGCTGCAATCCCCGCTATGGGAAAAAGAAGCCCGTCCTCCATAGGCATGCCCCTGCCGGACACCGAGTTCATGCTCATCGATCCCGAGACGAAACAGGCAGCGAAACCCGGTGAGCCAGGTGAGATTGCCATACGGGGGCCACAACTCATGAAGGGATACTACAACCAGCCCGAGGAAACGGCCAACACCATCAGGGACGGCTGGCTTTTCACGGGAGATGTGGCCAGGATGGATGAAGACGGTTACTTCTACCTTGTAGATCGGATAAAAGACATGGTCATTGTATCCGGGTTCAAGGTCTTCACCCGTGAACTCGACGATATTCTCATAAAACATCCTGATATCGAACTCGCAGCCTCCGTCGGCATTCAAGATCCGGATCGGCCCGGATCCGAGCGGGTTGGGGTCGCCATAGTGCTCAAGCCCGGCATTGAAAGGGACGAGGCTGAAAAAGAGAAGATCATCAAATATCTGAGGGAAAACGTGGCCCCCTACAAGGTACCGAAAGCGATCGAGTTCATGGATCAGCTTCCTACAAGTGCTGTGGGCAAGGTCTTGAAGCGTGAGCTCAGGAAAATAATGAACAGATCGTGATTACATATTGCATTCATCTACTTTCGTGATGAGATGATCATATGGGGTGATAGCTTTATGATTGGTCTTCCCTATATCCTCTCTCTAAAGGAGCCCCATACGGATACTCGGAGATTTTCACTGCTTCGGGCTGAGGTTCCTGTTTAGGCATCCTCATCAAGCCTTCCAAGCCTTCGCGCCTTTCTGTTGCTCTCTGCATGAGGAACTTCGGTTTCACCATGAATATAACAACAGGAAGTACAGTGAGGGTACTGACGATGCAGGCAAGGATCGAGAACGAGATCAGGAAGCCGAAGAAGCGGATCGGAATAAAGTTGCTGAAAAAGAATACAAAAAATCCTACAACAACGGAGAATCCGTTATACACAATCCCTTTACCGATGGATGTCATTGTGTCGATATAGCCGGCCTCAAGGTTTCCACGTGATCGAGACCGTTCCCTGAGCCTCCAGAGGAAGTATGCCGTATAGTCAGTTCCTACACCGATACTGATGCCGGTCAATGTTGCTGTGATATAATCGAGGGGAATATGGAGGGCCCCCATGATGCCGAAGACGAGCGTTATCGCACAGAATAACGGTACAGCCGCGATCAGTCCTGCGATAAAGGACCTGAAGAATATCATATAACAGATGATAATGATTATAACACTGAGCGTAAGGCTCCAGATCTGCCCATCAACGATCATGGTCCCGAGCTCGGCGTTTATCTCGACAGCTCCACCAAACGTGACCTGGATTTCTCTGTTCGGATGATCCTTTATATACTGTTTCAGGTGAGCGATAAGGACGTGCAGGCGGGGGGAGCTCATATCGGGCAGCCGGACAATAATCTGCCCCTTGTTGTACTTATAGTCGACAAGACTGGCAAATTCTCCCGAGCTCTGATTCTCATAAGACAGTAAATATTGGGCAATAAGATTACGGCTGTCCGGGACCCTGTTCTCATTGGGGTCGTTTTTCATGATCCTGTTCATGTATGAGATAAAATCAGACATGGATAACGCATCACCAATGAGCTTCTTGTTCGTTTTGGGATCTGTTTGCTCAAGTGCAAATTTCTGGAAGCCTTCCATCCACTTGAGTATCCCAGGATTCTTCATGGGTCCGTCTTCCGGGGAGTCATCAGCAACGGGATGGGTTGCCTCGATAAGGACGTTGAGTGTGCTGTATCCGCCGAAGTTATCACTGATGAACTCTGCATCTTTGTAGATCGACGAATTTTTCGAGAATTGATTCATCACATTTGCATCAGCCTCTATCTTCGGGATAAAGTACACGCAAAGGGCTGCAAGAAGGAATACACCAGCGAGCATTTCAATCTTTCTGTTGATAGTGAACTGCGCAATAGATTTCAGTACCTTATCTGTTTTTGTTCCATGGGGTTTATCCATGAGCATCTGCGGTACGCTGATGTAGGAAAGGATCGCCGTGTGGAAGAGGATCGTCAGGATGAACGCGGCAATGATCCCGAAGGCGCAGAAAAACCCCAACATTGCAAGGCCCCTGACTGGATGAGTGATCATTGTCACGAACCCCACGATAACGGTGATCGCAGAAATAAGGACAGGCGCACCGATCGAGATGATGCCCTTTCCGGCGATGTGCTTTACATCCTCTCTGGTTAGATGGCCGCGAGCATCCTGCACATCCTCGTAATACTTTGCAATGAGCTGTGTACCATAGTTATGCGCAATAGCGATGAGCATCGGGCCCATGATGAGGAAAGGAAGCGTTATCTTCTCTCTCATCCACCCCATGAAACCGAAGGATGCCGTGACTGAGAGCAATACTACGATTAGCGGAAGGAGCATCCCTCGTAGGGTTCTAAAGCTTGCATATAAAAAAGCCAGCATGACAATGATGCCGAGTACGAGGAAAAGCTTCATGTCTGAAGCCATCTGCATCCAGATATTATATCTGAGGTATGGGAAGCCGGTGAGTGTGAGCTTGTACGCAGGATCAGTGTATTTATCCATGATATTGAGCAAGGTTGGTTCATCAGGCTTGTCTGCAAGGCGCGCGCAGAGGTCCTTGTCCTGGATCCACCGGTATGTTTTCCTGCCATCGGCCGAGGTTACCTGGGTATGAAGATTGACCGACGCAACGATCAACGCCGATTTTTCATCTGGGCTTATCAGGCGCCTAAAAAGCACGTCATTGGCTTTCGCATTATTCCGGATCTTGTCGACATCTTCCGGCCTAATGAAAGTCATATCTTCCGGAACAACATTAGTGACTTCCATTATATCTTCTTTGTTCGAGATGGATTTAGTTTCTGTGATAGAGAGGATTTTGTCTACATAAGGAGAAGTCTTTAATTTTTTACTGATCCCACGTATCTGAGAGAGGATGTGCGGGTCCCAGATAGTCCCATTCTTTGCTGTCACGCAGAAATAGACGGTGTCGACGCCACCAAACAACCGTTCAATCTTATCGAATGTTGTTCGTGCAGGAATTTTCTCCGGGAGCAGCACCTTTGTATCAGGTTCTAAGGCGAGGTTCTTGATGCCGATCCCAAGGATTCCCACGATAATCAATGAGATAGAGATAAAGCGTAGCGGTTTTGCCGTCACTGTTTCAGCGATTTTTTTGACACCGATTCTCAAGAAAGTGTAGAAAGTAATGAAGCTTAGTGCGAACACCACGGTATAGATGATTGTATCATTACTTATTTTCATAATTACTCCTCAGAATAAGATATCCGCACAAGATGGCCCGATTCCTTAACATGATTGCTTAACTTACTAATTACATACCGTTTTCATATTTCAAATCACTCAATAACAAACGCAAGGGAATATGATATATTAATAAGTAATGAAACATCATTATCTATATACCAATAAAAAATGCCCTCCGCAACAAAAAATAATGATCCATTTCGAAAACATTCCCCTTTCCTACACCGTGCTCCTTATCAAAGATTAGTAAAGAAGTCCTTTAACCAAGAAAGATCAACATCCAGTGCATTAATATCTATATACAGGTAACCGCCTCCTGAAGATACTGTAATGGGATTCCCCAAACTATTGAAAACGATAAGCGGGTTAAACGCATCAAGGCTGACGGTGAAAACAGGGCCACCGGGAGAATTACCAAGCATCACCGGCAATTGATCAATAATGTCATTCACAAGGTTGGAGTGATCAAATATACCCAGTTTGCCAATATTATCCCTCATCACATGGAAGTGACAATTTTTAGGCATTGAACTGATGTAGAATGCAAGCTCATTGTTTATTACCCTTATATCAAAGGTGAGATCGAGATCAACCGATGCCTGCCATTGGGGCTGACCATTAAGACGATATTCTAAGATTATGCCATCAACCTCCATTCTTACCTGGGAAGAACGAAGGTCTAATATGGGTGGGACGCTGAAACTCATTATGGTTTCCTGCGTATCGCTCTGATTATTAATAAACCCAGGAAAATCTTTGCCTAAAATAGGACTTAATATTTGATAGGTATTCCACTGGAATCCACTTGTGAAAAGCTGAGATAAAATCCAGTTTATATTGTCTTGTGAGATAGCCAGGCTCAGACTATCTCCAGGTGGCAGGCTCAAGTCCCAGACATATGATGAGAGTATGCCTGGGACATTAGGGAAATCGAGAACTTGAGATCCATTGTTAGAAATATCTATAGGAAGTGATATTGAAGCCAGGATACTATCGATACTTGTGGAGAGATTTTCCAGATTCTTAACAGTATCCTTTGCTAAAGCCTCAACTAGGAGTTCCCCTAAGAAGTAATCTTTGAAGCTGACTGATGCAACATCCTGAACATCGAGAGTAAGCATATATTCGCTCGAATTGTTCGAGGATGAAATGGAGAATGTTGCATTTATTGTAAGATCATTATCCTTAGTGTTTATGAGAGAAAAACCGAAGAGGGAGATCGCATTGAGATTTACATCCTTAATAGTGAAAACTGCCTGGACACTTTTTGTATTTGAATTTTCTGTGTCCTGAATAGAAAGGGAATTTATTACAATATCCGATGTCTGCGAATCATTGTTGCCATAGGTTAGATTGGTAATAAGCCCATAATATTGCGACTTAATGTTATCAAAGGCCTTATTTACCATGAGCTGGCAGAGATCAATAATTATTCCATTGAGGTTAAGACTTTTCCCGGATTGATCTTGATGGGTGCTTGCCTGTACCGAGTTTTTTTCTGCAATATATAAACCTGCACCGAGGGCAAGGGCATTTGAAGATGTATCCTCTGGGATCCCATAGAGGTCTACAAAAAAATATTTCGAGAGATCCATGTTTTGGGCGTCAAATAAGGAACCTAAATCAACATTGGAATTATTTACCGAAAGGCTTAACGGCAGCTGATTGCCAAGTTTACTGAAAAGGGACTGGATGTCCACCACAAGGGGAGAACGTTCAACAACCTTAAGGCCAGAAGCAATTTTTTCCTCTATGGCAGACCTCAAGAAGAAATCATTCTGGAAAGAAACTTGAGGGGTTCCTAAAAAATCGAAAACCAAGCCACGCTGGCCATCACTCTCTTGATCTTCAAGGGCGATATACATGTCTACCATGAGATTATTATCATTCGTGGTTATGAGATTCTGACCATAGAGATTTACTGCTGTCAGATTCACATTAGGTATCGTGAACGTGAGATGCATTATGGCATTTGGATAGGCATCATCGTGTACAGGTTCAAAGGTGTTAACTTCAATACCAAGGAAATTGGCATCATTATCGCCATAGCTTAGGCTCGATATGGTGCTTGAATTCTGAGTTAATATATTCTTAAAGGCTTCTCCCACTAATTTATCGAGCGTAGATGCCAACAGATCACGAGTCCCATCCAGTAAATCCTTAGAAAGGACTACACCGACTCCGTTAAGAATGAGTTTATCACCGGAAACATCATCGACGGTCTTGAATACGATTTTCTCTTTAGATGCCAGTTGGGTTTTATTAATTGCCTGCACAAGGACACTTGAATATAATCTATCGCTATTAATAGTGAAATCAGCCTGATAAGTATCACCTTGTTTTATTGCTTCAACTTGATACGTCCCGCCATCACTGAGGAAAACTTTGTCAATATTGGATGTATCTCCCTGTATAGTGACAGCAAACCGCTTATTGCCCGGCTGAACATATTGTCCATTGTACACTGGAACATACTCGCCCGATGTCGTCTGAATTTGAAGCTCAATCGGGTTAGAATCCTGAAAACCTAATGCATCAACAGAGGCCCCCGGATCATCTATGGATTCACTATTGACTTTGTTGCTTGAACCACCACCAGAGCAGGAGATCACAAAAAAGGAAATAAAAATCGAAAGAAGCGCTATCTGAGATAATTTATACCCTTTCATATGATCAATCTCATTAGATTACCCGTTTATTTTTCATAAATGCGATCATCCCTCACCTTTCATACATAGCACTACACACCGAAAATCACCGAAATGTTATTATTAAATATGCCATGCTCATGGCAGGTTATTAAATAATGAATTATCATTACTATTAATTACTCCTGACATCGCTTGTTTGCAATATTCATTCCTCCCAAGCAGTTGCAGCTTTATTAAGCGGTACTGTCTGAAAAATATAAATAACCTTCTGTGCTGATGGCATTTCTTTATAATTTGAGTTTTAAATTATGGCACATTGAATATATGGCTAAAATGTGTTCCTCCCCCGAAAAAGGAAATGATTTTCTCATGAATTGGAAAATTTTCTCCTTTCAATAACAAGGTTCATTATGGGCGCATCATGCCATAGAGATTCTCTTTTGAGGTACACCAAAAATATTGTCTTAGTAATTTGTATTACTCAATTTGATTGTAAAAAGTCCCCATTCTGTTTAATCTAACTTCTTGAATGGAGATTGCATGGATCTTTTTTCAGCGAGTAGGTATCTGAAGGGATGGGGTTTTTTAATACTCACTTCTGTATTCTTTGGATCTGGAATTCCACTCAAAGCGGCGACGTTTGAACTTGGTGTTGGTGCGTGGCAACAAATCCCGAGGGGGAGTGTCTCATATACATACAATGTGGCTGATATCGCCACCAATACAACAGAGGGTATCGTTCATGACATGATTCCAATTAACACTAATCTCCTCGAACAGCTTGATCATAGGATTAACAACTTCATCGGAGATCTTATCCCCGGTGCGAATCCTAATGGCGTCCTCGACAAGATCTTTACCAGAACCGACACGATAAACTTCCAACATGACTGTAGCTATGATCCTGTTATCCGATCCACAGGAAGGCTTACGATTCGAGTGAGCCCTTTTGTGAACTTTTCTTTTATGGCAACCCCACTTGAGTTCGAGGGTCCTGGGAAGAAGAATCTTGATTTTAATTTCCTTGGCGTGACCTTCGTTTCAGCGCAGACATTTGAATCGAAGCTCAGGCTTACCCATTATGACCTGGCATATTTTATTGATCTTCCGGATCTTTCCGCAGAAAAAAACTGGAAATTGAACACCGAAGTAGGCGTGAATGCGCGTATAGTCGATTTTTATGCCCAGATATCCCAGAAATATACAAACCTGTCTGCATCCGCGAACCATATCGTGCCACTGCCCATGCTCTATCTTGCTGCACAACTCAGAAATAAAGATGGGATATCTATTGAGGCAGAATCAAGGGGATTGCGTTATAGGAATGATTACACCTATAGCCTCATTGGACGAATCCGGATGCACATAACTGGTCCATTGCACTTGGCAGCAGGCTATCGTCTTGATTACATTAAGTTCAAGGCACATGACATAGTCTCGGAGGGAATCTTCCAGGGGCCTTTTATGGAAACGATCCTCATTTTTTGAGTGATCCCAACCCTAAATATATTCTTGGCTCCATTTTACCTCAGGTTTAAGAAGAGCTCACGAAGATCTATCCGAGGACAATGGCTTGAATTCAATTCTTCAAAGGAACCAAAGTTCCATGCCTTGGCCTTGTCACCCCATGCAATATACATCATCACATCCTTTCCCTCGGCAACATCCTCCACTGACCAGAACCGGTAAAAATCAATATTGCCTTCTTTAATCGGGTTGTTTTGATCCGGATGCCATCCCGCTTGAAGATCCTGTATGGTAAAAAGCTGGTTCCTCAAGACACTAAGCCTTGTGCTCCCCAGCACTGTCGCCCTGGTGAGACGCTCTCCATAGCCCTTTGCATGAATGCACACAAGCTGCATCCTGGCAAAGGCAGCGATACAGATCATGAGGATGCACAAGGCAATCATCACCTCGATGAGAGTGAAGCCTTTTCTCATCTAACCAGCCTCCAAGAGCTGATATATTCATAAATCAATACTGTTCCGGATGCCGAAAGGACACGTAGTGCCATAGACTTATCGCGGGTGCATAGGTAAACAGTTCCGGAATTGCAGGCGCCCATCGGTGAAAAGTTTATCCGGTTGCTTGCAAAGGTGATTCCGTCAGGAGATATGTCGCTATCATTCGGTCCGCCAGCTGCATGGCATCCGAATGTTATGCCCTGTTGAAGTATACATGTCCCAATCTGCTGCTCCCCTGAATCGTATCGAGTATTGCCATTGACATCACCGAAGGCGAACCATTGCCGTTCTCCAGGTTTAAAAATAATCCGCCAGTATATACCTTCACGGATAGCCCGCTCACGCGCCTGATGGAAGTATGCGCCCATCTGATCTGCCTGATGCTCAATTGTCTTCCTTGAAGAAAATGCCCCCAGGCCAGGCAGGGCTATAGCAGCCAAGATACAGATAATGGCGAGTACCACCATGAGTTCTGCAAGGGTAACCCCTGCACGAGGGTTCATACGTGCCTTAATGTTATGAGATCCGACCTTCCTGCTTCTTTCAGAACAGCATTTGCAATACATATACCCCAGAAAAAATCGCCTTCATTGCCAAGACAGGCATATTTGTCGCGGTCACAGGCATATATCCTCTCAATGGGAGTAATATAACGCCGCCAGTGGAAAAGTGAAGGGGGGTTGACTGCTTCTGAGAAACGAAACCAGGGGCGTATGGTCTCATGCGATAGAGGATTTACCACTTCAAAGGCATGAAGGGGCCCGGACAGGAAAGGCATGATCCGCGACAGCCTCTTCGTTATCATCCCTGAGGCCCATGAGATGATCTCGGTGAACGAGGTCAGACCCGGTTCAAGGGTTATCTTTGTCTGAACAGTAAGAGTTGGGTTGTGTGGGTTTCTGTTCACTTTTATTATGATAGGGTACTTCAGGTCTTCAGGGGGCGATATTACCAAAAGATCCTCTACCCCTTTGGGAATCATCCCAAGACGGGCTTTGCACTGTCCATAAAAATAAAACCCATGATATGGACCTTGTCCGGGAGGGTCTTCTGTGAGATAGCAATCCCCTCTATAAATACCTTCGTTAAGCTTAAGTCCGAGCACCTCTTTTTTATTCATCACCAGTTCAGCACTGGGATCTTCTCTATATTCACCCATACTTCTATATAAATATGCTTTGAATGCTTCTTTTATCTTCCCAAGCTCCATAGCGCTCATACCAAGGGTTGATACATATGCCTTCATTTGAGCCATACGACCTGCCTCAGGAGTGCTCAATGCAGATCCTATGACACCTTCCCACTTCCCATATGTGACTGCACTGCTCCGAAGCTCCCGCAGGTAAAGCCGTGGCTTAGGGAGTGACTTCTTCAGCAAGGTGAGATATTTGTCATTGAGTTTCTGTACCCTTGAATAGTCGCGTTGTGTCTGGCCGGAATCGGTAGTAAGGGCATCGGTCGAACCAATAAGTTTCATGACAAGACCCCGCTCCGTTTTAAGGGTATTTTTCATATGCAGATCGATCCTGCTTAAGACAGGTTCAAGAAGATTTTGGAAAAACGTCTCTGTCAAGATGAACGGAGTATCTGCCCAGAGCATTGATCCGGACTTTTGTTCTGCAGTGTCTACCCACAAACACTTCATACCTTTACTCGCAAGGAGGACACAGACAAAAAGCCCTGATATACCCTCACCGGATCCTATGACATCATACGTCGTCTTCACAACATAAGCCCGTGTTCATTCATTATGCAAACGCCCTGAGCACTGAGCATGGCTGCAGTCACCCCCGGACCATCTTTCAAGTGCCCTTCAATCCAGATCGAATGAGTTCCACAAGATGGACTTCTTTCTTTTAGTATAGCATATCTGGTCCGAAGAATGCGAGCTATCTTACATGCCTGAGATGCACCAAGGAGAAATGCTGAGGTTACAGCCTGGCCTTGTTCAGTAATAACCTGGGCCTTGCCAACCACAACCGCCTGGCCGTCACCCCCGACGAGATGTGCACTCGGGCGCGGTGTGGCTAACCCTCCAAGCTGCTCGGGACATATGGGAATCAAGAAAATCCCCGGTATCTTCAGGATAGGTCGGTGAGTCTTGGAAGATCCATCATATCTGCATTGAATGCCCAAAAGACAGGCACTCACAAGGACCGTGCCTTCTAGCCGGGCAAAGGCGGATTTACAAGGCACGCCTCTTCATCCTTTTCAAGGTCCCTGATGAATACCTTTCTCCCTTTGATGGAAAGCCTGCCTTGTGCAAAGAGCTCTATAGCCTTGGGATAGATCTTGTGCTCTAACCGAAGGATACGCTCTTTCAGGAGGCCTTCGGTATCCTCTGGATATACCGGGACAACAGCCTGTATGATAATGGGCCCGGTATCAACACCCTCGTCCACAAAATGGACAGTGCATCCGGAGAACCTCACCCCATAGTCGATCGCCTTTTGGCGAACTCCCAGGCCGGGGAAGGACGGCAGCAGGGCCGGGTGTATGTTCATTACCCTGCCTAGAAACTGCCTGAGAAATGTAGGGGTAAGAACTCGCATGAATCCTGCCAGGACAACCAAGTCTACCTGGTAGCCTCTAAGGATCTTTACCAGTTCCTCATCAAAGTTTTCCCTATCTGGGTATTCGGCATGAGATACAACCTTGGTAGGTATGCCTTTTACACGCGCACGCTCAAGGGCATAAACACCAGGAAGATTGCTGATGACGATGCTGACCTTCCCGTCAATATCCTTGTCCTCGCAAGCGCCAATTATGGATTGGAGATTGCTTCCGCTGCCCGAGACCAGGACGCCAATGCGAACCACGTATTTACCTCTATGAGAGGATAACCGCCTCTCCACCCTTGGATCGCGTCTCGATATAGCCAATGATATCAGCAGATTCTTTAAGACCCTTCAGCCTGAGCATTACATCATCTGCCTCTTTCGGAGAAACGACCAGCACCATGCCGACACCCATATTGAAGGTCCTGTACATCTCCGTATCTTCGATCTTCCCGACATCCTGAATAAATCGAAATATGGGTGGTATGCCCCACGAGCCTTTCTCGATAACAGCAGATGAACGTGCAGGGAGTACCCTGGGGATATTGTCGATAAACCCGCCTCCGGTAATGTGGACAATGCCTTTTATCTCGAACCCTCTAATGATATTGAGCACACTTTTAACATAGATCCTTGTAGGTGTTAGGAGTTCTTCCGCTAACGACTTACCCAGGTCTTCGAGATAATCATCAATGCGCATCTTTGCACGCTCGAAGAGGGCCTTCCTCACCAGAGAAAAACCGTTACTATGCAGTCCTGATGAATGTATCCCGATGAGAACATCCTTTGCAGCAATGCGGGATCCATCTATTATCTTATCACTATCCACCACACCGACGCCGAACCCTGCTACGTCATATTCATCCTCTCGATAAAAACCGGGCATCTCGGCGGTTTCACCGCCGATAAGCGCGCAGCCAGCCTCCTGGCACCCACTTGTAATGCTTGATATGACGACCTTGGCACGATCCAGGTTGAGCTTGCCGGTGGCAAAATAATCGAGAAAAAACAGGGGCTGCGCCCCTACGACGATGAGGTCATTTACTACCATAGCCACAAGATCAATTCCGATACCCGCATGGTTGTCCGCCATGGATGCAATCTTCAGCTTGGTCCCAACGCCATCGGTAGATGAGACAAGGATAGGTTCGCTATAATTTCTGATATCCAGTTTAAAAAGGCCGGCAAATCCACCTATACCACCGATGACCTCAGGCCCATGGGTAGACTTCACACTTGATTTGATAGCCTTGACAAGTAGGTTCTGTTTGTCAATATCAACCCCTGCATCACGATACGTCAAAGACATGTATACCCCCAACTCTCTACCTACTATATGAGAATATTGAGCGAGTCAATCCGGCATTAAAGAAAAAAGGATGGCGGTTTGGGCTTTTGCCCGCCATCCTTAGAGGAGGTAGATAGGAGTTATATGGCTTTGAAGATGTTTCCCTGTTTTTTTCACTTTTTGATGCCCTTGTATGAGCAATGGTCATGCCAACAATAGTGATAACTATCTATAAGGCTGCATTTAAAGGTAGTTTCTGATAATAAGGAGGATTTCCCCTGTATGTTCGCTATCAACACTATCCATAGGTGTATACAAAATATACATTAAGAGTATACAGGTGTATAAAAGGTATACACTGTTTCTTCGAGGAAGGACCTTCTCTACGTGGTTAATGCTTGTCAGGGGCCGATGGCATGAGAGTTGTAAGGCATATACCGGATTATTTTATGGATAATAACAACTCAATACATTCAAAGAAAGCCTGGATCAGAATATCGCCCTGGGTGATTATGGGTTCTCTCATCGTGATGGTGCCTATCTTCATCTTTACAACCATGGAGAGCATAAGGACCCAGAGAAAGAATATGTACCATATGCTCAGCGACAAGGGAGATGCCCTTATCCGATCTTTTGAAGCCGGCACCAGAACGGGCATGATGGGCCCGGGCTGGAGCGGCGTCCAGGTTCAGCGCCTTATTATGGAAACCGCAGAAGAGCCGGATATCCTCTATATCCTTATAACAGACAAGGATGGAAAGATTGTTGCCCATAACCAGCCCATGAACATCGGCAAGACATACGGACTCGACATCGACCAGGCCAGGCTGAGTCATGTCCTCATGTGGAGGGTGCTCAAAGATGAGAATGGAAGGCAGTCCTTTGAGGTATATCGAAGGTTCCACCCCTCCCGGAACGGGATGATAATCATCAGACGCAAGAGACCGCTCCACGACTGGTTTTATCCCCACACCCTGCCTCAGATCGAAAGACCTCCCGTACAGAGTATCTTTATAGGGCTCAATATGCAGCCGGTTGAGCAGATTATCAGTGAGAGCATCAAACAGAGAATCTTCCTGGCGGTAATCCTGTCGATGTATGGACTGCTTGGGATTGTAGCCATCGTCATTGCACAGAATTATCGGTCTACAAAGGCCTCATTATCCAGGATAAAGGCCTTTTCTGATACGCTGGTGGACAATATGCCCATCGGACTTATTTTTATCGATCAAAAAGGAGATCTTGTTACACTAAACGATGTATCGGAAAGTCTTCTTATGGTCACCACCGCGGACACCGCAGGCAAAAAGGCCGAAGACGTCCTCCCCGAACAAATAACAAAACTCGTTGAAGATATACAGAACCCCCATGACATAGCTGTGCGTGACCTGCGTATTCCTCTGCTGGACAAAGTCATGGTGTATGAAGCCAGCGCCAGCTTCCTTACCGATGAAGACCGCACGTTCCTTGGCTATATCGTGCTGCTGCGCGATATTACCGAGATCGAACAGCTGAAAAGGGAGATGGAGCGCAAAGAGAGGCTTGCCGCTATCGGCAGCCTTGCGGCCGGTGTCGCCCATGAGATCAGGAACCCGTTGAGCTCCATCAAGGGTTTCGCCACTTACTTCAAGGAGCGCTACCGTGATATCCCGGAAGATCAGAAAATTGCCGGGATCATGGTCGGCGAGGTTGAGCGCCTCAACCGTGCCATCAGCCAGCTCCTGGATCTCTCCCGGCCAATGAATCTGAAAATGAAGGAGACCTCCCTGGTAGATCTGGTAAACCGCTCTCTGGAAATGATTGAGAAGCAGGCATTGGAGAAAGACATCTCTATCGACCGCTCCGGGCTTCCGACTGACCCGTGCTATGCAGAGGTAGACCCTGACAAGACAGGCCAGGTGCTGCTCAACCTCTTTCTCAACGCCATGGAGGCCATGACCGGAGGGGGGACCCTTACTGTGGCTATCAGGCATGATGAACTGTCCTGTCGGTTTTCCATCAATGTATCAGACACCGGAGGGGGGATCTCACAAGAGGACCTTCCCCACATATTTGACCCATACTTCACCACAAAACAGTCCGGCACCGGCCTCGGGCTTGCCATTGTCCATAGAATAATAGAGGCACATGGCGGTGAGATCACAATTGAAAGCACGCCCGGAGAAGGCACAACGGCCATACTGGGCATACCTGAAGCAGGAGTATGATCATGTCAGTCGGCACAAGGAGAAACATCTTGGTAGTGGATGATGACTTCAGTCATCGAACCATGCTCAAAACCTTGCTCTCAGGCTGGGAATATGAGGTAAGCGAGGCTGAAGACGGCCAGGCGGCAATCGATATGGTCCAGGAACGGCCCTTTGATCTGATCCTCCTGGACATCCGCATGGTCAAAGTATCAGGGCTTACTGCCCTTGCGGCCATCAAGGAGATCAACCCTTCCATCCCTGTCCTCATCATGACCGCTTATTCCTCCATCGACACGGCAATCGATGCCATGAAGAAGGGGGCCTATGAATATCTGACAAAACCGCTCGACTTTGATGAGCTGCGTTTAAAGATGGAACAGGCAATGGAACACAACATGCTCAAAGAGGAGAACCGTCTCTTAAGAGAACTCGTGGGAGAGCGCTTCGACACCGGGAATATCATAGGCAGGAGCCCTGCCATGATCCGTCTTCTTGAAACTACGGCCAGGGCCTCTTCATCGGACGCAACAGTTCTTATCACCGGTGAATCCGGGACCGGCAAGGAAATGATCGCCGGTGCCATCCACTTCAATTCGCACCGGAAGGACCACCCCTTCATTAAGATGAACTGTGCCGCCATATCCGAAGGATTACTCGAATCCGAACTGTTCGGGCATGAAAAGGGCTCATTCACCGGGGCATTGCGCCGCAGGGAGGGCCGCTTCAAACAGGCCCATGGAGGCAGTCTCTTCCTCGATGAGGTCAGCGAGATGCCCCTGTCCATGCAGGTCAAGCTCCTGCGTGTGCTCCAGGAAAAAGAGATCACCCGTGTCGGCGGCGAAGAGGTGATCCCGGTGGATGCCAGGATCATTGCAGCGACGAATAAAGATCTCCCTACCCTTGTCAAGAGTGCGAGATTCAGAGAAGACCTTTACTATCGGCTCAATGTAATCAACCTTTCCGTGCCGCCGCTACGAGATCGCAACGAGGATTTACCTGTTCTGGCTGAACACTTTCTCAAAATGTTTGCCATCAGGAACAACAAACCCTTGAAAGGATTCTCACCCCAGGCCATGGATCGGCTCATCAAATATCCATGGCCCGGTAACGTGCGCGAGATGATGAATACGGTTGAGAGCGCTGTTGTCCTGTCCAGTTCGGACTACCTAAGGGACGAGGATATCCCTGTTTTCCGTCTGGAAGAATCGTACAATGCGCCCCTGCCAAATGGGGGTACAGGTGAATTCAGCCTGGATGAAATTGAACGCCTGAGTATACTGAAGACGCTGGAATCAGTCCGGGGGAACAAAAGCGAGGCTGCAAGAAAACTCGGTATCACGAGGGCGACCCTCCACAAGAAGCTGAAGAAATATGGCGTACCTTGAGACAGGAGGAGGCCCTGACCCTGGAACTGGACGATCTCGCCCTAAAAGAGGGGTTTGTGTAGTACCATTCATCTTAAGCCGGTTAAAACTTTTCTCCCTGATCACCCTTTAAGATTTCCATAATGGGCAGATCTGCGAAGAAGCAGGCTCGTAGTCTCTGCACACACCAGGTCTGGTCTCGTAGATGCCGCAGGCATATCCGCCCTTTTCCCAGGTGAGGAAGGGGCAGCTTAAAAGCGGTCTGCCGTCACGGGCCGAGACGAGGTGATCTCCGGCCCAGAATGCCTGCTCGTTCTCAATGATATGTAGGATGTCGTTCCTGCCCTGGATGATCCACCGGTCCATGTCTTCGGTGGTGACATAGGCGATCATGTCGGCAAGGCAGCACGTCCCGCATCTCTGACAGATGAACGTTCCCGGATGGTTCACTTTCAAGATATAACGCAGCTGCGGCATGTGTGCAAGTAGGATATAAAAGATCAAGTTTTAGATTTTAAGTTTTAAGTCAGGCCCCACTTAAAACTTAACGCTTCAAACTTAAAACTTATTTATCCCGATCCGCGGATCAGTTTGCGCTTTACATGCACCATCCTTTCCTTTAGAATGAATGGCAATTCATTTCCACCATGAAAGGACGCGCAAAGTTTATAACTGGCGCCAATTAAGTTAAAAAGGGGGATTCTCATGAAGGATGTAGTCATTGTTTCCGCGTGCAGGACAGCCATTGGTACATTCGGCGGGACGCTCAAGGATATGATCACGGCCCGTCTCGCAAGCGTTGTCATGAAAGAGGCCATCAAACGTGCGGGCATAGATCCGGCAACCATCGATGATGTTCGTTTCGGGTGCTGCATGGACCCGGCGGACACCCTGAATATGGCCAGGGTGGGGGCACTGCTTGCCGGCGTCCCTGAGGGTGTGACCGCGGTAACCATCAACCGGGTATGCATCTCGGGCATGGAGGCGGTACTCAGCGGCATGGCCATGATCCAGTCCGATATGGCTGATATCATCTTAGCAGGCGGCGCGGAGAACATGTCCGGGGTCCCGTATATCTCTCCGGATGCACGCTGGGGGTGCAGGCTTCAGGACAAGGTCTTTGTGGATGCCATGATCCGGGCGCTCCACTGCGGATCATTCATTCAGCCCCTGGCAGATGACAGCCCGGTAAAGAACTTCCCGCTCTTCGAGGTATTCAAGGGCAAGCCCTATATCATGGGGCAGACCGCTGAGTTCCTGGCCCAGATGTACGACATCAGCCGCCAGGAGATGGACGAGGTGGCACTCAAAAGTCATAACGGCGCCGAGCGGGCGAACAAGGAAGGCGATTTTGCCGTTGAAATCGTTCCCGTCGAGCTGCCCCAGAAGAGGGGCAAACCGCCTGTTATCTTCGAGAAGGACGAGCACTTCAGGCCCAACCTCACCATGAATGACCTTGGAAGTCTTCCCCCAGCCTTCATCCCCAAGACCGGCAAGGTTACGGCAGGTAACTCCTCAGGGCTGAACGACGGCGCATCTGCCATGATCATCATGTCCGCGGACAAGGCAAAAGAGCTGGGTCTGAAGCCCCTTGCAAAGATCGTTGCGACAGGCCGCGGCGGATGCCATCCCTCGGTCATGGGCATCAGCCCGGTGCCGGCCGTCCGGGACCTACTGAAGAAAAAGCCTAAATTCAGCGTGGACAGCTTTGATCTCATCGAGGTCAACGAGGCCTTTGCCGCCCAGTACATTGCCTGCGAGAGAGACCTCAAACTCAACAGAGATAAGGTTAATGTGAATGGGAGCGGCATCGGGCTAGGTCATCCGGTGGGCAGCACGGGATGCCGGGTCATGGTTACGCTGATCCATGCACTGAAGAAGCGCGGAAAGTCCCTGGGCCTGGCCACCCTGTGCGGCGGCGGCGGTGTGTCCATGGCAGCGGCTATCGAGATCATGTAGTCAGAATAAAAAATCAACCAGTTCAAACCTGTGATTTGCCCGTTTGGGCAAATCACAGGTTTGAACTGGCCAAGTCTTTTATCCCAGATTTTGCGTTTAAGAAGCGTAAAAACTGATCGGACCTATTTAAAAATAATTCCATGGTCACTATGAGCGTTATACATAAAGCTACCAGAGGTAGCATGAAGCAATTATGGATACATCGCAAACGTAAAATCCGGGTTTATCCTCAATTATCCTGAAAGTTCAGCTTTCAATACCTTCCCGGGCTTCGACGCCTTTGAGGTAGTAGTGCTTCACCTCTTTCATCTCGGTCACCAGATCTGCGGCCTCAATCATCCGGTCCGTGGCGCCCCTGCCGGTGAGCACAAGCTCCATGCCGTCGGGTTTAACGCGGATGACATCAAGGATATCATCTTCGGTGAGGAGCTTGAACATGCATGCCGTGATGATCTCATCTGCGATGAGGATGACACAGGCATGGGCCTGCATGAGCTCGTGTATGCGCGCAAGGGCCGAGCATGCCCTTTTCACATCCTTAGGATCAGGGGTTTCAACGAATCTGCAAAAGGCTCTGTGTCCGAACTGTTCGATGGTGATGAGCCCGCCGGTCGTCTTTACCCCTTCGAGCTCGCCATAGTGCTGGCCCTTCATGAACTGGACCATATGGGTCTTCAGGCCTCGTCCGGCTGCCCGCAGGGCAAGGCCAAGGGCGGCGCTGGTCTTGCCCTTGCCGTCGCCAGTGTAGATGTGGACATAACCTTTTCCGATGGTCTTCATAAAAAACCTTTCACAGGCTGGAGGTGCGGCTTTAGCCGCGATTACAAAACTATCGCGCCTGAAGGCGCTCCTACATGTTCCTTCTGTATTTCCCGCCTACCTCGTAAAGGGCATGGGAGATCTGACCGAGACTGGCTACGCGCACCGTGTCCATGAGAACGGCAAAAATATTCCCTCCATTCAATGCCGTCTCCTCGAGTTTCTTCAAGGCTGCATCGGCCTGCTTGGCATGACTCTTCTGGAACTTCCGGACACTATCGAGCTGGGCTTGCTTCTCTTCGTAGGTTGAGCGGGTAAGTGCGATGCAGCTCCCTGCGCTCTGGTTATCGGCATTGGGGTTTTCAAAGGTATTCACGCCGATGATGGGCATCTTGCCCGAATGCTTGAGGTGCTCGTAGTAGAGCGACTCATCCTGGATCTTGGAGCGCTGGTACTGGGTCTCCATGGCACCCAGCACACCTTTGCGGTCGCTGATGCGATCGAACTCCTTAAGCACCGCCTCCTCCACAGCATCCGTGAGCCAGTCCATGAAGAACGATCCCTGGAGCTGGTTCTCGTTCATGGAAAGGCCGAACTCACGATTGATGATCATCTGTATGGCCATGGCACGGCGCACCGACTCCTCGGTGGGCGTGGTTATGGCCTCGTCGTAGGCATTGGTATGCAGCGAGTTGCAGTTGTCGTTCAGGGCGGTCAAGGCCTGCAGCGTGGTACGGATGTCATTGAACTGGATCTCCATGCTGTGCAGCGACCTGCCGGAGGTCTGGATATGGTATTTGAGCCTCTGGGAAGACTCGTCGGCCCCATAGAGGTCCCTCATGGCAACGGCCCAGATCCTGCGGGCAACCCTGCCGAGAACGCTGTACTCAGGGTCCATGCCGCTGGAAAAGAAGAACGAGAAGTTCTTGGCAAAGTCATCTATGTTCATACCGCGCGACAGGTAGTACTCCACATAGGTGAAGCCGTTGGCAAGGGTAAAGGCCAGCTGACTGATAGGATTCGCCCCTGCCTCGGCGATATGGTAACCGCTGATGCTCACGGAATAGAAGTTCTCCACGCCCTTTTCGATGAAATATGTCTGGATATCGCCCATCATCTTCAAGGCAAATTCGGTGGAAAAAATACAGGTATTCTGACCCTGGTCCTCCTTGAGGATGTCGGCCTGGACCGTTCCGCGAACTGTTCTGAGCACATGGTCCCTGATGGCATCGAGCTCTTCTGCTTTGGGCGCCCTGCCCTTTTCCTTCTTGAACACCTCCACCTGCTGGTCTATGGCCGTGTTGAAGAACATGGCGGTCATGATGGGGGCCGGGCCGTTAATGGTCATGGACACGCTCGTGGTAGGCGAGCAGAGGTCAAAGCCTGCATAGAGCTTCTTCATGTCGGAAAGCGTACAGATGCTCACCCCGCTCTCGCCGATCTTGCCGAAGATGTCCGGCTTCTCGTGGGGGTCTTCTCCGTAGAGCGTCACGCTGTCGAAGGCCGTGCTCAAGCGCTTGGCCTCGTCGTGCCTGCATAGATAGTGGAACCGCTTGTTGGTCTTTTCCGGTCCGCCTTCGCCTGCGAACTGCCTCTTGGGGTCTTCCCAATCGCGTTTGAAGGGGAACACACCGGCGGTATAGGGGAAAAAGCCCGGAAGGTTCTCCTTCCTGAGCCAGGCAAAGAGGTCGCCCTTGTCAGTGAATGCAGGCAGGGCTATCTTTGGGATCTCAAGGCCGGCCAGCGACTCCTTTGTGAGCGATACGTGGATCTTCTTGTCCCTTACCGTGTATGAGTAAGACTTGGACTTATACCGCTCATGCTGTTTCTCCCAGCCATGGATAAGCTCCAGGTCGTCCTTGGCAATGCCCTTTTTCACCTGGGAAAGCAACTTTCGTAGCCCTTCCGATGTGAGTTTGTCAGCCTTGTCCTGAAGGAGGTCTTCAATGGCATAGAGCCTTCTCAGTCTCTCGCTCACCTCTTTGGTGCGGGCATGGTATCCCCTTAAGGACTTGGCTATCTCGCTTAAATAATGCTGCCTTCCGGAAGGCACGATGCCCTCGTGGGCCTTTTCCTGGTCCACCGTGGACTCGGGCAGCATGTGCCAGTTGATGAACCCCTTTTCCACAAGGGTGTCAACGAGATGGGCAAAGGCCTTGTCCATCCCGGCATCACTGTACCTACTGGCCACTGTGCCGTAGATGGGCAGATTCTCCGGGTCCGTCTCAAACAGATCATGATTGCGCATGAACTGCTTTCTCACATGCTTGAGCGCATCCAGGGCCTTTTCCTGTTCGAACTTGTTGATCAGCACCATATCCGCAAAATCGAGCATGTCGATCTTTTCCAGCTGTGACGGCGCACCGAACTCCGAGGTCATGACATAGAGCGAATAGTCGCTCACGGTGGTAATGGCCGTATCACCCTGGCCGATGCCGCTGGTCTCCACGATTATAAGGTCATAGCCCGCCGCCTTCACGATATCCAGCGCGTCATGGATGGCCTCAGACAGCTCGTCCTTGGACGCACGGGTAGCCATGGAGCGCATGTATACCCGGCTGTCGTCGATCTGGTTCATGCGGATCCTGTCTCCCAGCAATGCCCCCCCGCTCCGTGAGCGCGTGGGGTCAACCGAGATGACGGCAATGGTCTTATCAGGATAGTGATAGAGCGCCCTGCGAAGCAGCTCGTCAATGATGGAGCTCTTGCCCGATCCGCCGGTACCGGTGATGCCCACGACGGGACTATGAGTCTTTATTCCCTTGAGATAGGCACGCATGGGCTCAAAACTCTTGTCTTTGAAGAACCTGGCCCGCTCGGCATAACTGATGAGCCTGCCCATAAGCACCGGGTCCCTGGCGAGGATGGCCTTATTGTCCATGGCCACCTCCGGTATCTGCACACCTGCGGCGATTCCCATCATATGCGAAATCATACCCTTGAGGCCCATGACCTTGCCGTCATCGGGCGAATAGATCTTCGCGACTCCGTATGCCTCAAGATCCTTAATTTCATCCGGCACGATGACCCCGCCGCCGCCGCCGAAGACCTTCACGTAGCTGCATCCCTGCCCTTTGAGGAGATCGATGAGATATTTGAAATACTCGAGATGGCCGCCCTGGTAGGAGCTGACGGCAATGCCGTGTGCCCCTTCCTGTACGGCCGCATTTACGATCTCGGCAACACCCATGTTGTGGCCCAGGTGGATTACCTCTGCCCCGCTGTCTTGCAGGATCCGACGCATGATATTGATGGACGCGTCATGCCCGTCAAAAAGCGATGTTGCAGTGATGAACCGCAGAGGCTCTCTTGTTGTATCCTTTTTCTTCATATTCCAGCTCCCGGTGCTTTTCAACTGTTGAGCATATGATAATACATCGTATGTTCAACGAAAGTAGATAGCAGAAAAACAATAAAAATGCCAATGCCCATAAGATAAAGTAGAGTGGATAATGAAAGGAATAATAAAGTATCAAAATGAGGAAAGATGATAATATCGAAAGCCGGCTTATCGGATCGGATTGATGGGGCCTTCCAGCAATCCTTCAACAAACTGTCTTACAAGTGGTTCTTTTGTTTTATTGAAGTCATCCGGCGACCCATGAAATGCCACCTTTCCCTCATAGAGAATTGCCATGTTATCGGCCATTTCAAAGGCACCATGGATGTCATGGCTGATCACGAGGCTCGTTGCACCCGACTTGCCCTGGACCCCCTTGATCAGCGAATTTATGGCACTTGTCATTACCGGGTCAAGCCCTGTAGTGGGCTCATCAAAAAGCAAAACCTGCGGGTTCATGGCAAGCGCCCGGGCAAGACCTACCCTCTTACGCATGCCGCCTGAGAGCTGGGCTGGCATTTTGGCCTCAATGCCTGCCAGGCCTACCTCTCTGAGCAATGCGGCCACCTCGGTTGCAATCTTGTCTTTCTCAAGTTTCGTATGCATGGCAAAAGGAAACCCTACATTCTCTCCCACGGACATTGAATCGAATAATGCCGAATCCTGGAAGCATACACCGAATTTTTTTCTGATCTCGGAAAGCTCCTCTTCATTCATGGCAACAATATCCTTGCCATCAAAGAGGATCTGCCCTGAGTCAGGTTTCATGAGCCCAAGGATGAGCTTCAGCAGGACGCTCTTTCCAGTGCCGGTGGGACCCAAGATTACCGTTATTTTCCCTTCGGGTATATCGATATCAAGATTATCAAGTACCTTCTGTGTCTTGAATGTCTTGCAAAGCGACCGGATCTCTATCATGAACCACCCTTCCATACAGTCTGGTAGAGATCAACCCTGCGATGGGCACATAAGGGGAACTGTGCCCTGATCCTATCGATTTCCGTAAGATCCAGCTTCACGACCTGAACAGTCTCGTCGATGCCGGCATCAAGGAGCATCCCTCCCCAAGGGGATGCTACCATGGAATGGCCCCAGGGGATATATTTCAGTTCCGGGTTGTATGCCGGCTGCACCCCAATGACAAAGGCCTGCAACTCCACTGCCCGCATCCTGACCAGCATCTCCCAGTGGGCATTACCTGTTGCTTGAGAAAATGCAGCCGGTATAAACAAGAGCCTGACCTCCTTATCTGCCAGGAGTTGGGTAAGGGGGGTGAACCTGATGTCGTAACAAATGATCACCGATGCATTCCCCCATGGGGTTTCAAAATGTGTAAGTGAGCCGCCGGGGATAATCACCTCTGATTCCTTCACCAAAGGACCACCAGGCGTGGTACAATCAAAAAGGTGGATCTTATCATGGTGAAAGATAATCTCTCCCTCAGGGTCAAGTACATATGCGCGGTTGTATAACCGAGTTCCCTGCGATTTCCAAGGCATGGAGCCGGCGACAATATAAATTTTACGGCTGGATGCCTTTACCTTCATGTCATCGAGGGCCTGGGGGCTGAATTGCGCAGCAGAGCAAATCGCCTTTGGCTCATAGGGCGTGAAGAACATCTCGGTAAATACAACGATGTCCGCACCCATATCTGCCGCCTGATCCGCCATGGCCGCAGCCCTTTTGATGTTATGCTCGAAATCGTATGTTAAAGAGTTTTGGCAAATGCCTATGGATACCTGATCAACCATACTGGATTTCAAGGCCCCTCCGGCATATCATCATGGATACGCACGAGAACTGACTTTACCGATAGGAAATTTGTATCGACAATGCATGAAGGAGTCAATCCTTTTATCGACATAGGTGCGAAGACTGGGAAGAAGGGCGAACGAGGATAATGGACGAAGTCAGGAATTCCGCCTACCATATCATAGACTACAAGGGGTCAACCTACTTTGCCATAGGGCTGGCTCTGGTCCAGGTCGTCTCGGCTATCCTCCGGAACCAGCACGGTGTGCTGACCGTATCCACCATGCTGGATGGGGAATACGGGGTTAAGGATGTCTGTCTGAGCCTCCCCTGTATCGTTACCCGAAGTGGTGTGGAGAAGATCATCGAAGGGCCGCACTCCGGGGATGAAATGCAGTCCCTGCATCGTTCGGCACAAATTCTGAAAGAGACCCTCATCAGTCTTGGGAAAATTTAGGGGTCGGGGGTCAGAGTCAATTTTCTATAAGGCTCCCTTCGCTTTTCTCTCTCTCAGACCTCTATGGCATCTCCTGCTATGAGCTCTTCCACGGTGATCGCCTCAGCCAGGATAGTGCCGATGGTCTTTGAAAAGCTTGCCGGGTTATCCAGTTTTGAGCCTTCTGATATGAGCGCAAGATCCAAGAGGAGACGGGCATAATCCTTCAGGAGAGGGTCTTTCCTGTTCTTATCGAACATGAATTTGATGTTGGATACGGCCGGATGGTCGATATTGAGTTCAAGGATCCTCTTGGCAGGTTCGGTCTTCTGCCCGCTCGCCTTCATGATCTTCTCCAAATAGGGGCTCATGTCATAGGTCTCCCCGGACAGGCAGGCAAGGGAGTCCTTCAGGTGCGTGGATGCCTTCACGTCCCTTACCCGGTCTTTCAGCTCTTCCTTGAGGAAGACGAAGAAGTCGCTGAATTCGTGCTTTTTCTTCTCATCCACCTCTGTGAGGCTGAGGTCGCCCTTCTCTGCGCTTATGAATTTCTTACCGTCGAATTCCCTCAAGACCTGCACGACAAACTCATCAATGGGGTCGGTCATGAGCACCACCTCGATGCCCTTTTCCTTAAGTCGCTCCAGGTGGGGGCTGTTCAATAGGGTAGCGGCGTTCTCGCCTGTGATGTAATAGATTGCATCCTGATCGGGCTGCATGCGGGCCGCATAGTCGTCCAACGAGACATATTTCCCCTCGGTGTTTGTGGTCTGATACCTGAGGAGCTTGGAGATCCTGTCCCGGTTGTCGTGGTCGGTGGGGATGCCGATCTTCATGACAGGTCCGAACTCGGCATAGAACTGGTCATATTTCTCCTTGTCCATGCCTTCTAAAAGGTCGAAGAGCCTCTTGATGAGGTTCTTGCGGATGTTCCTCACCAGGCTGTCCTGCTGGAGGATCTCGCGGCTGATGTTGAGGTTCAGGTCAGGGGCATCCACCACACCCTGGATGAAGCTGAAGTATTCGGGCATGAGCTCCTTGCAGTCATCCATGATGAAAACGCGCTTACAGTAAAGGTGGATCCCGTGCTTGCGCTCGCGTATGGTAAAGTCGAATGGAATCTTGGAGGGGATATACAGCAGGGCATTGTATTCGGTGGTCCCTTCGAACCTGATGTGCATATGCTCCAAGGGCGGATTCCAGTCATGGCTGATGTGCTTGTAGAACTCGGTATACTCCTCTTCTGTGATATCGGTCTTGTTCCTGGTCCAGATGGCCTTCATGGAGTTCAATATCTCTTCGCGCTTCACCTTCCTGGTCGTCTCACCTATGGGTTGCCCTTCGCTGTCCTTGAGGAGCTCGGCATCAGGGATGGGCTCATCGCGCTCCACATCCATGACAATGGGGTAGTTCACGAAGTCTGAGTGGCGCTTCACCACGTCCCTGATGGTCCATTCGTCCGTATACTCGGGCTCGTCTTCGCCCAGGTCTTTGAGCTTGAGGGTGACCGATGTTCCCCTTCCCTTCTTTGTGGTCTCTTCGATGGTATATGAGCCGTCTCCTGTGGATTCCCATCGGGTAGCGCTCGAAGCGCCCGCCGCCTTCGTGATGAGGGTGACCTTTTCCGCCACGATGAATGAGCTGTAGAACCCTACACCGAATTGCCCGATGAGCTCGGGCGCGATGCTTTCCTTCTTCTTCATCGCGTCGATGGCTTCAAGGAAGGCCTTTGTGCCGCTCTGGGCAATGGTCCCGATGTTTTCCACCACCTCGTCATACGTCATGCCGATCCCATTGTCCTCTATGGTGATGGTCCTGGCCTTGATATCAGGGATTATCCTGATCTTGAATTCGGTATCTTTGCCAAGGATATCTGGTTCGGTCTGCGACTTGAACCTGATCTTGTCGATAGCATCTGAGGAATTCGAGATGAGTTCCCTTAAAAAGATCTCGGGATGCGAATACAGCGAATTGATGATGAGATTCAGAACCTTGACGACCTCTGCCTTGAACTGGTGTGTCTCTTTCTTATGCTCTGCCTGCTCCATAGCTCCTCCGTTTGTACTGGCGTATAAATTATGTCGGATATCATAGGATTACATAAGTTCTCACCGCTCAAAAATCAAGGCGTGTCACCATGGTAAATCAAAAAAACACCATGCCGGGGAAAAACCTTTTCATTTCGTCTAAGAATTGTTGTTTGCCTGTATAGTGGATGGCATGCAGGCCTTTTGAGCGAGCCCTTTCCACATGGCCAAGGGTATCGTCGATAAAAAGTGTCTCGCTTGGCCTGATGCCCATGACTGCAATGACATCGGTGAAGATGCTCGGGTCGTTCTTGCTCTTGCCCAGATGAAAGCTGTTGAAAACACGCTCAAACTGGTCGAAGAAATGCAATTTTGAATCAAGCTCGTCAAGCCAGTTGGTCTGATCGCTCAGGATGGCCACGCGAACAGATGCCTCTCTCAACCTTTTTACCAGTGTCATCATCCAGTCCCTCAGGATAAAGCGTCCCAGGATGATGGCCTTCAGCTCTTCATCGCTGCCTTTGATCCCTGCTTGCGCTCTTAGTCGTTCCCATAAAGAGGCCTCGCTGCCATGGCCGGTTAGGTATCCGATAGAGAAAATCAGGTCCTGGGCTGTTTTAAAGAATTCAGCCGCATCCAATGAATTCACAGAAGCGATATGCGTGATCCCGTTTTTGAACCCCTCTTCTGCAATCACCCCGCCAAAGTCGAACAATACTGCATGTATGGTCATTAATCCCTCCCCTATTAGACCAGGAGCCCTAAGAAAAAGCCCCTGAAGATAAAGAGCACAGGCAATATCCCTGCAAGAAATATAATAGAATTCCACACAAACAGATTTGATGCAAACCCGGCATCCAGATCGAACAGGACGGATGATACCACGGAATAAATGGCAGCAGGCATGAACGACTGGACAAATATTACTGTCTCAATGGCAGGGCTAAGATGGAGTGTCTTAAGGATGAGGAGCGTTACAGCCGGTACGAGTAAGAATTTTATTGCTGCAAGGGCTGCATTCTCTTTTCCTGAGGCAAAGAAGGCTGGCAACTCGAAATTGAGCCCAAGGGTAAAATAGTACAGCGCCATGGATATGATGATGAAGATATCAACGGGGAATGAAATATGAGGCCTTTTAAATCCAAGGGCAAGAAAAAAGAGCGATAGGATAATGGCAAAGAGCGGCATGTTCTGGAGGCTCAGGAAAAAATCAAAAGCAAATGAAAGGTCAAGGCGTTTTCCTGTTGATTGTTTGCGGGCATAGGGGAAGATGACGAGAAAGATAAAGGGCATGAAATAGGAAAGAAAGAGAAACGCCAACCCGAGCCCCTTCTCTCCAATAAGGAGGTAACACAGAAAGGCCCCCATGGTAAACCCGTGGTTGGCCAGTGTTGAACTGATCAGAAAGGTTGCTCCCTTTTTTCCAGAAAGGCTGAGAATGCGCTTGAATACCTTGCCAAAGATCATGCCCGCCATCACAAGGAAGAGGCCGGAAAGAGGAAGCAGGATAAGCTCTCGAGTGAGGGTCAGCCCCCATGTGCTCCACAAGGCGATAGTGGGCTCGATAATGACCAGATTGACCCTGATGAGCTTCTTGGTAAAACCTGATAGGTCAGGTATTCTGCATAGGCTTTTCGCAGCCATGCCGGAGGCAAAGGGGACGATGATCAATACCTGGAAGAGAATGAATCTTATCGATATATCCATGGCAGGGTCGTATCAAGCTCCTCTAAGGATCATCTATTACTGACTTTGTATCACACTTCGTATCCGGCATGAAACTTCGTAAGCACAACAGGGATGATTATTGGGGTCAGCAGGAAGGGCACTAAAGACGATCAGCTTTTTTATGGTATTGATACTGGTGGACAGGGAAGTGTGTCTTTTGTCTTATCGAGTTCCGACCTTACCGCCTTAGCAAGATCACTTAAGGCATAGGGTTTACGAATATATGCCCCCACACCCAGTTTAAGGGCTTCTCTTACGCTATCTGTCTCAGAGAAACCACTTACGACAATGGCCTTCTGGAGACCCCGTACGGCAAGCATCCTTTTATAGGTCTCCAAACCATCTATCCCGGGGTTCATAATCATGTCGAGTATAACAAGGTCTACTGCATACAGTTTGATGAACTCCACAGCATCTTCACCGCTCATGGCTATATCCACCTTGTACCCGAGCTTCATTAACACATTCTTGGTGATATCCCGCTGTTGCTCGGCATCATCCACGACAAGGATATGCTCCGTGCCTGAATAATCCTGGATCGATCCCTTAGCGTTTTTTTCTTTAAGGATGTGCCTGGTGACTGGGAAATAGAGGTTAAATCTGGTTCCCCTGCCCTCCTCGCTCTCTACGTCTATGTAACCTTTGTGGTCCTTTACGGTGGACCAGACAACCGTCATGCCAAGACCTGTACCGCTCCTGCCCATTGTCTTTTTTGAGAAGAACGGCTCAAAAATCTTCTTTAAGTCATCTTCTGAAATCCCAATGCCGGTATCAGCAACGGTAAGAACCACATATTCACCCTGGGATACCATATCATAGCCTTTGAGAGGCTTTTCAAGATACTTGTTGCCGGTGCTCACCGTAACAGTGCCACCATTGGACATAGCCTCGGCTGCATTCGAAACAAGGTTCATCAGGGTCTTCCCGAGGTGTATCTCGGAACCTAGTATATACTTGAGTTCATCTTCAAGCCTGATCTCAAAATTAGTATGAGGATGATATTCCTGGAGTTTTGAGAACTCCGGACTCTCAAAGTAGTCTCTTGCTATAGTATTCAGATCAACTACATTCGAGATATTGACCCCCCTGCGGGCAAGGGTGAGAAGGTCCTGGACAATGGCGGCAGCCTTGTCTCCGGATTTCTTGATGGTTAGTACCGCCTTCCTCATGGGGCTTCCCTCCGGGATTTCCATAAGGAGAAGTTCGGGATAACTCGTGATACCGCTTAAAATATTGTTCAAGTCATGGGCCACACCACCGGCCAATGCACCGATGGCCTCCATCTTCTGTGCCCTTACCAACTGATCTTCAAGCTGTCTCTTTTCTTCTTCGGCTTGTTTACGCGAGGTAATATCATTGCCTACACTGAGGATTTCTGTGATGTAACCATCTTTATTCCTGATCGCTTTGTTGCTCCAGCTTACCCATACAGACTTTCCGTCTTTCAGGAGATGCTCGGCTTCCAGGGTGATATAACGTTCAGGATTCTTCAAATATTTTTCCATCTGAACATGAAAGTCTCTCCCTTTGTTATCTTTCTCAGGCACGATCAGACCCGCAACATTTCTCCCAATCATTTCGGATCTCGAATATCCATAAAAATCCATAGCATATTTGTTTGCAAAGGTTATGATGCCTCTCGTATCAAGCCTGAGAATGATACTGTTGGCTCCCTCGACAAGGTTATGGTACTCCTGCTTACTCTCCTGCAACATTTCATATATTCTGGCATTATTCAAACTTATGGCGATCTGGGGAGCTATACCCATGAGTGTATCAAGGTCACTTTGTTTAAGCGGGGAAGATGTATTGGCGCGATCAACCGAAAGAACACCGAGGGGCTCACCCTCAAAAATAATAGGGACGCAGATGAAAGAATTTGTGCCGGACAACTGGAGAAGCCCCTGGCTCCTCTCAGACAGTTCATCGGCCACCTTACTAATATCCTCCACAAAATAAGGTTTCTTGCTTCTGAAAGCCATTACAAAAGGGCCCTTGGACTCGGGGCGGTCGAGGTGGAGGTAGTTTTGAATGAAGATATCCTCTTGTTCCTGGGTAAATCCGAATCCGGCTTTATATATCAGGCGGGTCTTTTCATTATTCGCAAGGAGTACCATGCCCCTGTCAAATTCAAGCCGATGCTCGATAGTGCTCATAATTGTTGAAAGAAATGTATCGATATGTTGAATGGAAGAAATGGCTTGTCCAATCTCCTGGACAAGTATTGCCTCATTTCTCCGGATGTTGCTTTCATGCATCAGGCGCTCAGCCGTACGTGCCTGGTCTGAAACCTGCATTTTATAGACCTTACTTTCAAACTGTATCGCAACATTAGTAAGAGAAATAATCAGCAAAAGAAAAGCGAACAACAATAATAGATCATCGGGAAGGGAAAGAAAAAATGATAAGATCAAACACATTATTATACCGTAGAGAAGGAAATAATTCCTCCACCGGCGAATCTTTAAAAACAGGGGTTCAACCCACGATATGATGTATTGACACTCGTCATCACCCTGGTGAAAGCATTGAGGGTGTTCAACCGTTGCATAATTTCCAGCCAGTATTGCACTGAGGGCTTCAAATTGGCCAAGGCGATTCAGACACTGATAAGGTTTTTCTGAAACATTCGGGGCAGGTTTTGCAATAACCTCGACCTTGCTGGGTCCTAGATTGTTTACCTTTATTGTGGCACCCTTACTGACCTTTGCATGGATCTTAGGCAGGAGGGAGTAGGCCATTGATGGAGATATGAATCCGAAAATGAATTGTCTGAGGGTACTATATGCGCGGGATGATAGTACATATCTTCCTGTCTCCCGTGTGATGTTAGGATTTTTTGTGAGATGAACTATTTTCTTATGATAACGGTCGACCTGCTCCTGTGTGCACCAATATCCATCATCATCAATTTCAGATCTGGTAACACCTGTAAATGCCAGAACATCATCAATATTTATCTCTGGATAAAATTTTTCCAGGTATTCGATGTTCGTCCGGAATATACGAACATTATAGAGTCGTGGTAACTCATGGTGGCTACCATTCATATATTCATGCTGCCTTTCAGGTGATACATATATTTATTAACATCAAAAAAATTATAGGCTCTCAGGATCCTTTTTAGAAAATTATATATCTTTACTAATTTAAAAGTATCGTCATTATGAGGGTAAAACATTAAGTGATTCTTTCATAATGAACTGATCATGCTGGTGTGGGAGAAAGTGTGCTTTAGCGGGGTAAGATTTCAGTTTCCTCAAAAAAGATCAGGAGTTTCTTACAAATCTCTATTTATGATCTTCACCCTGAAGTAATGGTCACAACACTAAAGGAAAAATGGAGATGTATTCATTACCTTCTTATAAAATTACTGATAGTTCTCTTCAAATATTTAATAAGGCTGAAACGTGCCATGCTTTTAATTATATCAATGCTGGCATGGAAATACTTGGTGTCCAGCACCCACATTACATACTTTTTTTTATACTGGATACCCTGCTTGTCCAGGTATTCGCAAGGAAAGACCTGGATGGTGATCGTCTTTGTGCCATAATCTCTGCTGCATTCACAGATGGCTTCATGGAGCACATGCCAGGGAACCGAGCTGTTATGAGGGACGATGACTTTTATACTGTTGATAAGATCTGAGAGATTGATTCCTTTGTCGCTGTGGTCAGCCACAAAGTATGCCTGGGGTTTATCATCGTAAAACAGCGTGTATATATTGCATTGCCTTCTGAGGCCATGCTTTTCATATAAGTCCTCAATAGATTCCCCAGGCATTTTTGGTACATCAAGGCAGAAGGCATCCACCATGAGCCCGCCGGAAAGTTCCTTATATGAAGAACGCAGATCCTGGATGTCCTGAGTTGTCCCTTGTCTAAGAGCCCAATTGTCAGGCAGTGCCGGAATCGAGTTAGAAACCTCCAAGGTTAAATAGGCAAAGATATCCATGGAGAGGTGCGACGGATTATCAACAGCCCTGCAGTATCCTCCGAAAAAATAATTCGGGAAATTATTGTCAGGCCTGAAATACATAATTAAATACTTCATATCTATTGAGGGCATACGGGAGAAGATATCAAAATAGTTCAGGATCTGTCTCAGGACATTTAACCCGGTGATCTTGAGCCCCATTCGCTTCGCTGCTAGGTGATTGACGAGCCAGGACCTTTCATATGCCTTTATCAGGGAGACATGACCATATATCAACCCATTACGTTCATAGGTGAGATTCGCGAACAAATCAGGACAATGGTGGTAGAGCTTCTCATATGTATTTTTGAAATCGTCTTTATACTGTTCGATACAAGTATACTTTTCCGGGTAAATAAACCCGGATTCAAAGAAAAAGTCCCAGAGTGATAACATCTCCACATCATAAGAGACACGTGCATAGGGGTCATCGGCCCTGGTAATAACATTGAACAGATGGTTATAGGATTTAACATCAATATCAGTTATCATAAACCCATACTGTATGAACTTGTTCCTTTTCTTTTCTCCATAAATGACCTGCACCGGGCACTTTATGTTAAGACCGCCTGCAAACTCTATGGAGGCTTCATCAATAATCATACCCGGCATGAGGAGCGTTGAATCGGACTCCACCATGACGGAGAAGCCCGAAGAGTTGATGTTGATGATATCATAGGAAACCCTCTTGCCGGTTAAAGGGTGGGTAAATTTCACATCAGGTCTAGGGACGAGGTTCAAGCGTGGATTGCGGTTTTTTCTCTCGCTGTATCGTATCTGGGGGATGTTCATGGGTGCGAGAACGACCGTCTTGCCGTTGTTCTCAATGCGAATGAGTTTGGATATACCAGAGAATATCAGCTTGTCGTCACGTCTCAGCTCCACCTTTATGAGCTCAGTATAAACATGGGGGCCGGATTCCGGGGATTTGAAGTCTAGCAGATCTATGCGCAAACCTGTGGGATTAAATTCCCAGAGAGTTCCAGAATATTCTCCACTGCCGGAATAGATCCTGGCATTCACGTTTTGACACAGGTATCTCTTGGCTTGACGGGCATTGTAGATAGTCCCTGATTTCCGTAGTCTTATGGTTAACTCACGAGATGTGCTTAGAATCGGATCCCCTTGCATTATAATCACCGACTTCCCTGTGTCGATCAGCAGACCTTTGAAGAGAAAACCTTCGAATTTCAGATTCGATCCTTCAGACAGGGATAAGGTTACTTCTGATCCTATGCACGAACCAGGTATTACCTTGAATAGAAACTCCTCTTTCGTAAGAGGGTAAATCATGATAGCAAACAATTGCCCATCAGTAAATTTCCTGAAGTTGAAAAAGTTGATGAAATTTCTCTGGTTGATCGTTGATTTCGAAATTATTGATTTTTTCAGATCAGATCGCTTAAACAGAATGACCTGTGACATCTTCCCATTCGAAATATCAATGCCTTCCATAGCAATGCCCCCGTATCCTTTAAAGCATATATACAGATGCAGATCATAAAATCACCCGCATGTATTCTCTATAACACATTTTTTATGAAATCGTCTTTAGCAAGATCCGTGTAATAAGATATTTCATTCAATTTAAGGGAGCTTTTCGCATACCTTAATACATTATCATAATCATAATCTGCATTTATTTGATGATAGTAATCAGACAATATGCGTTTCGGCGTAAATCTTTTATATGTGCATACTGCACGTGATAAGGGGATCTTCTCTTCGGTTACTATTTTCGATATTTCGTTGTCATTATACTTCAGCAGAGGCTTGAAGATTGTAAGGTCATCTTTCAATTGTATAACCGGATAGAAACGTTGAGATGTTTCGATAAATCTCTGTTCAGGAGATTTTTCATTATGATTTTCATTATTGCTTTTCTGGCTGTAAATTCCGCCCACCAGATATTCAACCGTATAGCTTACGAGATCCCATAGGGTAAAACTTAAAATAATGATAATATCTTTATTTTGTTGTTCAATCCCACGCAATAGGGTTAAAAGGTAGTCCCTCTTTATCTTATGACAAACATAACATGGATTTTTCCCATCCTTCTCAGCATCTGAAAGCAATGAATCGGAGGTGTTCAGATTATGCCATTTGATTTCTATATTCTTTGAACGCCAGTAGGTATCAAGCTCTTTTATCTCACTATCTGGAAAAACTTGATTCGGATAAGTTGCAGCAATTGTGTCGAAATCAAACCCAAACTCTTTCCCTGCGGAAAGGAGAAAATGCAAGATGATTGAACTGTCTTTTCCTCCCGTGTACAGCATCAATACTTTCTTATTCGGAAAAGTTTCTAGTGTTGACTTATGCTCATCTTTCCAATTTAAATAATTCAGACTCACTGTTGTTAATCCCCCTATGCCTTAATATGAAGAATAATATAGAATAATATCAAGATATCGTTTATCTTCATTATACTATACACCTTGTGATATTACTATACTATTATATTCTTGATTTCAATACTATATTACTCAGACGGTATTTTCAATTTATTTCTCGGTTTTTTCCCGGTACATATCATGAGGGGGGTATAGGTGAACCTCCTCGGATCATGGAAGAATGTATTGAAGTCATGGAAGAAGGTATCATAACCACCCGGGTATTCCTGAAAAAGGTCCTTTGCCTTCATTGAGGCCATCTCTATCTTCTTGATCCAGTTAAAGTCATCACTGGATCTGAGCTCTCCGTAGATCAGGTGATGGGGAAAGAGATTTACCTCGATGTGCCGGTATCCGAGGTCATAGAGATAGGTGTAGAGCTTCCTGCCCACAAATGGATCGAAGTTGAACTTATTCATCATCTTACCTATCAGTTTCTGGAGCATCGATTCCATCTCGGGCTTCATTGGAAAGTGGCTCAGGCAATTGTAATCGAGATCAAGCAGGCATAAACTTCCATTCGGTCTCAGGCAAGCTGTGATGTTCTTGATTATATCAATGGCCCCTTCTCGGTAGTGTTCTAAAACGAACCGGATCCATATGAAATCAAACTGTCCAAGGTCGGCAAGGGATCCCCTGAGATCCCGTTGTAAGAATCCGATACCATTTGTTTTTCCGTAGTGCTCTTTTGCAAAGCGAATGCGATCCTCGGAATAATCTATCACCCATAGTGAACCCATTCGGCTGACTCATCTCATAGAGTATGGATGTCGTCTTCCCAGAACCACATCCGCCATCAAGGATCCTCGCTCCGGGTCCGATTCCACACAGGAGCGCCTGCTTTCGTACCGCATCGGGGTCAGTCTTCACATCAAGCCTTAATGCTTCGTCGGGATTATCCATAAGATATCCGTCTTTATTGTCCATATATCATCTCCTTAACGTATGGCATCTTAAAGGGAGGTATCTCAAGATATTACTCTCCTATAAGACACCCTAAATGATAAAAGATGGATCCTTTGATTTGTTCATAGCGCCCGGTTTGCCTTCTCTCGCGCCCTCTTTGTACGTTTTTGTTTCTGTTTGCGGATCTTGTCCGAGTTTCGGGCTGATGAAGCATCCCTACCGAGGAGGATAATTTCGACCTTATCTGCAAGCAAGCGCCTCGCGAAAAATCGATTCATGGCCTGACTCCTGTCCTTCTGGCACTTCACCTTGATGCCGGTAGGAGTATGCCTCAAGTATACACATGAGGAAGATTTGTTCACCTTCTGCCCCCCTCTGCCCTGAGAACGGATGAACTTTTCTTCAATGTCCTTCTCTTGTATCCCGAGATCCTTCATACGTTCTTCAAGTGCATGAATCTTTTCAGGGCTTATGTGCGAATCACCCATATAATAATCAGAAACAGAAATATTTTAGGCGCTGCATACCTTGATCCATGAACTTAGTGGAAATAGACAAGGTAGATGACGGAGAAGATGATATATGCCACGCCGATCAACAGGGTAATTGCCAATTTATCGTAAAATGAAAATGGGCCCAAGAGCCAATAGTTGCAGTGAGGGCACTTAATAAACCACCTGCGCCGGACAATACCCCTGCAACGCGGGCAGTAATGTATTATTCCGACCTCTCCCTGTTCCCTTGCGCTGATGTTTCTCTTTAGTTCTTTATGAACATTCAGGCGCTCTCCACATTTGCCGCACCGTATGTCAGTGGGCTGGAAGTCATCCCACACCGTTTTTTTGCCGCAAGTCTGACACTTGACTATAAACATGGATACAGATCTCCCCTTTATTTATCATTGCCCTTCATGATGAGGCCCACCTTCCCCCTTGTTTGACCATAAACAAAATCGATATAACATCCTTTCCATAGTTCACTTCCATAGTAACATTTTTTCCAGCAGGCTTGAAGAAAAGATCAAGCGCCACGACACTTGGCACATGAACTTCCGTAGGGAGAGTGGCATCATTAACCCGTAAGACCCCCCACGTATATACAACCTTCATTCCGCCCGGGATCTTTTGTTTATACAGGTACCTCTGTGAGGGCATGTCACCGGCAATCAGGCCTGATACCCCACTTATCGGAAGTTTTATCATGTCCATCTCTCTACCCCATAGATCCTTGATGACGAGCTTATCCTCCTGGATGTCGATCGTGTTGGACGGCATACCACCGGGAAGGTAGGTCTGAATAATGCCTGTCTTGCTGGAGGTGAGATATATAGCGCCGCTCACACTCATATTCTTACCTTGAATGTTCCCCTGTGCAATGAACTCGGCGCGGAATGGATATACCTTTTGTACCGGCACCTCCATATGAGCGCAACCGGCCAGGAGGATTATACATGCAAGAATATGTACAGAAAGCTTCATCTGAGGCCTCATATACAGGGTTGGGGGGATAATGGCAAGAATCGCTGTATTGACAAATGCGAAATCAAAGTTAATTTCTTACATCATGATAAATAAAATACTCATACCTACCGACTTCAGTATTACTTCCCAGTATGCATTCAGTTTTGCAGTAGATCTGAACAAGTTGTTCCGAGCGAGGCTCTATCTCGCGCATGTCTTACAGGACTTCACAGAGTTCTCTGAATACACCCTTAGCCCAGCCATCCTCCCGCAACTCTATCTTGAATTCGAGCAGAATGCATCAACCAAGCTTGAAGAGATGGTTAGTACGATCGTACCGAACGAAATGCACTGTGATACCTATATCCTACATGGAGTCCCCTTCTACGAGATCATTCAGTTCGCCCGAAACGATCAGATAGATCTCATCGTGGTCGGATCCCATGGCCGCACAGGGCTCAAACAAGTGCTTTTTGGACACACGGCAGAAAAGATCGTCAAGAAGGCCCCCTGCCCCGTACTCTCAGTAAGGCATCCGGATACGGAATTCGAAATGCCTTGACCACCCATCTGATTAGGGATTAGGGATCATGCGCATACATGAGTGGAGATATGCTTGATAGCGCACAGGCAGATAGAGTCCATATCATTCATGATTTTTTCACTGAGCTTGTCATTTGTTACTTTTTAGTATTGTCAAGGGATAGCATATCTATCGGCATGTTCTCTTGAAATAGTTGTATTCCCTGGCCTCTTGTCTCCATATTAACTGACAACCCTTTTGACTTTTTGCAAGTTCATAAGTAAAAGGACATAAAAAAATTAATGGGCAATATTCTTTAGGGAGAAGAAATGAAAATTTGCATGATTGGCAGCGGTTATGTTGGTTTAGTAACCGGGGCATGCCTGGCCGAGATGGGTAATGATATTATCTGCGTGGATGAAAACCCTGAAAAGATCTCATCATTGCTGCATGGTGAGATCCCCATCTATGAGCCGGGGCTTAAGGAGATCATAGCCCGTAACGCACAAGAAGGCCGGATAAAATTCACCACGGATATGACCGAAGGTGTCAGCCAGAGCCTGCTCTGCTTCATCTGTGTCGGCACGCCCCAGGACAAAGACGGATCGGCCGACCTCTCCTCTGTCCTTACCGTCGCTTCTCAGCTGGGCGATATCATCGATGAGTACAAGATCATCGTGGACAAATCCACCGTACCCGTCGGGACTGCGGAAAAGGTCCGCACCACCATCCGGGAAAAACTGGGTGGCCGCGGCCTGAAAAACATAGAATTCGACGTGGTATCCAATCCTGAATTTCTCAAGGAGGGCAATGCCATCCAGGATTTCATGCGTCCTGACCGGGTGATTATCGGTACCGATAACGTGCGAACGGCCGAAATCCTCAAGGAATTGTACAACCCCTTTACCCGTACTACGAACCACCCTATCCTGGTAATGGACATAAGGAGCGCTGAGCTCACGAAATATGCATCTAACTGCTTCCTGGCAACCAAGGTTTCATTCATCAATGAACTCGCCATTCTCTGCGACAAACTCGGTGCGAACATAGACCTTGTGCGTGAAGGCATGGGAACGGACGAGCGCATCGGCCCCAGGTTTCTGCTTGCCGGGCCCGGCTTCGGCGGTTCCTGCTTTCCAAAAGACGTCCAGGCCCTTATTGCAACAGCCAGAAGCAACGACCATACCCTTGAGATCTGCGAGGCTACGTGGCGGGCAAATAAGCGTCAGAAACACTATGTCGCAGAAAGAATTCTGAACCATTTCAAAGATGAAGATGTAAGCAGCCTTACCGTTGCAATATGGGGACTCACCTTCAAGCCCAAGACCGACGATGTGAGGGAGTCTCCGGCCATCGACATCATCAACAACCTCATGAGCCATGGAGTAAAGATCAGGGCATATGACCCCAAGGGCATGGACAATGCCCGCGAGATATTCCAAGATCGTATCCGGTATACTGACGATGCCTATGAGGCCCTCGATGGAGCCGACTGCCTCGCCATTATCACAGAGTGGAACATGTTCAAGAGCCCGGATATAAAGCGTATCAAATCACTCCTGAAAAGGCCGGTGATTGTTGATAGCCGTAATATCCTTAATGCCTCTGAGGTGCGCTCGAATGGTTTCACCTATTACAGCATTGGCAGGCCATGAGGCACAACGGCCTTATTAAATTCATCGCGGCTTAAGCCGCTCCTACAGCATGTTCCCCTCACACCAGCCAGGGGGAGCGGACAACAGGTTATTCTTTGTTGTCTAGGCTGGAAGGACTATCATCCCGCCCAGACGCTGCTTCAGCAGTTCGGGTAGCGCTTTGTTGACCGGTTCGAGGGTAATCCCGGGCACGCCTCCAAAGACCTCACAGGCACGGGTGATGACCCGGTCATCCCAGATGGTTTTGAGTTCATTCTTGGTAAGCGTTTCAGAGGCAATAGCCGGCCCCCATCCGCCAAGCCAGCTAGTTACTATGTGATTGGCAAACCTGGGGGCAACCGTGCTGGTATCCATAAAATCATCCTTTTGCGACTGAGGTATGGACCGCCTGTTTTCCAGGAGCCAGGCGAGCGAAACCATATCATGGGCCACTACCGAGGGTGAGGCGATGATAAGGCCGTTATCCGGAGCAAAGACATAACCCTTATCCGGACCGAAGGTGGTGAGTATCTTATCTGCGGCGGTGATAACAAGCCGCTGTTTCTTGCGCAAGGTGTCAACGGTATTGCCTTCGGCGGTCTTCTCCTGGAAAGTGGCGGCATCCCGGTGATATTCCAGGCGCGTGTCATGGCGCCAATATCCCACCGCAGCCTTCAGACCGAGAGTGCTTCCAGCCAGTATATGGCGACTACAACGGGGCATGAGGACTATATGCTGCGCCTCTTTGAGGATATTCGGCATCATAAGGGGCCGCTTCCATTGGGAACCTGGGGCCGGCATGTCTTCATAGAAGGCATTCCACCCGGCTTCTTCAAAACAATGGAGCTCAGCGCCCACGGCCTGCACAACCTTAGCCATACCGGAAGACTCCATCAACTTGCGTGAGCTGCCGGAAAGCCCTGTTGAAGAGAACCTCACGTTCTCAACGCCCGACATGTCCCCCACGATCACCCGGCCGGCCCCCTTTTCCTTGAGGAGCTCGACCATGGCGGCTACGGCAAAAGGGCTGGTGGTGGCGGGATAAGGGTTGCCCGAGTTTACAACCGGTTTTATAAATACCGTATCGCCTTTGCACAGCCAGGAGAAGTCAGTGGCTGCCCGGGCCGATTCGCTAACAGCCGACTTTATTGCCTTTTCAGAGGCGCCTTTGTTAACCCCTGCCAGATAGACTTTTGCAAGACTACCTGGTGAATGCGGCTTACCCTTGCGAGGGACTTGAGTTTTACCTATACCGCCTGTGACCGGACATACTGCCATTACTGATACACCTACTGCCGCTTTCAGAAAGTCTCTTCGCTTCATAGGCGTCTCCTCTTTCTTTCCTTTACCCGAATTCACAGGTGGATGGCCAGTATAAATATCGCGTGACAGAGCTTGTCTGGAAGGTGATCTATGCAGACGGCAGGCTCGATGGTCACGAAGACCAGCTGGTTCACAGTCTTGCCGTTCTGCTCCGCCTCTCCCATTCCCAGCTCATAGAAGCGAAGCTGAAGGCCAAAGGATCGTAGCAGCACAATTATTTCCTTTCCTGCTTACGTACCTTCTAAGATCTCATCTTTGAAGAATTTAAGAATCGGAGAGATCTCAGGTGGGTGCCATTTGGTTTCCTTCGGCTCTTCCGGCCAGGTAAACGGCAGGTGGCATATTCCGCCCGGCTTATTGATCTTTTCCAGGCAGGCAATCATCTCTCGAAGGACCTGCCGCTGGCCCATCACATCGTGTACCTGGCCCACCGGCCTTCCGAAGGGGTGTTCAATGGCCGCCACCCGTGGGATGCCGATCTGCCGGTGGAATTCCGGGATCATGGTAAGACATATCGTGGAAAAGCCCTGTGCCTCGAGGTATCTTGCGACAAGCCCCACGGACCGGCAGCACAAGGGGCACGCAGGGGTGAGCACGACGGCTTCCACCCCCTCATCATGCATATGTGAGGCTACCTTGGGCATGGTCTTGTCCAGAAGAAACGTGAAATCGTGCTGGTATCCGTAAAACGAATAGCTACTCGGTGCAAGCCTTCCTATCACGCCCTCCTTCTCGAACTCAGCAAACCGTGCAAGCGGCAGGATCACATTCATATCTTCCTCCATGAAGCTGGTATCGACATGGAGGTGGTTCGCATCAATCAGGTCTTGTGATGTGTCTCGGGGAATCTCCCGGTGCGTGGGGTCGCCCCAGAATGGCTCTTGCTTCTCGCGGGCCATGTCGAAGGGCAGGTCTGTCTTCAGGCTAACACCGGCCGACGTCATGAGGGAAAAAATGGTTTGTGAAGCCGGCTTGGTCAGCGGGGTCCAGGGGATATCTCCTGTGTACTCAGTCTCAGGGATCTCTTTTTTCAGCAAGACGCGCAAGGTAGGCGGCAAGAATCTGAAACCGTCCACAACCTTTTCATACGTTTTCACAAACAGCACCTCTTGCATCAAAATCAAACAACCTGACCTTAAACGGATGGAAATGAAGAGAGAACCATGCCCTTTTCCACCTTAGTCATTCACTCTATTGATTGCTTTAATCTTTTTATTTCATTATTTAATTCAGTACAATCAAAATAAACCTCGTTGCGCCGGATCAGTCCCTTATCGTCGAACTGCACGAAACACACGCCGATGCATTCTATTGTCTTTGGGCCGACAGGGATTTTTGCATGCCACTTATTCAAAAAGCCATCTTCCATGGGAATGGGTTCGATCTGTGTCCAAACCCAGTCCGGGTTGAAGGCAAGTAACTTGCGGAAGTACTTCAGCAATGCATCGTTGCCCTTCAGACCCTGGGGGACAGTCGGGTCGAGGTACACCACATCATGGGAATAAAAGGCCGCAAGTCTTTCCGGATTGTTGCCGGTCCAGGCAGGCAGCCACCGTGAAGCAAATTCCCTGGCCTGTTCTTTTGTCATCATCATTTTCTAGAAGTTATCATGGATCTTGGTAAGCAAGCGCATGAGCGTCTCCATCTCCTCATCCGTCAGTCCCCGGTATGCCTTCTTCCGCAGGGCCTCGGATACATCCCAGAAATTCTTCTGCATGGCCCTTCCCTTTTCCGTCAGAGAGATAATACTGCTGCGGCTGTCAGATTCATGCGCTCTTCTCAGTATATACCCGGAATAGAAATATTGTCATGCCCCAGGAAAAGATCCGGGCATATTGAGATAGCGTTCAAGCACATATACACTGTCAGGGGTGCACGGCTCCTTGCTTATCAATTCTTTTACCTTGTCGATTTCATGGAATGCCCCGCCGGTCAGCTCCTCTTTTTGAAGAACGAACGGACCGTCGGTAATACAGGAAAATGCCCTGCCCCAGACCTTCTGCCCGGCATACTCCCCATAGAAATCAAAGAGAAAGGCAAGCGGCACACCTGTGATGCCAAGCTCCTCTTCGAGCTCGCGCCTTGCCGATTCCTCATATTCCTCGCCGGCAAGCACCACCCCGCCGGCGGCCAGATCGTGATAGCCTGGGAAAATGTCCTTGGTCATGGTGCGGTCCTGGACAAAGAACCTACCATCCGAGCTAAACACCAGGATGTATGTGGCGCGGTGAATAAGACCCTCCTTGCGCATAACCGCCCTCGGTGCGCTGCTGATGATGACGTTATGTTCATCGACAATCACTACCATCTCTTGTGGGCTCAAGTCCGGATTGACCATGCGGCCAGAGGAGGAAATCGTATTTCCCTCACCCGGGATATCCTTTGACATGAATTGCACCTCCTCCATTGTAAAGGCAAAAAGCAGAACTACCGTCTTATGGCCGTTCAATCCTATGTTCCCGGTAGCCTGCATTCCTGCCACTGTTGCTGCCCCCGCCCCTTTCCAAGTCGTGATTCTGTTGATTTGGCCTGTTCCAGCGCCTTTCGTTATCAACTACCCGACGGCTATAAGAAACCCTGCCTACTGTTCATTTATTGTCTATAATCCATAAGTCTTATGTCTTTTTAAAAAATATGGATGTATTAAAGTTTTATTTTCTGTTAACCGATCATTGAAAATCAGCATAAGGGATTTGTGCAATACAATTCAAGGAGGAATGAGAATGAAAAAATTTTTAGCAGTATTGTTGGCCGGGGTCATTGTTTTGGGTGTTGGAAGTGTTGTCATGGCTGCCTCATCAGACACATCGCAGATTCAGGTAACAGTTGCTTCCGTTGATGCACTTGATGTTACCGATGGTGGAACTATCACGCTGGATACGGCAACCCTAGGTAGCAACACAATAACAGGGACTGATAGTACCACTGCTCGTTTAAATTACACACATAACTCGGCCTCCACAAGAAAGATCACAGCTGAGGTCTTAACAGGGGGTATGCCTGTTGGTACGCAGAATATTACCCTGACTACAACAGTTGCAGGCGGTCCCGGACCAGTTACACTTGTCGCCGGAGGAATAACACAAGGATCCAAGGATGTAAGAACCGGTATTGCTGCAGGGGCCATAACCAATGCAGTGGTAACCTACGGAGCATCCTGTACTACAGCTACTGTTGCGAATACCTACACATTCACGGTTACGTTCACCAGTACAGCAGGATAACAACAAGAGGCCCGTCCCGATTGCGGTTCGGGACAAAGCACATTCCCTATTGCTGCATACAGGCCCCCGGCATTGCCGGGGGCTTTCTCTATTCTTTCTCCGTTAATCATCGTCAAGACTGGTGAACGTAACCCTAAACGCATAATCGCCCGGGCGCGAGCCCGAGATGGTAGCCGCTGCGCTGTATGTTACCGGCACATTTTCCCTATAACCTGAGGTGATACCAGTCAGCACATTCTTTGCGCCCTGGGTCACCCCGCCTTGTACAATACTCTGCTCCGCACCCCCCATGACCACCACCGTAAGGGTAATGTCTTGAAGCCCTGCAGGGATGCCTGCCGGGCTTACCTGCGCTGTTATCTTCTTGTTGGCAGCCGAATTGTGAGAATAGCTTAAGCGGGCTGTCGGATCAGGATCCCCTATGAGCGCATTGGAACCGGGTGTGCTGTCGGCGCGGAGCAGAATCCCACGTGTTGCATCACTTACTTGTAGATTATCGATTGGAGCAACGGTTACTTTCACTCGGGACACAGATTGTGCTGCTATAAGGAAAGAAGGGTATAGAGTCAGGAATGCCAAAAGGCATATCAAGTTAACAGCCAGGATCTTGTTTCGGAGTTGACCCATATGTTGTTTCACAGCAGCTTCCATGCCAAAAGAATAACCAACTGTTTTTACTTAATTATTAATTTATTGTGGAAAGAATTTTCTAATTTCATTCTATCATAATGATAGTGCCAACCTCCGGTTTTCTCATTTTGATCGATTCTCATTACTATTACACCCGGTCCCAATATATGCCCTCTATTGTTCTGGTTTACCAGGGGCCTCGTATTTAATATGATATCCGGCAATCTTGCGGTACAGGGTCGCTTCTCCGATCTTGAGGATCTTGGATGCCTTTTTCCGATTTCCGCCACTGAGTTCAAGGGCATTGAGAATGGCTGCCTTTTCATACGAAGCCAGGGTACCATCTGATTGCGGGAGAAACCTTTGCGCTGGTTCCTGCGCAGAACCGATATGAGGGGGAAGATCACTTGGGAGTATGCGCTCTTGTGTACCCAGCGCCGTTGCCAGCCGGATTGCATTTGCCAGTTCCCGGACATTACCCGGCCAGTTATAATTTTCGAGACAGGCAATAGCTTCTCTGGTGATATCCTTTACGGTTGAAAAATCAGTGCTGAAATTTTTAACAAAGTATCTCACCAGCAGGGCGATATCCTCCTTGCGCTCTTTCAAGGGAGGCACAAGGAGGCGCACGACATTAAGCCTGTAGAAAAGATCTTCCCGGAAATTACCCTTTGCGACCTCCTCGAGAAGATTCTTGTTTGTAGCTGCTATGATCCTTACATCGAGCGGGAAACTCTTATTGCTGCCGACTGGTCTTACCTCACGTTCCTGGATTGTCCTTAATAATTTCACCTGCATGGCATTAGAGAGCTCACCTATTTCATCAAGGAAGAGGGTCCCGTTATCGGCCGAACGGATGAGCCCCAAAGTAGAGATATGGGCGCCGGTAAAGGCGCCTTTTGCATGTCCGAACAGCTCGTTCTCAATAACCGATTCCGCTATGGCCCCGCAATCTACGGGCATAAAGATGTTCAGTGCGCGCTGGCTGTGATGGTGAATGGCCCGGGCCACAAGTTCTTTGCCTGTTCCGGTTTCTCCCTCAATAAGGACAGAGGCATCGGTCGGACCCACGACAGCGATCTTCTCTTTCAGTTTGAGCATTTTAGGTGAATTACCTATGAGTTGATCAAAACCGAACTTATGGGTTACATTCTCTTTACGCTTGAAGTTTTCGTCATGCAGTTTCCAGATCTGATAGAGATGGGCTACACGTGTCCTGATAACTTCCACAGAAAAGGGCTTTTCCAGAAAGTCAACCGCACCAAGCTTAATGGCTTGGATCGCCTCATCTATCCCCCCATGGCCTGTTATAATAATCACCATGGTGGATGGATATACTTCATGAATCATCTTTAACAGACTCAGTCCGTCAGTATCGGGCATCATGTAATCGACAAGCGCGGCATCGATTCTTGTCTCTCTTATTAACCGCAGGGCCTCTGCAGCATCCTTGGCAGTAAAAATGCCATAGTTCTCCTGCCGGAATATATTCTTGAGCAATCTGAGAATGGCAGGGTCATCATCAACACATAAAAGGTGGAACTGTCCTTGAGTCGTTGTCGTCTCATCCATGTATCCGCCTCCAGGCCTTCACCTCGATGAGAATACACTATCAAAATGATAGTCCTTATTCAATACTCAAATAATCTTGTCATGATTCTCAACAGAATCATAAAACCATCCTCATATTAATTCAGAATTGACTATCTCAAAATATTGTATATCATACCATAACAAATCGTACGTGCGTACGTGAATGTAACTTATTTTTGAATTGTTATTATGACCATCCATGACCTTTCTCATTGGGCCCTGCATGGGGAATATAATTATGAGGGGGGCTAATCTCCGGTGAAATGGAAGTGTATATCTCCAGGTGCGCTTAGGGAAAAGGACTTTCGTGCACTCTCTTTCATATGCGTTGTTGTTGCCCTTCTTCAGGGTACGGCTCACGGGGCACAGACCGGCACCACTGCGGTTACGTTTACCTTTCAGGCAATCAATGAGATTGCCGTAACAGGCTCCCCCACCCTTACCATCAACTCTGCAATCGCCGGACAGCAACCCAAACCGGCAATAGACGCATCATCGACATACTCTATCTCCACAAACGGCACCAATAAAAGGATCACGGCGAGCATCAATACGCAGATGCCGGCGAACACCACCCTTGAAATTCAGCTGACAGCCCCTGGTTCGGGCACAAGCATGGGTTACAAGACATTATCAACCGTTGCCGCGGATGTGGTGACGGGCATCAGCTATGTGGCGGCCGCCAGTAAGACCATAACCTACCGGTTCAGTGCAACCACTGCCGCAGGCGTGCTCACTAAATCGTGCACGGTAACGCTGACCCTGACCGATTGAAGGGGCGCATGAAGAGCCTAGGCCATGGCATTGCGAAAGGGATCGTGATATTTACCATGGGGCTCTTCATGGTCCTTCTTGAAGCTGGTCCGGCCGCTGCTGTCATCAACATCACTGTCACCGGAAGCTGGACCCAGAGCGTTGACAAGAATAACCTAACCGGGGGCCCGGGAACGGATATAACCGGCACCTTTACAAGCGCACAGAATGCAAACCTGATCACCATTTCCGGTGCAAAAAACAAGAACGACAACTGGCAGATAAACATCAAGCGTATAAACACCGCCTGGAACGGCTCCCTGCAGATTTTTGCAATAAGGACATCGAGCGGTACAGGAAAAGGCTCCGTATCAGGGGGGCAGGCATATATCCAGGTAACCACTAATGATACCATCTTCTTTACCGGTGCAGGCAATCGAAACGGCATACAGATACAATTTCAGCTTACCGGCGCATCCCTGCAAATAGCTCCGAGTCAATATTCTGCAACGATTCAGTATACAATAATTGATACGCCATAAAGGAGTATGTGCAATGAGGAGATCACTCTTTTTCATTTATTTGATCGCATGTGCGATCATGGTTATCCCCACTGTTGCGATAGCCGGGATCTCCATCGAAGGGGGGCTTACCAACGAGAAGGTTTCCAAGGCAGGCGAAACGTACCAGGGTGAGATTGTAATAAAAAACCAGGAAGATACGCCCCAGGAATTGAAAATTTATCAATCGGATTACCGGTTCAACTATGAAGGGGAGACTACCTATGGGGAGCCGGGCAAAGATGCACGGTCGAACGCCCGCTGGATCTCGTTCAGCCCCAGCAGGCTCACTGTGCCGCCTAATGAAAAGGCGACCATAAATTACACCGTGACAGTTCCGGGCGATCGGGCCCTTGTGGGCACTTTCTGGAGCATGCTCATGATTGAAGGCCTCCCTACGGGTTCCCCGGAATCTGCAGGCGCACAAAAAGAGAAGAAGCTCTCTTTGGGCATCACCCAGATCATGCGCTATGCCGTTCAGGTTGTGACCCATATCGGCGATACCGGGACCAGAAAGATCAAGTTCCTCCAGACAAAAATCCTGAAAGAAACGGATGCAAGGATCCTGCAGATTGACGTGGAAAATGATGGAGAAAGGCTCCTTCATCCTCAGCTCTGGACAGAGCTCTACGCCCAGGATGGAACTTCCATGGGCCGGTTTCAAGGCGAGCAATACCGCGTCTATCCGGACACATCCAAGCGGTTCAGGATCGATATCTCAAAGGTTCCTGCCGGTACCTACAAGGCACTTGTGGTTGCAGATTGCGGAGAGAACGACCTCATCGGGATCCAGTATACACTGAAATTTGATAATTGAAAAAGGTACCGACATATCTGATCTGTATGCTCATAGTGTTTTTATTCGGGGCTCCTCCTGGTCATGCACGGGGCCTTGAAAGCAGGGCTACAGGAAATCAGCTATTCGAGTCCAAGCCGAAAAACGTAATTACCGCAGCCTTTGAAATAACCAATTCAACAGATCAGCGTATAGAATGCATGTCTGACATCAAGCTCCCTCCGGGTTGGAAACTTATCACCTCTTTGAATTCCTTTTGGCTGGAGCGCAACCAGACTTCAGTAATCCTGGTGAGCTTTTATATCCCTGATGATGCCCTTGCCAAAGCTTATGACATAGAGTGTTACTTTGCATCTACACATGACCCCTCCATAAGCACAAATCAATCCATACTTGTAAAGGTCCTGTCGGTCACCGGGTTGAAGGTCCGCCTCATCGATTCACCCCGGTCAGTGATATCAGGTCAAGGGTATGTTGCTTCATTCCTTATCACCAACGAGAGCAACCAAGAACAGGACATAACGCTCTCTATCTCGAGCAGTAATGATTTTCCCTTTAGTACGGATGCCCATGAATTCACTCTTGGTCCAGGGGGTTCTCAAGCAGTCCATGTGACCGTTCAAACCCATCAAATGACTGATGCCGGATTGACGCATAGGGTAGAATGCACAGCCACAGTTACCGGAAAAGAGGAGATTCACGCCCAGACCCAATCCTTTGTAGAGATCATCCCGCTTCAAGGCCGGAAGGATATATACAACACCGTACCGACAACGATACGCCTCAGGCAGGACTTTGAGACAAAGGATAAGACGACCACACCATTCCAGGCTGAGATGCAAGGTGAAGGCGCACTTGATGAAGCAGGCACCAAGTATATCTCATTTCTCTTCAGGGGGCCTGATACCCTGGATAAATCATTGTCCGGGACCAGGGACAATTACACTATCCGGACATGGGGCAATGGCTATGATCTCACTGCAGGGGATGGCCAGTTCTCTCTATCAGAGCTCACCGAGCAATATCTTACCGCACGAGGCGCAGACGGGCTTATTGCATATAAAGGGCTGAACCTGCGGAGCTATTATGTAAAATCCCAATGGATCGCCCCCAAAACTACGGAAACGGCAGCAACCTTTGGGTACGCCCCGGCAGAGGGTGCACGCTTTGCCGTGAACTGCCTCAACAAAGACCAAGAGAATATTGAGGGCAGCGATAAGCTCTTGACCACAACAGCGGAACTGAGACCCATTCAATTTTTAAACATCCAACTCGAAGGGGGTATGGGTAAACACCTTGAAGAAGAAGATAATGCATACCTTGTAAAGCTCTCCTACCTCAGCAACTCCATTGCCTCCCGAATCAAATATCTCTATGCAGCGCCGAACTTTCCCGGATATTACCAGGACAAGGAGTTGTTCTCCCTGGACCTCTCAAGCCCTTTGACCGATTCTGTTAATGTGAATGCAGTCTTTAACCAGGAAAAAGATAATCTGGATATGGATGAGCTTAAACGAAGCGCAGCCTTTGATACCCTCTATCAGACAGGTCTGGATTACCGGTATGGGAGAGACACGACCTATACCGCCACCTGGCAGTATCGTACGACAAAAGACCGCATGGATGTCCCTGTATTTGACTATTCGACAAACACACTCAGGGTCGGGGTACTTCAGAACTATTCAAACCTGTCGCTGAACCTCTTTGGAGAAGCCGGCGAAAAAGATGATCAACTGACGTCGAGCTCTGGGCTCATCTATCAGGTGTCATCATCCATGTACCTCCACCTGACAAATGGGCAGACCTATGGCGGTTATCTCCGCTATGCCCAGGGCCAGAATGCAGAAGTGGGAAAGGACCGGAACCTTACAGCCGGCATCAACAGCTCACTGATCATCGCAAACAACACTCAATTCCAATGCAGCGCTCAGATGGATACCTACTCGGATTCCACTATCGGGAATAAGTATATGCTCACCTCTTCTCTCAACTACACATTTTTCAGCAAGGACACTGTCTCTTTTCAGGCCGCCCACACCTTCTATGCCCATCATGAGAATAATAATGATGAGACATCAATCCAGCTGGAGTACTCATATCCATTCAATCTTCCTGTGGGCAGGAAAAAGGGTAGCAGCACTGTCTCCGGGGTTATTCGAGATGCCAATACCGGCGAGGCCCTGGCGAATGTCCTGTTAAGACTCGATGACATGACCACTGCAACAGGAAAAGACGGAAGGTTCATATTCTCCTCTGTCAAACCCGGTATCCCTTATCTGGGAATTGATGCATCAAGGCTTGGCATTGACCGGATACCTACATGCCGGAACCCATTGCCCATCAAGCTGGAAGGCGGCCAAGAGAAAGTAATTGAGATCGGCGTTACGAAAAAGGCCGTCCTCACAGGCAGAGTGGTACTCTATGGGATAGGCAATGATAAAAGCACATCGCTCTATGAAGTTGACCAGGCTGCTGGGATCGGTTCTTCGAAAGGACAACCCCTTGAGCTCAAAGAGATTTCGGGCCTTGCAAATGTGCTCGTTGTGCTTGCAACTACGGATGAAACAATGCATGTGCTCACCGATAGCCAGGGGAGATTCCGGTTTAATGAGGTGAGGCCGGGCAGAAAGACTCTGCAAGTTGCCACAGACACGCTTCCGAAGTATTACGGCTATGATAAAAACTCTATCAGTCTTGAAATCGGCCCCGGCCAGACACAGGAAATCACCATTAAGGCGCTACCCAAGAAGCGGAGCATACAAATCATCGACCAAGGCAATACGATCATCCAGGAAAAGGCCAAGTAAGACATGGGTGTGATGTATGTTCAATAATCCGGCACGGGCATGGTTGGTTTCGGGTATGAGAGCATGTAATATAATAAGATCATTAACCACTCTTAATATCTGTCCTTGTGCTATGTTCTTATGGTATCATGTCTTTATTCGTAATTGATACTCATGATGCCTGAGAGCATTGCATACACACAGGGGGTTGCATGAGCAGAAAGCAAGAAGAATCATTCGGCAAGAGAATCAGCACCATGCGGGAGGAAAAGGGGCTCAGCCTGGAAGACCTCTCACAAGATACAGGCTACACTATCGAACTGCTGAAAGAGGTCGAGGAAGGTCATGTTGCCCCTCCTGTAGCCCTCGTGCTCCAGCTTGGCCGAACCTTCAAGATAGATATCGAGCAACTACTCCAGGGGCCTCAGGAAAAACAGGCCTCAAAAAAGCGTACGAAAAGCCATAAAAAGCGTGTTGCCTCCTACGCCTATGCACCGCTGACACAGCCCGGTGAGGAAAAACACCTGCGGGCATACCGGGTCACTATCGATCCGGCCACTGAGCACAAGGGGGTTGAATACCACCACGAGGGGGAAGAATTCATCTATGTCCTGGACGGCGGGCTGACCATCCAGGTAGGCCAGAACACTACCACGCTCAAGAAGGGCGGGAGCATCCATTTCAATTCCTCTTTGCACCACAAGCTCAGCAACCCTACAAAGGTGGTTGCCGAGCTCCTGGTTGTTATCTACGTTCCCTGAGGAGGGGATATGCCTTTGAATCTCAGCGCAGAACAGGAAATGGTCAGGCTCATGGCCAGGGACTTTGCCAGGAAGGAGCTGGAGCCGTTGGCTGCAAAAAGAGACAAGGAGGAGATCTTCCCCTTGGATGTGATAAAAAAGATGGGCCGGCTCGGCCTGCTCGGTATGATGGTGCCGGCAGAGTATGGCGGGGCAGCCGCCGGGGCTGTCAGCTACTGCCTGGCCCTCCAGGAGATTGCTTATTCATGTGCATCCACGGCGGTAACCATGTCGGTGGCGAACCTCTCCACCGAGCCGTTGCTCAAGTTCGGCGATGAAGGCCAGAAGATAAAATACCTCATAAGACTCGCTCAGGGCGATCTGCTCGGCTGCTTTGCCCTTACCGAACCGGGGGCCGGCTCTGACCCTGCAAGCCTGAGCATCAGGGCCGAGGACAAGGGGAATCACTATCTTGTCAATGGCACTAAAATCTTCATCACCCATGGCGCATATGCGGATGTTGTGAACCTCATTGTCAGGACCGGAGAGGAAAAGGGCGGCAAGGGTCTTTCGGCAATCATCGTGGAGAAGGGCACGCCAGGGTTTTCCATCGGTTCACGTGAAGACAAGATGGGACTGAGGGCATCCAACACGGTGGAGCTCATCTTTGAAGACTGCAAGGTGCCCAAAGAGAACCTGATTGGAAAGACAGGGATCGGGTTCAAGATAGCCATGTCTGCCCTGGACAGCGGCCGCATCGGCATTGCCTCCCAGGCCATCGGGATCGCACGGGCCTGCCTGGATGAGGCCATCAGGTATGCGAAGGAGCGCAAGCAATTCGGACGCACCATCGGGTCGTTCCAGGCAATCCAGTGGATGATCGCCGACATGGCAACCGGCATCGAGGCGGCTCATCTCCTTTCCCTTTCTGCTGCCGGGAAAAAGGACCAGGGTGTGCCTTTCACGAAAGAGGCATCCATGGCAAAGCTCTTTGCCTCGGAGGCTGCGAACAAGACGGCATATCTCGCCCTGCAGATCCATGGCGGGTACGGTTATATCAAAGACTTCAAGGTAGAGCGGCTCTACCGGGACGCCAGGGCCACCACTATCTATGAGGGTACGTCTGAAATCCAGAGACTGGTCATTGCACGGGAGCTCCTGAGGGATTAGTATGCATAATCAATCCTTACCGCAAAAGGAATATGCCATGAAGGTATCAGTGATCCTGGCCCATCCCGTCACAGGGAGCTTTAACCATGCCATTGCGGAATTTGCCATAGACAAACTTCAAGAGAATGGACACAAGGTAATCTTTCACGATCTCTATGAAGAAGGGTTCGACCCTATACTTACCTCTGATGAGATCTCAAGAGATGCCCAATTGGCACCGCAGCTCACACTGCACTGCGATGAAATCGCAAAGTCTGACGGTATTATCGTGGTCCACCCCAACTGGTGGGGCCAGCCGCCCGCCATCCTTAAGGGGTGGATCGACCGGGTTTTACGGCCGGGGGTGTCGTATGAATTCGAGGAGGGAGACTTGGGCGAAGGGGTTCCGAACGGCCTCCTAAGGGCAAAAACGGCCCTTGTGTTTAACACCTCAAACACCCAAGCTGAGCGTGAGATCCGGGTCTTTGGCGATCCACTTGAAACCCTGTGGAAGAATTGTATCTTCGGCCTGTGCGGTGTGCAGATGTTCGAGCGCAGGACCTTCAGCGTCATCGTCACGAGCACGGTAGACCAGCGGCGCAAGTGGCTGCAGGAAGTCAGGGGTATTGTCTCAACCTACTTCCCCAAAGTCTGAAGGGGAACATAGTAAAGGGCAGGCACTAGGCCTGCCCCTACATCCTTGTTTTAGTCATTTACATCATGACCCGGATAGGCAGGATCATCATGGCGATGCCCTCCCACTGGAGGCGGCGCTGTATGGCAAAGGCCGTCTCGTTGTGGAGAAACCGTTGGAACAGGCTCTGCTTCTGGAAGATCAGCTGGCCTGCAAAAACCGTTGAACGCGCATATTCACCTGCAACGCTCTGGCAGAGGCTGGTGGCCGTCTCGACCACATCGATGCCGATATCCACTCGGTAATCCGCAGCGAACCCGAGCTTGCGGGCAAGATTCACGTATTTCTTCAATCCGTCTTCAACGGAGTGCTTCAGCGCCTCCATTTCTTCAACACCCTTGAAAGAACCCGAGTCTATCTCGCCGATGGAGACAAAGATGAAATTCTTGTACACGTTCGGAAAGATCCTCAATATGGAAAGGAAGGAGTGCAGGCCGAATCCGTTGTAGCCCCCTACGAGGAGAATGGCAGTCATGTCCTCGGAGTTGCACGGATCCGTGTTCACCTTGGAGCCCTCCAGATACATACCCATGAGTATGTCGTCCAGTGAGCGCGCCCCTTTTCTTACGTTCCGGTAATGCCCGCGGATGATATAGCACAAGGTAATAAGACACCCGGTGATGAGCAATGTCATCCACCCGCCTTCTTCAAACTTCACCACCAAGGTGACAATAAGGATTGTTAAGCACAAAATGAACCCGAGGAGATGGACCATGATGTACCGCTTCCATGATGTCTCCTTCTTCCTCCTCTTCAGGTAGTAATTGATCATGCCGTACTGGGAGAGCGAGAAGGTGAGAAACACGTTGATAGAATACATGACCACCAGTGCAGAGACTGACCCATGGGTATAGAGAAGCAGGGCAAGTGATGATATCCCCATAAGTAGGACACCATGCTGCATGGTGAGGCGTTCCGAAAGTGCGGCAAATCTCCTGGGGAACCACAGGTCAATTGCCATGTTGCCCATGATCCTCGGCCCGCCTATGAACCCCGCCTGGGCGCCGACCATGAGCAGCGCCCCTTCAGAGAATATCGTAATCAAGGCGATGATTCCTCCCAAAGGCCATGCACCGAAGACCCCATCCGCCAGCATGGCGTTCATGGTCCGGCCCGGAGTGGGCCTGATATCGAAGAAGAGGTAGCATACAATGAGTCCACCCGCCATAATGGCCAAGGACAGCGCCATATAGAGCATGGTACGCTTGCCGTTTCCCACCTTGGGCTCACGTATAACCTGCATGCTGTTGGAGACCGCCTCAATGCCTGTGTAAGTCCCACCACCCATGGAAAAGGCCCTGAGGAAGATCGCCATGACTCCGACCAGGCCAATGGCCTGCATGTCTGTCGCGATTTCACCATGGAGCTGCTGCGCTATAATACCCGCCTTGGATAGGTGGGTCCCAATCCCGTAACCCAGCAAGAGCACGTGGGTTGCAAGAAATATCAGGAAGATCGGTACAAGTACGGAGACGGATTCCTTCACCCCCCTGAGGTTCATCAAAACGAGGAAGATGAGGAGGAGAACGACGAAGGGAACCTTTAACATATGGTATTGTGCCGGGAGGAAGCTGAAGATGGCATCGCCGCAGGATGCGAGGGATACGGTGATGGTGAGCACATAGTCGACGAGCAAGGCGCTCCCGGAGACTACACCCGCGGTCTGGCCTATTGTATGGGTGGCTACTATATACCCGCCGCCTCCGTACGGGAAGTGCTCGATGATGTGGGAGTAGGCATATGAGATCACGAAAACCGTGAACGCAGTAGCAAGCGCGAGGAACAGTGCCAGGTATGTGTGATTTCCAAGTGCCCGGAACGCCTCTTCAGGCCCGTATGAGGAGGATGAAAGACCGTCCGCGCCCAGACCAATCCATGCAAGGAGCGGAACCAGGCTCAGCTTGTGAAAGATGGATGCCTCTTTCAGATCCTTTGGTTCCCCGATAAGTTTCCGTTTTATCCGCTGCAAGGGGTTAAGGTCATTGAGATTGTTCGAGGGCATCGGATGCTACCTTGAGAATTTCACTAACATGAAATACCGCCGGTCAGGTCCCGAACAGGGAGATTACAACTACTATCATCATCCATAATAATATCCTTCCAAAGGCCTACGAAGTTAGCTGACGGGCTCGGACCTGGAAGTGCCCTATCTTGTTCAAGAATACGCCCCGGTTACCGGGTCTCCCCTATCCATCTCAAGGACGGTTTTTGGCTATATTTGCAGCATGATATATTCCCCGCCCAAACCCCTTGTCAATGGATATTCCCCCCCAAAAAAAGGTTACGCAGATAAAGGTAATAGTATAAGGGGATATAATGCAATTTAGTAATGGACTGGGTTGTTTTTCGAATTATTTGTGAGCTTTCATGACTATTTTTTGTGGTATTAAGAAAATCAGATGGTTACATGAAAGCCCTTGGGATAAATATGATTTAACTTATTGTAATAGTATACTTTTCACCCTCATTCTTGACATACCCTATAATGGATGCTAAAAGAATAATTACTATTAATACTTCAGTGGTCCGAACTCAGGACCGAGATAATATTTATTTAACTGAGAACGAGGGGGTTTGTTATGCTGAGGAAGTTCTTGCTCGCTCCAGTTATGTTCTTCATAGTCATGGGGATCATAGGGGTAGGTTCCGGACAAGTCGCCTTCGCACGCACGACAAATACCTTTGCATCACCGGATGTCACCATCAAAAATAAAACCGCCACGGAACAGACGCTCCAGAAGCCGCAAGACGGTACGAAAAACGCTGCATCCTCTCAGGAAGAAGCAATCAAGAAAGGGTCTGCTAAGACAAAAAAGACCCACCACCGGCACCGAGTCAATAAAAAACAGGCCGGACAATCCTCTAAGAAGGCACATATAGCCAAATGTGCCACAAAAAAGAAGCCTGCGGGTAAATCAGTTGTTGCCGGCAATAAACACCATCATAAGATTAACCTTGCCAAACATTCCGGGGAGAACGCAAAGCACCGGCACGCCAGGGCTTCAAAACCGGATCATACCATCGAAGCTGTTTCACGCACCGGGCTCACGCCAACCGAACCTATTGACCTCCAGCTCGCAAAGGATGCACCAGATAAATCCAGACAGGGTTTAAATGATGGAGAGCTTGATGAACAGACGCTGAAGATCCTTGAATCGGCATATAGCTACATTGGGACTCCCTATCGCTATGGGGGGACCACACCGGATGGGTTTGATTGTTCAGGTTTCGTCCGTCAGGTATTCAGTGAAAACGGCATTTCTTTGGGCCGGTCATCAAGGGATCAGGCCCTCGAAGGCAAACAGGTCTCCTTGTACGATCTGAAACCTGGCGACCTTCTCTTTTTCAACATGCACGGCAGGAAACATCAGCATATAGACCACGTGGGGCTTTACATAGGAAAGGGTCAATTCATTCATGCCTCGTCAACCCACTCACGGGAGATAAAGATCGAAGACCTGGATAAGGACCGCTACCTGCCTAAGATCGTTGAGGCAAGAAGAGTCTTGGATACTATCCAATAAATCATTTAACCCTTGGGGCTTCGGCGAGAAAGTGCTTAAACAGGTGGTGAATATCCTCAAGTGACTCTTCGATAACAAAGGGTACTGCCTTGGCATATAAATCCAAAAAGATTATGGCGTTCACTGTTGAATCAGTATCCGAAGCGGCCTTCAATCGCTTTGCCATGTTCTGGTTCACAATTTCGATCTTCTTATATAATTCCTTGAGCCCCTTAAATTCGATATCCGGGTCATGGCCCTCTTTCTTCTTGAAATATTGGGCCAGAAGGTACATGGATGTGGCCCGGTATACGGTCTCATCCTCGCTGGCCAGAGGCAGATGATACCTTGCCATAGGCCTGAAAAAAACGGTATGCGGGCAGCCTGATGTAGCACTGATAAGGCCTATCAAAGAGCTGATGGCCCTCTGGGCCGTTGTCTCCTGGGATACTGTCCTCTCTAGGGTTATTACCGTAAGTTGGATCTTGTCATAAGATACCAGGCCTTCAAAACACCTCACTACATCAACAAGATGTGCCGCCAACGGGCATCTGAGATGCCCCGGAGTTTCCAGGGGACAATGCGGGCATTGATGAAACCCGAGTTTGGTCCATGCCGGCAGGGTTTCAGGTATGTCAGCAAGCAGGCTGAGATCATGGGCATCAATTACAAGATCAAAGACCTCCTCCCTTCCCTTGTTATAGATAAAGCAGTATCGGACAGAGATCGTCTGCATAAAGATGTTTATCGGGTCTTTTCATCAAAATAGTGATAAGTTATAGGGGAAGTGTGATGACAACACAAAAGGGATGTAGTTTGATGATGGCAATATTTATGATCATTCCGGTTATATTCCTGGGATGCACTTGGGGTAAACCCGAGATAATCGAGCAGAAGTGCTCCACCTGCCATCCATCTGCGCTGGTCTACCAGCAAAAACGGCCCCTGAAAGAATGGGACCGCCTCGTCTATGGCATGAAGGCCCGCGGACTCAAGGTAACTCCCCAAGAAGAAGCGGACATACGGGAGATCCTGGCAAGCCGCTACAGTAAAGAGTGATATATCTCCCTATCTGATTAATGAGCTTCGTTGAAGTCTGAAGGTGTGCGCCCCTTCTACCTGCCCCCTGTGCCGCCTTCTTCCATATTACCTTCATTCTTCACTACCTTATACCATCCCTGCTTTTCATCCTTGGCCTGATCAAGGTAGGACTTGAGGGTCATTTCCTGTTTTTTCATAAGGAGCTGCCTCTTGATCATATCATTTTGCTTCTTATCCATAGCCCTGATGTCTGCCGTCTTCTTGGACTTCATCCATACGAGGTATATTGAGCCCTTATTCTCAAAGACCTTGGGGCCTTTCAGCGAATCAAGATCATCTGCGATCTTGGGTATCATGGAGAGCTTAGGCACGGCAGACGCTGCACGTGTGAACTCTCCTGTTGTTCCATGGTTCTGGACGTTCAACTGCTCGGGTGATCCGGCAGCAAGCTTCTTTGCATACTCCTTTGCCCTTTCAACAGCGGTCCTTGCCCTGATGTCCGCCGTAACACGGTCCGCTACTTCCTTCAGATCAGGTATACGGGAAGGTTCCTTCTTGGTTACCATGTAAATAAGGAACCCTACCGGGGTGCTTGCAACCTCGCCAAGCTCTCCTGTCTGGAAGGTAAACGCCTTCTTTACCGCCTCAGAACTCATGGAGAGTCCTGAATCCTGCCCCTCGGAGAAAGGCCCTGCATGCTTGACAAGGAGGTTATTTGCCTTGGCAAATGCATCGAGGTCGGGTTTTGACTGTTCATAAAGCTGCATGAATGCCTTTTCTGCTTCTGCACGGGCAGTCATCTTGGCCCGTTGAAGCCTTAAGGTATCCGTCACGGTGGCTTCAACCTTCTTAAAGGGTATGGCCTTTTTCTCCTCCTTGCCCTCAAGCTTTAAAATATGTATGCCCAGAGGAGACCTTACCGGCCCTTTCACCATGCCCGGTTTCATGGATTCGAGGACCTCACCCACACCCTGGGGATATCCTTCACGTGGCAGTGTACCCATATCTCCGCCTTTTTTGGCGGTCTGCTCATCCTCGGAATATTGTGCGGCCAGGGCGGTAAAATCCTTACCCGCATTCGCCTCAGCCAAGATCTTCTTTATCAGCTGTTCTTTCTGTGCAATCAGATTGGCATCGGCTCCTTCGGGGATCTTAATGAGGATCTGACGGACATGATATTTGGCCGGCTCGCTGAACTCGGTTTTATGACTTTCATAATAATCCAGGGCATCTTCCTTGGTGACCTGAGTGCTCGCCAAATAGCGGGCAGCAGGATATTCAATGGCGGCAAGGGTGATCTTGGGCGGGAGCTTGTACCGATCCTTGTTGGCATCGAAGTACGACTGAATCTCGCTGGTGTTGAGCTGCACATCCTTTGCAAAGGTTGCGGAGTCAACGGCAACATATGCCAGGTCATACGTATCATTCATGTAATGGTATGTTGCATCGATCTCACACCTTGGCACTATGACGTTTTCGGTGAGCACGTTCACAAAACGCTGCTTCAATATATCCTTGCTCAGCTTCAGCTCAAAGTCAGCAGGTGTCAGGCGTTCGTAATCGAGATACCTCCTGTAGATAGCATCATCAAACTTTCCGTCCTTGTTAAATGCAGGGACCTGGGCAATGGTTTGCTGGAGATCTGAGTCCGTAACCTCGATGCCCATTTTTTTGGCATCCATCTCAATAATATAATCATCTATGAGCTGGTCCAGTACTGTCTTCCTGAGATCAAGCTTCTTGATCATCTCCGGGGTCAGGGCATCGCCGAAACGATCCTGATACTTTTTTAACTGGTCGGTATATGCCTTTGAGAATTGCTCTACTGAGATGATGTGCCTATTGATCTTGGCAATCATGCGCGCCTCACGTGATAGATAAGAGCTGCCTCCCCAAAGTACGAACACAACAATGATGGCCCCAAAGGCAGTGTAGGCAAGCCAGCCTTTGGAATGTTTGCGGAAATAGGTAAGCATTCAGATCTCCTTCATGTGCAATGGCATATTGATGGGCAAAATAGTTGAAGAGGAAAAATATTGCAAGGATTTCATTTGTCGATATACTCTACATAATTTTTTACGAATGCCCAAGTATACCGACTCATGAAGGAGGATCTGTGGAAAAATTATTCTTTTTCGGTGGGATAGCCTCTACTGGGGGGGGGGATGTGTAATTTTATACCAGGGTATCATGTTTCTCAAGAATGGGGTGTGGTCTCCCTATTCGGTGTTGAGCGTTATTGATACGGGGCCCGGCTCACTGGGGCAGGGTCTTGTCGCAAACCAGACGGTTATGGATGCCCTGCAGAAATGTCCCCTGTCTGCCGCGCTCATCGCCCTGGGCGTAATCCTGCTCTTGGTTGCTGGCAAGCTCAGGGACCGGTATGCGTAACTTAATGCGTTAATCACTCTTATTCTGGTCCTTCCACATCCCCAGTCCCTTGGACCTTGCCTCCCGTTCATAGACGATGAACAGGTCGCGCCAGGGATGGTAGAATTGCCGGTAAGCCCGCGCCCATCCATCACGGATAATACGGCCGTTCACCAGCACATCCCCCATGTTAACATAGGCAAGGGTCCTGCCGTACTTGTCCTTTGACGGGTCTCCTCTGGTAAGAGTTACCTTTTTATTTAAGACCAGTGAGGTGAGATATACCTTGCTCTCCGGTCCAAAAGGCTCCTCATCACGATAGGGTGATTGAACCTCGGGGGCGTCTACACCGATGAGCCGGATCTTCCTGTGGTCATCCAATAAAATGGTGTCTCCGTCATAGACTTGTATTACGAGGTGGGTCCCGCCGGCCCCAAGCGCATGGTAGACGCCAAGCAGAAGAATGACGGTAATGGATACAAGCGGTAATAGGATCTTAGTCGGTCTCGCCATAATCCAAACCCTTAAATACTCTCACCTCCCGGCCAGTTCTCCGAGGTCAGTAAGGATTGTCCTGGAATACAGTTCATTATAAATAACCGGGGCCAGGTGCGTGCCGGGCAGCGCCCTTAAGGTGAGGCAGCCGGGAGTAACTTTGATGTCGGAATAGAAGGTCCGACTGAAGCGTTTCAGATCATCTTCGGTGACATTGTCAGAGTCTTTGATGCCAAGCTGCCTCTGGGGACTCATGCAGGAATCATCACGGCCGAAGATAACTGCGATGTGTTCAAGATGGGATGATGCAAAGGTGGTGCTGTCGCAATATCTGCTGCAATCGCGGATATCCTTGAAAATACGCAGGAGCTTGGCTGGATGGAGGGTAACGGCTGCGGCAGTGATGGACCTAAAAAAATCACCGGTGAATCCCTTGGTGAATCCCCAGGCAGCCCCAAAAGTCTGCCTGGCATGGCCGCTCATCTTCGTGGTTATCCTTACACTTTCTAGGGCAAACCTTCCGGTGATGCTCCAAGGGCCCCAGTGTTCGTATCCGGCAGGGCAGACCTGTCCCAGGGAACAAACCGATGAGGGATAGGCATGGGCGAAGCGCCGCGCCAGAATGCCGCCATGGGACCACCCGATTGATATGATCCGGGTGCCTTTATTGCCATTTTCAGGGGCCATGTTCATACCGTTCACAGTCACAGGCATGCTGGTGACCGGCACGAACCCTCTTACGCTTATGCCTTCACGTGCAAGTATGAAGCGTACCATCTCCATAAGGATAACATCTTTGCCCTGGTCGCCATGGAAAGATGACTTGGCGCCATATGGGGTGTCGCATACGGGTACGATCACCATGCCGGATCTGCTTAAACGGGCAAGCTTGCCGGTAAACTCATATGCATCATCAGGTCTCTGGGCATGTCCCTGGAAGAAAACAATGACCGGCCCTGCGGGATAACCCCGCTCAAAATCTGCAGCCTTTTCTTCGCCAGAGCGGACGTCAATGAACAGGTAGAAGCCTTTGATAGTCTCATCATTGAAGCCAATAGACAAGGTTTCCACTTCAGCGCTTGCCGCTACAGACTCCACAGATGCATTGCCCGAATCAGGAAGAGTGCATGCAGCTAGGATAACCTTCATCTCAAGGTTGATCATTTTGTGCCATTGGATCCATTAGATCCCTTCTCAATATCCAAGATGGTATGCCCGCCGGGAAATGACTTGGTTACGTATTCATGCAGGTTCTCCATCTTCCTGATGATATCACGGATCTTCCTGGCCTCGGTGAGAATCTGTTGTGCCATCTCCTTGGCCTTTACGCCGTCCGGGCCTTTTGTAATGGCGCTTGCCTCCCCCATGAGCACGGTAAGCGGCTGGAAGACCTCATGAGCAGTAGTAGATGCAAGCTGGTTAACCATCTCAAAATATTTCAGCCTGTCCTGTTCGTCCCGTATGGCGACATAGTCAAAGGCCTTTCTTATCGTGAATCTGAGCAGATCGGCGCTGAAGGGCTTTATGATATAATCGTACGCACCTGAGCGCAGTGCGACAATGACACTGTCAATGGTGGCATAGCCGGTGATGACCACGATGAGCGTATCCATGTGGCGCTTGCGTATAAAATCGATAATGGCCATCCCGTCGATGTCGGGCATCCTCAAATCCGTGATCACGACCGGGTACTCCTTCTCGGAAAGAAGCCTTATACCCATCTCGCCGCCTACGGCTATATCAACCTTGATGCCGTCTTCGCTCAAGATGTCCTCTACCAGGTAGCAGTCTCCCTCATCGTCATCAATGACAAGGACTTTTTTGTTTTCGTGGGAGGTCATGGATTTCATATATTATTAAGAATAAATGAGACTATTTAATATATCAAGACCAGGATTGCGAAAATTTGTGAGAAGATTTGAAAAACGAAAGGCCTGGCATGGAACCAGGCCGGTTTGTAAGAAATCAGTTATCCGTCTTGGTGAGGTCCAGGTTGCCCAAGTAGGAATGCACCATGGCAACTGCCGGGGCAAGGAGCGGATTGTGGTGCTCATCATATTCCACCACGAATCTTTCTCCTGCGAAGTAGATCACTACGGGTCTCACTTCTTCCCACTTGTTTACGAGTCCTTCCCTGTACTCTTCCATTCTCATATGAAGCGTCCCTTCTTCCTATTGTTACTTATCGGGTAAAATGGTGCTCACTTAAGGGGCTAATCTCAGCTCATGCCGAATATCATGGCAAAACGGCCTAACCCGCTCTTGAGCTCCTGGTTGTAGCTTCTCAGTTCGGGCGGATCTATGACTACCCTGCCGAGGTATTCCAGGCACTGGGAGGTCTTGCACTTGGGGTTCACAATCGTGAACGGTTTTCTCTGGGCCTCTGCGGCGCGGATGGTATCCTTGTCAAAGAGGACCCCGCCAAGATACTCGGGCTTGACTGAAAAGAGGGTCTCCATGTTGTTGATCCTCTCATCTGCGGTCTGACATATCCTGTTGAAGATGAATATCCCCTGATTGAGGTTTGTAACCTGATTCATTACCACCCATGGTGTGTAGACCCTGCGCGGCTTATAAAACTCGACCTTATCCATCAGCTTCTCTTCTATGGCCTTAAACTGCTGAAACGAGGCCTTGATGCACGCATAACCTGCAATAATGTCCTGCGGGGTCGTGATGATGAGTATCTCGTCTGAGGCCAGGGCAAAATCGAGTACCGTGTTAGTGATACCGGCGCTTAAGTCGAAGATGGTGATATCATAATTTTCACTGATCCTTCTGAAGTTCCTGATGAACTTGGATCGCTGGATATAATTGATATTCGCTAGTTTGAACTCGCCGGAGCTCCCTGCGATAAGGTCAAACCCCAGAGAGGTCTTTTCGATCATGTTTTCCAGGTCCACATCACCCAAAAGAAAGTCATAAAGGGTATATTCGGGGAAAAGTGCCAGCTTGTTCGATATATCGGCATTACCGAGGTCGGCATCGATGAGCAGCACCTTTTTTTTGAAACCGCCCAGGACCTTCGCCATATTCATGGCAATATGGGTCTTCCCTACCCCTCCCTTATTGGAGATGATGGATATTGTCCGGCTCGTTCGAATGGCATCCTTACCTTCGACATTCTTACCTTGGGCTTCCTCCATGTCTCTTCCGCCCGGATAATATATTTCTATGGCCTTCTTGATGGCCTCTACATCCGCAAGCGCCGGGTAGACCTTCCTGCCCATGTGCGTGCTTAACGTACTGATCAGGTCCTTGTACTCAGGGTCTGCAATGGCAACCAGCACGCCGTCTCCAAGAAAACGTATGGGCAGGCTGGTATACTCCCTTGCAAATACGTGTTTTAAAATCTTTAAGCATCTGGGATCGGGGGCCTCACGGGAAACGTCAATATACGGCATGCCACTCTTGTGTGCCAATATCCTGATATCGGAATCTTTCATCATATGGGCCTCTTCCTCTATAAAGTTATTCGGAAAAAACCCAAAGAAGCTTTAGTGGTAATCGCTTTTTGTGATCATTTCCCTCAGATGGTGGATGAAATTCAGGGCCTGAAGGGGGGTGAGGGTATTGGGGTCAATCTTTAAAATCTCATCGATAATAGTCGTATTCTTGTCTTCGAAGAGGCTTGCCTGGACAGGTGCTGCCTGGTGTGCCACCGGCAGTGTCTTTGCCTTGGAGCTTATGGCGGTAAGGATGACTTTTGCCTTTTCCACTACCTCATCAGGGATTCCGGCAAGCCTGGCCACGTAAATGCCATAGCTCCTGCCTACGGAGCCTCTCTTGAGGACCCTGAGGAACACCACTTCGCTTCCGCTCTCTTCAACGCTGAGGTGATAGTTCTTGATCCCCTTGTGCCTGCGAGACAGGTCGGCAAGCTCGTGATAATGGGTGGCAAAAAAAGTCCTTACCCGGCGCTCATCCAGGTATTCCGCAACGGCCCAGGCGAGAGACATTCCGTCGTAGGTGGAGGTGCCCCTGCCTATCTCGTCTAAAATAACCAGGCTTAACGATGTAGCATTGTTGAGGATGTCGGCGGTCTCGCTCATCTCTACAAAAAAGGTGCTCTGCCCGGCAGACAGGTTGTCCAGCGCGCCTATCCTGGTGAAGATACGGTCCACCAGGCCTATGGATGCCTTTTTTGCCGGGACGAACGATCCCATCTGGGCCATGAGGCAGATGAGCGCCACCTGGCGCATGTAAGTGGATTTGCCGGCCATGTTGGGCCCGGTGATGACATGGATGGTATCGCGCTCGGCGTCAAAGGAACACTCATTCGGCACGAACTCGCCGGACTTGAGGACCTTCTCCACTACAGGGTGCCTGCCCGCTGAGATCTCAATGCGCCGGTCGTATCCGACTACAGGCCTCACATACCCGTTCTGCACGGCGACCCATGCAAGACAGCCCAGCACATCCAGACAGGCAAGGGAGCGGACCGTACCTTGCAGCGAGGGGATGAAGGGGATGACAAACTCCCTGAGCTCGTTAAAGATACGCTGCTCAATGGCGGCAATGGCCTCCTGTGCCCCCAGCAGCCTGGCCTCGTATTCCTTCAGCTCAGGGGTAATGTACCGTTCGGCATTCACGAGTGTCTGCTTGCGGATATATGAATCAGGGGCCTTTACGGCATTGGCCTTGGTGATCTCGATGTAGTAGCCGAAGACCTTATTATAGCCGATCTTGAGCGTGTTGATGCCCGTGGCCTCCCGCTCCTTGGTCTCCAGCGATGCGATCCACTGCCTTGAGTCCTTCCGCAGCAGCCTTAATTCATCCAGTTCGGCATCCACTCCTCCCGCGATCACATTGCCGTCAACCAGGCGTAGCGGTGGTGTCTCAACAAGGGTATGCGCTATCTTTTCCTTGAGCTCATATAATGGGTCTATCCCTCCCCTGACCTCCATGAGAAGGGCCTCATCGAACCCATTCAGCAGGGCTTTGATCCGGGGTACCTGTTCAAGCCCCTCGGCGAGTGAGCGCATGTCCCGGGGGCTCGCAGAACTGGCTGAGATACGGCCGATAATCCGCTCCATGTCAGGGATATCGCTGAGCACCTCGCGTATAATGTTCAGCGATTGCCCCTGGGAGACAAGCGCCTCTTCTGCATCAAGTCTTTTGTTGATCTCACCAGCATCCATAAGGGGAAAGGCCACCCAGTCAGCGAGCATACGCGCGCCCATGGAAGTGCCGGTACGGTTGAGTAGGGCAAAGAGCGTGTGTTCTTTAAGGCCTGAGATGGCATCAAACAGTTCCAGGTTGCGCTTGGTAGTGGGACCGAGCATCATGAAGCGGCCCGGGTTATAAAGGTTAAGTGAAGTGATATTGGGCATCACTGCCTTATGGGTCTGCCTCACATATTCCAGCACCATACCGGATGCCCTCAGGGCTAAGGGGGCATCCTTCAGGCCGAAGCCATCCATGGTGAGTGTTCCGAAATGGCTGCTCAGGGACTGCCCTGCACGCTCGGGCGTTATAGGCTGATCAAAGGCGGTCACGAGGAATCCTTGCGGGATAATGCTTGTATCGGTGGCAAGGACCTCGCTGGGGTCCACCCGGAAGACCTCGGAGACAAAGTCCTGGCGTGAAGTAATCTCAGTGGCCCTGAAGTCACCTGTGGATATGTCGATGAAGGCGATACCGTATGTATCATGCCGTTGGCCTGTGCTCACGGCCATGAGGTAGTTGGCCTCCTCCCTGTTCAGATGATCATCCTCCACGATCAAGCCGGGGGTTATGACGCGCACCACCTCCCGATGCACCAGGCCCTTGGCGCCCGGTGCAGGCTCAGACTGCTCGCAGATGGCCACCTTGTGGCCTAAACGGATGAGCCGGGAAATGTAGGACGATGCACTGTGATACGGCAGGCCGCACATGGGCACCGGGTTCTCCTTGCCCTTGTCCCTGGTAGTCAGTGCAAGACCCAGGATCTTGGATGCCATGAGGGCATCATCGTAGAACATCTCATAAAAGTCCCCCATGCGGTAAAATAGGATAGTGTCCTTACAGTCCACCTTGATGTCGAGGTACTGCTGCATCATGGGGGTGAGGTTGTTCTCATTCTTCATGGATGGAGGCCTTCCCTGCCTTTTCTTCCTGATCCCGGTACGTTGCGAGGCAGGTGTGTTTGAACCGGCTGATAAACTTCGGGTGCTCCATGTAAGGCCTGTTGGTGTTCAGGAAGGACTCCTTCAATCCCGTCCTCACCCCTTGAAGGTCCCGCTCATGGACCGCAGATTTTTTAATCACCCTGGTCATCTTCAGCTTGCCGCTGGGGCAATAATGCCGGAGCTCGGCATCCTGTTCGCTCAGTTCCACAACCGCAGTAAACTCCAGATGGACCATGTATAGGTCGCCCGAAAGGACAGAGGATTTGTCGAGGACCTCCACCACAACCCCATTGCTGAATTCAATAGTTTCCATACCCTCACCGATAATACGTGGGGTGAGGAAAATCAAGAAGGAGTCTCTTCTGGTTCGCAAGGGTGCGGTGTTTATGGTGCACTACACTAGAACAGCGCCATGGCCGATTTCATGAACACCCAGGCCCTTTCCAGGGAACCTGTCATGAACACGGGCATCATCTTGATGATAAGGGTGGTGAATACAAGCCCGACACCGATGGTGAGCGGGAATGCCGTCATAAATACGTTCATCTGGGGCAGTGCCCTGGTAATCACGGCAAGGGCGATGTTGATGAGCAGGAGTATACCTACCACGGGTGCCGACACCTTGATCCCGATGACAAACATCTGTCCCGCATAGGTAATCACTGCCATCAGGAATTCCCGGTGGACCATAGCCTCACCTATGGGAATCATGCGGAAGCTTTCCACCATACCCTTGATAAGTATATGATGACCGCCCAAGGTAAAAAACAGCAGGAAAGCGGTGATATACAGGATATTCGCAATGATGGGCGAGGTAACCCCGTTTATGGGGTCCACGACATTCGCAATGGAGAAGCCCATCTGGAAACCGATGAGCTCGCCTGCAGTCTGGATGCCTGCATAGATCACATCAATGGCCAGGCCCAGGGCCACCCCGATGAGTACCTGTTGCAACACGATACTGCCGAACATCAGGATGTTCAGTTGTTCCGGTTTCACCTGTACCGGCGGTACAATAGGCATGAGAACAAGGCTTAAAAAAAAAGCGATAGTGGCTGTAACCCGCCTGGGGACTATATCGGTATTGAAAAAAGGGACAATGGCAAAGATGGTCCCGATACGGATAAAGATGAAGAACAGGGATAGAAAGTCGCTTCGGGCGAGTTTGAAGAGTTCGTTCATCTTCCAAGCGTTGGGATAGAGTTAAAAAGATTGATGGTGTATGTCGTAAGCTTCTCAATGATCCAGGGCAGTGTAATGAGGAGCATCATGAATACGGCAACGATCTTGGGCACAAAGGTGAGCGTCATCTCCTGGATCTGGGTGACCGCAGAGAAGACACTGATGGCAAGACCCACCAAAAGGCCTATGATGAGCATGGGCGCCGACACGAGGAGCGTTATCTTGATTGCCTCGGCCATAATGGTTGTTACGGTTTCGGGCGTCATCCGACAAACCCCCTTATCAGAGACCCTACGAGCAGGTTCCATCCATCTACAAGCACAAACAGCATGATCTTGAACGGCAGCGAAATCATGACAGGCGGCAGCATCATCATGCCCATGGACAATAGGATGGAGGAGACCACCATATCGATAATAACGAAGGGTATGAACAGTATGAACCCGATCTGGAAGGAGGTCTTGAGTTCGCTTATCATGAATGCCGGGATCAACGCCCTGGTGGGAACATCTTCCTTGTTTTTGGGCTTATCTTTCGTGATAAGACCCATGAAGAGCGACAGGTCGTTTTGCCTTGTCTGTTTGAACATGAATTCGCGTATCGGTCCCTCTGCATTCGTCATTGCCTGGGAAAAGGTGATGTTTCCATTCTTATAGGGGACAAGGGCCAGATCATTGACCTTGTCCAAGGTCGGGGACATAATAAAAAACGTCAAAAAAATGGCGAGCGCTGTTAGAACCTGCATGGGCGGCATCTGCTGGGTGCCCAGGGCCTGTCTGAGAAATCCCAGCACCACAACGACCCGGGTGAATGCCGTCACCATGATCATAATGGAAGGGGCCAGCGCCAGGATAGTAAGGATAAAAAGGATCTGTATGGCGCCAACCACCTCTTCAGGATTAGAGGCCTGCTTCACCCCGAGGTTCAGGCTCGGAATTGTCACTCCTTCGGCGGCATAGAGAAATGCAGGGAGAAAGACAATGGCTAAAAGTGCAAACAAGGTAATGCGCTTTAGTTTCATTGGCGTGCCCCCGTCTGCCCTGTTGCCTGGGATAAAGACTTCTCAAATTCGCCTTCATCCATGTCCTTGAGCAGGCTTATCGCATTGGCAGTGACACCGATCAACAGGATCGACTTGCCCACCCTGATGAGTGCGAGATTCACCCGTGCACCAAGGTTAACCTGGCCAAGTATGTCCAATCCGAAGGACTTTTTCGCCTTTGCCATGGGCCCATAGCGTTTTATGGCCCATGCAAGGGTAAACATCAATGCAATGACCAGCATGAGCGATAAAACAGCCCTCAATCCTGTGGAGGCCATTCCGGATTCAGCGGCATGAAGAGGCAGTGAGAACAGGAAGAAGACCACCGTAAATGCAACGTTCACAAGGTTCATGCAAGCCTCTTCACTCGCTCTAAGGGGCTCACGATGTCCGTGATCCTTATGCCGAACTTTTCGTTTACCACGACCACTTCGCCCCGGGCGATGAGCTTGTTGTTTATCAGGATGTCCAGAGGTTCCCCGGCCATCCTGTTCAGCTCTATAACCGAGCCCTGGCCGATTTGCAGGAGATCGTTGATGAGCATCCTGGTCTTTCCCATCTCCACGGTAACCTCTAACGGTATGTCGAGGATAAAGTCGAACTCCTTTGCAGATCCGGCATGTCTTCCCTCTTCGAGTTCAGTAAAGTTGACCTTCTTGGCGCCCTTATCAAAGGGCTTTCCCTCCTCTATCTCGGCGCCTGATTCAAGGGCCGCGGCCCAATCCTCGGCAAGCTTGTCCTGATCGAGATCCTTGTCTTTCTTTTCTTCCCCGCCTGTGCCCATAAGTTTGTCAATATCGTTCTGTTCAAGTCCGCCACCCGTCTTGTCATCTATGTCCATTGCCCCCTCCTTAGAAGAGCTTTCTGTCGATCGCACTTACAACATCTATTGCGAGATTGTCTTTTATCCTTCCGGGCTTGGCGTAGAACTTCGGCAAATTCTGCACCTTCACCATAAGCGGATCGTTTATATCCTTGTCCAACACAACCACATTTCCCGGCTTGAGCGATGAGAGCTCTCTTGGCGATATCTGGGCCCTGCCAAGCTCAACGTCGATATCCACATATACCCCCAGAAGTTCTACCTTGAGCCGGCTGACCCACGCCAGGTCCACACTCATCTTCTCCTCGGAGTGGAAGGTTGCATAGAGTCTGTCCCTAATAGGCTCGATGAGCATATATGGCAGGCACACCATGATATTGCCTGTCATCTCGTCCATCTCCACCTCGAACTGGGCCACCACGATTACATCCTCATTGGGAATGATGCCTGCAAACTGGGGATTCATCTCGGAACGGACATAGTTTAATTCAAGTTCATAAACCGGTTGCCAGGAACCGGCCAATTCCTTTATGGCGGAGCGCACCACCTTGATGAGCATGCGCTGCTCGATGGCGGTAAACTCGCGGCCTTCCACCTTCATGTTCCCTGCCCCTTTACCTCCGAAAAAGCTGTCGATGAGCCCGAATACGAGCTTGGCCTCAACAATAACCAGGGCATTACCCCGTAGCGGCTCCACCCGGATGATATGTATGCTCGACGGCACCGGCAACGACCGCATAAAGTTGCCGAACTTGATCGTATCAAGCGATACCGGCGTGATGTCCACCATCTTCCTGAGCATGCTTGAGAGCGTGTTCCGGAAGAACCTAGCGAACCGGTCATGGATCGCGTCGAGCGAAGGCATCCGGCCTCTGACAACCTTATCCTGCGCTGCAAAGTCAAACCGATCTATCTGGCCCTCTTCCAGAGCCGGTATGTCCATCTCTGTAGCGATATCTCCGCCGACAACCCCTTTTAATAGGGCATCAACCTCATCCTGGCTCAGGATCTGTCCCATACTACATCCTCACTGGACTACGAATTCGGTAAAATATACCTGTGTAACCTGGCCACCGGTGAGATACTTGTTCACTGCGGATGCAATCTCGCGTTTGACCATCCTCTTTCCTGCCGTTGTTGATACATCGTCAAAGGTCTTGTTGGAGAGTATCATGAGGATCTCATCGCGTATCTGGGGAAGCTTTCCCTGGATCTCACCTTCAAGAGATGCATTATCCAACTCGAGCTGTATGACGGCCTTGAGATATCTCTGACCCTCGGCGTCTGCAAGATTGACGATGAACGGATCAAGCTGTTTCATGTTCCCGGAAACACCTTCTCCTTCACCGCCGCCCTTTTTAGAGCCTTCTTCCTTGACCTGCTCTTTTTTCACTTCCTTACCGGGGTCTTCCTTGCCCGATGACTTCCCCTTGTGCCCGGCGAACACGAAATATCCGGCTGCCGCACCACTAAGGACTAATACAACAACGAGCACAATAATGATGAGCTTCACTGGCAGTTTCTTCTTCTCTGCCGGGGCCTGTTCTTTTTTCTCTTCCTTTTCCTCACCTGCCATGCGGTCCTCCTATATGCGGTCTTTCAAAAAGATGATCTCCACCCGTCTGTTTCTGTCCCTTCCACCTTGCGTTTCATTGGTGGCAACAGGCCTCTTTGACCCGTACCCGGCAACGCAGATCCTTTCAGGGCTCAAGCCCTGGTTATAAACAAGAAAGTCTGCTATGCTTATGGCCCTAGAGAGCGACAGCCTCCAGTTCGATTGCTCGTTGCCGATGTTGTCCGTATGCCCTTCGATTGCGATGGTCACATCTATGCCCCTGACGGCATCGGCGATCCCCTTGAGCACAGGTTCAGCGTCTTTTTTCAACTCTTTAGAGGCCTTATCGAACACGACCCCGTCAGGCACGGCGATGGCAAAACCCCGGTTTGTCTCCTTCACATCGCCTACATCAATGCCCCGGCCGGGGATATTCACGATGTTCTGGTTCTTCAGCGAGATCATCAGGCTCCTTTTCAGGCTCGCGACATTGAGCGACATGATATTGGGTTTGGTTTTCACTACAGGTTGTACGACCTTCACCTCATGATCCTCTTGAAATTCAAGCGGTCCCGTAACTGAGCTGAAAAACCCGAAGGTATCTTTCAGTGCCTTGCTTTCCATTGATGACATGGAGATGATAAGCACAAAGAAGCACAGAAGTATGGTGAGCATGTCGCAGAACGTTGTCATCCAGTTCAAACGGCTGGGCATCTTGACAATGAGGACGTTTTTATTTTGTCTAAACATCACTGTTCATCCAACTCGATATTAAACCCTTTGTAGAATATTGAACGGAACCACTCCCCTCGGGTCTGTTTGAGTCCTTTAAGGTCGACATCTTCCGGGACCTCGCCCACTATGGTGATCTCGACCCGCCCGTTCATCTTCCTGCCTTCTTCCGTGCTGTTGGGTGCAATGGGCCTTGTTGAACCCATGCCATACACCGATAGACGCCTTCCCGAGATGCCGTTAGCCTCCAGATAAGAGAGCACGGCCAGGGCCCTGGCGCCGGACAGCCCCCAGTTTGAATAATAGGGCGGAGCCTCCAAGGGTATGGAATCCGTGTGCCCTGTGATGATGACCCTGTTGTCACCCTGCGAAAGGACCTTGGCTATGGCTGACAGCACGGCTTGGCTGTCCTTGCTGAACACATCGGTCTGCCCGGTAAAGAGGATGGGGGATTTTATGGTGATGAGGGCCCCGAGCTTACCCTGGGTCACACTGATGCCGCTGATGATCCCCGTGCCGGCAAGGGAGTTCTGGATACTCTGAAGATCCATCCGGCCACTCTGTATAGGAGGCCTCTGCGGCAGGATGTTCTTGGGACCTGTGGATGAAAAGGGACTCCTGCCGCCGGGCAATATACCAAATCCACCCTTGATGGAGCCGATGGCTATCTTCTGACGCTTATTGTCCATGACGCTGATCGAGCTCAATATGACGAAAAAGGTGAGCAGGAAAAGGAAGAGCGAGGCCAGCAAATACATCGTGATATTCATGGGCTTCTCGACATAGATAACCTTTTTCCTGGCCATTGCTATTCACCACGCATACGATTCACCACCGGCTCTCTGAAGGCCGGGGCCAGGAATGAATGAAGTTTTCGTTCCACTATCCTGGGGTTGTCACCCGCTGAGATGGCCATGATACCCTCGATGATCATCCCCTTTTCCACAACCTCCTCCCTGGAGCGCATGGTAAGTTTGCCTGCCATGGGCAGGGCAATCAGGTTTGCCATGATAGAACCGTAGAAGGTGGTTATGAGCGCCACTGCCATTGAAGGCCCGATGGTGGACGGGTCGGACATGGACTGGAGCATCTGGATAAGTCCGATGAGGGTGCCGAGCATACCCATGGCCGGGGCATAGGTGCCCAATGAGTTGAGGATGTCCGCCCCCCTGGTGTGACGGCGCTCAATATGGTCGATCTCGGTCTCTAAGATCTCGCGGATTGCCTGGGGTTCAAGGCCATCAATAACGAGCTCCAGGCCCTGCTTGAAAAACGGGTCGCGGAGCTCTTCAGCCGCGCTCTCAAGGACCAGTATCCCTTCACGGCGGGCCTGTGAGGCAAAGTCAACGAATAAGGGGATCAACACATGGACCTCGCGGCGCTTGTTGAAAAAGACGTTTCTGATAACGCCGAAGACACCCATTACATCCTTTAAGGGGTAATTGATGAAGATGATCCCGAAGGTGCCTCCTATGGTGATCATCACACTCGGGATATCCACAAAGAGTGTCAGCGGGCTCCCGGAAATGATCCCCATAAAGACCATGCCGAAGGCCACCAACACACCTATAATCGTTGCAAAATCCATACGAACCCCTTAATGCGTACAATCTGAAATATTGCTAAGCAGGAAAGCAAGGGGTGTGCCACGAGGGAGAACTATTATCTTCACCTTTATTTTCAATAAGATGAAAGGTTTGCGTCATTAAACATCCTGGCTGAACAAGTCATAAATTTGACGCCTTCGGGCATCCGGGCCGGGAATCCGGACGCCCGAAGGGATCGGCTTAACGTGTTACCGTATGATGTTGATAAGATCCTGGAGCATGGTATCGACCGTGGTGATAACCTTTGAGTTCGCCTCATACCCACGCTGGGTGGTGATCATATTGACGAACTCGGTGGCGATGTCCACATTGGACTGTTCCAGCGAGTTGGATGAGATGCTGCCCAGGCCGTTGTCGCCAGGATGACCGGTTATGGCATCACCGGATGCGCTGTTTGCGCTCCAGAGGCTGTTGCCCACATCGGTAAGCGCCTGCTCGTCGTTAAACTTGGCAAGGCCTACCTGAAAGAGTTTCAGGATCTGGCCGTTGCTGTAACTACCGGACATGACGCCTGTGGTATCCACCGATATGCTGTTCAGGAAACCCGGGCCATATCCGTCCTGGGTCTGGTAGTTGGTGGAAGATGAAGCGGCATACTGGGTTGATGTCTGGGCCTCCGGCTGCCAGGTGGATGACGGCAACGGCAACGGAGTGGTGGGGTCTGTAATGTCGGCGACATTGGCCGCACCTCCGGCATTCCATGTCCCGCTCGTGCTGCGGATACCCATGTCGAGCGAAATCGTCTGGTCGACGCCTGAGACAAACTGAGTGGTTACCTCGGGGTATCCATTCGAGGAGAAGCTTGCATCCGTCCAGTTGGCCGCCTGTGTAGGATCGGCGCCGCTGTCGTCGGTAAACGTGCTCATTGACGAGACATCGCCGGTCGTGGCATCAAAGGTGACGGTCCCTCTCATGAGAACCCCCTTTTCTGCTGTCCCATTAAATCCCGTCCTGAGGTCGTCGCTGGGGTTGCAGGTCACGATGTACTCCCAGGAATTGTCGGTAGCGGTTGTGCCCGGAGCGTATTCGTTGGTAGCAGCAGAGCTCAGCTTGTCATAGTAGATGGTGACATCGTGTGAATTACCCTGTGAGTCATAAACCTGCTGTGTGGTCGAATAGCCGTAGGATGTATCCGCGATCGGAGAGGTGGAGTCTTTTCCTGTAAGGGGGTCTGTCCCGGCCCATTTTGCGAAGAGACTATCGGCATTCGATGTATCGGTGCTGTCGAGGTTCGTGATGGCAGTGAGCTTGGTAGTGGCAGACGGCGGGGAGGTGAATGTGTCCATTTTGATGTCCGCCAAGGTCCCCACGTCATTGCCGCTCGAATCGAGTGCCCACCCCTGGACCACATCCCCTGAAGAGTTGACGAAGTTGCCTTCTGAATCGAACTGGAAACCGCCGGCCCTGGTATAGTATTCGGCATTTTCATTCTTGGGAGAGACGATGAAGAAGCCGTTGCCGCCTATGGCCAGATCGGTGGCGTTTGAGGTGGACTGGAAAGAGCCCTGCACGAACTGCGGGGAAATTACGCCTAATTGCGTGCCTCGCCCGACCTGTGACGTACCGGATGCCGTTGCCACTGACTGCGCCAAGACATCCTGGAACGTTGCGCTGCTCGATTTAAAGCCGATGGTGTTCACATTGGCGATATTATTGCCGATGACGCTCATGGCCTGACTCATCACGGAAAGACCGCTGATTCCGGAATATAATGAACTGGATATACCCATATAAGCCTCCTTTTTTTGTCCTTTCGTTAGTTGGAGATCTCACTTACATTAGATAAGCTTACTTCCTTGTCACCGACCTCGAGATAGATATTCCCGCTGTCGTACCTCACACCCGTGACCGTGCCGCTCGTGCTCGTAGTGGTTGTAACAGCGTTTCCGTTATAATCCGCGGCACTGATATTGAGCGTATATGTTCCTGTGCCGAGGCTTGAGCCGCTGTCGCTTGTGCCGTCCCAGGTATACGTGTTATCCCCTTGCTGGACATTATTCAGAGCTATGGTGCGCACGGTCACTCCGCTCGAGTTATTGATCTTGATAACGACCTGCGCTGCACTGTTTGCGACATTGTAGTCGATGGCAGAGCTGCTGCCTGCGGTATAGTTGATGGTATTACCGCTGCCAGCCACCTGTTTTCCGATAAACGAGATGGCCTGCATGCTGTTCATGGAGTTCTGGACCGTGCTCATATTATCGATGCTGCTCTGCATGTCCGTGAGCGCCTCAAGTGAAGAGAACTGGGCGAGCTGTGAGGCAAACTCCGTGTTCTCGACAGGATTCAGAGGGTCCTGATACTGGAGTTGCTTCACCAGCAGGTTCAGGAACATGTCCTTTTCAGACGAGGCCGTGGTCTGGCTCGTCGATGCCGTAGATGCCGTTGCCGTTGCCGCTTGGGTTGAAAGAATGTTGTCTAATCCTACTGTCGACATAATGTTATTACCTCCCTTTTTCAGGCAAAGATATCGAGTCCGCCCTGTTCGGAGTAACCCTGGACGGGTGTATTGCCGCCCAAATACTCATCCTGGCCTCTGCCAGGGTTTCCTGTACCTTGCCGGTTGCCCTGCCGGCCGGAGGAACCGTTTTGATCCGGTTCGTATCCTGCCCATGCAAGGGGATTGCCTTGATGGTCCCGAGAGTTGAAGGTATCGGTGGTCACAACGAACTGCGTGGCCTTGATCCCCTGCTCTGCCAGGGTATCCTTTAAGATATGCATGTTCTGCTGCAGTATGTCGCGGGTTATGGGCTGGTCCGCCTTGAAAGAGGCCATGATCTGGCCGTCTTGCAAACGGATTTCCACATCCACCCTTCCTAGCATGGGTGGATTTAGTTTCAGGGTCATGGAACCTTCGAGGGTCTTCATACCCGTAGGCAAGGCTTGCTTGATCTGATCTATAACCTGTTGGGTATAACTGCCTTGGGTCGTTCCCGATTCATTACCCAAGGTCTTTGCAAGGGATTGCACAACATGCTCGTCAAAGTTGAGCCCCTGGGCAATAAGTGCCGGATCCTGGTTTACTGCCTTGAACGTATTCTCAATTTTAGCGAACTCATCCTCGGTCAGGGCTCCTTTCAGCACTCCGAGCGCACCTGTGACCTGTTTTGGCAGGTCCTTGCCGGCATTGGCTTTCAGAAACTCATTGATCTGCGTAGTGGCATCATCGAGTGCACCCTGGCGCACCTGAGGGTCTGAGGAGAAGAAGAGATCCTGCAGCGTTTTCTTGGGAATATTCAAGGTTTTTTCCAGCACATCTACGGCCTGAAGGACCTCCGGAATGGCCCCTGTTGAAGCCTCCACCTCAGAGGATTGTGCGGACTGGGCTTCGTCAAGCATCTCAGTAAATGAATTATTCTTGGTTAAAACAGTATCTGCGAGCTGTGTCTTGAGGCCGGCTACCAGTTTTGGGTCTGCCATAAGCTGAGCACTGTCTGTGCCCTTGATCCCGACAGCGGCCAGGATTGCCTTTAATCCGTCATCAGATATCTCTGTCTTGCCCGACAAGAGTGCCTTTGCATCGGCATTATTCAGGCCCATGGATTGAAGGGCGCAAAGGTACTGCAGCACGTGAACCGCCTGGGGGTTTTCAAGGAGCGCCTTTATGTCATCATCCGTGGAACCTTTTTCCGTCTTGGCCTTTTCTTTGATCGGCGTGCCTGCCCCGGGCGCCTCTGCAAGGGCTGACTGGAGTTGTTCGTCGAACCCTGCCTTGGGACTGTCGTGGCTTATGGCCCTCTGAATGAGGTCCACTGCTCCACTGGCAATTCCTACGAGCGCGGCTAAGGGTGACTGCATTATCGCCTCCATAAAAAGTCTTTGCCGACATTATGAGCAACCATAGTGCCAAGGTGCTGCCGAGCATGGATTCGCCTCATTCATGGGTATGATGCATCTATGGTGGGTAGGAAATTATTCACTGCAAGGGAGCAAATGTTGCCTGATTGATTGTCGGGTTTCGCTTCGCTCAACCCAACCTACAGGCTACAGGCCTGTAAAATCTTATCTCATCCCTGTCTTTGCAGCGATGAGCAGCGGATCCCAGACCGGGGCAAAGGGCGGGGCGTAGGCCATGTCAAGGCTATAGAGGTCATCCAATGTCATCCCTGTGCTCACGGCGGCAACAAGGGTATCGAGCCTCATGGCCGTTCCCCCTTTTCCAATGATCTGTCCACCTATAATAACCTTGGAGGCCTGTTCGAAATAAATCTTCACCCACATATCCGTTGAGCCCGGGTAATAACCCGGCAGGTTTCCTGCCTTGATGGCAACCGAGCTGATGCCCGCAAGTTTGTACCGTTCGATATCAAGCCGGCCGATGCCGGTCTTTCCCACCTCCAGGTCGAATACCTTGGTAATGGCCGTGCCGATGATTCCGGGGAACGGCCTCAGCTCCTTTCCGGCCAGCTCGGCCACCAGGTTTCCCCCGCACATCCTGCCCTGACGGTTGGCAGTGAGTCCCAGCGGGATGTATACGTCCTGTTTAAGAACCCTATGATATGCAGTGCAGCAGTCGCCGGCGGCAAAGATGTCCGGGTCGCTGGTCTTCTGGAAGCGGTCTGTCTTTATGGCATTACGTTCCCCAAGCTCAAGACCTGCACCGGTTGCCAGCTCGCTGTTGGGAACTACCCCGATACTGAGGACCACGCAATCCGCATCCACCGAATCGCCGCCGTCAAGGATCACCTTCTCAACACGCCTGGAGCCCCTGAATCCCACGACCTTCTTCCCTGTGATGATCTTGACCCTGTTCCTTGTCATCTCATCGGCTACAAGTTTTGACATGTCCTCATCCATGATTGTCATAATCCGCGGCAGGACCTCAATCACCGAGACTTCCATACCCAGAGCGCCGAAGGCCTCGGCCATCTCGACGCCGATATACCCCCCGCCGATAATGACGCCACGGGTTGGTTTTTCTCTTTCGATGAATCTCCTCAGATCCAGCCCATCCTGAAATTCCTTGAGGGTGAAGATGCCGGACAATTCGATTCCCGGCAGGTCCGGCCTGATGGCCCTGGCCCCGGTGGCCATAATGAGTTTTTCATATTCCTGATCGAAGGTCTTGCCTGTTGTGAGATCGCGGACAGTTACGCTTTTTACCGGACGGTCGATATGGATTACCTCGTGCATCACCTTCAGGTCGATGCCGCGCTTGATTCTTGCCTCTTCCGGCGAGAGCGCCAGGAGCTGGTCGGATTTATGTATCTGCCCGGATACATAATAGGGCATGCCTCAAGCGCTATATGATATATAGTGTTCCTTTCCGTATACTATGACCTGCAGGTCCTTGCGTCCGCGCTTGATCACGCTCGCCGCGCTCATACCGGCAGCCACGGCGCCGATTATGACAATGGGTTTCATGGGAGAGACCCTCCTTTCTTGAAACTATAGTAAGGATAATAAGATTCGAACATTCTTCGGCAAGGGGGAAATAGCATAGTCATACCTTAAGCCTTTTATGTTTTCCTTTCTGATTCCTCTGCGATTCTTCCTATGCTAGGCTACCATGCATGCGGCAGGCAGTGAGACTCCAGATGAGGCTTTGCACAAAGATGGTTTGCGGGCTGCGTTTCCCGGTACTCGAAGACCAGGCATCGGATCTGAGGTGCCCCAGGTGTGGATGGCCGACACGCTTGGGCGCCGAGCCCTATGAAGAACACAAGCCCCACCGCATGGTTTCCCAGCCAGCGTTGCCAAGGATGGAGGTGCTTCTGGACAACATAAGGAGCATCTATAATGTGGGCTCAATATTTAGGACCTCGGACGGGGCAGGCATCTCTCGCCTGCATCTGTGCGGTATCACACCCACACCGGACAATCCGCGGCTCAAAAAAACCGCCCTGGGTGCGGATGAGACCATAAGCTGGACCCACTACCTCAACGGGTGCGCAGCAGCCCAGGCGCTTCATTCGCAGGGCATGAGGTTGTGGGCTATCGAGGGAGGAGACCGCTCCAGGCCTATCCACAAGGCGTCGATCGATTATGATGATAAAACCGTTGTCCTTGTCGTGGGCAACGAGGTGTGCGGGGTGGACCCGGGCATCTTGGACCAGTGCGAGAAGGTCCTGGCCATACCCATGCAGGGCATAAAGACCTCTCTCAACGCGGCCGTGGCCTTTGGGATTGCCGTTTACCTGCTGCGGTTGTCATAGGTGATAGTTATATTAGAACCCAGGAACGTCATCAGACCAGGAGGTTGCTTATGGGCACCAGGCTGATAATCGTTGGCGGCGTTGCAGGCGGGGCAACCGCAGCCGCCAGGGCCCGCAGGGTTGATGAGAATGCACAGATCGTGCTTTTCGAACGGGGCGGATACATATCTTTTGCCAACTGCGGGCTTCCCTACTACATCGGGCATGTCATCGAAAGCCGTGATAATCTGCTCATGACCACACCTGAGGTATTCAGAGACAGGTACCGCATCGATGTGAGGCTAATGAGCGAGGTAACTGCCATTGACCGGCAAAATAAGATGGTTCTTGTCAGGCAGCACCCGGCCGGCAATACCTATACCATGGGTTATGACAAGATCATCCTGTCTCCGGGCGCAGAACCCATAAAGCCTCATCTCGAAGGCATTGAGCGCGATAGGGTCTTCAGTCTGCGCTCCATACCCGATTCCGAGCGGATCAGGGGCTTCGTAGACACAGAAAAACCAAAAAGCGCCGTGGTGGTGGGCGGCGGGTTCATCGGCATCGAGATGGCGGAAAACCTGATGGACAGGGGGGTTGCCACCACCATCATCGAGATGCAAGACCAGGTCATGGCACCGCTCGATTATGAGATGGCCTCCCTTGTCCATGCCCATTTGAAGGCCAGGGGAGTGTCTCTGGTCTTCTCCGACGGCCTGAAATCCATATCCGGACAATCAAAACAGCTCCTCATCACGACCAACCAGGGGAATACCCTTGTCTGTGATATGGTCATCATGTCCGTAGGGATATCACCCGAGAACAAGCTTGCCCGCGAGGCAGGTCTTGAGCTCTGCGAACATGGACACATCCTGGTCAATGCCGCCATGCTGAGTTCGGATGCGAATATCTACGCCGTGGGTGACGCCGTGTGCATCAAAGACTTTATGACAGGCGCGCATACCGCCACCGCCCTTGCAGGACCGGCGAACAAGCAGGCCCGCATAGCAGCGGACAACGCGCTCGGAAGAAAATCCATCTTCCGGGGGACACTGGGCACATCGGTGGTGAAGGTGTTCGATCTCACCGTTGCCGCAACCGGCGCCAACGAGAAGCAGCTCAAAACCGGCAACATCCCTTATCTCAAGAGCTACACCCACTCCGGCTCCCATGCCTCGTACTATCCTGGGGCAGAGGTCATGTCCATCAAGCTGCTCTTCTCGCCCTCAGACGGCAAGATCCTGGGGGGCCAGATCATCGGCAAGGACGGTGTTGACAAACGCATTGATGTCATCGCCACCGCAATCCGCTCGCACATGACAATAAACGACTTGGAGGAACTCGAGCTCGCCTATGCGCCGCCCTACTCCTCTGCCAAGGACCCGGTGAATGTTGCAGGCTTCGTGGCCTCAAACATCCTCAATGGGGACATGGAGGTGGTCCACTGGGACGAGCTCGGCTCGCTGGACATGAACAGACATGTCCTCATCGATCTGCGCAACATGGATGAGCTGGAGATATCCGGCAGGATCGAGGGGGCCGTGCACATCCCCCTGCACCATCTGCGCGACAGGATCGAGGGGCTCGATCGGGACAAGATATACATACCGTTTTGCGCAGCAGGATTGCGCGGCTATATCGCGCATCGCATCCTGGTACAAAACGGCTTCAGGTCGAGGAACTTGAGCGGTGGATTCAAGACCTACCTTGCGGCAAAGGAGAAGATCATGGTCGAGTCCGCCACGACCAGGCTGTGGCTGAGCGAGTAAAAAGCCATCTTTGAAAGGCTTTTAGGGTATGCAATGAACTTTTCCGGCATTGATACGAAAGAGGCTATCATTGAGCGCTTTTCTGCGCATGTCTCCAGCGGCAAGGCCGCCTTCTTCACCGGTGTGGGCATCGACTTTGTCTTCGGCAGGCGGGAAGGCCCCTATGTCTGGGATGCCGCCGGCGCCAGGAGACTCATCAACTGCCACTGCAACGGCGGGGTCTTCAACCTGGGACACAGAAACCCGAAGATGGTACAGGTCCTCAAGGATAGTCTCGATGAGCTCGACATCGGCAACCACCATCTCATAAGCGAACAGCGGTCACTGCTTGCTGAAAGGCTCGCCAGGCTCATGCCCGGCGACATCTCCCGCACCGTATTCGGCGTGTCCGGCGGAGAGGCCGTGGACCTGGCCATAAAGCTCGCCAGGGGGTACACAGGCAGGCACAAGATCATCTCGGCCAAAGGCGGCTACCACGGACATACCGGGCTCGCACTGGCTACAGGAGACGAGAAATACCGATCACCGTTCGGGCCGCAACCCCAGGGCTTCGTCCAGGTGCCCTTCAATGACAAGGCTGCCATCAGGTCCGCCATTGACCATGATACGGCTGCCGTCATCTTCGAGACCATTCCGGCGACACTGGGCATGCCGATCCCTGATGCGGATTACTACAGCGTGGTTAAGGAACTGTGCAGGGAAAACGGCGCGCTCCTCATCCTGGACGAGGTCCAGACAGGCCTTGGCCGCACCGGCATGCTCTGGGGTATTGAGCATTATGGCGTAGTCCCCGATATCATCGTCATCGGCAAAGGCCTGTCCGGGGGAATATACCCCATGAGCGCCACCTGCTTTAGGGAAGAGCTGGAGACATTCTTCTCCCAGAACCCCTTCATCCATGTCTCCACCTTCGGCGGGGCCGAGGTGGGCGCTCCGGTGGCGCTGGCCGTGCTCGAAGAGTCGTCCCGGAGCGAATTTCTCCGTCACGTACAGAGCCTTGCCGGAATCTTTACCCGGGAATTCATAAACTTAAGGAAGAGGCACCCCGAGATCCTTGTGGGCCTGCGCCAGCTCGGCCTCATGATGGGAATCGAGATGGTCAACGATCTCTGCGGTCCCATCATGACCAAGGCATGCTACGACAACGGCATCCTGAGCATCTACGCCAACAACGACACCCGGATAAGCCAGCTCCTGCCCCCGCTCATCATCGATGATGAACTGGCCTATGAGATTATCGAGCGCGTGGACAAAGCTCTTGACGACACCAAAAGGTTTCTTGGCCTGGCCTGAAGGGGGTTGCCATAAACGTAAAGGGCATAGATATCGATCTTCTCAACCGTTTCGAGCACGGCCTGAATCCCAAGGCCCCGGGAAAAAGCCTGATCCCGGCCAGGATCCTCGGTTATGGGGAGATAAGCACCATCTTTGAAATCCTCCATGAGAACCAGCAGGGCCTGGCCTTTAAGCGTATGCCCATATTCCTGAGCATGGATGAGATGGAACGGTACGAGGCCCTGTTCATACGATATAACAAGCTCCTGAGTGAAGAGATCGGCATCATGGTGCCTGAATATTCGACAGCGAGGATATATCCGAAAACCGGGAATATGGTCGTCTACATCATCCAGCAAAAGCTGCCGCCCGAGTCTCTGTGCCACCGGCTGCTGGGCAGGCTCGATAACGCCTCCTTAAAGACGCTCTTTCTCGTAATCCTCGGGCATCTGCTGAAGGTGTGGAGATTCAACGCAAACAGCAGTGAAACACTCATGGGGCTTGACGGCCAGCTCTCCAACTGGGCGCTGAAGGACTTGTATCCTGCCAACCCTTCTGTCACACAAGAGGCGGAACTCTATTATATTGACACAAGCACACCGCTCATCCGGATCAGCGGGAAGGAGCAGATCGAGACCGACCTCTTCCTGCGAAGCGCACCGTCATTCCTGGTGTGGCTCATCAGGGCCTTTTTCCTTCAGGGCATCCTGGACAGGTATTATGATTTCCATCTCGTGGTAGTGGACCTTATTGCGAACCTGTACAAGGAACAGCGGCCCGATCTCATCAGGGATTTCATAGATGCGGCAAACTCCTTCTTTGTTCACGAGGCATCCGACCTCACAATCAATCCTATTACCGAGAAAGAGGTAAAATCGTACTATCGCGAGGATGCCTTTATCTGGAGGCTCTTTCTAGCGCTCAGGAGGTTGGACCGCATCATCAAGACATACATCCTCAACAGGTCGTATCCCTACATCCTGCCGGGGAAGATCAAACGATGACACTACCTCGGTCCAGGCGGCTTGACATCCAAAACGAAACCGATTTTTTTGCAACTGAATATACACATGAATTGTTATAGTTGAGATCTGATCTTAGAATGAAGCAGCAGTAGTTAAAATATTATCATACAACTTGTTCAATTTAGATGTTTTCGGACTTTCCAGTTCTTCTTATCTATTGATAGCACTTTTAATACATACGTATTAATATCTGGACTTTCACAAGACAGGTCATTCTATTCAGATATCATTTGGATATGATAACTATCCCGGGATTAGAAAATATCTTATCCATCGTGGCTATCTGTACTTTTATATCGTGCCGGTTACAGAAAGCCCTTATGGGTTGCGGCTATGTACGCCAGGTGCTTAGTAGTGGCAAAAACGCAAGAAAAAGTCCTGGCACACCACTAGGAACTAGCCGCAGCATGAGCGTAACCCATTTATACAAAATGCTGGTTACCACGAAGAGAGCAAGGTTTTTAAAAGCAACCCACCGGTGATGCACCGGCGGGCTTGGAATTTGTCGTTGTTTTGGTGTCGAAAAACTTTACTACTGCTTCTTTCTACGGAAACTGGCAAGCCCGATCAGGCCGCTGCCCAGCAGTAAGATCGTGGTAGGCTCAGGAACTGGGGCGGGGGCATTTACCAGAAGATCTTGGCCACTAGAAGGATTGTTACTGGAATTCAGCAACAACGCAACCGAATAGCCCGTGCCGCTGTAGGAATTGCTCTGAGCAAGGGCGAGGTATGTCGTGTAAAGATTATTAATTGTGCTATCTACAGAGAGAGTATCATAGCTGAAGTTATCACCATACAAGAGTTTCCATATAACTAACTGGACGGCAGCAAATGAATCAGCACCCGTTCCCTCAGTATTATTCATCAACCAGGCAGCCTCAGCCCCAGCACCATTCGAGACAGCGTCCAGCCCGGTCAAGTTTCCCGTGTATGTGCTAGGAACATAAGTAGTAGCAGCAAAATCAACACAATAACCGTAGCTCGCTTTTCCATCAATAAGAAGGTCGATCTCACCAGCGAATGCACTCTCTGTTTTCCCATAGTATGTGACTAAAACAGATGTCCAGTCAGTTACACCCGTAGTGACGAACTGAGTTGCCCAAGCTGTTGAAACAAATCCCATGAGTAAAAGAAAACCGATCAAAATTGATGTGACCCTTTTCATAGGTACACTCCTTTTCAAAGTTCTTCAATAAATTAAGCAAATAAAGTGCCATAATTAAATTAAGATAATAATTCAACTGGTTATATCATTACACCAAAAATTAGGTTGCTGCTATTGTAAAATATCTCGACACAGGCTCCCTATGAACCTATGATGGGAGAGACCTGCATACAGGTAACATAAATATGCACAGTGTATAGGTTACCAGCAAATATACTTTGATTAAGATGTGTTATGAAATGCATACCAGGAGAGAGAGGTGCTAGTGAGGTACCGCCAGGTAGGTGTCGGATTATTTTACAGTCCGGTGGGGTGAATTGAATACTCGATCGGAACCTGGTTGCAGCTTTTCTGGTACTTGGTCATGTATGATAGATGATATGAAAATCGCACTTACGAAATGAACGATCCCCACAAGCTATCAATAGAGTTGCGCACCTCAACTTGGAGTATAGAATGGGTCGAGTAGACCAGGTAGATTACTCTCCCCGGGCCTCCACAGACCTGGACGTGCGAAGTTCACATGGTGGTACTCCTCAATGGCTCCCTTTTCTTTTATGATAAAAAATGGGGAACCTTTGCAGTTCCCCAAGGGAGATTTTTAGTGCCTTTGTAGGTTGGTAGTTATGTGAGGTCGTAACCACCTTTTTCCAAGTGCCTGTTCCTCGACTATTCAGTTCTATCAAAAATCACCAAGTATCGTAGCAACTTCTATCTTACCCTGTGTTCTTCGTTACAGGGCAATAAATAATTAGGTATGGAGGCATACGCTATTTCCACCTTGGTCCCAAGGGTTACATAATCAAGCTGCCAGGGATACGCTGAAGTTTCTGTGCGAGATACCTCTTGAACACCGTAAGCACTATTCATTTGCGAGGGCATTACCCAATGGTTCCCTTGAATATCACCAAGACCCCCGAGTAAGATCACTATCGCTATCATGAGAGTGATGAATGTTGCCATAAGTATGTACCAGGCACGCATAAAATATTACCTCCTTTTCCCCCCCAACGTCTCATAAAAGACTAACATTAGCTGCTCACGTCATAAACCAATGCGACAAACCCGCAAGGTCATTAGTTCTCGATGCGGTATAGGAAAAATTACGTAAGATAATCTTTAACTACCTTTGCTCTTTACTCTACGTTTTTCTAACCAATACAATGCATCATGAGGGGTATCAAATTCCTTTGCGCTGCAATCTTCCTCTCGTTGCCCATGAATCATGGCTAGATATTTGTCACATGTCAGTCTTGTATTAATGCTGACACTTCCTATAGGCTGGTTATCCTCTAAAACCTGAAATAAAAATCCATTATTTGTTGAATACTTCAATGTAATCAATCTATACCTTCTTTCATCAATACCTAGGATTGATTAATAAGTGTCTCCCCATAAACCAATCGGTATGCCTCGCAGACTTAGTCTAAAAGTATTGATCATGCTGCAAGCAGCATCATGAAGTGGATAACCTTTTGCCAGAAGAATTTTGAATAGTTGGACCATTGCCAAACAACTTACAACCTCTGTGCCAGGAAATATGACTTTGTAATATCAATATGTTGTGAGGTTTAATAGTCAGGGAACTGGTAATAATTGTAACCATGTGTACGAAAAGCGCTGGTATCCCCATGGATTGAGCATAAAAACAGGTTCATGACATCTTTAGCACGGGAAGTATAGATTGTGCCAAAAGTGGCAGTCTCAATCTTTGATGATCAACTGTTGATTCCTGCGATTTCATCACGGTTTTGAGAATGCTGAAAACTGATCTTAAGTTCAAACCTATGCAGCAAGGCGCTCTATATCAGAGCATCAAGCATGGCACGGAATCTACGGTTTAAGAAGTTCAGTTTGACCGAGGGTAATATAATTGTTATATAATATATTTGGTTACTCTATCACGATATGCATCTTCTCTGAGGGGTAAGGCTTTTAGCATCGAAGAAACATTGCATCTATGAAAGCCTATTTCAGTTTATATTAGAGGGGGACAATTTATGGGTACATCTCGCTTACTGGGCATCTTCCGGTCAATCATAGTTCTCTCAATCATTACACTCTTTGTCGGATGTGGAGGAGGAGGTAGTTCTTCTTCGACAACAACTGCCCCGGCAGCTCCGACAGGTGTTACCGCCACACCAGGGAATGACCAGGTAACTATTGCCTGGACGTCAGTAACAGGCGCAACGTCTTACAACATTTACTGGTCCACTACGACCGGTGTGACTACGGCCAACGGCACCAAAATAGCCAGCGCAACCAATCCTTACATTCAGACACAGCTGACCAACGGCACACCATACTACTATGTGGTAACTGCGGTAAATTCCATTGGTGAATCAGCAGCATCGACCCAGGTGAACGCAACGCCGTCAGCCACAGCTTCAGCCGCGCCATACATCAATGCCATAGTAAGGAGTTTGGCCCAAGGGGATAATAACGGGGATGCGCTCCAAGGGGTTCAAGTCTATACCGATAGTACAATTACAACACCAATAACAAACGCCTTGGTAACAATAAATGGAACCACTCTTGATTATCATTCGACTTCACAAAAGTATAAAGGATACATAGTAATATCTGCAGGTTCTCCAGTCAATCTAAGTGTGACCATTGGGAGCACGACCTACACCGCAACTGGAACCCAGTACACGATATTCCCAAACATCACTGCTCCTACATCAGGTGCTTTTTGGCAGACTGCCAACGCTAATACCGTCACCTGGTCAGCCGGTGCGCCGACCACGAATGCAACGTATTATGTCGGACTTATTGACCTTGACGGCAATCTGATCTATCCTTCTAATGATATACCTCTTATTATCTCTACAGCCTCTACCTCCTGTAATATCCCCGCGAATAGTGTAACAGCGGGAAGCTATCAAGTGATGGTAGGAATCATAACACCAGGCATAGGAACAGGGGGAATACCAATAGCCAACACAGCTGACGGATCGGGTTTATGGATAGGCAGTGAGGCCCTTGTTCCAATCACCGTACAGTAGTTTCGTTTTCAAAAAAAGGGCGAGGGATGTTTCCCCGCCCTTTTATAAGAACTTCTAAGATTATCCTAGCATTTTTTCTCATACTATAGATCTGAAGTAGAAGAACGACCTTAATCTCTTACTATCAACCGTTGATAACTGCGATAAGTTGGCACTTTCCAAAGGTCCAAAAACCGATGATCTTGGATTGAAACATACGCAGAAAGACACTTCACATCAGACCGTGGCCTCTGGCACGTAAGCTATGGTTTAAGTAATTTAACAGCATATTGCCGTGCACTTAATATACGTATATACTGCAATTGTGCTTCGGATAACAATGGTGATATACTGCAAAAGTGCAGTATAGTAATTAAGTCCATAGAGGAGTGCTGTGAAAAAAGTAGCAGGACATGATGCTTTTTTACTAGTATTCGCGCCTGAGGAATGGGATGCGGTCGATAGATTCGGAAAATTTAAGTATGCATTATTGGAAGGGAACAAAATATTTAAAAGAGGAATTAGTGCTACCTCTGATCATCTTGATAAATTCCGCGTATTAGCAGAAATCGGGAATGAATTAATTGGTGGATTTGATTTTGATAGAAAGGAAATGAATGAGAAAGGTCATACTCATGCCAAATATTCGCGGCAATTCTCTGCAATAGCTGAGTGCTGCATAAACGAGTTATACGCAGCCTTATACGGAATTAGAGATGTGATTTATGCAGTTTACTCTTCTATAGAAGGTGTCCAGAAAAAATCAACGAGCAAACTTTTTTCGAAGGCTAAAAATAATAAGTACGGTAAATATTTTCCTGTCGAACTAAATGCGCTATTTGCTGAGTCATATGATAATTGGTTTCTTCAGCTTCGCAAGTATCGAACCGAGTTTACTCATGGTAGTTTGGGCAGCTGCAGTAAGGACGATAAAACAGGGAAAGTATCGTATATGCATAGAGGCTTAGGCACCGAAGCACGCTGTTTAGTCATCGCTGATTTTGTAGAGTACATTAATGAGGTCTACAAAAATACTTTGCAATTACAGCACAATGTTTTTGAGTTCTTTTACACAACACTTCCCTTGGAGACAACAATAACCTTGTGCGGGTTTTTCACTGGGTTGGGCTATATGCGCTCAATTGACCCTGTTCTGCCGCTGACTAGGCATAGTGGCACTTGCTTGTCAATTCATTATGCGACACCTTGCCCAATTAAAGAGCAGTGCGGAGCATACAAGAATGCAATTCGTAAAGGACAAAGGGGCAGCCATGAAGCTTAACCAGCAGGTCAAGCGGACAAGCCGCTTACCTGCGCGTTAGCTTCTGGAGAGAATTTAATGAATGAACCTCCAGATTTTGAAAATAAATCAAAAGCAGAATTACAAGAAATCTTAAAGAATTTTCCAAGCCCCCACCACTTTCATAAACCTGCATTAGAAGCACTCTCAAAAAGAGAAATAAAAGAAAAAGAACAAATAATAGAAACTATTAAGTGGAGCAAGATTGCGGCAATTTCAGCGATTATAGGAATTATTGTAATGATCATTCTGTTTGTACTATCCAATTATACATTTAAATCAAATCAAATTCCTTGGAATATTCAAAAGCAATCTGTATTACAACAAAGGCTGGAAATAAAAAGACCAATTCCATCTCAATTTCAAGCCCATTCAGTATCTGGAATTTCACAGATAACTATATCAAAGGCTTTAACCTTGCTCGGATTAGGACTTGGTATAATATCAGCTGCTTTAATGTTCTATTATCCACCACGTATTCAATTTTATACAGAAAAGGGAGCACCAGTCATTCCGTGGATTGGCAATCCAAAAGAGGAAAAGAAATCAGTTGGGAAGTGGCAGGTTTTCTTATCAAAGCTAGGGCCGGGTCTTCTAATACTAGCTTTTCTGGTTCAACTTGCAGGAGTCTTGCTCTCATAATAAAAAACCATTGAAGATTAGCTAACCCATTCAGGCGGACGCGGGCGTGCCGCCCGCGAGGCTGATGCGTCCCGTTATACCTTATGATGATTCCTGCGATAACTCATCAGTCCTATTGCTGAAAGAATAACCATTGATCTCATAGATAAATAATCGCTTTCAAGATGGGCCGAAAAATATATGTTCTCAGATGTAATCTATACTTGGAGATATCTCATATCAAAGTACATATAGTGGAACGATCTTTATCATTTGAGCCAATGAGATCCCTTATAGAAATCTATGATCTCTTCCGTTTATAGGGGTGCTTGGATCTTAAGGAGATATTTTTACTGAGCCCATTGACCCGCCCGGCTGTCCACATGCGCCGGGGTCAGTGATAGTAGCCGTATTTATATACCGAGTTTATCATGGCCTTGAGATTTTCCGGACGTGAATTGGCCGGGATTTCACAACCACCGGCCAAGATGAATCCTCCGCCTTTACCAACCTGTTCAATCAGGCGGTGGCAATATTCATCCACTTCTTGCGGGCTGCCCATCACCAGCCGTGAGGCGGATACATCACCAAAAATGCACATATGATCCCCGATCTCTTCCTTGGCGCGGAAAATATCGGTCAGGCCGTCAAGCTGCAGGACACATTTCTTAGCAGGAAGGCGTCGCAGAATTTTAAGGTTCTTCAGCCAGTCGCCGTCACAATGCAGGATCGGTGTGATTCCGGCATCGACAAGTCGGTTGACGATGATCTCCATACTGGGGAAGGCCAGGTTTTCAAAATGCCGTGGCGAGATGAAGCTATTCGATGTTCGGTGCAGGTACAATTGCACCCTGGGGACGCCCATGAGGTACTTTGCCGTGAGGATCGAAAACGTTGCATACCCGTGAGCAAGCTGGGTGGCTGCCTTCCCAATCTTATCAGGCACCGAGAACAGGTCTTTGGAGAAGTTGATGACATTCCTGCCCTGAGAAAAGGTATCGAACGGCATTTCAGCCTGATAACCGATTTGAACCGCCAGGCCCTGACTCTCCCACCACTTGAAGTCGCGCCGGCAGAAGACAATCTGATGCAGCAATCCCGTAATCACTTTCAGCGTTAATCGCGGAAGGCTGTACCCTTTGGCGTCTTGGCTGAAGCGTTGGAGCATCTTTAAACGGAAAAGGATGTCACCCCAGAGTTTTACGCTAAGCGATGAACCTCTTAGGATCTCGTCATAATCCTCCGGGTGCATATATTCGATTTCCTCCGTCTGCACGACATCATCTAAAGGCAGTTCAACTCCCGGCCAGAGCGAACGCATCATCATCACGAAGGTGTAAACCAGGCGTGAGTAGGGATTGATGTTGTAGTAGATGTCCCATGGGCCGAGATCTTCATAAACCTTATGCATCACCTGCTGGTACGTTGCAGGGTTTCTCAGGTATTCACCCATGCTGGTGCCGGTGTGGTAGGGGGCATAGTAATAGATCATCATGGAAACCGGCACGCGATCAGGCTCTTCGCATTGAATGACCTTTGCAAGCCTTTCGTCGGCTGTCATCCGGTCTTTTTTATAAAGCATCCTTTTTCTCTGCATACGGTCCTCACCATGCACAAGGAATATAAATCATGAAAATGAATACGTTCCAGGCTTAGACACCCGCAAACGATTGAATGATCCGGATGCCTTCATAGGCATCCCAGGTCTGGGCGTCGGCTCCGATCTTTTCCGCCAGGTCTTTTGAGGTCGCCCCTCCGCCGATCACCACCTTGACGTCGTCACGCATGCCATTCTCTTTGAGCAGCTCTATGACCTGGGCCATGGAATGATATGTAGTGGTGATCAATGCCGACATGCCGAGGATCGATGCGCCGGTGGCTTTCAGCTTGTCGATAAAACTCTCAGGGCGGACGTCTTCTCCCAGGTTGTGGACGATAAAACCGGCCGCTTCTGCCAGGACACAGAAAATATCCTTCCCCAAGGCGTGGATATCACCTTTGGGAGTTCCGATAACGATTGTCCCAAGATGTTTTTGACCATCACCGTCCTTGAAGTATGGTTTGATCGAGAAGCTCACCTGCTTGAATATTTCCCCGGCCATAACCAGCTCGGGCAGAAAATAGTCGCCGGCTTCGAACTTCTTTCCGACCTCCTCCATGCACTGCTGGCACACAAGAAGAAAATCCTGGGGCGAACAACCTGACTTGAGAAGTCGATCCGTCTCCGCAGTAATCCTATCCAGATTGAAGGAGAAGAACATCTCCCGGAATCCGTCAAAGACCTCCTTGCCACTTGCCATTACTGCTCCTCCTCTATTGAATAGTGCTCCTGAATTACTAAAGATAGCACATCCTGCAAGACACATGTAATTCCATAAGGCCTACAATATTCATCTTTTATTCCCCAGACCTTTTACCCTTTTTATGATCCTCATGAGATATCTTAACAATTTATCAGTAACTATAATAGTGTATATCTTGGCACGCTATCTTGACTTTTTATCAATAAGCAAAAGAGCACATTGACATATTTTAATTTAGTGCCGGGTTTCATTTCTAAGATCAAATTATAGCTGATACATATGAATACTCTAACCACTTCAGGTGGCCTTAAGCATAAAACTCCATGGAATTGTTTTTAATAGGTCGGTTAAATTCGGGATAAATACACCACAAACCTGTAGAACCGGCCTAAGTAATCCATACCCGCCATCACAGTTGAGATTGACGCTGGGCCGGGTATAGTTTAGATCAAAAGGGACTCATTCTCAAAAAGGTGCTCTCAATAGCATTGCGTGTTTCACACGAGATCTTTCTCGATAAGGAGAAAACCATGCATGCTTTCATCGCCGAGCTCATCAAGGACGGACCCGTCCTGACGGATGGTTCCTGGGGCACGCAGATAATCAAACGCGGCCTGAAGCCCGGCGAATCACCTGATACGTGGAATCTCACCCACCCGGACAAGGTCCAGGAGGTGGCAAAGGAATACGTGGATGCCGGCAGCCGGGTCATCCTGACCAACACCTTCGGGGCCAACCGCTATGTACTTGGCAAGTTCGGCCAGGCCGATAAAGTCAGGGAGATAAACATCGCGGGCGTGGAGATCTCCCGCCGGGCAGCCGGAAGCAAGGCTTTCGTGTTCGCATCCATGGGCCCTTCCGGCAAGCTCCTGGCCGTAAAAGAGGTGACCGAGACCGACTTGGCCCAAGCCTTTGAAGAGCAGGCCCGGGCCATAGCCGTCTCCGGGGCCGACGCTATCGTGGTGGAGACCATGATGGACCTCGCTGAGGCGCGCATAGCCGTTGCCTCCGCCAAGAAGACCGGGCTCCCGGTCGTCGCCTGCCTGGTCTTTGCAGCGGGTAAAATGAAGGACCGCACTATGATGGGCAATACGCCGGAACAGGCCGTAGAGGTCCTCTCTCAGGCAGGGGCGGACGTCCTCGGCGCCAACTGCGGGCAGGGAATCGAGGGGTTCATTCCCATCTGCTCCCGCATGCGCGCCGCAACCGAGTTGCCCCTGTGGATGAAGGCGAACGCCGGGCTGCCCGAGAGGGTGGCGGGACAGGTCGTGTACCACACAACCGCCCATGACTTTGCCAGCTTCGTCCCTGAACTCGTAAAGGCCGGTGCGAACTTCATCGGCGGCTGCTGCGGGTCGGACCGGTCCTTCATCATCGAGATAAAGAAGACACTTGAGAGGATTTGAGGAGGAGTCCTTCATGCACCCGATAGATCGCGCACTTTATGCCTTGGACGGGAAACCAACGGACCGGGTCCCTACCTTCTGCGCCATGGTGGAGGACCGGACCTTCAATGAGGTTCTCGGGAAGCCGCTCATATCCCAGGAACTGCTCATGACCAACCCTGTGGCCCGGTTCGTGCTGGACCGGTGGGGGCCCCTGATCACCAGGCCAATATTTCAGAGAGAGCTGAACCGGGCGCTCATGAAGCGCATCAGGGCACAGGTAGAACTGGGTTTCGACTCGGTGTGGGCGATCCTGGACGAGACCTTTACCGTGCTCAACCACACCACTATGGTCCGCTTCAACGGCTCTGTGTTCAACATCCAGCCCGACGGGTATGGCAACATGACCTACATGTACCGGGGCCCGGGCATCAAGAGCAGGGAGGACTTCGAGGCCTGGCCCTACTGGCCCGATGCCGACGATGTGGCGCAGAGAACCTACACCTTCTTCAAAAAGGTCGTATACGATTACGGGCAGCGGACCTGCCTCTTCGGCCAGGGCCCAGCCTACGGTATCCAGGAGTCGCTCCTGTGGGCAGTGGGTTTCGAGAAGATGCCCGTATGGATCAGGCGGGAAAAGGACCTGGTGAAGCGCTACATCGACCTCAACGAGGAGATCTGTCTCAAGACAAATATGGCGCTCTTAGACGCTGGAGTGCCGGTCATCATCCAGACCGACGACTTCGCCTTCAAGAGCGGACCCATCATGAACCCGAAAATCATCGACGAACTCTTCGGAGGGCCTTACCGGCGCATCATCAAGGCCGTGCACGACCGCAAAGGCAAATATGTACTCCACTCCTGCGGCGACAACACCCTGCTCTTCGACACCTTCATCTCCTGGGGTGTGGACGGTCTGCACGCCTACGAAAATACCTCCAACGTGGACATCTTCAGGGAGAAAAAGCTCCATGGGGAGGCGGTCACCATCATCGGCGGCGTGGGGGTGGACTATCTGCTCACGGACCGCTCGAAGGACCAGGAGGTGGAAGAAGAGGTCAAGAGGCTTATCACCGGACTGGGCCCGGGCGGCAGGTTCATCATCGCCCCGGTCCACAGCCTGAGCTCCATACCGGCCCGCAAGCTCGAGGTCATGGTGGACGCGGTAAGCCGGTACGGGGCATACCCCATATCACTTGAAACCGCACCCAAGGAGGCTGCTCAATGAACGAATCCATCCTGGCGGTACAGAAGGCCATAGACGAACTGGACATCGACGGGGTCAGCGCCCTTGTGGCTAAATGCCTGGAAGAAGGTCTTGCCCCTGAGATCATCATCCAGGAGGGCATCAGCAAAGGCCTGGCGACCGTGGGCCGCAAGTTCGAGGAAGGGGAGTATTTCCTGGCAGACCTCATCATGGCAGGCGAGGTCGTGAAGGAGGCCATGCCCCTTCTCAAGTCACGCATGAACCCTGATGAAGCAAGCCTGCGAGGCAAGGTTATCCTGGCAACGGTGGCCGGAGACATTCACGAGATCGGCAAGAACATCGTAGGCATGATCTTATCCGCCAACGGGTTCGAGGTCATCGACCTGGGGGTGGACGTGCCTGCACAAAAGATCATAGAAACGGCAACGGCAACGGGCACAAAGTTCATAGGGCTCTCCGCCCTGCTCACCACCATGGTGGGGAGCATCCGCGACGTGGCGGATATGAGCACAAAGGCGGGCCTGCGGGATGCCATGAAGATTGTTATCGGAGGGGCCTGCACCTCGGAGGCCCTGTGCCGGGAGATGGGGGCCGACGCCTACGGTGAGACCGCCATCGATGCGTTGCGGATCTTCACCTCCTACTGCAAGGCGGTGTGAACATGGGTGTAAAAGGCGTCCCCTTCATCCTTTCATCGCTCTGCGACCTACCACTCGAAACCCCTGCGGAAAACCCGGATGCCTTCATCCATGCGGCACTGAGCCTCAAGGGTTGATAACAGGTGAGCGGTTGCAGGCTCAGGCTCACACCTTCAGGCAAACACCAGATTTTTACCCGGCATACCCTCCTGGCCGACGCCCTGATGGATATGGGCATTGCCGTGAGGACCCCCTGCGGAGGCAAGGGTACCTGCGGTAAATGCATGGTAAAGGCAACAGGGGCACTGTCGGGGCAGGGCCATATGGAGGCAAAGGCACTGAAAGACAAGCCCGGCATGCGCCTGGCCTGCCAGGCAGTTATACAAGGCGATGTCGAGGTATTCATGGATGAGACATACGCCTCGGCGCAGCAACCATGCCCGGGCCTATCCAAGGACAGCCGTTACGGCCTCGCATGCGACATCGGCACCACTACGGTCCGCATCTCGCTCGTTGATCTTGAACACCGGAACACGTTGCCCATAGACTCGTTCCTTAACCCCCAGCGCAGGTTCGGGCACGACGTGATCTCGCGCATAGCTGCATGTTCCGACCCTGCAAAAGCCCGCCTACAGTCCGATCTTATCCGGTCATCCGTGTTCAATGCCATGCTCCGGTTCCTGGAGGCATGTAAGATGACTCCGGGCTCTTGTGAACTCATCGTGTTCTCCGGGAACACTACCATGCTCTCGCTTTTCTTCGGCCTCGACGTAGTACCGCTCGGCAGATATCCCTACGAGGTGAAGACACGGGACTTCACCGGGTTCACCCCTGCGGACAGGGACACCCCTGCATTTCAGGGCGCACGGATCCTTGCCCTGCCCGTGCTCAGCGCCTTCATCGGCGGAGACCTCATGGGCGGGCTTACCCTGTGCCGGGGGTCCGGCATCGAAAAGAACGCTTTCTTCATCGACCTCGGCACCAACGGGGAGCTGTTCGTCATGAACGGGAACAAGGATCTTTTCGCAACGTCGTGTGCCATGGGTCCGGCACTGGAGGGTATGAACATCGCCTGGGGCATGGCCGCCGAAGACGGGGCCATAACCGCAGTGGAACACGGCCCTTTAGGTCTTGCCTTCAACATGATGGGTAGAGGAGAGCCTGCGGGCATCTCAGGCACAGCACTCGTGGACCTGACGGCTATCCTTTTGAGACGGGGAATCATCCGGCCTGACGGTGCCTTTCGGAAGGACCTTAAGCCCTCAGACCTGCCCTTCCCCCTTACCGCCGAAGAGATTGAAGGCATGAAGGCACTCAGGCTCCAGGGTGATATTCTTTTCACCCAGAAGGACATACGAAACCTCCAGCTCGCCAAGGCCGCCGGCCTTGCCGCCTCCCGCATCCTGTTGAAAGAGTCCGGTATGGATGCGGGGGCGATCGAACAAGTGCTTATAGCCGGGGCCTTCGGGGAGCACCTGAACCTTGAAAATTTCAAGGCCCTGGGCTTCCTGCCGGACTTCCTGAACGCGTCCTGGCGGTTTCTGGGCAACACAAGCCTGAAGGCGGCCGAGACAGCCTGTATGGACGCCCCGTTCATGGATAAGGCATCCTCCCTGAGAGACCAGGTCCGTGAGGTGGAACTCGCACTTCATCCCGGGTTCGAAGACGAATTCATCCGATGCATTACGTTCCCTATGCCTTCAGGGGCAATAAGATGACCGAAGACGCGATTATCCTCGATCACATCCCTTTTACCCTTGAAGAAAAAGGCCTGGGCGATATCCTCAAGGTCCGGCCCGGCACGAAGATGGCCGGGGAGCTTTCCGGGATTCTCTCCCGGGCTTTGTCGGCTGCCCGCCCCAGGGCCGCCTTCAGGGTTACTGCGGTTGATTCCATGGGAGACGCACATGTGTTCATCAAGGGGATCAGGTTTGACAGCCGGGTGTTGCGCGTTAACCTGACCGGCGCAAAGGCCGTCTACCCCTTTGTCGCCACCTGCGGCCCCGACCTGGAGGAATGGGCACGGTCCATATCCGGGACACTGCATGCATTCTGGGCCGACACCATCATGCTCCTGGCCCTGGGGTCGGCCATGACGGCCCTGGAGGCGCACCTGAAGGACAAGGTGAGCCCGGCGCAGCTCTCGTGCATGAACCCCGGATCACTTGAGGACTGGCCCCTGGCCCAGCAGCGGCCGCTCTTCGAACTGTTAGGTTCGATTCCTGAGACCGTGGGGGTGAGCCTGAGCTCTCACATGCTCCTGTACCCTTTAAAGTCCGTCACAGGCATCCAGTACGTCGGAGGTGAGCACTTTGTGAACTGTTCCTTGTGCCCCAGGCGGAACTGCCCGTCCCGCCGGGCAGAGTATGACCAGGCGCTGTATGGGAAAAAATACTTATCTTTATCTTGAGAAATATGAAAGGGTGATACAAGATCACGATCTCGCGGAGCTCTCCGGGAACCGAATCCATGACCTGTTGCCGTTCCTTCATATACAACAAACCCCTTTCAACCCGTTCAGGACTTTATTGATTGTTTCTTTGCCGTCATTCCCTGAAACCCTTGCCCTGTCCCCTGCAATACCCTTCGTACCGACATGAGGCAAGACGGAGTGAAACCATTTCCTATGCTTGAGCCAGGAAGAAACAGGCCTGCTTGACATTGACGGCATTCACTCTATAATAAACCAAGCTTTTATCCCAAAGGGGCGTATATTGGCATGAAAAAGACCATTATTATCTTCCTTTGTTGCATCACTCTGTTCATCATCCACGAGCCTATAGCCAGGGCGGGTCAGGTTGTCACGGATAACGACAGGCTCTGGGCACGGACGGTTATCGACCAGGAAAAATCCCGGAAAACCATTCTTGCGCCGAATACCCTGGCTGTCCTCTATTTCCGCAATAAAACCGGACAAGCCACCCTGGACCCACTCCAGAAGGGCTTTGCCCTGCTGCTTATGACAGACCTGGCACAACTTGAGAATATCCAGTTGGTGGAGAGGGTGAAGCTTCAGGCCCTGGCCGAAGAGCTCAACATCGGTGAAGCCGGGATCGTGGACAATGCCACCGCCCCGCGGGTGGGTAAATTACTGGGCGCCGGCTACCTGGTTGGCGGGGACCTCACCGGCAGCCAGACCTCTGAACTGGCGGTAGTTTCCAACCTCCTTCAGGTAAAAAATCAGAGCTCGCTGGGAAGGCCGACTGCAGAAGGGCAAATGGAACAGATATTCGACATGGAGAAGAAGATACTCTTCAAGATCATCGATCTGCTGAAAATCAAACTCACCCCCGAGAAGAAGGCCAAGCTTGAAAAACCGTTTACAACGGATCTCAATGCATTCTTGAGTTTCATTAAAGGCATTGAGTGCAGCGATCAGGGAAAATACAGGGATGCAGAGCAATACTATAATAAAGCTATAAGGGAAGATCCTCAATTGCTCCCTGCAAAAGATGCCCTGGATGAGCTGCGAAGTCTTAACCTTGTCACTGCACCGGAAAAAAGCATGACCATGCTTAGGGATCTGGAAAAAAGCACATCAAATACGACTTCTTTAAGCAAGGATTATCCCTTGCAGGAATCCGATAATCCCGGTGTTATTCAGAAAACCCAAACCGAGTCCGGGAATATAAATGTTAAGTGGTAACTCATGTACGAGGGGAAGAGAGATGTATAGTCGTTTTTTTCACCATATGATTAATCTTGCGCCAGACACAGGGAGAAAAGACCATTCCTGGAAAGGTAACTCACACGATATCCGATACTGCCTTTTTTGTTTTTCTGTTTTATCCTGCTTCTCTGCTCGTGCAGCAGTTCCGGCAAATCATCAGGCCCAAGCACAGGTTCTGTCTCCTTCACCCTTCATGCACCTCATAAACAATCATCCGCGCAACTTGCAAATACGCAAGACAATACAGCTCCAATCTCCTGCACTGAATGGCAAATCGCCACGGTTGAAGCACAGACATTCGATGAGAACAACTCGCCTATCGCCCAAGGCGGGCCATGGGATTGCACCGCGGGCCAAGGGACGGTCTCAGGGGTAAAACCGGGAACGAACAGGTCCTTAATCATCAACCTCAAGAACGCCTCGGGCACGGTGGTGCTGTCAGGGAAAAAAACGAACATCACCGTCGTAGCCGGGCAGACGGTGGACCTCGGCGTAATAGAGGTTTCCAGATCCGATCAAGAGCTCCCGCCGGTTGCGGCCAATGATAATGTCTCGGTGAGTCAGGGCGGTTTAACAACCGGGAACGTGCTGACGAACGACACCGACCCTGAAGGGGTAAGCATGACCGTGAACACGACCCCGGTAACGCCGCAGAGCCACGGCAAGCTTACCCTTAATCCAGACGGCACCTTCAGCTACACGAACGATGGGAAAAACTACATAAGCGACAGCTTTGTCTACCAGGTCACGGATCTCTACGGCGGCACGGCCACCGCTACGGTCAATATCACCATTATATTAAATTGGATAACGAGTTTCAGCGCCACTGCCGGCGGTGCCCAATCGGTGATACAGACCAGTGACGGCGATTATGTCATAGCAGGTTCAACCACCTCAGCCGCTTCCGGTCATACGGCGGTCTCGCTGATCAAGACCGATGAGTTTGGAACCGTGGTCTGGAATCAAACCTTAGGCGGTGCCACAAGCAATGATAGCGCTGCCTCTGTCCAACCGACCAGTGACGGCGGTTATATCGTGGCTGGTGATACTACACCGTTATCGGCTAACAATGCCCAATATACGGCAGCCTTGCTGATCAAGACCGATGCAAATGGAAATTTAGACACATCATTCGGCACAGCTGGGATGAAAACATTTCCCAGCGGCAGTTCCGGTTCTGCTTACGCCTACTGCGTCCAGCAAATAAGCGGCGGGTATGTTCTGGCAGGTTCAACCACGGTATCTACGGGAACACAGGCATGGCTGATCAAGACCGATACAGCCGGTGCTGTGAGCTGGACTAAAACCTTCACCATTACCGGCGCCAGTGGAGGCACAGCCTTTTCCGTCCAGCAGACCACGGATAACGGATATATCATGGCAGGTTCAACCACGGTATCTACGGGAACACAGGCATGGCTGATCAAGACCGATGCAGACGGTACTATGAGCTGGAATAAAACCTTCAACGGTGCCGGCGCCAGTGGAGGCACAGCCTTTTCCGTCCAGCAGACCACGGATAGCGGGTATATCATGGCGGGTGAAAGCTTCAAAGGTTCAGGTGGTAATGATGCCTTGCTGATCAAGACCGATGCAAATGGAAACCTGGATACCGCCTTCGGCAACGGCGGGATAAGGACCTTCATCGGCAGCGGCACCGGTGATGGTAATTATGTCCAGGCCAAGTCTGTCCAGCAGACCAGTGGTGGATATGTCGTTGCCGGTTATACAGGCTCTGATTATCATACACCCTGGTTGATCAAGACCGATGCAAGCGGGACAGCCCTCTGGCAGAAAACCTACCATGGTTCAGGGAGCAGTCCATCTGATTCATTCAGTTCTGCCCGCCAGACCAGTGACGGCGGTTATATCATTTGCGGTGCAACTTCGGGATATGCTGCATCCTTGCTGATCAAGACCGATGCAGACGGTAATCCCCTGCTGACACTTACACCTGGACTGACGCCGGGACCCTGACAATGAGAAAGGGATGATTACATTTTCGATTAAAAAATAATTCTCTACGCTAAGGAATGATGTTTATGAAAAGGCTTGTCATGCTGGGTGCAATGGTTTCATGGATAGTCATTTTCTCCGGGGTGAACCTATATGCCGCCTCTGTTGCGAATACAAACTTCCAAACAGGCTTCCATTACGACTGGTGGGCGAGCGACGACCATGACAAGGGTATGCAGTTCTATGTCCCCTTGGTTGCTGATTCGGAATACAAAGATTTCTCATTTAAGCTCCTGGGCGCATATGCCTACACAAAGGTCGATCCGTCAGTGGGGGCATCGGATTCCCTCAGCCACTTCACCGATACCAAGCTGAACCTAGCCTATACACTCGAGAACAAGCTCCCCTTTGACATGCTCTTCGGTCTCGGCTTCAGCCTACCCACCGGATACACAGATTTGAAGGAGAAAGATCTTGTCCTGATCGTGCCTCCGGAGCTCATGTCCATCACCACCTATGGCGAGGGTCTGAATATCAACCCCACGCTCATCTTCTCCAAGGAATGGGAGAAGTGGGTTGCCGGCGTCGGCCTGGGGTACACCTGGCGGGGAAAATATGATTTCAGCTCCTTCCTGCCCGACTACAATCCAGGAGATATCTTCAACATCAATGCAGAGCTCAGGCACGATTTTACACCTGAGATGTCCGGGAGGGTATTCGGCGAATACCTGACCTTTGGCAAAGACGAGGTACAGGGTAATGACTACTACCAGGAAGGAGACGTTGCGCTTGTCGGTTTAGGCGCCAAGTATACCCGGCCCGGTTGGGATCTGGGGTTTACCCTCCAGGGCATTTTGAGACAGAAAAGCAAAATTCAGGAATCTGATGTGCCCATAGTGGCTGCCGAAGATCATAACAGCCATGGTAATGAGTGGATAGGAGATGTCTCATACAACTACTCCATGAGCGAGGTGACAAACCTGAATGCGGGTCTGCAGCTGCTCATGATCGAGAAGAACGACTATCCTTCCGACTCGGCTTTCTTTATCGGTAAAAGACAGAAAACGACTATTACATGCGGAATGACCAGATCATTGAGGCCGAATGTTAAATGTATACTCGACCTCAAAGCCTTTTCCATGGATGATGATAAGAATGTGTACCACCCCGGCGAGGACCTGAAATACAAGGGCTTATCCATCGGAAGTACCGTGGCGTTGAGCTTTTAACAGCCAGGATCAACATATTAAGTGGTGTAGGTATATTATAGGGCGATGAATCTTTCTTGACGGAAACGCCATCTCTCACAATTGAGAAGGGCACTACACTGGGGGACATAGGGATAATGGCCCATGATCATCATCACAATCATAACGAGCTGGGGAACATCAGGCTTGTATTCTTTCTGAACCTCTTCTTTACCTTCCTGGAGATCTTCGGCGGGTTGTGGACAAACAGCCTTGCCATCCTGGCCGATGCCATCCATGACCTCGGAGACAGTTTCGCGCTGGGGTCTGCCTGGTTCCTGGAGCGGCTCTCCATGAAAAAAGGGGATACGCTCTATTCATACGGGTACCGCAGATTCTCCCTGCTGGGCGCGCTCATCAGCGCGGCAGTGCTCATATTAGGCTCTCTCTTCATCCTCTTCCATGCCATCCCAAGGATATTTCATCCCCAGCATTCATACGCACCGGGCATGATCCTTTTCGCCGTCATCGGGGTTGCAATAAATGGCGCAGCTGTGCTCAGGCTCAGGGGGAGCACCGGCTTAAACGCCAAGATGGTGGCATGGCACCTTTTGGAGGATGTTCTCGGGTGGGCCGCCGTCCTGGCTGTCAGCCTCATCCTCCTGATCAGGGATATACCTTTTCTTGACCCATTGCTGTCCTGCCTGATCACGGCCTATGTCCTGTTCAATGTCCTGAAAAACCTGGGCAAGACCTTCGGTATCTTCATGCAGGGCGTACCCGAGGGGGTAGACATAGCGACCATTGAGGAGGACATGCGCTCGCTAGCGCATGTCACCTGCACCCACCATACCCATATATGGTCATTGGACGGCATGCATCACGTATTGACCACCCATGTTGTGGTGGACAAGGATGCAACAAGAGAAGATATCATTTTTATCAAAGACCACATACGGAACCTCATGCTTACCCACGGCATGGACCACTCCACGGTTGAAATCGAATACAGCGGCGAGGGGTGCAGGATCACCGGAGATACGTGCAACTGTTCTTAACTAAAAACAGGAGGTATTATCAATGAAATCGGAACATATCATCGTTGGTATCCATGTTACTGACCGGATGAAGCATGCATCGGATGTCCAGAAGATCTTCACCGAGTACGGATGCAACATAAAGACAAGGCTGGGGCTGCACGAGGTGCAGGGAAACTTCTGCGCAGGCGGCGGCATTGTCATCCTGGAAATGGTCGGAGAAAGTGCAATCATCGACGGGATGCTGAAAAAGCTTAAAAAGATTGAAGGCATCGAGGCAAAGAAGATGACCTTCAGCCATGATTAACGGGCAGGCACCCAAAGATTGATTATCATGAAATCCCCTTAGGGAGGTTATCAGTGGATTATTCACAGATCAGGTATGAGAAACACGGTGAAATAACCATCATCGCATTCAACAGGCCCGATGTCATGAACTGTGTAGGGCCTGTGACACACAGAGAGCTTATTGATGCCTGGGGCCGCTTCAAGGATGATCCTGAAGCCAAGGTGGCCATAATCACGGGCACGGGAGAGCGTGCCTTCTGTACGGGGGGTGACCTCAAAGCAGGCCCAGAGATCGTCTCGCCGGACCCTGCTGAGGTCGCTGCACATTGCAGGGGGGATCGGCCGGGCTACCTCGGCCCCAGCAGATGGACGGACATCTATAAACCCATTATTGCAGCAGTCAACGGTGCCGCCTATGCAGGCGGCCTTGAGTGGGCATGCTTTGCAGACATCCGCATTGCAGAGGAACACGCCACCTTCGGGGTGACCTGCAGGAGGTGGAACATCGGCCTGGCGGACGGCGGCACCCAGCGCCTGCCCCGTATCGTGGGGTTCGGCAGGGCAATGGAGCTTATCATAACAGGCAGGGTAATCGATGCCCAGGAGGCGTTGCGTATGGGGCTCGCCAACGAAGTCGTGCCCAAAGGCAGGTCTCTCGATAGAGCAATAGAGCTTGCCGGGTTCATCTGCACCCTTCCCCAGCCTGCCATGCGCACCGACAAGGAAGCTGCCATACGGGGGTTCGGCATGCCGCTTAACGAGGGGCTCAGGATCGAGGCCGAATGCTTCAACAAGTCCATCTTCGAGGCAGCCACCATTGAGGGGTTGAGGCAATTTGTCGATCGAGATCATCCTGACCGCAAGGCCGGGGGGCAGACAAAAACGCCCGGCCTTGCCCGCACGAAATAAATGTTTTCAGACACGATAGGTACCATAATCCTCAAACCGGGCCGTGACGAGTCATTGCAAAGACACCACCCCTGGGTCTTTTCCGGGGCCGTATCAGAGGTTAAGGGTAATCCGTCTCCTGGCCGGACCGTAAACGTATGTGCCTCAGATGGCACGTGGATCGCTGCAGGTGCATATTCCCCGCACTCGCAGATAAGGGTGCGTATCTGGTCCTTCACCCCAGGTGAGGCCATCACAGAGATATTTTTCCGTAAACAGCTTGAGTATGCAATTGCGGCACGCGCACACCTGCTTGAAGCAGGAGACCTGACTGCATGCCGTCTGGTGAATGCGGAATCAGACGGCTTGCCGGGCCTTATTGTAGACCGCTATAGTGATTTTCTTGTCTGCCAGTTCCTCTCATCAGGCGCGGCATTTTTCAAAGATGAGATCGTGAAGCAGCTTGCAGACATCACCCATGCCAAGGGCATCTTTGATCGGTCGGACACGGACACACGTACTATGGAGGGGCTTGAGACCAGCGTAGGAACCCTCTGGGGAGAAGACCCTCCGGAACTCATCGAGATCAAGGAACACGGCATGCATTTTCTGGTTGATGTCAGAAGAGGCCACAAAACCGGATTCTACCTGGATCAGCGCGAAAACAGGATGGCCGTTAGAGAGTTCTCCAAAGGGGCCGATGTGCTCAACTGCTTTTCATACACAGGCGCCTTCGGCCTGGCGGCCCTCAAGGGCGGCGCACTCCGGGTGACGAACATCGAATCATCGCCCGACGCCCTGGCATTGGGGCTTACGAACGCAGGATTGAACGGCATGGACCAAAAATTTCTGACCATTGAGGATGATGTGTTCCTGGTGCTGAGAGGCCTGCGCGATGCGAATAAAAAGTTCGACCTTATTATCCTCGACCCGCCGAAGTTCGCTGCATCTGCAAAACAGGTGGCAGGGGCGAGCCGTGGATACAAGGACATCAATCTGCTGGCGTTTAAACTTCTGAAACCAGGCGGCACCCTCTTCACCTTCTCCTGCTCGGGGCATATCACTGTTGATCTATTCGGCAAGATCGTCGCGGATGCCGCGCTCGATGCCAAACGTGAGGCCCAGATCATAAGGCGGCTGGGGCAGTCATCCGACCACCCTGTCCTGCTCGCCTTCCCGGAAGGAGGGTATTTGAAAGGGCTTATCTGCAAGACAAAATGAAAGGACTCCATGAAACCCAGACAATCCCAGGCATACGATTATGAGCTTATGGACAGCGGTAATGGCAGGAAGCTTGAGCGCTTCGGCCGTTACCGGCTTATCAGGCCCTGCCCTCAGGCAATCTGGGAACCGCAGAAAGATGCGGCGGCCTGGGAAGAGGCCGATGCCGCCTTTGAACGCAAACCCGGGAAAGGCTGGCAGGTCCGCACCGAACTCCCGGAGTCCTGGCGTATAATACTCGAAGGGCTGCACTTCAGGCTCTCACCCACCGACTTCGGTCACCTGGGGATCTTCCCCGAACAACGCGGCCTCTGGAAATGGATAAACTCCATCCTCACGCAGGCAAATGTCATGGGCCGGCCACAGGTCTCCGTGCTCAATCTCTTTGCCTACTCCGGCGGGTCAACCCTTGCGGCTGCGCGCTGCGGGGCACAGGTCTGCCACCTGGATGCATCCAAGGGCATGGTCAAATGGGCCCGGGAGAACGCAGAGCTCAACAACCTGACCGATGCCCCCATCCGCTGGATAGTAGAAGACGTGAACCGTTTCCTTCAAAGAGAGCTCAGGCGGGAACGCCGTTACGATGCAGTGATAATGGACCCCCCCACCTATGGCCATGGCAAAAATGAGGAGGTCTACAAGATCGAGGACGAGCTGATTGCAACAGTGAAAAAATGCTGGTCCCTGCTATCACAGGCCCCCCTGTTCATCCTGCTGACTTCACATACACCCACCTGCACCCCACGTGCGCTTCAGAACATCCTGACCGGCACAGAGCCGCCACAGACGCAATCACATTACGAAAGCGGCGAGATGCTGCTTGAAGGCAAGGGAACCGTGCTGCCGGTGCCGAGCGGGACCTATTGCCGGTGGGTCTGTGAAGAGGCATCCCCTGCTTAGGAGATGACGTAGCCAAGCCATGGCTTTATTAGAGATCCTTTATGAGGATAACCACCTGCTGGCCCTGAACAAGCCGGCAGGCCTGCTCACCCAGCCTTCAGGGAAAAACGAAGACAGCCTGGAGGCCCAGGCCAAGGCATGGATTAAACAATCGAAAGACAAGCCCGGTGAGGTCTACCTTCATGCCGTTCACCGTATTGACAAGCCGGTAAGCGGCATAGTAATCTTTGCCCGGACGAGCAAGGCCTTAACGAGGATGAACGAACAGATGCGAGGCAAGGGTATTATCAAGGTCTACCATGCTGTTGTTACCAATGACCTGCCGGGACCGCACGGAACCCTGATGCACCACCTGAGACACTCACGGATGAGGTCTGTGGTCGCGTCCCCCCAAGAGCCCGGATCGCGGCAATCGCTGCTGACCTATCGCATCATAAAACGTTTTAAGAAACTAATCCTTGTTGAGGTCATCCTTGAGACCGGCCGCTACCACCAGATCAGGGCACAGTTCGCAGCCGGCGGGTTCCCTATCCTCGGTGATGTTCGATATGGCGGGGAAAAATGGACTCTCACAGACGAAATTGCCCTGCACCACAAGAGAGTGGAGTTCATGCACCCCACTCTGAACTCGGATATCAGGATCGAAGCCCCGTATCCTCTTGCATGGCCGATAAATGAGTGAACAGTGATCGGCTTTGAAAAAGCAATGAGAGCATTCCGGGGAATCCCCCGGCCGGTATGGATGCTCGGCCTTGTAAGCCTGTTTATGGACATCTCCTCCGAGATGATCCACAGCCTGCTGCCGGTCTTTCTGGTTGTAGGACTCGGCGCATCCGCCCTATCGCTTGGTATCATCGAAGGGATCGCCGAGTCCACGGCACTCATAACCAAGGTGTTCTCTGGGTTCCTGAGCGACCGGCTCGGGAAGAGGAAGGTGCTTGCAGTAGCGGGGTATGCTATCGGTACTCTCACCAAGCCGCTGTTTGCCATCGCAGACGGTGTGGGGCTCGTCTTGACCGCCCGGTTTCTCGACCGGATCGGCAAGGGCATCCGCGGCGCACCCCGGGATGCGCTCCTTGCAGACATTACCACGGCCGAGCAGCGCGGCGCCGCCTTCGGACTCAGACAGTCCCTGGATACCGCAGGCGCCTTCATCGGTCCAATGCTTGCGAGCGTGTTGATGTTCGCAACATCCGACAACTTCCGCAGCGTGTTCTGGATAGCCGTGCTGCCGGGAATCATTGCGGTGACCTTGCTTGCATTCGGTGTCGAGGAGCCTGCCCACAAAGAAGGCGAAAAGAAGGGAAGGCCCATAAAGATTGCCGATATTAAAATGTTGGGCCGTGCGTACTGGTTCATCGTTGCCTTCGGCAGCATCTTTACCCTTGCACGCTTCAGCGAGGCCTTCATACTCCTGCGCGCCCAGGGAGTGGGAGTACCGGCATCCCTCATTCCCTTTTTCATGGTGTTGATGAATGTGGTTTACACGCTCTGTGCTTATCCTGTTGGTGTCCTCTCGGATAAACTGGGCCGCATGGGGATGCTCTCTGCCGGCTGCCTCGTGCTCGTCGCCTCCGACATCGTATTCGCCCTTGCTTCGGGATATGGCCTTGTCGCTTGCGGGGCAGCGCTTTGGGGGCTCCATATGGGCCTGACCCAGGGGATATTCTCGACACTCGTGGCAGATACCTCGCCGGCGAACATCCGCGGAAGCGCCTTCGGCCTCTTCAGCCTTGCAACGGGCATCGCCATGCTGATGGCGAGCATTCTGGCCGGATGGCTCTGGGATGTAGCCGGCCCTGCCGCCACCTTCTGGGCCGGTGCGACCTTCGCACTCGTGGGATACACAGGATTACTGATCAGGAGAAGGCATATCGATTCGTTTTAAAATCGGGGGATATCATGGTCAATGACAACAAGATGTATGTGAGAGAGGCACTGTTCGAAACAATCCAGAATCAGATCGACAAGAACAATCCCAAAGAGACAAAGTCCACCTATGACAGGTTGATTCGTGAAGGTCGTCATCACGATGATGCAATGCGATTAATCGCCTTTGTTTTAGTAAAAGAGATGAATGATATGCTGAAAGCCGGCAGGCCTTTCAATGAGGTCAGGTACATAAAGGCATTGAAGGCATTACCCAGAAAAATGTAAGGAGAACACTATGCTCGCCAGGGACGATGTTATAAACAAGGCCTTGGATCTGGGATTTGCGGACCTCGGGTTCACCACGGCGGAACCCTTCGACTCCCAGAAAGAGCTGCTGTGCCGGCGGCAGGAGGAGTATGGATGGGTCGGCAGGATGGGCCTCGATCTGGTCTCCGGCACCGACCCCAAAAACATCCTTCCGGGCGCCCAATCCATCATCGTGCTTATCGAGGCCTACTTCAGGGAGGCCTTTCCCCCCCAACTGGAGCGCCATTTCGGGCGCTGTTACCTGGATGATGACCGGGTCACCAAAGACGGCCTGGCCGTTCGGATCAAGGACTTCAGATCTTTTCTGACACAAGACGGGATCAACTCCAGAGTCCCCTTCAACCTCCCCCACCGTGTAGCTGCGGCCAGGGCCGGCCTTGGAACCTTCGGCAAGAACACCCTCTTCTACTCCAGAAAGGTTGCCCTCAAAGGCTCATGGGTGCTGCCCGTCGCCCTGGTTATAGACCGCACGTTTGAACCTGATGCGCCAAACTATGAAGTCGCGTGTCCTGACTGGTGCAAAAACGCCTGCATCTCCGCCTGCCCTACAGGCGCACTGAAAGGCCCGCGCCGGATAGACCCTTGCCGGTGCATATCCTATCTGAGTTATTTTGGAGACGGGCTTACCCCTAGAGAGCTCCGGGAGCCCATGGGCATGTGGGTCTACGGGTGCGACCGTTGCCAGAATGTATGCCCGCGGAATACCCCATGGCTTGGGAAAGACCTGCCCATAAACAAGAAGGCCTTAGCCATAGCAGATGATTTTGAACTGAAAAAACTGCTGCACATGGACAAGACCTACTTTATGGAAAAAATCTGGCCCCACATGTTCTATCAGGCCCCGGAAGACCTGTGGCGCTGGAAGATGAATGCAGCCCGGGCCATGGGCAACAGCCTGGATGCCGGATATGTTCCCGACCTCGTGCGCGCCTATGAGGAGGGTGATGACCTCAGGGTGCGGGCCATGATCGTATGGTCTTTGGGCCGTATCAAGGGTACGGCTGCACAAGAAGCGCTCAAGAAATTCCTTGGGCAAAGCAAGGGAGAACTCAAGGAAGAGATCGAGCTCGCATTACAATAACCCGAAAGCCTATTGCCCGGTGCCCATATACCCCTTGCTTTTGAACACCCTAGTGTTATGATGTTTCCCATAGCAAGGTAAAGCCATGCATTCCAGTGCATGCCCAGATATGATCGGAGGTCTTATCCATGGGGAAATACAGCAGCACCTGTTTTACGGTGATTATCGTCCTTCTCTTGGGCGTCACTTTTCTGCCCGGCGTAACGAACGCCGCCGATCCCAACCAGGACTCATCGCCCAAACCCGTATTCGCGAATGACCTCAGGGTTATCATCACACAGATTGCCAAGGCCACTATCCCATCGGTCGTGCACATCGAGGTGACCCAGCAGCAGGTCGTACCATACTCTCCATCAACCGAACCACAGCAATCCCCATTTTTCGAACAGCCCCAGGCGCAGAAAAAATTCAAAAGAGAACTCAGGGGCCTGGGTACCGGTATTATCATTGACGAGATAGGTAATATCCTCACGAACAACCATGTCGTGGATGAGGCTACTGATATAAAGGTCATCCTCTCTGACGGAAAACAGTATGCAGCAAAAATAGTAGGGAAAGACCCTAAGACCGACCTTGCCGTCATCAAGATTAACCCTGAATCGAAACTCCCCTTTGTCGTGTTCGGCGACTCCGACAAGGTGGAGGTCGGAGAGTGGGTTGTTGCCATCGGCCACCCTCGAGGACTCGATCAGACCGTGACCCAGGGCATTATCAGCGCCAAGCACCGCCAGGGTATCACAGACCCAAGCTCATACCAGGACTTCCTCCAGACCGATGCCGCCATTAACCCCGGCAATAGCGGGGGCCCGCTCATCAACCTCAAGGGGGAGGTTATCGGCATCAACTCGATAATCGCCTCCGAGTCCGGGGGATATGAAGGGATCGGTTTTGCTATCCCCAGCAATTTCGCCATCGCCATATCGAAGGCGCTTATTGCTTATGGCAAGGTCAAAAGGGGGTGGATAGGCGTCACCATCCAGGACCTGGACCAGGAAAAGGCGAAGTCCCTTAAGTTGGAGATGACCACAGGCGCCGTTGTTGTGGATGTGGTCAAAGACGGACCTGCCGACAAGGCCGGCTTGAAAAAGGGCGACATTGTAATGACTATAGCCGGCAAAGAGGTCAAAGACTCGGGCTCACTGCGAAACCAGGTGGCCACAACACCCATCGGCACAACGCTCCAGTCGGCTGTTCTTCGAGGCAGCAACGAATTTGCAGTCAAAATTGTGGTTGGAGACATGGATGACTCCCTGAAATTTCTCTCTACTGTTGTTAAAGATCGCCTTGGCATTGAGATAAGACCTGTCAGATCTCAGGAAGCGGACAACTATGGGATCGATATGGGTGTGGCTCTGAAATGGCTTGACCCGAAAGGCCCCATGGCGGAAGTGGGGTTTGAGCTGGGAGATATCATCCTGGAAATAGACGGCCAGTCGGTTCATGGCGTGGAGGACTTCGCCGGGATTGTGAGCGTGCTCCAGCCCGGTCAAGAAACGGTGTTGCTGGCCCTGGATCATAGGAGCGCCCAGAGCACATATGTACAGGTGAAGACACGCTGAGGCATTTCTTCAAACCCATGCCCTTCGAAGCCTTTAATCACTGCTCCGGATGATGTGATGCCTGAACATGGCATCTGACAGGGGACAACAAGATAAGACAATGACAAGGCCGGACTACCCGATCACTCAGGCTATCCGTTTGCTGCGGGACAAAAAGATTGCATTCATCCCACACCTCTACCCCTTTGTCGAACATGGCGGCACCCATCATGTATCTGAATATTTTCTCATCCCCGAACACCAGGTGATCAAGACCCTGATCATGGAACCAGATGATAATAAGCCTTTCATCATGCTCATGCATGGCGACCGTGAGGTCTCCACCAAACAGCTTGCCCGGGAACTCAACGTGAAGCACATTGAGCCTTGTGATGAAAAAGACGCCAATCGATATACCGGCTACATGGTAGGCGGTATCAGCCCCTTCGGCACTCGTACAAGGCTGCCGGTATATGGAGAGTCCACGATATTCGGGCTGGACCGCATCTTCATCAATGGCGGCAAGAGGGGTTTCATGGTAGAGCTTAAACCGCAAGATCTAGAAAAGGCCTTCCACGTGATAAAGGTCAATGCCGCCAACAAGGATTGAGTTACTAGCCCATAAGCCAGAATATATATTTTCAAAAGGAATCATCAGTATAGGCAGGACGTTGTGTATGGCACGAACTATATAGTTTTTCCATGCTTATAAAACCAATAATCCTTTTGCGTAATCTACAGTATCTCACCTGAATTGGGAAACACTCATTTATATCCAGTTGATAATATAAGTTTTAGACTAATGATTGATCAATAATATTAGAAAAAGCCCTGCCCGGGAGTACGGGCAGGGTCAGTGTATTTGCACTATAAGAAAACTTCTTAGTGGAATAGTGGGAATGACCTTGGCTCAAACGGGTCGTATATCGGTACCATGCTGAAGAAGTTTGGATCGAATACTGGTCCTGTGCCATTAAAGAGGATATTTTGCGATTCCCCGAGCGGGAACATGCTTTCAATCCGAATGGGACCGCTCGGACCGAATTCAACACAATGAGCGTACGTTGATCGTTCAGCGTATGGTATACTGTCGACAACCGTACCGCCTAAGAAGCTATCTGCAAGCGTGATCTCCCCGCGCTTCCCAGTACCCCATGGCTGCGGGCCAAGGTTTTTAAGTACATTATCAATCGCAGTCACAATGATGCCATTCGTGTCTTGTCCTTGGAACCAGTGATAGTTATTAAAGCCACCTTCCATGGCGTGGAGATATACATTGAACAGGCGGAATATTACCGCATCATTAGTGGCATCAAAATAGAACGGCAGCGTATTGGCAAAGGTGAGCCTCAAAACCTCTCGAATCCAGGCATCCTGGAGTATCCAGGCATCGGAACGGTCTACACCCTCGCGCCATTCCGAGGGGCCTCCATCGACAAAGTTGCCGTCCCAGGCCGAAAGAAGGTTGAGGGCTGCCTTTTCAGCAGTGCTTGGTCCTCCAGCCTTATTTAATACGGCATTTGTGAAATCCTCTGACACGAAATCCCACGGTATGCCCCCGTGGCCAAAAGAATCAGTGGTAGCAATATAAAGGGCCAGGTCCCGAACCTCTTCATAGGTGAGGTTGTTATTGGTGGAAAGGTAGTCATTGATCACGTGAGCCCTGACGAACGGGCCGAAGAAGTAGCCGGGACTATTGATAGAATCATTGTAGCTCGGGTTGCTCTTGTTGTTCCATCCACAGTAATAACCCTGGGCGTTATTGCGATCCGTTGACCGCGGAATAAGGACTGAGGCATCCCATTCAAGTGCTGGAGCGATCATACCCTGAGGCAGACGCCATTCTCCAGCAGGCCTAACAGGATCGCGGCCTGACATCCAGTAAGCGATATTCCCGTCCTTGTCTGCATAACAGAAGTGCTGACTGACAGCTACATCCTCGATAGCCTTGCCGAAGTCATCCATGCTCTGTGCGCGTGCAAGATTCAAGTACGCCTTGATCGTCTTGAATTCATATCCCCAGTGGGAGTATTTCCAGGAAAGTAGTGGGCTTTGATTTACAATCGGCCCATGCTTACTACGATAAACGGGAAGTGTGTAATCGGGCTGACCGGCGACATGTATGGTCTCCACACGGTTGAGAGTAATACTCGAAGGAGATTCAACGTAAAAATCAACCGTATGCGCATGCCCCACCTGCTGGGACCATGCATGATGCGGTGTCCGGCCGATAATGATGCCGGGGATACCAGGGACTGACATCCCTGATATAGTAAGACCACCACCTATTATAGAGCCTTCAATCACGATTGGAGGCACTGTAATCCCCATCTGAGGACCAGAGTAAATAATCGGTTTGCCGTCCGCGGTCTTTTTGCCTGAGATAGACCATGCATAACTCCCCATTTTCACGAATGCATTGATATTTTTCAGGTTATTTATATTGGTATCTCTCTGGTTAGACAGGGCTTCATAAGCTCCTTGGAAATCACCCGAAATACCCTGAATAGCAGGTGCTTGGGCAGAGACACTGGGAGCAGCAAGGGCCGGGGCTGCCATCATAGCCGTTGTCGCAACCGGTGGGATATAGGTGAGTGCGCTCGGATCGTTTAACCACCTGAGGTCGTTGAACATACCGTAGCCTTGTGCGACCCCATATTGAGTTGTCAGTGCCTGGAACAATGCAGCGTTTTGGATCTGACCAAATTCCAGTGCCTCACAATCGAAGTCCCTCAACAAGAATGACATCCATGCAAGGATATCTTCTTCGGTCCAATAACCAGGGGTGTAATTGAGTGGGAATCCCACAGCCAAAAACTCAAACGGCAGCAGTAAGGGATTTGCCTTGATATTGTCGATACGCTTATTGATACCCTCTACATACTCTGATATGGCGATCTGTGCATCCCTGTCCAGGGCATCAAACCCGTCAGAGAGTTCCTGATCGGTATAGCTGATGGTCCGCACACCGATATCATTTGATAAATAAGATGACCCTAATATCTCGGCAAGTGTGCCTCTTGCAGTGCGGCGGTATGTCTCCATCTGCCACAGCCTGTCGGTGGCCACAGCATACCCCATTGCCTCCATGACATCACCAAGAGCGCCCCCGGTTATGAACCACACTCCTACATTGTCCCGAGCTGTCTTAACCGGGTAGTATTTGACATTGAACTCATTGATATTTACATCATACTTATAACCGTTACCCTGAATACTCGTGGCGAGAAAATTGATCTGTGACAGTATCGAATTCTGACCGATGATGTAACAGTTCAGCCCTTCATCCGGGGTAACATAGGCATGTACTCCTCCCTGGATAGGCGTGAACTCACTTGTGATATTATGCCCGTTGAGTGAAGCTGTAAAGGTATTTGCTATGGCTCCATTCTTGAAGTTTACTACGATCTCGACAGGATGATAGTTGAGTGTCTGCAGCTGTGTTGGTGAAACGACATTCATGAGGTCAGCCAACATCCATACAACATAGGACGCTGCAGGAATAGCGGTGAGAATCCCGCAAACTACCAGCACTGAACAAACTATACGTGTTTTTCTCCTCATAGATACCCCCTTTCTCTCCAATTAGTTAATTTCTTTAATCCCAATCCTCTGGTAAATGATTTTCCTCTAAGTGAATAAAAAATCTGGGATAATAATTATTCATCAAAAACTATTGATAGTATCTACAAAGAATTTGCATAACTAATAGATTAATTTATAAAAATTAATTCTGCTTCAATGAAAGTCAATAGATGGGGTTAAAATTAAATTTACTCATTTAATAACATGTTGGAATGTAAATAGATATTGTGCCAACATACTAAGCCAAGTTTTATTAATACCCACCATAGACTATAACTCAAAATCGTCACTTTACTCATGGTGAACATAACTGCGATTTCTTGTCGGTTTTGAGATTTCAAAAAACGAAGATCTTGGGTTGAAACATACACAGTAAGACACATCATATTAAACCGTGGGCTATGGCACGAAATCAACGATTTAAATATTATAACATCATAATACCTTGCATTCAATATCTGGATATACTGCAATTGTGCTTCGGATAACAATGGTGATATACTGCAAAAGTGCAGTATAGTAATACGTTAGACTATGAGTAACACAATGAAAAAGACCTCTAGAAATCATCATTTTGTACCACAAGTCTACCTCGCTGGGTTTACGGACGATGGAACTCGAGATGGGCAGTTCTATGCATCGGATCTCGTGTCGGGTTCCATATTTCAGACCAAGCCTAGAAATGTTGCTGCCATGCGTGATTTCAATCGAATAGATATCGACGGTCAAGATCCAGATGCCTTAGAGCAGGCACTAGGTGCGTTTGAGGGTAGAACCGGCTCTGTCCTTCAAGGTATTCGAGATAGCGGTGAATTGCCTCCTGACGAGGAGTTCAGCTATGTTATTAATCTAATGGCGCTGCTTGTTGTCCGCAACCCAAAGAGTCGGAGAGCTATGAATGCTGCTCATCAGCATACGGCACGCATTATTGGCAGCATACTTAGCTCGGATCAACGCCTCTTCGAATACCAAATTTCTAAGTCTAAAAAGAACGGCTTCGTTCCCGAAGGTGTTAACGTGTCGTTCGAAGAAATGAGAAAGTTTATACAGGACGATCAGTACACTGTTGAAATCAGCACCAATGATAGCCTCTCATTAGAGCTAGGAGTGTTTCAACAAGTACTCCACTTGCTCGGTACTCGGTATTGGTCGTTGATCATCGCAGAAACTGATGCTCCAGACTTCGTGACATGCGATCATCCAGTGGCGGTTATATTCAAGGACCCAAACATGCGTGGACCGATCGGTTATGGTTTGCCTGGCACCGAAGTCTCATTTCCACTAAACACGCGCCAGGCCTTGTTGGGTGTACTCGAAGATCCACTTCAATCGAGATTCGAGGTCAACACCAATCAGGTTGCAGCTATTAATAGCCGCACTGTTTACTTTTCGGATCGCCAAATCTACAGCAGAACAGAAACAGTGGTTGTGCTTCGGGGTGGCGGGATCGCAAATCTGGACGTGTGCGCCGTCTAACCCTTAATCCACCGGACGGCTTACAGCTGCCGGTGATCAGCACGTTATTCCTTATGATGATTCCTGCGATAACTTATTGTTTTTTGAAATGCCTGAGAACCGATACTCTCCGAAAGAGATCATCACCCTGTGGTCAAATTATTCTATGTGTGATTTAGCTGTCCTGACAGCGAGATCTTTATCCTTTGTAAACAACCACCACTTCATCCCTGATGAGTGTATACCGGCTTTTTTGTCTTGACCTCTGCTATAATACCAGTGCCCAAATCGCTCGACAGTTGAAAAGGGATGATTGCCCGTACAGAGGATTCCGCAAGGTTTAATCTCCATAGGACCTCCCTTGTTCCTCGATCTGTTGAAATCATGCACATCCGGTATTAGAATATTAAAGAGGATGCCGTTTCTCCATGTCCCATCTTTTAGGAGGATGTTATGCCCGATCTTATTGATGCCAAGACAAAGAAAGAACTCCTGCCCGTCTTGAAACACCTCAAGATCCCTCTCCGGCTCGTGTTCTTCACCCAGGAGCACCCCTGCGTGGCGTGCCGGGAGCAGGAGGACCTGTTGACGGAATTTGCCGCACTCTCGGACAAGATCACGCTGGAAATCAAAGACCTTCTGGCTGATGCCGATCTTGCCCGCACCTATGGGGTCAACAAGGTCCCTGCTACGGTCCTTATCGGTGAGAAGGATTATGGCATCCGGTTCTATGGCATGACCATGGGCTATGAGTTCGGCTCGCTCATCGAGGCCGTGCTTATGGTATCAGCCGGACAATCAGGACTGCCTCATGATCTCGAGCACCTCCTTGCTGTCATCGATGTCCCGGTGCACCTGGAGGTCATGGTGACGCTCACCTGCCCCTATTGCCCCAAGATGGTGCACATTGCCCACCAGATGGCTGTTGCAAACGAGAATATCCGCGCCGATATGATCGAATCCTCCCAGTTCCCCCAGCTTGTGCAGCGCTACGAAGTGAGCGGTGTGCCCAGGACTCTCATCAATGAGGGTGCCTCCTTCGAAGGTGCGCTGCCACCCCTCCAGGCGATCCTGCAGGTCCTGAAGGTGGTCAAGCCCAAGGAATACGAGCAGATCGACGCCCAGATGCGTGAGGCCGCAGGTGAGCGCCTGGCTATCCCTGCAACGACCGAGCGTACCTATGATATCATCATCGTGGGTGCAGGTCCGGCGGCCCTGTCTGCGGCCATCTATGCCATCAGAAAGAACCTGGAAGTAGCGCTGATTGGTGAGGCCTTCGGGGGGCAGATCACCAACACCGCCGGCATCGAGAACTGGCTCGGCATCCCTGGCATGAGCGGCATGGACCTCACGGCCATATTCCGCGCCCATGCAGAACGCTATGCCGTTGCCGAGCAGATGGGCGAGAAGGTGACGTCCATTACAAGGAAAGACTCCTTGTTCGAGGTGAATACGGCATCGGGACAGACTTACCGGGCCAAGGCGGTGATCTACTGCGCAGGCAAGGAATACCGCACCTTGGGGGTGGAAGGCGAGGGCCGTTTTCTGGGCCACGGTATCGCGTTTTGCGCAACCTGCGATGCACCGCTATACCGCGACAGGCGTGTAGCCGTCATCGGCGGGGGAAACTCCGCCTTCACGGCAGCCAGGGACCTGCTGGGTTATGCCAAGGAGATCCATATCGTCAATGTCCTTAAAAGTTTCCAGGCAGATGCGGTGCTCTTTGAAACGGTAAAGGAGGCCCGGCATGTCACCCTGCATGGCGGCATGCGGGTTGTGGAATTTCTCGGCAAGGAAAGGCTCGCGGGTGTCCGCCTGGAGGCGGTGGAAGGGACGGAGCGCCTTGACCTGAACGTGGACGGTGTCTTTCTTGAGATCGGGCTTCTCCCCAACTCAGCGCCGGTCAAGGACCTGGTGAAGCTCAATGACCTGGGCGAGATTGAGGTCAATCGCGATCAGTCCACCTCAATACCGGGTTTCTTTGCAGCCGGCGATGTCACGGACGAGACGGAAAAACAGATCGTCATCGCTGCAGGGGCCGGCGCCAAGGCAGCCCTTGCCGCTCATGCCTGGCTCCTGGACCGGAAGCTTTTGGCCCTGGAATAGGTGACATTCATGCACAAAGAACCTGAATATACTTGCCGCATCCACCAGGACGCTTATAATAGTAATCAGCAATTCCTTTATGTGGGGGTGGTCATGGAAAATAAACAGGCCGGTATGTTCATGAGGGCTTTGGCCTCTGTGTGTACAAAATGCCCGGTGTGCAGGACAGCCCGGAGGAAACAGGAAGGCCTTGCCTACTCCTTTGTGAAGAACATAGAGGGTGGCTTCTGTCCATTCTGCATGGCCTATGAGAGGGTATATGGCCGCAAGGCCCATGAGCCGGTAAAGTGATCAGATTCGTGAATGATGATTAGACGAATGGGGTAAATTTTACGGTCACTGTTTACACATCATCCTTGTAAGGAGGCTAACCATGATACCTTTCAATGATCTGCTCGAGGCCGACAATTTCACCCTGGCGGTATCCCGTCTCGCCAAAGATTTCAGGGATAAATACGAATTCCCCCTGATCCACCAGATCGGAGTCGTGGTGCCGGATGTTCAAGCCGCTGCCGCAGAACTGGAGGCAAAGGGCTTGGGCCCCTTTTTCATCGCCTCAGGCAGTCTAGCCCTCTGGAATGAACGCAGGAAGCTGGGACATTTCAAGGGCAAGATGGGCATCGCCTATCACAAGGGCTTCGAGGTGGAACTCCTGGAACCGGGCGAAGGTTCATCTTTCTACAAGGACTGCATAGACCCTGATTGCCCCATGGTCGTACAGCACCTGGGCTTTCTGGTGAACAATGTGGATGTACATGCAGCACGTCTTGAAAGTCACGGCTACCCGACATGGATAAGGGGCACGATCCGGGCAACACCGCTGAGAACGGAATTCGCCTACATGGATACCGTGGCTGAGACCGGTCTCGTTCTGGAATTCATCAGCTGGAGGCTCTTCGGCATCCCGTTCAGGATCCCGCATGCCGCCTTTCACGCCGTTGGCCATGTGGAAAAGGCCCTAGGCATCAGGTGCCTGCCGCTCTGAAGGAGATTGCCCCCTATTTCGAGAAACCCTATGGTTGAAATCAACCGGGAGTTTTAATGAACCGCAGAAATGAGAGCCGGCCAAGCTTCATCTGTTTAATCCTCTCTACCCGCTCGGCAAAGCGCACGATGTGGTCAAGATCATGGGTGAGCGCCTGATATGATTCGGAAGGGATTATACCGGTCATTGTCATCAGTTCATGAAACTCCTGATGCATCTTTGCATAGATATGCCTGAAGGCAAGAATAAGGTTGGTAATGCCCCCATGATCCTTTTCATCATCAAGCCTTTGCGCAGCCTCAAGCGCGATAATATCAAGCACGCTCAAGGTGCTGATTAAGCCGCCAAGCCGGAATGGAATATCCCCCATCAAAGGGGAAGCCTTTTCCCTTAAGGCTGTGGCTATCTCATAAAGCCTTGCTTCCTGGGCGCCAATGATGGGGCCCATCATCATGGCGTCCTCGACCTCTCTGAAGGGCAGCGCAATGTCCTCATAGGCAGTCCCGGGGATTCCCAAAAGATTCTCTTCGGGGATCATACATGCATCCATAATAATCCCGCCATGTGGGCATGGCCGCAGGAACCCGAAATCCAAAGGCTCGGCCTGTCTGAGCCCGGGTGTTTCTCTGGGTACGATAAAGGCGCTGTAGCATTTCCTTTCCCCCTCTTGGCCGCTTACGGCAAGGACAATGAAGAGGTTTGCAATAGGCCCGTTCGTAAGGAAGGTCTTCTCACCCGTAAGGAGATAACCTGAGTCTGTTTTCTCCGCCGTGGTTTTCAGGTGCTTGGGGTGTCCTCCTACACCTGGTTCGGAAATGGCAATGCTCGCGGTAGCCTCACCTTTTGCCATGGCCGGAAGGTATCTTCGTTTCTGGTCTGAGGATGCATATTCACTGAAAATAAATCTGGCTGCAATCTCGTGCATGAGCCAGGACAGCGTGATCCCAAGGCAGCAGCCGTGCCTTGCAATGGCCCTGCCTGCCGCACGGATACCGGTATAACCCAACCCTTTGCCTGTGAATTCCTTTGGTGTGCCGATGCCCAGCATACCGGAGCCGCCGAATTCTCTCCACAGGTCCAGGGGAAAGGAGGTGCTTGATGAGAGTCCTTTCCTGGCGGCGATGGAACGCAGCGCAAAATCAGCCGAGCGCTGCCGGAGATCCTTCAAATCATCTGTTGGATCGTATCCCATGTGCATCAGAGCATAAGCTCCTCAATGAACTCGATGAGCTGATTGAGGTTGCGGCACTGCCTGAGCTCGTGGCAGTGCTGTTTGTAGGCATACATCTCTGAGTCCCCGGTGTTCCAACTACTCAAAGGCTCCGGGTTGAGCCAGATGACCCTCCGGCAGCGCTCCCTCATCTCCCCTAAGATCCTGTCCTCCGGGTGGAGGTAGTTGGTCCTCGCGTCCCCCATGATGATGAGTGTCGTTCGCTTGGTGAGGACATCCATATGGTCGCGTCTGAAGTGCCTGAAGGTCTCACCATAATCCGTAGGCACATAATAGTTGAATTCCAGGTCTTTCAGTATCATCTCGATGGCATGGTTCGGCTCGTTGTTGTCGAATACATCCGAGACCTCCTTCAATCCTGCGACAAAAACAAAACTGTTCACCTTCTCGAAGCACTCATGCAGCGAGTACAGGACATTGAGCATGAACCGGGCCGCCGACCAGACCGAAGACGAGATGTCGCACAAGGTGACGATTTTACCTTTTTTGGGGGGTCGTTTTCTGAACAGGATCTCAACAGGCACACCGTTGTACCTGGCAGACCTGCGGAGGGTCTTCTTTACATCCAGCACGCCCTCACGGTTCTGTGAATATCTGCATGAGATGATATCCTTGAGCTTCCGGACAAGATTATCAAGGACATCGCGGACATCTTCTATCTCCCTGGCGGTTAGAGATGCAAAGGGCCTTTCTCCGAGCTCCATGAGGTGCTTTTCATGGGTCTTGTACCCCCGCTGCTCATCGGTGTACGGCCTGGGCTCCTTGAGCAGAAGTGCAAAGGCGCTTTGGAGATATTCATTGAAATATCTGGTCAGCTCCTGGCGCATGGCGTTATTAAACGCAAAGGGATTCTTCTGAAGAAACCCGCCGATTTCATCACGCACCTTGTTGAGTGCCACCATGACCTTGAGCCTGTTTGCCAACGGACCAAGGTTGAATTTCATGCCTAAACTGGGGGTATCACCTTGGGTTTGGATCTGACGCATCATCTCCAGGAACATGAGCGGGTCTCCCGAGAGGAACTCGATGATGGCGTTATGCGAACGGTCTCCGTTTGCCTGATCTCTCAGGGAGCCGATTACCTGCTCGGCCTTCTGGGCAAGACCTTCCTCTTCGGAAAGGTCCCCCCTGAGTTCATGGAAGAAGAGGTGGTAGAGACGGTCAAAGTGCGCCTGGTCGCGCCTGCTCTTGGCAAAGTTGGCCCGCAGTGCTGCCCGGAATTCCGTCTCATCCAGTACGTCGACGAGTTCGAGCTGCTCGACGCAGTCGATGACCTCGGCGGTGGAGATACGATATCCGGCTGCCCTGCAGCATGCCACGAACTTCAGGATTGGGTTGATCATAAGGGCAAACCTAGTTTACCAGCGTAAACGCCTTTTCCTTTACCGCCTGGGCATCGGAGCGGTATTTGCAGAGCATGTTCAGTGTCTCGAGCAGAACATCGGGGGTGATTTCCTCTACATTCAAGGCAAGCAGGGACCGCGCCCAGTCAATGGTCTCCGAGATGCACGGCTTCTTCTTCAGATCAATGCTACGGATGTTTCGAACGGTATCAACGACCTGTCCGGCAAGCCTCTCGGAAATCCCGGGGATCTTGATGGCGACGATGCGCATCTCCAGCTCGCGCTCGGGGTATTCGATATAGATATGGATGCAGCGGCGCTTCAATGCATCGCTCATGTCGCGGTAGTTGTTGGAGGTGAGCACGACAAAGGGGATATTCACGGCCTTCATGGTACCGATCTCGGGGATGGAGACTTGAAAATCACTGAGCAGCTCCAGCAGGAATGCCTCGAATTCAGGGTCGGACTTGTCCACCTCATCGATGAGCAGGACCACGGGGTCCTTTGAGCTGATCGCTTTAAGCAGCGGCCGGGGCTGGATGAAGCGTTCGGAAAAGAAGGCGTCTTCCTGGTCGGCGATACGGTCAACAGCATCGGAGAGTGTTTTTGCACCGGTAATGACATCGCTGATCTTTTCTTTCACCATCTGGGTGTAAAGGAGCTGCTTGGCATATTCCCACTCGTACAACGCCTTGGCCTCATCAAGGCCCTCATAGCATTGGAGGCGGATAAGCTCGCAGTCAAACGCCCGTGCGATCGCCTTTGCCAGCTCCGTCTTGCCCACGCCGGCAGGCCCTTCCACAAGGATGGGCTTCTTGGTGGCTGAGGCAAGGAACACAACAGTGGCAATCTCCCTGGAGGTGATATACCCGACCACCTGCAATTTTTCTTGAACATCTGTTACATTGTTAAACGTCATGGGTTGATCCTTCCTTGTAAGGGATTATTCTATACACCAAGTGTAACAAGAAGGAAATATCATCACGACAACAAAGGAATTCGACAAGGCATACGAGTCTATGGAAAAAGACGGCAGCATCAAACCAATCATGGTCAAATCGGGCTTGGTAAAGTAGGTTTGCCAGTTAACGACAAGGGGGCCGGGCGGGAACGCCCGGCCCCCTTGTCGGACTTTTACGGATAAATCACTCGATAATCAGAACTCACTGGAGCCAGGCAAGATCTTCAAGGGTATTCGGATAATTTTGTATACCAAGGAATCCGAAACATTCCGGGTTATCCTCGTTAATATAAGCCAGTACAATATCGGTATTGGGGTTGGGCGGTATAGCAGCGGCATTGATAATCGGCTGCGAGGTACCGTTCTCAAGACCATTCAGTGTAGTGGTAATATAGTATGTGCCGGAATCTGATGAATCATCGTTCTGGTAATTGCATGCCATAAAGGCCATTTCGCTTGTGGAGCTTGCAACACTACCTCCGCCCATTACCTCCCAGTTGTTGCCTGCTGAAGCATTGGTGCACTCAGAGATCGTGAACGTCTTGGAGCCGGTATTCCCTTCCCACATTATCTGGACCTTGCTCACAGGAGTACTTTCATTAATGCTTGCACACCATATCTCCACATCATTTCCCACTATTCGCGCAAGAAATACACACGATTGAGTTGTCCCGATTGTGTACTGTTCCACAATGGTCTGATTGCCTCCATTTTGTGAAAAGGCCATGTTAATCGTAAGATCTTGATCCGGCACACTCAGGGTAACAAGCCTGTCCATAGGGTCCAGTGCACCTAAATCTAAGGAAAGAAAGGGGATAGTGACCGAGGAGACGGTTGTATCGACATTTGCCTTGGTATTGCCTTGTGTGTATATTCCGGAAGTGTTCCAGAGAGCCGAGAACTCGTTTACCAAGTTAATATGAGAATCGAGCACCTGGACCTGGCTGTATATGCATTCATCCTTGCCGTTTGCCGGATCAAAGAGTTTACCAAGGATTGACCCGCTTACATCAGGGCTCCAACTATTCCAATCATCAAGAAGGGGATTGGCTGGTGCGCTTGAGAGACTGCCTATGCTGAGGTAAGGCGCGCAGGATTTTACTTGGTCAGTGAACAGACTCAGTTTTGTCCCGGCTGCTCCATTGTTGTTCGAACTGCTTCCACCTCCGCCACCTCCGCCTCCGCCTCCGCCTCCGCACCCGGCAAGGACTATGAGGGCACCGGCAAACAAGGCCAACAGTGTTTTGTTCATGGGCATCCCCTTAATATGACATGATATGGTATATATACGGCTCATGGGGAGGAAAGTTTAATCAGTGCTGTTTTTGTAATCATTCTGTCATATTGTTGTTCTTACTTTTTTGAGATTTATTTCGTATATCTTGACTTTGTAGTACCCGGTTCTATTATCATTAATCAAATTTGTTATGAAAGGAGTTTTCAATGATGAAGGTCGGAAAAGTGGTGTGGTGTGTCTTTTTATTCTTGTTTGCCCTTAGTGTCCCATTATATGCGGCACAAGGCGTAATCAACGTGAATACCGCAACCAAGGAAGAACTCATGATGCTGCCCGGGATAGGGGAAAAGACAGCGGCGGCCATCGTGGCATACCGGCAGGTGAATGGGCCATTCAAGACAATCGATGACCTGACAAAAATCAAGGGCATCAGCAAAAAAAAACTTGATAAGCTACGGCCCTCTCTCGTCCTGACAGGCCGGAACACCTACATCCCTGCTCAGGCTCAGAAGGAAGCCAAGAAAACCGCTTCAAAAACAAAATAGGTTGGCAGGGGTATTGAGCCGGCGCCGTTTTTTGGTGGCGGCATCGGTTTCTTTCATTCGGCCTTAAAAGATGAGACCTTTTTCAGCTCAATAAAGAGTTCCCTCTCCTCGTTACTCAGGCGTTTTGGCGTTACTATCTTGATTTGAGCATGCAGATCCCCTTTGTGGGCCAGGCCTTTGCCCTTGAGTCTCAGCCTTTGGCCGGAAGACACACCCGGGGGTATTTTAAGGTTGAGTTTCCCATCCAGGGTATCCACCTCGCAGGTGGTCCCTAAGGCTGCATCCCAAGGGGTTATCGGTATCTCGACGATGATGTCTGATCCTTCCTGCTTGTACCTTTGGTCAGGATTTACCTTTATCTTCAGATACAGGTCTCCGGACCCGCCAAGGCCCATATTGCCCTGTCCGCCAAGACGGATCTTCATACCGTCATAGGCGCCCTGGGGTATCTTAACATTCAGCCGCTTTTCTCCACCAGGTCCCTGGATGAGGATCTCCTTGGCGACCCCCCTATGGGCGTCCTCCAGTGAGACGGTTATCTCCGACTCCAGGTCGCTCCCCTTTGGAGAGGCGGAACGGTACTCGCCCTGGCGGCCCATGCCCGACTCTCCGAAGAGGGTCTCGAAAAAATCCGAGAATGCCCCTGGCCCCGCACTGCCTCGGGCCCCGGGTTCGAATTCGAAACTGAAGCTTCTGCCCCCGGCGCGTCTTCCCTTTTGAGCAAAGCCGCCCTCAGTGAAGATATTCTCGAATCCCGGAGGTGGCCTGAAAGATTGGCCTTCCTGCCAGTTATTGCCCAAGGCATCATAGCGCTGGCGCTTCTCAGGATCTTCAAGGACCTCATGTGCCTCGTTTATTTCTTTGAAACGCTTTTCGGCTGTAGGATCATTCTTGCACATGTCCGGATGACAGGTGCGTGCAAGTTTGCGGTATTTCTTTTTTATCTCTTCCTGGCTCGCATTACGCTCAACGCCGAGGATCTTGTAATAATCTTTATATTCCAACTGCCCACCCCATAGGTCATTTGTTTCTTAACATAGGGATTATGCGCTAATAAATCAATAGATACGAGGAATAAAGAAGGGAAAAGCCATCAGTAATCTTACACTAGAAACGGGTTTCCACCTGGGCAATGATCTGGCGAGGGATATCCGAGAGCTCTTTGGTAAGATAGCCGGACTCATGAAGGGTTTGAATAGACATATCAAGGTATTCCTGGGCAATTGCCCTGCTGCTTCGGAGGATCGCCGTATCAAGCTTGGGCACAATATAATCTTTCTTTCCCTCGGGATTGGAAAATGTCGCTGTTTTTCTTAGCACTTCAGGCCGATTCTTAAAAAGGATCACCAGCGGCAGCGTGGACTTTCCCTCCAGAATATCATTGAAGGCATCTTTGTTGTCGCTTTCATCAGGGCTTACATTGATGATGTCATCCACGATCTGAAACCCCATGCCGACAAGCCTTCCGAAAGAAGCAAGGGCATCCAGTGCATTTTCGGAAAGACCGGCAATGATACCGGTGCCCAGGCTGCAGAGTTCAAACAGCGATGCGGTTTTGAGATAGATAATCTTTAAGTATACTTCCTTGCTGTCATGGAAGGAGTGCGAGTGTTCAAGCTCCATGAGCTCGCCTTCGGACATCTTCTTGATCGTCCGGACCACGCTCATGGCAAGGCGCATATCTCCCAGTGCGCACATGGTTTCCATGGCCGATGCTGAAATGAAATCACCTGCAAGCAAGGCCGGCTTGTCGCCGAAGATCTGGTTCGCCGTGGGTCTTGAACGGCGTATCTCCGTTCCGTCAACCACATCGTCGTGCAGCAGGCTGGCCGTGTGCATAAGCTCAACAGTATAGGCAAAAGGCATCAAGGCCGATTGAGACAGGCCTATCGCACTGCCGACAAGCCCTACGATCTTCGGTCGCAGGCGCTTTCCTCCGGAATCCAGGATATATTGACCGATTCTACCGGTATAAGATGATGAGCTATTAAGGATCTCCTTGAGATGTATCTCAAAGTCATCGTTCATCCCTAGAGCTATAACAGACCATATTACCAATATCAATGACAACATGGGCACATAATCTCGCATTGAGTTTATCGTTCTTGCATTGAACATGCTTTTTGTATTTATAATATTCAAGAAGACATCAGGCCCAAGGAGATGTATAATGTAATGATATCAAGATGGGCATGAGAAGTTAGGGTCTTGGAAAAAACCATCAGCATAACGGCATAAATCGGGGAGGTTTTATAATGAAGCATGTGTTGAAAAAGTCTATCGGCTCTCTGTTCTTGTTACTGTTGTTATCCTCCTGTTCTCTGCCTGTAACCAAGGTTGATATACAATCCTTCGGCCTGGAGAAAGCGGATGTCACCAAAGACCAGGCACTGGCGTCTTTAACCAATATCTTTGTTAACCGTGGGTTCGATATCAAGTTTGCAAACAAAGAGGCAGGCCTGGTGACAACCGAATATAAAAAATTTGCATCCATGGGTGATAAGCCTCCCTGTGATTATTACATGCAGATAAAGGGGCGAATCGTAGAAGCAAATGATAAAATCAAGATTACCTTGACCCCCATTGTAAAAAGCCAGAACCGGATGAACTCTGCTGATTTTACCGAGCGTGAATTGTCTTACTTCATAGGCGATGCACAAGCGATAAACAAAATCGGCAGTATGACAGATAACGTCGGCTGGAGAGCGATCGGCCAGATCCTCTTTATGAATATAGTCCACGATACAGCAGAAACATATGGGCTTACCGTTGAAGAATTAACCCAGAATGTGACCAAGACACCATCGACTACATCGGAAGCGGATGAATAAAACCCAACGGGGGATTTAACCCGTATACTGTTTTAGAAAAAGGTTCAATCGTAATGAACCTTTTCTAAAGGTGAGGAGGTTTTATGAAGGAGAAGCACGTTCTTTTATTAGGCATCTTGTCAATACTATTCTTCATTACTGCTCCCATATCGGTTTGGGCGGACTGGACCCATAGAGGTTCCATGTATGTTTACACCTCTCCCACCACCCTCACTCCGGCAATTATCGTTAAGTTCACCCATGCCGACACTGCAGTGGGGGTCACGTATTCCGGGTCAGCCGAATATATCCTTTCGCAGTGCATGAATGTCTCAATAACAGGGTCATTCACCTCTGTCCAGGACTTATCGTCCGTTACCGCCACTGTCTATGAGAGGAGGTATATCTGTACAGGGAACGTCACAGGTTCTCTGGGCAACGGGACCATTGTCGGGAGTAATGTGGAGTACTATGTCAATGATATCCTGAGCGGCCCATCATATAATCTCACTGGCACAACCTTCGGGAGATCGGACTGGGAATGCACCATATCAGGGACCACCTACACCGGCACCACGTACTATTATTACCAGCCCGGGTCTTTCAGCGGAGGCCATATCGAGGGTGATATCCACGGGGAGTACCACTTTACCGGACTCGACACATCCGGGCACCCACTGGCAACGGCGGTAATAACGAGCAAAGGCGGTTCACCCTATTCGGGCTCTCTCAACATAGTATGGGATCTTCCGACCAATTATATTGTCGAGACGAATACCGCCCACTCCGGTGTCAATATATCTTATAGAAATACTGCCTCAACAGTCAGCTTATCAGGGGGCACCTGCAACGCTGCTGCCGTGACTGTAAACCATACGGGCATCACCTTTTATCTTGTTGATTATAATACGGGTTTGTATTTAGGTAACTGGTCCGACAGTTCCAACTCGGGAAAAGGAGCAATCTATTTTTACTCAAACACACCTGGGACTGATGATATCACCCCGCGTGTCATAGGCCTTAGCCGGACCAGCGCATCAAACATTCTCACCTTACACCAGTTCAGTACCGGAACGGTGACCTATGCATCAAGCAACACTATCGCTTCGGGAAGGGTGATCAGCCAATCCATCACAGCGGGCAGCCTGATAAACCTCGGGACGCCGATAGATCTGGTGGTGACATCCACTTCTTCAGGGGTAACCGTGCCCAATGTCGTGGGTATGACCCAGGTCATTGCAACAAGTACCTTAACCAGTGCAGGGCTTGTGGTCGGGACTGTGAGCAAGGCCAACAGTGATAGTGTTCCTACGGGTAATGTGATAAGCCAAGATCCTGCTGCAGGGACCTCTGTGGTTGCCGGTTCGACTGTCGCACTTACCGTCTCTCTCGGTGCGGGTGCTGAAGGAAATGATTCTGACACTAAAGATAATAAAAAAATCAGCTGCTTTATAACAAGTTCTTCAACAGATCCATTCTCCCCTTCAAGGATTCTCCTGTCGCTTCTTGGCCTTGTCTTTATCTGTATTCCCCATATCAGAAGGGTTGTTTCGGGGATATAGTCCTTTCCTTGATATTATATGGGCAGGGGCGAAGCGGCACTGCCCGTATTTTCAAATGGCAATCCATGGTATATTGAATAAAGCCCTATTCTGTGATACGAATGTATTATCTTTTGTCTTGTGTTGAAAAGACGGTTAAACCAAACCCCTGAACCGGAGGTATTTATGAGAAACGTTCTCCTGACATTCACCGTTATCCTCCTCATGGCTATTATGGGCTGTGAGAGCAACATGCTGGGACCCCTTGCAGATAAAACCGGCAAAGAGGCAAAAGTTGAAGAGGCCAAGATGGCCCTCGACGATGGGAACTATGACAAGGTCATCTCCTCCCTGAGCAGTTATGAAAGCTCGGCCGACGCGGAGACCTCGGGCCTCCTTGCATCTGCCTACATGGGAAAGGCCGGGCTTGATGTTACGAATATGATTTCGACAATCGGCAGTTAACAATAACCTGGGAAACTTTGATATTATTGCATCGGCCCTATCACTCAATACAGGCAATTCCGGCGCTTCATCTTCTGTGATTGCGAAATCGACCGGATCGAATGGAGATTACGTAACCATATCTGAAGACTCGGTTACTACCTACCTTACGTATTTAGCCAAGGCCGAATACTACCTCAACAACGCCCTGATCTCCAACAAGGGAGATGATGACCTTACCGTGCAACTGGGCATAGCATCCGCCCTCCACTTCATCCTGGACATCGGCTACGTCACGGCTAAAGAATACAAGTTTACCAACGGCACTGATATCAACCTCCCCTTATCACAGAGTGCCTACCAGCAGCTGTTCCCAACTGCCCCGGATGTGATTACCCTGGGAAACAACTTGGACTCATACCTAACCGTTAATTCTCCCAGCCTGGCAGCATACAACGGAAGCTGGACCGGAGGAACCTATGGGGGCCTTGTAACGGATACCCAAAACCAGGATGGAGGCCTTCAAACTGACCTGACAAACGTGTACAACGCGGTGAATGTCTTCATTAAAAATCTTGGAAATGACCAAAATATCACCAATGATTTCAATAATTTCATGTGTGATATCGTGGGTCTGCCTGAAGGGTCTGACCCCTCGCTCATAGAGCCGAAGATCAGGACATTCACGGCAACGCAACTTGCCACATTCATCAACACCAAACTGCTCGGGTATACCACCGCAGGCAATGGCAATTAGGAGGCCGCACATGCGAAAGACAATGTTTCTGATGATTCTCTTGTTATTTGTTTCCAGCTTATGCCTGGCTGATGAATATCCCTATATCTACAAGGGATTCAGGCCCATGGGCATGGGCGGCGCCTTTGTCGCGGTCTCCAATGACGCCAATGCCCTGTTCTATAATCCGGCAGGCCTTGCTGATATTGAAAAGACCCGCGTCTCCCTCTTCAGTCTTGAGATAGAAACAGACAAAAATACCGTTTCCCTCATACAAGATGGCCTGAAAACGGACTTCAGTAATGGCACAGAGAGTTCACAGTTTGTCAGGGACCACATGGGGGACCATGATCATCTCGGCCTTGCCATTGTTCCAAGCTATTCCATGCCCCGGTTCGCTTTCTGTGTTCTCGGTACCGGGAGGCTGGACCTGGATGTGAGGGACCGTCAGTATCCCAAGCTGGATGTTGATGTAATAAACGATATCGGCCTGGGCGCAGGGTATGCACATCCCTTCCTCGATAACAACCTCCTGGTGGGGGCCAGCGCAAAATATATCCAACGGCAGAGCCTTACCCAGGAATACACCATTGCGGACCTCTCTAATAAGCTCTCGGACAGGATCAATGATGATCTGAAAAAAGGCAATGGTATCTTGGTGGACCTCGGAGTCATCTATAAATTAAGCAAACTCCAATTTGCGAATTCCCGGGTCGGGATCTCTGCAAACAATCTCATAGGCGGCGGCCTCGGCGATGCAGCGGATGCGACCCAGCACGTCGACATCGGGTATGCCCAGGACGTGGACTTTAAATTTACCAGTGCCACGTTCGCCATCGATTATGTGGACATCTTCAACCAGTTCAAACAGGACAGCGACATCGCCAAGAGGCTCAGGCTCGGCGTTGAATGTAAATTCCTTGATATCATCAACGTGCGCGCAGGGCTTTATCAGGGATATCTCACCGCGGGACTGAACCTTGAAGCCAGGATAGTTAGGTTCGATCTCTTGACCTATGCCGAAGAGGTAGGGGCCTATGCAGGCCAGAGGGTAGACCGGAGATACGCCGGTCGCTTTGTCTTCGGATTCTAGACTTGTGCGGGGCTGGTTCACCTTTCAAGACGCAATAGCCGTTCCCAAGGGGTGAACCCGCCCGGTTTCTGCAGTTCCTTCACCACCCACAATCCTTAAGAATCACTTCTGTCTGATCTTTTCGATGAGAGAGGTTGTCGAAAAACCGTCTTTAAAGGGGATGGTGAGAACCTTACCTCCCGAGGACTTTACCGTATCGGCACCCACGATGTCCTCCACTGCCCAGTCGCCGCCCTTTACCAGTACATCGGGCCGTAGCCTTTCAATGAGGTTCAGGGGGGTATCCTCATCGAAGAGGACCACATGATCCACGCATGCAAGCGCACCGAGCACTGCTGCGCGCGCGCGCTCGTTGTTTATGGGCCTGTCCGGGCCCTTGTCGAGTTTTTTCACCGATACATCGGAGTTCAGCCCGACCACAAGACAGTCGCCCAGGGCCCTGGCCTTGCTTAGATAGGTTACATGACCTGCGTGAATTATGTCGAAACAGCCGTTGGTAAAGACCACCTTCATGCCCCGGGCTTGCTTGGAAAGCAGTGCATTGCAAAGCTCACCAAGATCCATGAGCTTTGGACTTTCGAAGAGTTCGTATGGGAACTGCCTTCCTGCCATGCGGGCACAGGACCGGCCTAGTTCAATATATGTTGGTATAAAATCGGGGAAATGTTCCCGGAGTGCCTTTACATGCCCTTCTACCGTTGTCCAGTCGCCCCGGGAAATGGGCCCGGTCAGGGCCTTGCTGCCATGCTCCTCAATGTTGGACAGGGTCCCTTTGATGAGCGGCATAAGGTGATTCAGACCCATACCAACTTTATCTATGATCACGGACGCCTGATTGAGAAGCGCCACCAGATAATTTGACGCCATAACGGCAGAGGCATGGTAGAGCACCTTGTGTTCTTGTGTGATAGTCATCATGACCGCGCCTATTGAGTCAACAAGGTCTCCGGCGATCCTGACGGCCCCTTCCATTCCCTCGAAGGTGAAGATGCTCCCTTTCAGAATCTGCCGGGCCTGGGCTGCATCGGTAATGGATTGGAGGGGATGGAGGCTGCCGATGGTCGCCCCTGCCCTGGACAGGACTGCAAGCTCGCCTGAGGTGAGAAGCCCGCTGAAGTGAAAAAAGACAATACCTTTTACTGACTGACCCCAGGACGCGTTGATCTCCTCAGCAACCCTGCTGATATGACTGTCAGGCACTGCGATAAAAACAACCTGGACCCCTTCAGGGGAGCAGGGGATATCAGTATAAACGGGGATATTATTAATATGAGTATTGGAGGATACTGCCCAAACCGGCACGTGACCTGCATCTTTGAGGAGTGTGAGCATGGCCCCCCCCACCCGTCCGAGACCGATGACCCCGAATCTATAACTCATCTATCAATCCATGGGCCTTGATTTGTTCAAATCTGTCCCAGTCTATGGCATAAGAATGCTCTTCCATGGTCTTAATGACTATTCTCTTGTACTGGTCATCTTCCACATAATTTTTAAGCTTCCTGGAAATGGGATAGATCTGCTCGGAGGTCCTCCATTTGACACCCTTGCCTGTACGGGCATCGAGAAGACAATCAAAGGCCACTGCAAAAGAAATATCCGCCAGCGACCTGCCTGTGAGGTCCCTGAGCATGGCCTGCATAATCCCGGCGTCTACAGGGGAGAAGAAGGCATATATCCGGTCATAGATCTCGGTATACATGCGGGAATAGATGGCGGCAGAATGGAAGTATTCAGGGACATCCACAATGGCGTCCTTGCCTGATGATTTACAAAGATGATAGAGGAGTTCCTGCATATTCTTGAGTCCTCCGATCCCTGGATACTGCTGGCCGGGCAATCTGGGCTTTTCATGGCTGAAGGAGGCCTTCGGGTCCTGCAAGGCAACCCATTCGATGAGCAGCATGGAAAGCCCTGATGAAAAATCGTATGAGGGTATGAAGTCCTCCCTGGGCTTAAAGACACCTTCACGCACGATAAGCTCTATGAGCCGCGTCTCTTTCTCCTGAGAGTCGAGATTCACATAGAGCCTGGATGTATAGTCGTCGGACCTGATGATGCTCACCACAAGATTTCGATACCCCTTCTTGCTGAGGATGCCGATGATGCCTGCACGGTCGAGCTTGGCCATCATCTTGTTATCATCATACTTCCCCATGAAGAGATTGTTTGACGATAAGAGATCTTCGAGCTTTTCCGCTTTCGTTGCTATGGAATAGGTGATGTCCTCCAGATATCTCGGGTTTTTTTTGCCCGGCTGCCTTAAAGGAATCACTGCACGATCCTCCCGACGCTGGCAAAGAGCACATACCTTGCGCCTGTCTTTTTCAGTGCATTTGAAACCTCGCGGGCGGTTTGCCCTGTTGTCACTACGTCATCCACAACCAGGACCGCCTTGTCTCGAACCCCGGAGGCACGAAATGCACCCCTCACGTTCATTTTGCGTTCTTGCTTACGCAATCCCACCTGCGGGGGTGTTCCGCGCGTCTTTTTCAGGGCGCTGTAGTTTACGGTAAGTCCCAGCAAACCTGCAAGTTCCCCGGCGATAAGGGCAGCCTGGTTATAGCCTCGTAAAATCATCCTGGTCCAATGCAGGGGAACAAAGGTGACCACGTCACATGCCTCGCCCTCAGCCTTAATCATATCAAACAGGACCTGTGCCAGATATTTTTTATAATAGGTGGCATGAGCATATTTGAAGGAATGGATGATATCCTTGATGGGTCCTTCAAAGATAAAAGCACTTATCATCCGATCAAAAGGGGGCGGTGCGATCAGGCAACGCAGGCACACACCCTCAGTGCCTGTCGGATCACCACAGACGGTGCAGACAGGCCTCGGCATGGGCCTGATCCGACTGACGCACCCAACACACACTCCAAGCCGGATATCTATTGAGTAAGCCCCGCAGACAAGGCACCGGGCCGGAAAGAGGTGGGAAAAGATGCTCTTCGGCATTGATGGAGTCTACCATATACCCCCGAGCTATCACAATATACAAAGGTATACATTCGCCTTAGACATGAAAACTTACTATCGATTGTAGTAGTTCTTGTAATATTTGTACTTATTATACTTATATTTCTTTACAGGGAGCTCATCCACGGCATTTAATACCGTGCCGAGGACCTTCTCCTTTGGCAGGGCTTCAAGCGCCATCTTGAATTCAGCCTCCGTGGTATACCGGTACCTTATTACCATAATGATCCCCTCCACCACATCAGCCAGGATCTTTGGGTCCACTGTGGCCTGTATGGGTGGCGAGTCGATGATGATGAACCAGTTGCCGTCGCGGTCTGCCAGGTCTTTAATGAGTGCGCCGGTCTTTTTTGATTCAAGCAGCTCCGAAGGGTTTGCCGGAGGTTCTTTTGCAGCCGGTAGAATAGTAAGATTTTCTATGGGGGTTGATAAAAGACACTCCGATATATCAGCCTTGCCCTGTATGATTTCACTCACCCCTAGAGAGGGGGGATATTTGAAGAGCTCATGCAGCGATGGTTTCCTGAGGTCACAGTCCACAAGCAGCACCTGCTGGTCCTCCCCCTTTGCAATAGCAATGGCCAGGTTTGATGAAATGAGAGTTTTGCCTTCTCCGGGGAGTGCGCTCGTAACCATAATCACCCTCGGCATAGGCCTGTCGGCCATATGGAAGATGTAGGTCCTGAGCTTCCTGATCTGCTCTGCCGTATAGGAATAGGGCATATGGTGCATGTAGAGGTGATCATCAAGCGGACCGGAAGCGCCGTTCTCCTTGACGAATCCCTGATCCTGTTTCTCCAATGCCTTTAAGATGTGCACCGTTTATCCCTCCACGCTCACCTTGACGGATTTTGCATATAAAAACCCTTGGGTCTTGAGCTGCCGTGCATACACGTCCGCTTTGTCCTGTTCCCTGAAAGCCCCGATAGTGACCCGGTACCAGGTATTCCCCTGGATGTCCAGATGCGGGTAGATCGTTGCCTTAAACCCTTTCTTGACCAGATCGAGAAACACTGCCGTGGCCTCGTTAATGGAATGGTAAGATGCCACACTCACCGTAAATATGACCCTGGTGGTATCTGTTATGGGTGGCAGATTGATCTTTTGTCCCTCATAGATCAGGTCGATATTCCCCAGGTTGCTGTTTGCCTTTCGGACCATATCCAGGATGACGGAATCAACCCTGCCGTAATGCCTGGCAGCAAGTTTGGCGACCGTGTCGCCCGGGCCGACCGCCATAGTGACGCCCTTCGTTTGTTTTTGCTCCCCCATGTCCGGTGGGACAGATGCGGCCTCACCTGCCTGGTCCTGTATGGATACTTTCGGCAGGTCTTGTAATGCCGCCCCTTCAGATTCTTTCATGTTCAGCGGATTTAAAAGTCCTTTTGCCCTATTAGATAAAGATGATGTCTCATGTGATATCCCCAGCATATCTTTGGATTTGTCCATTATGTTTCGCCCGAGCGGCGAGCGCAGAACAACAACCAGCGCTGAGAAAAAAATTAAAAAGGCGGCAGCCGCTGTCAAGCCAATCCATAGGCCTCTGATGCCCTTTCTCTCACTCATATGTCGGCCAGGCATAGGGGGAGTATGTCTGGCATAGGTCTTTTCCATACCCCCTACCACTTTTTTCACCAGGCCGGCACTCACCTGGTTGAGATCATCGCTGTAGGCAGCCAACAGCACGTTATCGCAGACAATGTTGATGAGCCTTGGAAACCCCCTGGTGTAGCGGTAAATCTCCCCAAGCGCCGAGGAGGTAAACAAGGTTTCTTCCCTGGGCTCGTAACCGGCCACCCTGAGCCGGTGGTCGATATAGTCCTTGGTCTCGTTGCTATCCAAAGGGGGAATGTGGTATTTTACCCCGATCCTTTGTTTAAGCTGCCTGAGCTGAGAGCTGTTCAGCTTTTCATTGAGTTCCTGCTGGCCCAATAGCATGATCTGTACGAGCTTTTCATGCACGGTCTCCAGATTGGAGAGCAACCTTATCTCTTCAAGCATCTCAACAGAGAGTCCCTGGGACTCATCTACGATGAGCACAGCCCCACCGGTGGTCTTGAGCCTGTCCTCGAACTCATTGATATAGTTGCGGGAACGCTTCTCCTCAGGCATGCCGATAGCTTCCCCCAAAAGGAAGTAGAGGTTGTCGGGATTGATGTGGGGATTCTTGATCACCACCTTGGGAATTCTAGGCGGGAGCTTCAGCAGAAAGGCATTTAAGATTGTGGTCTTGCCGGTGCCCACCTCCCCGGTAATCACCACAAACCCGCTCCCTTCCTTCAGTCCATACAACAGGTGCGCTAACGCCTCTTTATGAACCGGGCTCATGTAGAGAAATTTCGGGTCAGGGGTGATGGAGAAAGGTTTCAGCTTGAGACCGAAATGTTCTCTGTACATGGGTCATCCCCCTAAAATGGGAGGGGCACCGGCAGGGTAAAGACAACATGGGAGAACTTCGAAATTATTATTATCGTTGTCCCTACCAAGAAGATGGCGCCATTTATACCAAGGAACACCATATTCATGAACCGCTCTTTATGCTTGTCACTCTCTGTCTGGGCCAGAGGGATAGCCGTGATGCAGGGTATAGTGCCGGACCAGCCCTCAAGCTGCTTGACCCCCTTGACCGTGGTATCAAACATCTCGAGCAGCACGATGATGCCTGCCCCTGTCCCAAGACCAAGGGCAAGGAAGATAAGGGCGATCCTCATCGGATTGGGGCTCACAGGGGTCTGGGGTGTCTCGGCATAATCCACCACCCTGAACTGTTCACCCTGCTGCCTCTTTTCCATGTCCTCCGCACGCTTGGCCTCATAATATTTATCCAGGAGCCGTTGGTAGTTCTGCTGCGTAATGTTATAATCACGCGTGAGCCCGGCGAGTTCCTGCTCTCTCTTGGGGGTATCTTCCACCCTTCCCTGGTAATGTTCTACCTGTGTCTTTATCCTGTCCAAATCATTGCGGATCATATTCACTTCACCATTGGCATTGTTAAGCTGGCTACGCATATCAGCCACCTGGGGGTCCATGTGGCCTGATGCGGACTTTTCAGGATGTTTTTCAAGCTCTGCTATCTGATTCTCAAGCCGTTTGATCTCCGGGTAATCGGGGGTGTACTTTGTCTTCATTTCATCAAGCTGATTTTTTAGATCAGCAAGGCGTTGTCCTCTCTGCGATGATGTACCAGGTGTGCCTGCCTCAGCCTTCGAGAGCTGGCTTTGTATGGTGAGCCTCCGGTTCATGGCCTCGGTAAGTGAGCTCTGGAGTGATTCAAGGCGCATCTGGAGGCTCGAGATGGTGGAAACGTTACTGGTAAGCTGGTCAGGGAGCTCTCCGAGGTATCGGTTCCGGTATTCCTGAACCTTGGCCTCCTGCTGGGTCAGCAAGGTCTTCAGTTCTTCGAGCTGCTTCTGCAGGAATGCCGTGGTCTCAGTAGCCTGGCGCTCCCTGAGCTTGAGATTACTGTCAATAAAATAGGATGCCAGTCTGTTGGTCACATCAGCCACCTCTTTGGGATTTCCCCCTCTGAAAGCGATGGAAAAAGAACTCACCTGTCCCGGCTGGCCGACATTCGTTATTATGGTGATCTTTTTACGAAGTGAGGCAACCAGAATATCCATGGGTGTGCCCTTACCCCGCTCCCTTGTATACAAGTTCATTTCCTTGATGATGGCATCCAGGTTCGACCGGGAAAGGACCTCCTGGGATAAGGTCCTCACCTGTTCTTCCACCCCGGAGCTTACGGTTGCCTCAACATAATTCTTCGGGATCTCCTGTGGCTGTACAAGGATCAAGGTAGTGGCCTCATAGGTCCTTGGGGTCACGATAAAAAACCAGATCCCTGCCAGGATGAAAAATATCAGCGGCATACTCACCCAGTACCATTTCCTGATGAGGGCATCGATGAGATCCTGAATACCTATGGCCTGTTTCTGTTCTGTCAATATCTCACCTCTATTGCCATTGTATATCGGTTTTCCTGTACTGTGCCTGAAGTCCTATATTTTGTCTGAAGATGTTCATATTTAAGGTCCCCTGTGAAATATTCAATGGGTTTCCAGGTAAGCAAGATATTTGCGTTGGAATCCGTCTCATCCTCGCCTGCTGTTCCCTTTGTGGGTTTTTGCTCAGAAATCGTAATACCTGTAGAAGAAGACCATGTGTGCGCCCACTGTTTTACCCAGGAGAGCGAAGCACTTTTAGTATCATAGGTGCCATAGAAGTTGGTAGTAAATTCTGTAGTATATCCCTTTGCAATACTCAAATGGAATTGGTCTTCCTTCAGGCTTTTGTCAAGGGATACGCTCGTAATATAGGATGCTTGGCGATCCTGCCGCTCCATGATAAGCCAGCTGTAGCCACCTGTAACACTCATCATTGTGGACTGATTCATTTTGTATTGCCCCGTCAGGTTGGCATCATAACGGTCATCACTGGGGTCATGCCCCCTGTCGTCATGGTTGTAGACAGTGCCAAGGCCGAGACTGAAAACCGGTGATAAAACATGCTTGATATCCATCGTACCTTTCGTTTCTATGACATCCTGGTTGATCTCATAGCAGTAATAATCTCTCCGCGCCGTAAAAGAGATTGTGTCCAGGGGATTCAATTGATGGGTGATACCTACATTTCCGCCCGAGTTTAACAAGTCCTGCGCACCTACTGCAGCACTATTCCATTTTTCTGTCAGGATATTTCCCCCCGCACTAATGCTTGTATTTTGGGTCAGCGCGTCAGTGTAGCCGATGCTCCCGATGTTTCGCTTTACCTCGCCAAAGGGCTCGTTCAGGCTTTCCCGTGTCAATGTCTGGTCAAACTCATAGGAAAACCTGGTTTCCTGTCGCGGTGCTGTGAAAGAGGCATGTGTTATAAGGTTTATATCAGGACTGTCGTCCTCGGAAAACCTATAGTGAAAACCCTTGGTATACCTTCCGGTGAGGTCAAAGTTCGTAGAGGGAGACGTGCACGTTAATCCCAGGCTCGGCCCTATATAATAGATACTATCACCCTGCTCATTTTGCACAGTCCCCCGGTAGTTATCCGTATATTCATAGGATGTATAGAGGCCTGGATGGGCCTCAAAGGTAAAGGCCAGAAGATCATGTCCTGACAACAGGACGCAAACCAAGCCAAGGATACCAAGGAGCGCATGCTTCCTCACGGGACTATAATGGTATCTCCCGGCTTGATGGGGACGTCCTCGTTCTTACCCTTGAGTATTTTTTTATAATTGACTTCCATCCTTATCTTCTTCTCCCCCTCGATACGGATAATGACAATGGACCCCTTATCGGCAAACTGGGTGAATCCTCCGGCAATGGGGATGATCTGGGTAAGGGAGAGCTGTTGATCAAGAGTATACTGACCGGGACGGGTAACCTCTCCCTGGACATAGTATCTCTTGCTCCGGGGCTCTAAGACAATTACTGCGCATCGTGGATCCTTGATGTATTTCGATAGCCCGGCTTCAAGGTCGGATTTCAGTTTCGGCGGTGTCTTCCCGGCAGCCTCGATGTCACCGATAAGCGGTAAAGATATAAAACCATCAGTCCTCACTGTTACCTGTCTCGAAAGATTTTGCTCACCCCAGACCGATATCTCCAGCAGATCCGATTCCCCGATAAGGTAGCTCGATTCCTGGGCAGTCATACTCAAAGGCATCAGCATATACAAAAGCAGACACCATAGGTGCCTTTTCATCGCCAGCCCCCTTTTCATTTCTCGATCCCGCATTCTTTGATCTTGTATAGGAGCGCCTTATAACTCACCTGGAGGAGATTGGCCGCCTTCTTTTTGTTCCAGTTCGTTCCACGCAGCGCCTTCAAGATCATGTCCCTCTCGGCCTTGACCGTTGCCTCCTTGGCTGCAAGCTTGAGCGGTACTATCTCGTCCGGATCATTAGGGGTAATCATCTCAAGAACCCGGTCCTTGACATCCTGAGACCTCTTCTCCACAATAATACTGCTTCCGCCCTTCAAATAAAGGACCATCTCTTCGATATTTCCCAAGATCACGAGCCGTTTGACCTGATTCTTCAGCTCTCTTACATTTCCCGGCCATTGGTAGGCTATCAGCATGGGATACATGTCCTCCTTGTTGACCTGGATGTTCTTCCCATACTTCTCATTGTAGGTGTCCAGAAAATACTCAAACAGATAGGTGATATCCTCTCTCCTTTCGGTCAGGGGGGGGATGTGAATGCTCACGACATTCAGTCTATAATAGATGTCCTCCCGGAAGGTCCCCTGCTCGATGGCCTTCTTCAAGTCTCTGTTTGTGGCGGTTATTATGCGGACATTCACCTGAACGTCCTGTTTGCCGCCGAGGCGTGAAAAGGTGCCTTCCTGGAGCACCTGCAGGAGTTTGGACTGGATGCTGAGGTCCATTTCGCCTATCTCATCAAGAAAGATCGTCCCGTTGTTGGCAAGCTCGAATTTGCCGGGTTTGGACCGGTATGCCCCGGTAAAGGCGCCCCGCTCGTAGCCGAAGAGTTCCGACTCCAGGAGTTCATGGGGCAAGGCAGCGCAGTTGACCTTTATAAAGGGTTTGTCCTTCAACCGCGATTTGTAGTGGAGCGCCCGCGCTACGAGCTCTTTGCCGGTGCCGCTCTCACCCTCGATAAGCACGCTCACATCCGTCTCGGCCACCTGGTCCGTGAGGTCCTTCACCTTCTGCATCTTGGGGCTGTTATAGATGAAATCGCCCTTGAGCTCATCCACGCGGAGCTGTTTTCTCAGACTCGTTATCTCGGAGAGCAGCCTTCTCTTTTCCAGGGATTTGGTGATGGCAAGTTCGAGTTCCTCTTCTTCAAAGGGCTTCACCAGATAATCGGTTGCACCCGCCTTCATGGCCTTCACGATAATGGTGGTCTGCCCCAAGGCGGAAAGCATGAGGATTGGAAGGTCCTTGGATATCTTCCTGATTTCACCGAGCGTCTCCAGTCCGTCCATGTCGGGCATGAGGATATCAAGGATGGCCAGCGAGAATTCCTGGCCTGCCCTCAGTTCCTTCAGTGCGTCTTTGCCGCTTGGAACCGCATAGACATCATACCCACCCTGGGTAAGCAGCTTGACGATGTACCTCCGTATGCTCTCGTCATCATCAACAACCAGTATCCTGATATTTTCTCTCATCATTATTCTTGCCCTATATATCGCAAGATACAAAATACATTAATAATCCTGCAACTTCAAGGGTATTGTGATTACAAAATATCCACCCGAATCCGATGCCCTGGCCTCCACCTGGCCGCCATGGGCATGTACGATCTCCTTGGTAATGGCAAGCCCGAGCCCTATGCCTCCTTTGGCCCTACCGCTTGCGCCCACAAAAAAATCGCTGAAAAGTTCCCTGGCCTCATCGGCCCTGATGCCCGGCCCCTGATCACGCACTGAGATAACGGCGCACTCCTGGTTCAGAAACATCCTCAGTGCCTCGCTATCGGATTTTGCCTTACCGATGCTTACCGTTACCTCGGATGCCTCAGGGGAGTGCTTTACGGCATTATCAATGAGGTTCGTGAGGGCCTGCTCAAACCGGATGGGGTCTATGAATAAGGTGTCAATGCCGCCTGTATCCTCGAAGGTTATGGTTATTTTCTTGTCGCGGATGCCGATCTGCATGTTCCTGACTATCCTTTGAATATAGTCACCGACAGCGACCTTCTCCCGATTCAGGACGAACTTCTCGGAATGGATCTTTGCAAAATCCAGCAAAGAGTTGGAAAAGAGAAGCAGTTTCTCACACTGCTTCTCGATCTCATCAACGCACTCTTTCTGTCCATCACTAAGGACGCACTCCTTATCGCGGGCCAGCATCCTTCCGTACCCCCTGATCACGGTTAAAGGCACACGTATCTCGTGGGAGGCTACATTCAGGAACCTGGTCTTTAAAGTGAGCAATTCTTTTTTGCTGGAGATATCGCGGACTACCCCTACATAACACTCATCGTCTTCTATCATCAGCCTTCCGATAGAAATCTCAAGATAGACCCTCTGGCCATCCTTGCGTATGGCCTGGAGTTCGAGGTTTGGCACAAATATATTTCCCTTCTGTGACCTGAGCGCATCAGCCAATGCATGGATGGATTCTTTTGCAACGATGCGCCTGAAATGTTTATTCAGGATCTCATCGGGCTCATAGCCGAGCATCTCCTGGAACTTTCTGTTTACGAGCAGGAAGCGCCCGTTCTTGATGATGTAGACGGCGTCAATAGCCTTTTCCACCATGTCCTTGTATTGGTCCTTGACACGAACGAGCTCTTTCTCTTTAAACCGCTCGAGCGTTACGTCCCTGATACATGCCACCACCTGCCAGGACGGTTTCAGCGGCAAGGGTGAAAGGTCAAAACTGAAGATCTTTCCCTTGGCCTCAACATCAAGCGTAGCCCCCTCCTTGTCGGATACGATCTTCTGTATAACCGTATCGCCGACAATATCGGCCAGGCTCTCTCCCGCCCTTTTTCCGATCATCTCGGACGCCCGCTTGTTCATGGTGGTGATGATGCCCTTTGTATCCGTGGTGAGCACCCCCATTGACATCCAGTTGAATACCTTGAGAATGCTCTTACCGAATTCCAGCATGGCCTTGTCTGTCATGGAAAGCTCGGCTTTGAGCATTCTATTGATCTCTTCCACCTCCCTCATAAGCTTGGCATTCCTGAGCGCCAGGGCTGCTGGAGAGAGCAGTATGGAGATCAGATGGAGATCCTCGTCTTCAAAGGCAAAGGCCTTTGGATGACTCAGATTGAGAACACCCACAAGCTCGTCCTTGTTGTAAATGAGGGGTAGGCTTAGGATGGACCCGATATTGATCTTGCTGTCCCTGGCCTGGAACCTTTCATCCTTTGAAGTATCGTGGATGATGATGGGCTTGCCGCCGAGCGCCGCCACACCCGCAATACCCTCCCCGATGGAGAATACCTGGCCGAGCGATTCTTCCGAATAACGGCTTCTTTTATCTTTCCTCCCCTTGGCGGCCTTGATCTCAAGCCTTAAGTTGTCGGACGTGGGCATCATGATAGAGGCATTCTCCGCCGGGGTATCGTCAATAACGATGTCCAGGATAGACCGGGCCACAGCCTCGACATCAGGGGCAAGGGAAATGGCCTCATTAATCCTTCGGAAGATGATGAGCTCCTTATTTTCCATGGTCTCCCTTGTCCCCTTAGACCTAACCCATAATAAATTACATGTGCTTGCTCGCGACACTGTACTTCAGCGGTTATGTTTCTTGGACTTCTTTGAAGCCTTCTTCTTATCCTTGCGTCTCTTCAGATCCACCAGGTTTTTTTTGGGCGGCTTAGGTGCGCCCTTTTCCAGGATGCCTGCGATATTCGGATTCACCCCGAGCCTGGAGAGGACCTTCTTCTTTCCCATACCCAGGCCCTGCATGATCTGCCGCATGGTGCTAAAGCGCGTAATGAGTTCTGTTATCCTCTGTCTGGGCTGGCCGCATCCCTTGGCAATACGGTTGATACGGCTATCGTTCAGGCAGTCCGGGTTCTCCCTCTCGTAGGTTGTCATAGAGTGGATGATGGCCTCCACCCGGACAAGCTCCCGGTCGTCCACCTGGACACCCTGGGGCAGCCCGAACTGGCCCAGCGGCAGCTTGCCGATGATGTCCGTGAGTGAGCCCATCTTTTTCATCATCTTGAGCTGCTTGAGAAAATCGTCGAACGAGAAGTCTCCCCGCATGAGCTTTGCGGCATCTTCCTCTGCCTTCTTCTCGTCTATGACCTCTTCGAAGTCCTTCACCAGCCCGACGATGTCGCCATGTCCGAGTATGCGCGATGCGAGGCCGTCGGGACGGAATTCCTCGAGCTTGTCCAGAGACTCGCCCATGCCAAGATATTTCACGGGTTTCTTGGTAACTTCCTTGATGGAAAGCGCAGCACCGCCTCTCGCGTCACCGTCGAGCTTCGTGAGAATGAAACCCGATAGGTCAAGCCTTCGGTCAAACTCCTTGGCAACATTCACCGACTCCTGGCCGATCATGGCATCCACGACGAGCAGGATATTTTCCGGCCCTGTGGCGTTCTTGATATCCTCCAGCTCCTGCATGAGGGTATCATCAAGAATAGTCCGGCCTGCGGTATCGAAGAGCACGACATCACAGCCCTTGATCTGGGCCGCCTCCATAGCGTCCTTGCAGATTTGGACAGGGGTCTTGCCCGGGGCATAGAACACGGGGATGTCGAGCCGGCCCCCTAAGACCTTGAGCTGGTCAATGGCTGCAGGGCGGTATACGTCGGCGGCAACCATCATGGGCTTCTTGCCCATTTTCTGGATGAACCGCGCAAGCTTTGCAGTCGTAGTGGTCTTGCCGCTTCCCTGAAGCCCTACCATCATGACCGCGCTCACCACACGGCCGGTCAGTTTCAACGAGGTATCGACAGGGCCCATGATACCCACGAGTTCATCATAGCAGATCTTTACAAAATGCTGCTCCGGGGAGACCTTCAGCTTCTTTCCGCCATGGGTGACCTTTGTGTGAACGATCTCACCAAGGGCCTTATCTTTGACCTTATCGATAAATTCCTTGACCACATGGAATTCCACATCCGCTTCCAACAGCGAGATCCGGATCTCTTTTAAGGCGTCCTCGATGTGCTTTTCCTGAATAGTGACCTTGCCCTGGAAGATATTCTGGGCCTTGCGAAATCCATCGGATATCAATTCCAACATGCTCTCTTCTCCAAAACGTTCTAGCCGAACCCTATGCTATCCAATCCCGGTATTCCCTGTCAATGAAAGACGAAAGACCTTTGGATGGTGCGATGGTTCCCCTGAGAATCGGCCGGGGCTTAGAGATTCACCAAAGACCAAACACATGCCCGGTCCAAGAAAAGGGTTTAGAACAGGCCTACGTGTTACCGATGGTCGGGACATTTATCGAAGAACGCCCTGTCCTTGCCTGTAGTCTTGACGATCCAATCCACCTGCGCATCGGGGATATACGGCATGCCGCACACACTGCACTTGATCATGGTGAACTGCTTTCCCCAGATCCTCCTGGTATCATCCTTGTCTCTCATGGAGATGGCCTTAGTGGGACAGGCATATGCGCACGCACCACATCCGATGCAGGTAGTGCTCGGTTTATTATAGGGTGTTCCAGGCGCCTTGTCGCGGCTCCTGTTCAGCATGGAAATGGCACTGACTCCCACCACCTCTTCGCATACAGCCGCACAGAGCCCGCATGAGATGCACTTGTAGCGGTTCTCCTCACCTTCATCCGTGAAAAACCGGGGCTGGGTAATGCCGTCTTTCAGGGCCATATTCTTGATCACGTCGGAGTCCGGAACCCTCGAAAGCAGGAGTTCAAGCACGCCTTTGCGAATCCTTTTCACGAGGTCCGTATCGGTCTTTATCTCAAGCCCTTTCCTCACCGGGTAATTGCAGGAGGTGACGAGCCTCATCTTCCCGCCCTGATGAGCCTCCACGAGGCATACACGGCAGGAGCCGCCGCTCGAGGTAACTTCAGGATGATAGCACAGGGCAGGTATATGAATACCGTTCTCCCTCGCTACGTCCAGAACGCTCTGATCCTTGACAGCTTCGACCTCTCGTCCGTTTATGATGATTTTGACGTTTTCCATGGCAGCTTCCTATTCGATCCTGACAGCATTGAAGTTACAGACGTCTTTGCATACGCCGCACCTGATGCACTGGCTCTCATCAATAATATGCGCCAGTTTGCGCTCGCCCATGATGCATTCCTGGGGGCACTTTTTCGCACACAGCGTGCATCCCGTGCATGCTTCCTTGTCGATCCGGTAGGTGATCAGTTTCTTGCATACACCGGCAGGACATTTCTTGTCTTTGATATGGGCAATATACTCGTCCTCGAAATACTTGATGGTAGAGAGCACCGGGTTCGCCGCCGAAGTCCCCAATCCGCACAGGGCTCCGTAACTGAGTACATCGCAGAGTTCTTTAAGGGCCTCTATGTCGCCTTCTTTGCCTTTTCCTTCTGTAATGGCGGTGAGGATGCTCAGCATCCTGGGCAGCCCGTCCCTGCAGGGCGTACACTTTCCGCACGACTCCTCTACAAGGAAGTGAATGAAATACTTGGCCACATCCACCATGCAGGTGTCTTCGTCCATGACGATAATACCGCCGGAGCCCATCATGGACCCGACCTCGGTAAGGCTGTCAAAGTCTATAGGAAGGTCCGAGAGCTTCTTCGGGATGCATCCGCCGGATGGTCCGCCGGTCTGCACGGCCTTGAATCCTTTGCCGCCCAGTACCCCGCCGCCGATCTTCTCTACGAGCTCTTTGATGGTGATGCCCATTGGCACCTCCACCAAGCCGGTGTTGTTCACCTTGCCCACCAGGGAGAATACCTTCGTCCCCTTGGAGCCTTTGGTGCCGAACCCTGCATACCAATCGGCGCCGTTCAACATGATCACCGGAACATTGTTCCAGGTTTCCACGTTGTTGAGCACGGAGGGTTTGTCATAGAGACCTTTTTCAACAGAGCGGATGTATTTTGCCCTGGGCTCGCCCACCTTGCCTTCCAGCGATCTCATAAGCGCCGAAGACTCACCGCAGACGAACGCGCCTCCGCCCCTGCTGATCTTTATATCAAAATCAAAGCCCGATCCCAGGATGTCCTTCCCGATGAAGCCTGCTTTCCTGGCTTCCTGGAGTGCACCCTGAAGGTTTTTCACGGCAAGGGGGTATTCATCGCGCACGTAGATGTAACCCATATGTGCGCCTACTGCATACCCGCCGATGATCATACCCTCCAGCACGGAATGCGGATCGCCTTCCATGATGGAACGGTCCATGAATGCACCCGGGTCGCCCTCGTCGCCGTTGCACATGACATAGCGGACATCAGATTCTACGGCCTTGCAGGAGCGCCATTTGGTGCCCGTGGGGAACCCTCCGCCTCCGCGCCCCCTCAGACCCGAGGCCTCGACTTCCTTTATGATGGCCTCCGAGTCCATGGTGAGTGCCTTGGAAAGACCCTTATATCCATCAGAGAGCAGGTAATCGTCGATGGATGTCGGGTCGATATGCCCGATATTCCTAAGTGCTATGCGCTTCTGGAATTTATAGAAGGGTATGCTCTGGTACTGGGCGATCTTCTCTTTGGTGTTCACATCCGTATAGACGAGCCGCTCAATGACCTCATTGTTCTTGATGCTTTTTTCCACGATCTCGGGGACATCTTTAGGAGCCACCCTCAGATAGAGGATATCGCTCGGACGAAGCGCAACCAGCGGACCATTCTCGCAGTATCCATGGCAACCGGTGGTTTTGAGCCCGATTTCCACATTCACCTTGAGCCCTTGCTGCTTGATCTCCTCGGCAAAGGCATCGGCCACTTCGCGGGAGCCGTTCGCCTGGCAGCCCGTGCCGAAGCAAATCATGACCGTGGGGAGATCTGCGTTCACTGATGCCTTGAGTCTCCCTCTATACTGTTCCAGCTGCTCGAAAGACCTTATAGATTCCATCTGCATTCACCTTCTACTTGTATTTGTTAAGGACATCCATGATCTTTGAGGGTCTCATGTGGCCGTAATAATCCTCTCCCACCACCACTACAGGGGCCATAGCGCATGCGCCCAGGCAGTTCACGCTCTCAATGGTGTACCGCTGGTCAACGGTAGTATGGCTCCGTGTTACATCCAACTCCCGGTCAATGACCTCCATGATCTGTCCGGAACCTTTGAGGTGGCAGGCAGTACCCATGCAGACCTTGACGGTATATTTGCCTCTGGGCTCCAGCGAAAGGGCCCTGTAGAAAGTCCCCATCGCATAAATCTTGCTTTCGGGGACATACAGGTAATCGGAGAGCCTCTTCATCCCTTCTTCAGGAACGTAGTGAAACTCCCTCTGAAAGTCCTGCATGATCGCCAGAAGCGATTCCTCTGATTTATCGTACCGGGAGATGATCTCGTCTACCTTTTTGATATCTACAGCCATGGTTATTCCTCTTCACTCAGTTTCACGAGCTTCTGATAGTCTCTGGTCACTGCTTCCTGAATCTGCTCGATCTCATTGTCCGTCAGGTGCCTGAACCTGCCTTGGCCGCTCAGGTACTCCTTGACGGCGATGATCTTCTTGGGCTCATACGAGATCTTGTACTTGCCGTTTACAACCTCGTACAGCGGGAACACGCATGAATCCACCGCAAATCTTCCGTATCTGATGGCTTCATCGGGCGGTATCCTCCACCCGGTGGGGCATACCGAGAGTACGTGCACATAGGCAGGTCCTGGCGTCTCCGCAGCCTTCTTCACCTTCTCCATGAGGTCGAAGGGGAAGCTGGAGCATGCCGTAGCCACATACGGAATGTTGTGCGCAACGGCTATCTTCGGCATGTTCTTCTTCTGGGTAGTCTGACCTATGCTCTTCTTGCCTGCAGGGCTTGTGGTGGTGCTTGCTCCGAACGGTGTGGAACTCGACCGCTGTATACCGGTATTCATGTAGGCTTCGTTGTCATAGCACACATAGAGCATGTCGTGTCCGCGCTCGAGCGCACCGGAGAGCGATCCCATGCCGATGTCGGCCGTTGCACCGTCTCCGCCCATGGCTACGAAGTTGATCTTCTTTTGAGGCAGTTTGCCCTTGCGCATCATGGCCTTCATACCCCTCTCGCAGCCGGAGATAACGGCAGCGGGGTTTTCAAAGGCGTTGTGAATCCAGGGCAGCTTCCATGAGGTCAAGGGGAGCGGCGATGAGATGATCTCCATACAGCCCGTTGCCATAGCTATAATGGTATCCCGGCCCAGGGCTTTAACCACGTGGCGCACGGCCAGGGCCTCTGCACAACCCTGACATGCTCTGTGGCCCGAGGTGAAATTCTCAGACTTGTCGACAAGCCGCGCTGAAAAAACCGAGAATCGATCCATACCCGTCTCCTTATCCTCTCAACCCATAAAGGGTGAACCCGTCTGTTTTTCTGGATGCCGCCTTTTTCTTGCCTTCCAGGATGATGTTCGTGAAATCCTTCCGGGAAACGTCTCTACCGGCAAGACCGGCAATATAATTGACGATTGTCGGTGCTCCCTTCTTCTTGTACAGAGCGGAGCGCAGCTCGAGCGCCACAGGGCCGCCGGGCCCGCCGAAGCTGATGGCGCGGTCGATCACGATGAGAGATTTCTTCCCCAGCACTGCCTTGCGGAAATCTTCGAAGGGGAACGGCCTCCATAAACGGATCTTCACCAGTCCCACCTTCTCACCTTTCTCGCGGAGCGCATCCACCACCTCACCGGCCGTCTCGCCGTAGGAGCCCATGGTGACGATGCAGTATTCCGCATCATCCGCCCGGTAGGTCTCTACCGGCTTATAGTGCCTGCCGGTGAGCTTGCCCCACTCTTCCCATGCCTTGAGGATAAGGGGATACGAGTTCACTACGCCCTGCTCCCTGTTCATCTGGGCCTCGGTGTAGATCTCGGGCATTGCGAAGCAGCCCATGGATACGGGTTTGTCCGGATGAAGTGCATTCTTCATCTCATACTTGGGCAGATACTGCTTGATGAGCTCGTCATCCTCGTATTCTATAGGCTCGATCATGTGCGTGAGGATGAACCCGTCAAAGTTCACGGCAACCGGCAGCATGACCTTGGGGTCTTCCGAAATCCTAAAGGCGCAGAATGTGTTGTCGTAGGCCTCCTGGCCGTTTTCCGTAAAGAGGTGGATCCAGCCGGCATCGCGGACCATCATGACGTCGGTGTGGTCGTTCCAGATGGACAGGGGCCCGGACAGCGACCTGTTAGCCAGCGCCATGACGACGGGCAACCTCATGGCTGCGGTTATAAAGAAGATCTCGCTCATGAGCGCGAGCCCCTGGGAGCTCGTGGAGGTGAATGTCCTTGCGCCCACGGCGGCTGATCCGCAGCAGACGCTCATGGCTGAATGTTCGCTGTCCACCGGGATGAACTCGGCGTCGAGCTCACCCTCGGCCACGATGTCGGCAAGGTGCTCCACGATATGTGTCTGCGGTGTGATGGGATACGCGGCGATAACGTCCACGTCCGCCTGCGCGACGGCGTCGGCGATAGCGATGGAAACCTCGATTCCTTTGCGTACCTTACCCATTTCTCACTCCTCCTCGCTGACCATCTTGATGCAGCCCACGGGACATTCCTTGGCGCAGATGCCGCACCCCTTGCAGTAGGTGAGGTTGGCCTCGAAATGACCTTCTGACGCCCTCACGATGCTCATATCCGGGCAGAACAGCCAGCAGACTCCACACCTGATGCACTGCCTCTTATCCACAATCGGCCGTTCGGAACGCCAGGAGCCCGTCTCATACTGCCGGGCATTCCCTATCTCAACGACAACCGCACCGGTCTCTAATTCTTGCCACGTAATCTTCTCCATTGGTTTTGCCATGGCATTACCCCTTGATCACTACCTCGTTGTAGGCGCGCTCCAGGGCCTTCATGTTCCTGGCGCCGAGCTTCGCCCCAAAACGCTCCAAGAGCGGTCCCTTGATATCCTCGATGGTGATGAGCCCCGTTGCCTTTATGAATGCACCGACCATGGTGGTATTCACAATCACTCTCCCCAGTTCTTCCATGGCGATCGTGCTCGCATCCACCGTAGCGACCTTGTAGCCGACATTCGGCTTTGCAATCTCATCCGGGCTCTTTTTTGTGTTGATGAGAAGAATGCCGCCCTCTTTCAGGCCTTCGGCCGGATCGAGGAGCGTGAGCAGCCCCGGGTCAAGCACGATGACCACATCGGGGTTATATACCTTGGCCCTGATATTGATCTTCTTGTCGTCGACCCTGCAGAATGCAACGACCGGCGCACCACGCCGCTCCGGTCCGAAACTTGGAAAAGCCTGCGCGCAGTTGCCTTTGTTGATCGCAGCTATGGCTATGAGCTCAGCCGAAGTGACCGCACCCTGACCGCCTCTCCCGTGAAACCTTATTTCCTGCATACTCACTCCTGTCAAGAAATTGAACGAAAACTGAATGGTGATTCATATCATCCTTGATCTTTTGCTGTCAAGAACTGTCAAGAAAAGACAGGCTACTTAGAACCAGGATCTTCGATTGCAGCCCGCTTGTCGAGGATGAAGTCATAGAACTTCATCATGAGAGGCAGGGATTTCCGTTTCTTATTCCTTACGATAAAGAACTCCCTTTTAGTGTTCAGGTCTTTTATGGGAAGCGCGACGAGGGTCTTGTTTTCAACTTCATTCTTGATGACATTCCTGGAGAGCACCGCCACCCCAAGGTTAGCCTCGACCGCCCTCTTTATCCCTTCCGACGAACTCAGTTCCATGGTGACCTTGCGCTCTATACCAAAGCGCTTGATCACATACTCGATGATCCCCCTTGTACCGGACCCTTCCTCCCTCAGAATGATGGCCGAGGGCTCGGAAGACAGCGTCTTCATGGTGAGGTGACCCATTTCCGCCCAGCGGTGCTTGGGGGAACACACAATGACCAACTCGTCATTCATGAAGAATTCAGCCTGAAGGTCGGGGTGCTTGGGCGGGTCCTGCATAAAGGCAAAATCGAGCTCGCCAGCCACGCACTGTTCCACTGCCTCCTGCCGATTCTGGATATTCAGGGCGATTTCAGCCTTGGGGTAACGCTCTTTAAACTCACCCAGGAACTTCGGCAGGACATAGATCCCTACGGTGTTGGCGGCGCCGAGCACCAGTCTGCCGACATCCCCGGAGCTGAATTCATTCATCACGCCATTGATCTCATCGATCAGATGAAGGAGCCTTTCCGAGTATTCAAAGAATGTCTTCCCGGCATCCGTTAGGGTGATCTTGCGGTTAATCCGGTCAAAGAGGCGGACATTCAACGAATCTTCAAGGTCCTTAATCTGGATACTCACCGACGGCTGCGACAGGTGCATCTTCTTGGCGGTCTTGGTGATGCTCAACGTCCGCGCAGTTATATTGAAGATGTATACCTGGTGTATGTTCATAACACTCCCTTACAGCACGATTTACTTTTATTTAACAATATCATAAGAGAAAAATATTTGACATGGTCGAAGTAGCTCCTATATAAACACCGCAGCCTATAGCAATCCTTCTAAGGGCTATAGACCTCCTTTTAGGCCCACTACCACCTATTACTTGAGTGGGCCCTTTTTTTTTGTTAATAAATAATCATGGCTGATAAACTCTTCAATACACCCTTCTCAGGGCTCAAAGGACTAAGGCTGCCGAAAGAGAGGAAGCCCGAGCCCAAACCCTCGAAGACACCACAGGTTCAGCCCCCGGTAAACACCCAAAACGATGAAGATGATTCTACAATATACACCAAGGCCATGGAGGGGGTCTTGCTGCTGCCCAACGACCGTGTAACCCCTGAACCCTTGGACCAGGAAGAGATCGCCCATCAGGTACGAGAAAATTCACGCAGACAGGACAAAGAGGTCATGGATACACTCCATGCCCTGGTATCGGGAAAGACACGTTTTGACATCACCTGCACGGGTGAATACCTGGAAGGAAATGTTATAGCGCTGGACCCCAGGGTGTTGAAACAGTTGAAATCAGGCGAGCTGACCATCCAGGCCCATCTCGACCTCCATGGCCACGTGAAGGAAGCTGCAAAGAGCGCCCTTGTGAACTTCATTCAGAACTGCCATGCCATGGGGTACCGCTCGCTCCTCATCATCCATGGCAGGGGGCTGAAATCGGATACCGGTCCCGTTCTCAAGGAGGGGGTGGTAAGGTGGCTTACCACCGGGACCCTATCACACCTGGTGCTGGCCTTCTGTTCGGCCCGCCCCTATGATGGCGGCACAGGGGCGATGTATGTGCTTCTTAAAAAGAGGCCGGTGAAATCAAAGTGGAAGAGACCTCTATAGAAAATTGTAGGAGCGGCTTTAGCCGCGATCGGCACAAATAAGAAATCGCGGCTAAAGCCGCTCCTACAGACGCTTATCCCTTATGCCCCAGAGAGCTGACTTATCATGATAAACAGCTCGGTCGCTGCAATCCTCAAATTGATATTCTCATTCACGCCTCGCCGCATGGTGCTGATAAGGCTTGTTATGTTCTCGATCTCCTCCATACCTGCATATCTTATAGGGGTCTGTCTTAAAGATTCGTTCATCACCACCTCACAGCCGAGCCGGAGCGCCATGATATCCCGAATCATCGATTCCACTATCACCAGCACCTCCGGCAATACTTCCCATCCCTCGGAATCGAAATATTTCCTGGAAAGCAAGGCCGGATCACTGCCGTTCAGCAGGGCGACGATCTCCTGGCGCATGACATAAGCATCCCTCATTTCGGCACTTTCGCGTTCAGGGTGTAAGGCGTTTATGCCTTGCCCGGGAAACCGGCCGGCCTCATCCTCGCTAAAGCGGATAAGCTGGCACCTGGAGACAATAGTCGGCAGTAACAGCTTCGGCCTGTGGCTGATGAGCACGATCACCGTGCTGGAAGGCGGCTCTTCGAGGGTCTTCAATAGGGCATTGGCGCTTTCATTGCCAAGGTGCTCGGCAGGCTCTATGATAATACCCTTCATGTGTGCCTCAAAGGGCTTTAATCCGACCTCTGAGAGGACTTCCCTCACATCGTCCACCTTGATCCATCTGGTAGAAGGGTTCAACTCGGTAAGGTCCGGATGTGTCCCTGCCATCACCTTCAGGCAACTCCTGCATTTATTGCACGAATCGCCTGATCTTTCGAGACAATTCAGTGCCTTGAAAAACTCCTTTGCCACAAAGGTCTTACCAAGGCCAGTAGCCCCTGCGAACAAAAATGCATGAGGCACCTTGCCGGATAGGCAGTAAGCCCTAAGCAGTTCTGTGATGTGGCCGTGTCCTTGGATGTCCTTCCACATATGAAACAATGTACCGCATAAGGGGAATTTTATGCAAACCTGTTTATACACCCATATCCGGATACCTGCCTCAACGCATAAGCCTCACCTTGACTTGATAGGGCCTTTTCAGTTAAAAAGCCTAAGCTTAAAAGATTTGGGTTAATGGGAGGATCAATGAGGAAATTTCGCACGGAAAACTTGAAAGATGTGATCATCATGTCACAATCCGGCGCCGGGAAGACATCTCTCGGTGAGGCCTTCTTATTCAACGCCAAGGCCACTACCAGACTCGGTAAGGTGCTCGACGGCAATACCGTCCTTGACTTTGAGCCTGAAGAGATCAAACGCCAGTCTTCAATCTTCAGCGCCCTGCACAATTTCAAGTGGAAGAACACAGGGGTTATCATGCTGGACACGCCAGGCGACACCAACTTCACCTCTGAGGTCATTCTCGGCTTAAAATCATGTGACAACGCGCTTTTCGTCATCGATGCCATAGATTCCATCAAGCCCTATTCCGAAAATCTCTGGAAGATGGCGCGTGCGGAAGGCCTGACCAAAACATGCTTTGTCAACAAGATAGACAGGGAACGCGCCAATTACGAACAGGTGCTCACCGACATATCGGAAGTCTTTGAGATAAAGCCATTACCCCTGACATTGCCCATCGGCGCCGAGGACAGCTTTGCAGGCGTAGTGGACGTGCTCAAGAAAAAGGCCTACCTTTATGAAAAGGATGGCTCAGGGTCCTTTAAAGAAGCCGCTGTTCCTGCGGACATGCAAGACCAGCTTGAAGAGGTCTATGGAAAGGTCATCGAAGACCTGGCCGAGGTTGATGACGCCTTGATGGAAAAATACCTCGAGGGCGGAGAGCTTTCTCAGTCCGAGCTCGATAATGCGCTGGCTGCCGGGCTTGCCAAAGGCCTGTTCCTCCCGGTGTTCTGTGGATCGGCCCTGCTGAACATGGGTATTCAGCCTGTTATGGACTTTATCAGCTCCTCATTCATAACCCCCGATAAGAGGTCACTACCCCCGCTACAAAACAGCAAGGGTGAGACAAAAGAATATAAGCCTGCCGAAGATCAACCCTTCTGCGGTTACGTCTTCAAGACCATGAGCGACCCGTATACCGGGACCTTGAGCCTCATCCGGTGCCTCTCGGGCAGCTTAAGCCCCGACTCAAGCGTGTATAACGCAAAACGCGAGGTCAAGGAGCGGGTGGGATCCATCCTCTTGCTCGAGGGTAAGACCCAGAAACCCCTTGATCTGGTAGGTCCGGGCGATATCTTTGCCGTTGCAAAGTTGAAAGAGACCAAGACAGGCGACACACTGCTCTCGGAATCTGTTCCTTTTACGCTCCCGAGCCCGACCTTCCCCGAACCCATCATGAACATGGCCGTAACCCCCAAGACCAAGGCGGACGTGGAAAAGATCATGCCTGCATTTCATAAGATCATGGATGAAGACCCGGTGCTCAAGGTGTTCCGAGACGAACAGACCGGCGAGTTTATCCTGTCCGGCCTTGGCCAGCTCCACATCGAGATCGCGGTAGACAGGCTCAAGAGAAGGTACGGAGTGGAGGTGGATCTGAAGACGCCCAAAGTCCCCTACAAAGAAACCATCACCACAAGCGCAGAGGTGCAGGGCAAACACAAAAAACAGACCGGCGGCCACGGCCAGTTCGGCGATTGCTGGCTCAGGGTGGAACCCCAGGAACGAGGGGCAGGCTTCGATTTCGTCAATGGCATCGTGGGCGGGGTCATCCCCAGACAGTATATCCCGGCCGTGGAAAAGGGAGTGATCGAATCCATGCAGACAGGACCGTTGACGGGAAACCCTGTAGTGGACATTAAAGTCACTGTGTATTTCGGCTCGTACCACGAGGTGGACTCCTCTGAAATGGCCTTCAAGATCGCCGGTTCACTGGCCTTCAAGAAGGCCATGGAGCAGTGCAGGCCGATCCTATTAGAGCCCATCATGAACATCACGGTAACCGTACCCGAGGAGTGCATGGGTGATGTCATGGGCGACCTCAACAGCCGCAGGGCCAAGATAGAGGGCATGAACTCCAGGGGCAAGTACCAGGAGCTCAAGGCCCAGATTCCTCTGGCCGAGGTGCTCACCTATGCAGCCAGCCTCACCTCCATCACCTCGGGACGGGGCACATTTACCATGGGCTTCTCACACCTGGACCCGGTGCCGTTCAATCTCCAGGACAAGATCGTTGAGGAGGCGAAGGCAGCAAAAGATGGAAAATGACGGGTCGGATTCCATAAGGAGTCTGTTCCAGAAAATCCAGACCATGTCCGTCTCGGAAAAGCTTGACCTTGCCCGCAAGGCGTCCAAGGAAGCACGTTCGATCCTTATCCGCGACTCCAACAAGCTCGTCCAACTGGCTGTGGTCAACTCCCCGAAGATCACCGAGGGCGAGATACTGGCCATTGCCACTAACCGCCAGGTGAATGACGAGGTCCTTAAAGAGATTGCAAAGAACCGGGAGTGGCTGAGGAACTATCAGATCAGGTTCGCACTGGTGAACAACCCCAAGACCCCGCTCTCTATTGCCATGGCGCAGGTTACCTACCTCAACCAGCGGGACCTCGGCCTGCTTGCCAAGAGCAAGGGCGTACCCAGGGCCATCGTGATAGCGGCCCAGGGCAGGCTCAAGGAGGTGAAACGGTGAAGAAGGCAGGGGTGCTCACCTTGAGCGATAAGGGTTCAGCCGGGCTGCGCCAGGACCTGAGCGGGCCCATTATCCGGGAGATCCTGACGGGCTTGGGCATATCCGTGGAGATCACAGAGATTATCCCGGACGATCAGGGCCTCATTAAAGATCGTCTCATTGCCTGGTGCGATGAACAACACCTTGACCTCATCATCACCACAGGGGGCACAGGCCTGTCCGTAAGGGATGTAACACCTGATGCGACACTGACGGTCATCGACAAGCGCGTTCCCGGCATGGAAGAGGTGATGCGCCTCGAAAGCCTCAAAAAGACCCCCCATGCCATGATCTCACGGGCTGTGGTTGGCGTGAGGAAGCACACACTCATCGTAAACATCCCCGGCAGCCCCAAAGCGGCCAGGGAGTGCCTCGAAGGCATTGCACCCGCATTGCCCCACGCCCTGGACAAACTCGGCGGTGACATGAGCGAGTGCGCTTAAGAAATAAAGTTCTTCTGAATACTTCCCGTAAAATGGAAGAGATCTCTATGCCGGTCTCGATCTTGTCTATACGGCAGGGCTGTTCGCAGGTTATTCTGACTTCTGTCTTCTGTCTCCTAGTCCTTACCCGCCCCCAAAGACCTCTTCAAACTGGGTGATGTCGGGCAATTCCGATAAAGAAGCAAGGCCGAAGACCTCCAGGAATTTGTCCGTAATGTAATACATCATGGGTTTGCCTGACTTGATGTCGATGAGCTGGTGCTTAAGAAGCTGTTTGAGGCTTGAGGTGGAATCCACACCCCTTATACCGTCGATGGTCTGCTTGGAGCACGGCCCTTTATAGGCAATAACGGCAAGTACCTCAAGGGCGGCGCCTGTGAGCTTCACCGGCGTCACGAGCTGCCTGATGAAAGATGCATGCTCGGGCAAGGTCACAAACATATATCCGGTTGCAACAAGGTTTATCCTGAAACTCCGGTTGGAGATCTCATAGATGCCATTGAGGTCCTCAATACATCGCTTGGTCTCTTCGAGGGACAATCCGGGCAGGATCTTCATGATTTCCTTGATTGAAAGCGCTCTGCCGGATGAAAAGATAAGCGCCTCAACGATCTCCCGATTCCCCATTTTTAACCGGCCCCTCCAATCTTCGCCACTATCCCCACCCGCCTCAATCGCTCTATACCCTCTTGATCAGATAAATGGTTGAGAACAGGCCTTTCTGAATGAGTCTGACAATGCTCAGTTTCGACATCTCCAGGGCTGCCATGAACGTACCGATGATCTCGGTCCTTTCTCCGGTCGGGGCTGCCTCATGCAGTGCAATCTTCTTTTTTGAAGAAAAGAGTGAGGCGATATGGGTCATGATATCCTGGATGGAAAACCGCATGGGCATGACATTCATGATGAGCTGCTTGGTGCGGGCGCGAATAGCGGCAATTGCCTCCATCAAGGGGCCGAGAGAAGTCATTGATACATCTCTCTCGTCGGCAAACGCACCCTTGGGGAAGGTATCCCAGTAGAGCATGGGCCTCATGCCGAGCTCGCGGGAGGCAACCTTGAGAGACTGGTAGGCGAGCAGCATCTCCTTGAGCTCGTCGGCCGGGTTCTTGCCTTCTTCCTCCTTGTGGGTTAGTTCCAGGGGCAGCAGCAGGCGTGACTTCAGCCAGATAAGGTATGATGCCATGTCGAGAAACTCGCCGGCCAGCGATATGTCAAGGGATCTTATCCGTTCGATATAAGCCAGGTACTGGTCAATAATAGGGCAGATTTCGAGGTCGGACAGGGTAAAGCGATTCTTCTCAATAAGGTACAACAGCAGGTCGAGCGGGCCCTCGAACATGGGCAGGCGCAGCACGAACTCGTTGCCTGCGGCCGAAGCACTTACGGTTTGTTCCATTCCAACCCCTTATACCCTTAGAGCTTCATGACCTCCCTCACCCGGTTAATGGTGAGAGCTGACTCATGTGTGGCCCTATCGCATCCCGCCTTCAGGATATCATCCACCATGGTCTCATGGCCACGGTAATACTCAATCTTTTCCCATATCGGTTTGAACTCTTGTATAAGTTTCGTAATAAGTATGCGCTTGCAGTCCACACACCCCAGCCTGGCGCTCCTGCAGCCTGCCTGGATCTCCTCTCTGGCGGCATCATCCGTGAAGAAGTCATGGAATGGATACAGGTTACAATCCTTGGGCTCGCCGGGGTCGGTCTTTCTCATACGCTTGACGTCCGTGAGCATCTGCATCACCTTGGGCTTCAACGTCTCCTCGGTCTCGTCAATAAAGACGGCATTGCCGTATGACTTTGACATCTTTCTGCCGTCGAGCCCCGGGACCTTTGGAGCCTCGGTCAAGATCTCCTTGGGCTCGTTCAAGATGTCGGCCCCGTAGAGATAATTGAATCTCCGTACGATCTCGCGGGTAAGCTCCAGGTGAGGGAGCTGGTCGGCCCCGATGGGGACCCTGTCGGCATGATAGATCACGATATCCGCAGCCTGGAGCACCGGATATCCCAAGAAACCAAAGGTGCTCAGGTCCTTTTCCTTGAGTTCTTCTTTCATCTCTTTATAGGTTGGGTTCCTCTCGAGCCAGGACAAAGGGGTGATCATGGTCAGGAGCAGGAACAGCTCGGCATGCGACTTGATGTCCGACTGACGGAATATGACCGATTTTTCAGGGTCCAGGCCTACACTCAGCCAGATAGTCACCATGTCCTTAGCGCTTTGAGCGATAATGGAGGGGTCTTTATACTCGCTGGTCAGCGCATGCCAGTCGGCAATGAAATAAAAACATTGGTATTCATCCTGGAGGCTCACCCAGTTTTTGAGGACCCCGAGATAGTGCCCCAGATGGAGATCGCCTGTGGGCCTGATGCCGGATACGATGCGCTTCTTGTCCATAGTATTCCTTTTCTATTTCATGAGGATATTCAAAATGACACCGATGATTGGAAAGATCACAACATTTACTGCACGCGTGAATATAAGGACGAGCAGGATCATGAATCCGTAAGGCTGCAGCCTGGAATAAGCGTATGCCGCCTTCAAAGGAAGCAGCCCCTCCATGATGTGGCTCCCATCCAGCGGATGGATGGGGATGAGGTTGAAGACGGCAAGCCCCACATTGATCATAATCATATACTCTGCCATAATCACAAGCGGATAGAAAATAGTCTGTGAGAGAAGACCCCCAAACTGTTTGTAAACAAATGCAGTTACGATAGCCAATGCAATATTGGACAAGGGGCCTGCCAGTGAGACCCACATCATATTAATACGGGGTTTCTTGAAATATCTGGGGTCCACGGGTACCGGCTTGGCCCACCCAATCGCCATGCCCGCTATCCCGGTAATAAAAAGCACAAGGAGGCCCACGGGGTCGATATGCTTGAGGGGATTAAGGGTGAGCCTGCCTGCATCCTTCGCAGTCGGGTCACCGAAAAAAAAGGCGGCATACCCGTGACACACCTCATGGACGGTGATGGACAGCAGCACAGGCACCATCAATAGTGCGATTTGGCTGATAATATGGTTGATGTCGTTCATTGTTCAGGCCTTATACCTTATGGAAGACAAGGTGTCAAAAAGTTAGCTGCATTGAAATAGGATGTACTCGGCCCTACTCAAGTATCGAATCTGAACCACATGCTCACAAGCGATGGCATTCGCAAAGGAGAGATGATATGAAAAAGGAAACTGAACTGATATTGGCAAGAAAAGAGAACGATAAAGGATCGTCCCGTGAAGATATAACCAACTCATCCAGGAAGGCCCTCACCAGAAAACCATCTGCGAACGACAACATTTATACCGACACCATAAAGGCACTGCTTGAGAAAAACAGGACCAGGGTTTCACAATACTACTGCGCCAACAGAAAATGTCCAACCACGTTCTGGGAAGCAGATCTTGGATTCCAGTGCCCCCACTGCGGCTCTTTCGGTCTTATCAGCTCGTTCAAGGCAGACACGGCATACGAGCCCAACATGGATAAGCCAGTGGTAGGATATCTCGACAGTATAGGCCGGCTTTTCTGCCCCACGTGCACAGAACGCTTCGGGATGGGAGATGATGTTGGTCTGGTCATCTACAACGACAGCGAGCCTTACTGCAACGAGGCCTGTGAGGCATGCAGAACCCGTCTTTACCAGGCCGTTTAAGAGACACCTCCCCTGATGAGGTCTTTTACGGTATAGTAAAGACCTTATGGCCAAGGTGCGCATCAACAGATATATCGCCTCAACAGGTACGATCTCCAGGAGAAAGGCCGACGATCTTATTACTCAAGGCCGTGTGAAGATCAACGGCAACAAGGCCGTCTTAGGGGACACCTTGGACCCGGATCAGGATGCAGTGACCCTCGACGGCAAGACCGTTGCCCGCCAGAATACGCTCCTGGTCGCCATGTATAAGCCCAAGTTCATTTTAACCACCATGAACGATCCCCAGGGGAGGCCGTGCATTCAGGATCTCATCCCCAAGCACCTCCAGGGGGTGTTCCCGGTGGGTAGGCTGGATTTTGACGCGGAAGGACTCCTCATTTTAACGAATGACGGAGATTTGTCACATTCTCTGCATCACCCATCTTTCCATGTTCCGAAGGTCTATCTGGTCAACGTTTCACCCCAGGCCTCCCCTGATGCTATAAGGCAAATGGAAACAGGCATCTTTCTCGATGGCAGAAAAACGCTGCCGGCAAAGGTGACAGAAGAACATGCAGGTCCTGATGGATCCGCTTTGAGAATCACCCTTGTTCAGGGGCTGAAGAACCAGATCAAGCGTATGGCCATAGCGGTGGGGCTTCGGGTTGAATCCATCAAAAGGATAAGCATCGGGCCAATAATGCTCAAGGGGATGTCTCCCGGTCAGATCCGCCGACTGAGCCAATCGGAAGAGGGAGCCCTCTATAAGATACTAAAAAAACATAAAAAACCTTGACATGTGCATGGAGGTCTTTATAATCTATCAATAATTAGACAAAAACAGGAGGAGATACATGAACAAATCGGAACTGATTGAAGAACTATCCATGCGCATGGCTCTCCACCCGAAAAAGGCAGAGGCCTTGGTGAACTCCATCCTCAACTCCATGATTATTGCCATGAAGGGCAAGCGCAGGGTCGAGATCCGTGGGTTCGGAAGCTTTGTCATGAGGGATTACAAACCCTATATCGGGAGGAACCCAAAGAGCGGCGAGAAAATCCAGGTAAAGACAAAGACCCTGCCCTTCTTTAAATCAGGCAAAGATATGAGAGATCGGGTGAACGGCAAGGCCTGATAACCCTCCAAAAACTCTGTCCGGAACTTTTTTTTATTTGAGAGCGTCTATATATTGACGCATTTGATTTCGTGTGATATCCTTGCCCTACAAATTTATGGGTAATCATTCTATACTGATTGTTGACGATGAAATCCAGAATCGAGAGTACCTTTCCGAGATCCTCTCCGATGAAGGATATGCCGTCACTACAGCCGTCAACGGGAATGACGCCATCAATAAGCTTTCACAGGATACCTTCCAGGTAGTACTCACCGATCTCCAGATGCCTGAGATTGACGGGCTCGGTGTAATCGAATACCTCATTGAGAACAGACTGAATACCATCGGTATCTTGTATACAGGCTATGGCTCGGTAAAAACAGCAGTGGATGCCATGAAACTCGGGGCCTTCGACTATATCACCAAACCCTTCAAGGCCGACGAGATTAAGGTGGTAGTCAAAAAGGCGCTGGACCACCTCGCTTTACAGGAGGAAAACACCTATCTGAAACAGCAGCTCAAGGCCCGCTACAAGTTCGAGAACATCATAGGGACTTCCGACAAGATGCAGAAGGTCTTCAGCCTCATCGACAAGGTCGCCTCCACAGACTCCACAGTCCTGATCCTTGGGGAATCGGGTACAGGCAAAGAGCTTGTCGCACGGGCACTGCATTATAATTCCATGAGGTCCACCAATGCATTTGTCCCCGTGAACTGCGGCGCCATCCCCGAAGAGCTTCTGGAGAGCGAGCTCTTCGGACATGAAAAGGGCGCCTTCACCGGCGCATTCAGGACCAGGATCGGAAGGTTCGAGCTTGCCTGCGGCGGCAGTATATTCTTGGATGAGATATCAGAGATGAGCCCGAACCTCCAGGTAAAGCTGCTCCGAGTCATCCAGGAGCGCGAGTTCGAGCGCGTCGGCGGGGTAAAGACCATAAGGGTTGATGTACGGATCATCGCTGCAACGAATAAAAACCTCGAAGAAGAGGTTGCAGAAGGTAGATTCCGGGAAGATCTCTACTACCGGCTCAATGTCATACCTATCCACCTCCCTCCCTTAAGGGAAAGGACCGATGATATTCCGCTGCTCATCAAACACTTTCTTGACAAATTTATAAACGGCAAGTCACTCAAGAAGGTTGAGTTCGGGAAAAAGGCAATACCCGTACTCATGCGCTATCGCTGGCCCGGCAATGTACGCGAGCTGGAAAACCTTGTTGAGCGTATGGTTGTTTTAAGCGATTCTCCCATTATTGATATTGCAGACCTGCCGGATAAACTACTCACCGGGCCCACTCTGGAGGCATCGGCCGTCCCCCGGATCGATCTGCCCGAAACAGGCATCGACCTCTCCACCGCAGTCAATGAATTTGAGAGGAGCATCATCGTTCAGGCCCTCAATAAAAGCAACTGGGTCAAAAATCGTGCAGCCAAACTCCTTCATGTGAACAGGACAACGCTGGTGGAAAAGATCAAGAAACAGAAACTTCAGAAACCATCAGAATCAAATATATCTTAATTCCCTTCGCCGGCAAGCTTACCAAAGCATGAATATGGCACGAAAGTTGTATTTTCATGCTACGGTGAAGAACAAGAGCCCTATAAAAAGTATCCTGAAGACGGTTCTATACCGTGCATTGGTAATCGCGTGTCTATCCGCCGTACATGCAGGGCCGGTGTGCGCAACAGGAATATATGCGGGGGGGTCGGAGAATGTCACCAGGATCATCTTCAACCTGAATGATACGGTTGCCATTGTACCTGATGTATCGGAACAAAACCAGACACTGATCGTCAATTTTCCCCACACTGTTGCTGACCCTCAGGCCTTTCAGGATCAGTTTATGATCCAGGGGTTCACCTTTGACGGGTTAAAGGCGACCATCGCCATAAAGACCCCGTTTACCTACAAGGTCTCTACCAGACAGAGCCCACCTTCCGTCGTCATTGATCTTACTGCCAAGAAAGAGCAAAAGGCCCTTTGCCCTATCAAACGAATCGAGGTTATCCCCGGCAAGGTTCTCTTGAGTGTATCCATGAACATCGAACCGGACATGTTCCCTGAGGTTCGAACCGCCAAGTCCGGCAGGATCTACATCCATTTCCCATCAGATTTCCCCTGCGACACCATGGAAAAACTCCTCACCCCTGTGCCGCAGCTGAAGTTCGGTAGTGTCATGAAGATGTCATCCGGCACGGTACTCACATTAAATATCACCGAGCAGTATACCCTCATGGAAACACGCATTGACAAAGAGAAAAGCCGGGTGATCTTTGAGATCAGGGCAACGAATACCGCCTCTCCTGAGACCAGATACCTGAGCGCAAAAAGCTTGTTCAGCGCAGGCAATATCGCGGGCGTGATCACAGTATTAGAGCCTTCTGTTCAATTACTGGATGCCAAAGAAAAGATACTCCTTGCCCGCTCATACTGGGCACTGGCATTTCCATACCCGACAGGAAACAACGCCGCCAGGGCCCTTTCCATGATGAATGCCGCCATTGACAAGCTCCCGGACGGTTTGGATCGTGAGCGGATTATGCTCGAATACTGCTCCATGCTCATAAGCTCCGGCATGGCCAATCAAGCTTATGATCAGGTGAAATCACTGAAGAGGTCTATCTGGGATGATATCAAGGCCGAGGCCGGTATCAGGGAAATCGACATATTAAACCATAATGGTGCTTATCAGGATGCCTATGCCGCCAACAAACGGTTGATAAACGAACTCGGCCAGGCCGGAGTTCCTGCCGGGCTGAAGGCAACCTACCTTGCCGTGGCGGCCGAAACCTATCTCGGATTAAATGATTATACAAAGGCATTTGCAATCTATCAAGAGGCCCTTACGTTAGACCATACACTCATCAGACAGTTCCCGGGATTATATGCCCACATGGGCGAGGCCGCATTCAAGATGAACGACTTCGAGGGGGCAAAGGACTACCTTATCCAGGCATTCAACCTTGGCGACCCGTCAGGTAAACAGAAGTACCTCCTCATGCTGGGCGACTGTCTTTATCAGATCGGCGAAAAAGATAAGGCCCTGGTAGCCTTCACCCAGGTTGAAAGCCTGACATCAACGGGTGAAAACCTTGTGATGGCCAAACTCAAGTCGGCACGGATCATCATAGAGAAAAATACGGACGAACATGGCAAACTCTCCGAGACGGCATTCAATGAGGTTATGGACATCTATGAAACGCTGAAAACCATGGAAGAATATAAAGACAAGTCCCTGTCCTCACTGGTGAAGGTCCGGATAGCCCAGGCCTATGCAAAGCACGGTCAGTCGGATAAGGCCCTTGATACCTACCTTGAGGTATGGCTGAATACGAAGAAGACCGATACGATCCATCACTATGCCCAGGTGGAGGCACTAAGGAGTATTATCGAGCGGGTCCGTATCCTGCATCGGGACTCAAAGAATGATAAGATCTATATGATTTATACCCGCTACCAGAATAACTTCATCAAGGAGCTCTCCGACAGCGCCACCCTCTTCATCATCGGGGACGCCCTGAATCGTCTTGGCCAATTAGATAAGGCCAGGATGGTGCTCGAATCATCTACCAGGGACGAATCGCCGTATAAAAAGCAGGCGCTCTATCTCCTTTTCGTAATCAATGTCAAACAGGGCAGGTACCAGGAGGCCCTGATCTGGAATACACTGTACCTTACGAGCTATCCGACGGGCAAAGACATAGGGCTTATGAGAGACCGTCGTGGCGAGGTGCTCTATCTGCTGGGCAGTCTCAAAGAGTCCTTACCCTACCTTGAGGCCTCGGCAAATAATGACAGCCCGCTGGCATTAAACTCTCTTTCATACCTTGCGGGCGCATATCAGAGGCTCGGCCTGGCCCAGCAGGAGGAGCAGACCCTGGAAAGGATAATCTCTTATCACGGTAAAAGGATCTCCCCCATCATAGAGGATGCCCTTTACCTCAGGGCAGCCCAGCTCAAAGACAAAGGCGAGATTGCCAAGGCAAAGACCTTCTACCAGATACTGCTCGATACCTATCCCAAATCATCTCATGCCTACTGGGCCATGTACCATCTTTCACAAATCGCATATACCCTTGGAGATCAGACTTCGGCGAAGAACCTTCTCACAAATGTCATCCGTCTTACCAAGGACCCACTCCTGCTATCCGCAGCACGCCTCACTTCGAATGACATAGATCTGCAGAAAGATCTTACGAGGTTCGATGATGAAAAAGCCAAGATGAGGGGACAATAAGGGCCATGGGAATCGCCATCTTAGATTGCGATAAAGAGACGGTGAATATCCTTGCAGAACTCATTGCCGAACAGGGCGAATCTCCATCACCCTACACCGACAAAGATAAGTTTCTGGAGATGATCGATCCCAAAAATCACAACCTGGCGATCATCTCGGATGACTTTCTCGACGTGATCGAAGGCACGAAACAGGTATACGATTCCATTCAGATCGTGGCAATCGGAATTAAAGACGGCTCTGCATGCCTGAAGGCAGGGGCCTCATACTACCTGAAAAAACCCTTCAGGGCCGATGAGATGGTGAGCGTCATCGAGGCGCTAAAGACCCCGAAAGGTCAAAAATTCAACAATCAGGATACATCATTTATTGTGGCCGATCCTTCCATGAGGGGGATCGTGGAGATCATCCGGAAGGTCGCTCCCACTCAAGCCTCTATCCTTATCCAGGGAGAGTCGGGTACGGGCAAGGAGGTGATTGCGAGAAACATCCATGCCTTGAGTAAACGGAAAAGCGGGCCCTATGTGGGGATTAACCTTGCAGCCATCCCTGAGACATTGCTTGAAAGTGAGCTCTTCGGCTATGAGAAGGGTGCATTCACCGGGGCGTATACCACCCGGATCGGCAGGTTCGAACAGGCGGATTGCGGTACAATCCTGCTGGACGAGGTAACCGAGATCACCCCGGCCTTGCAGGCAAAACTCCTGCGGGTCTTGCAGGAAAGGCAGATAGACCGTGTAGGCGGAAAGGCCCCCATCAAGGTGGACTTTCGTGTCATCTCCACCACCAACAGGGATATCGAAGAAGAAATCAATGCAGGGAGATTCAGGCACGACCTCTTTTTCCGGTTGAATGTGATCACCATTAAGATCCCACCCTTAAGACAGCGCAGTGAAGACATCATCCCTTTAACCACACACTTCATCAAGGTGGTAGCCTCCCGGGAAGACATGCAGGAAAAAGTGCTCAGCAAGGAGGCAAAAGATGCCCTATTGAAGTACCCCTGGCCCGGCAATGTGCGCGAGCTTGAAAACGTTGTCGAACGCGCCATGATCCTTACTGAAGGAGATACGATTTCTACAGAACATATAGCACTAAGCTCTGAGCCTTCCTCAATATCGGCATCGATGCCTGCCATGGGCACAACAATCCACGATATGGAGAAAAACCTCATCTTTTCAACCTTGAAAAAGGTCGACGGCAACAGGACCAAGGCGGCAACACTGCTGGGCATAAGTATCCGGACCTTGCGGAACAAGCTGCATGAATATACCAATGGTGGTCAAATTTCTGACGATGAACCGGCAAAGTCCGGGGGCCCGGATCTTGAAGAACCCCTGGAAACATGAGCCTTGGCCCCATTGGTATGACAATTGCTTTATAGAGATCAAGGAGAATTCATATGGGCGATATCTTCGGAAAGACCATCTCGGAAATAACAAAGCAGTTGAATTACCGCACCTATCGTCAGGAAGTCATAGCCAGCAACATAGCCAATGTGGACACCCCTGGCTACAAGGCCAAGGAAGCCCTCTTTGAGAGCGAGCTGGACTCCAGGTTAAAACTCACTACCACAAACCAGCAACACCTGAAGGGATCACCCACACAAGACCCTTACCAAACCGTGGATGACCCGTTCGAAAGGATCGGCAACGACTCCAACACCGTGGATATCGACCGAGAGATGATGAAGCTCAACCAGAACCAGATCCTCTTCACCCACTTGACAACTACCATCGCTGCCAAGCTCAATCAACTCAAAAACACTATAGGAGGCATCTCGTAATGGACCTATTCACAGCCATGGACATTAGTGCAAGCGGCATGCGGGCACAGCGTACCAGGATGAATGTCATTGCAAGCAATATCGCCAACGCCCACACCACCCATACCGATGAAGGAGGCCCCTACAAGCGCCGGGACGTTATCCTTAAAGAGAACTCCTTCGAAGGCCAACTTGCAAGCGTTGAAGTTGAGGGGATCCAGACCAACCCCAGTACCGGTGAACGCCTCTATGACCCGGGAAACCCTGATGCGGACGCTAAGGGCTATGTCACAATGCCCAACGTGAACCTCATGGAAGAAATGGTGAACATGATGAATGCCACAAGGGCCTTTGAAGCCAACTCCATTGTTGTGAAGGCACAAAAGGACATGGCGCTCAAGTCGCTGAGTATCAGCAGCGGGAGTTAATAATGCGTATCGACAAATCTGATTTCACCATAACCGGCACCCTTACGTCTCAGGGAAAAACATCGGCTAAAGGCCTTGATTTTGTTGATACCCTCAAGGAGACCATCGATTCCACGAATAAGCTTCTCTCGGAATCCGAGAAGTCAGCCCTCGACCTTTCATCGGGCAAGTCCGGCAATATCCATGAGGCAATGATCGCCATGCAGAAGGCCGACATATCTTTAAGGCTGCTCGTGAAAATGACCAATGAGATCATCAGTGGCTACAAAGAACTCAACACATTGAGATAGCCATGACAGACTTCATTAAACAGCTTCCTGCAAAGTTCGGCGCCATGAGCATGGGGCAGAGGTTCGGCCTTCTGGCCGTGAGCGGCCTGGCTATGGCGGTTGTCGTGGTAAGCCTCATGTGGGCCATGGCCCCCAAGTATCAGTACCTCTTCACCGACCTGACCGAACAGGATGCCTCGCTGATCGTCCAGGATCTGAAGGAGAGCCGCATATCCTATCAGCTCACCAAGGGTGGCACTTCCATCATGATACCTGAGGCCAATGTCTACGAAACACGCCTTGCCCTTGCAGCCAGGGGGCTGCCTAAGGGTGGTGTGGGTAAGGGGTTTGCGCTCTTCGATCAAACGGACTTCTCCCAGTCAGAGTTCGTCCAGAAGATCAATTATCAAAGGGCATTGCAGAACGAACTGGCCAACACCATCATGTCGCTTGAAGAAGTGTCCTTTGCACGGGTCCATATAGCCATGCCCAAAGAAAGCATTTTCATCGAGGATGAAAAACCGGCCAAGGCATCCATCGTCATCAAGACCAAGCCCGGCATGCAGATGAACCCCTCCCAGGTCCAGGGTATCGTGTATCTCGTGGAAAAGAGCGTGCGGGGTCTGGGCCCCGAAAATATCAGCATCATAGACATCAAGGGCAAGATCCTCTATGAAGGGAAGAAGGACTCCGATTCGGTAGCCCTTGCCAGCGACCGGCTTGAATATAAGCGGGCCATTGAAAACCATCTCCAGGAAAGGGCACAAGGCCTCCTTGAAAAGATCGTGGGGCCGCAGGCCGCCATAGTGAAGGTAAGCGCGGATGTAAACATGGATATGGTCAAGAATGTCCAGGAGTCATACGATCCCGAGGTCCATGTTGTCCGCTCCGAAGAGGTCAAGAACCAGTATACCGGCTCTGACAAGAACACAAAGGGGGTTGCCGGCACACCGTCAAACCTACCCACAGGAAAGGGTGGACCGGAGGCGGTCCCTCCGAACGGGGCAACTGGCGGAGAAAGTGTAGTCCGTAATTATGAGATCGGCAAAAACCAGACGGAGCGGATATTATCTCCAGGTGATGTCAAACGATTGACAGTATCGGTTGTGGTTGACGGGACATATAAAACGGACAAGGCGGGGAACAAGCTGTTTGTCCCAAGGCAGGCATCCGATCTGAAGGATATTGAGAACGCCGTAAAGCAAGCCGTCGGGTTCAATGCGGACCGGGAAGACCTGATCTCGGTGTCCTGCATGCCTTTTGCCCAGGAAGACACCGACCTGTCTTCACTTTCCGAGAAGGAGAAGAAGAAGGAATTCATACTTTCTCTCATCAAGCCGGTACTATTCCTTGTTATTGTTGTCCTGGTCCTGCTCTTCATAATACGGCCCATGCTCAAGTGGCTCACAAAATCGGTCAAGGTGGTTGAACGGGTACACGCACACGAAAGGGGTATTTCCATGGAGGAACAGGGTCTTCTCGAGAATGACGAGCTGCCTCAGCTCGAGGTTGCCCCCAAGAGTGAGGAAATGAAGCGGGCGGTCCAGGGCAAACGCAAGGCCATCGAGAATGTCTTAAAGAATGATATGAATACCGCTACGGCGGTAGTGAAGTCCTGGCTGCAGGAGAGCGCATGATGGGTAAGCTCAAGAAGGTTGATGGCCCCCAGAAGGCCTCTATCTTTCTCACGGCAATGGGTGACGAATTCACCAGGGCTGTATTCAAGGGATTGACCGACCATGAGATCAAGCTTCTCGGAAGAGGAATGGCAAACCTCGAGGACGTGACTATCCCGGTGGGAACGGTTCAGAACATTATGGACGAGTTCCAGCAGCTCAGCGGGGAAGTAAGCGGCGTCACGGGGAAAGGTATTGACTACCTACGGAATGCCCTTGTTTCTTCCTTAGGCGCCGAAAAGGCCAAACCTATCATAGACTCCATCTCCCAGGCCATGGATACCGCAGCCTTCTCATCTCTCCGTGCCATCGATGCTTCTATCCTCGTTGATTACCTCAAGGGTGAGCATCCCCAGACCATTGCCCTGGTACTGGCCCACCTCGATCATTTAAAGGTCGCCCAGATCATCAAGGAAATGCCCGAGAAACTCCAGCCTGAGATCGTTTTTCGCATCGCCAACTTAGGCATGGTGCCTGCCGGGGTCATTGAAGATGTGGATGACGTGCTCAAAAAAGAGATCGAGGCCATGGGGAGCGTGGAAAGCAAGAAGATAGGCGGCATCGAGACCGTAGCCGAGATCATGAACCAGCTCGATCACAATACCGAGAACAATATATTCGGATCTCTTGAAGAGATCGATGCCGACCTGGCAGAAAACATCCGACAGAAGATGTTCGTCTTCGAAGACCTCATCAACATCGATAACCGCGGCATCCAAACAATACTCAAGGAGATCACAAACGAGGACCTTTCGCTGGCTCTGAAGACTTCTAGTGAGACACTCAAGGGTCATATACTCAAGAACATGTCGTCCAGGGCATCCGAGATGCTCCTGGAGGATATGGAGACCATGGGCCCGGTGAAGCTCTCGGACGTGGAAACAGCCCAGCAGAACATTGTGCGTGTAGCCAGAAAGCTGGAGTCTGCAAACAAGATCGTGATAAGCGGAAAGGGCGGAGAGGATGTCCTTGTCTAGAATCATACGTGACAGTGGCCAGAAGGACGCTACGGTCACCCCCTATTGCGTCAAAGAGATGCAAGACAAGGGTAATCTCAGAGATATCCAGGCCCAGGCAGAGGCTATCCTGAAAAAGGCCGGCGCTGAAAGAGAAGCCATCGAGATGGAGGCTTATCGCAAAGGCCTTGACCAGGGCCAGACCCAGGGACAGATGATGGCGGTTAAAAGAATCGAGCCCCTTATCCAGATGCTCTCGCATACTATCGAAGAGCTGAAAAAGATGAGACATCTCATAATCGAAAAACACCAGGATCAGATCCTTGAGATACTCGTCCTCATCGCCGAGAAGGTCATCCACCGGGAGATCCAGCTCTCACCTGATATCATCCTTGATACGGTGAGACATGCATGCAGCTATCTTACAGAAACCGATGAGATCCGCCTGAGGGTTCATCCATCGGACTTTGAAAATATCCGCGAGATCGAGCGGATCATCTCCACACAACTCACCGGCAATGGAAATATTCATTTTATCGAAGACACCGCCATTGAACGCGGCGGCATCATCATCGAAACGGAGTATGGTGAGATCGACGCGAGCATACGATCCCAGATTGAACACATGAATGAGGTCCTGCAGGAGAAATGACCGGCCTGAAAAGACAACTCCTCGCCTTGCATGAGATGGATCCTGTCCAGGTCAGGGGCAAGGTAACAAACATCGTGGGCCTAGTGGTTGAAGGTCACGGCCCGGGAAGCTCCATAGGGGGCATGTGCGAAATCTATTCCAAGGCAAGAAAGAGCTCCATCATGGCCGAGGTTGTAGGTTTCCGGAACAAGCGTGTTCTGTTGATGCCGCTGGGTGACCTCAATGGGATCGGCCCGGGAAGCGTAATCATTGCCAGGAAATCGCAACCCATTGTCAAGGTAGGCAACGACATGCTCGGACGCGTCGTTGACGGGATGGGAGAGCCTTTAGACGGCAAGGGACCGCTCATGCTCGATTACGAGATGCCGCTGTATGGAACCCCCTATAACCCCTTAAAGAAGCGGCGTATTGATGAGCCGCTCGACCTTGGCATAAGGTCTATCAATGGCCTGACGACGGTGGGAAAGGGCCAGCGCATGGCAATCATGTCAGGATCGGGCGTAGGGAAAAGCGTACTGCTCGGGATGATGGCCCGCCATACCAAGGCGGATGTAAACGTGATTGCATTAATCGGCGAACGCGGCAGAGAGGTCAATGAGTTCCTGGAAAGAGACCTGGGCGAGGAAGGACTCAAGCGCTCAGTGGTGGTAACCGCTATATCGGACCAGCCGTCGCTCATCCGTATCAGGGGGGCGTATTTCGCCACTACTATTGCAGAGTTTTTCAGGGACCAGGGCCTGGACGTGCTCCTCATGATGGATTCCATTACACGCTTTGCCATGTCCATGCGGGAGATCGGCTTGGCCATCGGCGAGCCGCCTACGACCAAGGGATATACCCCATCCTGCTTCGCCAAGATGCCAAAGCTCCTGGAGAGGGCGGGAAACACCTCGTCAAAGGGGAGTATTACAGGGTTATACACCGTGCTTGTAGAGGGAGATGACCTTACTGAACCTGTGGCGGATACTGTCCGCTCCATTGTGGATGGCCACATAGTGCTATCCCGCGACCTCGCGGCCAGAGGGCATTACCCTGCCGTGGACATCCTGCGCAGCGTGAGTCGGGTCATGAACGACATTATGGATGAAAAACACCTCAGTGCAGCACGGTCTATCCAGTCCATGACCGCAGTGTATGAAGAGGCCCGCGACCTTATCAACATCGGGGCGTACGTTAACGGTAATAATCCTGAGATCGATAATGCAATTCGCCACATTGATTCGATCAACAGCTTTCTGAAACAGGGCATCAATGAGAAGGCCTCTATTGAACAGGCTGTAGCACAGATGGGTGCGATCATAGACGTAAAGCATGCGGGAAATGCGTAAATGGCCTTTAAGTACAAATTCTCAACATTGCTGAATGTGAGGAAAATACAGGAGAATATTGCCCAACAGGCATTCTCTCAGGCCCAGAGGTATGTAAGATCGCTGGTGGCAATGAGGGATCAGGTCTTGGCGAGAAGGGACATCCTCAGGGCTGAACTCATGACACGGATGAGCCAAGGGATAAGCGCCACCGAGGTCAAGATATACTATGATTATCTTTTATACCTGGAAAAAGGCCTGGAGCGCATCGATGAGAATATTAAAACCGCTGAGCAACAACTGGACGTGAAGAGAGAAGAGCTATTAAAAGCGAAACAGTCATACAAGGCTATCTCAAGGCTTAAGGAAATCCATCAGGCGCGGTACGATGAGGCGCTCAGAAAGAAGGACATGATCTTTCTCGATGAGATAGCGGTCTTACGGCATGGGGGTGTAAGATGAAGGCAAAGATACTGCTGGGTCTGGTGCTCATCAATATAGTTTTTGTAGCCGCCTTTCTGGTTTCCCAATCCACACCAGTGGCTGCCGGTAATACTACGAACAATACCCAGGCGCCTGCCAGACAGGAGCAGCCGCAACCGGCGATGCAGCCCTTGACATTGAGCCCTACTGACCAGATGGAGATAATCCGGCAGAAGGAAGAGCGGCTCAAGACCCGTGAAATGGAGATCAAGGAGCTTGAGAAGCAGCTGCAAGAGAAGATCAAGCGGTTGGAGGCCATAGAATCCTCTATTAAAAACGACCTCAACGCCTATAAGGTCGTGAATGGTGATCGAATCAAACAACTTGTGAAGATCTATTCTTCCATGAAACCCAATGCTGCAGCTACCCTGATGAACAATATTGAGGCCGATGTTGCTGTCCAGGTATTTATCGGCATGAAGGGCGACATTGCAGGCAGCATTCTTTCCTATATGGAACCGGTAAAGGCTGCCGGCATAACCCAAAAACTCGTGAGCTACCGTGGGGGCAACACCGCATCCACCGAGCCGGCCCCTGCCGGGCAATGAGGTGTAGTAAAAAGATTGTTATTCTCACGCAGCCGAACTGATGCAGGACCCGTTTCCCCTGTCGTGGAAAAACTCTTGTCTGGTTCTGCGGAAATCTTCCTCATGGGCCAGGAATGAATCCACAACATCCGGGGCAAAGTGGGTTCCGCGAGTCTCGACAATGATCTCTTTAGCAGCCTGATGTGAGAACGCCTCTTATATAACCGGCATACTCGGTCTTCTTTGCAAGTTCTTCAGCCGGCACCTTGGAGTATTCACGGATCCTCTCAAAAGGGTTACATCCGTTGGATGTACATAAACTGAAGACATACCATTTCATCCTATCGTCCTATCGGCAAATGATCGGCATAATTAAAATCTAAAACAACTTGGTCATGTCGGCGAATGGCCTTTCCGAGCGGAAATCAGGGTTATAGGTGGAAGGGGCCTCCATGTCCTGGCAATAGAGCGTCTCAAATCCTAAAGCGGTTGCCCTCTCGATTACCGTGGCGTATTCATCCGGAGTAATGCGGCGCCTCATTTCAGACAAATCTCCACGGTAAAACTCCGGATTATACTGTGACATGATACTCAGCGGCATCTCCAGGGAAAGCTCTGAGAGGAACTCGAGCACGGGAAACGGGTTGGAGAGCATCTCCGGCAGAACAAGATGCCTGACCATCAGGCCGCTGACCGCCTTTCCTTCACTGTCCAGGACAAGGACACCTGTAGTCTCAAAGAGGTACGTAATAGCCTGCATAGCCACGTCCCAGTAATCGTCAACACCGCTTAAGACCTTGCCCGAGTGATTATCACCATACTTGAGATCCATGAGATAGATCTGTGCATGGCCCTTCCAGCGTTCCAGGCATCCCCTAGTCTCATAGCCGCTTGAGTTCACGAGGATTGGGAGCTTCATCCCCAGGGCGCGGGCTGTAACAATTGCCGTAATAACCGAAGGTGTATAATGGGTCGGGCTTACCAGGTTGATGTTCGAACACCCTTCCTCTTCCAGTTTCAGCATGGCATCGGCAAGCTTATCCGGAGTGAAGACCTTGCCCTTACTGGATTGGCTTATCTGTTTGTTCTGGCAATAGCCACACCTCATGGGGCAGCCGCAGAAGAATATGGCGCCGGATCCGGCCCCGGCCACCAGGGGAGGCTCCTCACCTTTATGGATGACTACGGCCCCCACCAGGATCTCCTCACCTACCCTGCAGGCGCCTCTTGCCTCTGACCGATCAATCCCGCACTGCCTGGGGCACAGCGTGCATCCCCTCATGAGGACCCTTTGAGAATATCCATCAGGACCTTCCCGTTCTCATTCCTGGGGATCTCGGGTACGAATTCCACCTTTCTCGGGGTCTTGAAGGGCGCAAGCTGCTTGCGTGCAAACTTCTTAACCTCATCTTCGGTCAGTGCCAAATCATCGCGGACTATAAAGGCCCTGATGATTGCTCCCCTCATGAGGTCGGGCTCACCAATAATGGCTGAATCACGAATGCCCGGCATGGAATTGAGCACATTTTCCACCTCACGGGAATAGACATTGAACCCTGAGGTGATCACCATATCTTTTATATATCCTGTTATGTAAACAAAGCCATCCTCATCCATATACCCGAGGTCTCCGGTATGGAGCCATCCATCAGTTATAATTCTTTTGGTCTCCTGTTCCTGTTTGTAGTAGCCCTTCATGATATTGGGGCCCTTAAAAAGAAGTTCACCCACCTCGCCAGGCTTGAGCGTGTTTCCCTTATTGTCTTCTACCCTTGCTGTAACGCCGGGTACCGGAGTACCAATGGAGGCAGGCTTAATGGGGAGATGCTTCTGGTTCACCGAGCAGACCGGAGATGCCTCGGTAATGCCGTAGCCCTGCCGGATATCCGCATGGAACGCCTGTTTGAAGGCATCATAAACCTCGATGGGCAGGGCCGATCCCCCGGCGATGAGTGTCTTCATGCGTGTGTAGTCAATACCAACAAGATCAGGATGATAAACAAGGCCGTAGAACAGTGTGGGGACCGCGCAGATTGCAGTGATGCCGCAAGCGGCAAGGGCATGATGCAGCTCTCTGAAATCAAGCTTCTTCATCAGGTAGATGGTCCCCCCGTAGCGGAGCATGGATAGCATATTCACACTGGCGCTGAAGGAATGGAAACAGGGAATGACGGTTAACGTGCTGTCGCTATCATCGCCATCCATACAGATCCGCAAAAGGTCCGAATTATGATCAAGGTTTCCCTGGGTGAGCATGGCGCCCATGGGATAACCGGTGAGCCCTGACGAGTAGATCATAGCCGCAACATCATCCCTGTCCCTGTCTTCGACTATACCGCTCCCGCTTTCAGATACCCACCGGGAAAAATTGCCCTCCTTGCCGGTTGTGATCACGTTTGCCTGGGGGCATTCCCGGGCAATGGCCTCATAGGTACCGACGTTGCTATGTTCGATGATAAGGGCCTTGGAGTCGGAGTCGGACAGAATATGCCTAAGCTCCCGTGAGGTATAGGAAGGGTTCACCGGGGTGACTACGGCGCCGATGCCTATGACGGCCATGTAGGTGATGACAAACTCAGGCATGTTGGGCAGCATAAGGGTTACATGGTCACCGAGGCCTATGCCTGCCCTGTGAAGTGCTGTCCCAAAGGAGTCGGTAAGCCTATAAAGCTCTCCAAAGGAGATCTCAGAGTCTTTTAACCTTATGGCAATTTTTGCGGGCCTCGCCTTTGCGTGTGCCTTCAGCCACGAATAGAGATTCATACACCCCCCATATCAAGTCATCTTTACAATGATGTCGCTGATGATATTGGCCGCCTCATCTCCTCTATCGGCGGCATTGCTCAAGTGCCGGTAGATCTCCCTCATCTTGAGCATGTAGACCGGGTCATTACCCTCGAAGAGGTCGCCCAGGGCTGTCCGGTACTCCTTTTCCATCTTGTTCTCACACGCCTTTGCCTCGCGAGCGTGCTCCATGGCGACGTTGGGATAGTACTGAAGATTCTTAAGCGCTGCATTCAATTCCTTGCATTCCTTCTTAAGGATCTCTGTCATGACGCGGATATGATCGTCAACATGGACCTTATATATCTGCATCTCATACACGGTTGTACAGGCATAGTCCATTACGTCATCAATAGCCCTGGATAATGAAAAGATGTCTTCCCTGTCAATGGGTGTGATGAAGGTCTGATTGAGGTGATCAATGATGATCCTTCTCAGGTCATCGGCCTCCATCTCGATGTCTTTTACGTGCTCGGCCTTTACCTTGGTGCTGTTCGCAACGAACTCGCACAGGGCATCCAGGCCATCCAAAGTCTTGGTGCCCTGATCATAAAGGAGCTCAAAAAAGTTTTCCTCAGGCTTTTTCTTTTTCCACCACATGCATGAATCCTTTGATATCATCCTATCATATATTGTCTCGGGTAGTTGTGGAAAATAAATACCATATGTCGATTCTCATCGATGTGTACGGACCTCGATGCAAAAACTATAACACTCGAAGTCCTCTCCGCTATCCTCCTGGAAAAAACGGTTCGTACGGCAGAATACCTCGAGCTCGGTGTTGTTTTGGTTGATGCAGGTTTTGCAAAGAGATTCCATGGCGAGATGAGGCTCGCTTTTCAACTTATACCTGCGGAACTTGGGGCATGACGTACAGTCTTCAATAGGACCGGCCCTGAGCCTGCACCAAGCACAATGGGTCTTTCGGAAATCCATGCAGGGTAACATACCTTTTTGATCACACGAAGGGCAAGGGGGATGTGTGAAGAAATATCAGTGATTAGTGGCGCGTGGTGAGTCAAAGGGAATAAAAGCTCTTCTTCCACAAACTGTAATAACCAAGAGAGAATCATACCATACTGGCTGGGGTATTTGAATCCGCTCTGACCCTGATTCACCATTTACCGATATTCAATGAAGCTTGGACTTCAAAGGATACTTTTCGGGATTTTCCAGGTTATCAATTTCCAGGTCAACATCCAATTCAGGCCAATACAAATGATGTCCATGAATGAGCTGGACATCCTGGATTGATTTCAAGGTTTTATCTTTAAAATGAGGATATATTTCATAACTTAAGAGATACTCTTTGCCGTTCACAAAGAGCCATATCCCGAAAGGGGTAATGTTCTCAACGCTTGCTGAAATGGTCTTCCCACGCTTTAATGATTTCATCTTTATGGTCCTCAATTAATTTCTGGATTTCTTTAAGCCGTCTTGGAGATAAGCCATGGTAGATCGCTAATGCCACAATAGGCTCAATCCAGAATTTTGCTTCTCCGGCCTCGCATGTTATATGCACGTGCATTCGAGTCTCTTCATTCGATAAAAAATAGAATCTGTATCCTTTCTCCCGAAAGATCGTCGGACTCATAATAAAATAATAAGACAGATTTATGCGATATTCAATCAAAAGAAAGAAATAACCCTATGATCCGCCTTACGACGAGTGCTCTCCGGAAGAATACAGACAGGCACATTAAACACGGTGGCAGCAAGCATGAACAGGACCGCCATCCACTGCAGGGCAAGGACATAGCTTTTTTCGTGCCAGTGAGTCGGTTAGTGACAGTTCTGATAGTAATCAATAGTTAATCCAGCTTATAATTTTGGGTAAATATCCGCAAAGAATCACAGTACCAAATCTGTTTATGATATCTTTTCCAGCCATTCCTGGGCAGCTGTCTGCACTGGGTCCCAGGGACTGCTCAGTGGTGGTGTATACGTAAGATCGAGATCACTGATTTCATCCATCTTCATTTCATTGAAGATTGCTGCAGCAAGGACATCAACCCTCTTGGATATTTCGGTGCCGTAATGACCAAGGATCTGGACTCCGAGTAGCCTCTGAGTATTCCGATCTCCTGTGATTCGAATATGCAAAGGCTTAGCCCCAGGATAATAAACTTTGTGGTCCCAAGCCTCGTAGTCAACAGTCAGTGAATCATATCCTGCTGCTGTTGCTTCGGAATCTCTCAACCCCGTACGAGCAGCCACCAGATCGAATATCTTTACAACCTGAGTGCCAAGTGATCCCTTAAATACTGCTTTTCCACTGACTGCATTTTCTCCTGCTACCCGACCCTGCTTATGAGAAGTTGTGCCCAGAGGCATGTAAACATATCTTCCCAAGATATGGTGCCATGTTTCTACACAATCACCTGCAGCAAAGATGTTTGAAATATTAGTTTCCATCCTGTTATTCACCCGTATTGCTCCGAATGCTCCGATATCTACCCCAGCAGATTTAGCCAAACTAACATTGGCCCTTGCACCTGCAGCCACAAGGACAACATCTGCTTTTATAGAAAACCCATTTGATCCCAGGACATTCAATTGTTCCCCGTTTCGTTCAATCGAGCTTACCGGCATCCCTGTCACTACCTTGACCCCATTCCTTTCAAGAGCCTCCTGGACCTTTATGCCCAACTCAGGATCAATAGTAGTTAACACCGTATCAGCATATTCAATCACTGTTACATTCATTCCAAGATGGGTAAATGCATCGGACATTTCCATGCCGATGTACCCACCTCCGATAACTATTGCTGATGCAGGTTTCTTCTCATCAAGATAGTGTTTTAGAGCAAAACTGTCTTCCATCCATCTCATGAGAAATACTCCAGGCAGTTCGATACCTTTTATTTTGGGCCGAGTAGAGACTGCTCCAGTACCGATCATGAGCTTATCGTATTCCATGGACAGCCTCTTCCCATTAGGGTCCTTGACAAGGATTATTTGCTTCACCGGATCAATTGCATCGACAAAATGACCCAACATGAGCCTGATGCCTTTCTCTTCGATTTCTGAAATGGTTCTATGGGCCAGTTGCTGCCAGTCCGGAGTCTCACCACTCACATAGAACGGTAACCCACAGATACTGAAATTCGGGAATCGGTCAGCTACGATTATGGTCACAGCAACAGTTAGATCTATCTCTTTTGCTCTGAGAGCTGCACTTATACCGGCATCACTTCCACCAATAATTAAGAGGTTCATTATTTTTCTATTCCTTCGGTTCAGAATATGAAGTTGAACAGATACCCCACTACAATAATCCCCGATGCAACGACACCGACAAAGACAGCTATGAGCTGCCTTTTCAGAACATTTCTCAGGATGATCATTTCAGGCAGGGAAAGCCCGATGACTGCCATCATGAATGCCAGTACGGTCCCAAGGGCAGCTCCTTTTTCGAGCAGGGCATGAACGATGGGTATGATCCCTGCTGCATTTGAGTACATGGGAACACCCAGGACTACAGCAGCAGGAACAGCCCACCAGGCACTCTTTCCCATAAATGATGCCATGAACCCTTCAGGGACATATCCGTGAATTCCTGCACCCACTGCAATCCCTGCCAGCACATAAGGCCACACCTTTCCTACAATCTCTATGAGTGCAGCTTTGCCCATCATGATACGGTCAGTGAAGGTCAGACTGGGCATGTCAGCATCAATCTGGGCTGCCTGCATCTCGTACACCCAGTCCTCGACATACCTTCCGAGCTTGAGCCTTCCGATGACAAATCCTGAAACTATGGCAATGATGAGCCCAGTGGTTATGTACATGAGGGCTACCTTCCATCCGAACATCCCGAATAGAAGTACTACAGCTATTTCATTGATCATGGGAGCTGCAATGAGGAAGGACAGGGTTACACCCAGGGGTACTCCAGCCTGGACAAAGCCCATGAAGAGAGGGACTGCTGAGCACGAACAAAATGGTGTCACAATGCCGAGCATAGCAGCAAGCACGTTTCCTACTGACTCCCGTTTACCTGCCAGGATCTGCCTTGTGTGTTCTGGGGTGAAGTAAGAACGAATGATACCCACAACAAAGACAATGATCGTCAGAAGCATAAGCACTTTGGGAGCTTCAAAGAGAAAGAAGAATACTGCTTCTCCTATATGGCCTCCTTTGGAAAGGCCAAGCAATGAATAGGTCAGCCAGACTGCAATAGGCTGTAATGACCAGTACACCAGCCACCATAGTACTCCCATGAGGGTAAACTTCCCGATCCACTCTAGGAGAGAAGACTTCTGAGGTTCAACCCCGTTGATGATTCTCTTGCTGTTGTCTGCAATATCCATTGTTCCAACCTTTTGATTGCTTACCCAAGGACCAGTTGTCTCTTCCCTATTTTATATGGTTTTTAATCAAGGATTTCACCTTGTCCAGGTCAGGTAGAGGTTTCCCCTTGTGAACCACCTGCTCATCGAGCACAAGACCAGGGGTGCTCATGATGTACTTCACGATCTCCTTCATGTCGGTCACATAATCTATGGTTGCATCTACGTTCAGATCCTTGACTGCCTGTTTTGTGGTCTCCAGAAGATTCTTACAGTTCATACAGCCGGGGCCAAGTACCTTAATGTTCATTGTTGTCATGGTTTCCTCCTTATTTCTTGCTTGCCTTAGAAGTATTTTTTCTTGAAGTACAACGACAGGTTAACCATCATGATGAGCACAGGAACCTCCACGAGGGGCCAATAACCGTAGCAAAGGCAGCTTGGGACTGGATGCCGAATACGGCAACTGCCACAGCAATGGCAAGCTCGAAGTCATTGGACGAACCAGTCAATCCCACCGTTGCACATTGTGGATAATTGCCTCCCAGCTTCCTGCCCAGGAAAAAGGTAACCAGGAACATGAATACGAAGTAGAACAAGAGAGGTACCAGATCCATGGCTTCTTTGGGCTTCAGGGTTGAAAGGAACATGGCATACACTGTATTGATCACCATATCTTCGATAAGCACCGGTTACTTACGAATACATGCAGCTACTTTCATGTGCTCATCTGCAATGTTGCATACAGCCTGTTCAACACAGGAAAGCATGGGTTTTTCTCCATCAGCAATGGCTTCAAAAATCCTTACCCTCAGAGGATGTGCAAGTGCCTTGAGAATATTTGCCTTGTGCACAGCAGTATCGGCTTTTCTATCTTCTTTGGCCTTTGGCATCTATCCCTTCCTGGTTGATTACCTATTTATAATATTGTAAATTAGTATAATAGCAGTTATATGTCAACTATAAACAGATACAATGCCAAGATAGGTATTATGAGATATCAGAGCTAAAAAATGAAGACTGAGATAGTAGACCCAAAAACCACTACCCAGAGGAGATCAATATTCAATAGTAATGCTCCAAAAGCGGCTGAAGCAAGAAGGATATGGGAAGAATCCCAGTGAACCATGAAACTAAAACGAATGGCAACCATAATGAGAAGCCCTATGAAAGAGCACAAGATTCCATTAATTGTCCTGGAGAAATATGGCAATGCCAATAACCTGTCGAACCAGGGAGAAACACCGATCACGAGTAAAAAAGATGGGAGGAATATAGCTATAGTGGCAACAAATGCTCCCAGGATACCGTGCATAAGGTACCCAACAAATGTTGCCGTGATTACAATAGGGCCAGGAGAAAACTGACCAAGGATGATCCCATTGAGGAATGTCTGTCTGTCTAACCAGGAGTGAATCTCGACAACCTCATGATACATGAGAGGCACTGAAGTGAACCCTCCTCCAAATGCAAGTAAGTCGATCTTGGTAATGGCACTGTTTGCTATCACAGCGATGATGATAGCCTGCAGGCCACTGAGGGCTGAAGTGACCTTATGTAAAGAGAGCATGGAGGTATAACAAATTGAAAATATCATCATGAGGAGAAAAGCAGGAAGACCGAATCCGATGAAACTTACTACAGCCCCTTTCACCCCTCGTATTCTAAGACCGATATAGGCAACCATCTGCATCACGGTTGCACCTGGTATTGACTGGCAGAGAGCTGTACCATTTTGAAAGGTTTCTCCATCTAGCCATTGTTTCTGGATGACAACCATCTTTCGGATATAAGCAATCATGGCAGGCCCACCGAATGCAGTAATGCCAAGTCTTAAGAAAGAAAAGAACAGGTGAAGGAGTGTAAGCTCCCCCTGAGATCTGGTGACATAAGTCTCTTCCATGAAGGATAACTCTCTATAGTACTACACTACTATCCGAACATAAGATCTTTTATAAGGCTCTGTATGCAGCATCAGAGCTGCCCGAATGTCAGATGGTTGGAGTGGGTACATCCTTCCAAGCAGTAGCCTTCTGGACCTTTCTTATATTTACAATTTCACCGGTCAGGGCATTGATATCGATGAAGCAAACCGGAACCCGTTCTGCATCGAAGGAGAAAAGGCTCTTTTGTGAAAAATGCCCTTTTACGTCATGGTCTATCTCGATAAAGACCACACGTCTGTATGGACAGGTCTCACATTGGATAGATTCATCATTTATTGCTAGAGGGCAGTGGTGTCGTCTTGCCATTGCAGGATCAACACCATACATCTTTGCCATGACAGCCGAGGGAGAACGTCTCAGGTGTTCGAAGGGATTAAGAACCCAGTCTGTTATGAGGGCAAAGGTATGCTGCTGCTTGTGCAGGTGGAACTCATCACCGGTATCGGCAATCATCCCCTGCATGATGTAATCCGGAGGCATGACATAGCCAAGATAGTCCTTGCCAGGCTGAAGAAAAGATAATCGGGCTATGGTACGACCTCCTGCTGAAATATCATTGATGATCTTATTGCTCATACCATCGTCTTCCGGAAGGATTGACACCAGGGTTATATTGCTGCCGGATTCAAATAGGAGTGAGTGCATGGTAATAGCTCTGAGAAGGAAGCCTGATCCGATGACGATCAGGGGAATCCCCAAAATAATAACTGCATACTTAAGCAGGTGATTGCCGGTTCCACTGAACAGATCAGGAATCCAATTTTCAAAAGGACGAGGAAGAAACATTCCAGTTTGCTCGATATATCTGTGATAGCTTTCTCCGTACCGGCTGAGCATCCTTCTCTCTTCATCTTTGGCTAAGAAGTAGTAGAGTATGAACATTATAGAAAGTGTTACCAGGACAAGGAATCTGGGCCAAAGGATAGTCATCCCTATACCCCATAGGCTCAAGGCAAGGTACTGTGGATGTCTGATTACTCTGTAGAGCCCTCTGCTTGCTATACCCCATTTAAAGATTTTCCCAAGGTAGACCTGGAGTGCACAGATAACGAAGGTTACGGAGCCGATAACAAAAAGACCAGAGCCCAATATACGGATTGTTTTCAGAAATAAAGTAGGTGGAAGGATCATATGTGGCAGGAAAAAATCTGTCATCCACCTTGTTGCCATATGGCTCCCCAGTTGATGGAGTACAGGATTGAAAACGGAATAGAAGAAGAATGCAAAGGGGCTGATCATTATCATGACTTCAAATGCCATGATGAAGAAGACAATAATCCCACCTTGTGCTGCCAAGCTCTTAACCCAAGTTAATAAGCTTCTGTTTTTCATGGATTCTCCTTGTCTATGTGCTAACTATCTGCTTAGTTGGAAATCAAGAAAGTTAATGGTCAACTGCTGTTAATATGTATTAAAACATCCCACAAAGAAACCGTTGATTTATTGCCAAACGTCATGGCCTGAGTCAGGGTTGTACGTACATGGATCTTTACTCAAGACCATTAGTCTTTAATGACTTGTAAGGCTCCAATATAACTACGCCACCATTATTGTACGATCAAATCTAGGCGGTAGGCGGGGTTGAGGAACGAAACCCCGCACATGGATTCAACATCTAAGGGGTCAGGGCAGGCACAAGGCCTGCCCCTACAACCATCGACGAACAACCATCGCGGCTGAAGCCGCTCTTACAGCCATTTCCATTTACTATTCACTTCCACCCATACTACAGGACGGGCACAAGGCCCGCCCCTACAAACCATTTACATTATATCATTGCCCGAATGGAAATATGTGCTTCAACGCCTTCCATAAACCGGGCATACCTTCTTCTGAAGCCTCTTTTGGCTCTGCACCTTTCATAAAAGGCAGCGTGACCGGGGAATCGGTCCAGCTTGTGGCGCGTTTGCCGTTTATGGGATCAATAGCGCACAAGGTCACATTATCAGGCATTTCCCATTGTCTGGGCATGGCAAGCCGGGCAACAATCCTGGCGGCAAAAGGCATGGCCCCTGTTGCACCCGTGTATCCGATAGCCCTGAAGGCATCATCCCCGAGCCAGGTTATGAACACCATGTCAGGCGTATAGGCAGCGAACCATGAGTCTCTCAACTCATTGGTGGTTCCGGTCTTGGCGCATATCCCATCAGGGACACCATAGGCCTTGGCCGTCTTGGCCGTACCACTGCGGATTGTCTCCTGGAGTGCCGTATTGAGAAGATATGTGGGCCCGGGGTCGAGAACCCTCTGGGGTTGCTTGTGCGCCGACCTCCAGAATACGGCCCCGTGTTCGTCTACAATAGCCTCCAGACTCCGGGGCTCAACCCTTACCCCCCCGGTGGCAAAGACCGAATACATGCCCGCAACATCAAGGGGCGAACATTGGATGGCTCCAAGCAACAGTGACGGCTGCTTGAGTACGGTTGTACGGGGAAGCACATTTCTCACCTCAGGAATAATACTCTCAAGGCCCACGGCAAGTCCGAGCCGGACCGTAGCCAGATTGTAGGACCGGGCCAGGGCATTTAAGAGCAAGATGTTGCCGTGACTCACCTTGTCAAAATTCATTGGCGCCCAGGTGCTCTTGTTCTCAAGCTTTACCGTCAGGGGGCTGTCATCCAGGATGCTCGACAGGCAGTAGCCATCCTTGAGGGCGGAGTAATAGATAATGGGCTTAACCAGAGATCCGATACTTCGCCTGATGGAGGTGACCCTGTTGAACTGAGATGTTCCATAGTCCCTGCCGCCCACCATGGCCTTTATTGCTCCGGTTGCGGGATTGATAATGACCGATGCAACCTGGATATTCTTTGCAAGTGATGCTGTTCCACTTTCTAAGACTTCTTCCATGATCCTTTGCATGTTCATGTCAAGGGTCGTGAAGATACGGAATCCGCCTTTTGTGAGAAATTCTTCTTCAGGATAGAGGGCGCCTGCCGAAGACAGGACATGATCGATAAAGAACGGGGCCTGCCTTGAGGGTGTGATGAATGAGACTACGCTTAGGGGTTTGTGTACTGCCTGGTCGTATTGCGTGGACGTGATCCTGCCTTGGTCTCTCATAGCAGCCAGTACGGTGTCTCTCCTCTCAAGCGCCATCTTCGGATGCGTATATGGGGAGTAGATGTTCGGTGCACGAATGAGACCGACAAGCAAGGCTGCTTCATTAAGGGTAAGATCAGTGACGCCCTTATCGAAGAAGATCTTTGAGGCCCTGCCGAACCCATAGATGCCTGCAGGACCGAAGCGCCCAAGGTAGATCTCGTTCATATACATGGTGAGGATCTCATCCTTGGTAAAGACCATCTCCATGATTGAAGACAGCCATATCTCCTTGAGCTTCCGGCTCAACGTCCTCTCATGAGTAAGGAACAGATTCTTGACGAGCTGCTGGGTGATGGTGGAGCCTCCCTCAACCACATGGGCGTGGAACATATCCGCAAACAGCGCCCTTATCATGGACCTTAGGTCGATGCCAGAGTGTTCGTAAAACCTCTTGTCCTCAACGCACAAGAGGGCATTGATCAATTGCGCCGGGCATTCCTTACGTTTGATGAGCTCTCTGTCCTCAAATCCGGCATCGTAAACGGTTGTAATGCATTCAGGCTCCAGCCTGGCCGATGCGATTTCCTGGCGGGTTTTATCTGAGACAATCGTCTTTACCTGATTTCCATCCAGAAACACCCTTACCTTTTCGGCCTTCCGGACACCATCGGGATATTCGAATGGATGGAGATAGATGATGATACCACCTTTGAATAGATGATATTGGCCCGGCGATGCCACGGTGGAAGCACTTCGGTATCCCAGATGGGTAAGCCTGGACATCAGACCCGATCGTCTGATGTCCACCCCTGGGGCAAGATCAAACGGAGCGCTGTAGATCCTGGTGGGCAGATGCCAAAGGGACCCGGTGTTGATCTTCATCATCTCCCGATAGACATTGAGCGTTAATACTGCACCATACAGTATACAAAATAATCCCAATGCAAGGACTATCGATAGGGCAATTTTTTTTGTGCGCGTCACAGCCTAGCATCTATAGGCCAAGCGTTATTATGAAGTCAATCATGAGGGATGAAGGCAGGTACACCTTGGTGTTTATGACTGCCTTTTCCTCAAGACCTCGCGCTGCCTTCTGAAGAGATAGCGGATGATATCCTCTTTTGTATCATTATCGACCTGGAGATATTTCACAGCCACGGCATAGCGTCTGGCTTGAGAGCTTGTGAGCCCTTTGACACGGATAACCTCGCCTGCAAACCTGACAAAAAGGAGCGGAACCATGGGCAGGATGAGGTGGATCTCCACAAGATCACCTATCTCATATGCCTGCTCTGATAGAAACCGGAGGCCGGTGGCCGAGATGTTGACATCCTTAAGCGTGCTGTTCATGAGAGACCGGAATTCTTCTGCAAGGAACATATGGATCAAAAGATCGAGTTTCCGGTTGATCTCCCAGAGATTCTGGTTCACCGGTGTCTCCTTTTGGTAGGCTGATTCATCAGCGCCGGGATATCCATATTTCCCCTTGAGAAACGAATCGATGATGAGCTTGTTTGCATGAATGCGCTCTAACGCGACCGGCAACAAGCGTGTTTTTTCGCTTGCATGGCAGATTAAGCCCACGTGATGGTAGACCTTGTCATAAATCCTGACATCCTGGCGTCTTTCATGGCCCGGGGATAAATAGCATTCGATAGAGAGCCTAAAGCCTTTTCCTGTCCGCTCAATAATCTTGGCAAGCACGGAGTCCTCGCCGTCCGTCACCTTCAAGATTTCACCCAAAGCAACCTCAATGCCTGATTCAGGCACAAAAATGAATATATCCTCTTCATTAATATCAGTTATCGTGCCCTTTACCTTTTTCCCATCAGGGCCGGAGGCATAAAGCCCTGCTCCCAGGTCAAGCAAATTGTCAATATTCATTTCATTATCCTAATTATGCTTATGTTAATAAACTAGATGTCTTTATAGATTTCTACGCGATTTCGGCCCTTGGCTTTTGCGAGATAGAGTCCTGTGTCTACCTGTTTTACAAGATCCGTATGCGTTCGTCCATCCTGATATTGACCGATACCGATACTGATGGTAATGGCAAGATCTCCCTGGAAGCTCATCTTCTCAACCGCAACGCGTAATCTCTCAGCCAGAAGAGACGCCTTATAAATCCCGGTCTGGGGAAGTAATATCATGAATTCCTCGCCCCCGTAACGGAATACCATGTCGCTCTTGCGAAGCCTGCTCTGAAACCTGCTTGCAATAGTACTGAGAACCATGTCACCAACCTGATGACCATGTTCATCGTTTACCCGCTTGAAATGGTCGATATCAACCATCATGAGTGAGAAGGTTGTCTTGTAGCGCCGTGCACGATCCCCCTCAACAATAAGGGTCTCGGAGAAGGCCCGGTAATTGAGCAGTCCGGTGAGTCCATCCCTGAATGCCATGTTCATGAGGAGTTCATAGTCCATCAATTTGGTAATGGCGGGCGTCAAATAATTGGCCCAATCCCGGAAAATGGCCTCGTGAACACCTGGATTAATTGAGAGAATCACCTGCATATACGTGCTGCTTACCAGAGAGATATCGATCCTGGATGGGCTATATGGGGCCTGCCCGCCGGCCAGCACCCGTGTATAGGTGAACCGTTCGGACCCTAACACCCTCATGGCATCATAATCCCCCCCATCTTTGCCTTCAAGCACCGAGTATGCCCTCATCTCCAACCCTTTTGTCCTGGTATAGAGGGCGGGTGAAGCCAAGGGAAAGGTCTGCCCCATGAGTGAGGCCAGTTCCGTAAAGGCGCTTTGGGTATTATGGCTCATCAAGAGGCTCATGATGCTCTCGGTGAACAACCCTAATGGCCGGTTCCGGTTCTGATCGTGGGACACTGCCTTTCTTCTCATCGATGATTCACTGGCTTCTCGTACGATCATCATATCTCCCCTTTGTGTTTGATCACTTATAACACTCTGGCTTAATGCAAAGTATGTGCCTTGATTAATCCCTGGTCTTGATATATAGTGACTCGGCATTGTACATGCCGGCCACGAAGCATAAGATGCATGCAGTACGGAAACGGGAAACAGAGAAGATCAGCTCACTTAGGAACCGCAGCACATGGAAAATGGCCACAATATTATCTTCTATTACACATATTACACAAGAACCATACAATCCGATTCAGTCAAAAATCTGACATAAAGACATATTAAGGCAGCAGGGAAACCATGAAGAATGACAAGATCGATATCAGGTGGCATGGTCGCGGCGGACAGGGCGCCATTACTGCGGCAAAGATTCTGGCCAAGGCCATGTTTGCCTCGGGCTATGCAGGTGTGGTCATGGTGCCGACCTTCGGGACCGAGAGGAGGGGTGCGCCGGTTTTCACCTCGCTTAAAATCTCCAAAAAAAAGATATATGACCTCTCCCCCATTGAGAAACCCGACATCATCGTCGTGCTCGACCACGTTTTACTGGAAGAGGAAAATATCGTAAGCGGGTTGAAGGAAGACGGCCTCATTGTCGTCAATTCACCCTGCAGCATCGATGACTACCGGTTTGACGGGAGGAAGGTGGCTGTCTGTGATGTGAGCTCGCTCTCAATAAAGGCAGGGCTTCCCGACGGAATGGTAAATTCCGGCATCATCGGCGCATTTGCCTTTGCCAGCGCTATCATCGGTATGGAGACACTTATACAGGCCATCAAGGAAGAATTCTCGGATCGCAGGCCGGATAAAAATGCCCAGGCAGCCCTGCTGGCATATGAAAACACGATAATCGGAGGGTAAACGGTGGGTACACGCCAATACGGCCACAAGACATCGCATAGTGAACCAGGCCCGGGTGACGGCGGCAGGACCGGCTCATGGAGGGTAGCACGCCCCATCATAGATGCAAACACCTGCATCCCGGCAAAGCGGGGCGCGGCAGGGTGCTTCATCTGCTGGCTCTACTGCCCGGACGGGGTGATCACCAGGACCGTACCCCCGACAATCGACTATGAATACTGCAAGGGCTGCGGGATCTGCGCAGAAGAATGTCCCACCAAGGCCATCACCATGGTGGAAGAGTCCTGTTTCATACAAACAGAAGAGAGGAAGCGGTAGAATGCACATCATCGAATCAGGCAATGTCGCTGCCGCTCTCGGCGTGAAGCTATCGCGGGCACAGGTGATTGCAGCATATCCCATAACCCCCCAGACCCCGCTCACCGAGAAACTCTCGGAGTTCATCGAGTCCGGTGAGATGGATGCCCAGTATGTGCCTGTGGAGAGCGAGCACAGCGCCCTGGCGGTCTGCATTGCCGCTTCATCAACCGGGGCCAGGGCCTTCACCGCCACCAGCGCCAACGGGCTGCTCTATATGCACGAGCAGATCCACTGGGCCGCAGGCGCCAGGCTGCCCTTAGTCATGTGCGTGGTGAACAGGGGTGTCGGGGCGCCTTGGACCATCTGGAACGACCACCAGGATTCCATTTCCCAGCGGGACACAGGGTGGATACAAATTTATGTCAATGACCACCAGCAGATCATAGACGGCGTCATCAAGGCCTTCATGCTCGCTGAGGAGGTCATGATCCCTGTCATGCTCTGCTATGACGGCTATCTGCTCTCCCACACCTACATGCCCTTCGACGTGCCGGGCCAGGAGCTCTCGGATGCATTCCTGCCTCCCTATAAACCGGCCTACGCGCTGGACCCTGCGCACCCGGCCAACTTGAATACCGTTACATTACCCGATGTGAGGGTTGATGCGAAAGGCCGGACCGCCCACGGTTACATGGAGATCAGATACCTCCTCCAGGAAGATATGCAAGAGGCAATCAATGTAATGGGCCGCGTTGAGGGGCGTTTCAAAGAACACTTCGGCCGGGGCGGCAATCCCCATTATGAGACATATCAGTGCGAGGATGCCCGGTTCATCGCCGTAAGCCTGGGATCGCTCTCATACCACCTGCGGGAGGTCATTGACTCTCTGCGGGATGAAGGCATCAAGGCCGGGATCATGAGCATCCACCTCTACCGGCCGTTTCCTGCCCAGGTCATTGCACAAGGGCTTGAAGGCGCCGAAGGCGTGGCCGTCTTCGAGAAGGCGCTCAGCTACGGATATGAAGGCGCCCTGTGCTCTGATGTCAAAGCGGCCCTGTATAGTTTCAACGGGTCCCGGAAGAAGAGGCCTTTTGTCCATAATTACATCCTTGGCCTCGGCGGCAGGGAGATAAAGACCGCTGATCTCTATGAGGCCTTCAAAGACAGCTGCTTGAACGGCGGCAAGAAAGGCGCCGGCCTGAAGTGGATCGGGTTGAAGATCTAAGGAGAGCAATGCCATGCATATGAAGACTACCATCCTGAGCCTGCCTGAAGAGGAATTCGTACACCCCGGCAACAGGGCCTGCGCAGGCTGCGGCCTGGGCATTGCATACCGGATCGCGCTGAAGGCGCTCGGCAAAAACACCATCCTCGTGGTGCCTCCGAGCTGCCTCACCGTTCTTCAGGGGCTCTACCCGGTTGCTGCGACCAAGCTTCCCTGTCTGAATGTCACCTTTGCCTCGACTGCCGCGGCATCCACAGGGATGCTTGCCGCGCTCAAGGCACTTAATAAACCGGACATCAAGGTCGTGGCATGGGCCGGAGACGGCGGCACGGCCGACATCGGGCTCCAGGCGCTCTCAGGCGCATCCGAGCGTGGAGATAACTTCCTGTTCATCTGTTACGACAACGAGGGTTATATGAACACGGGCGTCCAGCGTTCGGGCACGACCCCCCAGTGGGCCATCACCTCAAACACGCCTATCAAGGGAAAACTACAGCAGAAAAAGGATGTCCCGGCCATTATGGCGGCCCATAACCTTTCTTATGTGGCCACATGTTCCGCATCGTATCCCCTTGACCTCTATGACAAGGTACAAAAGGCCGTAACACTGCCAGGGGTAAAATATATCCACATCCAGATCCCCTGCCCTCCGGGCTGGGGCTTCGAGGCCCGTTACACCGTGAAGCTGGGGAAGCTGTCCGTAGAGACAGGTCTGTTTGAGCTTTACGAGGTGGAGGATTCTTCTCTCAAACTGACCGGTGCATCCCGGAAGATCGCGGATAAGCGCTCGCTGGTGCCGGTAGTGGAGTTCTTCAAGGCACAGAGCCGGTTCAGGCTGATGGATCCATCCCGGATCGAAAAGGTCCAGGAACAGATCAACAGGAAATGGGCCGGCGCCTTCGAGATCGCCGGCGATACCGACGAACTCTAGCGCAACGCAAGCTCCAGGTGCGCCCTGTCGAGGTTCCCTCCGGACATGATAAGCGCCACCTTCTTGCCTTTGAGCCTTTCCTTTATCTTTACCGCAGCAATGAGCGAGGCCGCACCGGCGCCCTCGGCAAGATTGTGCGTGGTGGTGAGCGCCATGCGGATGCCCTCCAGTACCTCATCCTCGCTTAAGAGGACCACCTCTTTGATGTGATCCTTCATGATTATATAGGGGAGCTGGAATACACTCCGCGCCGCAAGACCTTCAGCAATGGTTTCCGCATCATCCAGCACTACCCACTCGCCTTTTTGCAGAGAATTATAGAACGCAGGGGCCTTGGCTGCCTGTACGCCAATGATCTCGACTGTCGGGTTGATGGCCTGTGCGACCCGAAGCAAAGATGCGCATCCCCCGCCGCCCCCGATGGGGCAGATGATCACGTCCACGTCAGGCAGGTCCTCGAAGATCTCAAGGCCCATGGTGCCGATTCCGTTTAACATCTCGGGTTCATTTCCCTGTTCCACATAGTAGTAGCCGGCGGCGGCAACCAGCTCGTCACAATAGAACTGGGCATCATAGAAATCATGCCCGTGCACGATAAGTTCCGCCCCAAAGCTCTCAATAATCCGGTTGATCTCGGGGTTGTTGTTCTCCGGGACCACCACGGTGCATGGCGTATGGAACCACTGGCCGGCCCATGCCATGGCAAGGCCGTGGTTGCCCCTTGTGGAGACGAGCACCCCATTGGCCACATCTTCTTTGGGGATGGCCTGGAAGAAGTTCAAGGCTCCGCGGATCTTGAAGGAGCCGGTGGGTAGGTGGTTCTCATGCTTCACAAAGGCATCGCACCCTATGATCCTGCTGAGTTCCGAGTAATAAATGAGGTTCGTCCGGTGGATATAGGTGTTGATGGCTGTCTTTGCCTTCAGAATATCTTTGATTGTTACACGAGAGCTCAGTCGTTCGTACTTTTTCAGCATAGCACCACCCGCTTCATTGTTGGTTTAGAATTTGTATCCCGGTTTCTTGGGACGCGCCCTTACCATCTGGACAAACAGGCCTATCACGATTCCGAGGATAATGAATATCCCGCCCATAAAGGTGAAGATGATCCTTTCCGATGTCTTTAACCTGTTATTCTCTGCATCAATGATACTTATCTTTCTTGAGTATTCCCGGGAATCTTGCACCAGCTTGTCATAATCCTGTTTAAGCCTGGGGCAGTCAGCTAATGCACCCTCCGGGGGAACCATGATACCTGGCTGTGCTGCACCAGGAGAGGTAATTCCGCTTGATGTGCGTCCTGAGATGAGACCTCGCAACCGCATATTCTCAACCTGCGAGGCCATGATCTTTTCTTCCAACTGTCTCAGATGCATCGTCCTGGGCGGCTGAGCGCTCAGGAAGCGGCCGGCGACCCATCCCTCTTTCCCGTCCTTGGTCTGGATCCGCATCCAACCTTTACCCTCCTCAAGGACTTCCACATGCTCATTGGTGCTTGCCGTGCCCATGGCTGAAGATGTTTCAGTGGGGGCGGACCGCAGCGTAATAACGATCCAGTCCCTTACATACATTCCCTTGGCATGCAGACATACCGGTGACAAAAAGATGAAGATCGCGCAGACAAGAACCTCAAAACCTATAACTCCTCTTCTCATCGCATGACCTCATATGCATTCTTTGATCTAAGTGTGATCTAGATTATCGCATAACGCCAAGCCATGCAATACATTCCATGAGAGGATGTCTCACAGTAAATAAGGAGATTTAACTTTCATAATCATCCTCTGCTCTCTTGACACTACGCATAAGCCCATATAGGAATATGCACTATGTCAAAGCAGATTATGGCATGGGTGGATGGTAAGCTCGTGGACTGGATGGAGGCACGCGTCTCCCCCCTTTCACAGAGCTTCAGCAGGGCTTCCGCCATATTCGACGTTATGGCCGTTGTTCCCGCCAAGAAAGGCCCCGCGCTCATCTGCCTCGATGAGCATGTGGAAAGGTTCTTTTCCAGCGCCGAGAGGACCTATATGAGCATCCCCTTCAGCCCTGAAGATATCAAAAACGCCATCATAGCTACGGCACGTGCCAACTCAGTCAGAAGCGGCATAGCGAAGTTCTATGCCTATTATTCAGGCACTGACCTTGGGCCCAAGCCGCCGGAGAAGGTATCGGCAGCAATATTCTGCCTCGATTACAGCTCTCTGGGCTCGGACCCTGATAGTTTCAGCGCGCCGCTCCTGGTGGGCATATCCCAGTACCGAAAGCTCCACCCGGCCACAGCAGCTGTCCATGCCAAAGTGGTAGGCAACTATGTAAACGGATTTCTGGCCAGGACCGAGGTGAGCAGGAAGGGGTTTGACGAGGCCTTGATGCTAGACACCAACGGGTTTGTGGCAGAAGGACCGACTTCCAACATCTTCCTTGCCAGGGAAAAGTGTGTGGAGACCCCCACCAAGGAGAACGTCCTTCCCGGCATCACCAGGAAGGTTGTTATCGATGTACTGAAAGACATAGGATACACGGTCAAAGAGACACACATCCTCCCCCAGGACTTATGCGAGTATGATGAGGCCTTTTTCTCAGGCACCTTAAGACAGGTGCAGCCTATCAAACAGATCGAAGTCTACAAACTCACCTGTCCCGGCCCTATTACCCGCTCGCTCATGTCACGCATCCGCGAGGTGTATTCAGGGACCGTTGGACGATACGAAAGCCTGCTTACCTATTATTAATGTCATTACTTGACAAGCAGTGAAATCACGGCTATCAATTCAGTCCATTGACCATTCCTCGGTAGCTCAATCGGCAGAGCGGGTGGCTGTTAACCACTAGGTTGTAGGTTCGAGTCCTACCCGAGGAGCTCGTAAATAAGCGGGTTTACAGGGAATAACCTGTGAACCTTTTTTCATTTGACCGCAATTTGTCCCACTCCTGTCCCACTTTAATTATGTAAGAATGTACGAGTAGGATTCATAACTCACCCATCTCTCAGCATGCCTACCTTCCCGCATCTCACTTCCACCAAAACCAGATTGTCCACTTCCACTCCGACCCAGCCCCGCCATCAAATCTTTCACGCCACATCCAGTAAATCAGCCTCTTCATCAGGAATTCTAAACAAACCAGGGCGAGCAGATGCAGTGACAGCGATGGTTATGGCGAAGGTGACAGTGATCATTGTGGGGTTGGGCAACTGGGAAATGGATTTGTTCATGGGCAGGATAAGGAAAGGATGAATCCCGGCATCGATCTTGGATGTACCCTCGACCCTGACGAAGAAGGTGCGGTTGGTTCTTGATAATGAACTCATTGATGTCAATTGATTGGTCTATGGTGCTGTCTGCAGGCGATAGTGGTCCTGCGCTGATGTTGGAGGTGAAGAGTGGCGTTGAGTGGGTTGAATATCTTTCATGATGCCATGGGTCGATTGCCTTCACTCGATTCATATAAAGATACCAACACTGATAAAGAACCAGGCAATATGAAGATTATATTTCAAAATTAACGGTTTATGGGACTTTAAGAATCCAGACAGTTTATGCAGTTATCTATGGTCTGGAGTTTGGCAGTATTCTTATTGATCATATAGTCTGTCGCTTTGTGCTCCTTCTTTACATATCAAGCAGATAGTACTATTTCTGGAGTGGTGATTCTGGCATCTTATCGACAGGTTATACGCATAGTATCATTGGAATCTAAAAGGGGTCTGAATGTGAATCGTTGGAATATACCAAATTGGTTGGAACAAGAAGTCATAGCAAGAGACAGGCGCTGTGTGTATTGCGGCGTTGAATTTCTGCCATCTAATGAATCAAAAGGATCCAGACCTTCTTGGGAGCATATTGTTAACGACGCACGAATAGTCACCCGTGATAACATCGCCAGATGCTGCCTTTCATGCAACGCAAGCAAAGGAACAAAGGAATTGACTGCTTGGCTTCAATCTAAATACTGTAAAAGGAACGGCATAACGGAAGTAACAGTTGCTGAGGTAGTAAGAAAGGCCTTAGCAAGTCCACCAGAGTATATGCAGACGCCTAACCCACCAATTCATCGAACGGATTTCAGCCGCAAGTTATAGGTACATTATGCATAGGGAGATTATATGCCTACAGCAACATTGAAGATGTTTCTAGCATTTGGAGACCCAAAACGATTAAGAATCGTTGAGCTTTCCAATTGGACTGGTAAAGCTGTAGCTGGGCCTAGAAGCGAGTTTGAAAAAGTTTTAGAAAGAGAAGAATCCATAAACTCTGGTGTCTATTTCCTTACGGGAACAGATCCGGATACCAACAAGAGTGTGATCTATATAGGTGAAGCTGAATGTATTAGAGATCGAATAAAAAGCCATTTGTCAAAAGACTTCTGGAACAATATCGCCTTTTTTATAATGAAAGATGAAAATCTTACCAAAGCTCATGTTCGGTATATTGAAGGCAGACTAATTGAATTGGCAAAATCGGCTAATAGATCAGTCATCATGAACAGCCAGAGCAGCGGTGCAAAACTCCCTGAATCAGATAGGGAGGACATGGAGGTATTTTTGGAGAAAATGCAACAAGTTTTGCCGGTACTTGGAATCGAGGCATTCGTTCAGACAACGTCTAAAGATGCAAGTGAAGCTAAAAAAGAAATGCTCACCTGCAAAATTAAAAATGTTCTTGCCCATGGCTACCTCACGCCAAATGGAATAGTAGTTTTAGCTAAGTCAGAAGCAGTTCTTGATGAACGTGGATCCGCAAAGAAATGGCCGAGTGTCATGGTTCAAAGGAATAGGCTAATCGAAGAAGGCGGGCTTCTTCAAGAAGGTGATAAATATGTCTTTGTAAGAGACACGGAATTTTCAAGCCCTAGTGCTGCAGCAGCTGTCATTCATGGTGGTAGTGCAAACGGTCTCACAGCTTGGGTAAATGCGCAGGGTAAATCTCTCAAAGATTTACAAAACGTATAATCAACCAAATTACAGGAAGGCTTACAGCCGCCGGTGATTTTTTCGTTAGCGATGGAGGAGTTGAAATATGACGCTACTTGAAGAAGCATTAAAGAGTGATCTGTGCATAATTAGCGTTATGGGCGCTCATGCTGGAGAGAGCGTTGATGTCATTTTTAACAGAAAAATTGCTGATATTGAACTAACTGGCAAAACATTCTGGCTCATGAGGTCACCAAAAGCACTTCCAGTTCAGGTACAAGATATTTGCACGTCATCCCCTGCCTATACAATTTTTGTTGAACCATCTTCCAAGGGTGGTGCTCGGCCTACAACAAATAATGAAGCCGCAAAAGAACATTCTGTTGATAAAAAGATATGGTCTCAACTTCCGAAAGGTGTCGGTCCTGTCACAGGGAAAATTGATTCCAGCGCTACAGCGCTTGTTTTCGATATAATGACAACCAATGTCAGTGGAACAATTGACCTATGGAAATACAGCGATTTTTCTGCTGAAGAGAAGCCTTTGAAATTCATACTTGGTTGCTCTACTGTTTGCGTTATTCAAAAAGACATGTCAACACATCCAGACAGAATGAAATCTCGGTATCGTAGGATTATCGCGGTAGCAAAACTGACGGAGCCTTATTGTGTATGGCTGCGTTAGAGTATAGATCACGTGCCATCTGCAATGGTCTATGATTACTGAATATTTGAAACCATAATCTTCACTCAGACCTTGGAACTGAGCCGTCTTGGGAAAAGGTTCCTTGATTCACTTCAATCCACTTGAGAGCTTCATCAGGGCTATCGAATGCCTTATTATTGCTCTTTTCTTCACCATTCATATCAATTGATGCCATATATTTATCGCCATTCAAACTGCTTTTCCTGCGGATATGTCCAATGAGCTCGTCATCATAATAAACCTGAAACACCGAACCATCACTTGTTGAAGATTTCAATGCGATCATTCCATTAATCTTGTCTTTAAATCGATTTCAAATCGAGAAGCTTGATCTCAGTCTTAGGTTGGTATTTCTTTATCAACAAGCCAATAGCCTCATTAACAAGAAGAGAGAGCTCTTTGCCCGTTAATGCAGAAAGTACCGTAAGAGCCTTTGTATATCTTTCATCAAGATAATAGTTCTTTTTGATGAGCTTTGATGCCTTACCATCACTCCTCAAACTTATCGGTTTCCTTCCGCGAGTAGCCATGATTATCATCCTCCCATAATTATATTGGTAATATTTAGAGATATTTAAATCGAAGTAGATTCTTGGTTTATAACCATATGATTCATGCATCCTTAGGTGATATTTTGAGGTCATTGTCAAGATCTTTGTATTAATAAGATCGCTTTATTCGAACAGGAAGGGTTTTGCTTCCTCCACTATCAATTGTTGTGAGTTCATGAATGAGCTCTTGCTCAGGACGTATATAGACCACTTATTTAAGGTTCATCCGGTTGATGTACTCCCTGGAAGCAGAATTGACCGATTTTGAAAAGTATGCAAGATTACAATTAATAATGATGGGTTTACTCTGGTTGCAACGGAAACTATGCTGAGAGAAGATGTTTTGGACAATAGAAAAAGGAGAGAGGTAATGGGAGACAAAGGCGGCAAGAAAGATAAGGAAAAGGGTCAAAAACAGAACGACAAAAAACAGAAACAAAAGTCAAAAGACAAGCTTGATAAGCAGCCAAAAAGTAAGCTTTGATAGATATCACGGTAAGGTCAGCGCACACCATCCCGATGTACGCTGACCTACTGTTCCTGATTTCTTCACCATTCCCAATATCGTCCCCCCCACCTTCTGAAGCTTATAACTGCTATCCGCAGGCAGATCCTTATACTGAGCCGCTTTGGTGAAAATATTTATGACATTGAACATCACAAGAAAAAAGATCGCCTAATTCGAGCAGAAAAGGACAGCCCACTCTCCCTCATCAATGAGGCGAGTTCATGATTGAATCCTTGCCCTGATGAATATAGACCGGTTATTTGAGCTCTCAGGTATCGCCAGTCTCCTTCCCCATCTCCACAAAAATCGCAGAATTCTGCTAATTTTTCCCTCAGTCGAATAAACAAAGTCAGCGTCCACCCTATGTATAAAGATCCCCCTCCGAATCCTATCAATAGAATGAACGCTGACCTCATAGCCAACCACTCATGTTCAAAGTGCCCCGGGCATCTTGAACCTATCTCCCTCCATCCCTCCTCGTTTTAACAATATATCCATCCGAACTGAGGTGAATACCTTCTATTGCCTCTGGTCATGTATGGATGAATATCGTCCTCAAGCTGGACATCGTACCTTGTCTGTCGAGCCCATTTCGTTAAGTAAGATAGAATTGCGTTGTGAGCGGCCCACCAATACCCATATCGATCATTGTATTTCTTGGTGGCTCCTTCCCTGATCTTTCCTGATTGCATGAACATGAGGGCGACCGCTTCCTGGATAAGATCCTCCTTGATAGTTTGGGCTACCGGGTTTTTCCTGAAGTTCTTATAGAAGACCTGTTTGGCGATACTGTATGATTTCTCCAGATCGAAATGCTCTCGGTCTATGATGACCTGGTTCCTTCCATAGTTCTTCACAAACCAGCCTCGTTTCAGGGATCTCCGGGCAACACTGTCTGAAAGATTGTATTTTTCCATGATCTCTTTGACTGTCATCGTAATGGGTACAAGGACTTTCTCTCTTCTGATCTCAATTTCTTGCTGGGTTACTAGCTCCATGCAGAAAACCTCCGTTTTTTTTGAAGGGGGGAAGCTTGGGCAACATCGGGATGGGGGAGGAATAGAGTGACTGAGGGATACAGATTACTTTGCTATTTCAATGATTAATATATATGGAGGCATGGAGTTATGTGGATGATAGGTGGGATGATGACTGAAAAAAAACCGGGGTGCGTTATTTTGAAGATGACATAATGGCTAATGAACAGTTGAAGATCATGGTTACAGACATACGGTATGGGGAAAGCGGAGAGTGTGGCACAAGATCTTTAATAAGTGAAATAGATTGCCTATTAATGGTAAATAATTCGTCATTATTACCAAAGAGTTAACCTTGGTCTGACTGTAACTTATTGAAATAATGACAGATGGATCTTGGTATATAAATTGCTAAATAATATGTTTGTCCAAATATATTCTGCATCTATGATTAAATACCATTTTGATGATGGTCAATACAGTGGTCGAATTGAAGGAAATTTCAAGGATTTGAGACCCCTAAGTATTACCATCACAGTGCACCTGTCCTTGAACCAGCTATAAGCTCATTTATGCTGGCTAACTGGAGCTTGTAGGTTTCAGGAAGAGGTGATTTAATAACATAGGCAGGGCTAGTTTTGTGCCCTGCTTTTTATTTATTCTAAACAAACTTAAGAGTAGAGATCCCTGCGATTTCTTATCAGTTTGAAGATGCCTAAAAAACGATGATCTTGGGTTGAAACATACGCAGTAAGACACATCATATCAGACCGTGGTCAATGGCACGAAATCTACACATAGGACATCTTAATTTTAAACACCACAATTTGGCACAGAATCTATTAGTGTTATTCCATTATCCCGGCGTGAACGGAGAGAGGGATGTGTGCATTGGGGATGGTCGGCAAAGATAGATGAGTGAGGTGCCAGCAGGAAGGGATGATGGTATAACACAGATTGAGCTAAGCCGCTTCACTCCGAGCGGGATGATACCTCGTCTATGGGTTTTGTATTCATGATTCGGTAGATGAGGAAATAAGCTTTTTTAAGAAACATCCTGCCCATCGTGATGTTTTTTCTCCTCAACCACCCCTGTTTTTCCATTGTACGAGCACCCTTTTTTACGTAAAAAAATATACCTCTGTGGCTGTGGTTTGTCCAGACCTTTGCAAAGGCCTGCCGACCCCCTCCCTTGATTGGTATGATGGTACAAGGAAGGATGGTGTATGATCATCGGACTAGAAACAAAGAGGTTTTAACTGACGTAATCACAAGCTCTAAATACGAATGCAAGCATAGGTTGGGAAGACTGCCACGAAGCGGCTTAGTTCAATCAATGATAACTATAAATTGATTATTTGGGCTAGCTGCAATCTGACCCTACTACCTTCAGAAAGGAGACACTCCATCAGATCAGATCGGAGCTAATACAGGTTAATCTTCTCTTGGTATTGACCCCAACCTGAGTAATTTGATGTCAGTCATTGGTTGGTATTTCATAATCAGATCACCGATTGATTCATTTACAAGCAGGGAAAGTTCTTTTCCTGTCAATGTGGAAAGAACGGCAAGGGCCTTTGCATACCGCTCTTCTATATAATAATTCCTTTTTATGAGCTTTGTATCCTTATCATTGTTTCTCAGATCTAGTGGTTTCCTTCCTCTGGTAGCCATATTTCCCTCACCTTTCATTATTTTAATTCTTCTCTGTTCTTCTTTTCACACAATTTTAGATGAATTGCCTTAGATACTGATTCATATATCAGTCTTTCGTAAAGGACAAGTAAGTAAAAGCCCCAATTTACTAAAACGCATACTTCAGGAAACAATTGTCCTTGAGCATTCTTCGTGTATACGCGGCAGTTGATGAATGTTGTTCCCAGGTATTCATCAACATAAGTTCGCCTTATTTGAGTAGGACGGGTGTTGATTACACCTTCTATCCATGTGGGTGAGGTCGGGAATGATCTCTTGCTCAGGACGTATATAGACCGGTTATTTGAGTTGCAAGGTATGACCCACAACATTGTATCTCAACAAAAAACGCCGAATCGGTGTTTTTCTTATGTCGAGTAAATAGGAAATGGATTGAGGATTAAGGGCGAAGTGATTCATATAAAAACCGGATCGAGCGGATATAACATCTTATTCTGGGTTTTATGATGTATTCGTGCTGATGATCTTGAAAGAGGTTGTCGAAAAACCCTGATTGCATAAAGTGAGGAGCAACCTTGTGGAGTTTTTTATGATGTCGCAGAGAGCTGCGAGAAAGCCATAATAACCTTTATAATCAGTATGATATGTGATATATTAGGTTTGTAATCAAAGAGCAAGGATCTTTCATTCTCCCATTTCAGAAAGGGAAGGAAGTCATGGCCAAGTACAAGCCTTATACGTATGCACAAGATATGCTGATACCGGTATCGCTGAACGAACAGCTCATGCCCGGGACTTTGGAATTCGCGATCCACACGCTTGTTGATGAGCGTATGGATGTGAGCATCTTCGATGAGAAGTACCGCAATGATGACACGGGGCGGAGGGCATACGATCCCCGGATTTTGCTGAAGGTGGTACTGCTGGGGTATTCACGGGGACTGATCTCGTCGAGGAAGATCGAGCAGGCCTGCAAGGAGAACGTGGTCTTTATGGCACTTTCGTGCGGGCAGTATCCTGACCACAGCACGATAGCCCCGTTTGTAACCTCCATGAAGGATGAGATCCTGCCGTTGTTCAGGGATGTACTACTGGTCTGCGAGGAGATGAATCTGCTTGGCGGGACCTTCTTTGCATTGGACGGGTGCAAGCTTCCCGGTAATGCTTCCATGAAGTGGAGTGGGAAGATTGATGACCTGAAGAGGAAGAAGGGGAAGATCGAGGAGAGGGTCAGGCAGAGGCTCAACGAGCAGGAGGAAGAGGACCGGAAGGACGATGAACCACCCTTTGCCGGAGGCAATCGTGAGAAGCAGATCGAGGCGCTCAAGAAGCAGGCTGATCGGATACAGGCATGGCTGAAGGAGAATGAAGCCAAGATCGGCAAGAAAGGGCGAGAGATTAAGAGCAACATAACGGACAATGATTCAGCGATAATGATAACGTCACACGGAATGATTCAAGGGTATAACAGCCAGGCATTGGTGGATGCGAAGCATCGAGTGATCATCCATGGCGAAGTGTTCGGTGAGGGCCATGATGAGGGGCTCATTCCGCCGATGATTGATGGTGCCAAGGAGAACATGAGTCAGATTGGCCAGGCGGATTCTGCAGAATACTTTGCGGGGAAGACATTAACTGCGGACAGCGGATATCACAGCAAGATCAATATTCAGAAATGTGAGGACGAGAAGCTGGATGCGTACATCCCTGATAAGCAAATGAGCACGAGGGACCCGCGATATGATGAGTGGAGGCGGCAAGGTCGCATGACCAGGACCCACTATGCTCTTGAGGACTACCTCTATAATGAGGAAGAGGATCATTATGTTTGTCCCAATGGGAAGATACTTGAACTATCGGAAAAGTGCCATCGTTCCACTGGCAATATCTATCGATTATATCGTGCACAGGGAAAGGACTGCAGAGACTGCAGGCTAAAGGGGACGTGCATCTATGGGAATGGTCGTGGCCCAAAGAACTTGATGGTTCCCATCGGACCTGATGGGATCAATCTCTCACAGCTCATGGTGGAGAAGATCGAGAGTGAGAAAGGTCGTAAGATCTACTCCCACCGGATTGCCATAATAGAACAGGTATTCGGGAATATCCGTACCAATAAACGGATGAACAGGTTTACGTTGAGGGGGAAGATCAAGGCCAACATTCAATGGCTCTTGTACTGCATGGTTCACAATATAGAGAAGATCGCAACCTATGGCTTCGCATAAGACGAAAAAAGGGGAGGAATCCTTACCAGGGTATAATCGGAATGAAAGTATGACCTGAAGAAAGTTAAAACCGAGAACGCATGTAATCATGATTTGAAAATGTATCAGCTGGATGGAGAAGAACTTCTGCCCAAAAGGGATTTTCGACTGCCTCAAAACAAATCTATGTAAATAGGAAGATCATATCAAATCGGAGTTGGTGGCACGAACGGTTTTGAAATCCCAACTCAGTTCGTTGCCTCTGGCACATATCATCTATTCTTATTATCCGATTGAAAAGGGCTTGAATATGATTTATTAAGTTATTTTATCTATACTGAATTATTGTAATTAGAAGGAAAAAAATGATATCCATGATGAGAAACCGCTTTCTGGCAGCTTTTGTAACCTTCCACTTGGTACTTTTAGTGACATCCCCTGCATTTGCAGCTATGATCCCTTCAACGGTTTTTTCTCATGCAGGGAGCCAGGAATTTCAGAAGGATATGGACACCATTCAGCAGGCGCTGGAAAACAAAATCGTGCAAGAAAAGCTTAAATCCTACGGGTTCACCCCGGATGAGATATCATCAAAGATCTCCTCCTATACGCCCGGGCAGATCCACATACTCGCCGCAACTTCCGAGGACTTACTTGCTGGCGGTGATCTACTAGCTACCATTACATTCTACCTATGCATAGCATTTATATGCGTGTTCTTGTACCAATGGATTCTTCCAACAAAATGAAGATTCCTATGAAACGATAATCTGCTAAAAAGGCACACCAGTACTGTATCCCTGGGTGAAGAAGGGATTGAGAGACGGGATAGTTTTTTTAAGAAGCGAGCGAGATAGTTACTTCGAAGCCCAGGCGATGCAAGGTTTCGATAGCCCGCTTTTTTTGTCTTTCCTCCTCTTTAGGTGAAAGGCGATTATATCTTTCATCGTCGTAAAAAGTGCCCTCGTTCAACAGATGGAAGATAATCACCAGGATTTTGTGGCCGACAGCCACGGCAGCCTTCTTTCCCCCAATGCGAGCCTGGAGTCTCCGGAAAGTGCGGCCGAGGAAGGTGTCTGTTTTACCTGCTGCCCATGCGCATTGGACAAGCATTCTTCGGAGATAACGATTGCCCTTACGCGTCTTTCCTCTTTTTCTTTTGCCGGCACTTTCGTTGTTGCCGGGACACATACATGCCCAGGCAACAAGGCGAGTGTCAGTGACGAAACGCTTCATATCGATGCCTATCTCCGCTATGATTGCGCGAGAAGCCGTCTCACTGACACCAGGGATACTGTTTGTCACATCCAATTCTTTACGCAGGGGGACCACCATAGAGTCAATGTGCTTATCCAACTCTGCTATCTGCTTGTCCAAAAGGTCTATGACAGAAAGGGAGATCTGAATCAAGAAGGCATGATGCTCGGTAAAACTACCCTCGAGAGCTAATTCGAGCTGGGGTATCTTCCGCTTGAGAATCCCCTTTGCCATCTGGGCAAGAGCCTTTGGATCTCGATGTCCAGCTATAAGGGCATCAATCATTGCCCGACCGCTCTTGCCAAAGGTGTCTGAGGCCACGGACGATAACTTGATGTTCGTGTCTTCCAGAACTCCCAGAACCCTGTTCTTTGCTTGAGTCCTGTTGTTGACCAGTGCAGTCCGTGTCCGAACCATATCCCTAAGGGCAGTAATCTCCGCCGGAGGGACAAAGCTCGGCTGTATCAGATCATGAGCCAGAAGTTCCGCAAGCCATTGCGCGTCCGCCTTATCCGTTTTCTTTCCCCTGCGCTGCTTCACCTCTGCCGGATTGGCTATCCAAACTGTCAGAGCGGGTGATAGCACATGGTATACAGGCTTCCAGTACACTCCTGTGGATTCCATGGCAGCGATTCTGCACCCATTCTCAATCAGCCACTCCAGCAGCGATGTCAATCCCCGCATGTTGGTGTCGAATATCCTGTTTTCCCGTTTGATCATGCCTCCTTCCACCACTCGCCTCAGGCATGCTGTTATGCTTGCCTTATGGACATCCAGACCACAACAGACAGGGTGAACCAATTCCATACTTGACTCTGATTAGAGATATATCATATAATAGTAAAAGGTATAAATGCCATGAAAGGTTTGATATTAGTTCTGCCAATTCTATTGTTGCCATTGTCCCTGTGTGCAATGACTCCACTCACAGAAACTGATCTTTCTAACGTTAGCAATCCTCTCAGCTTAAGCATCAATCCTGACCGGATAATGGAGATAAATAATAAAACCAATTTGGGGGATGATTCAGAACGTTTCAACAAATTATTACAAACCTCATTAAGCTCAATGATCCATTTTGACATGAATCTATTTGAAGACCTTGATGAGACTGCAGAAAGATATGCAACTAATAAAGAGTTCTACTCATTCCCCTGGTTAGAGGGTAATAATGACATTCTTTACAAAATTCCTGTCGTTCTGCCTGATCCAGTTACTTGGAATGTGTGGACTTTTGAAGATACTATTTTAAAAGATTCTCAGATCCTTTCAATTACTTGGAAAAGTTACATTGCAACAATCAATGGTCAAGTAGGCCAAGCTGAAGACATTAATAATGCAGCCTTTAGCTGGACTCAAACTACAGATACGCCCACTATACCATATTCTCACCCCAAAGATGACACACGTAGTTCAAATACCCCTTTAACATATACTATAATGTCTGGTAATATCGAAATGCGTAACACCTACATCAATGATTCTAGTTCAACCATCCAATCTGGCAGCTGGTTGAATATCAGGACTCGCTAAATCATAACTTTTGATGTATCTGAGAGGGAAATCTCGTACAAGTTCGCTTGGTGTCGTCCCCAAAATGCCTTGCTCAATGTCTTATTCTCCATCAACATCTTCCACGATGTCTTCCCCTTAATCGACTTTATCAAATCGCTCACTAATAGATTCGGCGGTACTGAAACAAAGGTATGTATATATGCTCCCTCGATACATTCCCCTTGAGTATCTCTACATCATTCGCCTTACATATCTCTCGTATCAAATCCCGTACTCGCTCTCCTATCTCTCCTCGCAATACTGGCTTGCGGTATTTCGTGATCCAAACAAGATGATACTTGATATCATATATTGCGTGTGACTCGACTTGCGATAATGCTCTATACCGCAAGCCTACTAAAGTCTTCGCCTGAAGGCGAGGGTTTTTCTCCCAATCCCCGAAGGGGACAATAAACTTGAAAAAGGTCGAGAAAGATTGAACCCCCTCGCATCAAGCGGCGAGGAACTAATAATTTTTATTCTTCTTTATTTATTGTTTCCAAGTTGAGCAAGTCGATACCTGTCTTCGGCTGATATTTATGAACCAGTTCAACGATGGCCTCATTCACGAGATGAGAAAGCTCTTTTCCCGTCAATGCGGAAAGAACGGTAAGAGCCTTTGTAAGTCGCTCTTCTAAATAATAATTCCTTTTTATAAACCTTGCATCCGTACCGTTGTTTCTCAGAGTCATTGGTTTTCTTCCTCGATTTGCCATAATTTTCATCCTTTCATGTTTAATATATTAATATATTTAAGGGTTAGTGCGCCCATATATCTACCCAGGAGCCAGCATGGATATCAATACCAAGGTGTGAGAGATAAATGTCACCCAGAGTTGTAGTTCCAGGACCGGCTGCAAAGTTAGAAACATTAGACAGCTGAACAGCTGCTGTGACAGTTCCTTCAACATCAATCAAAAACTCTGTCGGGAATGAGATTTCGGCCACGCTGACAGGATTGATTGTAGTAGACAGACCTAAATCACTATATAATAAATCACGAGATAAGGCGTTCAGGGGCTGGCCATTTGCAATAGTTCCACTAGTGATGATAGTGTTACCAGAGATTGAACCGTTGTATTGACTAAAACCTACCCCTTTGAGCGCTAATTCGAACGTTGATTCACTCGTATAGAATTGACTAGGAACAGCATAACCATTAACCGTAGCTCCACTCATTAAGTTTAACAACGCCGGGAGTTGTGCATAGAGACCCTTCGCGGACGTGTTAACACCAATGCCTGCTGTCCCGTTGATGGCGATGGTCCCAACATTTAGTGAGGTGATACCGATATAACCAGGTGCGTTATCATTCATCCAGTCGTTGGCAGCAACCTTATTAATCCCCTTTCCTGATCGTGTTCCTGCTACTATTGGGTTTTTAATACCATCTTCGTCACTCCACCCCAAATAGGTCAAGTCGAACTTGTCAATGGTTACATTCACAGCAAACTGTATGCCTGAAGGGTTGGCTCCCCCAGCCGAAGCAGGAGAGTAAATGTCAACATAGCTCCTGGGGTTGAAGTACATAGATAAACCACCCAACTCGACATCACCCAGGTTCTGAGCAGTATCTAGAGCGATATTATTCGTCGCTACACCATTCGCGCGTTGGTACAGATTGACATCCATTTTCATCGATGCCGCTGATATCTCAAGAGCGCCAAGGCCAACTTGGACAATTGTCGTGTCAGCGGGAATATTCTGTGTTACACCAGGTACACCCCAAGAAGGAGTAGTGGTTATTGTCCACGCGGTATTCACGGTTGCCACATCGATAGTGATCGGCTTCAGCATCGTGGTGTTATACCCGTTGTAGTTGTCACTAGAATCCGTGCGTTCTTCTACGGTGAGGTTGGTGAGGTTAAAGTTTGCTATCCCGATATAGCCACCACTAGAGGCGGCAGGTACGGTCCAAGGGTTGTAACTAGTGGTATTATTGATACCATCTGAGTCGCCCCAGGCCATGATTTTGATAGAGGCATTCATTAACACGTCGACGGTGATGTTCAAGCCAGCCTGACCGGTTACATTAGATAGATCTATATCTTTAACCGCGGTCATTGCCCATACTGGAAGGGGAAGGAGAAGAATAGTCAGAATCGTCAATGATCTCTTTGTAAGTGTTCTCCATATAATCTTAAGCATTTGTGATGTTCTCCTTTTTAAATTCTTTTTAGCTACTATAATACTCCAGTAGGTTAGCCAGAAAGTTTCAGAACATCAAAATACTGAAATGCTTCAGTAGGTTAGCCAGAAAGTTTCAAATTGAACAAAAATTAATTGCTACTTTACTTAAGGTTAGCCAGAAAGTTTCAAATTGAACAAAAATTAATTGCTACTTTACTTAAGGTTAGCCAGAAAGTTTCAAATTGAACAAAAATTAATTGCTACTTAATGGAACTTGTATAGCTAGGTGCACATTTTATCCACTGCACCAAAGACGCTATTATTAATGAGTAGCGTCTGTTTGAGTAAATCTTTTCCCGCTCAGCTCCTGAATATTGAACTCAATCCTTGAAACATTACCCTTCTCATCACAAACAGGGGATAGTGTGTTATAAAACATTCTCCCCCCATACTCTTCTAAGAAACTGTCTGATTGGCCTGATGATTTGATTCTATCAAAGTTGAGCTTTCTCTTTTTTGCCAAGTTTTCCGATGTGTGATGAAATATTGACGAGCCCACCAATTCATTTATGCTCTTACCAAAAATCTCGGCAGCTCCTTCATTCAGGTCTAATACAATACCAGCAGTATCCAGAAAAACCTGTGGACTCACTCTATAACTTAAGTGGCTTATCTTATCCCTTATATTTTTATCCTGAGACTTCTCATTTGCTGCCCGCCCTGTTACTTCTTTGGCTACAGAAATGACAGCAACAACCTTGCCTTCTCGAATAAGGGGAACACTACTAACCTCACCAAACTTCATTGATCCGTCTTTAGCTATAAATCTGTAGATGGAAGACAGGATGGTATGTCCTGAAAGTGCGTGGGATGCATCTTCAATAACATCATCATGATCTAATGGGTCTAGAATCTCCAGCAGATCATAAATTTTTCTACCGATCAGATCTTCGGGTTTATAGCCGAGTCTTCGCTCAACATTCGGTGATACATACGTCAATGTATATCTGTGATCATAAGAGTACATGACATCGTTAGATAGTGAGAAGTGGATACGGAGGAGATCATCATATTTTTGCAAAGTTTTCTGAGCTGAATTTTCCAGCTCTGTTATTCTTCTGTTGGCTCGTTCAAGCTCGACTAAAAGCTGATCTCTTGTGCTCTTATCCGTCCTCATGAATATATCCTTATAATAATATCAGAATAGAATTTTTAGCATAGTGTATAATATATTATTATAACGCAATCAATATTAATGTCAAGTACAATAACTTACCTCATGAACATATCCTTATAATAATATCAGAATAGTATTTTTAGCACAGTATATTATATATCATTATAACGCAATCAATATTAATGTCAAGTACAATAACTTATTGTGGCGAAGTGATCTTCCCATAGAATGAACTGATTACGTGCTGATTTGTGTGGTGTCGTATTGCATAGACTTCAAATAGCCTTGAGAGTCTTTCATTGCCAGTTTGCCTTGGTGGGTATAGACAAGATCTCATATAGAAAGCATGCCAAGCTCTTTGTGCTCAACTTGACCTTTGCTTGGTCATTTGCACAAAACCAGACATCTGTCTTAAGAGAGGGTAAGTACATTTTAATAGCCGCTACAGATTGAGGGAACGAATCTATCGACGCTTCTATTATAACCTTCTTGTTTGCTCCGATGATTGTGGCACCGCCGGGAATCCAGGCGGAAACTGAGAAGACAAATCTCAACCCGCAGCCATAGGAGAACCCCGTCTACTCACCTGATATTCAGTCAGGCTGATGCTTCATATTCTTATACATATTTATAAAAAAAAGAAGAGGGACATTTCCCTCTCCCATCTCTTTTCTGGAGGCTCGAGCTCCATGAATTGAGCATTACAATTCTGGCTACCTATCTTATACCTTTCATATATGGTTTGCATCACATTATCGTTTAAATTATAGGCCAGATTTAAATATCATATATCAATTCATTCGAAAGAAAGGAGAACCGGGGTTTACCCGGCCTCCTTTCTCAAGAGTGACTAAATTAGTGGGCCCAAATGTCTACCCAGCTACCAGCATGAATATCAAACCCGAAGTGTGACAGATAGATGTCACCAAGGGTTGTCGTTCCAGCACCGGCTGCAAAGTTAGAAGCATTAGACAGCTGAACTGCTGCTGTGACAGGTCCGCCGACATCAATCATGAACTCGGTCGGGAAGGAGATGTGGACCACAGTGACAGGATTAGCTGTAGTAGCCATTCCAAGTTGACCCATTAAAGTGCCCAGGGCCGTACCATTCACTATTGTCCCAGCAGTATTGTATTGGAAGAACCCATCTGTTGCGAGCGCACTCTCGAACGCTGATTGAGAAATCGGGGTTCCAATTACGCTTAGAATCATCGGGAGCTGGGCATAGATACCCTTCGTGGTGGTGTTAATATCAATGCCTACTGTCCCGTTGATGGCGATGGACCCAACATTGAGTGAGGTGAGTCCGATATAACCAGCTGCTTTATCATTCATCCAGTCTGTGGCAGTAACCTTACCAATAGTTTGTCCTGATGTGGCGTTTACTCCGCTAGTTAAACCATCTTCGTCACTCCATCCAATATAGGTCAAGTCGAGCTTGTCAATGGTTACATTCACAGCGAACTGTACGCCTGAGGTGTTGCCTGCAACATTACCTGAGGCAGAGTAAATGTCTACATAGCTCCAGGGATTGATGTACATAGAGAACAAACCAATCTCGACATCGCCCAGGTTCTGTGCACTCGCTGTATTTATATCATCCGTCGCTGCCACTGGACCGGTGCGTTTGTACAGATTGATATCAAACGACATCGATCCCACTGATATCTCAAGAGCGCCAAGGCCGAAACGGACAAATGTCGTGCCAGAGGCCAAGTTCTCAGTTGTAACAGCCCCACCCCAAGAAGGAATGGTGGTTACTGACAACGGGGCATTGACGGTCGCCACGTCGATGGTGATCGGCTTCACCATCATGGTATTATAGCCGCCGTAGTTGTCAGTAGACTCCATTCGTTCTTCTATGGTGAGGTTGCTGAGGTTGAAGTTTGCTATCCCGATATAACCACCGCTAGAGTTGGCAGGGACTATCCAGGGGTTGTAAATACCTGTGATACCATCTGAGTCGCCCCAGGCCATAGTTCCGATGTAGATGTTCATTGAGATGTTAGGGTTGATGTTCACGCCAGCCTGACCGGTTACATTAGATAGATCATAATCTGTAACCGGGGTCATTGCCCATATTGACATGGGCAGTATCATTATTGCCAGAAATACAAATACTCTCTTCATGACATTTGCTCCTTTTACCTATCAGTAATTTTACCTATCAGTAATTGTTACGTTACAGTCCTAGTTTCCCTTTTGCCGTCAAGAATCATGTGTATTTTTTGCTGAATTAATGGACTAAAGGCCCCAGCACCACCTCCTTTCTACAAAACCTTCAAAGAATGAGTCCCCCGCAAAGTAGGACTCATTCCTTGAAGGTTGCCTAGAAACCCACCAATGAAATGGTACTCTTGAACAAGTGCCATGGCGCCAGAATCCTCACACCAATATAAAAATATATAACCATTGTAGTTTTTGCTGAATTGTTGAACTAAAGACACAAGCACCACCTCTTTTCGATAAAACCTTCGAAGAATGAGTCCCCCGCAAAGTAGGACTCATTCTTTGAAGGTTGTCTAGAAACCCACCAATGAAATGGTACTTTTGATCTCAGTGACATGGCCAGAATCCTCATACTAATAATTTATTTTCATTATAATAGTTATATATCTCAGATGCTATAAGCATTGATATCATCTATCAATCTTTATATCACAATAACAAGTCGATGTAAACTATATTTTATATTATTATTTCACAATAACAAATCGATGCCGACTATGTTTTATATTAATATAACTTGATAATATAATAATGTCAAGTATATTTTATATTAATTTATCTTGATAACGTAACTAGCTGATGTTTTGGGATAATCATGAACTTTCCAGTAGCCGGATGGAAGCTCCCTACGCAAATATCTATCTTCTAATCATCTCAGGTCATTCCATCTATTCATTCAGATAAAACCATACATCCATATATATTAACCATTGAGATAACATGGTTGAGGATATTTTCAAATTTTTCAGGAATCCTGGACTTGAAGGATTAACCATAAGGTCAGCGTTCATCCTATCGAGAGATTCGGAAGGAGAATAATATGTTCAAAGTCATAAACACTTATACAAAGGCTGTCCAGTTCAACGGGCTGCCTGCGGACAGCAGCTACAAGCTTAAAAAGGTCGGTGGGACGATACTGGGTATGGTTAAGTAGGAATAGGCAGAGAGCCAGCTTGCATCTGGATGGTGTAGGCTGGTTCTCTGTGTTTGATGAGGAGTGATTATTTGATCACTTTTTAAATATCAATATCTCATCTGGATCATAGCAGAGCGAAGATTTCGGTTACAAATATTCAATATTGGCAAAGCGTACAGGTTAATTTTCTCTTTCTATTGTTTCCAAGTTGAGCAAGTCGATACCTGTCTTCGGCTGATATTTATGAACCAGTTCAACGATGGCCTCATTCACGAGAAGAGAAAGCTCTTTTCCGGTCAATGCGGAAAGAACGGTAAGAGCCTTTGTAAGTCGCTCTTCTAAATAATAATTCCTTTTTATAAGCTTTGTATCCGTACCGTTGTTTCTCAGATCTAGTGGTTTTCTTCCTCGAATTGCCATAATTCATCCTTTCATCATGTTTAATATATTTATATATTTAATATGCAATGAGCGTGCCAATTAATAACATATATAATTCTATCAAGTTATAATATATGAACTGCCCAGGGTTGAGGAAAGTGGAAATTATTTCCTATTCCCCTAGGAAAAGATTTTCCAGAAGAGTTGTCTCAGTTCCTAGATCTGTAGCCTCGCTCTTGAATATACCTGCGATAACTCAATGGTCCCATCTCCTTGCCCTCTACCAGAGATATCGTAATATAATCTATGGCTATTGCTCTCATTCCAAATAAACCTTACCTAAGAAGAACAAGTATTAATGCCCCAGAGAAAGAAGCAGCCCTAAAATATCTCTTCCTGTTACTATCTGACACCCCGCTACTTCTCAGTCCATGTATCAATCAAGTTTACATCAACCTTTAATCATTTTAAGAGGGAAAAGCTTCTTGTGGAACATCTAAAAGATTGGATAGTACGTGATCCTTTTCCTTGAGGTCAATTATGTATAACTTGTTATTTTCATCATAATAAACATTGTAGTTAATAGTTTTATCATGCAGTAATCCGTATATACCTAGAAAACTTTTAGCCGATATAGAGACCCCTGTTTTAGCCTTTACGATTTTAATGACACCTTTTTCAGATGGGTCGTTTGTAAATTGTATACCAATCTTCTTTTCATCCTCATCATAGAAAAGTATTGCGTATTTATAATCAATTAGATTGCATTTTGCAATTGCCCCTTGGTTGAAGCCTATCTGTCCTCTTTTCCATATAGAAATTTTTGGTAAATAGCTTTTAATTGATTTAGTGTATCTCACAAATGCCATAAATTATATCTCCTTTAGTGTATATTATCGCCCTATCGGCATTATATGATCGATAACTTAACCTGCAAAACCCTTGTAGCCACTGCTTCATCCAATTGTGACATTTTATTACACTTGTCCAACATAGTGTGAGAATCTTATTCAAGGGCTGTAGGATCATCAGGAATTTGTATCCAACAGAAGTTAGAAATGAGAAAAACTGCATAAGTCACTCTGTAGTCTCTTATAAATAAATGTTGTTAAAGAATGGGAAGGGTTCTGACGAAAATCATAAGTGATAATAGAATTCAGGTAAAAGTGTACGCATGAAAGTAAAAGACAAAAGGCGTTATACCAGGAACCCAATAAAGATCGAGGCCAGATATCAGGACTACAAAAGAAAAATTCTGAAGGGCACGGTGACAAACATTGGCATCAGCGGTCTACACATTGAATCTTCTCACACTTTAGAATGCGGCGAGATCATACGCATGACCCTGGATGTGGTTGACGAGGGAAAAGTCATTTATGTGGAAGGTAAGGTCGTCCACTGTGCGCCCAGGAAAGGGATGGGCATCGAGTTCATGGATCAGGACAACCGCGAGATTAAAAAGCTCATCAACACTATGAGGAATCTTGACCAGGCATCACTTCTTGCCCTAAGCAGATTGGCTTCAGATACCGACCAATAACAAATCATCTGCTAGTAGGTCCTAATCCGCCTTTGATCCAGGAACCAACTTCTGAAGGCTATCGCTATTCCTCAATACTTTCCTTGCCTTCATGAGGGCATCGATGACTTTGTCGATGCACCAATCATTAAGGGCAATTCCTTTATCCGTAGGTAACAATTGCCCTTGATCATTCTTTTTGTATACCCGGCAATTGATGAAGGTTGTGCCCATGTACTCATCAACATAACTTCGCCTTATTCGCGCAGGACTGGTTTTGATTTGCTCCACTATCCAAAGGGTGAGGTTACGATCGAACTCTTGCTTAGGACGTATATAGACCGGTTATTTGAGATGTTAGGCATGACCCACAACTTTGCGTCTCTACAAAAAACGCCGAATCGGCGTTTTTCCCCATTGAATAAATAGGACCTGGATGAAGGATTGCAGATATAACTTATTATCACATCTTGCCTTTGAAAAAGGCCTGTTTGAGCTCTGTGATGTCCTCGGTGTGAATAGCAATTCTGGTAACCTTACCCAGTTCATTATAGACTGGAAACCAGCTACTGTGGATCAATCTTCCTCGATTCTCATCTTCAAAGCGTATCGGATTACCCGAGCTAATGACTTGTTCAAAGTAAATCTTTCTCCTATCCGCCACCTCCTGTGGCAGATTATCGAAAATACAGGTCCCCAATAATTCCTTAATGCTTTTACCCAATCTTTCTGAAGCCGCTTTGTTTATATAAATTATGGTTCCTGTGATGTCGATTAATGCCATGAAATCTGTGCATGCATTCACCAGCGCCTGGGCTGTATCTTCAGTTTCTCGCAGCAACTTCCCCTTCTTGATGCTTTCTGTGATTTCCCTGGCAACAGTTATTACTTCCACCACACGTCCATCCCGTTTTAGGGGGCTGCTGCTTATCTCTCCAAATTTCCGATTTCCGTCTTTAGTTATGAACTCGTAGATGGAAGAACTGTTTGTCTGTCCTGAGAGTAGATGCATAGCTTCATCAAGTGCCTCATCCATGTATTCAGGAGATAACACACCAAGTTTATGAACGGGTTTTCCAATAAGTTCCTCAGGTTTGTACCCAAGGACTTTCTCTACGTTCGGTGAGACACTTTTGATCCTTAACTTGTGATCAAAGGAGAACATGACATCATCAGTGAGTGAGAAATGGGTACGGTACCTATCCAGGGTTTCGAGAAGGGCCTGTTCTTTTTCAACACGCTCGGTGACATCCCTGGCCACGGAGATCAACGTGGTTCCACGACCTTTCTTTATGAGGGGCACATTGCTCACCTCACCATATTTCGTTTTCCCGTCTTTCGTGATGAACCGGTAAATCTGATTGCGGCTCGCTCCCCCGGATAGCTTGTTCATAGCATCGTCGAAGGCCCTTCCCAGGTCTTCCGAATGGAGTACATTTGTCTCCTGATAGGTTTCCCCAACCAGTTCCTGTGGCTTGTATCCGAGGATCCTTTCCACGTTCGGTGTGACACTGAGGACCCTCAACTCTTCATCACTTGTGTACATGACATCGTTGCTGAGGGAGAAATGGATGCGGAATATTTCTTCATTCGTGCGCAATGCTTCCTCCGCCCGCTTGCGCTCTTCGATCTGTTTTTCCATCTGTTCAATGGCCTTCAAAAGCGCGGCAGTACGTTCTTTAACAAGGGTTTCCAGTTGCTCACGGCGACTCTTCAGCTCCTCTTCCATTTGCTTACGGTCAGTGATGATTTGGGTAACGGTCAAAATACAGGGTTCGTTATTGATATTTATGGTGGTTGCCGATAGGAGCCCTACATGAAGCTCTCCTGTTTTTGAATGGAATGAGAATTCCATGTCACGATATCCACCCTTTTCACGTAATAACTGCATCCCCTTAAATATAAACTCTTTATTAAATATTTCTTGATCCAGGGGAGTACGTCCAATGTGCTCTTCACGTGAGTATCCACTATATTTCAAGGAGCTCTCGTTAACATCCAGGTATTTCATATCTTTCATGGAAAGAATTGTCATGGGGTTGGGGCTTAAATGAAAAGCCTTTGAAAATAATTCTTCCGAACTCCGCAGTTTCTCCTCGGTCTGTTTGCGCTCAGAGATGTCACGGGCAGTTATTACAATACCATTGACAGCAGGCTCATCCAGGAGGTTCTGCCCAAGGGCCTCCAGGTAAACCCAGGTGCCGTCAGCCTTGCGACAACGGAATTCAGTAGGTATACCGGGATTGGTCTTCAGGTAGACTTCGTTTAGATCGTTTGTAACCCTTTCGAAATCATCGGGATGGATCAATTCAAATGGCGACTTGCCAATAAGATAACCAGGTTGGTAACCGAGGATGCTCTCCAAGGATAGGGTTTCATAGGTAATAACCCCGTCCGCGTTCAGCATTATGATCATATCCAAAGATTTCTGAATGAGGGAACGAAAGCGTTTCTCGCTCTCCTTGATGGCAGATTCGGCACGCCTACGGTCGGTGATATCGCGTGATACCCCATGTATCCCAATGATTTTGCCTGAATCGTCCCGTATTGCAGACACAACACATTCCATCCATATGGTGGAACCATTCTTGTGATAATATTCCAGCTCCAGTTTGATAGTTCTATCTGGATCAACACCCTCTTCCTGCTCGCGCTTGAGTTCTGCACTCAGGACTTCTAGCGCTTGTGCAAAAGAATCAGGGGTTAGCATCTTCTGGGCTTCCTGTGTCATGCGCTCGTTCACGGTGAACCCCAGGACTCTTTCTACTGCAGGACTGTCATAGGTGACATTGAAATCCAGATCCGCCGTCCAGACGATGTCGTTCATGTTTTCTGTAAGAAACCGGTACTTGGCCTCGCTCTTGCGCAGCGCTTCCTCAGCTCTCTTACGCTCGGAAATGTCACGGGTGATCCCCATAATACCCTTGATCATACCTGCCTCATCAAAGAGAGGATTCATGGTGATTTCTACCCAGAAAATAGAACCGTCCTTGTGGATCATTTCAAATTCAGAGGTGAGTGACCAATCAGCGCCATGCCGCTGCTCGCTCATCTCCAGGTCCCGCTCTCTCTCGAACATTTCCGTGGCCTTCTTATAGGACTCGGGCGTCAGGACTTGGTCAAGCCTTTGTTGCATAGCCTCTTCCACACTATATCCCCTTAGGCGTGTGACTGATGGGCTAACATAGGTGTAGCCTAGGGTGAGATCAAAGACCCAGATTACATCGTGTGCATTCTCTACAAGATTGCGAAAGTGCTCTTCGCTCCCCTTGATTGCCTCTTCAATTCTTTTATGATCTGATGCTGATTTTTTTAATTCATAAATCAGTTGTCGTGCTTCAGCCAATTCGATCATGAGATGATCTTTAGTTCGTTTTGTGTATCTCATTTTGGTTCCCTCGATTATTGATCATGGAAGATATTAATATATTTTCCTAATAATTTTTTAGTTAGCGTTTAATTACCTTAATAATATTGCCACACTTGGGACATTTAATTCTCCGTGGCGGCGTTTTCTTGATATATACATGAGTCCACTTATACATACACCAAAAGCATTCCATCTGGATTTTATGGTTAGCTACACCTTCTTTTGTTGACATAATATCCACCAATCGACATTACCCATGCCTGAATGGTCAGTTAATCTGTGTGGAGACCGATCATCTCAGGATCGATATCCATCACTATACTATTCTTTATCTGTTTCTCAGCTTGAATGATAGGTGGAATGATGACTAAAAAAACGAACAGCGGTGCGTTATTTTGGAAATGACTTGTGGGATGAACCAAAGAGATAAAATCGCCACACCTGACATACCTGGGAGGAAGGCCAGATGTGGCAAGGGGGGCAGAACTTATATATGACTATTTCTTTACAGCATCCTTCAATGCTTTTCCTGCTTTGAACCGAGGTACTTTGTTTGCTTTGATCTTTATTTTCTCTCTTGTGCGAGGATTCACACCTGTACGGGCAGCCCTTTTAGCGACTTCAAAGGTCCCGAAACCAACCAGGGTAACCTTATCGCCTTTTTTGAGAGCGCCCTGGATCGCATCTGTAATTGCATCGATTGCGTCTGAGACCTTTGCCTTTGGTAGTCCTGCCTTATTAGCAACTACATCAACCAGATCCGATTTTGTCATGATTCCCTCCTCGTATTTACCAAACCACCGACTATCATGCTCAGTCCCGTATTAATGAGCTGAGTTCATGAAGAATTGCTCTTGCTGTGGTTTGAGCATTATTGTCTTTATAGAATAACAATAAGACAATGTCATCTTTTTCATTATAGAACCCGGTTGATCATAACCATACTCATGCAAATCCGATTCACGCCGATGAAAATAGTAGGTTCTTCAAGATTCATTCCCCATAGAACCTCCTCATTTTTCAGGCCTGCATAGGGCCTGATTTTTTTATGTGTGGAGGGCGGGAACTGATTAAGATTGCCTTATTCGAGCAGGAGCGGTTTTGATTGCCCCTTCTATCCTTGTGGGTGAGGTCATGATTGAACTCTTGCTCAGGACGAATATAGGTCGGTTATTTGAGATGTTAGGTATGACCCGCATTCTTGCACTTATACAAAAAACGCCGATTCGGCGTTTTTCCCCATTGAATAAATAGGACCTGGATGAAGGATTAAGGACTATGTGATTCATATGTAAACCGGGTCAGGCGGATATAAACTTGATTTCGGTTTTATGATGTATTCGTGCTGATGATCTTGGTTCGAAACCTATGCAGGAATACACTTTATGTCAGACCGTGGCGATTGGCACAAAATCTACACATAGGGGATCTAATTTCAAACACCACAGTTTGGCAAGATCTCTAATTTAATTGTCTGACTTTACAGAACCGAGCCAGTATTCATAGAAGGTCTATGTTTGAATTGTGACAATGTGGTTTCTTCTGAAATTGATCTCCCACTGGTTATCATCCAGCATTCTCTATATTTTGTATTCCAGAGCTTACACTGCTCTAATACACAATCAGTGGCAACGAAGTCCTTAGTATCGATAGTTCTCCTGAGAAAAGGACATGCAATATTCATAATGTACCCCCAATCCTAAGGTATCTCAATCTGTGATTCTTACCTCGAAAATCATCTCGGCAGAATCATGTATATCCCTCCATAGATCATCTTTATTGCTATTATATCATAATTGATAAATTAAAAGCAACCTCAAAATAGATATACTATGAGCAACCTCAATAATGATAAATAATAATCAACCATTGAATATATAATATATTTAAATACACTTAAGGACAAAGTGAATATTGAAATCGTTTAAGTATTAGTTATTAAATCATTAATATTATAAGGGAACTTGACCACAGTAGTATCCCCTACATGTCATGGGTGGGCATCGAACACAAAATGAATTCCTTTTATTATTCGATAGTGGAGATCTCTTCGATATCTTCTCGGTTTTAGAATGCCTCAAAACCGATGATCTCCAAAGAGGCTGTCGTAAAACTCAAATGATAAAAAAAATGATAAAAAACGGCCTCGTAAAATGCCCTACAATGTGAGATTTTTTATCTAGGCTGGGCTTGTGTTTGGATGGTCCAAATTTGATGGGTTTTGAGCTTACCGGCAAAAAAAATTGCACATAGTGTATAACTCTCAAAATATATAGACATGGAATTTATTTGGATAATAATAGAAAACAATTACCACTATAATGGAATAAAGATCAGTGTGTTGGGTGCCAATTGATAACAATATCAAATTAACTTATTGTTATTATATTATGTTTAATTTTAATCCATACTTAGCACAATATTTGCATATGATTATATTACCTTTCTTTGATGCATTGGGCGAAATTCCTTATTTAGAAGTGGTGTATCTTTATAGAATATAAGGAAATCCCTAATTAATCTCTCCCGTTCCTGCTCGATTCAGAGAACACTAACAATACTCTATTAAGCATCAGGTTCATGAACTACCACGCAGCAAGCTGCGAGGTATTAGTACTTCATCATCTGAGATACGAAGCAAGCTTCGAGAGATTGACCCGAAAGAGATTAAACGTCAGGTCAAGAGAAGAAAATTATGTAGGGAGGTTGCAATGAGAGAAAAAGCAGAAAAGCTGATTTATCTGAAAGATTATGATCGGGGCAATAAATTGATTAAAACGCCCATTTATATTGAAGAACGTTATGATGATATTATTGGGGAATTATCTAATTTAACAGAGAAAGAGCCATCTCTCCTCGTGAATGAGGCGATCATCCTTCTTATTCAAAAGTACAAAACTAGTGTTCACTGTAAATAAACTTGAAAAAGGTCGAGAAAGATTGAACCCCCTCGCATCAAGCGGCGAGGAACTAATAATTTTTATTCTTCTTTATTTATTGTTTCCAAGTTGAGCAAGTCGATACCTGTCTTCGGCTGATATTTATGAACCAGTTCAACGATGGCCTCATTCACGAGAAGAGAAAGCTCTTTTCCGGTCAATGCGGAAAGAACGGTAAGAGCCTTTGTAAGTCGCTCTTCTAAATAATAATTCCTTTTTATAAGCTTTGTATCCGTACCGTTGTTTCTCAGATCTAGTGGTTTTCTTCCTCGAATTGCCATAATTCATCCTTTCATCATGTTTAATATATTTATACATTTAATATGCAACGAGCATGCCAATTAATAACATATATAATTCTATCAAGTTATAATATATGAACTGCCCAGGGTTAAGGAAAGTGGAAATTATTTCCTATTCCCCTAGGAAAAGATTTTCCAGAAGAGTTGTCTCGATAAGCTCTTTGACACCTGGCAAGCTGACGGCAAGCATTTTATCTGCCGGATCAAAGCCTCCACGGATAAAATTGTCGTAAGAACGAATGACGTTCAACTCGACAGTATAATCTTTTACGACGCCGTAGTTCTTCTTGGGACACCCGGTATCAATTGGACGGAAAGGGAACTCCGCTTGGTCGGCTATCGGGTGGCGAACGTCAATTACTGGATAGCCACCGATCGCCACGATCTCACAGCCGAACAGATTGCCTCCGCTTACCGGACTTATCACCTATATCCTCCTGGCCATCTACTGCCATGACCACCATCGGGAAAAGGTTTCCGTCAAACGTCTTCGGGAAATATCCATCAATATCCACAACGAAATGAGTATCGAGGATATTGTAAATCAAACCGGCGCCTGGTACTATCAACCGTCAAACAAGGATCAATCACATGCAAATCCTTAACCGGACATCAATGACAAATATTCGGATTGGCCAAAGCATTGCTGATGGCACGAAATCTACACATGTAGCATCATATTTCAAACACCGCAGTTTGGCACATGACCTCTACTTTATCTGGGTTGCTTGGAATCAATTATTCTTAATGAGAAGTAGCCGGTATTAGTGTTCCTTTGAAATTTATAACTCCTCCACTCATCTGAACACTACCAAAGCCGGGGCCTTTGACGGCATTTCCTGGTTGAATGGCGCCAATTGAAAAGTCATCGATTTTGATGGTCATATCAAATTGCTGAGGGTTTTTTCCTATAGACTCAAGAGGTACCAGTCCAAAACTAAACATTCCGGTGTAAGGAAAGATAAGATCAGCTATTTCATAGGCATTAGTTATGCTCGTAGAGGAATCCCTAGTGGTTATGGAACCTTGGAAATTTAGATCATGGAAATTCAATACACCATTTAACTCACTCAAATTGTCAAAATGAATGTTAATGGGGATAGTTGTTTCTACAATAGACCCTTCCTGGCCGATGACATCACATAACTCAGTATCGTTCAAAGGGCCTTTGTTAGTTGATCCCGTCTGAGGGAGGATAAGTATTGCGGTCAATAGCATAGTTGCAATAAAGAGGTTCTTTCTATTCATTCGATACCCTCTGCATACAAATCCATTTTCATTATGCTACTTAGCTTATTAATGCTTATTAATAAACCTATTCTAGCATATAATAGAATAAACTACTAAAAAAATATGCACATTTTATACCATAATTGTTGTGAGCAATATATTAATCAAATTTGATAGTTAGATGAGGGCAAACAATGATATAAAAAATATGAGGAATTTTTCAGGAATAAAAGTGAAAATAAGTACATACTCTATAGGACACAGTTATTGATAACTGAATGTTTCTGACTATGATCTTCGCTCTCCCCAGAGCATTGATAACTTCGATAAAGTGCGCCACGAAGGCGCGAAGAGGTAGCCTGAAAGGGCTACATTGGAGCAGCCATGCTGCATGGAAGATGAGGGGAGGCCCCTCGGGATCGGGTTACAGGATCAGATCCCAAACCGCCTGGCGCTGCGTGGGGATAAGATCCCAGGTGGTGAGCGGTCCAGGAAAAGGCGAGGCAAGACTTCGTCAGGTGAGAACCAGGAAGGCGAACGTGAGTGAACCACTGATAAGCTGTCGAAAAGATACAGACGTCATCGAAACCGGGCTCCTTTATCGGGTCCGGGACAAAGTCTGGGGGAAACCTGTTTACTGCCCAGATGGTGGCCGGCAGAAAGGTGGCGCGAGCCTGGTTTGGGCTTTCATGCGGAACGTGGGAACCTGGCGCTCTGATGCTAAGGGACAAGTCGAAGTGGAGGACCCATGAAGACGAGAGTACCGATGCAGAGCGCAGGGGCGGATCAGTCCGTAGTAGTGATGAAGTCCGGTAATGCGGATGGAGCGAAGGGGCTGAGCTGTCCGACCTTGTTCGTGAGTCAACCAGCAATGGGAGGAGCTTATGGATAAGGTAAAGTCGTTATGTTCTTTACAGACGACTGGACGGCAGGAGCCGGATGAGGTGAGAGTCTCACGTCCGGTTCTGTGAGGGCCTGGGGGTGAGATTCCCCCGGGCTACTCGACTCAATGGCCCCATCTCCTTACCCTCTACTAGAGATAGCGAAATATAATCTATTGTTTCAGGAAAGGCCAACTGAGCGTTATCTGGGTTGTATAACCATGATTGATCCTGAACATAGAAGCAGCCAATTCTCTGTATCTGACCATCTTCCTAACTTTTATACTTATCCCTTATTCCTAATCTTAAGCCCTATCTCATAAAAAGTTTAAAAGTTAGACCCCTCGATAGGTAAAAGAGCCATCTAAACCTAAGTAATCATATATCTAATAGTATCTTCCTCTCCCCCCAAAAGATTTTAATTTATTCATTGTTAATGATAACTTAGACCTGTGCTAACATCTCAAGTAGAAAGCTCAGTAAGAACCTTGAGATTAAATTTAGATTAAAAAATATGAACCGAATTAATCTAAGAAATAGAATGAAAATATAATCTTACAGTAAAAATTAATAAATTAATGAGAATATCATATCTTATTTTCTTTCAGTAATGTCCGGTTAGGATTTTGCATAAACCCTTAATATTTTGGTTCATCGTATTCGTTTTGTTTTGGTGAAAAAAATGCATCCGTGTGCAGATATCTCTTGACATATCGGGCACATAGGGAGGCGATTTTTCTGTAACTATCTATTATTACGGAGGAATTGCTCATGCCCTACACGTGGATGCCAGGAAAACCCAAGGAAAAACACAAAACCCACGACACCCTTATGACACCTGTCAACGACATATTGCCCGAAATCACCCCCCTGCTCTCGGGATGCAACCGACCCTTGAAAATGTCTTTTGAAGATCAGCTGAACATCTTGGTGTATTTCCATCTGGAAGAACACCATTCAGGACGTCACCTCCTACAGGTTCTGAAGGAAGAACATTTTGCCCGGCAGCACATCGCACCCGTGGGCGGTATTGAAAAGAGCAGCTTCTTCGAGGACATCAGCTCACGTGGGTTGGAGCAGATGATGGAAATGTTCGGGAAGCTCTATGCAAAGGCTGCTAAACATTTACCCAAGGGACATGCTGAGTTAGGAGATCTGGTCCTTATCGATGGTTCCCTGATTGATGCTGTGTTGTCCATGTACTGGGCCGACTACCGCAATGGCTCGAAAAAGGCCAAGGTTCATATCGGTTTCGATCTCAATTGCGGCATTCCCAAAAAAATATTCCTCACCGACGGCAAAGAGGCGGAACGGCCTTTTGTCGAGAGGATTCTGGCTTCGGGGGAAACAGGCGTCATGGATCGAGGCTACCAGAGCCATAAGCTCTTTGACACCTGGCAAGCTGACGGCAAGCATTTTATCTGCCGGATCAAAGCCTCCACGGATAAAATTGTCGTAAGAACGAATGACGTTCAACTCGACAGTATAATCTTTTACGACGCCGTAGTTCTTCTTGGGACTCCCGGTATCAATCGGACAGAAAGGGAACTCCGGCTGGTCGGCTATCGGGTAACGAACGTCAATTACTGGATAGCCACCGATCGCCACGATCTCACAGCCGAACAGATTGCCTCCGCTTATAAGCTCAGGTGGAACATCGAGATCTTCTTCGGCTGGTGGAAACGACATCTGAAGGTTTACCACCTTATTTCAAGGAGCAAATACGGATTGATGGTCCAGATGCTGGCCGGACTGATCACCTATATCCTCCTGGCCATCTACTGCCATGACCACCATCGAGAAAAGGTTTCCGTCAAACGTCTTCGGGAAATATCCATCAATATCCACAACGAAATGAGTATCGAGGATATTGTAAATCAAACCGGCGCCTGGTACTATCAACCGTCAAACAAGGATCAATCACATGCAAATCCTTAACCGGACATCAATGAAAGTAATTGTTCAAATTAAATGGATTATTGAAAAAGTCCTGTAGAAAGGACTGAAGATTGTCAAACCACCCTTGACCCCAGCACAAAAGTGGGTCGGAGATGTCTTTACTAGTTTCTTGAGTTTCTATGGTCTCGCCATTGCTTTTATCTAGATAGAGGTCAACATTCCAACTTAGATTAAATTTGCTAAAAACACCAGAATCATACCAAGTTTTGGAGCCATTATTGATACCCATCATATTATCAATAATGATGTTTAAGCTGAAAGGAGTGCTAGCATTGGACATATCAGATTCTGTGAGTGGGGTCATTGCACATAGAAAGAGGGGTAATATTAGTACTGCCAGAAACGTTAAGACCTTCGTCATAACCTTTCCCCCTATTTAATCTCGCTTGGGATTAATTCCCCTTAGCTTGATGCGGGGTAGTTCATTAAATCTATGTGAACTAAAGATATCAAATAAAACAATATAAATAATACAAAATAATAAGAGTCAAAGCTTTGAAGTCAATACATGAAAATATTTATTCTCTATATTTATTACATAAAATGGAGTAGTGATTCATGTCAAGCAAATTGTAGATTTCGTGATAGGTGTTATACCTAGAGCCAGCCTGATTTTTCCATAGATTTTATTTCGAGATCATCTGTTTTAGGGTTTTTCGAAAGCACCAATTTATATCGCGGTAGGGATGCTCCCCCCGCACTGATCCCGGCGGGCGCAATTCACGCACCGGGCTCCCACCTTGGGTGATTGACGGCAAGTCGAAGAAACGTTATCTGCCGTACTCGATCAAGTCCCTGGGGCACACTTCCCCGGCGCATGCGGGTCTCTCCCGAGTTCCCCTTGGCCCCCCTTCCTTCGCTCCACCGGCTCCGCACTCGGTTGCCCTTGTTTGTTCGTCGGCTTCTCAGCTAATATGGAGGGGGCTGACTTCTCCTGCTCGTTCATCATTGGCTTCGGCTCTTCACCTTCCCAATGCGGGCCACTTTAAATCTGTGGTCAAGCGGAGATCTCCCGGTTCCCGATCAAGGAGCGTACGTGCATGCCAGGTTCTCAGACCACGCAGGGCCGTCCAGGTACTCGCACTATCGCACCTGTCCGTGTTGCCTTCCGCTACTGCGCCAGCGTCGGCACCCTGGACTCTAGATCTTTCGCGGCTCGATGGCTGGCCTATGCGCACCCCTGTCAACGCATCACGTGGTGCCTCACGACACACCGCGCATGTCTCGGGGCCAGTATGGTTTGCTATTCCTTTACTGTGTGGGACTTTCACCCTTTACTCCTTGCCGGTCTCCCGGCGCACATCGCGGTAGGGATGCTCCTTACGGCGCACCCCCCGCACAGATCCCGGCGTGCGCAATTTACGCACCGGGCTCCCACCTTGGGTGTTTGACGGCAAAACGAACATTCGGCCAGGGATGAAGAATGCGCGGGGGTGGCAACCAATAAGAAACCAAACGAGAGATTTTATCCCATGTAAGGTAAGCACGTTGACTGCGGTAACTTAGCGTGCGCCGCCACAGTTCTATTACATGGTGCCAGAAGGATACTATCCTCTTCGAGTTGGTTGGTATTGCATGGTAAGCGAAATAACCCCTTACCACTTGGCATAGCCACTTCCCCTGCTCTGGAATGGAAAGGTGCATGCGTCTCCGCAACTCCTCTTTGATCTCTCTCAGCTTTGAACGCATCCGATCTCGACGGGTCATGCGGATAAGGAGAAATTTTCCGTTTCGATAGGCACGTCCACAGATGTGAGTGAATCCAAGAAAGTTGAATGTCTCCGGCTTACCAAGTCCTCGCTTTTCACGGTTGTTCGCCGCAAAACAGCCGAACTCAATCAGGCGGGTCTTATCCGGATGCAGAGATAATGCAAATTGCTCCATCCGTTGCTTCAGATCCGCAAGAAAGCGCCTGGCATCTGCCTCGTGCTCAAATCCGGCGACAATATCGTCGGCATAGCGCACGAAAATGACGTTCCCTTGGGCATGGTGATGTCGCCACCGTTCTGCCCAGAGATCGAAGACATAGTGGAGGTAGATGTTTGCCAGCAAGGGCGATATTACTGCACCTTGAGGCGTACCTGCCTCCGTGGGAGTTACCACGCCATCTTCCATCACCCCGGCTTTCAGCCATTTGCTTATCAGGCGAATCATTCGTGGATCGCCGATTCGGTGTTCTAGGAAACGGATCAGCCATTCATGGCTCACCGAGTCGAAGAATCCTGCAATATCGGCATCCTGTATCCAGCTCACCTTCGTACGGGTGATCCCGACCGCTAGCGCGTCTAACGCATCATGCTGTCCGCGCCGAGGCCGGAAACCGTATGAGAACCCCAGAAAGTCTTCCTCGTAGATCGCATTGAGTACCTCCACCACCGCACGCTGAACAATCTTGTCTTCCAACGCTGCTATTCCGAGTGGACGTTGTCGCCCGTTCGGCTTCGGTATGTACTTCCTCCGCGATGGCCGTGCACGGTAGGTTCCATGGTGCACGCGGGCATGCAAATCCACAAGACTGGCTTCAAGGTCCTTTTCGTAGTCCATCCACGTAACGCCGTCTATTCCCGGTGCAGCTTTTCGCTTTAGATCGTAGTAGGCTGCCTTGAGTAGTTCGACGTCCACATGGTGGAGTAACGCGGTGAACCGCTCCTTCTTCCCTTTCCTCGCTGCCTGCCGTACCCGGTCGAGACCCTGGGACACGCTTCCCCGGCGCTGTGTCCGGCGCATGTAGGTTTCTTCCGAGTTCCCCTTGGCCCCCTCCCTTTGCTCCACCGACTCCGCACTCGGTTGCCCTTGTTTGTTCGTCGGCTTCTCAGCTAATATGGAGGGGTCTGACTTCTCCTGCTCGTTCATCATTGGCTTCGGCTCTTCACCTTCCCAATGCGGGCCACTTTAAATCTGTGGTCAAGCTGGAGATCTCCCGGTTCCCGATCAAGGAGCGTACGTGCATGCCAGGTTCTCAGACCACGCAGGGCCGTCCAGGTACTCGCATTTTCGCACCTGTTCGTGTTGCCTTCCGCTACTGCGACAGCGTCGGCGCCCTGGACTCTAGATCTTTCGCGGCTCAATGGCTGGCCTACTCGCACCCCTGTCAACGCTTCACGTTGTGCCTCACGACACACCGCGCATGACTCGGGGACAGTATGATTTGCTATTCCTTTACTGTGAGGGACTTTCACCCTTTACTCCTTGCCGGTCTCCCGGCGCACCGCAGTTATCTCTACTTACCCTTTGTCAATATAAGTAAGGCAGAGACATATAAATAATCTCTGCCTAATTTGATGATCTCAATAATAATAATTTACTTACAGGGGCAATTTCCACTCTTCATGGACTTGAGGTAAAGATTTATATCTATTTGATCACATTTGCCATCACCATTCAGATCGCAAGCACTACAATTTGTCCCTTTTGACAGTAAGCATTTTAACAAAGCTTCAGCGAAGAGTATATCATCCTTAACGTTACACTTCCCATCATGGTTTACGTCACATGGGCAGACTAATTCAGCTATAGCATCTTGTGCTAATATCTTGTGGGCTTGGGTTGTCGGGTGGACACCATCCCAGAACAGGTAGCCAGCAGGAGGGTTATCGTTCCCACTATCAGTAACATCGGTAAATCCATTGGCAGCGGGATTTGCTATGAGAGCATCCAGCAGATCATAAACATCAAGGATATAGAAATTGACTGCTGGATACACTCTTTCTACACTTTGCAGGTCAAGAGCGAGGTCAGCGTTAAAAGTTTGGCTAAATGCCGTTGCAGCTGCTTGTACTGGTGGTGGGGAGCTGAATTCGGGAGTAAGACCGATATTTGGAAGGTTACAGATGAGGATATTCTGGGCGCCTGCTGCGGCAAGGTTGCTTATGGCGAGCGCAACATTGGAAGCAGCTGTGTCGGGTGCTCTACTGTTAAAAAAATCATTGGCACCGGCCCAGACGGTAACCAAGGTGTTGGCAGGTACGGTGCTACTAATATTATGAAGATAAACGTATACCTGCCATTGCAAGCCCAAGTTATTGACACCTTCGGCGCCACCAGTGGCTGCAGCAACTGCTGGGTCATCCCAACCTGTAGTCGCACCGCCAAAGGCCATATCGAAAAGTGGAACGCTCCAAGAGCTGGCCATATACTCAACCCATACAGGGCCATTAGTATAGCGTTGAATACCAAAACTATCTGCATTTCCATTGTCGGATAAACTGTCTCCGAAAGACAAGATGCTGCTGTAAGGGTAAGCCCCTGCAGCCAATGGAGTGAATAGGAAAATGAAAAGGGTAAACAATACTGATAATCTTTTCATAGGCACCTCCTTTATTCTGGTTCTGTTCTCACCAAATAAGCTTGGATGTTATAAAACTGAATGTAAGGTGTTTTCTCGTCAGGTTGAATAAAGTTCGACATGGAGAAAACTAAGAAAATTGTAGCATGACATAGCTTCAGGGGGTGATCTAAGGTGTAACCAGTCCCTGATAAATGGGGTTTTCTTATCCATGAAAACCTCCCCGGATCATATATTCATGGAGATGAGAAAGGGCTTGAATTATTACTGCATATTCAATGCCCCAACACCCATATGATGGCATTCTCTCTGCAGGTTAACCTATGGGAAATAATGTCAGTTCTAAATAAATCAGAATTAATCAACACATTACATAATGATAATTTTATAAAGTAAGTTCATATATAGGAAAAGCAATAGTGAAAATATATTATTTTATAGTTATTTAATATTACTAATATAATTCTACGATTTATAGAAGTGGATCAGGTGATGATTTATGGTTCTAGTGACCTTTCTCCATTGATCTGAGCGCAACCAGAAAAGTTTTTACTCTTATAGACCATATATTATGTGCCAAACTGTGGGGTGCCATTATCAACGGTTCGCCCATATTGAAGATATCTGCGCTAAATTGGCACTTTCCAAAGGCCCAAAAACTGATATGATGAGCATCCTTGACATATTGGTGAAATGACTATAAATTTGAGAAAGATCAATGGACATCTTTGCTGGAGTTTCCTGAGTTTTCAAATTAACCCCACTCACTCCAGGAAGCTGAAGCACAGTTGGAACTCGGGATATTTTGGTTTTGCCGTCTTGTTGAATCCGGTTTTATCGGAGAAGAGGAGCTTATAGAGCCCATCAGCGATGGCATAATTGAAAAAGGTGGGGATGCCGAAGAACCTCTTGGATACGATATACACTCTCTCAACCAGCATTTTGAGTCTCAGGTTATCCCCTAAATATACTGCCGCGAAATAGCTGACGGCAAGGACAAGGACCACCATGTTCCGGATACTGGTGTAATGGCGCACCCGGATATCTTCAAGATTGTAGCACTGCTTGATGTACCTGAAGGATTCATCGCATTTCCAGCGGGTGAGGTATATCTCAATGATTCTCCAGATGGTCTCGCGGTCCTTCAGGTGAACCGGGCAGCTTGTCAAAAGCATCATCGGCTCCTTGCCGAACCCTTTCGCCACCACGAGAAACAACGGAGCATCATGGCCGGGTAGTTTCACCGCCACGGCATTGTAGAAAACGCTTGCCTGGCGTTCTTTCCCTTCCTCATACTTGATCATGACCGCTTCATGCGGACAGGGCAAGGCCGTGGCAAGAAAGTGACAATTCTTTTTGACGCCTTTATGGATGAGATCTCTGTTCTTCTTAAGACGGATCACAAACCGCTTCGCCTTCCCCTTTTCAAGAAATTTGTCATAGAGCTTACCCCTGTCCCCTCCGCGGTCGATGGCATAGATACCTTTGCTCCCCACATGGGCGCTCACGGTGTCGATCACTTTGAAGAGCTGATCGTTCTCGCTCTTGAAATCCTCGGCTTCCTGCGAATATGCCTCCAGGTACAACGGTATCACCTTCTTATGCTCAATGTCCGCGGCCACCCCTTTGCAGAGCCAGTACCCCTCACCAATCTCATGTTCACTTCCATCATGTACCTTGCACAGACACTCCATCTTCGAGGCATACTTCTTACGGATATCTCCAGGATCTATGGCTATCACCATATCATCAAGCACCTTCGTGCTCCCAAGGCGGCATATCTCATGGTTGATCGCATCCGTAAAATCCCGATCATCCAGATTCCTCGATAACCGGTCCTCCGTCTTGATCAGGGGTATGGCCTCATTCAGGCTACGACTCACACTGGACAACTTGATGTCCTTCCCGGCCTGTATCCCATACACCATCTCTCGAATGAGCTTCTGCTTCGACTTGGGTAATCCCTTGGAAATGATTCCTGAGAATCTCGTTATCTGCCCTTTTATATCCGCTGCTATCCTGGAGTTCCCGGCCATATCGTCTCCATCTCCTGTATGTGAGCTACTTTCTACCATATCAGCCGGTGAATCTCAGGAATCTTTTACGCTTAGACGTTGTTATCTTGATAAAATAAGCTTCTTACTTTATTTCAATAGGTTATCTACTGTTCAGTGATAAAACTCAGGAAACTCCAGACATCTTTGCTATTGGATTCTTCTTTTGAGACTTGCTGGGTAACACATCCGGATTTATCCTCTATGAGTTGTTTCCCGCTATTCAAAAGCAGGTATTTCACATCAAGATCATAAAATTAAGGGGGAAAAGTATGAAGCTTGCCATCATTTCTGACACCCATTTCGGAGATGATAACTGCACACTGGTTACACCCGAAAAAACCATTGGAACAAAGTATGAGAAGTTTAAGGAACTGGTGGGGCAGCACAATGATTTCCTCGTGCTTGCCGGGGACATCTTTGACTTTTCCATAAAATCATATGATGTGGCATATAACTGTGGGCAGGCCTTTTTACAGCAGATCAAGGCAGACGGCATTGCAGATAAGATCATCTATATCCCCGGGAACCATGATGCGGATATATGGCATATTGTGCAGCACCAGAAGAGTGTCATAAACAAATTGGAGAATGGTGATCTCCCTGAAAAGTACGATCATTCTGTGGCCGGCATTATTGATGACAGGATAAACAGCCCGACCAGAGGCGTTGTTCTTGATAAAACATCACACAGAACCGAAGGCCGGGAGGAATACGGAGGGATGTTCCTCGATAGGATCACCAAACCGGAGACCGTGTTTTATTTTGTTTACCCCAATCTGTATATCGTAACTGCTAACGATACAGTCCTTGTTACCCATGGCCAGTATCTTGAGTCCTACTGGGCTATGTTGGGCGAGGTCGCCTTGGACGTAGCATATGATGATCTGAAGGTGGGGGATGTGGATATCGAAGAAACCATTGAGATGAATTATCCCTTGAACCAGCTTGCCTGTACCGGGATCGGTCAGGCCGGGGTCCTGACCAAGGTTATACGGCTGGTTCAGACCGATATGAACAATGGCAGGTATGAACGTATTGAGAGATATATGAGCCGTTTTGAGAAGGTCATTGAAGAATTATCAGATAACGACATCGGCCAGACAGAGTGGTTCTCCAAGGTGATACACAATGTTCAGACCTATGCGAAGAAAGGGTTGATGAAATTACTCTGGAGGACCTGGGGGAAGAATAAAATTCTGAATGGAATAAGCGAGATCGGCACTACGCGCTATAGTGAAGAGTTCATGAAAAAATCCGAGACGAAGGAAAGGTTTGAGAGATTCTATAATGCAAGCCTCATCGAGATAGGCGAAATAAATACACGCCGGAATTGCAACATACCGGCGCCCTCGCGTATCATCTTCGGCCACACCCACCAGCCCATACCCTGGAAATACGGGATTCCGCTGGTATTCGGTTCAGTATCTTCAGCCTCGCCCAAGCAGTTGACATTACATAACACCGGAGGCTGGCTCATGAACAACAATAAATTCTGCGGCGCCGAGGTGTTTCTTTATGATACTATAAACGGATTTTCTTCTTTGTCAGTCACATGATGGGGTTTGAAAGGATGGTCTCCTGTGCATAATTCCACTATTTTTTATAAATGCTCATGCCTTATGTCAGAACAATCAATTATGCAGGCACATTGCACCGGATTTTTTAAGCCCTTAGCCCCCTTCAATCCGTTTTACCCTGCACAGGAGACACGGCATAGATACTCCCAGGTACGGAAAAAATCAACGTGGAAATGTTTTTTACCTGTAAACCTTAGTACCCAGCCGAGAGTGGCGGATTCAAGGATACATATCCTTTCACTCGCCACTGGCCATGTTCTGTTAACCGATGTCGCGGTGATACTCCTGCAATGACTTGATGATACCCTTGCCCTGCCTGCAGGCGGCAATACCCTTGGCTGCGGCTATAGCTGCGGACAGTGTGGTGATGTAGGGGACCTTGTAGCTGATGGCTGCCTTGCGGATGTAGGAGTCATCATGCTTGGATAGTTTTCCGCTGGGCGTGTTGATGATCAGTGCGTATTCCTTGTTCTTGACGCCGTCGATGATATTGGGCCTGCCCTCGTGGAGTTTGAGCACCAGTTCGGCGGTGATGCCGTTCTCCCTAAGAAATGCATGGGTATGCAGCGTTGACTTGATCTTGAAGCCCAGCTCGGTAAAGAGCCGTGCCACCTCGAGCACTGCCGGGCGTTCCCTGCGGGACACGGTGAGGAGCACGGTACCTTCCTTGGGCAGATATTGGGATGCCGCCTCCGATGCCTTGTAGAAGGCCAGACCGAAAGTGTCGGCCATGCCGAGCACCTCGCCGGTGGAGCGCATCTCGGGACCCAGCAGCGGGTCCACCTCGGGGAATATGTTGAAAGGGAATACCGCCTCTTTTACCCCGAAGTGCCGTATGTTTTTGGGGGTGATGTCGAAATCACAAAGCTTCTTGCCCAGGATGATCCGCGTAGCGATGTCGGCCATGGGGATATTGCATACCTTGGAGACCAAGGGAACGGTCCGTGAGGCGTTTGGGTTTGCCTCCAGGACATAGACCGTGTCCTTGTGGATGGCATACTGCATGTTCATGAGGCCCACCACGTCGAGCTCGATGGCGATGCGCTTGGTATACTCGATGATGGTGTCTAGATGCCTGGCCGGTATGCTGATGGGTGGAATTACGCATGCCGAGTCGCCCGAGTGGACACCTGCCTGCTCGATGTGCTCCATGACTGCGGGCACATAGGCATCGAAGCCGTCCGAGATGGCATCGGCCCCGGCCTGGATGGCGTTGTCCAGGAACTTGTCGATGAGGATAGGCCGCGCGGGTGTCATGGCAATAGCCGCGCGGACATATTCCCGCAGCATGTCCTCGTCGTGAACCATCTCCATGCCGCAGCCGCTTAAGACATATGATGGTCGAACCATGAGCGGATATCCGATGCGGTTTGCAATGGCCAGGGCCTCATCCAGGGTGCTTGCCATGCCGGAATCGGGCATGGGGATGCCCAGCTTTGCCATCATCTGGCCGAAGCGGTCACGGTCCTCGGCAAGGTCAATGGTGACAGGGGTGGTACCCAGGATTTTCACCCCGGCCTTTGCAAGTTCATTTGCAATATTCAGCGGGGTCCGGCCGCCGAACTGGCAGATCACACCCAAGGGCTTTTCCTTGTTGTATACGCTCAGGACCTCCTCAACACTGACCGGCTCGAAGTAGAGCTTGTCGGAAGTGTCATAGTCGGTAGAGACCGTCTCGGGGTTGCAGTTCACCATGATGGACTCATAGCCCATGCCCTTGATGGCTAAGGCCGCATGGACGCAGCAGTAATCGAACTCGATGCCCTGGCCGATACGGTTGGGGCCGCCGCCTAAGACCATGATCTTTTGCTTGTCGCTCACCTCTATCTTGTCCGGGGCATTGTATGTGGAATAGTAATACCCGGCGTTCTTCACACCGCTCACCGACACCTTGTCATACCCGTGCACCAGGCCCAGCTTAACCCGGCGGTTTCTGACATCATCCTCGGAGCGGCCCAGCAGCCTGGCAAGGTAGCGGTCGGCAAAACCATCTTTTTTGGCCTGGATAAGCAGCCCATCAGGCAGCTCCTTACCCTTATAGGCGAGGATCTTTTCCTCCAGGTCCACGAGTTCCTTCATCTGCTCGATGAACCATGCCTTCAGGAAGGTCTTCTGGTAAAGCTCCGAGATGCTTGCGCCTTTGCGCAGGGCCTCGTACATGATGAACTGCCGTTCGCTGGACGGCTCACAGAGCATGTCCAGCAGGGTATCGAGATCCTTCTCATGGTAATCCCCGGCAAAGCCCAGTCCATACCGGCCGGTTTCCAGCGAGCGGATAGACTTCTGGAGAGCCTCCTTGAATGTTTTTGCAATGCTCATGACCTCGCCCACGGACTTCATCTGGGTGCCGAGCCGGTCCTTGGAGCCCTTGAACTTCTCAAAGGCCCAGCAAGGGAATTTCACCACCACATTGTCGCCCCAGGGTTCGTACTTGTCCAGGGTGCCGCTTCGCCAGTAGGGGATTTCGTCGAGGGTAAGCCCGGCAGCGAGCTTGCTCGACACGAGTGCGATGGGGAAGCCCGTGGCCTTGGAGGCCAGGGCGGATGAACGGGAGGTTCGGGGGTTTATCTCGATGACCACGACGCGGCCGGTTTTGGGGTCATGGGCGAATTGGACATTGGTGCAGCCAATCACCTCGAGGGCCGCCACGATGTCGTAAGCGTGCTTCTGGAGTCTCTTCTGGAGCTCCTTGTCGATGGTGAGCATGGGTACGGTGCACAAGGAGTCGCCCGTGTGCACGCCCATGGCATCCACGTTCTCAATAAAGCATACCGTGATCATGTTGTTCTTGGCGTCGCGCACTACCTCGAGCTCCAGCTCCTCCCAGCCAAATACGGATTCTTCCAAAAGGACCTGTCCGATGAGGCTCACTCTAAGGCCGCGGCTTGCAACGGCCCCCAGTTCCTCCACGTTGTAGACGAGCCCGCCACCGGTGCCGCCCATGGTGTAGGAAGGCTTGATGACAACGGGGTAGCCCAGCTCAGAGGCGATTTTCTCGGCCTCTTCAACGGAGTAGGCGAGCTCGCTTTTGGGCGTCTCGATGCCCAGGCGGGTCATGGTCTCCTTGAAGGCGCGTCGGTCTTCCCCACGCTCGATGGCGTCCACGTTCACACCGATCACCTTGACGCCGTACTTTTCAAGGATTCCCTTGCGATGCAACTCTGAGGTGAGATTCAGGCCCGACTGGCCGCCCATGTTCGGCAGGATCGCATCGGGCCTCTCCTTGGCAATGATAGGCTCCAGGGCTGCCGCATTCAGCGGTTCGATATAGGTGGCATCGGCCATGCCCGGGTCGGTCATAATGGTGGCCGGGTTCGAATTGACAAGAACGATTTTATAACCGAGTTCCCGCAAGGCCTTGCAGGCCTGGGTTCCGGAATAGTCGAATTCACATGCTTGGCCTATGACGATTGGCCCGCTCCCGATGATCATGACCTTGTGTATGTCGGTTCTCTTTGGCATTGAGAAAGTTACCTCCCTGAAAGATAAGCTGGAACTATAGGGAATGCCTGAGATGTCAGTCAAGACAAAATGGGTTTTTTTAAGACTGAGTCCGCAATGAACATCCGGGTGAGGGGGGTATGATGCCCCCGCACCCGGATAGAGTGGTTTTCTGTTGTGGTGAGCTTTTTTAGTCCGGGATGCCCTTTTTTGCGATGAAGCTTGCCAGGTCTGCAACCCTGCAGGAATACCCCCACTCATTATCGTACCAGGTGACCACCTTGGCCAGGTTGTCCTGGATCACCTTGACGTACTCGATGTCGACAATGGATGACAGCTCGTTGCCCTTGAAGTCGATGGACACGAGCGGCCGCTCCTCGCAGCCCATGATGCCCTTCAGGGGCCCTTTGGCCGCGCGTTTGAGTGCCGCCCTGAGATCTTCGGTGGTGGTCTTCTTCTTGAGCTGTACCGTGAGGTCCACAACCGAGACCGTTGAGGTGGGCACACGCAGTGCATAGCCGTCCACCTTGCCTTTAAGGTCGGGGATGACGAGCGAGAGCGCCTTGGCCGCACCGGTTGAGGTGGGGATGATGCTCATGGCAGCGGCCCGTGCGCGCCTCAGGTCCTTGTGAGGCATGTCCAGGATGCGCTGGTCATTGGTGTAGGCGTGTACGGTCGTCATCCAGCCTTTTTCGATGCCGAAGGCCTTGTTGATGACGAGGGCGGGCGGCGCAAGACAGTTGGTGGTACAGGATGCGTTCGATATGATGTGGTGCTTGCCCGGGTTATACTTAGTGTGGTTTACGCCCATGACGATGGTGATGTCCTCCTGCTTGGCAGGCGCCGTGATGATGACCTTCTTGGCGCCGCCGTAGATGTGGGCCTCGGCTTTTTCCTTGGAGGTGAACAGACCCGTCGACTCGATCACGATATCCACGCCCTCCTCCTCCCAGGGGATGTTGGCAGGGTCCCGCTCGGCATAGCTCTTGATCTTGTTGCCGTCGATGATGAAGGTGTCTTTCTTAACCTGGAGGTTGCCCCGGAAGTGGCCATAGTTCGTATCGAACATGAAGAGGTGGGCGTTGGTATTGACATCGAAGAGGTCATTGATGGCAACGACCTGCAGCGAGTCGCCGGAGCGCTCCATGATTGCCTTTAAAACCTGCCGCCCGATGCGGCCGAAACCGTTTATTCCAACACGGATCATGACATGCCTCCTTATGTGATCAATTGTCGTCGAGCCGGTATTTGTTGGCGACGAGCAGGTCGAAGTTGGTCTGCAGTACCTGGTGGAACCGGGCGTTCTCCAGTGCCAGTGCGGAGAGGCTCGCGATGGCCTCGAGGAACTGGACCTCCTGGGCATTGAACTCTCTAACCTTATCCGAATAGATGCGCAGCACGCCGATAACCTTTTTGCCCGTAATCAGGGGGGCCACGATGACCGATTTGATGCCCTCGGCCTTGGCCCCTGCACCGTACTGGAAGTCAGGGTCGGTCTGGACGTTCTTGATGTAGATGAGCTTGCCGGTGAGCACCTTCTGGTCAAGCCCGCTCTCCTTGATGAGCACCGGGCCCTTCCTGATATAGCCCTTGGAAAGTCCGCAGGAAGCCCCCATGACCAGGGCCCGCTTCCGTGCATCGAGAAGTCTGATGGATGATGCCTTTACACACATGGTATCCACCACGGCCTTGACGATCTCCTGGAGGACCGTGCTTACGTCAAGAGATGCGTGGACCATCCTTACGACATCGTACAACGCGGTGAAGTAGTTCTTTTCCTTGTCTTTCACATCCATTACCCCCCTTTTTGGATAGTTCCTTTGCTATGAGACAACAGTAGAAAGCCTGGATTCTTTGGAGCACACTATCATGCACGTTTAGGCACCCTTGTTGCTAAAATAAATACCACCACCATAGCAGTCAAGGTTGCTTGTCGGAATTGTAAGTATGTTTCTTGAATTGCATCGTTTTTATCGTGTCAACTTTGTGCGCGCTCCAGGGCCTCGATACGCTGGGCAAGGGGAGGGTGGGAGTAATAGAACCACGCATAGAGCGGGTGGGGATGGAGATTTGCGAGGTTGTCTTTGGCGATACGTTTCAACGCCTGTGCCAGCGGAACGCTCGATCCGGTCAGGGTGCGTGCATAGGCATCCGCCTGTCTCTCATAGCGCCTGGAGATAAGGGACCCGATGGGGGTCAGGAAGAAGGTAACGGTCTTTCCCATGATGGTAAGCAGAAAAAGGCCTGCATAGGGGATGATGCCGTGAAACCCGAAAGTCATATACAGGCCCTGCCAGGCAAGGAGCTTTGCAATCGCATAGAGTACGATAAGCGAGACAACGATCGATGCGCCCAGCTGTTTTTTTATGTGGCCCTTTTTGAGGTGGCCGAGCTCATGGGCTAAGACGGCCGTGATCTCTTCTATAGTGTGGGTGTTGATGAGGGTATCGAAAAGCACGATCCTCTTGAACTTGCCGATACCGGTGAAATAGGCGTTCGAATGCCTGCTGCGTGTGCTTGCATCCATCTTGAACAGGCCTTTCAGGTGAAATCCTGCATGTTCGAGAAGCGCGTCGATGCCCTTTTTCAGGGTCTCATCCTCGATGGGTTCGAACTTATTGAACATTGGGGCGATCACCTTTGGATAGAGCCAGGCTAGAAGGAGTTGGAACAGCACGAAGCACACCCAGGCAGGAAGCCACCACAGGCCCGGAAGGGTATACAGCAGCTCAAGGAACACGGCAAGGATGATCCCCAGAAGAAGGCCTGATACCATCAATGATTTAATCTGGTCTTTGATCCAGAGCGGCAAGGTGATGGTGCTGAACCCGAAGTTGCGCTCGATTACAAAGGTGCTGTACAGATCAAAGGGTATGTCCAGAACCCCAAGCAGAATCGAGCAGGCGAACATGAACAGGATCCCCGCAAGCACCGGATGGAGGCCCGAGAGAAGGTGAGTACCTGCAAGATAAGGCAGAAAACCGCTTAAGATCATTGCAAGGCCTGCGAGGTCATCTACAAACATCTCCATGGAGCCGAGGTTGCTCATGGCAACCGTGTAATCACGCATACGTGTCAATGTGGCCGGATCGATCTCGTCTTTGAATACCCCGGGCACCACATGGCCGTATTCCTTGAGATGCTTTCTGTTGAGCCACTTAAGGCCGAACCGCATCATAAGGCTTAAGACGAACAGGGAAAGGAAGACTATGAGTAATGTATTCCAGTGAATCATGGTCGTGTTGTATACCTCGCGCCTTTATTTAATTCTTTGTCCCGCTTATCCGCCATCTGTCTGGGCAAAGGATGCGTTGGAATAGAGGTACTCTACCTTTTCCTTGTGGTTCATCTCTTCACTGGCCATCTTAAGAAAGACCTGTTTCAGCTCGCCTTCAGGGTGCATGTCGGCAAGCCCCTTGTAGAAGTTGTATGAATTGAGCTCCCTGAAAGCGGCTACCAGGAAGACATCCTTGGATTTCATATCCTTGTTTATATCCGGTTTATCCATGTGCTCGGCAACCTTATAATCAACCGGGTGGTTCATGCGAAGTGCATCCGCCCCGGCGCTGCCGTCACGATAACTCACGAGGAACGCCTTGTGCTTCTTCTCCTCGCCGGCAAGGAGCTTCAACGCATCCTTTGCGATTTCATCTTGCACATTCGAAAGGAGTCCTGTGTAGAATTCATAGGCCTCTTCCTCCCGCTGGATCGCGATATCGATATAATATCCAAGCCGTTTCTGTTCCATGCAACCTCCTCCTCAAAAGACGATTAGTATCTGTATAGTAACAGAGAAGCGGGAAATCAATTCTCAATGTAGGGGCGGGCCTTGTGCCCGCCCTTGTACTTTCTTCTGAGTTTATCTTTTTCTTTCTTTTTCCTTAAAGAGCAGGCACTCCAATCCGGAATTAACATACATCTCCCGTGAAGGCATGAGACGTGATTTGAAACCAGCCGCTCTGCATCCATAAGGAAAACCGCGATCATAGGTGATGTAGAAATGGTGACAGGAAAAACAGTTAATATCTTTTGGCTGCGGCTTCTGTCCTGTCACGGAAGGGTTGCTCCCTGTTCATCTTTTTTCTGAAAAGTTTCTTCAAATCTTAGAGACACCATACTATCGTTTTTAAAGCCCGGCAATACGGACAAATGAGAAGAAAAGGGATCTTTTATCTGCTGGATTTAATGAAGGGTACATTACGAAAACCTATCCGCAAGATAAAGAGCAAGCCTGGATCTACAGTTATGAAAAATGAACCATCATTCAGAAGTTCGTTGACAAGACCTCCCCCATGGGGGTATTTTAGAATGAATAAGGATGCAAAAGGTCTCACCGTGCTTGATGATCATCTATCCATAAAGAGAAAAGGACACGCATACTAAGGAGGCTGTATGGATTTAAGAGATGCGTATTTTGTAGACGGCGTACGTACATGGTTCGGAAAAGCAAGGCAGGATGGCTTCTACTGGAACACACGGGCAGATGACATGGTTACCAAGGTCATGAAAGAGCTCGTGAGAAGAAACCCAACTGTTCCGTGGGGCGAGGTTGATGACAGCATCTGGGGCGCAACGACCCAACAGGGCGACCAGGGGACTACCATGGGCAGGACGGTCGTGTTTACCGCAGGTCTCCCCGAGACTGTCCCCGGGTTTTCCGTAGACAGGATGTGCGCAGGCGGTATGACATGCCAGACCATCGGCTCGTCATTCATCAAGGCAGGCGTTGCCGACATCATCATCGCAGGCGGCGTCGAGCATATGGGGCACCACCCCATGGGACAGAATGCCGACCCGAATCCCAGGATCGTCACCGAGAAGATGGTGGAGCCGAAATACTTCAACATGGGTAATACCGCAGAGAAGCTTCACGACTGGCTCGTGGAAAACGGCGAGCAAGCTGTCACAAAGGATGAGGCGGATGAGTATGCCTTCCATGTCCTTCAGAAGTACTTCAAGGCGCTTGACGAGGGTTACTACAGCAAACATGTCGTTGACATGACGGTATTCTCCCCCACCGGGTGGAAGATTGCCGACCGTGACGAGCAGGCCAAACGCGGCACCACCCTGGAGAGCATCAAGGCCCTCAGGAAGTTCCCGTTCAAGGCCGAAGGCAAGGTCACTGCGGCGAATGCCTCAGGATTGAACGACGGTGCATGCGTATCACTCCTCATGTCCGGCAAGAGATGCAAAGAGCTGGGGATTAAGCCCAAGATGAAGTTCGTCGGCGCTGCCTTCATGGGCGTCGATCCGTCCATCATGGGATACGGCCCAGTGCCGGCCACCGAGAAAGTTCTGAAGAATTACGGCATGAAGTTCGAAGACCTCGACTACATAGAGCTGAATGAGGCCTTTGCGGTCCAGGCTGTTGCCTTCATGAAGCACTTCGGCATGAAGACCCCTGTGGACCCAAGGCTCAACCCTTACGGCGGGACCATTGCTGTCGGGCATCCACTGGCCAGCTCCGGCGTGCGCCTGAGCATGCAACTCGCGCAGGACTTCGAGATGAATCCGAAGGCCAAGTACGGGCTCACCACCATGTGCGTCGGTCTCGGCATGGGCGGTTCTATCATTTGGGAAAACGTCGTAGGGAAAAAGCTCTAGGAGGTTCATGCCATGGCTAAATATATAACAGAATGCAAACTCAACTATTATCAGTCAAAGAAGGCAGGCAAGATAGCGATTGTCACGATGGACAACGGGCAGCTCTACAACGTCCCCAACACCTGGAGCACCGAGGCCCTGGAATCACTCAACAAGGTCATCGACATCGTGGAGAAGGATGCTGATGTAAAGGGCTGGCTCCTCACCGGAAAGCCGTACATCTTCAATGTGGGCGCCGACATCATGAGCGTTGACCCGACTGTAGCCAAGGCGCAGGCCCTTGAAATCGGTGTAATGGGACACAAGATCTTCAAGCGTATTATGGATCTCAAGGTTCCGACACTTGCCGCCATCAACGGCGCAGTCATGGGCGGCGGTGTCGAGGTAGGGCTCTACCACAAATACCGCACCATATCCAAGAGCCCTGGAGGGTGTGATCATTATGCGCTGCCCGAGTGCTTCCTCGGCCTCGTGCCGGGTTGGGGCGGAACCCAGTTGGCGACCAAGCTGTGCGGGCCTGAGGCGGCTATCGAGCTCATCATCATGAACCCACTCAACCAGAACCGCATGATCAATTCCAAAAAGGCCTTCGAGATGGGCCTTGCGGACAAGCTCATCGCCCCTGCAGAGTTCATGGATGAATCCTTAGCTTTACTTGAGCGCATCATCACCGGCGAAGAGAAGATAGAGCGCAAAAAGGTGGATCCAACGGTGAGCGATGATCTGTACAACCAGACCAAGGCCACCATTGCCGGCAGGGTCCATTCAGGCGCATTGGGGCCATACCGGGCGCTCGATCTCATCAAGGGCGCAGCAGGGTGGTCTTTTGATGAAGGGTTCCAGAAGGAGACCGAAGCACTGGCCGACATGATCATCTCCGAGCAGTTCCAGTGCGGCGTTTACTCTTTCGATCTTACCCAGCGCAGGGCCAAGAAGCTCCCCGGCAGGCCGCCGAAGGAAGTCAAAGGCAACAAGATCGCCAAGATCGGCGTCATCGGCGCCGGCCTCATGGCATCCCAGATGGCTCTTCTTTTCGCACAGCGTTACCAGTGCCCGGTTGTTATGAAGGATATCAAACAGGAATTCGTGGACAAGGGTCTGGCATACGTCAGGGAGCAACTCGGCAAAACGGCCAAAAAGGGCAAACTGTCTGCAGCCGAGGCCAAGTGGATGGGCGAGGAGCTCATCACCGGCACCGTAACATATGATGAGTTCAAGGACTGCGACTTCGTGATAGAGGCCGTTTTCGAAGAGATGTCCATCAAGCAGAAGGTATTCGGCGAGCTGGAAGCCGTATGCAAGCCCGAGTGCCTGTTCCTCACCAACACCTCATCTCTCGATGTCGGCGAGATGGGCAAATTCCTCAAGGATCCGTCCCGCGTGGTGGGATTCCATTTCTTCAACCCCATTGCCGTGCTCCCGCTCGTTGAGATCATCAAGGCGGAAAAGACCAGCGATGTGGTACTTGCAACAGCCTTCGATATCGCAAAGAAAATAAAGAAGACACCTGTCCTCGTGAAGAATGCACCCGGATTCCTCGTGAACAGGATTCTGCTGGCATGGATGGACGGCATCTTCGCGTGCATCGACGAAGGGGCCGGTTTCATGCAGGTGGATAACGCAGTTGTCGAGATGGGCTTCCCCATGTCGCCGTTCACCCTTGCCGCACTGGTGGGTCCTGCCATCTCTCTTCACGTGCAGGAAACCCTCAACAAACAATGGCCTGACAGGTTCCCGGTGAGCGCAGGGCTTAAGAACCTCGTTGCAAAGGGCAAGAAGGGCATACTTACCTTCACCGACAAGGGCATCGATGTCGACCCCGAGATCGCAGCAGGCTGGCCGCAGGGAAAAAAGAAGTTCACCGACGAGGAGATCAGACAGCGGGTTATGTCCCGTGTAGCGGTAGAGATCGACCATATCCTCAAAGAGGGTGTCGTTGCGAGCCCCAAGGATGTGGATACCGGTGTGATCATGGGCGCGGGCTGGCCGTTCTTCATGGGAGGCATCACCCCGTACCTGGATCAGAAAGGTATTTCAAAAAAGGTTACGGGAAAGGATTTCCACCCGAACGGGTTTTTGGTAATCGAGAAATAGCACAAGTATAATGAACAATCGAGGAGCCGGGCGTCCTTTGGGGCTGCCCGGCTCCTTTTTTTATTGGTACATGTTGGTACTAAGATTTCTTGTGCTTATCCGCCTCTTCCTGCTTAAGGACCTTGCGCAGGATTTTTCCCACAGCGGATTTCGGGAGAGACTCCCTGAACTCGACCTGCTTGGGCACCTTATAGGCCGTGAGCTTGGTCTTGCAGAAGTCGACTATTTCCTTATCGGTTGCGGTTACACCCGGTTTGAGGACCACGAAGGCCTTCACCGTCTCGCCCCGGTACTCATCGGGCACACCGACGGAAACCGCCTCGGCGACCTTGGGGTGCTGATAGAGGACCTCGTCGATCTCGCGGGGGTAGATATTGAAGCCGCCGGCGATAATCATGTCCTTCTTGCGGTCGACGATGAAGAGGTAGCCGTCCTCATCCGCCTGGGCGATGTCGCCGGTATGCAGCCAGCCGTCTATGAGCTGGCCGGCGGTCTCTTCGGGGTTATTCCAGTATCCCTTCATGATGAGCGGGCCCTTCATGATGATCTCGCCCGGTTCGCCTGGTTTCACGTCCTCGGTCCCGTTTTCCACGTCCACGAGCCTCACATCGTTGTCCGGGAAGGGGATGCCTATGCTGCCGACCTTCTTCATGCCCAAAATGGGATTGCTGATGCCCAGCGAGGTGGATTCACTCATACCGAAGCCCTCGCTGAAGTAGATGCCCATGTCCTGCACCTTCTCGATGAGCTCCACCGGCATGGGGGCGGCGCCTGAATTGAGAAGGCCGAGGCGCTTGGCAAGATTCAGTTCTGCGGCCTTGGGATGGTTGATGACTGCTGTGATCATGGTCGGCACAGCAGGGAAGAAGGTGATCTTATCGAATTTGCCGATGATACCGAGGATCTCATCGATATCGAAACGCGGTACCAGGATCTGGGTGGCGCAACTGAAGAACGACCAGTTCATGGCCACAATGTTGCCGTAGACATGGAAGTAGGGCAGCACACTCAGGACGTTGCGCTTCTCAAGAGGTATAATGCTGATGGTAGGGTTGCCCCACATGGATGCCTGGAAGGTGGCGGCGATGATATTTGCGTGCGTAAGCAGAGCACCCTTGGGCACACCCGTGGTGCCGCCGGTAAACTGGATCATGGCCGGGTCATCGGGGCTGAACGGGATGCGGGGCAGCCGCGTTTCCGTTGTGCCTTCGATGAGCTCGGAGAAGTGGTGCCATCCCTCTTCCTTGTTCAGGTCCAGATCCTTGGCCGTGCTCACGCCGAAACCGGTGATGTAGTCCGTCACCCTGGTCACAACGATCCGTTTGAGGCCCAGGTCCTTTGCCAGCGGACGGATGGTGTGCAGCACCATGTCAAAGGTGATCACCGTCTCCATCCCCGTGATCTCTATGATGTGCTTGAGCTCACTAGCGGTATAGAGCGGGTTCATATTCACTAAGATCGCCCCTAGTGAAAGGGTGGCAAGATAGGCAATGGGGAATTGGGGGCAGTTGGGAAGGTGGATGCCGACCCTGTCGCCCTTTTTCACCCCGAGCTTACCCAGCGCATTCGCCATGCGGAGCATCTGCTCCCTGATCTGCCAAAATGTGTACTCGGTCCCATAGAAGTTCACACACGGTTTGTCCGGGAATCCGCCTACTGGGATCTGAAAGAGGCTCTGGGCAGGGATCCTCGGGTAGCGGATGCTGGTGGGTACGTTGTAGTCATAGTGTTTGTGCCAGGGCTTTTCCATAGAAGAAATCTCCTCCTGTTTGTTTATTTCAATACATTACTAGTTAATACGAGGGTGATCAAGAAGCGTGTTCTGACCATTCTCAATGCCAAGAAGGACAAGGTCAGGAAGGCCGCCTACCGGGACCTGCACATGTATGCTGAACGGGTAGCCGGGTATGCTGTGGATGCGATAGCCGAGCTGTGGTCTTTCGAAGGGAAGGATATCAGTGACACCTTGGGGGCTCGTGTTCTGGCGGACAAGCTTGAGCGGGCCGTAGGGATACTCGGGAAGGTCATGGACCAGGCTGATCGGCGTGTCTTCAAGGGGGAGAATGTACCTGCCTCGGAGAAGATCGTTTCTTTCTTTGAGGAGCATACGGACATTATCGTGAAAGGCGGCCGGGATACCGAATATGGGCACAAGGTCTTTCTGAGCGGTGGTGCCTCGACTATGATCCTTGACTGCCTGATAGTACGTGGCAATCCTGCCGACAGTGATCGCTATAGGCAGATGCTCGATCGGCATAACGAAAACTATGGCCGGATGCCCTCCCAGGTGAGCGCGGATAGAGATAGATATAATTGTATCATAAAATATTATCCGATGAGAATGATAATCAGAAGTATTGTGAGTTTAGGGTAACCCCAAGGCAATACAGTCCTGGTGATTCATGCCACCCCAGGTTATAAGGTGCATTTCCAGATGCTCAATCCCTGTTTATGTACAGCACAATTCTATAATTTTGGCCTCTTGTCGAACCACGGCTGGGCCTTTTCGAGCTGGCCTGCAAGCCTGAAGAGCGTTGCCTCATCGCCGAAGGGTGCAATGAACTGCACCCCGCAAGGCAGGCCGTCCGCAGTCCAGTGAAGCGGCACCGACATGGCGGGCAGGCCGGTGACATTGGCAAGCTGCGTATAAGGCGTCTTGGCCAGGCTCTCAATGGCGAGCTTGTCGGCAATTCCTGAAAGCCTTATGAGTTTGCCCAGGTTCAGGGTATTGGTAATTTTCATGAGCCGTTCTTCTATGGGTTTTGGTTTCAACTCCCCGATCTTCACCGGGGGGAAGGCGGTGGTGGGGGTAAGGTAGAGATCATATTCCTGAAAAAAGAGACCCATCTGCCTGGCAAAGGTGTTCCACTGCCGTATTGCATGCACATATTCCCCTGCAGTGAATGCATCGCCGAGCAGCTTGAGCGCCCAGGTGGGGCCTTCCACATCCGAGGGTTTCGCCTTTCTCCCCAGCACCTTTGTGAGGTCTTCCATATCGGCTGCAATCTCACCGAAGTACATGGTGAAATAGCTCTTGGCCAGTGCAATGCCGTCTATGGCCGGCTCTGCCTCGTCAACATGGTGCCCCAGGCCTGTTAGGAGGGCTGCGGCCTTCTCTACCGCCTTTTGACAGTCAGGGTGCACCCCGGTATTCAGGGGGGATTTCTTTGTGAAGGCAATCTTCAAGGGGCCCGGTTCACGGGCCGTCTCTTCGAGATATGGCCGCTCCGGCTTCGGGATGATATACGGAGCCCCGGCATCGGGCCCGTTTACGGCATCCATCATCGCGGCACTGTCCCGCACCGAGCGGGTGAGTACATGCTCGACAGCGGCACCCTGCCATATCTGGCCGTACTCGGGGCCGGTAGGATTACGACCACGGGAAGGTTTCATCCCGAAAAGTCCGCAGTATGATGCGGGGATGCGGATGGAACCGCCGCCGTCACCGCCGGAGGCAAAAGGAACCATGCCGCTTGCAACAGCCGCACCCGATCCGCCGCTGGAGCCGCCCGGCGTAACGTCCAAGTTCCAGGGGTTACGGGTAGGCCCGTGCAACTCGGGTTCGGTAACACCCATAAGCCCGAATTCCGGGCAGTTCGTCTTCCCCAAAACAACGACACCCGTGGCCTTGTAGCGCTTCATAAGCTCACTGTCCTTATCGGGTATGTAATTCCTGCATGCTTTGCTCCCCATGGTAAGAGGGACCCCTGCATAGGATGTGAGCAGGTCCTTGAGGAGGAAGGGCACGCCTGCAAACGGCCCTTCCGGGAGCTTGCCCTTGGCGGTATTCCGTGCAATATCGAACATCTTGTAGATTACGGCATTGATCTTCGGGTTGGTCCGCTCGATGCGTCCGATGGCCTCCTCACAGAGTTCCTCGGGGGTTACTTCCTTTTTCCTGATGAGTTCGTTCAGGCCGAGCGCATCATACCGGTCATAATCCGGAAATTTTCCCATATAGTTTCTCCCTTCAATTGATAACAAAATATTGTTCTCTTTCATCTCGTTTGGGGCTAATTACCCTTAGCTTACTACAAAATGCCTAGTTCCGCGAGTGGATACTCCCCATACCATCATGTTTGAAATCCGGGATCACAGAGGTAGTGGGATCAATAGAACCTGGATGATCATGGCCATACTCATACAAATCCGATTCACGCCGATTAAAATAGTAGGTTCTTCAAGATTCATTCCCCATAGAACCTCCTCTTTATCAGGTCCGCAATGGCCTGATTTTTTTATTCCTGTAAAGATGGATTAGTCCTATCGCGCAAGACAGACAATACCGGCACAGATAAGATCAACCACAGCATAAATACCTATAACATATTGTTATCATTTAATATATAATAATCACAAACAATGGCACACCAATTGTATATGTCCTTATTCGTGAGACAGAAATGCTTATGTGAACTCATTGAAAACAATAATCTTACCTCACAATAAAGAAAGGATTCCTTATGGAAAGTTTGTTTGATTATGCAGATTTTCAGCAGTACTACCGGGAGATACGGCAATACCCACACCTTACCCATGAGAAGGAGTATGAACTGGTAAAACAGTATCAGAAGGGAGATGAAGCTGCCGGACAACAAATACTTCAATCGAACTTGAAGTTTGTAGTAAAAGTGAGCAGGAAATATTTTTATTGCGGGCATAATTGCCTCGAAATTATTCAGGAAGGGAATCTTGGATTGATAAGAGCGCTGAACCGCTTTGATCCTGAACGCGGAATACCATTTATCTACTATGCAGTCTGGTGGATAGAGGCCTTCATCAAGGCATTCTTAAACAAGAGCACAAAGGTGAACGCCGGAAGCCTGAGCCATGCCAAGAATCTGTTCTCCTTGGATGAATATCTTGGAAGTGATGATAATGACAAGGATCGATGGATCGATTTTCTCACTGATGGTACAGACCCTGAGAAACTCTATAATGGCAAGGAGGCATCATATAACATTTCAACCTTGCTCCATCACTGTTTCACCTTCCTTTCACAAAGAGAAGCCTCTGTCCTCAAACAGCGATATTTTTCCGACCCTCCTGTGAAGCTCAAAGAAATTGGGATGCAACTCGGCGTGAGCAGGGAACGCGTGAGGCAAATCCAAACGAGATCCATGGAAAAGCTGAAACAGGTTTTTGTTGATCAAGCAAGTAGTTTCTTTGAGTCTAATGCCCTTGATTCCTTTCAAGTCCAAAGAACCTGCCAGATAAGGTATATGTATAAAGGAGAACATCAAAACTGAAGTCTGCTTGCTGACCAATACAGGTGATCTGCCTGCTTCAATGGTAATGAGGATATGGACTGGGGCTTCAATAATGATGTAATCTTAGGATATGGGGTAACATTCAATATCAAAACCCTATGTAAGTATTCCATTGCCTTTAAACTGCACTATACTATCTCATTATTTTAAGCATAATAATTACATCAGGTGGTGGTTAGCATGGACATATTTGAAGACGAAAAAACAAAGGGACAACTCCTGAAGGAGCTGGCAGGCGCCCGACAGAGAATTGCTGAATTGGAAAGGATAAATGCTGAGTGTGCCCATTTCGAAGAGGAGCTTTCAAAACGTGCTGCTGAGTTGGAAGCAATCTTTGTGGCACAAAACGACGCTGTGCTCATCTTCGACACGAACATGAATGTTCTCCGGGCGAATCATCCGTTCCTTGAGACCTATGGTCTTGATCCTGTCGGCCTCAATGTCAAAGACATTATAAAGCGGGTTTCGTGCCGATGGCTGGACGGACGGACGCTCATATTGGGGGAGCAGCCGACACCCCTGGCATTGCGGGGAGAAAAGGTAACCGGTGCATGTTATATGGTCAAACGCTCAGACGGCACCGACATGGTGGTCGAGACCTCTTCGGGGCCAATGCGCTTGGGGGACCTCATCACAGGCTCGGTAACGGTCTGGCACGATATTACCGAGCGGAGCCGAGCTGAGGGATCTCTCAGGAAGAGCGAGCAGCGCTTCCACGACCTGTTCAGTTCCATGTCCGAGGGGTTTGCCCTGCATGAGATCATATGCGATGAGAAAGGCAAACCCTGTGATTATCGATTCATCGATGTGAACCCTGCCTTTGAACAGCTCACCGGCCTCAAAAGGGAGGATGTGGTAGGCAAGACTGTGTTGCAGGTACTGCCTGATGAAGACCCAAAATGGATAGAAACCTATGGTTCTGTCGCACTCACCGGTGAACCTGTGCACTTTGAAAATTATTCTCCGGTTCTCAATCGGCACTATGGGGCATTCTCCTATCGACCTGCTCCCAACCAGTTTGCCGTCATATTCATGGACATTACCCAGCGAAAGCTTTTGGAAGAGGAGTTATGCAGGCATAGTGACAACCTGGAAGGGCTTGTAAAGGAACGCACAACCGAATTGGAAGCGAGAAACAAACAACTCATAGCCGAAATAGCCCAGCGCAAAAAGGCGGAGAATGCCTTGAGATTGGCTGGCGCCTATAACAGGAGCCTGATTGAGGCAAGTCTTGACCCATTGGTGACCATTGATGTCAAAGGCAGGATTACCGACGTGAACAAGGCTACGGAAAAGGTGACAGGCCGGAGCCGAAGAGGGCTTATCAACACTGATTTCTCCGATTACTTCACCGAACCAGAAAAGGCACGTAGCGGATATAAACAAGTATTCAGTGAAGGCATGGTACAGGACTATCCCCTTGATATTCTCCATAGCGACGGTCATATCACCCCGGTCCTCTATAATGCTGCTGTATACCATGACCAGACAGGGAACGTTCTTGGGGTTTTTGCAGCAGCCCGCAATATCACCGAACGCAAGCAGATGGAGGAGAAGATAAGGAAAGCAGCCCATGACTGGCAGATCACGTTTGACTCCATTAAAGATCATGTGATGATCCTGGACAATAATTTCAAGATTGACCGGGTCAATGCAGCTGCAGCCTCTTTCTTCAACCTACCCCATGATCATGTTGTGCAGAACAACTGCTTTTCCCTGATGCATTGCTCAGATAAACCTATTGACGGATGCCCTCTGACAACAATGCTGAAGACAAAAAAACATGAGGAGGTTGAACATTATGATGATAGGAGAGACATGTGGTTCCTTGCCTCAGTGGACCCGGTTGTTAATGACAAAGGTGAAATCATACGTGTCATTCACACGGTGAAAGACATAACCGAACGCAAACGTGCCGAAGAAGAGAAGAAGAGGCTCGAAAGCCGGCTCATACAAGCCCAAAAAATAGAGGCCCTGGGCAAACTTGCAGGAGGTATTGCGCACGATTTTAATAACGTGCTCCAGCCGATCCTCATCAATTCGGAACTCATCTCGGATATCCTCCCTCACGGAACGCAGGAGCGGGAATACATAGATCAGATCATTGATGCGGCGCATCTTGGGAAGAATCTTATCAGACAGATCAAGCTGTTCGGCTCCAGAAAGGGATCTTTCTGCAAGCCTATCACCATAGGGCCGGTTGTTCAGGATGCGCTCAACCTCCTGAAAAGATCGATCCCTTCACGAATAAACTTCCGGCAATGGATAACGTCAAGGGAGGGCCTTGTCCGGGTAGACCCGACCCAGATCCATCAACTCATTCTCAACCTCTGCAATAATGCTATCCAGGCCATGAAATCGGGTAAAGGATTTCTTGGAGTTTCCATCAAAGAGACAGAAATAACTTCATATACTCCGGCCATGATATCCGACCTCAAGCCGGGAAGATATCTGAAACTGACAGTTCGAGATACCGGAAGCGGAATAAGCCGGGATATCAGGGATAAGATATTCGATCCATTCTTTACTACCAAGAAGTCAAGCAAGGGCACCGGGCTGGGGCTTGCCGTCGTGCATGAATTGGTCAAGAATGCGAATGGATCAATACTCCTCTCTAGCGATGTCGGGAAAGGGGCAAAATTCGAAGTGTATTTTCCACAGCACACTGATATCCGGTATCATGCTTCCAAACAAATAAGACAATCCGCAGGTCATGGAGAAAAACATATCCTCCTTGCAGACGACAATGAGGCTGACTTACGCAGCCTCCATCAACTGCTGATCCATCTTGGATATCAAGTGACATCAACGTCTGATCCTCAAGAGGCGCTTAATATCTTTAAGGACGAACCGAAGATGTTCTCCCTGGTTATCACAGACCAGGTCATGCCGCGGATGAGAGGCCATGAGCTGGCAGGGCATATCCGTAAGATCCGTCAGGACATCCCTGTTATTCTCTGCTCCGGCTCAGAAGAAATCATGCAGGAACTGCAGGAAAAGAAAACAGGCATCAATGAATTTATTCTCAAACCCTTTTCCCGGTCCCAGTTGCAAGAGGCTATAGGCCGTGTCCTGACTTAAGAGTGCTTTACATCTCAATGGAAAGGCTATATTATCCTCAAGTGTCTATAGATAATCAGGAAAAAATTCTTATTATCGATGATGACGACCTTGTCTGTAACTCCATAGCCAATGTGGCTAAGGCCTTGGGCTATACTACTGCAACAGCCTTGACCTTGAAGGACGGTCTCGAAGTAGTACGCTCAGACGCATATGATGTTGTGTTTCTCGATGTGTATATGCCTGATGGAAACGGGATAGAGAAACTCCCGGAAATCTCTCAAAATATCGGCAGGCCGGAAGTGATCGTCATAACCGGCTACGGTGATCCGGATTCGGTTGAGACTGCCCTTTCCAAAGGGGCATGGGATTACCTGGAGAAGCCCTTTTCGAAAAACGAACTCTCTGCGCTGATTAAAGATGTTGTTCTCTACCATAAGAGCAATAAACAACCTGTCGAGGCAATTGATTTTGAGAAAGAAGGGATATTCGCCAAGAGCCCCAGGATGAAAGAATGCCTGGCTTTATTGAGCAAGACCTTTAAGAGCGATGCCAATGTGCTGCTTACCGGCGAGACGGGCACTGGTAAGGAGCTCTTTGCACGCTCGATTCACAATAACTCCGCACGCTCCGGGAATGACTTTGTTGTTGTTGACTGTGCCGCCCTGCCCCCGAACCTGGTGGAAAGCATCCTGTTCGGCCATGAGAAGGGCTCATATACGGGTGCGGATAGATCACGGCACGGCCTGGTTGCCCAGGCTCACAAAGGGACCCTCTTTTTGGACGAAGTCGGCGAGCTTCCCCCGGCCACACAGAAGAATTTCCTTCGAATCCTCCAGGAAGGCCGCTTCCGCCCTGTCGGGAAATCGAGTGAGGTGGAAAGTGATTTCAGGGTCATATCCGCGACCAACCGGGACCTTGACAAGATGGTGGAGATGGACGGATTCAGGAAGGATTTCCTTTTCAGACTTCAATCCATAATCATCCATATTCCCCCACTTAGAGAGCGTCCTGAGGATGTCCTCGAGCTGGCGGATCTGTACCTGCACAGACTCACCAGAAAATCCGGCATGAAACCGAAACGTCTCAGTACTGCATTCCGTGATGCTATCGTACAGTATACCTGGCCTGGTAATGTTAGAGAGTTGATTCATGCAATCGAAAGTGCGATTACGGTTGCACATGAAAGCTCAATCCTTGTCCCCAAGCACCTTCCCCATCATATTCATGTGCAGGTAAAACAAAATGCTGTTGCAGGCAAAAAGAAAAAACCGACCCGAGATCTCACCAACACCTCACTTCCCAGTCTAAAGGAAGTGCGGGATGATTCTATTGCAGAGATAGAGAAGCAGTATCTCCAGGAATTGATGAGGCAGACAAAGGCGCATGTCGAATCAGCTTGCAGGATATCAGGGTTATCACGTTCGCGTCTCTACGCCTTGTTGAAGAAATATAATATCACCTGATCACTATCGAATAATAAAACATAATGGCTTGACAGTACCAGGGGGTTTCTATATACAATCTGCTTCTTGTACAGAGCAGCCACACAGAGAGGGGGTGTTTGATCAACGCATGCCCGGAATTAAAGTAAGAGAGACCGAGCCTTTTGAGGGAGCACTTAAGCGCTTCAAAAAGCAGGTGGAAAAGGCGGGTGTTCTCTCCGAGGTACGCAAGAGGGAATTCTACGAAAAGCCCAGCGTAAAGAAGAAACGCAAGGCCATTGCAGCCCGGAAGAGAGCAGTAAAGAAAATGAGCAAGGTAAGATCCTACTACTGATGCTGATAGAAAAGATCAAAGCCGATTTAGCTCTCGCCATGAAGGCGCAGGACAAGGACAGGTTATCTTGTCTGCGCATGGCCATCTCAGCAATCAAGTACAGGCAGGTTGCACTCAATCAGGACCTTGATGACCAGGAGGTCGCCAAGGTCCTGCGTACCCAGATAAAGCAGGTCACCGAATCCCTGGAGCAGTTTACCAAAGGGGGCAGGATGGATCTTGCCGCGCAGGAAGAGAAGAACCTCGAGATCTTAAAGTCCTATTTGCCCAAGGAGATGGATGAAGAGGTTATAAGGACAATCGTCAAAGAGATCATTGCGGAGACCGGCGCCACCAAGAAGGAATTCGGCAAGGTCATGAAACTCGTCATGGCCAAGGTGGCAGGCCAGGCGGACGGCAAGGTCATCAGCGGCATAGTAAATTCTTTACTGCAGTGACTTCACAGACTCTATAGCGGCAACACAGACGTTGCCTGCTGATTCGCACCTCCATGAGAAATGATCTGTTAGAGTTCTCCGCTCTGAAGGAGTACATAAAACCTTTTGTTTCCTCCGAAATCGGCCTGAGCGCCCTAAAGGGTTTGAGCCCAAGCGATTCCTGGGGGGATGCCCGCTACCGGCTCGCCCTGCTCCAAGAGATGATTGCACTCATGAATTCAGGTAACTCACCCGCAATAGCCGCCATAGCCGATATCAGGCCGCTGCTTACCATCAGGGAAGGCGCAGCGCTTGAAGGGCAAGATCTTATCAAGATCTCAGCGGCCCTGATAGACATGGCAAGGCTGAAAAAGGTGCTGACAGACTCTGGAGGGTTGCTCTCACAGGCGGTAGCAACCATGGAGCCCCTTGATCACGTATCCGGCCGGATTGATGCCATGCTCCTTCCCACAGGTGAGATCTCGGATGAGGCATATCCGTACCTCCGAGACCTTCGCTCCCGATACCGCGCCATAAGGTCTTCCATCCTGGAGAAGCTCGAGCAGATCCTGGAGAGGCTTAAAACCAAGTCCGTGCTTATGGAGGAGCTCATAACCAAGAGAAACGACCGCTATGTGATCCCTGTGCGGCACGACTACCATGTACACATGAAAGGCATCATCCACGACTACTCCAGGACGAACCGGACAGTCTATGTGGAGCCCCTGTCCTTAGTGAACGATAACAATACGTTAAACCAGATCAAGGCGCAGATAATAGAAGAAGAGCTCAAGGTCCTCAAAGAACTCACCTCGCTGGTCCATGATAACGCGTCTACAATCCGTGAAAATCTCTCTGTCTATGGCGGGCTTGACCTTGTATCCGCCAATGCACGGTGGGCCATTGCCATAGGGGGTTCCATCCCCAGGATAGAAGGGGAAGAGATCCGCCTTCACGGGGCCCGTCACCCCATCCTTCTTGAAAGGCTGGGAAGGGCTTCTACTGTGGCACTGGATATCCGCATCCCCAAGGGGAAGGACTGCCTCATCATCACCGGGCCCAATGCAGGCGGCAAGACCGTGGCCTTGAAGACCCTGGGTCTCCTCATCCTCATGGCAAAGAGCGGGCTGGCAATACCCGCAGGTGCGGATTCCGTCATCACGCCCATGGGCGATATACGCATCGAGATGGACACGAACCAGGACATCACCCATGACCTGTCGTCATTCACCGCCCATGCCCTTTCTTTGAAAAACATATATGAGCAGACCTGTCCCGGAGACCTTGTTCTGCTCGACGAGCCCGGCTCGGGGACGGACCACGACCAGGGCGGCGCGCTGGCTGTTGCCTGTATCGATGCGTTGCGCATAAAGGGCGCAACCGTGGTGGTGACCTCGCATTCCGACCTCGTCAAGCTTTACGGCATCACCTCTGACAGGGTGGAGCATGCAGCCACGGCCTTTGACGACACCGGTCTCAAGCCGTTATATGCCCTCCAGTATGGGGTGGTCGGGCAAAGCAGGGCCTTTGAGATTCTGGAGGCCATCGAGTTTCCCCATGACCTGATCGTGGAGGCCAGGGGCATTGCCGGCCGTACCGGAAATTCACCGCTTGCCAAGGCCATCCAGGACATCTCAAAGGCGTCCATGTTGAAGCAGGAGGCTGAGCAGGCCCTCAAAGAGGCCAGCGTGATGAAGGCCAGGGCCGAGCAGGAACTGCGCACCACGCAAAAAGAAAAGATAGAAAGTGCGCTCAGGTATAAGAGGTTGCTGGAACAGATCGAACAGCTCTCAAGGAGACCGGTGACCCGCGAGGCGATACAAGTGGTAAAACAGATGCCTGAGGCCGTAGAGCTCGAACAGGTGCTTACCGAGATCGCGCCTGCCCAAACACTGAACATCCGCAAGGGGTGCACCGTGAGGCTGAAAGGGACCGAGCAGGAAGGCGAGGTAATGGAGCTCGGCCGGCATGCAGCGGAGGTTGCCTTTGGCACAAAACGTCTGCAGGTCGGCCTGGACCAGCTCGATGTCGTCTGGCAGCCTGAGGAGAGCCGTGCCGGAAAGGAAACCGTTTTACGCCTTAAGGCCCCGCCTCCGGTCTTACCCATCAAGGTGGTAGGCATGAGGGTCGATGAGGCCATCCCCCTTGTGGAGCGGGCCATCGACCGGGCAATGCTCACGGGCCAGGATTCTCTCGAGATCATCCATGGCGCCGGCACCGGCAGGCTTAAAAAGGCCATCCGCGAGTATCTCAAGGAGTTGCCCTGTGTGAGGACCATGCATGACGCACCCATGGTCGAGGGCGGGGGCAACAAGACCATCGTGCTGCTCGGGGGGAAATAGATGGATAAATCCTCGGTCGAGCAGATCAAGACAGCCAGTGACATTGTTGCAGTCATATCGGAGTATGTACAGCTCAAGAAGAAGGGGAAGTCTTTCTGGGGGCTCTGCCCCTTTCACTCGGAGAAGACACCGTCATTTTCCGTTGATCCGGACAGGCAGATTTATAAGTGCTTCGGGTGCGACCGGGGTGGGGACGTTATTACCTTTGTTATGGACAAAAAAGGGTTCAGCTTTGCCGAGGCTATTACCGAGCTTGCCCTGAAGGCCGGCATCACCCTCGACACGGACAAAAGGCAACCCTCATCCGAGAAAAAGATCTATTACGACGCCAACAAGGCCGCCATGGCATTTTTCGAGCAGCAGCTCATCGCGGCAAAGGGCGAGGATGCACGGAGGTATTTATCAGGAAGGGGCATTACCGAGAACACCATCAAGTCCTTTCATATCGGCTTTGCGCCTGATTCATGGGATAGCCTGACCGCTTTTCTCAGGAGCAGAGGCATCCCCCAGGCTGCGGCGGAAAAGGCGGGTCTCATAGCGCCGAGGAAGGGCAGCGGTTTCTACGACCGGTTCCGTGGACGCATAATCTTCCCCATCATCGATTTATCAGGAGAGGTTATCGGGTTTGGCGGCCGGGTTATGGGTGAAGGCGAGCCGAAATATCTCAATACGCCTGAAAGCCCGATCTTTGAAAAGAAGAGGGTCCTGTACAACCTCCATTCTGCACGGAACCAGATACGGCAAAATGGTGCAGTGGTGGTGGAGGGGTATATGGATGTCGTGTCACTGGCAAATGCAGGCTTTACTGCAGCGGTTGCAACGCTGGGGACCGCCCTTGGAGAGGACCATGTCCGGCTCTTGCGCCGTTTCACCGATGATATCACCCTTGTCTTCGATGGTGATTCTGCGGGCAGGAATGCCATGGTGAGGGCCATGGAGCCGTTTCTGGCAAGCGATGTAATACCTCGAATCGTTATCCTGCCCCAGGGTAAAGACCCTGACGACATCGCGCGCGAGGGAATCAGCATCTGGAACGGGCTCCTGTCGTCGGCCCAGGATATCTGGGATCTGATGTTTTTTGAATCGTTTTCCCGGCATGATCCATCAAAACTCCGAGGTCAGAATGCCATACTAAAGGAACTTGCGCCTATGTTTGCACGCCTGCACGATAATGTAATGCGCGATCTCCTAGCCCAAAGGCTTGCAGTGAAGCTTGGAATATCTACGGAAGTCGTATCGAAAAGGATCAGACCCGAAGGGAACCCGGCAGAACAGCAAAGCACTTCGCGTTCAGGAGGTGAGCGGGATAACCTTGAGGCGACTCTAACGAGAATCATGCTCTTGGATGCAAGGGCAGTGGACATCATGAGGGCCTCTCATATGGCCTTTGAATTCCAGAACAAGGTGCTTGCAGAACTTTTTAACTATATCCTGGAGAACGATGGTAGTGTATTGAACGATTCCGGCTGCCCCGATGACGTAAGGATGACGGCCTCGCGGCTGATGGCACAGGGAGAATTTCCCGGAGATGTAAAAAAGGCCTTGATTGATACGGTATGCCGGTTTATGAGTCTAGCGTTCGACGAAGAGCTCAGAATGATTCAGGGTGAGCTGAATGATGCCGAGAAGACGCAAGACAGAAACAAACGCAACGAGCTACAGAGGCATAAACAAGAGATGCAACTCAAGAAAAAGAACCTGCGCTCGCATGTGATGGAGGTCTTTGAGAAGAGATGAGCGAAAAGAAGTCATATCCAAAAGAGATCCAGAAACTCATAACCATGGGTAAGTCGAAAGGCTACCTTACCTATGAAGAGGTAAACGACGGCCTTCCTGATGAAATACTAAGCCCGGATGACCTCGATGATGTCATGGATCTCTTCTCCGAAAAGGAGATCCAGCTCGTAGACACCGAGGCGGAGTTCAACCCTGAGGAAGATGAATTTGATTTCCATGACGATGGGTCGCTTCGCTCCCCTGATCCGGTGAAGATGTACCTCCACGAGATGGGCTCCGTATCGTTGCTCTCCAGGGAGGATGAGACGGAGATCGCCAAACGGATCGAGGCCGGGCAGCGCCAGATATTGAATGTCATCATCAACTCACCCGTCACGGTCAAAGAGGTCATCCAGATCGGTCAGGCCCTGGAGAACGCTGAAATGCGGCTGAAAGACGTTGTGGACATCGATGACATCATCGATATCGATGAGGAGGTATATAAAAACCGGACCCTGGAAGTTATCAAGGCCATTGAAAGCAAGCAGACCGATCTGAAGAACCTCAAATATTCGCTCTTTAAGGCCAAGAGTTCCTCGCAGAAGGAAAAGATCAAGACAAACATGGCCAAGGTGAGCCACGAGATCGTGCGTCTCATCCACGATATCCATTTCCTGCCTGAGCAGATCGACCTGTTCGGCGGCAGGCTCAAAGAGCTTAAACGGCTGCTCGAGACCAATGAGGATACCATTGTCGTGTGCGAGCAGCGTTTTTGCAGGTCTATTGACGAGATCAGAGAGATCCATCAGATGATCTGTGACGGCGATTGCGACGATGATATTGAGGAGTTCCTTGAGGAACATAACCTCAAGCAGGGAGATTTCACTGAAATAGCTGAAGAGTTGTTTGCGATCCTCAAGGACATAAAGAAGATAGAGATCGAGGGTGGTCTTACCGCCCATGGCCTTAAAAAGGCTGTCCATATCCTGGAAGATGCCGAGCAGAAGACCAATGCGGCCAAGACCGAGCTCATCCAGGCGAACTTGCGGCTTGTGGTGAGCATTGCAAAGAAGTACGTCAATCGCGGCCTCCAGTTCTTGGACCTCATTCAGGAGGGAAACATCGGGCTCATGAAGGCGGTTGAAAAATTCGAATACCGCAGGGGTTACAAATTTTCCACCTATGCCACTTGGTGGATCCGCCAGGCCATCACCCGGGCCATCGCCGACCAGGCGCGTACCATCCGCATCCCGGTGCACATGATCGAGACCATCAACAAGCTCATCCGTACTTCAAGGGCACTGGTCCAGGAACTCGGCAGGGAGCCGACACCCGAAGAGATCGCGGTTAAGATGGACTACCCCGAGCACAAGGTGCGCAAGATCCTCAAGATCGCCAAGGAGCCTATTTCTCTGGAGACGCCCATCGGCGAGGAGGAAGACAGCCACCTGGGCGATTTCATAGAAGACAAGAAGGTTCCTTCGCCCTCGGATGCAATCCTGGCCAAGAACCTCTCGGAGCAGTCGCGCCGCGTGCTCGCCACACTCACCCCCCGCGAGGAGAAGGTGTTGCGCATGCGTTTCGGCATCGGCGAGAAGTCGGACCACACCTTGGAAGAGGTGGGCAAGGACTTTACGGTCACGCGCGAGCGCATCCGCCAGATCGAGGCCAAGGCCCTGCGCAAGCTCAGGCACCCGGTGCGCTCAAAGAAGCTCAGGTCATTTATCGACCAATAAGTGTCGGTGGAGGAACGTCTGTAAGGGCTTTTGTAGGAGCGGCTTTAGCCGCGATTTTTCCGACTCTCGCATCTGTCAATATCGCGCCTGAAGGCGCTCCTACAACAAACGACGGATAAAAAAAGCCCGCCTGAAAAAGGCGGGCTTTTTATATTGTCGTGATATGAGCTCTTAGAAAGTCAGCACGATCTCATGCCTGAGCAGCATGATTGCTGCGGGTGATTTGTCGCTGCCATTGGCATCTACCCAATAATCTTTATCGACGGACACCTTTGCATATCCGCCGTCAACCTTATACATCAGGTTTTGAGAGAGCTTGTACTGTACGCCGAGGTCCAACTCATAGGCCTTGACACCCTTATAAATGCTGTAAGTCGCCATTCTCGTTTATGCCGTTCTGGTTAGATATAATGTAGCCAAGGGATGCGCTGCCGGTGAGATTGTCCATACCGAGTTTTACATACTTAAGATATGGCTTGATCAGGGTCATGCCGTAGAGATCTAGGGCAGTTTTGCTGCCAAAGCCTTTTTCATCGCCAAGGATGAGGTTGGATTTGAAGTCATCGCCGAAATTCGTTGCCCCAACCCGTTTTGCCAGGTCCGCCCTTGGCATTATAGTTGCCATAGGCCACCAGGGCGCCTACCCTGCCGAAGTCCAGGTCATTCCAGAGATTCAGGTAGATGCCAAATTCATTCCAGCTGTTATTAACCTGGCCGGCAGTATAAAGGGGATTGGCATTTGGTTGGGGTTAAGTACCAACTGCATATAAATTTTCGTTCAGACTGGACCGGTATGTTTTTAAACCCATCTCGGACTCAAAGCTCAGAGGGCCGAGCTTTCCATCAGATTCAAGGGCATAGTAAACGACAGTTAAACCTTTAACGCCCTTGTCAAGGCTAGTTAGATACACATCGGTTGTTGCAGGGAGGCCAGCTTGCACGAGTGGATCAGGAGTATTATACTTAGAAGCGACTAGACTTGATAAATTACTGTTGGGTACATAGAAGATGAGGGGCTTAAAATAGATGTCACCTACCTTTGTTACGCCAAAGATTGCATAGGCATCACCATCATCTCTATCGGCACCCGCAGTGATTGTTGTGGTGCCAGGTATGGGGCCACCCGTCTCAGTATCTTTTTCAAACAATGCACCGACAAGACCGACCGGGGTCTTGGTGTCAATGAATTTAACCCGGTATCTTGGAGCCATGGTGTCCATGAAGGAGGTCCCCCACCATGCACCGTCCATGAGGCCCGCTTCCATGGTGATATCAGGGGTAAAGTTGTGGTGGATATAGCAACGTTCCACGGATATGTTGTTCTTCTTGCTGGTAGGGCGCCCGCTGGCCGCAGGGTCATCGGAGTAGCCCGCCTCGGGATATGCAGCCCATGGGTTCTGGTCGACCATCTCGAGTTTTGTAATAAGCGCAGTGTCGCCGATCTTGAGCTTGGGCCACAGATCCAGCCAGCTCCTCATATAATTGGTATCGACTGTTCCTATCTTTTGTCACATTGAAGTTCTGCCAGCTTAATCCCCTGGTGTCGAACTCACCGCTGATGTCGAACTGGACCTGGGGCGTGCCGAAGGCCGGATACACATGGTCGCGTGCCGCCTGTGTGCTTACTGCGAGCGGGTCTACATATGTCCCGGCATAGAGCGCCGAGGCAAAGAAGACGATCAGTACTGCTAATAAAACCTTTTTCATCCTATCCTCCTCCTTAGTGGTTTTCCCTCTTTTCGATTTTTGCCCTGCTTGACTTTAATCTATTGTCTTCGCAAGACCTTTCTCCCTCAAAACATTCATAACCCAATTTTTTCCATACTTTCTTATACAACTTGTATGCCAATGATAAATATAAGTATAATCAAAGGAATACTTGGTGGTTCTCCAATTGGTGTTGAAAATGTACAACACAGGAATTTTTTTTCCGTTGCAGAATTAATACAAAACCAAGCTGGTGACAGCGTAGATATAGATATTTTCAAGTTGATCCCTTCATAAATTTACAAAATAAAGCCATTAAACAAGAATGAAGATGATAAAAATCAAATAGGGGAAAGCCTGTTTTAAAAAAGATAAACTCAATAAGAATATCCCAAAGAGGGGGTGTTGTTCCTTGACGAGCCTTTTATGGGTGAACTAGTATGTTTCTGACAGATTTTATGGATAAGCGTCAAAAAGGTCAGCATAGAAGGATTGTATGAGGAGGGATAATGAATCCTGAAGTCTTCAGGGAATACGATATACGCGGGGTTGTGGGCACAGATCTGGATGAAGAGTTTGTTCAAAGGCTTTCCCGCGCCCTTGGTGTATATTTCCATGGACGAGGCGCTGTTCGCATAAGCCTGGGCATGGATGCCCGCCTGAGTTCGCCCGGGTTCAAAGAGATCCTGAAAAAGGGACTCACTGCTAGCGGGATCGAGGTGGTCGACCTTGGCATGGTCCCTACGCCAGTGATGTACTTCTCGCTCTTCAGACTGAAGGTTGATGGGGGAATTGAGGTGACCGGCTCGCATAACCCTGCCGACAACAATGGGTTTAAGATAGCCCTTGGCAAGATGACTATCTACGGCCAGGAGATCCAGAAGATCAGGTGCCTCATGGAAGAGGGCAGCGTCATCAATGCACAGGCGCAGTGCACTTCTTACGATATCATGCCCGAGTATATCGACGATATAGTATCCCGAGTCAAACCCGGTAAAAGACGCTTAAAGGTGGTAATTGACCCGGGAAACGGCGTCGGAGGCGCCCCTGCTATAGCGGTATGCAATGCGCTCGGTATGGAGGTGAGCGGTATTTGTCTGGAGCCCGATGGTAATTTTCCCAATCACCACCCGGACCCTACCACGTTGGAAGGACTTGCCATGCTGAAGTCGGAAGTATTGAGCAGGGGTGCCGACATAGGGATCGGGTATGATGGGGATGCCGACCGTATCGGTGTTATTGATGCAAGGGGGAAGACTGTTTACGGCGATATGATCACCGCCATCCTTGCCTGTGACATATTAAGGGAAAAGAGGGGAGCAAAGATCATCGGCGAGGTGAAGTGCTCCAAGGCATTTTTCGATGTGGTCGGCAAGGCGGGCGGCATTGCCATTATGGGTAAGGTAGGCCACTCGCTCATGAAGGCACGTCTTGTACATGAACAGGCAGCCTTGGCCGGTGAGATGAGCGGACACATATTCTTTCTCGACCGGTGGTACGGGTTCGATGATGCAATTTATGCATCTGCCAGGCTCCTCGAGATCCTCTCCAGTCAGGCAGACCCCCAGGCGATTTTCGACAGCCTGCCCACGTTTGAGAACACCCCGGAAATCCGCATTGAATGCCCTGATAAGATAAAGTTTGAGGCGGTAGAGAGGTTCAAGACCTATGCAAAGGATCAATATGACGAATGTGTGGATATCGACGGTGTACGGTTTACAAGGGGCGACACGTGGGGGCTGGTGAGACCGTCAAACACACAACCGGTAATCGTACTGCGGTTTGAGGCGCGTGAAAAGAATGCCCTTGAAGAGATCGAGGCCGATACCAAGAGACGGCTTTCTGAGATCATCCGCGATCTGGAAAACTTTGAATAAGGATTTATAGTTTTGTTTAAGCTGGTTGTTCGTGCCAGAGGACACGCTCTGAAATTGTGTGATTGGTGACGGAGATTTCAAACCAAGATCATCATCGCCCATTGATATTCCTTAAAGTCCCGGCTATTCTCCATTTTATGACTGAAGTATTCCTGTTTCAGGTGCTCGCTGATGGTGTGGTTATAATCCACCTCGGTTTTATCCTTTTTGTTATTTTCGGCGGGATCATAGCTGTTTTTTGGCCTAAGGTTTTATTGATACAGATCACGTGTGTTATATGGGGTATCTTCATTGAGCTGACAGGATTCATCTGTCCCCTCACCCCCATGGAGAATTATCTACGACAACAGGCAGGACAAATGCCGTATTCGGGTGATTTTATCATGCACTACATTGAGCCTGTCATATACCCGGAAGGCCTTACCAGAGAGTTCCAGATCCTAATGGGCCTTCTGGCCTTTGTGGTTAACGTCCTAGTTTATATCTGGCTGTTTCATAGAAAGAGATCGGGGGCTATACTTTTTTAAGTACAAAGCCTGTGTCACGAGAGTGGCAAGTAACTTATTGAAAACTTCTTCTTTTAATCGATCCAGGGAAAAAATACTCCTGGTATAAGAAAAGCAGGCAAAGTTTCCAGAGCAGGACAGCAATAGAGATCATTTAACACCATAGTCAGAGATTAAATCTTAAACACCCCTTAAGTAAGGAGAAGAGTTCGTTGGTTGCAATCATACCTGCAGGTCTATGAGGTACGGGCCACAGCCATTCTGGACTTTCTTCATGTGGGATTGCAGTGTCGGTCTCATTTCAGGTGTTGTAACTATTTTCTCATAGTCCATAATACAAACAGTAAATAATGAGAAAATCCTTTTCCTGACATGCTTGACATGAGTTTCTTGCTCAAAAATGTGTTCCATGGTTCTTCCCCCCTTTCACACATGTACAATATTTAAGCAAAAATTATGCTAGGCGATCCCTTTTAAATTACCAATAATTCTAGGTAAATATGATTTGTTGGAAATATGGAAAGTAATTTTCAGAGAAAATAGATTCCATAGGTATGGAAAATTAATTCTATCAAGTCCCTTTGTACACGTCTGGAAACCTGTTACTTTTGGTCTGAAGGCCTATATCAAACCCTAAACAAAAATACCCAATGGCACTTGGTAGAGTTCATTTCAAGCCGGGGTTGATATAACTCACTTCGCCCTTAATCCTTCTATACAAGCATCTCCCTCCAAGATTCATAGACCATCACCATGGCAAAGGTATCCAGTCACAGTATTTCAACAGAGCCGATTTCAGCTTATTCTGTTTGTATTCACTCATCGGATTCGGCTTTATTTATGGTGATACAGGGTTCTATGCGTAGATATTATCGCTAGAGCATTAGTCTCCGTCCTGTAAACTTATGTCTTCACAATACCGATGGTAAGATATCGAGAGATATTATGCAGGAAACACCCTATCTTAAAGGACGAGACGATCTGATTGATAGTTTGAAAAAGATTCCTTTTCTGGAATCTTATGAAGATAATCTCCTTAAGAATATTTTACAACTAAGCAAAATACGTCGATACACTCCTAATGAGGTAATTACTCATCAGGGTGATTATGACTGTTGGCTATATGTGATCCTGAAAGGTGAGGTCAGAATAGTCAGGAATGAAAAGGAAATAGCCAGGCTCGACGCTCAAGGAGGAACCTTTGGCGAATTGGCGGTAATCGACGGAGAAGCAAGATCAGCTTCGGTGTATGCTGTAACAGATACAGCCTGTCTTGCTATAGACGGATCATTTATGGACAGACTGGAAAAACAGGAAAAGATTGAATTTGAGGCTGTTTACTATCGGCTTCTCTCCGTGATTCTTGCCAACCGCCTTCGTACAACCAGTGAAGAGCTGTCCCATCTGAAGCAGAAGATTGAAATCACCAACATCGTCCGGTAAAACTCTGGTAGTTGCAAGCACGCGAGGGAACGTGGTTATCACTGCTCAAGTAGATGGTAAACCTGTTACTATCGGGCTGAACGCCTATATAAAACCCTAAACGAAGAAGACCTGGAGACTAAGATCACAAGAAGTCACGGTTTTCGTGCTTCACTTGTACAAAAAATGAGGGAGGGTTTATCAGTCCCCTCCCTCGATAGGTATGGGGGGTACAGCTCTTTATCAATTCAGTTTCCAGCTCCTGCACGCTGATTTCCACAGAAAGAAACCTATCAGTTCCACCCATCTAATCATTAACCTTGCAGAATCTTGTAGGTTACCCGTATCAGCGACAATTTTGATTCTACAACATGACTGAGAACCTCGTATTCCTGCCTGCTTATGGGCCTGATCCTATCTTTTATCTGGAAATGGTTTGTACGAGAGCAGTATGGACAGGTAGCATCGACTGCAATAAGATCATGGCTTAATCCCACCCCTTCCTTCTGCAGATAAGAGATACCCATAGATGGGATAGTGGAGGAACTGAATGATTCGACAGGAATGATCTCGTTACATCCGGGAAAACGACATTTGAAGACATGATAATTGCGATTGTTTCCAGTACTATTCATACTAATTTCCTTTCATCTTCAATAGAAGGGACACCGTGTTTACCGTTCCGTGATCAGTCAATAATCTAGAAGATGCTCTCCTTTACTCCATTCAGCCTTCTGTAGGCCTTGTCCTCATACTTTATACCCATTGCAATTCTCTGAACTTACTATGTTCCATAGCTATGTGTTTTATGTGCTGTGTAATTTGTTATAAAGCTGGCCATATGAAAATCTATCAGTTTTGATAGCCTCCTTTATGTATGAATAATAACAGGCTGTTTCCTGAGGATGGATAAGGCTCAGTGGTGTTAGACACAGAGAAACTACTTACTTGATCTTCCAGGATCTGCTTCAATTTTTCTATAGATCTCACCTGGATTTGCCTGACACGTTCTCTGCTCACGCCAAGTTGGGAGCCAATCTCTTTAAGTTTCACAGGCGGATCTGAGTAATAACGCTGTTTTAAAACAGATACCTCTCTTTCGGAGAGGTATGTGAAGCAGTGATCGAGCAGAGATGAAACATTTGATGATGTCTCCTTGCCATGGAACATTTTTTCCGGATCGTTACCATCGGTGAGGAAATCAACCCACCTGTCCTTGTCAGGATCATCATTCCCTAGATGTTCATCCAATGAGAGCAATTTCTTTGCATGACTCAAGCTTCCCGTATGTGCCTTTCCACTCTTGCTCATGAAGGCCATGATGAAGGCCTTTATCCACCAGACTGCATAGTAGATGAAAGGTATCCCACGTTCAGGATCAAAGCGATTCAGTGCTTGTATCAGCCCAAGATTCCCTTCCTGAATAATATCAAGACAATTGTGACCGCAATAAAAATACTTCCTGCTGACTCTCACCACAAACTTGAGGTTTGCTTGTATTATTTGCTGTCCGGCAGCTTCGTTGCCTTCCTGGTATTGTTTTGCAAGTTCACATACTTTCTCATGGCTAAGAAGAGGGTAGTTCTGAATCCCTTTATAATATTGTTGGTACTCATTATAATCATAATTGGCATCCATATATAGTTCCTTCCCCTTTCAAAAACACCCTGCTATCAGGTGTTCAATTTGATGTTGAACCCATCTTAACCGGGCAGCATATTTTCTTTTAACATCTTGGATATTCAAGAACCTGATCTGTCCAGTTTCGAACATCCGTGCTACTTCCTCCGCCACCTGGCTGTTTCGATTATCTCCCACAAACTCCTGAAGATCGCATGTGCTGTTCCCCAACTCCGAACTCCAGGACGATGCGTTGATATCTGCCATGAGATCATACAGTGTGGTCGTTCTTGTGGAACTTGATCCGGGTTTATGGGTAGTCGATTCACTTGATACGTTCATAACTAACCTCCCTCGTTAATAATCTGATCCATCCGGGTTTTCATTTCCGGGCAGATTTTATAAGCTAATGAATGAATACCTATACAAATGGTGTGCCACTGATGTTGGTTATGATAAGTTGAGTGATAACAGCCTAGTATATGTAATCTCAATGCAGGTAATGATTTGGGTCTGGTTGCTGATTGTCCTATGGGATAGGACATATCCTTCATAACAGGATTCTATAAAACTCAGATAAAAGTTGTTTATTTTCAGTGTAGCTCTTTATTGTGAAATATCAGAAAAAATGGTTGTCAGGTTAATAGGTCCTGAATAGCTTCCTCTAATTCGGATCTTGAAAAGGGCTTAGGCAAGAATCTCTGAATGTCGTTCCTTTCTTCTTGAAGTTCCTGCAGGGCCTCTTCTGATCCAGAACAGAGAATAACGGGTATATCTTCTCGTATCTGGCGTACATAAGCCACAAGCTCATGACCTTTCAAGTCTGGCATGAATTGATCGGTGATGATCATATGATATTTTTCCGGTTCTTCACGGAAGAAGTTAAGTGCTTTGTGGGGATCGTTTGTAGAGGTCACATTGTAACCAAAATGGACAAGCAGTTGATGGAAACTCCACAGGTCCGTCATGTTGTCATCTACGAGTAAAATATGTTTCGTCGCCTGTTTGTTCATTTGAGTAATATCATGTTAAGAAACTAATCCAGAGAATCAAGGTGTATTGGGAAAAAATATCTCGAAACGGGTTCCCTTTCCTACCTCACTATATACGAGTATAGAACCTTGGGAATTCTTGACTACTTCATAAACGACTGAGAGACCCAGCCCGGTGCCTTTGTCTGATTTCCTGGTCGTAAAGAATGGGTCGAATATGTTCTTTATAATCTCAGGATTTATCCCGGACCCTGTATCACTAACCGTGAGTACCATATACTTCCCAGGATTGAGATCATTGCCAATGGCCGGAGTTGATTGTGTGACTACTGTTTCATCAAGTGATACATCCAGAGTACCCCCCTTGGGACTCATGGCCTGAACTGCATTTGTGCAGAGGTTGAGAACCAGTTGATTGATCTGGGTTGAATCAGCATTTACCAGATGTTCATTCATGGGTACATGTTGATTTAAATTGATATCAGAAGAGATCGTTCGCTTAACGATGGTCAAGGCTTTATGTATAACCTGGCCAATAGGAATAGGTTTGAGTATCGGTTTTTGGCTAGAGCCGAACATCTTGATCTGCTTGATCAGGTTTTTTCCAAGATATGCTACATCGATTATTTGATCAAGATACTCCCTCTCTTGTGTCCCTTGTGTGAGCTTATCTGATATCATCTCTGAGTTGAGGAGGATTGGCTGGAGTATGTTATTGAGATCATGCGCTATCCCCCCTGCCAACTTTCCCAAGGCTTCCATTCTCTGGGCTTGTAGGAGTTGAACTTCAAGCTTCTTTTTTTCTTCTTCAGCGTGTATACGTTCAGTGATTTCTGTTGCCAGCCCGTCAATAATCGTCTCATCGTCTTCTTCATGTATGTCAATGGACCGGTCAACAAATATGTGCCAGATTCCATCCCTGTCCTTGATACGATATTCTATAATATATGCCGCTCCTGCTTTCAGATCTTCAATAGCCCGGGCAACTTGGATCTGATCGTCCGGATGAATTAAGGTATTCCAGAGAAACGAATTTTGGTAAAGGTATTGGGGCGAATATCCCAGGATCTCTTCTACGCGAGATGAATAATAGATCCCGCCCCTCTTGTTCGAAAATGAGTAAACTATACCCGGCGCATTCTCTACCAGGCGGTGATATTGTTCTTCGCTCTTAATTCGCTCCTCCTCCGCGATCTTACGTTCGGTAACATCCCTGACAGCAACGGCTATACCATCGCCCAGCTTGACAGCCCGAAAGCCAACTATCTGTCTCAGCTTTTTTCCCCCTCCATCTACATGCTCACGTGTCCATGATTCCTTGATAACCGGCTGCCCGGTCTCTACGAGCTTTACGTATTCATGGAACAGGCCCATTTCCTTATAATCCGGACGAAGTTCCAAAAGAGTATGTCCTATCTGTTCCTCACGAGTCTCTTTATTTATTTGGCAAAGAGCATCATTGACGTACATATAGCGGAAGTCTGTTATATGCCCTGTATCATCCCTGATGGTGGAGAAAATGGCAAAGCCGTCGAGCATGTTTCCCACAGAAGTGCGGAACCTCTCCTCACTATTACGTAATGCAACCTCAGCTCGCTTGCGTTCGTTTACCTCTTCCTTTAATTGTGTGTTCATTACTTCCAGTTTAATCGTCCGTTCCTTCACCAGCTCTTCCAGATGCTCACGATGCTTGTGCAACGCTTCTTCTGCGCGCTTACGAAGGAAGGCCTCCATTACCACTGGTGCTAGGCTCTCCAGATCCTCCTGATCTTCAGTGCGGTATCCGCCATCACGGTTGGCAACAGCGATCATGCCGATTGTTTTGCCACCGTAGATTAAAGGAACCCCAAGAAAAGCCGTCAGAGCCGGATGGCCCGCAGGAACACCTATTCTGTCCGGGTACGTGGAAGGATTGTTGGTTATGAGGCTCTTGCCATCCTGCAGAACTCGGCCATAAAGGCCGTGGATCACAAAATCTCCGGGTAATCTGCGATGACCTGACTTGTCATACATGTCACAGAGTTCCCATCCGGGGTTGCTGATAGCGAGATCATGGAAGTACCCGTCCGGCCCGATCTCACCAATAAAGCTGATCTTGCTCCCAGTGATGGACTCGATAACCTCCAGGCAGGTACGGCCGAGATCTTCCTCGGTATCACTCCCGATCGCCTCTTCGAAGATCCTACTTATTCCTTGCAGGACCATGTTTTGACGGATAATCTTAGCCTCAGCCTGCTTGCGCTCGGTGATGTCCTCTGAAAAAATGATAATTCCACCAATGTCCCCCTTATGGTCGTACCACGGATGCACTTCCCATCGCACCCAGTCTACGCTTCCATCCATCCGGGGGAACGGATCTTCCTCGCATTTCTCGATAGCTCCGGCAAGGCCGCGTTGATGGACTTTTTTCCACCTCTCCGGGGTCTCCGGGAATATATCATACTGGCTCCGACCGATAATATCTTGAGCCGTCAGCTCATAATCGGTGTACCATCGATGGCTGACAGCAATGTACCTCATGGACCGATCAAACATTGCGATAGCTGCCGGTGCATGTTCAATAAATAATCGTAACTTTTGCTCGCTCTCCCTTAAAGCCTGCTCGGCCATTTGTCGCTTATTGTCCGTTTGATTTACTGACTTGGCGCTCAGCCACAGTAAAAACAGGAAGCAAGCGGCATAGGTAATCGCCACCAGGACTACCCCGACTGCTGACTCAAAGTATCCGGCACGTTCTCCATGCAATCTTAGCCACCCGATCAGAACCGGAATCATCAGGAGGGCGGGCAGGAGCTGCCGGGCCATAATACTACCTACATGATCGGCCGTGAATACTCTCATCAGCCAGGTATCAGTACGGACACAAAAGATGGCAACAGAAAGGGCACAGAAGGCAAGGCCTGTATTCAGTGCCACTGGCACATTAAGCCATCCATGTATGGCCTGGACACCAAGAAGGTAACTGATCGGGACCATATAACTCACCATGGCTCCCGGTAACATGATCGCATGAGCAATATTTGCAGTGCCGCGACTGCCGACAGCCAGAAGTATCAGGGCACATCCGCTTATCAGGAATATGATCGCTGTCAATAAAGCAGCCCTGGTCTCCGGAGCCAAAAACAGGTTCAGGAACGGGGCGTTTCCCATGGAAGGTTCCTGCCCTACAATCATAGTTATTGCGTAGAGCACAATCGTCAGCAAACCCACTAGGCCGACAAATACCCCTGGTGATTGCAAAACGATGAACTTACGAATGGAAGATGGGCTCTTTTGCAAGAGTGTAAGCTCCATCGCAGAAAGGATAAGACATATAGCTGTAATGATACGCATCGATCCCCATTGAGGCTCGAGGCTCTTGAGCAGCGTGATGTCCAGCATCCAGCCAACAAGGCCCAGGAAGCCGATGGTAAAGACGATCAGGGTTGCCAGCCATGCAATTGACCTGGTGGAACGTGGCAGTAACAGGGAATACCAACGGTGCATAAATATCCTCTTTGATCCGTTAGAGTCTGGGGAGAGTAATTTTATAAACCCTTATAAGAGATCGATTATGCCTGATTCCCAAACAGTCAGGGATGGTAAAGAAGAATGGCGATACCGTGATTGGTCAGTAGTAAATAGCCCTGAAAAGTAGACCGAGGTATCTGATAATGCACACATCCCCCCTTGCTCTATTCCAGAAATGCTCTCAATAAATACAATGAATATCTTTTATAACTTAATGAGAAATAGCAATATATGCAATGGATATATGAAATATAATGTGCATTGTATAGATTTCATCCAGGAATCGATGCTATCCAGACTCTTCTGATAGAGATCGTTTTCATAGATCTCTCACCTGGCAATGTTATGCCATTACAATCGGCAGATCTGCCCATGAAGTGGTGAACCTTGCAGATCTTCTTGTTTGTCTGAAGAGAAAACAACAGCTATGTGGACTTTTTTAATCACCCTGATATCTATAAATGTATCAGCAGGAGGTGAGGAATACCATGTGTGGCAGGTTCATCCAGATCTCAGATCCCGAAAAAATAAAAATCAGTATCACAGACCTGGAGATCGAGGAAGGGGTCCGCGAGAGATTCAAGCAGAGATTCAACATCGCTCCAACGCAGGATATTCTTACCGTTCTCAACAGACCAGTTCCAAAGCTTACCTTTACTCACTGGGGACTCATACCTTTCTGGGCAAAGGATAAGGCTATAGGGAACAGGATGATCAATGCCAGAGCGGATACAATAGCGACAAAGCCTTCTTTCAAGGAGTCATTTAAAAAACGGCGATGTATCATCCTGAGTGATGGGTTCTTCGAGTGGAAACAGAAGAATAAGATCAAGACGCCTTACTTTATACGGATGAAAAACGGTGAGCCCTTTGCCTTTGCAGGCCTATGGGATAATTGGACCAATGAGCAAACAGGAGAAACCCTCATTTCAAGCACCATAATCACCACCGATGCAAATTCATTCGTGTCATATATCCATAATCGGATGCCCGCCATTCTAGAACCGGATAGTTACAGGTTCTGGCTGAACCCACTCCCCGAATCAGCAAACAATCTCATGAAATGTATCAAGCCCTTTCCTCATGATGAATTGGAGGCTCTTGAGATTTCCAGGCTTGTGAACAGTCCTCAAAACGATTCACCTGAGATCATCAAGCCAGTCCATGTTTAATATATATAGTTTGACTGCCCAACCTCATGTTCGCTGCTTACACATCAAAACAAACAACGAGATTCCCTCTTCGGCGGCCTCTCTTATTTCTTACTGATGTCTCAATTGTAAATGAATATATATGGACGGGCGGTTCTATAATGAAAAAGATGACATTGTCTTATTGTTATACTATACAATACTATTATTAATGATTGTGGATGGTGTGTATGGTTATCTATGGATTATTTTAATATGAGAGATGATACAAAGCTATATATAGAGAATCACCAGTCTGAGGAAAGCGAAGATTATGGACGTAAATCTCTTACATCCCCGAGGCTAGATATCCTTCGAGAATCTTGACCTTTCAAGTCGGTATGAAAGCTTCCATATATTACAGATATTGTAACTTTTATGTGAGTCAAGCTGCCTGATAGAGATATGTAGTCTGCCTATCTCTTAATCGAGCTTAGATATTCGGTGGAAACATTCAATTTTAAGGTGACATGTAGGCAAATCCTTTGATAAGTGGACGATGTCAGACATGGAAAACATTAACGGACGCTCAATTATGTAGCGCGATGATTTTGTGAGAAATGTAACGGAAGGGATATGTTATGAAAAAACTAATGCTGTGGATTAAGGAAACACGACCCCAATTTCTTACTCTCTCTGTTGTTCTCACCTTTATTGGAACTTCGATTGCCTGGTACTATGGCTCCATCAATTTGGGATACGCACTGCTTGCAGGGTTAGGACTGATGCTGACTCATGGCAGTGTTAATGCAATAAACGATTATTTCGATTACAAGAGTGGAATCGATTTAAACGTCCAAAGAACTCCTTTCAGTGGAGGGAGCGGGCTTGTTCCCGAGGGGAGACTCCCGTTAAATCAGGCTCTCGGGGTGGGGGTTGTCACCTCGTTGGTAGCCCTGATAATAGGCATCTATTTTGTAATCGTAAGCGGATGGCAGTTGATACCGCTTATAGCGGTAGCAGCGTTGTGTATAGTTTTATATACGCCGGTGATTCTACATACTCGCTGGCCTGAGTGGTCACCGGGGTTGGGACTGGGCATCTTACCCATATTGGGTTTCTATTTTATACAGACAGGTAAATACGATTTGACAGTCCTGATTGCTTCGATACCCAGTGGTATCTTGGTGCACAATCTTCTCCTTTTAAACGAATTCCCCGATGTGGAAGCCGACAAAAAGGGTGGGAGGAAGACGACCCCCGTTGTATTTGGTATGGAGGCTGCCAGTAAATTTTTCATAATAACAACGGTATCTGTTTATATCTGGATTATTGGTTGTGTACTGGCTACTCTTATAACCGGACGTGTCGTAATGCCAGCTTATTGCCTGATAGCTTTATTGACTCTGCCGCTCGCTATAAAAGCCATGCGGGGGTCGAAAGAATACAATGATATGAGCAAGCTAGTTCCGGCTCTAGGCAGTAACGTAAAGTTTATCCTGATAACCCAGATACTACTGGGTGTGGGCTATATTTTGGAGAAGGTGTCCCCGATATCTTGATAAAAAATCTCAAAACAATCTTAACAGATCAACCGTCGTAAAATTCTGCCCCGCCTCTGTACAGCTCCCGAACCTCATATCCACTTATTCCCCATCCACGGAGGCAATAAATCTTTATCCTCTTGACTCGTGCCAGCCATATCAGTTTTTTAGATGATTTGATGCCCTCGGGGTCAATTTCAAGGTTGCTACAAATATTCATGAAGTATTGGCGGGATACCTTAACTTATGCACCACCCATGTGACCACGCCCCAGATCTCTACGTCCATGCCCTCACCAATCTCAATCCTTCCAAAGTCAGGATTGTCCGCCATCAAGTATTTCACGCCACCCTCAGTAATCAACCTCTTCACCAAGAATTCTTTACCAACCGCGGCGATTACAACATTGTTGGGAAATGGGTCAATAGATTTGTCCACAATCAGGATATCTCCAGGATGTATCCCTGCATCGATCATGGATGTTCCCTCTACCCTGACGAAAAAGTGGCGGTCGGGTTCTTCTTGTACCTGTGTGTGAGTAATGGATTTGATTATTTCTTTATGGTTTCACCCTTAATCAATTGGGATGTTCAAAGCCAAGTGTCGTGGAAAAGGTCGATGTCCACCATGCCCATCTAGGGCAACAAGCAGATAGACCACTGTTATAACTGTGAGGGCTACGATGAGTGCAATATCTACTCCTTGTTCATTCCTATGATCATCTTCATGATCGTAGGCATACGCTGTTGAAAAACCGAGAAAAGACAATATCACCAGTATAGATAGGATTTTCTTGATCATGATATCCTCCGTATCTCTTTTGCTGAGTTCCAGACTGTCTTATTTCCTCAAATTTTGCATAACATATGCCAGATATATAGCTTGTAATATCATATAGATGATAGATGTAGTTGTTGTATTTCAGCCACAGATAATCATTGACCGGATTACCTTAATTACAGGATCATTCAACTTCACCAAAGCCGCAGAGGATAATAATGCTGAGAATCTCTTGATCATAAAGGGTAATAAGTTGTTGGTGTACAGGTACATTCAGAATTTCAATGAACACAAGGGGCATTCTGTGGGGTATGTGGGTAGATAATGAAAGTTTCAAAGCTCTTGTTCAATATAACATAAAAATATATGACCTTCGATTCTCCTTACCTTTGATTAGAAGGATCTCAACAGAAGTCCTTGATCTTGTAATCCTTATGAATAGGTATCAGGTTGACATAATTATCTTAATGGTTCTTTAATGAAATAAATTTGAACTATTGGGCACAAGATGAATTATCCCTCTTCAGCATACTCCTGGGATATCTTATCCGATGATGTTGCTTTAAAGCACATGGATAAATCTGCTTTCTTGCACCATGGAACCGGCATTCCAAAAGAAATAGCCTTTTTCTTTGATCTTCCAGAAACTAGTCTCATCGCACCTAAACCTATTCAGTTAAAGTTGGGAGCTAATACTTATAACGCCCACATTCACATGGATGCAGTGCAATCGAGATATCGATTATTTTGGAAAACCGACTTCGCAGATCAACTTATAGAGCAGTTTCCATATTTCTATAGAAAGTATGCTCTAAATGAAGAATTTGTCGATGAAGTCCCATCAATGAGATTTGAGCGCATCAAACCAGATACATTTAAAATTGATTTTATTGAATCCGCTACTTTGCATCAGGACATTGATTCAAAGTCCATAGAGTGGACAGACCAAGAACTTGAAGCATCAATCTATGCCTATTTCACAATGCTGAACAAAGAGCTTAGAGGTAGTAAATATAACAAGGCTGAGGTGAATAGACAGCTACGCAGTCTAGAACTTATAAATAGAAGTAAGGGCTCTGTTGAATTCAGAATGCAGAACATCTCTTCGGTACTTCAACAGTTATGTCATCCGATTATTCAAGGGTATCTTCCAAGGATGAATGTGGGTGCGGATGTTTCGGAGAGAATCAAGAAGATCATCTTTCATAGGAAATTCCTAAACGAGAGGGATTACACTCCGACAGCTGATGATACCGAACTAGATAAAAGAGTTAGTTCTCTTCTTAGGAAAAAAATAACTGGAAAGCCAAAAGGGCAACTACACCCGAAGAGACAACAGTCCATTCAAACAATTTATGAGAGAGATCCTCTGGTTAAAGCTTGGATTCTGCAAAATGCAAATGGGACATGCGAGTTATGCAAGAAACCAGGTCCATTTCGTAATAAGTTGGGGGAATGGTTTTTAGAAGAACACCACGTTGTTTCCCTTGCTGATGGTGGTTCAGATATTATTGAGAATACGGTGGCATTATGTCCCAACTGCCACAGAAAATGTCACTTGTCACCAGACGCAGATAAGGTTCAAAAAGAACTAAGGTTTACGATTGAAAGACTTGAGTAGCTGTCTGCAGGAGATGGGGGGTCTTGCGCTGATTGGAGAGGCGAAGAGTGGGGTTTTCAGAGATCTTTTTCTTTCATAACCCCAATGTTCGACGGCCTTCGCACGATTCATATATATAAGGATACTAACACCGATAGAGAACTAGGTAATACTTTATTTTATTATTTGCCTGTCATTCATTACAGATGGTGGCAGCTTGGGTTTCCATTCACTTGCAAGCTTCTGTGCTTCAGCAATCTGGGAGGGTGTCATCTTTTCGGCAAGATAATCTCTCATTACTGTACCATCTTCTCCCGAAGCTGCCGCTAAACAATACCACATATATGCTTGCACATAGTTTTGTGGTACACCCTTGCCATTCTCATACATCATGCCGAGGTTGATCTGTGCCTCGACCATTTTCTGATCAGCAGCCATTCGATACCACTTTAATGCTTCAACGTAATTCTGTGGCACACCTTGACCATTTTCATACATAACGCCGAGGTTACGCTGTGCATCAACCTCTCCCTGGTCAGCGGCTTTTTTTAACCAATTTGTACCTTCAAAGAAGTTTTGTGGTACACCCTGTCCTAAAAGATACATGGTTCCCAAGTTACATTCTGCAACAGGGTGACCTTGAATGGCTGCTTTTTGGTACCATCTTATTGCTTCTTTATTATCTTGTGGCACACCAAGTCCTTTTTCGTATAACCATCCAAGTCTAAATTGAGCCTCTGCGCTCCCTCCAGCAGCACATTTATTAAACCATCTCGCTGCTTCACTATAATTCTGAGGTACACCAAGTCCCTCAGCATACATTATACCCACCTGCCCTTGAGTCAAAATAGATCCTTGTTGTGCGGCCATAATGTCCCAGTTAAATGCTTCTTTGAAATCTCTCTCTTCGTAATATATCAACCCTAGGCTAATTTGTGCATGAACATTGCCTCTTAATGCTGATTGCGTTAACCATTTTTTTGCCTCTTGATAATTTTGCTGTACACCCTTGCCGTAAGCATACATCCATCCAAGGTAGTATTGAGCTTTAACATCTCCCTTCTTGGCAAGCGGGATAAGTTCTTTGAGAGCTGTATTATAATCTTTCTTATCAAGGGATTCTTTGTAGTCTGCCCATAATGGTGAGGAAAGAAGGAGTATCGTAAATATACATAAAAGTAGTCTCTTCATGATTGTCTCCTTTTAACGCACATATAGGCATTACATCGTGTGGAACTATTGTGGAACCCAGAACTTACTGGTTGAAGAGGTTAACTTGTAAGTGATTGTTTTTAATGGTAGATAAGGTAGTCATCTGCGAACTGCTCTCTACATCAGATTCCCTGTTTATCAGGGAATTAACAGGGAATTTTGTCGTATCTGGGGCTAAAATGAAAAAGTGCCATTAATTTAATGACTCATTCCAGTGGTTTACAAGCAAATTCCCTACTCAACATATCAGGAAATTCTTTTGGTTTATCAGAGAAACTAAAACAAGGAACAGGGAATTATTAGAGATGGATTGCCTTACCCACCAGAACGTGAAATTTCCAAGAAATGGATTCTTATGCAGATATCTCCAGCAGATCTTTGTTCTGACATAATGCTGAAAAGTGATGATAGATTACAGCTATCTATACTCATGATTATGCTTCAGGGGCTTATAGATCTTTAGGCTTCATCTGCTTTATTGGTGAGTATAGATTTTGTTTAGAAACATTCAATATATTCAAAGTGTTGATTTTGATACGAGACCTTCAGTCTGTGTCCACCATAAATTACATCAAGAAATATCTGTTAAAGTGTCGCTGAGAGACAGAACACTCTTTGTTTTTTAGAATCAATAAAGAAGGGTATTCCATCCACCGATAAGGATTGTAATTCATATAATGCAGTTTAACAATAGGGGTGAAATATGTATTACGAGGATTCAATCGAACAATCAAAGGAATATCTTCGTCTGGCAATATCACATATGAGCCGATTTAAGGTTCCTTTTGACCCGGTGAGTTATTCTGTCTGGTATGAGTATGTCTCGGGTAATAACAATGAATTAAGGATAGACCTCGATAATGCAATGACTAAATCCCAGAGTATCACATCGGAACTGAATAAGAATCTCTTTGAAAAATATATTGTCCCAGACCAGAAACAGATTATCGAAAAGATACGTGAGGAACTCAGAAAGATCCTGAAAAATATCCTGAAACACGTAGCTGATGGAGGAGGCCAGTTTAATAACTTTGGTGCAGTAATCAAAAAATTCTCTCAAGAGCTCAAACAGGATCTTGATATCAAGGCTGTGTCAAGGGTGGTTGAAGGGATTCTTAACGAGACAAAGGAGATTATGCAATCAGGGGAGAACCTCAGGGAGCGTATGCAAGAATCAGCCGATAAAGTAGAAAAATTAAGCAAGAACCTCGAACAGATCCAGGAGCAGGCTACAACCGATCTCTTGACAGGCGCTAAAAATCAAAGATACCTTACAACAGCCTTCTTCGAGGAAGCACATCAAGCTGATGCTGCAAAAAGCGACCTGTGCCTCATTTTTGCCGACATTGATCATTTTAAGAACATCAATGATACTCACGGTCATCTTGTTGGTGACAATGTACTCAAGATAACAGCCGATAAGATCATGAATTATGTGAAGGTCAGAGACATTGTCATCCGTTACGGCGGAGATGAATTCTTGATCCTGCTTCCGAATACGCCCCTGAAGGGAGCTGTAACTTTCGCAGAAAAGCTGTGCGCATATTTCAAGAATTTGAACTGGAAATCGAAGGATAAAAGCCAGTCCATTGAACCGATCCAACTTTCCATCGGCGTTGCACAGTACAGGACAGGTGAATCGCTGGAAAGCATCATCCAGAGAGCAGACAAGGCTCTTTATAAGTCAAAACAAGATGGAAGATGCCGGGTTACAAGTGAAACGGATTTAGAATCAACATAAGAATAGCGACGCAATGAAGTGTTTCATTTATGAATATGGACAGGGGCTTATGAGTGTATATATGGTCGATACATTACGAGGATTAGCCCAGTGATTGACGAAACTGGAAAACAAAAGATTCTTATCGTCGACGATTCAGAAATGATTACCCAAATGCTCACGGAAACCTTGAAGGATTCATATGTGATTGTTACATCCACCAATGGTCAAAAGGCACTGGAAATAGCTTCAGCAGATCCCCCTCCTGATATCATTCTTCTTGATGTCCAGATGCCGGGTATGAACGGGTATGAAGTATGTTCACGGTTGAAGGCCTTAGAGAAAACCCGGGCTATACCGGTAATATTCATCACAAGTTTAAATGGGGAAGATAATGAATATAGAGGATTGGAATTGGGGGCCTTAGACTATATCTCAAAGCCATTCTGTCTATCCTTAGTAAAGGCGCGGGTAAGGAATCATCTGGAACTCAAAAGGTACAGGGATAATCTGGAAGAGCTTGTTCAGATAAGAACCAGAGAGCTTGAGCTTGCCCAGGAAGTAGCCATGGAAAGCATGGGTACTCTGGCTGAGTTCAGAGATCCCGAAACTGGTGGCCATATCAAGCGGACACAACATTATATTAAAGCCCTAGCTGTGCACCTCAAAGATCATGATAAGTTCAAAGATCTCCTGCAAGACAGTACTATAGATCTTCTATATAAATCAGCTCCGCTCCATGACATAGGCAAGGTAGCAATTTCCGATAGCATTCTCCTGAAACCAGGCAAACTGACAGGGGAAGAATTTGAAGAGATGAAAAAACACACAGTGTATGGCCGCAATGTAATCCATGCGGCTGCAAAAAGATTAGGTGATAATTCTTTTCTTCATATTGCAGAGGAAATAGCCTACACCCATCATGAAAAATGGGATGGAACAGGATATCCACAGGGACTCAAGGGGGATGAAATACCGGTTTGTGGCAGGATGATGGCCATTGCAGATGTCTATGATGCCTTAATCAGTAAGCGCGTCTACAAACCACCAATGCCGCATCACAAAGCAATATCAATTATTTATGGTGAGCAGGGAATTCACTTCGACCCTGACATAGTCAAAGCCTTTATGGATCTGATTGATATCTTTCGAAATATTGCACTCAGGTTTGCTGATTTCGATGAAGAACGTGAGGTCCTCTCAAAACTCGATAATGCATGATACATAATTTTCAGTAGGGTATTTTAAAGTTCCAAGTAATCAATCTTGTACACTATTCGTACAATGACAAAATGTGCAAGACAAGTCTTAAGATTTTCTGTAAATTAGTATCTCCGATATAGGCACTATGCTGCAGGAAGACCCTCCATATTAAATTGAATATTCTGCGATAACTGAATGCTTTTGAAAAGCCTGAAAACTGAAGATCTTGGGTTTAAACATATTGAGTAGTAATAAAGAGATAGTTAAAGGGCTGTGTTCCCATAGTGTTAAAATATAATTGAAACCTGCATAACTTTGGCTAGGGTATCTTTAGTTTTAAGTATCTAATTCAAAAGCGGATATGAACTCCGAGAGCAATATTTCCATGTCCTACACTGACCTCAGGTTGAACATCGTTATCCAAGCCCATGAAAGTGTTATGGAAGAAGGCTGCCATGAAATTACCCAAAGCAAAACCCACCAACACATCCGAAGGATAATGCTTTTGGGCTTCCACCCGAGCCCAGCCTGTACCAAGCGATACGGTATACAGGGAAGCATCTGCTATCCACCTGGCAGGCTCCGGCATGTCGATAGATTCAAGGTTGAGAGTTGCAAGTCGTGTTGACACAGCAGCATGGGAGGCATGCCCTGAGGGCATGCTGAAGTAATCGGATCCATCCGGGCGAAGTCGGTGTGTTGCATCTTTGAGAGATGCAGTGGACAGGCTAGTTGCGCCAATGGCTACGGCATCCACAGCTAAGCCTTTGGTTTTGTTGCTCAGCCACTCCTGTGATACATTGCCGCTGGGTGTAGCTAAAAAGCTTGCTACGTAAGCGCCAGAGGCGATCACCGCGAGCACGTTACTCGCGTTCGCAGCGTTGTCCTGGGAACCGAAAACGGGATTGTGTTCAGAAGCATAATGAGAAATCCTGCCGTCAAAGTCACGGTATTTAAGCGCTAAGGCTGTTACAGACGGCAACCAGACAACTGGTGATGTCACTGCATCCAAGGCTGAATTGCCCACCTTTTTCCATCCTGGAGTTATGGTAGCATCCTGTCCCCACTCTCGCCCATTTTTAAGAGTCCCACAGCCAGGGAGTAATCCGAGGTTGAAGAGAGCAATAAATAAATAACCCAATTGGAGTTTCATCATTAGTATGAAATATAACCTGTATTTGAATTTTAATCAAGAGGAGTTCACCAAATGGGTGAGATGATCAAGGCAGGGGAATCGGGATCTCCCGAGCGGATCGGAGTGGACACGTTCAGTGGTAAGATTCATGTTGAATGGGATCCACAGGCGGCAGTCACACCTTTGGGCCAGTTGCCATTTTTCATTGAATTTCTAAAAGTAAGCGGGCTTTTTGATCAGTTTATTGAGACTTGTCCGCTTGAGTATACAAGCCCGAATGCGCCCTCTGTCCGGGATGTGCTCGGCACTCTGATGCTCTCAATACTTGCGGGGCATAATCGCTATGCGCATATCAGTTCCATCCGATTCGATGGTGTGAACCCTGGTCTTCTTGGGATGGAGAAGGTGATAAGCGAAGATGCAGTCCGGCGCGCCATGTTGGCCATGGACGAACAAGCCGGAGTAGCATGGCTCGACGCCCAGCTTCGCATATGCACCGCTGCGGCGGTGTCCGCTGGTCCCTGGATACTGGACACGGATACTACGGTGAAATGTCTGTATGGCAAGCAGGAAGGGGCTGTTGTAAGCTACAATCCCACCAAGCCGGGCCGGCCATCGCACAACTACCATTCCTGCTTCATGGGGAACACGCGTCTGGCGCTTTCGCTGGAGGTCCACCACGGCAATCAGCACACGGCCAAACATGTCATGCCCAGCTTATGGAGCTATTATGATGCGCTTCCCCAGGAGAGCAAGCCTACCCTTATTCGGGTGGATATCTTTCTGGGTAATCAAGGCTTCTTTACGGAATCTAATCCCATCAAGTTCCTTATCTATCATAACTTCGACTCATCGCCAATTTGAAGCATTTTATTGAAAACCTATTTTTTAGGGCTTATTGGGAGTAATTCAGGACATGGATACCAAGGGGCTGAGGCAGAACTCAAACTCCTTGGATGGAGCCGTTCCAGGCGTGTGATAGTAACCCGCCGCAGGATCAATGGGGACATTGTGCTGGCGGACGAAGCACAGCTGAGCTTTGCTTTTGTAGAGGCCTCCGAGATGATATCACGCTACGAATATGCCGTTCTGATCACAGATCTTCCCTATGTGATCCTCTAGGCCATAGCCCAGCTTTAGCGGGACACGTGCCGACTGTGCGAACTGCTTTGACGAATTGAAGAACCAGTGGAGCTTGGGAGGATACACCACGCATGACCTCAAGCGGTGCCGTCTGGCAAGTCGGATGGTAGCCTTGGTCTATAACTGGTGGTCTCTTTTTGTCCATCTTGCCTCCGGCAAACATCTTGAGGCCATCACCAGCCGTCCGCTGCTTCTTAATGGAGTCGCCCGGCAGACCAAACATTCCGGACAGACTATTTTGACAATCACCACAACACATTCAAAATCATCTGCTGTGCAATCTGTGCTACAAGCCCTTAGCGCATTTCTCAGTATCATCTCAAGACTCATGCGGAGCAGTTGCCGATTATTCAGCGCATTAAACTGATCATCCAGAGGGCGTTTCGCACCATTCTTGGTAAGTTCAACCCCCTCGTCTTGCTCTCGGCACCTGGTTGAGAGGGTCAACTTACGTTTTTAGGATAAATAGATAACCCAAATGGAGTTTCATCTTAGTATGAGAATATAACTTAGCACTCGGTTCCTGGAATGGGCAGAATCACAATAATGCGATTGTTCTTGTAAAGGGAATATGGTGGGATTTGCCAAGCAAAACCTATTTCAGCTTTGAGCCTGGTGGTGCCTATATGGTAAAGACGTCCAACAATCTGGGCACACATCTTCAATTTGCATTCCGATTTGCGCTGGGTATGAGGGCAGAAAAAATTGATCTCTCGAACCAATTGCAAAACTACCAGAATGTCATTCCCGCGAAGGCGGGAATCCAGTCTTTTCAGGTACTTCTGGACCCCCGCCTTCGCGGGGGTGACACCTTTTATTAGTTTTGCAATCAGCTCTCTCGATTGGATATAGACACTTCTCCAATGGTGCAAAGATTTTCCATTGGACAGATCCATCTAATAATTTAGGTGAGAACTTTATTACACTTCAAATAGGCCACCTTTTATAATTTAAAAAACCAAGGAATATGACTTGTTGCAAAAGATTGACGGCATACATTCACGTCAGATCAAGTTTATCGATTTTCTGATCTCGATCTCCAAATATCAAGTGATGATCACTGCGGAGACTGTCGAAAAACTCAAAGGATGAAAAGTGACAAAAAATTGATTTCGTATAATGTCCTACGTTGGGAGATCTTAAATCGGGGCTTGTGTTTTGATGGTCCAAATCTGGAGGTTTTAGAGCTTATCGGAGTTTTTCGACAGTCACGCAATAAGTTGGCACTTTCCAAAGGTCCAAAAACCGATGATCTTGGATTGAAACATACACGTAAGACACATCAGATCAGAGCGTTGCACCTGGCACGAAATCAACACATAGGGCATCTTATTTCAAACACCACAGTTTGGCACAAAATCTTAACCTTTTAGAAGATATTTCAATGGATTTAGTGCCAATATAGGCATTATAATGGGTCGTACTCAGATTGATAATAGTTTCATATTTGGGAGATCTTGGTTTTAGATTTATTTATTCTTGTTTGACAATAACATGGATAAAATCTTCTTGGCCTGTATATTCCCTGGGTCTATACTCAACACCAAGTTAAATTGATCAATCGCTTCATCTTTTTTTCCTTGTGACAGGAGGGTGATAGCGAGATTGTAATGAGCTTCTAATGAGTTAGATCTAATCTGAATCGCTTTTTGATACGCTTGAATAGCTTCATTTACCCTGCCCTGATTAGCTAAAGCAACACCCATGTTTATATATGCGAAAACACATTCAGGTTCTATCTCAATGGCTCTAGAGAACTGTTTGACAGCCTCAATATTGTTACCCTGATTAATGAACGCTGAACCTAAATTGTTATAAGCCTCCACATAATTTGAATCTATCTGTATAGCCTTAGAATAATAACTGATAGATTTTGATATCTCACCTCTCTTTTTTAGAACGAGTCCCATAATATTATTTGCACGTGAGTTATATGGATTTATCTTCAAAGCTTCAGTACAATGTTTTAGAGCGTCATTAAATTCTCCATGATCTATAAGATCTTTAGCTAGAGTAAAGTGAGCAAGATCATTATTTTCTGTCACATTGAGGGCATGCTCATAAAGCGTATTATTATTCTTCCAATATCCTAGTTGCATCCATGAACACGCTATAAGAATTAGAATGACTATCCCTGTTAATGTTGCAAGCACTATCTTTTTGAATTGCCATTTGTCGAGCAATTCGGGTATACCCCAGGCAATCATGATGAATATTCCTATCAGTGGTATATATGTGTACCGGTCAGCCATGGACTGTGATCCCACCTGCACGATCCCTATCACCGGCACCAGAGTTCCAAGGTACCAGAACCAGCCTGTTACAAGGTAAGGCAACCTCCTTACTGACATGACAACAATCACGGTGATGGCGATGAGTAACAAAAGGCACATACCAACCATCAATATGCTGAATTGTTTTGGATATGGGTAAAATAATGCAAGGTTGAGTGGCCAGATCATCTTCCAGAGATAGGCAACATAGGAGATGATTACATTTTGAATCCTCGATGCAAAATTTACTCGTTCCAGAGAGTTTACCGCTCCTCCCATCGATTGTGCATAGAACGTTACCCCACAGGCCGCCAGGGCCATAATCAGGAGAGGAACCTTTTCCACAATCAATTGGAGGATACCTCGTGGATTTATCTTTGGACACCATGATTGTTCAGCCCGAGAACTATTATTAGCAAGGTTTAGCTCTTCTCTTTTTAGTGGCCAGAAGTCCAATAACAACAATACGAAGGGGAGTGTTACCAGCATGGTTTTAGCCATAAGTCCCAGGCCAAAGAACAGGATCATGACGAGATATTTAGAAATTGTACGGCTTCCGACATATCTGTGATAGGCCAGCATGGTAAGCATCCAGAAAAAAGTACTTAGTACATCCTTACGTTCTGCGATCCATGCAACCGACTCCACATGCAGGGGGTGAAGAGCAAAAAGAACAGCCACCGTAGCGCTCCTCCATAATGCCCCTGTCATCTGGTTAAGAACTATGAAGAGTAAGATAGAGTTCAATATGTGGAATATTACGTTTGTAAGATGATGCATACCTGGCTTCATCCCAAATATATCCACATCCACCATATGTGATATCCATGTGAGTGGATGCCAGTTGGCTGCATATACACTAGTGAAGGCCCATTTGATATTTTCCAGGTTCAATCCGGAAAGTACATGACTGTTCTCTGTAATATATTGTTGATCATCATAGATTATGAACTGGTGGTCTGTAACCTGCAAATATACAGAGCAAATAGTAATAGTTAAGAACACGCAGATAATGGTTACAGGATGTTTTTTCAGGAGATTTGGCTTGTGATCTGAGACATCAGCTGAAACAGCCTGCTTGGATTTTGCAACAACCTTTTTTCTTTGTGCTAAACCTTTAACACGAGCCAAGAGCATCAACTCCGATCACTACTTACAATATATTATCTATTCTTACATATAATTCATACATATTCCCAGTGCAGCAAGATATGCTTTGATACAATAGCAGGCATTAAATTTTATTTGCAAAGGCTATCCATAAATACGAACTCCACTAAAACGTACATAGACTCATGCAGACATAGATTTTCATTTTCATGATGATTGTCTTTTGAAGACTAATAGCCAACAACTCCCCTAAACTACCTTAATTTCTTTACGTTTATTCATAAAATGTATCATTATTAATCCTAAATATATTATTAACCCTAATAGGGATACACATAAACTTGCTATAAAATATGAAGGTTCATAGTATAATTTAATGTCATGCCTCCCAGGTTCCAGCATAAAACCCATAAATCCAACATTGGTCAATAGAGGCTTGATATGATTATGATCAATAATAATGTTCCAACCCTTGTCATAAGGAATGGTGAAGAACAACAATTTGGGAGTATCCAGCTTTATTGTACCACTAATATTATTCTGGCTGAATTTATCAATCTTGAAAGTATCCTTTCTAAGGAGATCGATATCTCTTATATGGAATCCAACAGTAATATTTTGTGGTAATTCTTTTATATCATAATTCATTAATTTGCTTTTCATTTTGTTATCTATAGGTTCCTCTGCTACAAAAGCTTTATATATAACCTGTTCCTTTTGAAATTGTGTCAATTTCCTAAATTCACTTAGGGGAATAAAGTGATCATATGTATAACCTAAAGGCAAAAATTGATTGTTTTTATATAGTATGATATTGTCAATCATCTTAAGAGGCTGATCATCCAGTAACTTCATTGTAGAATAGTCCGCATCTAGGCCAATATTGTATTTAATACTTGCAAATGACCATAACAGGGGCTGGGTCATCAACCCAGGGCTGCATCGACTTAGCCACTCATTACCTCTCTCGATTATACCCATTTCTTCTAAAAACCGTATGTAATATTTCTGATTAAAAGAATCATAACATGCGGTTCCATAATACCCTTCAATTTTTGCATTATTGTATATAAACAAACTATTTAATAACAACTTGTGGTTTTTGTTAATTCGAAAAAACTCCTTATCATTAGCTTTGATAGTATCAACAGCATCCTTAGTATTAAACAAAGCGGATATATTTTCTGGCGATAGTGCATCTCTGTTCTTCAAGATCCCCATGTTCATATAGCCAATTTCAATTGCTAGTATCAATAGTAACAATATCCGCAGATATGGCCTGCAACTTTCATACTTGAATAATAATATCAGCCCTGTATAAAGCACGAGAAAAATACTTATTACTGAACGCAATCCTGTATTGATTAAAATTACCCCTGTCAAATTCTGTCTATCTACATAGCGTAACCCATCAGATATATTAATATTGGTTATCTCAGTTGGATAAGGGAAATAGAGAATGAGAAGAAGGATAAATAGCGTCCCCAATAGCACATAAGCGTTAATGGAATATTCTCTATCAATCCCGTCCAAAGCATAAAGGCCAAGGAAAAGAAAGGAGAGCGAGACAAATAGTGAAAAGCTTCTGTAATAATCTCCAGTAAAGAGAAATAAGGCATAACGGAAAAAAGGAAAGATTACTGGGATAAGTATAACGATAAGAAAGGAAGCATAGACAATCTTTTTCCTGTTATTTGATGATGATAGAAATACTTGAGGCATCAACAGTAAAGGAAGTAACCCAATATAGAACAATGGAGCTTCAAGGTAATTGTGCCATCCGGTATAATTTTTGCCGTTTCCTAGCAAATCACCGGAAAATAATCGCAATATTGCTGTCACATAATGTTCCTGCCTTTCAAAAGAAAAGACAGGTATAGAAAACAGTGTTTTAAAGAATGAAAAATTACCACCTACCCTGGGGCTTTCTAGAAGATATTGACAATTAGCTACAAAAATAAAACTGCTGATAATAATTCCAAGAAAGCCAAAGCCAGCCATTTTTAAACTTACGGTAAAAAACTTCTTGAGGGTAGGTTCTTCAGAGGTAAGATGTTTGAATAAAAAATAGATGATAAGAAATATTCCATAAATATAGAGCCTAAAAGGATTGAGAATAGCAAAGAGCGCTATTGCAAGTGTTAAGAGATACCCAGTATTTTGACGATACAATTTTTCAAAACCTAAAAGAAGTAATGCCAAATAACATGCTTCAGTGGAAAATACCCACCATTGTCCCCCAATTATCATAAAACTACTGAAACAATATAGCAATGTACCAACTATTGTTGTGATGTAAGAGAGATTCCAGAGTTTAAGAAAATTATAGAATACTAATGCAGTGAGTACGATTTTTGCTATTTCCATCCAGATTATTGCATATGCTGCATGCTCTGTTCCTGAAAAGTAGACTATCCAATAGAATGGATCACACAAACTGGGTGACATAATATTCTGTCCCATGCCTTGTGCAAATGACCATAAAAGGAACCCTTCAGAGTGTATATAACATGATATATGATAGAAAAATGGATAGCCTTCAATAATTGTATCTTTTGCAATATCCTTAAACAGATAATATAATTTTCCGAAAATAAACTCATGGAAAGTAATGAACAGCAAGAATAGGGTAAGTCCAATTGTAATCCACTTGCTGTACTTTTTGAAAATGGTATCTAATATGAATATATTCCCATTAGTTGTATGAACAATCGGTTTCTGAAGCTGTTTTTTTGCTCGTTTTTTCATTAGACAGCCCAAAGCCTCACATATCTTGAAGAATAAAATCAGCAAACGAAGTCTTTGACTCTTATTCTTGTTGTTTGATCACCGGTACGTAATCACTCTTTAATTTGCTATATTATCATTATGTTTTGTTCTATTCTATATCAGAGTGATGATTACTGCGATAAATCGTCAGGTTCAATCAGACAAGAAAGATTAGATGTTTTGTTTACAAATCTTCATTATGGGGTATGTGTAATTCTTATGATGTGATCTCTGATTATACTAATTTGGGCTCAATCTATGCATCTCAATCCATTTTAAGGCATCATGCGGGGCATCGAATTCCTTCCCAATGTTCTCCACTTTTCCGTCTCTATAAACTGAAACCTGATAATTATCTCCAGTCAACCCCTTCTGTCTTTTGATATAGCCTATGAGTCTGTCATCATCATAGACCTGGAAGGTTGAACCGTCACTTGTTTTAGACTTCAGAGCTATCATGATATCCCCTCCTTATTCGCAAAGAAGAGATTCATATCCTACTGCTCTGAGAATAACAACTCCTTTGGCGATCGATGATATGGTTATCTTTTCTACACAGATAATCTTTAGGGCTTAGCGTTGTAACAACATATATTTCACATACCATTCCACATGTGAATCAAACCCATGTCCGCTACAGGAGTAATAAAGCCATGGGCGATTTTTACTCTAGACATTACCAGAAAGGACTGGACTTCCTGATGGAACAGAGCAGGAAGAGTAAGAAAAGTGGAAAGAGGAATAGCCCAGCCCCTAAGCAGCATGTTGAACCCGATAAGAACGACACCAAAACCAAAACACGAGGTGAGACCAAGCAAGCAATGATGATCAGAATGCTGACGCGTACGGATGGAGCCACTCTCGATGAGATGATCGAGGTGACCGGCTGGCAAGGGCACAGCATCCGTGGGATGATGTCCGGCGTATTGAAAAAGCGGCTGGGTCTCACGATCTCTTCTGAGAAAGATGAGCGTGGACGAATCTATCGCATCGCCGCCTGAAACCTATGAAGCACCGTTTATCCCTCAATGCAGGAAGGCTTGCCAATGAATTGGCAGGCCTTCCTACCCTCGAACGTAAGGAGCTCATAGATAAATGGCGGATTCTTTATGGTACTGAACCGCCAGGTGGTGTCCGAAACAATTTCCTGATGCATGCCATTGCCCACTGCATGCAGAAACAGGCTTTCGGAGGACTGAAATCTGGCACACGCCGCTTTCTGGAAAAGGCTGCAGAAGGCAATGTATCCAAACGGCAGACAGTGGGTATCACCAGCACGAAACCCGGCACCCGTCTGTTATGAGAATGGCATGGAAAGACCTATGAGGTGATCGTACTAGAGGATAGTGTGCAGTGTAACGGCAAAGGTTATCGCTCACTCTCCGAAGTGGCACGAGCCATCACCGGTACACGATGGTCCGGTCCATTGTTCTTTGGTCTGAAGAAGAAGGAGGCTGCATGAGCACAAAACTGATACTTCGTTGCGCTGTCTACACCCGAAAGTCTTCAGATGAGGGGCTCGAGCAGGAGTTCAATTCCCTGCATGCACAGCGGGAAGCGTGTGAGGCATATATTGTCAGCCAGAAGCATAAGGGCTGGCGAGTTGTCAAGACACACTATGACGATGGGGGATTCAGTGGCGGCAACATGGAGCGCCCGGCGTTGAAACGACTACTGGAAGATATTGAGACCGGAAAGTTAACGTAGTGATCGTGTATAAGGTTGATCGGTTGACAAGATCACTAGCCGACTTCGCCAAGATCATCAAGCGGTTCGATAAGCAGGGTGTTTCATTTGTCTCTGTCACCCAGCAGTTCAATACTTCAAGTTCAATGGGAAGACTCACCCTGAATGTATTGCTTTCCTTTGCTCAGTTCGAACGGGAAGTGACGGGGGAGCGTATAAGAGACAAGATTGCGGCCTCAAAGAGAAAGGGGATGTGGATGGGAGGACTCGTACCGCTCGGCTATGACCTCAAGGATCGCAAGCTGCTTATCAATGCAAAGGAAGCCAAAACTGTTCGATACATATACCGCCGCTATCTGGAATTAGGATGTGTCCGTCTATTGAAAGATGATCTCGATAGAGAATCTATATATTCCAAAGTCCGTGGAGACAATGGCGGTAGATCGTTCTCACGCGGGCCCCTCTACAAGATGCTCTCCAACCCGATCTATATCGGGCAGATATGCCATAAAGGTACCTGTTATCCAGGTCAGCATGAGGCAATCATCGATCAGGAATTATGGGAACAAGTACAACAGCACATGACAAGGAAGATGGTGGAACATAAAACACGTTCACGTACTACCATATCCTGTCCGCTCACTAACAAATTGTTCAATGTATCAGGTGAGCGCCTCATACCGGTCCATGCGAATAAAAAGGGGAGGCGTTACCGTTACTATATCTCACAAAGCCTGAGTGTGGACCCGAGAGATGCTTCCCCGAATGGTTGGCGATTGCCGGGACAGGAATTTGAGAAAGTGGTTACGCATGCAGCATTGGGGATCATCCATGACAATAGTGCCATTACTGCCGCGCTCCATGAATCATGTGTCCCGGTACACCAGATTCAGTCAGCACTTCATGCGGCCAGTAAGATCCAACCCCATGCTACAGATATAGGCATAATTGACAGATTCGTCCGGCGTGTGGAGTTACGGAAGGATGGGATATGTCTCACACTCTCTCTGGCATCGCTGCTACCAGGAACGGACTCAAGTGTAATGACTATAGTCCGCTATATTCCGATGCAGATGAAACGTCGGGGAGTGGAGATGCGGCTGATCATCGGTGGTGCCGGACTGGCCAGGGTAGATCAGACATTGCTGAAAACCATTGCTCGCGCCCATAGATGATTCAATGAACTACATCCCGGTAAGCGCTATGGCTGAGATCGCCTCGAAGGAAGGTGTAGATACGAGCTATGTTTCCCGGGTAATAACACTCGCCTTTCTTGCACCTGACATTACCGAGAGTATCATAGCAGGGAAGCAGCCTACGGATCTCAGTGTCGAGAAGCTCACCAAGCGGATTGATCTGCCTTTGGACTGGGTGCAGCAGCGTCAGTTACTTGGCTACATCTGATCCTCGTCTTACTCAACAAGTTGACCGATGAAATACCGCACAGAGAAAATAACCAATTTTGTGGCCTGCCCCTGTTTCATACTGGCCTCTCAGGTCAACATTGCCGTCCGGATCGCGCCAACTGTGGCCCTTTGCGCTGATATACCTTGAATTCTCTTATGAGAAGGGAATTACTGGTAGCGGGGGGAGGATTTGAACCCCACATCAGCTTGGACCAGCCTTGATTTACGGGTGGTCTACACATGTTTTACACATAATCTTTATGATTTTGATACAATGCTCTGAGTGTCCTCATACATGAAATGAACCATTGCCTGTTCATGAGATGATGTGATAATACCGATTAATCATATCATTTAGTGAAGTGATTAAAAACCCTAATCGCTTCATAAAGAAGAAATGATTATACGATGAAATCCCATCAGTACATATGGCAAAGGCCAAACTGGATTCACTTCACCTGGAAGAGCGATGAGGTCCTCGACCTCCTGGGCAAAAGCCGCTTGCTCCAGGGAAGGCTCCTCGGTAAAGTCGTCGACCAGGGTCTTGTAGTCGATCCCCAGGCTCATGCCGAAGTACTTGCCGAAGAGACAATGAAGACATCTGCCATTGAAGGAGAGAACCTCGACACCCGTTCTGTGCGATCATCCGTTGCGCGTAAGTTAGGCTTACCTTCTGCGGGACTTCCCGTAGATCGGTACGTGGATGGTCTTGTTGACGTACTTTTGGATGCAACGCAGAATCATGATCTCCCCCTTAGCGTCGAGCGACTGTACGGGTGGCAGGCTGAACTATTCCCTACCGGATATTCAGGTATGCATAAGATCCGGGTGGGTGTCTGGAGAGGGGATGAACCCATGCAGGTGGTATCCGGACCGCTTGGCAGGGAAAAGATCCACTTTGAAGCTCCACCATCCAAAAAGATCGATAATGAAATCGCTCTGTTCCTCTCCTGGTGGAATACCAGCAATGGCAAAATGGAAGGACTGATAAGGGCTGCAATGGCGCATTTCTGGTTTGTCACTATTCATCCCTTTGAGGACGGAAATGGTCGAATTGCCCGAGCTCTTACCGATATGGCTCTGGCCCAGGATGATGGACAGAAGTACCGTTACTACAGCCTATCATCTCAGATCATGGAGGATCGGAATGCTTATTACGAAATCCTTGAAAAGTGCCAGAAAGGGGGCAGCGACATTACTGATTGGCTTGTTTGGTTCCTTGGATGTTTCTCCAGGGCTATCGAACGCTCAGAAATCATTTTATCAGAGGTTTTTACGAAGGCTGTCTTCTGGCGTACCCACGCACAGGCACCCTTGAACGAGCGGCAACGTAAGGTCATAAATAAGCTCCTCGATGTAGGCCGTGAAGCATTCGAAGGCGGGCTCACAACAAGGAAGTACTCTTCAATGACCGGTGTAAGCAAGATCACGGCTTTCCGTGAGTTGAACAGACTTCTGGAACTTGGTTTGATAAAACAGAATCCCGGGAAAGGCAGAAGTGTCAGTTACGATCTGGTCTGGCCCCATTAAACCCAGATAATGCTTGTCATTAGCATATTATTTGCTCATTAACATTACTGACAACCAGGTACTATTCGACTGTCCGACTACTCACCGGGCGTCACTCCTCACTTCGCTCTTCGCTTATAGATTCGCTTATCCTGACGCCACTCAGAAACCCGATGAGTCCTCCTGGGGTCACACATAAATCTTCCGTACCGTGCCGCCCGCACACACCTTGGTACGATGGGTGGATGAGTAACGCCTTCGCCCCCATAGTGCGGGCTCGACCTTGCCCCATCTTTGGCCGACCGGTTCATCCGGGATCTCTCCCTCGATTACGGCCCGGTACTTCTCCTCATGCCCTTCGGATTCCACCTCACGATGGACACCCTGCCCTCCGGTCTTTCAACCGGCCAGCGAGGCATTACCCCCGCTTTCGGATATGGCACTCCTCATCCGAGCGCCAGAGGGACTTAAACCCTCCTGATTTATGCGCTGCCCAGCGCACACTATGAGATACTCCGACTCCTCCCTGCCCATCACCGGCACCTTGGTTACCCTTGACACCAGTTACCTGCACTGAATGCTTCCGTTCGCTCCTCGGGTTGGTGCATCCATACCACCCCTCGGCCTGGTCCTTTGTTCACCCGGTGAACACATTCCGGGATTATGAAGCAGGAGACAAAGAGGCCTCCCAGGTTCATGGGGAACCCCTTTCGTGTACGTGCCGGGCGACCCCGGTGGATCTCCATGACCTCACCTGTCCCGGTCATGTCGATTCTGCCTTCCGTCAATGTGATAACGTCGGCTTCCACGTTAACCATATTTTCGAGGCTCAATCACACGGCCCATTCACTCACTGTCTACGCTTAGCAACACGGGTCACCCCTATGCCACCCAAGACTCGCTACCGGCCCGCTGGCTAGGCTCTAGCCGGACAGGACTTCCACCTGCTGGGTCCCTTCCTTGAATTTCAAGAAGTCTTATCACCTCCTCTCCCTTCAAGCCAAGCTTACCTGGCGCACCACGTTATCTTCAGTTTCTTAAGACTTGTGGAACTGATCATTTATCGAAGAATCTACACTTATTTTTTATAAAGAAATCCTAATGATTTTTTATTAATTCATTTATAAAAGTTGTGTTTCTAATGCTAGCAATGTCAGGGTCCTTCTTGAGAAGGTCCCAGTTATTGAACCCCTTTTCAATAGCTTGTTTAAGCCAACTGATTGATTCATCCACTTTGTTTTGTTTTGCATAAATACATGCAATATTATAATATGTATCTGCAATATCAGGCTGTACCTTTATCACTTTCTCCATTGCATCAAGTGCTTTCTCATACTCCCCCCAATCAGAATATATCCTCGACAACCTGTTTAAAGCATGTATATTCAGAGGTTCTATTGATACTACCCGCTCGTAATTCTCTGCCGCTTTACCCAAATCTCCACCACTTTGGTATATATCCCCCAATTTCACAAATAACCCCAACTTGTTCGATTCATTCTCTAATTCCTTATTAAGACCAGCTACTGATTCCTCTATTTTATTCCTTTTCGCCAATAAATAGGATAGAGCTTTTTGAGCACGCACGTTCCCAGGTTGTATCCCCAACACTTTTTTAAACTGATCAATTGACTCATTTATCTTTCCCTGTGATATGAGAGCAATGCCGAGATTATAATGTGCTGCAATAGAATCGGGCTTAATTTGAAGCACTTTATGATATTGATGTATGGCTTCGTTTAGTCTCCCCAGTTTAGTTAAAGCCTCACTCATTTTTATATATGCTAAAACACATTCAGGTTCTATCTCAATGACTTTAGAGAACTGTTTGACTGCCTCAATATTGTTATCTTGAGTAATGAACGCATTACCTAGATTGATATAAGGATCCACATAGTTTGAATCTATCTGTATAGCCTTAGAATAATAACTGATCGCTTTTGATACCTCACCTCTATCTGTTAGAATAATTCCCATATCATCATAGGCACCTGCGTTATATGGATTTATTTTCAAAGCCTCAGCACAATGTTTTAGAGCGTCATCAAAATCTCCTTGATTTATAAGAACATCAGCTATTATATCGTGAGCCACATCATTATTTTCTGTCACATCGAGGGCGTGCTCAAAAAGAGTATTATTACTCTTCCAATATCCTACTTGCACCCATGAACACCCTATAAGAATTGGAATGACTATTCCTGTTAATGTAACAAGCGTTATCTTCTTGAATTTCCATTTTTCAAGCAACTCGGGTATACCCCAGGCAATCATGATGAATATTCCTATTAGTGGTATATATGTGTACCTGTCGGCCATGGACTGGGTGCCTACCTGAACGATCCCGATTACCGGCACCAGAGTTCCAAGGTACCAGAGCCAGCCTGTTACAAGGTAAGGCAACCTCCTTGCAGACATGAGAACAATCACAGTGATAGCAATGAGTAACAAGAGACACATCCCAACCGTCAATATGCTGAATTGTTTTGGATATGGGTAAAATACTGCCAGGTTGAGTGGCCAAATCATCTTCCAGAGATAAGCGATATAGGCGGTGATTACATTTTGAATCCTCGATGCAAAGCTCAGTTTTTCCAAAGAGAGTACCGCTCCCCCTGACTGCGCATAGACCGTTACCCCACAGGCAGCCAGGGCCATAATAATGAGAGGAACCCTTTCCAGAATCAACCGGAGGATATCTCGTAAATTTATCTTTGGCCACCATGACTGTTCAGTCTGGGAACCATTATTAGCAAGGTTAAGCTCCTCTCTTTTTAGTGGCCAGAAGTCCAGTAACAGCAGTACGAAGGGGAGTGTTACCAGCATGGGTTTAGCCATGAGTCCCAAGCTAAAGAATAGGATCATGAGGAGATATTTCGAAATTGTACGGCTTCCGACATATCTGTGATAGGCTAGCATGGTGAGCATCCAGAAAAAGGTGCTGAGTACATCTTTACGTTCTGCGATCCATGCAACCGACTCCACATGCAGAGGGTGAAGAGCAAAAAGAGCAGCCACAATAGCACTCCTCCATAATGCCCCTGTCATCTGGTTAAGAACTATGAAGAGCAGGATAGAGTTCAATGCATGGAATATTACGTTAGTAAGGTGATGCATACCTGGCTTCATCCCAAATATACCCACATCCACCATATGTGATATCCATGTGAGTGGATGCCAGTTGCGTGCGTATACACTAGTGAACGCCCATTTGATATTTTCCAGGTTCAATCCGGAAAGCACGTGACTGTTCTCTGTCACATATTGGCCGTCATCAAGGTATATGAACTGGTGGTCTTTAACCTGCAAATATACAGAGCAAATGGCAACAGTTAAGAACACGCAGATAATGGTTACAGAATGTTTTCTAAGGAAGTTCAGCCTGTAATTTGAGACATCATCTGAAACAGCCTGCTTTGAGTTTGCAACAACCTTTTTTCTCTGTTGAGAACCTTTAACCTGAGTCAATGGAATCAACTCCGAAAATCACTTACAAGAGATTTTCTATCTATATGACATATAATTCATACACATGCCCAGTGCAGCAATATATGATTTGCTACAATAGCAAGCATCAGAATTTTTGCAAAGGTTGTTCATAAATTTTAACTCACCCAATATAGATCAATTCATAATATTAAAACTATCATTCAAATCCGACTAAAGCGTACCCGGACTCATGCAGGCATAGATTTTCATTTTCATGATGATTGTCTTTTGAAGACTACTAGCCAGCAGATACACTAAACAACTTTATGTTCTTTACGTTTATTCATAAAATGTATCATTATTAATCCTAAATATATTATTAACCCTAATAGGGATACACGTAAACTTGCTATAAAATATGAAGGTTCATAGTATAATTCAATGTCATGCCTCCCGGGTTCCAGCATAAAACCCATAAATCCAACATTGGTTAATAGAGGCTTGATTTGATTATTATCAATAATAATGTTCCAATCTTTGTCATAAGGAATGGTGAAGAACAACAATTTGGGAGTATCCAGTTTTATTGTACCACTAATATTATTCTGGCTAAATTTATCAATTTTGAAAGTATCCTTTCGAAGGAGATCGATATCTCTTCTATAGTATCCAATAATATTATTTTGTGGTATTTCATTTATATCATAATTCATTAATTTTCTTTTAATTGTGTTATCTATGGGTTCCTCTGCTACAAAAGCTTTATATATGACCTGTTCCTTTTGAATTTGCGTCAATTTCCTAAATTCACTTATGGGAATAAAGTGATCATATGTATAACCTAAAGGCAAAAATTGATTATTTTTATATAGAATAATATTATCAATCATCTTAAGAGGCCCATAATTCATTAACATCATTTTAGAATATTCCGTATTTAGGCCAAGATAGTATTTAATACTTGCAAATGACCATAACAGAGGGTAGAGGGTTACTCCTTCTGACAATCGACTTTGAATCTCATTCCCTTTCTCAATTATGCCCATTTCTTCTAAAAAACGTATGTAATAGTTCTGATTAAAAGAATCATAACATGAGGTTCCATAGTACCCTTCAACTTTTGCATTATTGTATATAAACAAACTATTTAATAACAACTTGGGGTTTTTGTTAATTCGAAAAAACTCCTTATCATTATTTTTTATAGTATCAACAGCATCCTTAGTATTAAACAAAGCAGATATATTTTCTGGCGATAGTGCATCTCTGTTCTTCAAGATCCCCATGTTCATATAGCCAATTTCAATTGCTAGTATCAATAGTAACAATATCCGCAGATATGGCCTGCAACTTTCATACTTGAATAATAATATCAGCCCTGTATAAAGCACGAGAAAAATACTTATTACTGAACGCAATCCTGTATTGATTAAAATTACCCCTGTAGTATTCTGACTAAGTGGGTTGCGTAACCCATCATATATATTAATATTAGTTATTTCAGTTGGATAGGGGTAATAGAGAATAAGAATAAGGATAAACAGCGTCCCCAATAGTACATAAGTGTTAATGGAATAATCTCTATCAATCTTGTCCAAAGCATAAAGGCCAAGGAAAAGAAAGGAAAGGGAGACAAATATTGAAAGACATCTGTAATAATCGCCAGCAAAGAGAAATAAGGCATAACGGAAAAAAGGAAAAATTACTGGAATAAGTATAATGATGAGAAAGGAAGCATAGACAATCTTTTTTCTGTTATTTGATGATAGAAATATTTGAGGCATCAACAGTAAAGGAAGTAACCCAATATAGAACAAAGGGGCTTCAAGGTAATTGTGCCATCCGGTATAATTTGTGCCGTTTCCCATCAAATCACCGGAAAATAATCGCAATAGTGCTGTTACATAATGTTCCTGCCTTTCAAAAGAAAAGACAGGTATAGAAAACAGTGTTTTAAAGAATGAAAAATCTCCACCCACCCTAGGGCTTTCTAGAAGATATTGACAATTAGCCACAAAGATAAAACTACTGACAATAATTCCAAGAAGTCCAAAGCCGGCCATCTTTAAACTTACGGTAAAAAACTTTTTGAGAGTAGGCTCTTCAGAGGTAAGATGTCTGAACAAAAAATAAATGATAAGAAATACTCCATAACTATAAAGCCTGAAAGGATTGAGAATAGCAAAAAGAGCTATTGCAAGTGTGAAGAGATATCCAGTATTTTGTCGATATAATTTCTCAAAACCTAAAAGAAGTAATGCCAAATAACACGCTTCCGTGGAAAGTACCCACCATTGTCCCCCAATTATCATAAAACTACTGAAACAATATAGCAATGTACCAACTATTGTTGTGATATAAGTGAGATTCCAAAGTTTAAGAAAATGATAGAATACCAATGCAGTGAGTACGATTTTTGCTATCTCTATCCAGATTATTGCGTAGGCTGCATGTTCTGGTCCTGAAAGGTAGACTATCCAATAAAATGGATCACACAAACTGGGTGACATAATATTCTGCCCCATACCTTGTGCAAATGACCATAAAGGGAACCCTTCAGAGTGTATATAACATGATACATGATATAAAAATGGATAGGCTTCAATAATTGAATCTATCCCAATATCTGAAAACAAGTAATATAGTCTCCCGAAAATAAACTCATGGAAAATGATGAACAGCAAGATTAAGGCAAGTCCAATAGTAATCCACTTGCTGTACTTTTTGAAAATAGTATCTAATATGAATATATTCCCATTATTCGTATGAACAACCGGTTTCTGAAGCTGTTTTTTTGCTCGTTTTTTCATTAGATAGCCCAAAGCCTCACATATCTTGAAGAATAAAATCAGCAAACGAAGTCTTGACTCTTATTCTTGTTGTTTGATCACCGGTACGTAATCACTCTTTAATTTGCTATATTATCATTATGTTTTGTTCTATTCTATATCAGAGTGATGATAACTGCGATTTCTTCTCGGTTTTGAGATGCCTGAAAAATGATGATCATGGTTTCTGATCTATGGTATTCAGGCTACAGGCTCAGAGCGCCTTTCATGGCACGTTATCTTTACTTTCACATTATTCATACAGGTGAATTATATTTCTTATCATGAAGTAAGCACTAAGCTTTTTTTATTACGAACGAAGGATGAAAATATTGTAGCAGAAGGCTCATGAATTGCCCAACAATGGGTATGTACCCAACACAACCATACAGGAGGGCAGGACATGAGCCGTAAGAATTCTAACGCAGTTTTGAGTGTGGTGCACCAACATTGTTGTGGGCTTGATATACACAAGGACAAGATATCGGCAACGTCAGTGAGTACCAGTGAGGATGGCACGATCAATGAGGAACTTTGCGAGTTCGGGGCTTTTACCGACGAGCTATACCGGCTAAAGGAATGGCTGCTTGACCAAGGCTGTCATGTGGTTGCGATGGAAAGTACCGGCGTATACTGGAGACCCGTGCATAATGTTCTGGAAGACACCTGTCAGGTAATTCTCGTGAATGCCAGACACGTGAAGCACCTTCCGGGCAGGAAGACCGATGTGTCTGACAGCAGATGGCTTGCCGGGCTTCTGCGTCATGGGCTGCTTAGGGGCAGTTTCATACCGGAGAAGCATGTGCGCGAGTGGAGGGACCTTGCACGGCTGAGAAAGACCTACGTGGAGAGTCTTTCCGACTACAAGAGAAGGGTCCACAAGCTTTTTGAATGTGCCAACATCAAGATAGATTCTGTGGCCTCCGACCTGTTCGGCGTCACCGGAAGGAATCTCATGGATCTTCTTATCTCCGACAAGGAGATCACGCTTAAGGGTGTTTTCAATTGTACCAGGGGCAGGCTCAAGGGCAAAGAGGATGAGTTGTTCAAATCCATCAAGGGTTTCTTTAACGAGCATCACCGGTTCCAGTTGGTATCCATACGCACGCTCATCGAGAGCGTGGAAAAGCAGATAGCGCTTGTGTACGAAAGACTCCAGGGGCTTTTAACCGACCGTCGTGATAAGATAGACCGTCTCATACAGGTTCCTGGAATAAGCGATATCAGCGGGCATGCCCTGCTTTCTGAAGTTGGAGATACGCTTGACCAGTTTGAAACTGCGGCATCTTTAGCGTCATGGGCGGGACTGTGTCCCGGCAACAATGAGAGCGCCGGCAAGCGGCATAGCGGAAGAAGCCCTGTGAGGGGGAGTATTGTCAAGACCATCGTGATCGAGATTGCATGGGGTGCAATACGAAAAAAGGGCTCATATTATCGGGAGAAGTATTACAGTCTCAGGGCACGCAAGGGTGCCAGGAAGGCCATCGTTGCCATTGCGCACCGCATACTCAAGGCAGTGTTCTATGTTCTCAAATTCAACAAGCCTTATCATGAACTGGGGGAATCTTACCTTATTCAACTCAACAACAAGACAAGGTTGTACAATCTCCATAAACAGGCTGCCAAGCTTGGATATACCCTCGTTCCTGTGGAGGCATAAGAGCAATATCAAGGTCGGGATACGAACTGATGTCATTGAACGCGAAACTAACATGACCAACGCCAGTATGCACAACAAACTGTCGGCTCCCATGGGAGACCACGTATATGAAACTTCTCTTCTTTACTGGCTGATTCCTACGATCAAAAGACCAAACCCTCCCGGTAAACGGGGACTATTTACATATGAAATAGGGTTGGAAAATTTAATTCATCGTTTTGGCTGTTTTGAGAAGAGCTAGGATTTAACT
>CAWCTR010000016.1:0-78973 GCA_963798485.1 uncultured delta proteobacterium | reverse complement strand
CCGGTCGGTGTATTTCTCCAGGATAACCCTGCGTTTGAGCTTCATCGTCTGGGTCAGCATGCCGTTTTCCAGGGTGAACGGCTCTGAGAGGAAAAGGTATTTTTTCGGGATCTCATAGCCGCCGTACTTTTTCTTCAGGGTATCGTTGATTTCACCCGTAATCATCTTCTGGATATCTTCGCTCTCGACGAGCGTCTTCATATCGGTCGGCAGGTTGTTCTTTTGCGCGTAGACCTCAAGTGCAACGAAGTCCGGCACGATCATGCAGACATTGTATTCCCTGCCTGCCCCATAGATCAGGGCGCTCTGGACGTAATGGTTGAGGCAGATGTCTTCTTCCAGGACTGCCGGGAAGACATACTTGCCGTTTTCCAGTTTAAACTGTTCCTTGATGCGGCCCGTGATCCACAGGAAACCGTCCTCGTCGAGGCGTCCACGATCACCCGTCCGGAAGCCGCCGTCGGACGTCATGACCTCCTTCGTCGCCTCCGGTTTGTTGTGGTAACCCTTCATGACGTTGGGCCCGTAGCAGATGATTTCACCGTCCTTTGCCCCCGGCTCCACAACAGACTGGTCGATGACAACCTTGATCTTGTCCATGGCGGGCCCGACGCTGCCGATTCGGAATTTCCTGAAGCTGTTCATGGTAATGCCTGGCACCGTTTCCGTCAATCCATAGGCATCGAAGAGGGGGATCCCGATATCGTGGAAGAACCTGGAAATATCAGGATTCATGAGGGCGCTGCCCGTCATGGAGCCTTTCATCCTGCCTCCGAAGAGATCGCGGATCTTCTGGAAGACGATCTTGTCGATGATCTTGAACTTGAGGTCCACCAGAAAACTCGATTTTCCCTGCTCGGCAAGGCGGCGTTTTTCTTTGCCCGCTTCCACGCCCGCATCGAACAGCTTCTTTTTAAAGCCGCCGGCCTCGTTGACCTTCGTAACGATTGTATCATAGACCTTGTTGAAGATGCGGGGGACGGCAATGAGGAATGTCGGCCGCACTGCGGCCATGTCTGAAACAACGGTTTTGACGCTTTCCATGAAGCCCATGGAGCCGCCGATGGCCGTGAAGGTATGCAATTCGCCGAGGCCGAAGGCGTGCGCCCAAGGAAGAAGGGACAGGGATCGATCTTCTGAATTCAGCTCAGGGTAAGCCACCATTCGCGCATGGTGGTTGCTCGTCCAGTTGCCGTGCATCAGCAGAACCCCCTTGGGGTCTCCGGTCGTTCCGGACGTATAGATGAGGACGGCCACATCTTCCGGCTTCGGATAGATGGCCTTGACCGGATTCTCTTCTCCAATGCGCTCCAGTTCAGCCATGGTGGATTTTCCTTCACCCTGCATGACAAACATCTTCTCCAGTGTGGGAATCCTTGACGGGAAGTCCTTGACCTTTTCGAAGATCCCCGGCTTTGAAACCAGGACGACCTTGGCGGCGCTGTCCTTGATGATGTATTCCCAGACATGGGTTAATTCCGCCTCATACATGGGGACGTAGAATGCCCCGAGCCCGAGCACGGCAAAGTGGCCCACCGCCCAGTCGATGCTGTTGTTGCAGATGACGCCGACGGCATCACCCCGCTTGATGCCGAGACTGGCCAGTCCACCCCGCAGGTTATCGACACGGCGGCCGATTTCCCGGTAAGGGACCCACTCATATTCACCCTGTTTGTTCTTGGTCCCGAGATATGGTCTGTCGGCATACTTCTTCACGCTGTTCTCAAAGAGCTCTACGAGATTGTCCGGTTTTTCAAGATGATACTTTTCAAACATGTTTATTTCCTTTCCTTTTTTAGAATTGGGGTCGTCCATCCTTTACTTGTCCGGTTCACATGGCAGTTGTGCACCATGCCATACAACTATGATCCATATGTTTTTATTATTTAACGATAAAAGTATTAGAATGGATACACTATTACTTCGCAAAAGGGAAGACCTGGAAACGCTCAATCAGATTGCATATGGAAATGCCCGACGATTTAGCCTATGAATGCATGGGTAAAGCCGTTTAACAGTGAAGGAATGGATACGCCGGTAAATCTCTGAAGGGAGAAACTGATACGCATGTCTGAGAGGAAGCTCGTCGTCCTGGGAACGGCAAGCCAGGTGCCCGGCCGCACCAGGAACCAGAACGGCTATGTGGTCCGCTTCGATGATGAGGGTTATCTCTTCGACCCCGGCGAGGGTACCCAGAGGCAGATGATCCTGACCGGCGTGTCGGTAACAGAGATCACGAAGATATTCATCACCCATTTCCATGGCGATCACTGCCTGGGTCTGGCTGGAATAATCCAGCGCATCTCGCTTGACCGTGTCCTGCATGAGGTCGATATCTATTATCCCGCTTCAGGGCAGGTCTACTATGAACACCTCAGCGACTCATGCCTTTTCCATAATTCCGCCCGCCTCAACGGGCACCCGGTTTCTGCCGATGGGGTAATCTTTGAAGATGAAAGGGTGACCATCGAGGCGAAAAGCCTCGATCATATTGTTGATTGCTTCGGTTACCGCATGCAGGAAAAGGGCTCCTTCACCCTCGATCCTCAAAGGCTGAAGCAGGAAGGCATCAGGGATAAGGATGCAGGGAGGCTGAAGGCTTCAGGCACGATCGACATCAACGGGAAGACAATCTGTATTGAGGATGTGGGTGTTGCCCGGCCGGGTCAGTGCTTTGCCTTTGTAATGGATACCAGGGTGTGCGAGGGGGCATACGGGCTCGCACAAGGGGCCGATCTTTGTGTGATGGAGGCCACCTATCTCTCGGACATGGAACGCTCTGCCCATGAATATGGCCACCTCACTGCAGCCCAGGCGGCACTGATAGCGCGTGATGCAGGGGTGAAGAGACTCGTGCTCTCACATTATTCCCAGCGATACAGCTCTATTGAAGAATTTGTCCGGGAGGCATCCGTTCATCACCAAGATGTTATTGTTGCGGTAGACGGCCAGACCATCCCTTTCCCCACGAGGAAGCGGGTGTTAAGTCAGGCCTGATAACAATTTCGCCTCCCGAGGTTACGGGATAATCCTTTGCACTATCGCACAACTTAGTAGGTTGGGTTGAGGAACGAAACCCAACACATCAAAGTCAGAATTATTCGTATGGATTTATCTCAAGACATATTGTTGGGTTTCACAAGTTCAACCCAACCTACTGGCTGACCATCTTCGCGTCCTTGGCATTGAACAGTGTTTACAAGTCCCTCCCTTTTCTAAAGGGAGGACAGGAGGGATTTTTTGCAGGGAACATTCGGAACATTCGTGACTGCTGGCGGTAATGAAATAACGGACGATCGCGATCGTTCCTACCTATTGGAAAAATCTCCCCTGTCCCCTCCTTAAAAACGAGGGGAACCCAGATAATCCTTCGTGGTGAAAATAATTGTCCGGGAAAAAGATACGTATGCTTTACTGAGAAGTTCCCTCTTTAAGAGTTTTCCGGAGAGACCTCCTCCTCTCCTCCTTCATAAATCGCTTTCTCCTGATGCGATAGCGCACATAACCCGCCACCGTGGCAAGGGCGGCGAGGAAGAAGATGATGGAATAGATATTGCCCATGATATATACCAGCAGGGTGGCCCATGTCCTGATGCTTTGCCGCCAATCCTTTTCAAGCGTGGATAGCGGTATGCCCAGTGATATCATGATGGCGTCCTGCGTGGGCTTCCCGTTCTTCAGGGCGGTGAGGAGATTGGTGATGCCGTTTTTGCCGTATCGGAAAACGATGTAATCGACAATGCTCCTGCTCTCCTCATAAGCCAGGACAAGGCCCGGTTCGTCCTGGGGAAAACGCAAATCCATGGCGTTCAGGGTCATAAGGCCCCCACTGATGGTGGCCCACCTCAGGTAAGATTCCCTCCTCTGTGAGAACACCTCGTCGAATCCACCGCTTACCCACTGGGCCACCCCCTCGTCCAGCCATCGGGGCAGCGTTTGTATATAGCGGTGGAGCAGAAGGTGGCAGAGCTCATGCTTGAGTATGGTCCGGGTATTGAAGGGGTCTTTGCTGGACCTTGCATAATCAATGACTATGAGCATCTTATCCGGCACGGCATAGGCTACAATCAACCGGTTGCCGACTATCTGCTCGAATGCAGCCTCGTTTGAGACCAGGATGACGGCAGGACGGAAATCCACAGGAAACCCCAGTGATATCTCAAGATCTTTTTTTACTGATGGAAATAACCCTGCAAGCTCATGCGCAGGACCGGAGAGCGGTTGTTCATAAAAAATTGAGGCATCGTTCGTGCCTAGTGTCTCAAGCTGTCCTGCATGGACAGGATTCGTAAATATAAAAAACAGACCCATGCAGATACCCAGGGCAATAAACAAGAGCCGATGACGGGTCATCACAGAGGGGAAAAAATTGTAAAGGTGAATTGGTGTCTTGGGCATGTATTGCCTTATAGCATACAATGCCCTGGAAAGGTTTCTCCCGTGCTGATATGAGGGGTTTTCATGATGAGGGCTTTTGTGTTTTCTCTCGATGGGGTTGGGGATGTTCTGGTGGAACACAGCACCAGGGCGCGAAGGGTGAGCATCTCGGTCAGGCCGGGCGGCGTGAGGGTAGCCGTGCCCTTGGGTGTGGCGCTTGCGCGGGGCCAAAGATTCGCGCTTTCCAAGAAGGATTGGATTAAGAGCCATTGCAACCGAATGGATTCAATAGCCAAGGCCCGAGGAGAGACAGCCTGCAATCTGCCTGTGATCATGGATTTTGCAGCGGCGCGCAACAAGATCGTTACCCGTCTGGATGAGCTTTCAAAAGAGTATTGTCTGCCTTATGCAGGCGTCACGGTGCGTAACCAGAAGACCCGTTGGGGGAGCTGTAGTATGCGTGGCACCATAAGCCTGAATATCAATCTGGCAAGGCTGCCTCGTGAGCTTATGGACTATGTGATTATTCACGAACTGCTCCATACCAAGATTCGGGGTCATGGTAAGGGGTTCTGGCAAAGGCTCGATATGCTTCTTGGTGATGCGCGAGGGCTGCGTGGTGAGCTCAGAAAATATACCTCAGCACTTATGTAAGCTTATGCAGGTGGTAATACCTCGTTAATAACTTGATATGATTTCATAAATCCACGTGTGCCCATGCAGTGTAAGGCCCGACAGGCTATGCACGATGCAGTTAAGTTGAGATGTAAAAAAACCGATAGAAAATCACAAGATCATAACAATCACAACCCGGGGGAATATCTATATGGGAAACGGATAGGGGGAATTCATGAAAGAAAGCACAAAGGTCCTGTTTCTTCATCCGCTCCTGTTTCAGGAGACGGTCACTATTGTTATTCTTGTGCCTATCCTGCTGTTTTTCTTCAGGTACATCTCTGAGGCAGTCATTAAGAATTTCACTTCCGTGCTCATGGGTGCATCGGCTGCTGCAAACTTCGGTCTTATATTAGGTACCATGACGAAATATTTCCTTGTCCGGCCGGCCATCGATGTTATGGAGAAAGGCTCATTTACCCCGGATGAGCTTCAGCGCGCCGTACGTTCGATATCAGTGCTTCCCCTCATTGAGTCAATTGTCATATTTTTGAGATTCGCCCTCTTTGGCAATATCATTGCCACACTACCGATTTATCTTAAAGGGTACATAGTAATGCCGGAGTTTTTATTCGGGCTGAATTCGGTTGTCATGATCGGTCTCTTGGCAATCCCGATCATCTATCTTACCTCAGAAAACAGCCTTGCACCTTTCTATCAGAGGTTCAACCTGAAGGGGATCATAGACAGCGATGCGAAGCCTTTCCGCATGAGCCTCAGTCAGAAGACCCTCATTACTATCCTTCTCATAGCCACTCCCCCCTTGGGCCTTATCCTCGGTCTTCTCTATTTGACCATGGCTACGGGACTCAATATGGCATCGCTCCAGATGGGATTCTATGTCATCCTTTTTGAGACCATAGTGCTGGCATTCGTCTGCGGTCTTCTGCTTATGAAGAACCTTTCGCTCTCAGTAGGCAGGATGTCGATCATGTTCCGGGACATGGCAAAGGGCCAGGGCGACCTCACCAAGCGGCTCGAAGTGACAGGGCTCAACGAGGTGGGCGAGCTCTCCTTCTGGTTCAATGAATTCATGGAAGATATCGAGCAGGTTGTCGGGCATGTAAGGGATACCTCCCTTGAGCTTCACCAGGCCATCGAAGAGGTTAGTTCAGGCTCCCGGGGACTGTCTCAAGCAACACAGGACCAGGCGGCGAATGTTCAGGAGATATCCTCCTCAATTGAGGAGATGAATGCCACTATACAGAACAATGCAACCCTGATCAGCGAAGGGAGGGATTCTTCAGAGGTAATAACCAAGCTCATAGATCACAGCAAAGAGGTGTTTGCAGATCTAATGAAGGCGATCCAGGGGATCTCCATGGACTCCAAGAAGATCGGGGACATTGTGCTGACGGTGAACGAGGTGGCCTTCCATACGAACCTTCTGGCCCTGAATGCCTCGGTGGAGGCGGCCAGGGCGGGAGAGCACGGGAAGGGGTTTGCGGTGGTGGCGGGGGAAGTCAGGTCTCTTGCCCAGCGCTCAGCCGGTGCGGCGAGCGAGATCAAGGCCCTGATCGAAGGCACTGTTAGCCGGATCAAGAACGGTGATGAGATGATGGCCAAGACGTCGTCCTCATTGGAAGAGCTCATGAGCCGCATGGAATTCTTCTTCAGGATGATGGAGGTAATCGGCACGTCGAGCTCGGAGCAGACCCAGAATATCGGCGAACTGAGCAGGGCCATTACACAGATAGACGGCTCCACCCAGAATAATGCCTCCACGGTGGAAGAACTGGCCAATACCCTGGACAACCTGCGCTCTATCGCGACAGTGCTTGCAGAGGATGTGCAGAAATTCAAGACATCGCAGCGGGAGGGTTGAAGCCATCAACTCTTTTCGCACTGATAATATCCATTACAGATAGTGCAAAGGCAAGTTAGGTGTTCCGGGCTACCTTGTTCCCTCTTCTTGCATAACTAGTTCGTATTTATATCATTAAATTTTCATGCCTCGAAATCCGATATACTAAAAGATGCCTTACATTTCATATCCCGGTACTACTATGGATGCGAGATAAGATAAGAGGGGAGGGGCATGAAAGAAAATACAAAACAATTGTTCCTAAGACCGTTGTTGTTTCAGGAGTCAATCACCGCAATAGTTGTCGTACCATTGCTGCTGGTATTTTTCCTGAATATCTCAGAAGGTGTGAAGAATCACTTCATGACTGCAGCGCTATGTGGCTTGAATGCGGCAAATTTCGGCCTTGTTCTGGGGGTCCTTGTCAAGTACGTGCTGGTTCGCCCTGCCATTGAAATCATGGAGAAGGACTCATTCAAACCCGAAGAGGTTCAACGGGCCATGCGCTCGGTATCCATTCTTCCCTTGGCTGAGGCCATTACTGCATTCTTGAGGTTTGCCCTTTTTGGAAACCTTATTTGTGTACTGATGATGTTCCTCAAGGGTTATGTAAAACCGAATGAATTTATTTTCGGAATAAACACCCTTATCATGTCGGGGCTGTTGGTCATACCGTTCTTCTACCTTGCATCCGAGAACAGCCTTGTGCCGTTCTATATGAAATGCAACATGAAGGGGATCATGGACAGCAATATTAAATTGTTCCGTATGAATCTCAATCAGAAGCTCCTTACTACGATCCTTCTGATAGCCATCCCGCCCATAGGGCTCATCCTCGGCACTATCTACCTGTCTATTGCATCCGGACTTAATCTGGCGTCGATGGAGTATGGATTTCTTCTCGTACTCGTGCAGACCGCCCTCATGACATTTATAAACGGGTTTCTGCTTATGAAGAGCCTGTCATTGTCCGTGGGGAAGATGTCCGTCATGTTCGAAGACATGGCCCAAGGACAGGGCGACCTCACCAAGCGGCTCCATGTGACGGGCTTAAACGAGGTGGGCAGGCTTGCCTTCTGGTTCAATGAATTCATGGATGACATCGAGCAGATCGTGGGACACGTGAGGGAGACATCGCTGCAGCTCCATGAAGCCATAGAGAATGTAAGCGCCGGCTCTCAGGACCTGTCGCAGGCGACCCAGGAGCAGGCGGCCTCGGTGGAGGAGATCTCGGCGTCCATCGAAGAGATGAACGGGACAGTGCTGCACAATGCAGACCTGATACGCGAGGGGCAGGACACATCGAATGCCATAACCAAGCTCATAGACCACAGCAAGCAGGTGTTTGCAGATCTGATGAAGGCGATCCAGGGGATCTCCATGGACTCCAAGAAGATCGGGGACATTGTGCTGACGGTGAACGAGGTGGCCTTCCATACGAACCTTCTGGCCTTGAATGCCTCGGTGGAGGCGGCCAGGGCGGGAGAGCACGGGAAGGGGTTTGCTGTGGTGGCGGGGGAAGTTAGGTCTCTTGCTCAGCGCTCAGCCGGTGCGGCGAGCGAGATCAAGGCCCTGATCGAAGGCACTGTTAGCCGGATCAAGAACGGTGATGAGATGATGGCCAAGACGTCGTCCTCATTGGAAGAGCTCATGAGCCGCATGGAATTCTTCTTCAGGATGATGGAGGTGATCAGCACATCGAGCACGGAACAGACCCAGAATATCGGCGAGCTGAGCCGTGCCATATCGCAGATAGACGGTTCCACGCAGCACAACGCCTCGACGGTGGAAGAACTGGCCAACACCATGGATAACCTGCGCACCATGGCGACAGTTCTTGCCGGGGACGTCCAGAAGTTCAAGACATCACAGGTGGATGATTAACAATAGCCGGGGCTGCCTCGAGTAAAAATATCAGGATATCTCTTCCACGCTCAGGTAGCACGCAGGGTCTTCGCCCCAGGTGTCGCCGGTTGCGGCCTCGGCCCGCGCCCTGAAGTTGCCCGCGCATACGTCGAGCCACCTGCATTGCCGGCACCTTCCCTTTACGAATGCCTTTTTGATTTTCATCTGCATGAGGAACTCGTTTGCCGTATTGTCCCAGATGTCGGGGAAGGGATTTTTCAGGACATTGCCCAGCACCTTGGTGCGCCAGAACTGGTCAGGGTACACCTCGCCATCCCAGTTGATGCAGCCGATGCCCAGGCCGCTAGAGTTGCCCGCATTCATCTTCAGCAGGTCCAGAACCTCTGGCGCGCGCGGGTTGCCCTCTTTCATCATGCGCAGGTATACGTACGGCCCGTCAGCATGGTTGTCCACCGTGAGCGCCTCTACATTCAGGCCCGCATCGATCATCTCCTTGGTACGGTCCATGATGAGGTCAAGGGTCTGCCTGGTCTGTTCGTGCGTGAGGTCCTCTGCCATAAGCTCCTTGGCCCTGCCGGTATAGACCAGGTGGTAGAAACAGATCCTGGGGATGCCCTCGCCTCTCATAAGGTCGAAGATGCCGGGTATCTGATCCGCGTTGCGCCGGTTCATGGTGAAGCGGAGCCCCACCTTGATGTTTTGGTGCATGGCATGGTAGATGCCTTGCATGGCCCCCTTGAAGGCGCCCTTAATCCCCCGGAAGGTGTCGTTGACCTCTTCCAGGCCATCCAGGCTCACCCCGATGTAGGAAAGGCCCAGGTCTGCAAACCGCATGGCCATGTCTTGCGATATGAGCGTTCCGTTGGTGGAGATGACGGCGCGCATGCCGGACTTTACCGCTGCCTCGATGAGCTTCGGGAGGTCGTTCCGTATAGTGGGTTCACCGCCCGAGAAGAGGATGACAGGGGCGCCGTAATCTTTTAACGTTGCTATAAGCTCGAGTCCCTGCTTGGTTGTAAGCTCTTGTTCAGCCTTTCCTGCAGAGGCATAGCAGTGCACGCACCTCAAGTTGCAGGCGCTCGTTATGTTCCAGACCACCACGGGCTTCTTGTCAATAGAGAACTGGAGCAGGTGCGAGGGCAGTTCCTTGGACGAGCGGCCGTAGCGCAGGGGGTCCGATGCCTCGACGGTGCCGCAGTAGAGCTTCGAAATGCCGATCATGGTGTTTCTCCTAGTAAGGCCTTGATGATTCCTTCATCCGTGTATTCGGATGCGATGAGGGCAGGGGTGAGGCCATAGCCTTCCATGGCCTTGGCCGTAACCGGGCCGATGGCAACGAGCCTTTTGGAGCCGAGAAGTGCAGGTTCGCCGCCCAGGAGCTCAAGGGCATGCCTGATACCTGACGGGCTCGTGAAGATGGCGGTGTCAATGCCGGTAAGGGCCTGCATGAACGTTGCCGGGTCTGCGGTTTGAGGAAGGATGGTATCGTAGATGATGATCTCATCCACCAGCGCCCCCCTGGCCTGAAGGGCCTCCACCAGGTAAGGCCGGGCGCCTCTGGCCCGGGGCAGACACACCCTCCTGCCCGCGAGATCCCTGTTGCCCAGGAGCTCCACAATACCTTCGGCCCGGAATTCACGCGCCATGCCATCGGCAACGATCCCATAGTCTTTAAGGGTATCGCGAGTCTTGGGTCCGATGCACAAGACCTCTGTTGATGAGAATGTCCTGGCATCTTTGCCTTGTGAGAGCAGCTTTTCAAAGAAGAGGCTCACCGCGTTCTGGGAGGTGAAGATGAGTATGTCATAGGTCTTCAGGTCAGGGATTTCAAACGGCAGCTCAGCGATCTCGATGAGGGGGTAGACTACGGCCCTGGCACCCTTGGATGCGAAGAGGGAGGCCGTCTCCAAGGCAAGGTGATCAGGCCTGGTGATGAGCACTGATCTGCCTGACAGGGGCAGGTCATTTTTGGAGTAGAGTTTTCCGCTCAGGCTCACCACCTTGCCCACCACGATGATACAGGGCGAGGTAATATGCTGCAGCAAGGCCTCATGACCTATGGACTCCAGGATGGAGACGACCTGTCGTTGAGAGGGGGTGGTTGCATCCTGGACCACGGCGCAGGGTGTGTCTGCGGGCATGCCTTCTTCCATGAGTCTGCCCGCTATGGCACCTATCCTTCCCGCACCCATGAGGAATACGATGGTGCCCGGATCCTTGGCCAGATGAGCCCAGTCCATAAAGCCCGATTCCTTGGTTGGGTCCTCGTGGGCAGTGACAAAGGTCACCGAGGCTGCAAGCCCACGGTGGGTGGGCGGGATGCCCGCGCTTATGGGGCCCGCAATGGCTGAGGTGATGCCCGGGATAATCTCGACAGGGACACCGTGCTCCCTCAAGAATAACGCCTCTTCGCCGCCCCGGCCGAAGATGCACGGGTCGCCGCCCTTGAGGCGGGCCACGTCCAGCCCTTCTTGCGCGAGCCCAAGGAGGAGCTCGTTGATCCGGGGCTGCTTCATGTATTCCTTGCCCGCGCGCTTGCCCACGTAGATCTTCCGGGCCTCCCTGGGCGCAAGGCCCAAGACCTCTTCGGGGATAAGGTCGTCGTAGACCACGGCATCGCATCCTTCAAGGATGCGCCGTGCCTTGATGGTGATGAGTCCCGGGTCGCCCGGGCCTGCACCGATAAGAAATACCTTCATTCTCAACCGTTCCCGTGTATCTGCTCCATGAGGTCCATTGCCAGGAGGCGTCCCACCTCCGGCGTCCTGCCCTTCATGGACAACCTGGCCATGGTTGTCTCGTCCGGCGAGCCGAGCATGCCCGTGATGGAGATCTCTTGGCCGTTCACCACAGCCAGTGCCCCTGCCGGCAGATTGCAGTCCCCGCCGAGCTTCGCCAGGAAGGCCCGTTCGGTCTCGGCGCAGACCCTGGTAGGGGTATGATCGAGCTTGCCAAGCATCTCCTTCAGCTCATTATCCATGCCTCTGCACTCCACGGCAATGATGCCCTGGCCGGGTGAAGGTATCATCTTTTGTGGATCTATGGCAATGCCCAGCGGTAATCCGAGCCTGATAACGCCGGCTGCGGCCAGGATGACCGCATCGAAGTTCTCTCCCGCCTTTTTCAGCCGGCTCGGCACGTTCCCCCTGATCTCCATGACCTTAAGATCAGGCCGGACGATCTTGATCTGGCACCTCCTGCGCATGCTGGATGTGCCGATGCTCGATCCAAAAGGCAGGGTATCCAGGTCATAGTTTCCCTTGGAGAAGAGCATGTCCCGTGGGTCTTGGCGGGTTAGGCATGCGCCTATGATAAGCCCATGGGGCAACATGGCCTGCATGTCCTTCAGGCTGTGGACCGCCATGTCGATATGGCCCTCGATGAGCCGGCGCTCGATGTCCTTGACAAAAACACCCTTGCCGCCGATGGCATCCAGCGGGGCGTCGGCCAGGATATCCCCGGCGGTCTTGATGGTGACGACCTCGGTAACGAGCCCGGGAACTGCCCTGGCCAGGGCGGATCTCACCATCTCAGTCTGGGCCAGCGCCAAGGCGCTACCCCTTGTGCCGATCCGAAAAGTCCTCATCAAGCTGGAATATCCTCCGTACGTTCTCGATATATTTGATCTGTGGATGTTCCTTCAGGAAGCTCACGGGCCGGTGGAGCAGTCTTTTATAGGATGCCCGCAATGTGTTATCCACAACGGATTTTTCTCCTTCAGGGATGGACAGCCCGTTAAGCTGGTCTGCGATATGTGATTCCATGAGGCTGAACAGGTCTTTGATGGTGGACTGGGCGGAGAGAGAATCCAGCCATTTTTCGAACTTGTCGACCTCCTGGTCGATAATCCCGAGCGCCCTTTTCGCCTCTGTCTCACGGTGGGCAAAGTGCTTATCAACAATTGCCTTCAAGCCATCGATGTCATAGAGATAGCAGTTGTAGCACTTGCCTGCGGCCTCCTCCACATCCCTGGGTACTGCGATGTCGATAATGATAATTGGCCGGTTCTTCCTTACCTTCATGGCCGATGCCACCATGTCCCTGGTGATGATGGGGCGCGCCGAGCCGGTGGAGGTGATGACGATGTCGCTGGCTGCAAGCTCATCCGATAGGCGCTCGAAGGGCAGTGCACTACCGCCCAGCTCGCCTGCAAGATCACAGGCTGCGCCCAAGGTTCGGTTGATGATGTGAATGTGCCTTACGCCCCTGCCTTTCAGGCGTTTGGCGGCAATGCCCGCCATGTCCCCTGCGCCCACGATAAGGACGGTGCTGTCGGTGATATCTCCGAAGATGTGCCCTGCCAGCTCAACGGCCTCGGATGCCACAGATACGGGGTAAGTGCCTATGCTGGTCTCGGTGCGGATGCGCTTGGCAGTCCTGAATGCCCGGTGGAGCGCCTTGTTCATGATGGTATCGGTGGTGTTTATGGAAAGGGCCTGGCGATAGGCATCCTTCAACTGGCCTAAGATCTGGGGCTCGCCTAAGACCAGCGAGTCCAGGCCTGAAGCGACCATGAAGAGGTGACGCACCGCCTCGGGGCCGGTAAGATATTCGGATACCTGCTCGATTGAGTGCCTATCGACCCCGGAGAGGCGTTCAAGAAGCTCGAATATTGCCCCCTTATCCATGGCGGTAAAGTAGATCTCGGTCCGGTTGCAGGTATTTAAGGGGCACGCCTCTGAATCTTGAGTGAATATTGCCTGGAGATCCGCAGGTTCAACCCTGATGCGCTCCCTGATGTCTACAGGGGCGTTTTTGTGGTTGATGCTGATGCAACAGATCCTTTCCATCAGATAAGCCTTATCCCATGGGAATAGGGGAAGACGATATTGATCACGATGAAGAGCAAAACCATGAGGACAAAGCCGATGAGGGTGATGATGGCGGTGCGCCTCCCTTTCCACCCGATGGCCAGCCTCTGGTGCAGACTCAGGGCAAAGACAAGCCACGTCAGGCCCCCTGCAAGGACCTTCGGCGCGATGTGGCTGAACCGAAGCCCCCTTGCGGATGCCCAGAGGCCGCCTAAGATCATGCCTATGGTGATGGCAGCGAAACCGAGAGAGAGCGAGATGTAGAGGATGGAATCCAGCATGGTCAGCGGGGGCAGGGCGGAAACGGACGAGTGGATGGAACCGGTTCTGATATTCCTCTCGTGAAGGAGGTATACCACCGAGACGATTGCAGCCACCACAAAGAAGGCCTCACCCATGATCACGCTCAAGGTGTGAAGGGGATACCAGTATTGGTATGATGCGGTTAATACCCCTGGTGTGTTTTGCAGGGGTGAAGCAATGAAGGCGAGCCCGCACGCAGCAACGGGCAGAAAGAATGCAGCAAGTATGGAGGTGCCCCTTTTCATGACGAAAGGCATGAAGGCTATGGAAGAAAAGAGGATGAGTGCGTTGACCGCCTCCACCGGCGTGGCGACAGGGAGCTGTCCTGATGCGTGCCAGAGGGTGATGACAAAGAGCGCATGGGCGCCGATACACACTGCATACAATAACCTTAAGGGAAAAAGGATGCTGTCTTTTCTGAAAAAGAGATAGGTTATGAACCCCAGGCTGGTTATGATGTACAGGGCAAGGACTATGGTGATGGTCATGGTATGATCCCCTTGAGGTCGATGTGCTGCCCGAAGGCCTGGAAGAGGATATCCTCGGCAAGCCTGCGGTCGCCCGAGCGGATGGCATCGATAAGCTCCGAATCGATGAGCAGCTCGAAGATCCTCTTGTGATCGTCGGATGTGCCGCTCTGAGAACGGACAAGGGGACGGATAATACCTAAGATGGCGGCAAGGCTCACGTATTCGTCTCCGATATTCTTCCCGATGAGCATGCGCAGTCTTCTGGACAGGGCAGGGGAAAAGCCGCCCGTGGAGATGGCGATCCTTATGGGGCCGCGGTCCACTATAGAGGGCACAATAAACGAACAGAGTTCGGGCCTGTCCACTACATTGCAGAAAATACGGCGCTGGAACGCCTCTTCGCTCACGGCACGGTTTATCTTCTCGTTGTCCGTGGCTGCGATTACCAGGAAGGCACCCTCCAGATCGTCTTCCTCGTATTCCCTGAGATCTATGGTAACATCCACGGTTTCTGCAATCTCGGCCACTACGGCGGGCGCTATAACCTTGACCCTGGCGCCTGCCTTCACCAAAGATTCCACCTTCCGGGCAGCCACCATGCCGCCTCCCACCACCACTGCGAGCTTGTCCCGCAGGTCAACGAAGATCGGGAAATACATGTTTTCCTGATTATCCATCGGGGTCTAAAGCACCTCATTCAACCAGTCCCGGATGACCTCACTGATCCGGGGGTCTTTCCTTAACTGGTGGGTTGCGCCTTCCAGTATAGTCAGTTTCTTGGGCTTGAATGCCGCATGGTAAAGCATTGTTGCGTGGCGCACCGGGACGGTCTCATCGCAGTCGCCGTGTACGATTCCCACTGGCCGGGGAAATATGAACGGCAGCCAGTGGGCGGGCTTTACTTCGAGGAAACCGTTATACCATTTCATGAGATCGGTTGGAAAGGAATCATCTCTGATAATCCCGATGGAAAGAAAATGGGCCTTGAGCAGCGCCGGGTCCTTTGGAAGGATGTCCACAAAGTTACACGGGCTTGCCATGAGGAGCAGGCTTGTCACGTGCTTATTATAGGAAACGATCTTTGCTGCAACGGCACCGCCTGCAGAAAAGCCGATGCAGTGAATGGACTTGGGGTATATACCGGGGCAGTCGTATACGACATCGATCACGGCATCCAGATCATGGTGCCATTCTAACATGTCTATGTTCCCTTCGGACAGGCCGCACCCTGAGAAATTGAAGGTGGCACAGGCAAAGCCATAGCTCGTGAGCTCCTCAAACAGCGGAGTATAGCCCCTGTCGAAAGGGTCTGGTTTCGAGCCTGGTATTCCATGGCAGAAGATAAGCGCTGGTAGCAGGCCTTTCGGTGCAGGCTCAGGAAAGTAGAGCCACGCCTTGATTTTTCTCCCCTGGCGGGTGAGTACTAACTCTCTCGATCTCATCCTGCAGCAGCTTGTATCTCCTGTAAACGTAGGCCCACGATTTGAGCTCATTCTCATCAAGCACCAGCTCGTCATTGTCCGGGAATGCCCTGACGGGTATGCGGTTGCTGCCGGCAAGCTGTCTGATACTGTGCTCGGGTATGTCTAAAAGCCTTGAGGCCTCAACGATGGACATGCGGGCCTTCTTGCCTCCGCCCACCTTCTTGAACACAAAGGTCTGGAGGATTGTCTTCTGGGTCTGCTCCGGTTCGATGGCATAAGCCCTGTCAAGATAGGTGGTGTATTCCTCGTCCATCTGATATTTAATATTGGCGAGTTCCACAAGGGCCCTTATATCGCCGGGGTGTTCTTCGAGCATCTTTTCAAGGATATCATATGCATGCTCCATATCGTTGAGGAAGAAGTGGATCTCAGAGAGATAAAGATAGGTATCCTTTTCCTTATCGCCGAGTTCCATTGCCCTTGTAAACATCTCCAAAGCAAGATCGAGATGGCCCAGTTCGCGGTGGCAGATGCCTATGAGTTTGGTTATGAATGGGCTGGTAGCGCACAGGATGTTCGCCTTTTCCAGGTCATCGGCCGCTATGGTATAGTAGCCTTGTGACATCTTGTCCGTGGCGCGGCCCATGAATATCTTGAAGCGCTCCTCAAAACCCTTGGCGCTCAAACTGTTAGCTCCATCCTTGAAGTGGAACCCAGAGGTGCACAGGTCAATGAACTCGCGGTTCTCATGAAGGTCTTCGGCGATATTGAGAACATCTATCACCCGCTGGCACAGGTTTTTAATGGGCAGCATGGTGTCGGTCTTGTTGGCCACAAAGAGTCCGACGTTCAAGGCCTCGTTTTTTTCAATCTCAGAGAGGTGTTTGGCCTCGCTGATAAGCTCTTTGAAAAAGAAGTTCACCATCTCTTTGGAGTTGGAGATAGGCAGCACCATGGCCGATTTATACTCGCCGCCCGGGCAGGTATATTCAAAACTCAGCCACAGCTCTCGATACTCATTATCGATTCGCTCCACTTCTACGGAAAGGAGCTCTATGAGCCCTCTTGGATGTTCCAGTTTTCCACGCATGGCTTAGATGTATTCTCTGAAGTATGAAAAGTCAACACACTAACCCAAAATGGTCTTGAAAACCCAGTGGCAAACAGGAAAAATTTATGTTAGCCATGATTACCGGAGGTGGTTATATGATTAATTCCTTGAGGATTACAGGCCTGATCATGGTTTGTTTGGCCCTTTCCCTTATTGCAGCGGCTTCATGCCATGCATCTGCCAAGATACAGGTTGACCAGGCGGTCTATGATGCAGGGGCACTATCTGAGGGTAAGGATTTTTCACACGAATTCGTGTTTAAGAACATAGGAGATCAGAAGCTTACCTTCAAGCCCAAACCTTGTTGAGGCGCCACGGTAACTGCCCCGGGTGGGCAGGAGATTGAGCCGGGCAAGACCCAGAAGCTTGTGGTGAACATAGCAACCCATTATATTAAAGGGGACTATACGAAAAACATCGAGGTTGAAACCAATGATCCCTCCATGCCGGTTCTCAGGTTGACCATGAAGGTCAAAATTGTGGAGATCCTCTCCGTAACACCTATGGATTTCAATTTCGGGACGGTGAAAACAGGCTCTATGAATAAAAAGATGTTTACCATTACAAACAAGGGGAAAGAGCCCCTAACCATAACCTCCATATCCGCAAACCCTTCAACCGTGCTCTCGGTTTCCCATCAGGGCAAGGTGAAACTCGAGCCTGAAAAGTCCATATCCGTGGAGGTGCGTTTTCAGGCAGGCCTGCCTACTGATTTCTTTTTCGGGACATTACATGTCGAGACTGATCAGGAGACTATCAAGGCCAAGGATGCCCGTATCAAGGCAAAGGTCGTGAGGGATTAGTACGGCCACCCCCGCACTGGGTAAAGCCCACTGACATGAGGGACGGCTTCAAGAAGAACGTCGCCACTGTCGGTGGGCTCACCGCAATCAGTCGAATTCTCGGTTTTATCCGTGATATGATAATGGCCTGGCTCCTCGGGGCAGGCCTCCTCGCCGATGCCTTTGTCGTTGCGAACAGGATTCCCAACCTTCTCAGGCGATTCATGGCCGAAGGCGCTGTCAGCGTGGCGTTCGTCCCTGTGTTCAGCGAGGTCAAGGAGCGTGAGGGACTCGAGCGGGCCTACCTCATGGCCCAACAGATCATGACGCTGATGTTCTACAGCCTGGTGGTAGTGGTGATCATCGGCGAGATCGCCTCACCCGCCCTTGTTGCAGTCATGGCTCCGGGGTTTCTCCATAGCGGAGTCTTCGACACCACGGTTCACCTTAACCGGATCATGTTTCCCTACATACTCCTTATAGGTGTGGCCGTACTCTTCATGGGTATCCTCAACTCGTTGGGACATTTTGCAGCACCTGCCGCCGCACCGATCCTCATGAACCTCTTTATGATCGGGGTGCCTTTGCTCTGTTATGTGGCATATCCCCTATTCTCTTCGCCTGCAGATGCGTTGGCGTGGGGGGTGATCACCGGGGGTATCGCGCAGATCCTGATCCAGATACCCCCATTGCTGAAAAGACGTGTTCCCCTGGCATTTGCATCCCACTTCAATTCACCGAGGGTGAGGCAAGTGATCCGCCTCCTAGGTGTGGCGGCTATCGGGGCCTCCATATATCAGGTCAATGTGCTCATCGGGACCTTGCTTGCCTCGCTGCTTCCCCAGGGAAGCGTTTCTTATCTTTACTATTCAAACAGGATTCTGGAGCTGCCTTTAGGGATCTTCGCCTTTGCCGTGGGCAATGTGATGCTGCCCGCCATGAGCTCGGCCTCTGCGCGGCTGGATACGGAGCGGTTCTCTTTTCTCATGGGAAGGGGGCTTCTGGCGGTCCTTCTCTTTACAATCCCGGCCACTGTCGGCTCTCTCGTCCTGGCAAGGCCTATCTTCGCTGTCCTCTTCCTGCGTGGCGCCTTTACCCTAAGCGATGCCCTTGCATCGGCTTATGCCCTGCAGATGTATGCCCTAAGTCTCTGGGCCGTAGGATATACGCGGATACAGACTCAGGCGCTCTACGCCATGCAAAAGGCCAAGGCAGTAGTGAATATCTCTTGGATGAGCTTGGTGGTGAACTTGATATTCTGTCTCATCCTCATGCCCTTTATGAAGCATGCCGGGATCGCCCTTGCCAGCAGTATTTCGGTCTTTGCCCAGGTCCTTATTCAGCACAAATATCTTACAGGTTCTGGAATCCATATCCCGGAGGAGCATGTGCGACAGTTTGGCAAGATGTTTGCGGCCGCTGTCATAATGGGCCTTGTGTTGGTCCCTTTTGCCCGCATGAATATCTGGAATGCAGGCATGACCCTGAAATCCTGCTTGCTGCTTTTTTCATCGATAGTGTTGGGTTGCGGGATGTATTTTGGTTCACTGTGGGCTATGGGTATGAGAGGCTTTCCTGATAGACAAAAAACAGCCTGATCAGACCTATATACTTGCGGATATTGATTTCTTATGACAGCACAATGTGTTCGCGGTATGAAATTTATTTCTTATAAAGAGTAAGAAAAGTTCTATTAGTGAATCAATCCTCAGAAGGCCAAAAGTAATTTAACAGTTATAATATCAATATGATGCGTTATATTTGACCTGTGGCACCATGTTTGCACCTATTATTGGGAAGATAAAGAAAGGCATGGGGGGTCTTCATCGTGTGGCTTACCAGGAGAGAGATTCTCGAACAGCTCGGAAGGTTGGGCATCAGGACCTTGCGTGATCTGAAAAAGGCCTGTCGAGAGTTCGAATCATACTGGTATACGCAACAGACTCGTATATAAAGCCCCTGGGTATATCTAACTTATTGTTATAATACAATTTTGGGGAGAAGACGGGAATTACTATGTGGCCTGATAGATTGAATGAATATATTGTTGATCAAACACTTGAACTCTCACCTGAATTCATAAAAAATAATGCAAGTATAATCCCTTTGCTTTTCCAGGTTTCACTCTTGTCCGATGTGGAGGTAAGGATCGAGAAGATATCGGACCTTTTCCTCAATTACATAGGCCATATTACCCCTTATGATGTTGCCTTTGTCTACCTTTGGGAACCGCAGGATGCCTGGTTCTGCCGGGGATTACAGGGGGAGATCCCCGGCAATATCGAAAAGGGTGACATCTTTACCAATGCCATCCGGGAGATGGCAAGGCCCATTCTCGTCCCGGAAATGTCCCGGGCAGGGCTCAGCAACGATGAGCTTCCCATCAGTTGTACATCCATGATCGGGCTTCCTATCTACAAGGATACCAAGATCATCGGGTGCGTAGAGCTTTTCAGGAAAGGTAAAAGCCCTTTTTGCATGAATGATCTCATCCTGACCAAGCACCTCCTGCTGAGTTCGGAGAAGGTGCTTAAGAAAGTCATGGCCCCTGAAAAGGAGTTCGATGATGCGCTGGATGTCCGTATTGATATCCCCCAGAGGCATATCCTCCTGGATATCCTGCATCAATACGAGGAGCTTTCCAAGAGACTCAGCTTTCCGTTAAGCGTTGCGATCATTGAGATAGAAAATAGAGACAAATTCGGTCTGTATCAGCATCTTCCCGAAGGCGTAAGGACCCTCAAGATATTAGCCAAGAGGATACAGGAGGGGCTTCGTTGCTATGACAAGGTATTAAGGTACGAAGAACTCAGCTTCTTTGTGATCTTGCCCGGTTGCACAGCGCGAGATGCAGTCAGTGTCTTGCATAAGGCCACCCTGAGTCTCGGGGCGGATCTTGCAGATACCATGACCATAGGGGTGGCAACCCTGCCCGATGAAGCCCAGGATGCAAAAGGGATTATTAATGTCGTACACCAGGCCTTGTCCCATGCAAAAAAGAAAGGGACCCATGTAGCCACTTTTTCACAGGCCGGGGCCATGAAGCAGGTGAATATCTCGCTGGAGCTCCGTATGAAGAAGCTCCTCCAATCAGGGCCATCCCTGAAGGCGCTTGATGAGCTGTTGAACCTTATCAAGATCCAGTGCCAGGCAGACGAGGTGTCCCTCCGGCATGAAGCCCCGGGGATACCTGTAGCCTGGGAGGGCAATGAGCTTGGGTACCTTCACCAGGAAGGATTGCCCCAGGACATCTTCGAGTGGATCACCACATTTATTACCCCTGCCTGGGCTGTTGCCACAGGTTTTGATACGGATATCCAGAACTGGTATATGGGCATCTTAAACACGGCATCAATCATATGCGACCTACGTGCAGGATACCCCATGGGGTTCTCTCTGAAGGTCGCCGACCAGATCTTTTCACTTGCCAAGGAGATGGGGGTAGGAGACAGAATCGCGAATCAGTGGGCCAATTCTTCTCTGGCTGCCAATATCGGATACCTTGGCATACCGACAACCCTGTTTATAAAAGGCGACCTTACCCCCTTTGATAAAAAGAAGCTTGACAGCCACCCCATTATTACCTCGCGCATCCTCAAGGACGTGACTGTCCTCAATATTGATGAGGACCTGCTGATATATCACCATGAGAATTTCGACGGCAGCGGTTTTCCGCGGGGACTCAAAGGGGAGGATATTCCACTGGCCGCCCGGGCCATGAGGGTGGTGGATACATATAATGCAATGACCACACCAAGGCTCTACCGGGCGCAGATAAGGCATGAAGAGGCGCTGAGAGAGCTGTGTGCCATGTCGGGCAGGACGCTGGATCCAGACGTTGCATCCCTTTACGTGGATCTTATCGGTTCTTGATCCACCTGGGGTGTGTAATGCCGTATTTCCTGATCTTATAATGGATCACCCTCTTGCTGATCCCCAGCGAGCTCGCTGCTTCTTTCTGTATCCAGTCGTTTTTCCTGAGCGCTTCCAGGATCATATCACGTTCCGATAGCGCCAGGGTTGACATGGACCTTTTCTGGTCCCCATTGCCGCCGTCATGTACAGGGGCGGTTTGGATCGATCCCGGATGCAGAATGGAAATGTCCTGATGCCTGATCGTTTCACCCTCGGCAAGCAGTACGGCCCGTTCGATGCAATTCCTGATCTCTCTGACATTTCCCGGCCAGTCATACTCGGTAATGGCGGCCAATGCTTGAGGGTCGATATCCATCTGGGGTTTGTTGAATTCCCTGCAATACTTGCTGATGAAGTAGGTTACCAGAGGCTCTATGTCCTCCTTGCGTTGGCGGATGGGCGGGATGTGGATATTGACTACATTGATCCGGTAATACAGGTCCTCGCGGAATTTCCCCTGTTCAACAAGGGAGTGCAGGTCCTGGTTGGTTGCTGTGATTACCCGGACATCCACCTTTATGGTTTTTTCCCCCCCGACCCTCTCAAATTCTCTCTCTTCCAGGACCCGTAATATCTTGGATTGCAGGCCCAGATCCATATCGCCGATCTCGTCGAGGAAGATTGTCCCCATGTTTGCCTGCTCCACCCTGCCTACCCTCATTCGTATGGCCCCGGTGAAGGCGCCCTTTTCGTGCCCGAAGAGCTCGCTTTCGAGGATATTCTGAGGTAGGGCTGCACAGTTAACCTGAACAAAATTATTCCCACTCCGGCTTGAGTTATGGTGAATGGCCCCTGCAATGAGTCCTTTCCCTACACCTGTCTCACCGGTGACGAGCATGGTGGAATCGGCCTTTGCCACCTTTTCAACCAGTTTGAGCACCTTCTTGAGGGCAGTGCTTACCCCGACAATGTCGGCAGTGCGATAGATGAGGTCTCCCTGGGCATGCCTGAGGTAGTCGATCTCGTTTTTCATCCGCTTGATAGCCAGGGCGTCATCGATTTTTTGCACGAGTTCGTGCAGGCCGAAGGGCTTCTGGATAAAATCCTGGGCCCCGTTTTTCATGGCAACAACCGCAGTGTCTACCGAGGCATATCCGGTCATCACGAGCACAATGGTGGTGGGGTTGGTAGCCTTGACCCGCTTGAGGAGCTCTATACCGTCAATACCCGGCAGCTTGAGATCGGTGAGCATGAGGTCATAGATATATTTTCCCAAACGAACGAGGGCCGCTTCGGCATTTTCCACGAGTTCAACCTCGTGGTTGTGTCGTTTAAGTTCCTGGAAAATAACCTGTCCCAGATTGATGTCGTCTTCTACAATGAGGATGTGTGCCATAACAGTATTGTAATCGGATTTGCGTGCTGAAAACTTTACCTCTATATATATACACCCTATATATACACCCTCAAATATTCACAAAGGAAAGGGTTATGGCAGTTGACCTAAGCTGGCTGGTATACTATTGTATAAGGGTGTTGAAGATTTGATAGGTTTTCTGGAGGAATTCAGGCTTTAAAGGGCCGGGGGAAGTAGATGTTGTTAAATACGGTAGTGGTTACTGAATTCATGACGAACTGTTTTATTCTTGGGGATGAACAGACGCTTCAGGCTGTTGTCATAGACCCTGGCGGAGAAGCGGAAATGATATTGAAACAGATTGATGCCATGGGTTTAAAGGTTATTGCTGTTGTGAACACCCATGCCCATGTAGACCATATAGGGGCTATCAGGGAGATCAAGGACGCAACAGGCGCCCAGATCATGATGCATAAAGACGAATTGCCTCTGTTACAGGCAGCGTCGCGTATGGGCAGGCTCTTCGGGGTCCGGATCGAACAACCACCGGACCCTGACCGGTTCTTAAGCGAAGGGGAAGAGATCTCTTTCGGCAATGGTATTTCTTTGAGCGTCCTTGAGACCCCAGGGCATTCTCCGGGAGGCATTACCCTTGTCACCTCGGACAAAAAAATCTGTTTTGCAGGAGACACCCTCTTTGCAGGTTCCATCGGAAGGACAGACCTGCCCGGCGGGGATTACCATACGTTGATCGCCTCCATCAAGACCAAGCTGTTGCCCTTAGGGGATGAGGTGAAGGTATTGCCCGGACACGGCCCTGCAACTACCGTAGGGGCCGAGCGCAAATATAATCCATTCCTTTAGGGAGGAGAACAATGAGAAAAACTGTTTGGATAAGTCTTGTTTTAGTGCTTATGCTCTCCGGTTGCGCCCAGTTAAAGAACGCCGCTTCCGGTGGGTCTTCTTCACAGGAGACACGTCCGTCGCCGAGGTATCTCGACTTTGCCGATATCCTGATCCCCGGTGAGCTTGAGAGGGTGGCCAAAGAATGTAATATTACGAATGGGTTCGGTAAACTTGTGGTATCAGGCCGGGTGGAGGTGGAATCGCTTTCCCAGTTTTTCATTACCTCCATGAACTCTGAAGGCTGGGTGTCCTTGAACCAGTATAAATTCGAGGGGACTGTTAAACTCTTCTTCAAGAAACCGGACAGGTTTGCCTCAATACTTATTGAAGAGAATCCTCTTGCTACAAGGGTGGAGCTATGGGTGGTGCCGCAGGAGAAGATATAGAGGGCAAGACCGTCGTATTCGGAATAACAGGAGGGATAGCGGCTTATAAGGCGCCGCTTATCGTGCGCGGTCTCAAGCGGCTTGGGCTGGACGTGCACGTGGTGATGACCGAAGCCGCCCGGCACTTTGTAACTCCCCTTGTCCTTCAGACGCTAAGCGGCAGACCCGTGAATACGGAAATGTTTGCCGAGGTTTCCGGGACATCCCATGAAATCGAGCATATCGTGCTGGCCGACAAGGCGGATCTTTTTCTTATCGCACCTGCCACAGCGAACTTTATTGCAAAACTCGCCCATGGCATTGCGGATGACCTGTTGACCTGTACGGTTCTGGCTACAAAGGCGCCTGTCCTTGTCTGCCCGTCCATGAACGTGAACATGCTTGCCAACAGGGCAACCCAGGATAATCTGGATGCCATCAAGGCCAGGGGTATCCATGTGCTTGAACCATCAACAGGTGAGCTTGCGTGCGGATGGGAAGGGGCGGGGAGGTTGCCGGAGCCCGTTCGGATCACCGAAGAGGTTAAACTTCTGCTTGCACAGCACGACCTGGCAGGCATCAACATCCTTATCACCTCAGGCCCTACATGCGAGGACATCGATCCGGTGCGTTTTATAACCAATAGGTCCACAGGCAAGATGGGGGCGGCCATTGTTGAGGATGCCTGTACACGGGGAGCAAAGCTGAAAGTGATCAGCGGGCCTGTGATGGTGGAGTATGCCCCATGGGCCACGGTGATCAATGTCCGATCCGCCCAGGAGATGCTTGAGCGTGTCAAGGAGAACCTCTCTGATGCGGATGTACTCATCATGGCTGCAGCAGTGGCGGACTACACCCCCCATACCTACTCCAAGAGCAAGATCAAGAAGGGGGAGAAGTCAGCCCATATCGAGCTTGCATCAACGCCGGACATCCTTGCAACAATACGTACGTTAAAGGAATCAAAAATATTTGTCGGTTTTGCCGCCGAGACGGAAAACCTCAAGAGCTACGCACAGGACAAGATGATCAGGAAGGGGCTGGACATGATTGTGGCAAACCGGGTGGGAGAGATGAACACCGGGTTTGCATCGGACACAAACAGCGGCGTTATCCTCTCTGCCGAGGGTGTGATCTACGATTTCGAACACATGGGAAAAGAAGTTCTGGCCCACAAGATCTTGGATCTTGTGAAAGAGAGACTGTGAGGGAACAGATTATCCAGCTCCTGCGTGATGAGGCAAGGTGGACAGGTCCTTTTCTCATACTACCGGAGCCGGCGGTCTCCAAGCCTTCGGTCCCTCATGCCCATCTTGGGGCAGGGCATGAGCTGGAACGCATCCGGAAGATGGTCAGTGACTGTACCTCCTGTGGCTTATGCCATACCAGAAATAATGCTGTATTCGGAGAGGGTAATCCCGATGCACGGGTCATGTTCATCGGCGAGGCCCCCGGTGCAGTGGAGGACGAGACAGGGAGGCCATTCGTGGGCCCAGCAGGCAACCTCCTGACAAACATCATCGAAAAGGGAATGGGTTTGAAGAGGCCGGACGTCTTCATAGCCAATATCCTTAAGTGCCGGCCCCCTGCCAACAGAGACCCGCTACCCGATGAAGTGGCCGCATGTATAGGATTTCTCCATGCGCAGATCAGGGCCGTTCATCCGCAGATCATTGTAGCCTTGGGCAGGATAGCAACCCATACCCTCCTTGATGAAACCACTCCCATAAGTAAGCTGAGAGGGACATTCAAGGAGTACCAAGGAATCCTGACAATGCCGACCTATCATCCGAGTTATCTGTTGCAGAACCCATCGAAAAAGAGGGATGTATGGGAAGATATCAAGAAGGTCATGGAAGTGCTCGGTATCAGGTAAACGTGGGTAGCATACTCTGGGTCTTGGTTTTTATGCTGCTCTGTGCGCCGGGTCGTCTCAGTGCATCCGATATCCTTGTCATCGAGGTCAAGGACGCCATCAGCCCGCCCATCGCCTCCTATATCATGGAGAACATCGATAACGCCCTGGCCACCAACAAGGCCGCCGTCATCATCCGGCTGGACACCCCGGGAGGTCTGGACACAGCCATGCGTGATATCATCCAGAAGGAGATGAACGCCTCTATCCCGGTCATCGTCTATGTCTCCCCAAAGGGTGCACGGGCCGCATCCGCCGGGGCGCTTATCACCCTTGCCTCTGATATAGCCGCCATGTCCCCGGGCACCAACATCGGTGCTGCACACCCTGTAGGCATCGGTGGCGGCGACGAGGGCAAAGACAGCACCATGGTGAACAAGGTGACCAATGACGCTGTCGCCTATGCCCAGAGTATCGCCCGGGAGCGGAAAAGGAGTGAACAGTGGGCGGAGGATATCGTGCGGAAGAGCATTTCCACGCCTGCCCAGGAGGCGTTGACCAAGGGGGTCATTGATATTGTGGCCCAGGATATGACCGACCTCCTGAACCAGCTCCATGGAAGAAAGATCAAGAAGAACCTTGTAACCTTTGTGCTCAATACAAAGCAGGCCAATCTTGTGGACAATCCCATGGGTTTCAGGTACCGGCTGCTTTCCACACTCTCCAATCCGAATATCGCCTATATACTCATGCTCATCGGCCTCGCAGGCATATACTTCGAGCTCTCAAGCCCCGGTGCTATCCTGCCGGGTGTCATCGGGGGGATCTCTCTGATCCTTGCCTTTTTTGCCTTCCAGACCCTGCCGGTGAATTATGCCGGGGTCGGACTTATCCTCCTGGCCGTAATCATGTTCATTGCCGAGATCAAGGTGCCGAGCTATGGCCTGCTCACCGTGGGTGGCATCATCTCCATGACGCTTGGCTCACTTTTGCTCTTCAGGACCCCTGAACTCTATGCCCAGGTTTCCTATGCCCTTATTTTGCCGGTCACCCTGTTCTTTGCCGCATTTTTTGCCGCCACTATATACCTCGTGGTCAAGGCCCAGCAGACCACACCCAAGCTTGGCGCAGAGGCCTTGAAAGGCGAGATTGCCCAGGTGTATGCCTGGAATGAAGACGGCACGGGCAAGGTCTTCTGCCACGGCGAGTACTGGAATGCCAAAGGCCCTTCAACCTTGAAGGTGGGTGACCTTGTAAAGGTTGTGTCCCTATCAGGTATGGAACTCACGGTAAAAAAGCTCACAGGGATGGACGAGACAAGACCATAATCATTTGAGGAGGATACATGGTCACTATCGGCGGCAGGGCACACACCCTAGAGGAGATCCATGAGGTTTGCAGGCTCGGCCTGCCCTTTGTGGAGATGTCGCTGGACGAGCCTGAGTCCGTCTTGCACTGGATGCCTGAGCTTCTTATGGTGAAAGAAAACTATGGCATCACGTATCTTGCCCATTATCCCAACGAGGATAATCCCTTTGATGCCGGTATTCTATCAGAGCGGTTCGTACCCCGGATCAAGGCACTCATAGATCTCTCCAAAAAGCTTGCAATCCATAAGGCCACCTTGCATTTCTGGATCGACAAGAGATGGGCACCTGAAGGGCTGATTGCAACGAAGCTCGAACTGCTCAAAGAGATTGTCGGATATGCCTCCAAGTCAGGCATTGTTATCTGTATTGAAAACCTGAGTGAGCGCGCCGAGAGTTTCAAGGGTGCATTCGATGCCATTGACGATCTCAGGATGACCCTGGATATCGGCCATGCCCAGCTTCTTGCAAAGAAGAACACCTCCTTCGGTTTCATAGAAAGCTGTTTTGAGAGAATCGCGCATGTACATGTCCATGACAACCATGGGGGCACAAGTGTGAAGGACGATCTCCACCTGGCCTTGGGGAAGGGGATCGTGGATTATAAGGCTATCATCTCATCACTCTTGCGTAGCGGGTACGATTCAACCATCACCATGGAGGTGAAGCCCCCTGATATGGCTTCTACGAGGGAGGCCCTTCAACGCTTAATAACCAACCGATAGCGGCCCTCCTTGACTTACCAACATCACAGGTTTAGAGAGAGAGGCATGGTATGTATGTCACCCGAATGGGTGTTCCAAGGGCAGGTTGATGACAATGCGTTGCCCTCTCTGAAGTTTACCCCTGCCTTCCGGTCGCTTGTGCGTAGTCGGGGCATGGCGGACCCTGCCAAAGTCCTGGATTATCTTACGCCTAATCTCGGCCAGCTCAGAGACCCCAGGGGTATGTTAGGGATCCATAAGGCCTGCGAGCGGATTGCCCAGGCCATAGATAAAAGAGAGACCATCGGCGTCTTTACGGATTACGATGTAGATGGTGTATGCAGCGCAGTGCTCATCCATCGGTTTCTTGTGTTCATCGGCTGTGAGCCGCCTGTAATCTTCATCCCTGACAGGATCTTTGATGGATATGGCCTGAACAGGCGCGGAATTGAAGAGCTGCATGCTAAGGCGGTGAGCCTGCTCATTACCGCCGATTGCGGGATAACGGCTGTTGAAGAGGTGAGCTATGCGAACTCACTGGGCATGGATGTCATCATCACAGACCACCACGAGATTGATTCCGAGGTCCCGCAGGCATACTCCCTGATTAATCCCAAACAGCCCGACTGCCTTTTCTTCGGGGAAGACCTCTGCGGTGCAGGGGTGGTCTTTCACCTGATTGTAGCATTACGCGCCTTGCTCAGAGAACGAGGCAGAGATGATCTGCCGAACCTCAAAGACGAGCTCGATATCGTTGCTATGGCAACTGTTGCCGATTCGGTCAGTCTTTCCGGGGTAAATCGCATCCTGGTTAAAGAGGGGCTGAACGTCATGAACTCTACGCTTAGGGTCGGCATCCAGGCACTTGTAAAGGTTGCAGGCATCAAGAAAGAGGTCATCTCGCGCGATTTGGGGTTCATTCTTGGTCCGCGGATAAATGCCGCCGGCAGGATATCGGATGCCAGAAAGGCCTTTGATCTGCTTACCACAAATGATGAGACAAGGGCCCATGTCCTGGCTCAGGAACTTGACGGTCTGAACAGGAAAAGGCAGATCCATGAGCAGAAGGTCCTGGCGATGGCGCTTGAGCAATTAAAAGATCAGCCCCCTTTGGAAAATGTAACCGTTGTATGGGGAAACGACTGGCACATCGGTGTCCTTGGAATTGTAGCCTCACGGCTGGTGAATATCTACTCCAGGCCCGCCATTGTCGTGTCATTCATGGATGGAGTCGGCATCGGTTCAGGCAGGTCACTGGTGGGTATTGATCTGCATCGTTGCCTGGGTACCACGAATGGGCTGCTCAGCAGTTTCGGTGGACACAAGATGGCCGTTGGGTTGAGTATCTCTGAAGAACGGATCACCTTGTTCTCTCAGGCCCTTAATGAGGCCATTTTCCTTCAGAAACACGAAGAGCAGATGACATTTACGGTTGATCTCAAGCTCTCCCCCTTCGATCTCACACCGGTTTTTTTAGATGAGCTTGAACTGCTCTCCCCTTTCGGCGAAGGCAATCCTGAGCCGGTGTTTCTGATTCCATCCATGGAGATCGTGGGGCGCAAGATTTTTGAGGACGGCCAGACAAAGCTGATGCTGAGGCATTCCAACAGGGTCTTTCATACGCTGCGGTGTGCTGTTGACTCTGAATTCTGTGAAAAAGGAAGATGCCTTGATGTAGCCTTTTCGCCGGTAAAGATACGCCTCAATGGGCATGATTATCTATATCTGTCTCTAAAGGCGCTCTCTGCTTCGAGCTGAATTGCTCACGTAATGTCGTCTGGTCATTAAGGTACGTCTTGATCTCTTTGGGGATAAGTCCCTTTGTGACCCTGGGGTGACCTATGATGAGCAGAATAAAGATGCAAAGGACGAGCACAACATAGAGCGCCGCCTGTTTGACCTGGCTCAAGAAGAGACTCCGGGCAATGGAGACATCACGTATGTCCTTGGCGCCCTCTGGAAATACCTCCACGAGGCCGATGTCGATAAGCCTGACCAGAGAGCTTAATGCCTCAAACGGGGGTTCGAGCGATTCCTTTACTATACGCTCGACCGTCCTCTTCTCGTCGATCAAGTCATAGATATGCAGGTCCACATCGCTCAGTTCGTGATGGCCCACGATCTCCTCGGTGATGGGGATGATGGTTACAGGACAATAATCCACCGGAGGTATCTTTTGCTTGATGGTGGGCCATTCGTCGATGATGCGTAATGTGTCGAGGATGGCGCCCTCTGTGGGTATGTGGCAGGAGAGCATGCTCGTTAGTTCGGTATTCCAGTCATCGAATTTATAACCTCCCTCCCTCCACTGGAACACCTCAAGCAGGGTCTGCTTTATGACTACATTGGTCGCCCTATCCAGGAAGAGCTTCTTCAGCTGACCTTTAGAGATTAAAATATCATGCCAGCGCTCTGAGTTCTTCTTCTCGTTTTCAAAGGCTGCCTTAAGCTCTTTTTCATTGACGTAGCCCGCCTTGAGGAGAACGTCGGCGCGGGGGTCTCTCTCCCATTGATCAGAGGTTATGCCCACGATGACACCGTTCTCAAAGGTAATGGTGACATTGGCCTTGGGTGAGGAGAGGATCAGCGCACCTGTCTTCATCTGCTGGGAGATGAGCTGGAAAATCTCTGTGACGCCGAATCCTTTGAGTGTCCCGAGTAGTGCCATCTTACACCCCGTACCTGATGGGAGGGGCCTTATAAGCCCTTATCAAGAGCAGACCAAGGGATATGGCGCCGATGATCCGGATAATCCCTGTATATTCTATTGCGACCGGGGTGAAGGAGATAATAAATTGCCCTCCGGTTATAATGGCCACAAGCGAAGCGCTTAATACACTCATACGGATCAATGCGGTGCTTGTTCGGTTGGTCAGGAAGGAGCCGAGGCCCGGCAAAATAAGCTCGAGCCTTAACAGCTTCTGGTAGCTGTATGTCTTATATTTCCTGATCTCTTCCGTCTTATGGTGGAGTATGCTGCCCTGCTGTTTCTTTGTCTTTACATCGATCCAGTGGCACTGGAGGCACATGGGGTTTCCGGATGTTGTTCTTGCGCCGGAATAGTACAGCTTCCCGCAACGGCTGCAACGCTTGGTAAACTTGTCATCAGGGACATAGCCCATCATGAGAAAGACAAGGAGGCATCCGAATGCAAGGAAGATCGACGCCTTCCTTGGGATCATGCCAAAGGCGAAGGTCCAGAGGGCATCAGCAACGGATCTCAACTCCTCGGAAGGTTTCATTTGCCGAGCAAGCTGTAACCGCAGCGGTGAGTATTCCTGTATGTACCTGGTCCTTCCTACAGCGTTTTCTTCATCCAGGAGATGTCGTACCCTATCGGCATCAATACCGCTCGCCGTGGCAATGGCCTTTTCCCCTTCGTAGAAGTTATAGGTCGACTGATAAAGCCTGGACAGGTTGTAGTGGTAGACTACGTTGTCCGGCATGAGCACGATGGAGTTCTGGAATGCCTTGAATGCCTCTTTGCTTTTTTCGGAGCCGATTAATGCCAGCCCTAAATGGTTGTAAAACCTTGGATTGTCAGGGTCCAGGTCGATGCTCCTATTGAGGAGCCTGATCGCTTCCGGATAATTCGATCTATTGATCTCGATAAGGGCCATGGTGTTCATAGGCTCAGCGTCATCCGGGTGAGTGGAGATCCATGATGCAATTGCACTGGTATCCGTTTCATTGGCCTGTCTATGTTCAGTCGCATAGATCTGTCTGTTGATCTGATTTTCGGTATACGTGATAAAGCCCGCCCCTATATGGGCGATCCAACTGGACATGAGGATGAGGAATACGAAGAAGAATGCTATCCGTTTTTCAGCAGGGATCAGATATCCCCACAAGAGTAAGATCCACCAGAGCAAGAGCATCATGGGGCCTACATCGAAGAACAGGGGTATCAGCAGTATAAAAATCATCCACACAATAAGACCTCTGTCCGCCAGGTCATTATTGGTAAAAGCCCTGAGGTCATTGAGCATCTGTGGTGTATATTTGTAAATCAGGCACAACCCCACCAGGAAAAGGGTCAAAAGCGTCGCTGTAATAACGAAAAAGTAACTATTTCCAAGGATTGTGCTGATGACCGGCCAGGATAAGGGAACGCCGTTAAGGGTGATTATGGGCAGGATCCCTGTAAACACCGGAGCTGCTTGCACACCTTTAATCCTCTGGTTTGAAGCCATCAAGCTTGATAGCCAGGTCTATTCTGTATACCTTCATATCGCCCTCAATTTTCACCCTGATCGGTACACTTATGGCATTTGCCGATATAATTTCTGCATTATCCGTGCCTACTATCTGAATCCTGCCTACTGAGGACTTTGGCACGGCCCCGGTTACGCTGGGTTCAGGTTCATTATATCTGGGCAAATCCAAGGCAGGTTCCATATGGCTCTCGGGTGGTGGCTCTTGTTCCCTTGGTGATGGTGTCGGTTGAGACAGGCCGCTCTGAGGTGATATGCCGGTCCGGGGTATGCCGGATTCGGATAAGCCTTGCTGTGGCGCACCTTGAGAGGACAAACCAGTTTGAGAGAGGCCGGGAGAAACAGGGGGTTTTTCTGCCATGGCGCCTTGGCTTCTGGGTTGCTTGCCGCTTGTCCCCATCTCAATATGCTGGAGCACCATCTTGGTGATCTTGGTGAGTGTATCCAGCACACCTTCCCCGGTGGTGGCCACGGACTCGAAGGACGGATTCCCATAGGGGTTGATCATCTGCTCCATCTCAGCCACTGATGTGACATCGGAGAGGTCTCTCTTGTTATACTGGATGACTATTGGGATGGTCTTGATGCTCTTCCCATAGTAATTCAGGTTCTCTTCCAAATTGTTCAGGCTCTCGATGTTCTCTTCCATCTTATCCCGCTGGGAATCTGCTACGAATACGAGACCGTCCACTCCGGTGAGAACGGCCCTTCGTGTGGAGTTGTAATATACCTGGCCCGGGACTGTGTAGAAGTGGAGCCTGGTCTTGAAGCCACGGATATTCGCGATTTCAATAGGCAGGAAATCAAAGAACAATGTCCGGTCAGCCTCTGTTGCCAGAGAGACGAGCTTGCCCTTCTGATCGGGTTTGAGGCTGGCATAGATGGACTGTATGTTTGTTGTTTTCCCGCACAGGGAAGGTCCGTAATAGACGATTTTCGCCGAGATCTCCTTCTTGGAATAATTAATGACTGCCATATTGTCCTCCACCCGCCAGGCGGATTATTTCAAGCTCAACATCTTTGAAATCCCTATGCTCTTTCTGAATCTCCCTGAAGATGGACAAGGCAGCTTGATTATCACCCAAGGACTTGTATGTCTGGGCTATTTCGTAGAGAATCCCCACCTTCATGTCAGTGGATGCCTCTTCCAGCGATACCGCCTTCCGGAGTATGTCAAGGGACTCATGGAAGAGGCCCTTTTCCCTGTAGGTTAACCCAAGCATAACACAGGCATCATAGAGTTTCTCACCCGTACCGATAACCTTTTTGAAAGACTCGACGGCCTCATCCAGAAGTCCTGTTTCCCTATAGGCAAGTCCCATATTGTATTGGAACAACGGGTCATCCTTACCTTCTTTTAAGGCATTTTCTTCGATGGCCTTGAATACGGATTCTACGCCTGTAGTATCCTCGTTGTCTTCAAAGGTTTCATCAATGGAGAACTCAGAGAGTTCCTTTTCCAGCTGTTTATCGAGTTCTTTGGTAAGATCATAGAACTCGGTTCGCTCAAACTCAGGCTTATGCGCGGTCTTGGGAATGGCCTCTGTCATGGCCTTTTCCTTGACCTTGAAGGTGTGGACCTTCTTGCTCATCTGGTTGATGGCCGGGTCCAGCTCTGCTGCCTTCTGCATGTACATGGTGGCCTCTACGCTACTACCGTCCTTTTCGAGCATCTCTGCCAGCTTGACATACTGGGTGGCGGCCTCCCGGGAGAACCCCTGAACCCGGTAGAGTTCGGCAAGCTTCTCATAAGGCCCTTCCCAGGATAAGTTGATCTTGATCGCCTGCTTGTACAGCGCTATGGCCTTGGGGTAGAAACCTTTCTCACTATAGATTTCTCCTAAGCGTACATAGACCTCGGAGGCGCTCTTGTGGTTGTTGGCCTTGAGATAGAGGTCACCAAGCTTCTTGAGGATCATGGTGTCGTTCGGGCGTTTCTCCAGGGCACCTTCGCAGGCAGAGATCTCCTTGGATGCCTTGTTTCGCCCGAAGAGCTTGTCAAATAGGCTCATCTTTTAACAATACCTTTCTCTTAGATAGTACTTCTACCAGTCACAGGCCATGATATATGGTTCATCGGAGGACGGATATACAAACTTTAACCGGATTATGAAGAGATAACAAACGTGAAATACATTTCAGTAACTCCATGATCAGCTTGACAATAAAGAAGTTATGATCATCTATGGAAGTGAAAATGGGCCGGCTGCAAAGGAGGGCTCGTGGAGTTTGTACACCCCCAGCTAGGTGAGGAAGTTGAAGCAATAGGAGGTCATTACCTTTTCACAAGAGAAGAGAGGCTTGACCATCCTGCAGGCCGGATACTGTACCTTGTAGGATATGCAGTGATGGACCGGTCATGTTGCGGCCCCGCAGGATGCAGCTATGCTGTTGTGACAGGCCGCATTGTATCGTTACGGTTTTGCCTGCGTGAAGACGGCAGACCGGTCTCGATAATGGACCCCATTGAAGAAAGTCTTTATGAGGATCTTGCCAAGGCCATCCGCTTAAAGGAGGGGGTAAGTCAAGTGCACTTCTTGTGTGAAAATGGTGGATCAAGGGTGATGTTCTGAGGTTTTTATCCACTGATGAGTTAACTTGGAAGTCCGGTAGTATCGTGATATCAGTGAATCTGTTATATCTTAACACGTGAGAAGATAATCCTATAAGGGAATGGATGGAAAATTCACAATGAACGCTTCGGCAGGACTTGAGATGCCTTCTCTGAGAGAACAAGGCGATAATCTCCTTGATATTCAAGGTCTGCACACATCCTTTTTCACCCCCGAGGGTGTGGTGAAGGCCGTAGACGGTGTAACCCTTGCACTGAAGGCCGGGCATACACTCGGCATCGTGGGCGAATCCGGTTGCGGGAAGACCGTGCTCGCCCTGTCCATCCTCAGGCTGGTCCCTGACCCGCCGGGCAAGATTACGCATGGCAGCATCACGTTCCAGGGTGTTGACCTGCTGGGCTTGAAGGCGGACAGGATGCGCGCCATCAGGGGCAATAAGATCTCCATGATCTTCCAGGAGCCCATGACGTCGCTCAATCCGGTGTTTACCATCGGCTCACAGATCGCCGAGGTGATCCTTCTGCACCAGCGGCAAATTGCCGGCACAAAAAAACAGGCCCTGGACATCGCCGCGGATATGCTGAATATGGTCGGCATACCCGAAGCCCATAAGAGGATAAGGGATTATCCCCACCAACTCAGCGGCGGCATGTGCCAGCGCGTTATGATTGCCATGGCCATGGCATGCAGGCCCACACTGCTCATTGCCGATGAGCCCACCACGGCATTGGATGTGACCACCCAGGCGCAGATCCTGGGCCTCATGAGAGACCTCAAGGAAGAGATCGGGGCATCCATAATCCTGGTGACCCATGACCTCGGTGTTGTTGCACAGGTATGCCAGGATGTGGCGGTCATGTACACAGGCCATATAGTGGAATATTCAAAGGCCGATGAAATCTTTCTAGAGCCCCTGCACCCTTACACAAAGGGGCTCATGAAGTCCGTGCCAAGGCTCAGTGAGGGTTTCATGGGCGATAGACTCTATGCCATACCGGGCAACGTCCCCACCTTTAAGGACATTCCCCGCGGATGCACATTCAACCCACGGTGCCCTGAGGTGATGGACATATGCAGGGCCGAGTTTCCCCCGATCTTTCACCCTTGTACCGCCCGAGAGGTCAGCTGCTGGAGGTACAAGGGGGCATGAACCCTATCCTTAGTGTACAGGGGCTCATGAAGTCCTTCCCCATCCGATCGGGCGCCTTCGGCAGAACGGCCGGGTTTGTCCATGCCGTGAACGGTGTAGACTTCGACCTGTGGCCCAACGAGACCTTGGGGCTTGTGGGGGAGTCAGGGTGCGGCAAAACCACACTGGGCAAGCTGATACTGAGGCTCTTAGACCCGGATAAAGGAAAGATCGTCTTTGACGGGATGGATATCTTGCATGCAAAGGGGGAGACCCTCAAGAAGGTCCGCAGGGGCATGCAGGTGATCTTCCAGGACCCCTTCGGTTCTTTGAACCCGAGAAAAAAAATCCTCTCTATAATCGAAGAGCCCATGATCGTCCATAAGACCGGGAACAAGAACGAGATCTGGGAGAGGGTTTTGCTGTTGCTCAATATGGTCGGCTTAAGCACTGATATGCTGGGTCGTTATCCGCACGAGTTCTCAGGCGGACAGCGCCAGAGGATCTGTATTGCCCGGGCCCTGGCCATCAACCCCAAGCTCATCATCTGCGACGAGCCGGTTTCCGCATTGGATGTATCTATCCAGGCCCAGGTCATAAACCTCCTTACCGATCTCCAGGCCCAATTCAAGCTGTCGTATCTGTTCATCTCCCATGACCTTGCCGTGGTGGGCTACCTTTCTCATCGCATTGCGGTCATGTACCAGGGCCGCATTGTGGAACTCGCGCGGGCGCAGACCATCTTCGACAACCCCCTCCACCCCTATACCCGGTGCCTTATGGCAGCAGTGCCCGAGGCATCAGGGAGGCTCCCCGAATCGAGGTCACTTCAGGTGTCTGCTGACCTTACAGGTATCCAGAGTCAGACCGGTTGCCCATACAGGCCGACCTGTCCCAAGGCCATGGATGAATGCACCCTTGAAAGGCCTGAACTGAAGGAAGCAGAAGAGGGCCATTTTGTGGCATGTTTCGGGATAAAAGCTTGTGCCGGGTGAACATGCCGTGATCAAGAAGAAGCAGGATACTATCATATCAGTAATGAAGAGGATGGGTGTATTCCTGAAGTAGGTGCTTATGGTTCTTCCGGCTGAAGCATGGAATTTGTTTACAGAGACGCTGGATGATGTGTATCCAGGTCTCGTCACCAACTTCTATTGTTACATACCCGATATCCTTGATCTCGATGTTGCCGTATTTCTCGACTGGCTTGAATGCGAATGACAACTGATCACGGGTGAAGTTTTTACGGGACTCCACCTTGATTGTATGATTATAGGTCGTTGTCTGGTCTTTATGAATTCCGAGATCAAACAGACAGCCCTTTATAATTAAATCAGGTTTCAAAAGCTTTGCAGGTGCCGCCAGTACATGTTGTGCTTCCCTTCTGTGCATACCCTTTTCCAGAAATACGACTGCCCCCACAAGGACCAGTATGATTGCAAATATGGCAAGGAGAGTAGCTTGATTGACTTTGATCTTTTTCCTTCTCACCATCTGGTCCTATTGCTCCAGTGTCCTTCCCTCCATGGCCTGGGTCAATGACGATCTTCGATATTTTGCGAGAGAGTCCATTTGTTACCGAAGACTGATTACCCATAACTTGTGAAGGTGTATTATCCTTGTCCACAGTGATCGCATCCTCATTCCGGTCAAGGGTCTTATCAGATTGCTTTGTCTCCTTGTGCTTGAGATCGGTACCTTCCTGATTATCCACATCGGGAGCCTTCTCCTCACCCCCGTTCTTTTTTTTCTCAAGGCTGTGAAGAGCAGCTCTCGCCTTCCAGGAAATATCCCCTCTTGGATACTTCTTCACGATCTCATGATATAGTTCGATGGCCTTCTTTTTCTCTCGTAGCCTGACCTCGTAGACTTTGGCCTCCCTGAAAAGGGCATCGGGCACAGTTCCGGAATCGGGATACTTGCTGACGACCGTCTTATAGGCTTTAACTGCTTCTTCAAGGTCAGCCTTCCTGAAGAAGTAGCCATAGATCTGCTCGTAGAGTTTTCCCTCCATATATAAGGCTTTCGGGGCAAAAGACGATTCAGGGTATCCTGTTGTGACATCATCAAACTTTTGCACCACCTTCACCCAGTTGGCTTTGTCCTTCCGGAGGCTTGCATCTCGTGATAGCTCAACATATGCCGAATTAGCTTCCCGATATTTTTCTTTTGCACCAGAGGTGGCGGCAAAAACAGCCTTCTGCATGTCGGGGAGGAAAAGAAGTATGCAGATTGTAATTATTATGGGTATGATCCTGGGTCTATATATATTCATGGTGTTTATCAATGCCCCTTGTAAAATACTCTTATTGCCTATCAGAGTGGAGAGAGCCCTGAGTGAGCCGGGGTCCCATGGGTGGCTGCCTGCACTTTTGTAATAGCTGTATTGGGAGTCACTTGAGGCATACCCTCTCTTTGAAATAGTATGATTCCCAATATAAAACAGATTCACCTTAAAGCTAATCCTGATATACCTGATATAAATCTGCATTTTCCGGGGGTAAAACATATGGTGAAAATATTATGAGAAGAAAAGATGCACTATCTTCTTCACAGGCTTGGCTGCTTGCGATCCGCCCAAGGACACTACCTGCTTCAATTACTCCGGTTATAGTCGGCTCAGCTGCAGCTTGTGCCGATAGTCAATTTAAGTTGCTGCCAGCCATTGCAGCGTTGGCGGGTAGCCTGCTGCTCCAGGTAGGCGTGAATCTGGCCAATGACTACTTCGACTCTGTCAGGGGATTCGACACTGAAGAGCGAGTCGGTCCCATCCGGGTGACCCACAGTGGACTGATCTCGCCGAATAAAGTAAGGAATGCCATGTTTTTCACCTTCTTCATAGTGGCGTGCATTGGGATCTATCTCATCATAGTGGCCGGCTTACCCATCTTTGCTGTCGGTGTTTCATCTATCCTTGCAGCGCTTATGTACAGCGGTGGCCCTTATCCACTTGCTTCCCATGGACTCGGAGACCTCTTTGTATTTATTTTCTTTGGGCTAGTTGCGGTTTGCGGAACCTATTATGTTCAAACTTTGCATATTACTTTGCTGGCTGTAATGGCGTCGATACCCATAGGCCTATTGATTACCGCAATACTCGTAGTGAATAATTTGAGGGACCTAGGTACGGATGCCAAGGTCAATAAACGTACCCTGGCCGTCATTCTTGGTGAGAGAGCAACCCGCATAGAGTTTATCATACTCATAACTTCATCGTACCTGATGGCAGTTCTGCTCTGGGTTGTTAGAGGCTCAAGTCTTTGGATGCTCCTTCCTCTGATCTCTGTTCCAATGGCCTGGAGTACGGCCCGTGGGGTCATGATCCAGACTGGGTCGGTCCTGAATGAAGCCCTTGCCTTGACTGCCCGTCTTTCCTTGCTCTATGGTGTGCTCCTTGCCATTGGCCTTATCATCTCATCAAAATAGTCGGTGAGGTAATCGGATCATCCCTAATTTATGCTTTTGCGGCGGCCTGGGTCGGCTTGTCATGCCCTTGAGGTTTTCCCATCTTGAAAACCAGTTCTGATCCCTTCACATCCACCGCCACCTCAGAGCCGTCCATGACATCCCCCGCTATGATGGCCCGGCCGAGCTTGGTCTCAAGCTCACGCTGGATAAACCGCTTCAAAGGCCGTGCCCCATAGACCGGGTCATACCCCTCTTTGGCGATGAATTCCTTGGCGGCCTCGCTGAGAGAGAAACTGATCTGACGCTCGGCAAGCCGTTTTTCGATCTCAGAGGCGAGCAGCACTACGATCTGCTTGATCTCGGAGAGTGTGAGGGCCTTAAAGAGCACGATGTCGTCCACCCTGTTGAGGAACTCGGGCTTGAAGTGCTCTCGCATCTCAGAGAGCACGGCCTTCCTCGCCTTCTCGCTTATCTCGCCGTCCTTGCTCACCCCTTCGATAAGGTCGGCAGACCCTATGTTGCTGGTCATAATGATGACCGTGTTCTTGAAGTTTACGGTCCTGCCGTGGGAGTCGGTGGCCCTGCCGTCATCCAGGATCTGCAGGAGCACGTTGAACACATCGCTGTGGGCCTTCTCGATCTCGTCGAAGAGCACCACGGAATATGGCTTGCGCCTGACCGCCTCGGTAAGCTGGCCGCCCTCTTCATACCCGACGTAACCAGGGGGTGATCCGATGAGGCGGGACACTGCATGCTTCTCCATGTACTCGCTCATGTCGATGCGGACCATGTTTTCTTCCGTGTCGAACAGGGCCTCGGCCAGGGCCTTGGCGAGCTCGGTCTTGCCCACGCCCGTGGGGCCTAAAAAGATGAACGAGCCGATGGGCCGCCGCGGGTCCTTGATGCCTGAGCGCGCCCGGATGACCGCATCCGCAACGGCCTTAACCGCCTCATCCTGGCCTATGATCCGCTTGTGAAGGATATCATCGAGCCGCAGCAGTTTTTCCTTCTCCCCTTCCACGAGCCGGGAGACAGGGATGCCGGTCCAGCGCGACACGATGTCCGCGATCACGTCTTCGGTCACACTCTCGCGCAGCAGCCTTGTCTTTGAAGTGCCTTCGGTCTTTTCAGCCTCGGCAAGATGCCGCTCCAGCTGGGGAAGCTTTCCGTGCCTGAGTTCGGCGGCCTTGTTCAGGTCGTAATCCCGCTCGGCGCGTTCGATGAGGCGCTTGGTCTCCTCGATCTCTTCTCTCACCCTGGTGATCTTGTGGATGGATTCCTTCTCGCTCTCCCACTGGGCGCGCATGGCGCCTGAGTGCTCCTTGAGGTCGGCCAGCTCGTTACGAAGCTCATCGAGCCTGGCGTGAGAAGCCTTGTCCTTCTCCTTTTTCAGGGCCGCCTCTTCGATCTCCAGTTGCATGATCTTGCGTGTCACCGTGTCGAGTTCAGACGGCATGGAGTCGATCTCGGTGCGGATCATGGCACATGCCTCATCCACCAGGTCAATGGCCTTGTCCGGCAGGAAACGGTCCGTGATGTAGCGGTTGGACAGTATGGATGCAGCAACGAGAGAGTTGTCCAGGATCTTCACCCCGTGGTGCACCTCGAACCGCTCCTTGAGCCCCCGCAGGATCGAAATGGTGTCCTCCACGGTGGGCGGCTCCACCACTACGGGCTGGAAACGGCGCTCCAGGGCCTTGTCCTTTTCAACGTACTTGCGGTACTCATCCAGTGTGGTAGCTCCGATGCAGTGGAGTTCGCCTCTTGCCAGCATGGGCTTGAGCATGTTGCCTGCGTCCATGGAGCCCTCGGCCCTGCCGGCGCCTACGATATTGTGCAGCTCGTCGATAAAGAGCAGTATCCTGCCTTCGCTCGCCTTGATCTCGGCCAGAACGGCCTTCAGACCGCTCCTCAAATTCGCCCCGGTACTTTGCCCCTGCGACAAGGGAACCCATGTCCAGGGAGAACACGGTCTTGTCCTTGAGCCCCTCGGGCACATCCCCGCGCACGATCCTCTGGGCCAGGCCTTCCACGATCGCCGTCTTACCCACTCCCGGTTCGCCGATGAGTACCGGGTTGTTCTTGGTCTTTCTCGAAAGGATGCGCACCACGCGCCTGATCTCGGCGTCGCGCCCGATGACCGGGTCGAGCTTGCCGAGTTGGGCCTGGGCCACGAGGTCGATGCCGTACTTCTCCAGGGCCTCGTAGGCGGTCTCGGGGTTGTCGCTGGTCACGCGCTGGTTGCCCCTTATGGAGGTCAGTGCCTGCAGCAGGCGCTCTTTGGTGATCTTGAACTGGGCAAGGATCTTTGCCGCCGGTGAGGACTTGCCCTCTTCGATCATGGCAAAGAGCAGGTGCTCGACAGATACATATTCATCCTTGAGGCGCGCAGCCTCTTCCTTGGCCTTCACCAGGACCCTGCCCAGCCTCTGGGAAACGAGTATCTTGCCGGGTTCCGCCCCGGGGCCGGATACCTTGGGCCTGCGTTCGAGCTCTTTGACCACCTCGGCGGCAAAGCTCGGTAATGGCACGTCCATCTTGGCAATGAGCCTGGGCACGAGTCCGTCCGGCTGCTCGATCAGCGCCAGCAGCAGGTGCTCCACGTCCATCTCGGCATGTCCGAACCGGACAGCGGTATTCTGGGCGTTGGCAAGCGCTTCCTGCGATTTTTGCGTAAATTTGTTTACATCCATCCCTGTAAGACTCCTTTGTCCCCAAATAAAATCGTTGGGATTCGTTTCACTCACCCTAACCTATATAATGTTTAGGTTCTAACAGAAGATGTTTCAAGATCTTTTCTTGTGATTGCTTGACACCCCCCTTGCCATACGATAAATCTTCTAACAGGAGCGCCGGTTAGTATTATGCATGGCGGCTCGGTTACACAATTGAGAAGGGGTTTATGCATAAGATAAAGATTCATGACATCACTATCGGTAGTGGCGGCCTGGTCTTGATCGCGGGTCCGTGCGTCATCGAATCAGAAGACCATGCCCTGTTTATGGCCCAAAACATCCGGGACATCGCCTCACGCATCGGGATTCCCTATATCTTCAAGGCCTCCTTTGACAAGGCGAACCGCTCATCCATTGATTCATATCGTGGCCCTGGTCTCATCAAGGGCCTTAAGATCCTGGATAAGATCAAAAAAGAATTATCCATCCCCGTCGTATCGGATATCCACGATCCTTCCCAGGCGGGTCCTGCTGCAGAGGTACTGGACATGCTCCAGATCCCGGCGTTCCTGTGCCGGCAGACGGATCTCCTGGTTGCAGCCGGTGCCACAGGCCTGCCGGTGAACATCAAAAAAGGGCAGTTCATGGCGCCATGGGACATGTCCAATGCCGCCTCAAAGGTGCAAAGTACGGGTAACAATGCCATCGTCCTCACCGAGCGTGGAGCGAGCCTGGGGTATAACAACCTGGTGTGTGACTTGAGGAGCCTTGCCATCATGCGTTCGCTTGGTTTTCCCGTGATCCTGGATGTGACCCACAGCCTCCAGCTTCCAGGCGGGCAGGGTGCATCTTCGGGCGGTAACAGCGAATATATCCCCCATCTGGCCCGCGCAGGGGTTGCCTTCGGGCTCGACGGCGTCTTCCTGGAGGTGCATGACAACCCGGCCCTGGCGCTGAGCGACGGGCCCAACAGCCTGAGGCTCGATGATCTTGAGCCGCTCCTGATTCAATTGAAAAAGATCCATAAGGTGGCCTCATGAACAAGATCTCGTGCCTTGTACTCGATGTAGACGGTGTACTCACAGACTCCCGAATCTATTTTACCGATGAGGGTACCCAGATCAAGGCCTTTAACTCTAAGGACGGGCACGGCCTCAGGATGCTCCTGAGGGCCGGTATCGAGGTGGTCATCATTACCGGCAGGACATCAAAGGCCCTGGAGTACCGGGCAGCCGAACTCGGTATCATGCATGTCTTCCAGGGAGCCATAGATAAAAAACCGTTATTGCTGGAAGCGGCGGGCAAGCTTGGCATTGAACCGATAAACATGGCCTACATGGGGGATGATGTTGTGGACCTCCCCCCCATGTCCGTCTGCGGTATGACCTTTGCCCCGGCCGATGCCATGGATATGGTGAAGGAGCGCTGTGACGTGGTGACCACCAAACCGGGCGGGCACGGGGCGGTCAGAGAGGCCATTGAAATACTGTTGAAGCGCGAGGGTCTTTTCGATAAGGTCATGGAGCGCTATGTGGAATAAGCTGATCTGGTTCACGCTTGTCATCATCGCACTAACATTCATTGTCTCAATTTCCCGTGAAAATGAACGGGGGCCGTCCCTGAACAAGGGCGCACAGCTCAAACGCCAGGCCATGAATGTGGTAATGTTCGAGCGTAAACACCAAAACGGCAAGACCATGGAGGTGTCCGCCCGGGAGGTGGATGAGACAGGGGGGCAGGTCGTGCATCTTAAGGATTTTCTTCTCACCCAACCAGGTGAGCTGACCATGAGCGGGACAGACGCAATCTATGATCGCACCAGCTCCATACTGGAGGTCAGGAATCAGGTGGTTATCAACAGGGTGGGTGGCTCTCAGGCGATACTGAACGGCCTTACCTGGAACAGGGAGAAAGATGCCGCCCATACGGATAATCCCGTTAGGCTCGAATCAAAAGATGGGATCATAACCTCGGATAAGGCGGAGTTTTCCGAAGAGTTTACGAGGATCGCTTTTATAGGCAGGGTTCATGCGCAGATTATGCAGAATATTCTTAATCCTTAGCGTGTTGTTGCCGCATGCGCTTCATGCGGAGGCCCTCAAGACGCCTGTGGCTGCAACCGATATGGTAGATATCGAGGCGGACAGACTGGACGTGAACACCAAGAACGGTACGGCAATATTCAAAGGCAAGGTAAAGGCAGTCAAACCGGATATCACCGTCAAGGGAGACACCCTCACCTTATTGTACGACCAGAAATCCCGGAAGGTTACCTTGTTGACCGCCGAGGGTGACGTGACCATTCTTTGGAAAGACAAAGATGCTACGTGCAGCAAGGCGGAATATAACCTTACAAATGATGTTATGGTAATGACCGGCAACGTTGTCATCACCAGAGGCCAGGAACGGGTATCCGGCCAGAAGGTAACCATGGATAAAAAGAACGATACCCAGGTGGTTGAAGGTGCGGGCGGCAGGGTGAAAGTCCGGGTGAATGCAGGAGAGAGCAAGGGGGTCATGCAGTGGGGGAAATGACCTTAAAGGCCGTGGGCCTTGAAAAAAGCTTTGGAAAGGTCCATGTCATCAAAGGGCTCTCTATTGCATGCAACCCTGGTGAGATCATTGGGCTCTTAGGCCCCAACGGCGCAGGAAAGACCACAACCTTCTATATGATTGTCGGGCTCATCCGCGTGGACAAGGGCAAGGTCTTCTTGGGCGCCGAAGATATCACCGGTATCGATCTCGCAGGCCGGGCCATGAGAGGCATCGGCTATCTGCCGCAGGAGCCCTCCGTATTCAGGGGCTTGAGTGTGGAGGACAATATTGCTGTCCCTTTGGAAGCAAGGGGATTAAGGGGAAGTGCTCTGAAACAGAACCTTGATGAGATAGTGGCAAGCTTCGGGCTTGATCAGGTACGAAGGACCAAAGGTGTCTCACTCTCCGGCGGAGAGAGGCGTCGCGTTGAGATCGCCAGGGCCATGGCCCTGAGCCCTGCATTCATGCTCCTGGATGAACCGTTCGCCGGGATTGACCCCATCACGGTAGGTGACATACAGGATATGATAGTAAACTTGAAAAAATTGGGAATTGGTGTCATTATTACCGATCATAATGTAAAAGAAACCCTGAAGATATGTGACAGGGCATATATTATCCATCAGGGTGTTGTTATTGAGGAAGGAACCCCGGAACAGGTAGTGGCAAATGATCAGGTTAAGCAGATCTATGTGGGCAAGGATTTTTCTCTCTAGAAGGGGTTAAGGATGGCATTGGAGCTTAAGCAACATCTCAAGCTGGCGCAGCAACTCATTATGACGCCACAGCTCCAGCAGGCCATCAAACTCCTGCAGCTCAGCCGGCTCGAACTGCAGGAATACATAGAAAGCGAGCTCGAACAGAACCCCTTGCTTGATGTGGGAGCCGAAAGCCAGCGTGAGGACACCCCTGATGTCGTAAAGGAGAGGGAACAGCTCAAACAGAGATGGGATGCATACCTGGAAACATACGGCCAGGACAATGTCCCATACTACGAAGACGAAGAGCGGCCCTCCATTGAATCCACCACCTGCAAACCCGAAGGCCTTTTTGATCATCTTCTCTGGCAACTGAGGCTCAATGATTTCACTGAAAAAGAACAGGAAGTCGGCTTCTTTATTATCGGCAACCTCGATCACAATGGCTACATGATCCTTGATACTGAGGCCATATGCCAGGAAACCGGTGCTATGCCTGAGGTTGTTGAATCCGCAGTGGCCAAGGTACAGCGGTTTGACCCGCCCGGTATCGCTGCCCGCGACCTACGGGACTGTCTCAAGATCCAGGCAAGAATACTGGGCCTGGAGAATACCCTGGTGTGGAGTATCATTGATTCCCATCTCGAGGACCTCCAGACCAAGAACTACAACAAGATCGCCCAGGAACTCTCTGCAACCGTGGATGATGTGGCCCAGGCAGCCCAGATCATTGTCAACATGGAACCCAGGCCGGCCAGGGACTATTCCGACGATCCACCGCAGTACATTGTCCCTGATGTCTATGTAGTCAAACTCGAGGGTGAATATGTGGTCCTGCTCAATGATGAGGATTTGCCCATCCTAAAGCTCAACAAGGAATACCAGATCATGATGAAGTCCGACAACATGGGCAAGATGGCCAAAAACTATCTCTCCGACTGCTTCAAGTCCGCCCAATGGTTATTGAAGAGCATACAGCAGAGACAGAATACCCTGTGCAAGGTCACCGAGAGCATTGTAAAATTCCAGAAAGAATTTCTCGACCATGGGATAACCAACCTGAAGCCGTTGGTCTTAAGAGATGTTGCCGATGACGTGGGCATGCATGAATCCACTATAAGCAGGGTTACATCTAATAAATATGTGCATACGACCCAGGGAACATTCGAGCTCAAATATTTTTTCAACAGCGGCATATCCAAAAGTGATGGTAGCTTTGTTGCATCACAGAGCGTCAAGAGTGAAATCGAAAATATTATTAAGGTAGAGGATGTCAAACATCCCCTGAGCGACCAGGCCATTGCTTATAAACTAAAAGGGAAAGGGGTGAGGATCGCACGGAGGACCGTTGCCAAGTACCGTGAATTGCTTGGTATTCTTCCATCAAACCAGAGGAAGAAACATTTTTAAATAACTGTTTAACCACGAGAGGAGGATTTATGCAGACCGACATTACCTTTAAAAACATTGACTCTTCCGATGCGCTGAAAGACTACGCGTTCAAAAGGCTCTCGAAGATGGACAAATACATCGACCGCACCGCTGAAGCGCATGTCGTCCTTTCTGTGGAAAAGCGCCGGCACAAGGCTGATGTCACGCTGACCGCCGATGGTGTGGTGATCAATGCCGTAGAGATCACTGAAGACTTATACTCGGCCATCGACATGGTAATGGATAAGCTGGAAAGGCAGATTAAAAAGCACAAGGAAAAGCTCCAAGGCAAGAAGACCCAAACCAAAACCCCGCCGGCGGCAGCTGCATCTTTGGTCAGTAAAAAGGCAAAACCGCGCCTCATCTATGAGAAGAACTATGCTGTCAGTCCCATGAGCGTGGAAGAGGCCCTCGAGCTTATGGAAGAGGCCCCTGAGCGATTCGTTATCTTCCAGAACACCGAATCAAAGCAGCTCAATCTCATCTATAAGCGCCAGGATGGAAGGCTTGCCCTGGTTGAGCCACAGATCTAGAGATTAAGAACTTATCCGTAAATAGGTATCTCGCCGGATAACGTGCTGTTATCATTGGATGCAATTTTATTTACGGACAAGTTCTCATTATTCGTTAAACAGATCACGTCGTGCTGTTGAGGCTTTGCCGAAACAGCACGGCGTCACTTTAAACATAACCTTTACGATACTGTGCAAGAATATCCTTGAATACCTTCAGTGCGTATCCTAGGAAGGAATTGAAACGGCACAACGCCCTATGATGAATGAAAGGAATATGCATCAATGGACGACTACCTGGTACGGGTCATTACTGAAGAGAAGAACATCCTTGGTCTTGCATGCATTACCACGAACCTGGTGAACGATGCGCAGAACCGTCACGGCACCTATCCCACCGCCACGGCTGCCCTAGGCAGGGCGCTCACCGGAGGCGGGCTTCTCGGTGCATTGCTGGATCCGGGCCAGAGGGTGGCGCTGAAGTTCACCGGAAACGGACCGCTCAGGAAGATCATCGTTGAGGCAGAGGGTGACGGCACGGTGCGGGGATATGTGGAGGTGCCCCAGGTTGACCTGCCCCCCAGGAACGGCAAGCTAGACGTGGGAGGCGCCCTGGGCAGGGAGGGCCTGCTCACCGTGACCAAGGACCTGAGGCTCAAAGACCCGTATAATGGGGTTGTTAAGCTCTACACCGGGGAGATCGCTTCCGACCTTGCATATTATCTCACCGAATCGGAGCAGATACCCTCGGCAGTGGGCCTGGGGGTCTATGTCGAGGCCGACGGAGTCGTGAGCGCCTCGGGCGGATTCCTTGTGCAATCCCTCCCCCCTGCCGATGATGCACTCATCGATGCCCTGGCGGAAAGGATCGAGAACATGCCGCCGGTCACGAGGCAGCTTCGCGACGGCAAGACACCGGAAGGCATCCTTACGGAAGTATTTGACGGGATCCCGTACCGGATCATCGAGACAAGGCCGCTCTCGTTCAAATGCACCTGCTCCCGGGGCAGGGTGGAACAGGCCCTCATAACGCTCGGCAAGTCCCAGATGGAAGAGGTTATCAAAGGCCGGGAGGTCTTCGACATCTCATGCCACTTCTGCTGCCGCAGCTATGCCTTTACCAAGGAGCACCTCATGCGCCTGCTCCATGAGATGCATTGAACCTTATTCTTACTATACCCTGTCCCTCTCCCATCGAGGGAGAGGGGACCTATCTCGTGCCTATTGCCTTATCTCCAGATCCTGCTTGACAAATGGCGTGCCTTACGAAAAAACATTGGTTATATCCTGGTTCTAAACCGGCAAGGGCAGGAGAGGCTTACGGGAATTGAAATGCGCTCCATACGGAAGAATTCCATCATGAGCAGATGATTGCACAGGGAGGATTCATTTATGGGTAAGGGCGATCAGAAGAGTAAACGAGGCAAGATCTGGATCGGGACCTTTGGCAAATCGAGGCCCAGGAAGAGTAAAAAAAGGGCAGCACCGATCATCAAGAAGGCCACCAGGAAAAAATAAGGCTGAACACAGGCTTTTCCGGCCTTATCACTTCAACGTCTGTAAAGAACAACCCCGACCATATACGGCAAGCTTGCCCCAAAGGCCCAGACTGTTTGAGTGTATTGACAGCGGTTCTTCTGAGCCTGTCTTCAAAGGGAGGATGGTACCACGAAGCCTATCTTGAGGCGAGACATCCAGGCTGTTCCTGTCATGCTTGAGGGCATGCAGATGATCACCTTCATGGATCCCATGAGGCTTGCCGGTGGGGGATTTGCCCTCCATGCCCGGGTGGCACCGCTTCTTGCCATGATGGACGGGCAACATGACCTGCGGGACATCCAGATGGGGCTTATGCATTTGTTCGGGGGTTCCATTGTGCCCATTGCCGATGTGGAGGCCCTTATCGATCAGTTTGATCAGGCCTTTCTCCTGGAAAGTGATGCCTTCAGGCTCAAGAAGACGGCAATCATGGAAGACTTCGCCCAAAAGGGCATCCGCATGCCCGTGCTTGCCGGGACATCCTATGAAAAGGATCCGGACAGGCTCAGGGCGCATATCGCTTCTGTAGAGGCCGGGCTGCCGGTTCTGCCTGACCCGGGCCATGACATTGTGGGAATCCTGGCCCCCCATATCGAGATAGCCGCCGCAGAAAAGGCCTATGTGGATGCCTACCGGAGGATAAAAGGCAGGGAATATGACCTGGTGATCATTCTGGGCATCAATCATCACGGCGGGCCTGAACCGTACTGCCTGACTGAGAAGGATTATGTAACACCGCTCTGCACGCTGAATACCGACAAAGAGTTCGTCGCTGAGCTGAAGGAAGAGCTTCCTGAAGGCAGCGTTGCCCTCTATGATTTTGATCACATGATGGAGCATTCCATCGAGTTCCAAACCGTGTTTCTGGCCTATTATCTGGGGGCGTCCGCTCGAATCGTCCCTGTGCTCTGCGGGGGCATTCATGAATACCTGTCGAGCGGGAAAGACCCTTTTTGCGATGAGGGTTTTATCGCGTTCAGGGACGGCATCCTTCGCATCGTCAAACAAAGCGGGCGCAAGGTGCTCTTTGTGTCAGGTGTGGATTTTTCCCATGTGGGTTATAAGTTCGGGCACTCCTTGCCTGCCGCTTCACTCCTGGGCCGGGCTACTGCCAATGATAGGGTGATCATCGAGAGCCTTATGAACGCCCGGGCCGAGGACATCTTTCAAAACGCCAGGGAAACAGGTGACCAGTTCAATGTCTGCGGGCTCACATCCATGATGCTCTTTTCATCGCTCATTGGCAGGTGCACGGCAGAGCTTCTCGACTACGGCACCTATGACGAGCCTGCCACAAACAGTGCCGTGACCTTTGCATCCATGGTATTCACCAGGTCATGAAGTGAAGCAGCAGGATGTCCGGAGGAGATAGGAACAGGATTTTACAAAGGAGGGGCGCTGTGTGCAGCGCCCTATTATTTCATCACCGGTGATGATGGGCGTGGCGTTGCGCAGGCGAAGGTCTCTTGCCCCTGAAGGTGCCTTTCCCCCTGGAGTCCCTGCCGTGCTGCCGTGCGCGCTTACTCTTGTCTTCGGCAAACAGGGACTCTTCCGGCCAGATGACGGGTATCTTCATGCCGAGGTATTTCTCGATGGAATCCAGGGCATGGACATAATCTTCACAGACCAGCGATATGGCCTTGCCTTCTTTCCCCACCCTTGCAGTACGCCCGATGCGGTGGACATAATCCTCGCAGTCCTCAGGGATATCATAGTTGATCACCAGGTCCAGGTCGTCCACGTGCAGTCCCCGGGCCGCTACGTTTGTCGCTACAAGCAACGGTATATGGCCGCTCTTTATGCCGTCGATGACCTCGAGCCGCTTCTTCTGAGGGAGATCTCCGGTGATGAACTCGCAGGTGAACCCGTTCGTTCTCAGGCGCCGCGAGACATCTTCAGCGGTATGCTTCATGTTGGCAAAAATCAGACAGTTCTTGGGGTTTTCTTTCCTGAGGAGTCCCATGAGGAGGTTCATCTTCTCATCATTACCCACATGGTAGAGCTCCTGGGTAACCGAGTCTACGGTCAGGTGCTCTGCGGCTATCTCGATCTCGACAGGGTTGTTCATATACTGCCAGGCAAGCTCCTTTACCAGGAAGCTCAGGGTGGCGGAAAAGAGCATGGTCTGGCGCTTATGAACAGGGGGCATGCCCCTAAGCATCTTCCTCAGGTCTGCGATAAAACCCATGTCGAAGAGCCGGTCCGCCTCGTCGATGACAAGGATGCCTATGTCCTTGTAGCTCAGCTTTCCCGAGCGGTTGAGGTCCATTATCCTGCCAGGGGTGCCCACGATGATGTTCGCCCCCTGCTTGAGCTGCTGCTCCTGGGACTTGTATCCCACACCGCCATAGATGCAGGCTACCTTGTAGTCAAGATGGCCCCCGAGGAGCTCGGCTTCCTCCTCAACTTGGACGGCGAGTTCCCTGGTGGGTACGATGATCATGGCCTTACGGCCCTTCTGCTCTTTGAGATTCTGGAAGATCGTGATAAGAAATGCAGCGGTCTTCCCGGTGCCGGTCTGCGACTGGGCGCATACGTCAGAGCCTTTGAGGCTGTGTTCGAATGTGGCAGCCTGAACAGGCGTGCATGCGGTAAAACCCGCATCATTGATGCCGAGCAGAATCCGATCGTCAATTGGCAATTCAGCAAAGTACATGAATACTCCTTGGTGTGGTTATTCGTTTATTGTTTCGACAAAATGGCTCTGATTTCATGAATGATATGCCTGATTGACCTATATATAGACCTCTATGACCTAAATGTCAAGGAACGACGCAGCAGACACGGATCTTCGGACTTGATTTCTTATGACGATTTAATTCATATAAGGGTCAGAACCCCCATTATGTAAGGAGTATCCATGCCGATCTATGAGTTCTACTGCAGCAAGTGCGACACCATATATAACTTTTTTTCCAGGACTATCAACACGGACAAGAAACCGAAATGCCCGAAATGCAAAAACGTCAGACTCAAACGCAAGGTCTCGATTTTTGCTGCCATCTCAGGCAGAAAGGGAGATGAGGCGGAAGGTGACATGCCGCAATTCGACGAGGACAAGATGGAAAAGGCCATGTCCATGCTTGCAAGCGAGGCAGGGGGGCTTAAGGAAGATGATCCCAGGCAGGCCGCTTTGCTTATGCGAAAGCTCACGGATGCGACGGGCCTGAAGATGGGCTCCGGCATGGAGGAGGCGCTGGCAAGGATGGAGCGTGGTGAGGACCCTGAAAAGATCGAGGCCGAAATGGGGGACCTGCTTGAGGGGGAGGACCCCTTTATGATGGAGCAGAAGTCCAAGGGGGGAAAGAAGGGTTCCAAACCCAAGGTGGACGATACCCTCTACGACCTGTGAACCGGCAACCCGGATAATAGCGGATTTAAAATTACCTCTAACAAGGTATATTCATAAGTTACAATCCACCTAATGGTACAGGCGGGCGCATGATCGTATCAGCTGCGAGACCCTATTTCTGCCCTTATCCGGGATACTTTGCCAGGATCCTTGCCTCCGACATCTTCGTTATCCTCGACGAAGTACAGTTTCCCCAGGGCTCCACATGGATCACCCGCAACCGCTTCAAGAACGACCAGGGCACCTTGTGGATGAGCATCCCGGTGTGGAAAAAGGGCCTTGGCCCGCAGAAGAACAGCGATGTGAAGATCTGCCATGAAGGCCGGTGGCACAAAAAGCACCTGGCAAGCCTGCGCCAAGCATACTTGCATGCACCTTATTGTGACAAGCACATGGGCATTTTTGAAAGGCTTTTTTCCTCAGGACAGGAGAGCCTCTTCGAGATGAATATGGAGATCATTTCCTATGTGCTCGGAGAACTTGGCTGCACAACCAGAATCATCAGGATGTCCGAGCTCGGCATCCAGGAAAAGGGCACCAGGCTGATTGTGGATATCTGCCTGTCACTCAATGCAACACACTACTTGGTTCATGAATCTGCAAGGAAGCGGCTCGATAGCATTTCCTTTGAACAGGCCGGGGTCGAAGTGGAATTCTACAAACCTCCAACACGGATATACCCCCAGCTCTGGGGATCTTTCGTGCCCAACCTCTCAATCTTCGACCTCCTGTTCACCTGCGGGCCAAAGACGAAGTCATATACGGGTATGCACATTATCGGTTCAGGGCAACAGGCCCCAGGGGGCCGGGAATAATATGGGGGAAACAATCCCTTGATTCACTGAATCGTACTTCTTTTATTAAGATTTCATAAAACACGATTGAAATTCCGATACCGAGACTACCGATGTATTTTTTTATAGGTGTGAAGGGACCGGTGCATAAAGAGAAAAGAGATACAGGTTCTCCAATTCATATTAATCAAGGCAAGGATGATAAATGGATCGGGGCCTATGGGAGGATATACCCGTGATGATACGGGCCATGGGAAGCCTTTCGGGTGGTGATTATCTCGGGTGTTTCCCCGAGGATAAAAAGGCTTGTGCCCGTTCTCTTGTGTTGTTCCTCTGTGAGGGGATCAAACGCGGCGAGAAATGCATTGCCGTGGACGGGATTTCCGATCCGGGGGATTTTTGGGATAAAGCCAAAGCCATTGGATATGATCCCGGAGAATACAACTCCGACAGTACTCTTATCGTTGCAGGCAAGGGCGATTTTTCCAATGAAAAAGAGTTTGTGAACTATCTTGATAAACACTCGCAGAACGGCAAGGTTGTAAGGATTGCCATAGGCATGAGTTCTGCAAAGGATGTGTTCAATCACGAGACGTTTCATCCATCAATGGCTGAATGGCTCAAGAAGCGTTTGGGGATAATCCTGTGCATCTATAACATACAGCATTTCTCAGAGCGATCTTTACTGGATGCACTTGAATTCCACCCCCTGCTGATTATGAACGGGGTTTTATCCATCAACCCTTACTTCATTCATGCAGGTATTCAAGGGGGTGATGGATTAGGGGGAAGGCTTGCTGCATACCTTGACATGCTCGCCAGGAATACGGCAAGGCAGCAGGCACTGGAAGATCGGAGGATTGAGCAGCGCTTTCGCGATATCTTCGACAATGTGTCCGACTTCCTCTACTTCCATGATCTGGATGGCAATCTTGATTTCAGCGAGTGCAATGCAAAGGTGAGGGAAGACTGGGCTGTCCTTGATGACAAGCAGACCAAGGCGAACCTTAAGGAGCTCATTGTTGAGCGCTACAGGGAGCTCTTCAAGGTTTATATGGCAAGGGTGCTTGAAAAAGGAAAGGATGAAGGACTTGTCCAGGTGAAGACCAGGGATGGGCAGGAACATATCCTGGAATATAAAAATTCGCTTGTGTACGGCGAAGCCGGACCTATCGGGGTGCGTGGTTCTGCGCGTGACATAACCGACCGGTTACGTACGGAAAAGGCACTGAGAAGGAGTGAAGAGAAGTACCGGAGCATCCTTGAAAGCATGGAGGAAGGCTATTTTGAGGCTGACCTCATGGGGAACTTCACCTTTGTGAACGATTCAACGTGCAGAATCGTCGGCTTCCCCAGGGTTGAGGTTATCGGCAATTCCTATCGTAAGTTTATGGATAATGACACAGCCAAACGGATATTCTCGGTGTTCAATACGGTTTTCAAAACCGGAAACCCTGACAAGGGGGTTGACTGGGAGCTGATTCAGAAGAATGCCGAGAAAAGACCCATAGAGAGTTCCATCAGCCTGATGAGGGATTCAAAAGGACAGCCCATTGGGTTCAGGGGGGTATTGCGAGACATCACCCATCGGAAAAAGGCGGAAGAGCTTCACAAGGCCATGATCAAGGCCGAGGCACAGAACAGGGCCAAGAGCGAGTTCCTTGCCCATATGAGCCATGAGATCCGCACCCCTTTGAACGGCATCATCGGGATGACGGAGATAGCCCTGGATACCGATCTTACTGTCGAGCAGCGGGAGATTATGACAACGGTATACCGTGAGTCGGAAAACCTGCTGGGACTTATCAATGATATTCTGGATTTCTCAAAACTTGAGTCCCAGAGGCTTGAGATAGAAAACATACCTTTTGACCTCAAGGTCCTCATGGAAGATATCTCATGCAGCTTTGCCGTGATGGCTAAAAAGAAAGACCTGGAACTCATCATGTATGTCTCACCTGAAATGCCGACCCGGCTCGTGGGGGATCCTGGAAGGCTCAGGCAGATCCTGACCAACCTGTTGAGCAATGCCATGAAGTTCACGGACAAAGGCGAGATACTCCTCAAGGTTGAGTATCTTGAAGGTATTGGCGCCAAAACCAGGGCACGGTTTCTTGTGAAAGACACCGGCATCGGCATCCCACAGGACAAGCAGGGGACAATCTTCGAGAGCTTCACCCAGGCGGACTCATCCACGACCCGTAAATATGGAGGCACCGGATTGGGGCTCTCCATATCCAAGAGTCTCACCTCATTGATGGAGGGGCAGATAGGCGTTGAGAGCAAGCCCGGAGAAGGGAGCACCTTCTGGTTTACAGCGGTCTTTGCGCACCAGGATGAACCCGATATGCGGCCTGTTCCCGAAGATATGGATCTGTCGGGTATAAAGGTGCTTGTCGTAGATGACAATATATCGGCCCGTTCGACCTTTGCATCCTATCTCAAGGCCTGGGGCTGTATTCCCCTGGAGGCCACATCCGCTTTTGAGGCCCTGGATATCCTGAAAGACAGGGCCGGATACTGCGAGCAGATCAAGCTTGTAATCACCGATTCTCACATGCCTGTCATGGATGGATTCACGCTTGCTGCACAAATCAGGACGCAGCAGCTGTTTAAGGGCATTCCCATCATTATGCTTACCCCTTCGGGCAGCATCGGAGATGGATTAAGGTGCACCCAGTCCGGTATCCAGGGGTATCTGCCCAAACCGGTTCGGAACGAAGAACTCCATAGAGTCATCACGAGTGTGCTCAAACAGGGGGATATATGTCCTGCAATATCTTCCGGCAAGCTGATAACACGATATACCCTTGCCGAAGAGAATAGACCCACCGGAGTGCATATTTTATTGGCAGACGATTATCCTACGAATCAGCAGGTGGCAAACAGGCATCTTACCAAGGCAGGCTTTTCTGTGGAAATCGTGGATGATGGACAGCAGGCACTGGATTCATACAAACGGTCGAGCTATGACCTGATCATTATGGATATTGAGATGCCCAATATGGACGGCTTTACCGCAACCAAGGCCATACGGGAAATTGAGGAGAGGCTCATAGGCGATGGAGTTCACAGGGCCAGGGGACATATCCCCATCATTGCCATGACCGGTCATGCTATTGAGGGATTTCGTGAGAGATGCATAGATGCGGGGATGGACGACTTTATTACAAAACCTGTCTTTCGTGACGACCTCATCTCCATGGTCAAGAAGTGGTTGCCGGCACGCAGTATTGAAGAGGCAGGGCACGGGATAATCGATAAAAACACTATTAGTCTTATGGATTCGTCAACAAATGAAGCAAATCCACCGCTGAATCTCAACCGAGCCCTGGATGAATTTGATGGGGACAAGGTGCTTCTCATGAAACTCATCAATGGGTTTATTGACATTGCGCGAGGACAGATCGACATAATAAGAAAGGCCATCAGCGATGGAGATATGGAGGTCGTCAGGAAAGAGGCCCATTCGATTAAGGGTGGGGCTGCCAACCTGACCGCCATTGATCTGTCTAAGATCGCCCTGGCTCTTGAGAAAACAGCAAAAACCGGGCAAAGAGACGATTCTCAGGATGAGCTCCGCCGGCTCGAAGAAGAATATTTAAGACTTGAGACGTTTGCTAACAGGCTATAAATTATGTTCACGAAGAATAAAAAAGACAACAAAAGACACCGAGAAAGTTTTTCAGGATTGATTGCACCGTCAGGACAGGAGGACTGATGAGGATCCTTGTCGTTGATGATGAGCTTGTCAGCCGGGAAAAGATGAGGCACATCATGAGTTCTTTGGGTGAGTGCGACGAGGCGGCCAGCGGGCAGGACGCGCTGAAGGCATTCTCCGACGCCCGAACCGACGGCAAACAATATGACCTGATAACACTGGATATCTCCATGCCGGAAATGGACGGTACCGAGGTGCTGGGCCGGATCCGCACCCTGGAGAAGGAAGAGGGAATTCCAAAAGAGGATCAGGTCAGGATCATCATGGTAACGGCGTCATCTGAAAAAGATACGATCCTTACCTGCATCAAGGCGGGGTGCAATGACTACATCATGAAGCCTTTTGACATGGAGACCGTTGTCAAGAAGCTTGGAGGCACCGGTCTCACGAAGCAACCGGAAGAGAAAGCAGGCTCGACGGAAAATGTGCCGGCACCTGAAAAGAAGAACCCGCTTACCAAGATTATTGCCCGTTTTAATAGGGGAGAGATCGAGCTTCCACCCATGCCTCGCATACAGACCAAGTTCTATGCCCTGATAAAGTCAGGTGCTGATTTACAGGAGATCGGTGGTCTCCTGCAGAGAGACCCTGCCATTTCATCAAAGATTATAAGTATTTCCAACTCGTCTTATTATCGGGGTATCACGGCGAACATCACCGTAGAGCAGGCTGTCAGCCGGATGGGGCTTATTATAACGAAACAGACCGTGGATGCTATCTCCAACAGGTCTCTCTATCTGGGGACCAACCCGAAGTATGCGGAGGTCATGGAGGGATTGTGGGAGCATGCACTCTCGTGCGCCCATGCATGCCAGGTTATTACCGAGACCAAGGGCATTAAACTCAGCGATGACCCCTTCACCCTGGGCCTGCTCCATGACATCGGCAAGCTCATGCTCCTGCGGGTTATCGGTGAGATGGATAAGAGTGAGAAAAATGGAAAAGGTATGGATATCAATGAGGTAATAGGTTCCATCGAGGCCCATCATGGTAAAACAGGGGCAGTGCTCCTGAAAAGGTGGGCATTCCCCGGCATCTTCCTGAAGGTGGCCGAACTCCATGATGATATGGAAGACAGACCAGAACCGGGTAATGAACTCCTTGTAGTGCAGTTTGCCAATGTGCTTGTAAAGTCGATGGGATATGGAACACCAAATACGGAAGGTATTGCCCCGGAAACGTACTCAGCCACTGCCGCACTTGAGATCAGTCCGGAGCAGATTGTCTCCATCAAGGAGCAGGTGAAGGTCCGCATGGAAGAGCTCAAGAAATATCTGGAATAAGACCAGGAAGCATAGTTTTAGTCACCCCTCACCCATCTTTTTTCCAACCGGCATCAATCCTCTTGTCAATACGTAAGGAAAAAGATAACTTTGATCAGGCAATTTATTGGCGGCCGTTTTACGAGGGGGAATGTTGTGCCCAGGAGGATGTTATGAAGATACTCGCATTGAATTCCAGCCCCAGGATCAAAGGTCAGAGCAAGACAGAGCTCATGTTGAGCCATCTCGTGGCAGGGATGGAAAAGGCAGGTTCACAGGTGGAGGTCGTGCACCTGAGGAACAAGAAGATAAAGAACTGTGTCGGGTGTTTCAACTGCTGGACCAAGTCGCCCGGGAGGTGCGTCCATAGGGATGATATGGCTGAAGAGCTCTTCCCGAAGTTCATTGAATCCGATATAGCCGTATATGCCACTCCTCTATACCACTACACCATGAACGCCGCCTTGAAGGCCTTTATCGAGCGCACCTTGCCTGTCTTGGAGCCGTTTATCCAGGATAAGAAAGGGGTGAGCTACCATCCTCTGCGTTTGCGGCACCCGGCGGTCGTGGTACTCTCTGTGGCAGGCTTTTCCGAGAGGCTGGTGTTTGACCAGCTCTCAAACCATATGCGTTTCATGTACAACAAAGGCCTCATCGCAGAGATCTATCGTCCTGCCGCCGAGGCTTTTGTATTGGGGCCGAACAGGAAGGTGCGTGACGATATCCTTTCCGCCCTCACTCAAGCGGGTGTGGAACTTGTGAAGACCATGAAGGTTGAGCAGAAGACCATGGAACGTATCACCCAGCCCATTGGCGATAAAAAGATTATGACTAGGGCCGCCAATATCTTCTGGAAGACCTGCATCAGGGAAAAGATGACCCCTGAGGAGATGAGGGCAAAGGGCGCTGTCCCCAGACCCGAGACCATCGAGGATTTCGCCCTGCTCATGAAGATGGGCTACAAGCCTGAAGCGGCAGGTAACACAAAGGCCGTGCTCCAGTTCGACTTCACGGGTGAACAGACAGGCTCGTGCTCTTTTTTAGTCTCACAAGACGGGATTGAGGAATCTATGGGCCAGGCTTTAAGGCCCGACCTCGTGGTGAAGGCCCCCTTTGAGGTATGGATGGATATCTTTACGAAAAAAACGGACGGCCAGGATGCATTTATGAAGGGAAGGTATACCGCTGAAGGCGACCTCACACTGCTCATGCACATGAAGGAGTTGTTCGGCAGCTGAAGATAAAGCCTGATGGGTATGCCGCTGTCCAGACTTTTGAATCCTTCATGGAGTTTGAGGCTTGGGGCTTGACATGAATAGAGTAACTGAATCAAAAAGCCAGCCGGTAATCGTTGAACACGCGGATTCCTTTGTACATGTTCTCCTCAACCGCCCTGAGGTTATAAACAGCCTTACCCTGGACATGATACGCATCATAGCCGGAGAACTGGAGGGGGCAAGGACCAGCGATGCAGTAAAACTCATCATTATAAGCGGTGCGGGTGAGAGAGGGTTTTGCGCCGGCGGCGACATCAAGTTGATGGCCCGGGCGGTGACGGAAAATAATCTTGAACCCGCCATGGCGTTCCTTGAAGAAGAGAATAACCTTGACCTTGCAATCCACCGGTATCCCAAGCCTGTAGTCGTCTTTACCAGCGGCATTACCATGGGCGGCGGTCTTGGCATTTCTTCCGGGGCGGACATCACCATAGCAAGCGAAACTACGCGTATGGCCATGCCTGAGACGCGCATCGGCTTTTTCCCGGATGTCGGTTCCACAGGATGGCTGTTTTTGAAGTGCGCTAAGGGATACCCTGAATTCCTTGGCCTCACCGGTTATGAGATGACGGGCACTGAATGCGTTCGTATAGGGCTGGCAAATTGCCTTATCCCTGAATCAAGGCTTGCCGATGCATTAGAGATCATAAAATACCATGCCCCTGCACTGCCTGCAGGGCGAAGGGCTGCGGCTGCCTGCCTGCACGAACACCTCAGTCCCCTTGAAGAAAAAGACATACCCGCAAACCCGGAAATGGACCAGTGGGTCGAAGGGTATTTTGCCGGAAAGACGTCCGTTCTTGATATCCTGAATTCACTGAAGGCCTGCAGCATACTGAGCGATCTTTGCGAAGGGGTCTTCAGGAGGCTCTCCGAGCGTTCGCCAAGCGCCGTGTTTGTCACACTCAAGTGTCTGCGCCGGGACGAGGGCAGGGACCTGGCCGAGGTCTTTCAGGCAGATCTTACGGTTGCGAGATATCTGATGGCGCAGCATGATTTCAAAGAGGGGGTCCGCTCCAGGCTCATCGACAAGGATGACAGGCCCAAGTGGGACCCTGACAGCTTCGAGAAGGCGGCCCTTATGGAACATCTCATGCCCATAGACAGATGATCGTCTTGATAGGCGTAATGTCCCTTGGGGTCAGTGGACTTTAGAGATGATCATGCATGGATCAAGAAAGGAGGAACCATGAAACATAACCCTTCCAGACTCATTGAACGCCTAGGTATCAAGATACCCCTTATCGGTTTCTATGATGCGCCGGATACGATAGGGTTCGAGCCGGTGGTGGCCCCTGAGCCGAAGAGACATGTATGTGTCTTTGCCTTCTATAAAGACTGGCTTGACGGAAAGACACTGCTTATAACAAAAGACAACTTCGGCTGTACAGGGGCGGGCACAGCCCTGTGCAGTGTGGCCACCCGCAGCCGGGATGAATACATAACCTTTCTCGCAGACACCGAGGGTCTGAAGGCCGATCATGAGATCATGGGCAAGTGGATTGACAATCGCAGGACCTATAAGCCAAAGCATCCTCATATCCTCATCGGCCCTCTGCATGAAGGCAAGGAAGCAGTATCCTGAAGACAGTGACCTTTTTCGTGAACCCCGACCAGTTGAGCGCCCTGATTATCGGCGCACACTATCGAAACGCCCCGGGCGACCCGCCTGCCGTGATTGCGCCCTTCGGGTCAGGCTGCATGGAGATGATCACGGTGTTTGAAGACCTTGCCATGCCCCAGGCCGCCCTCGGCGCCACCGACGTGGCCATGAGGCAGTGGCTGCCGCCTGACATCCTGGCCCTGTCCGTGACAATGCCCATGTTCGAACAGCTCTGCAGGCTCGACGAAAAGAGCTTCCTCTATAAGCCGTTCCTGAAGAACCTCCGGAAGTCGAGGGAGAAACATGGAAATTAATTCGGCATCGATCAAGCAGATGGTCCTAGCAGAGGGCATTGACCTTGTGGGTATCGCCCATGCAGAGGACCTGCTCCTGGCCCGATCCGGCAAGACCTGCCCTGGCGCTCATGCCCACAGCCAAGAGCGTGATCGTCATGGCGGTTTCACACAGTCTGGGAGCGGTTTATGCCCCGGACCTCAAGCTCTGGACCAGGAACAAGATGCAGACATCGAGGCTGCTTGACGAGGTTGCAGAGAAGGTGGGACGCTCCCTTGAACAAAAAGGTTTTCTTTCACTACCCATATCCGCTGACAAACCGGTGGAGATCCACAAGCGAAACCCCGAGACGGGTAAGGAGCTCGACCATACCAAGGTCTTGGGCCAGCTCTCACTCAAGCATGCGGCCATGAGCGCCGGCTTGGGTTCTATCGGCCGGTCGAACCTGCTCATTACCGAGCGGTTCGGCCCCCATGTGAGACTCTGCGCCGTAATAACCGAGTTGTCGCTTGAACCTGATGTCTCCAAGATATATGATCCGTGCCCGGACGGGTGCAGGCGGTGCGAGCTCGCCTGTCCGGTGAGCGCCCTGAAGGACGGAACATATAATGTGGACCCGTGCTTTCACTACTGGACCTGGGGTTTCGATCGGGTGCCGCCCAAGAAGCTTGGTGAATGGCCTGCGTACATCAAGATGCTTCTGGCTCACAACCGCCGAAGGGATTTCATGGTGGAGTTCGGCCAGACCATGATAACGGACGTGGACAACTGCATTTCGTGCATGAAGGCATGCCCCATGGGCTCGGAGTGGAGGCGCATCCGGCCTGGTGCGAAAGAAGAGCGCCTGTAGGAGTGCGCCCGGGTGCGATCCCTTGAGAAGAAAAGCTGCTTAAAGCCGTTCGTAGAGACAAAAGGCAAGGAGGTTATTTATGTTACGGGATATTGTCATAAAGAACAGATCTTACCGGCGGTTTTACCAGGACTATACCATCACGAAAGATGGGCTGTGCGCGTTGGTGGACCTTGCGCGTCTGGCTGCCTCGGCCGCTAATATGCAGCCGCTCAAATTCTTTATCTCTGCCGATAAGCCGACGAACGCCTCCATATTCCCCCATCTCGGATGGGCCGCATATCTCAAGGATTGGCCGGGCCCTGATGAGGGCGAGAGGCCTTCGGCCTACATCGTCATCCTGGGAGATACGCATATAGCCGCGAACTTCTGGTGCGACCACGGGATTGCAGCCCAAACCATCCTTTTGGGTGCTGCGGAACAGGGGCTCGGCGGGTGCATGATCGCATCCGTCAACCGAAAAGGGCTCATGGCGGCGCTGAATATACCCGGGCATTTTGAAATCCTCCTTGTCATTGCCCTGGGCAAGCCCAAGGAAGAGGTCCGGATCGAGCCAGTGGGGCCGGGGGGAGACATCAAATACCATCGGGATGATAAAGGCGTGCACCATGTGCCCAAGCGCTCGCTTGAAGAGATCATTATTGAACGGTTTTGAAAAAGGCTTAGGGGGACAAATGGAAATCACAGAGGCCATAAGGGGCAGGAAGAGCATACGGGGCTTCAAACCTTTTCCGGTGTCGAGGGAGGTCCTGGAGAAGGTCCTGGAGACCGCCTGCAGGGCGCCTTCCACCATGAACACCCAACCCTGGGAATTTCTCGTGATCGCGGGAGACGTACTCAGAAAGATTGCAGACAGGAATGCAAAGATGCTCCAGGACGGGGTCATGATACACCCCGAGCATGTAATTACCGGGTGGCCTGAGAAAAGCGTGTACCGCGAGCGGCAGGTGGAGGTGGCGAAAAGGATCTTCCGGCGTATGGGCATCCCCAGGGAGGACAAGGCCAAGCGGGCAGTCTGGATGGAGCGGGGGTTCCGCTTTTTCGATGCCCCGGCGGCCATTATTCTTCTCACCGATACTGCGCTTACCGATGCAGGCCCGCTCATGGACATGGGCGCGGTTGTGCAGACCATCTGCCTTGCAGCCCTTGATTATGGGCTTGGCACCTGCATCGAGGATCAGGGGGTGATGTATCCCGAGAACATACGCTCGGTAATAAAAGTACCGGACACAAAGCGCATTATTATCTCAATCGCCATAGGCTATCCGGACTGGGATTTCCCGGCCAATCAGATCGAGAGCCCGAGGGAGGATATCAAAAACCTCACTACCTGGTGCGGCTTCTGATGTGATTTTACCTATCGAGATAATGCCGGTATTTCAACATTCACTTGTAGGGGCAACCCTTGTGGTTGCCCGACAAAAAACCGGCCAATACATATAAGGAAAGACGTGAGCGTTATGGACATCTACGAATTCCTCCACCGGAATGGAATACCTTATGAGCGTTTTGACCACGAGGCCGTGTTCACCTGTGAGCAGGCGGACCGGCTCGGCATCAAGACCACTGCGGCAAAGACCAAGAATCTGTTCCTGCGCGACCGCAAGGGCAGACGTCATTTCCTGGTCACGGTGGGCGATGAGAAGTCCGTTGACATCAAGGGCCTTGAGGAAGCGCTCGAGGTAAAGGGTTTGAGCTTTGCCTCTGCAGATCGCCTTTTGGAATACCTGGGGCTCACGCCTGGCTCTGTGACGATCCTGTCCGTTCTCAACGATACTTCAGGCAGGGTGGAGGTCATCGTGGATAAGGACCTGTGGCAATGCAATACAATCCAGTGCCACCCCCTGGTAAACACGAGCACACTCGTGATCTCAAGGCAGGACATCGAGCGGTTCCTCTCGCTGACCGGACACGTGCCGAAGATCATGGATGTGCCGGGCCGGCGGGTAACAAGGGCATTTGGAGGAACATAGTTTATCACCACGAAGGACTCGAAGGGCACGAAGAAGATGAGAGGACGAAACGCTGAACGCCTGAATGAAGTATCTTCACGTTGAACTTGCTCAGTAGACCTGTCATGAAACCTTCAACCATCATTAAAGAGACCTTTGCATAAACTACCCATCGGTCATTGCGAGGAGCCGAAGGCGACGTGGCAATCTGAATAAATCCAGACTGTGCCTAGATGCAGGGATTGCTTCGCTATTTATCAAGCCATTCAATTGCAGCTGATTCATCTGTAAATAACTTGCCTTTATATCCAGCATTAATGAGAATTGTCTCCACGAAATTGTAATCCAACATGCCTTTTTGGCTTACGAGCAAGGCGTGTTTGGATAAAGGCTTAAACCCTAATTGTTTGGATAGGTCATACACAAATTCGTAGTGGTGGATCATGCCCGTTTGGTTTGATGCGCATCGTAGATCAAAAAGAAAGTTGTCGATTCCGCATTCTTTGGATTTCTCCGCTGCTTCACCTATAAAACCTTGCAATGATTCCTTCGTCACAGGCTCGTTTACTTGTATACGTATATATGTCTTAGGTACCGAAACAGAGATGTTGTAATTCATAATCAACTCTCCCTAACAATTAATATATCTAATATATCTAATATATCGACGCTTTGAATAAGAATACTTAATATTCTGTAGACAATTTCCCATTCCGATGCGTCTTACATAACAGCAAATAATAAAAGGTGCAGACGGGGATACTTGAGTGCTGATAGAATGCAAAGGCGATGCAGGAAGATGAAAGAGGCAATGACACACAGGCTCTCAGAGATATCAAGGTCCTCGTCAGGGCTGCCGTTGAAGGCAATCGGAGCTCTTTCGAGCAATTGGTAGAGATTCATCAAGGGGGTATTTTCCGCATGGTGTATGCACGGGTCCAGTCAAGAACAGATGCAGAAGACCTGGTTCAGGACGTGTTCCTGAAGGCATACGGCAGTCTGAGTTCACTCAGGGACCCGGAGCTCTTCAAGGCCTGGCTCTATCGCATTGCAGTCAACAAGGTTAAGGATTTTCGCAGAAGGCAGAAGTTAACCTCACTGTTCAGTTTCGCAGAAGATGGAAAGGAACAAGATCCCCCTGACATGGGACCGGACAGTTACGATAACTTGGCCGGAAAGCAGTTCTGGGCCCGCTTCAATGAATTTATCAAGAAGCTGCCCAAACTCCAGCAGGAGGTATTCAGGTTGCGGTTCCTCGACCACTTAAGCATAACCGAGATCGCCGTGACGCTTGAAAGGAGCGAGAGCGCGGTAAAGACCCATCTCTATCGTGCTATTGAAAAGTTCAAGAACGAGGGATTTTCCCTGGGGTCTGAGCCTGAGGAGACATTATGAATAATAACCGAAGCACCCACCTCGATGTTCAGCGGATAATAGCCTCTCTCATCGACGAGAACGATCTGGCCCAAGAAGAAAGGGAACATTTGAAGGTTTGCCCCATCTGCTCTGCCTCCTGCCGCCATCTTGCCGCAAAGCTCGGTTGCCTCTCAGAAGAGGCGATGCGATTCACGCCCGCCCCCCGGAGAAGGGTTACCTTGCCTTCAACAGAGGTTCTTCCAGGCAGGGGCTGGAAAGGCAGATGGTATGCCGAGCTGGCCGCTGCTGCGGCTTGTCTTGTGTTCATTATCACACTAAGCTTGCCGCATCTTTTTACCCACAACCTCCTCCCATATGGTAAATTGAATCTCGCCGCTGAGACGGCAGCCGATGAAATGCTCATTACAACAACCAAGGAGATTGAGGAAAATTGCCTCCCTGTCTCTCTACAAGAGATCGTCCCCGACACGGGCCCTGCGGATGATAATGATGACGTTCTGGACTTCGCAGCCCCGGTCGATGCTTGATAAGGGTATATACAAAAAAGGACCTAACAGAAAAAATAAAGGAATAGGGTATGTCAAAGAGAATGCTTATCGGAATGCTGGTATGCTCGGCAGTTATCTTCGGGGTTGTCCAGGCCCATAGCGCTGACCTCGGCCCGGGCAGGTGGTGGAGGTCGCCGGAGCTTGCCAAAGGCCTTGGATTGACGGACAAAGAGAGGCAAACTATGGATGATCTGTTCGCCCGGAACCGGAATGCCCTCATTGATATGAGGGGCGACATCGAGAAGGAACAGCTCAAGCTGGAGGACATCCTTGATAAAGACCCTGTCAATGAATCAACTGCCAGGGCCCAGTTCAAACGGGTAGAAGAGAGGCGTGAAAAGCTGGCCTTTGAGCGATTCAAATATATCCTTGAAGTGAGGAAAACCCTCGGCCCCGAGCGTTTCAAGATCCTCACAGGGAAATTTGAGGAGATGAGAAAGAAGAGACAGGGCCGATTCGGAGGAGATCAGTAGTCCCATGAAGGCTTCAGGCGCGATTGGATAATCTCCCGGCCTCGATGGTCTCCAGAAGGGCCTCCAGCCTCACGAATGCGGCATCTTCGCTGTACTTGCGCTCATCTGCGTGGTCCACATCGATCATCACTGCCGGTATGCCGGTATGAGCCCGCAGGTGTTTCATCTGGTCCATCTGCATGAGCGAATATACCTTGCAGCTGCGGTTGCTCGCAAAGACCAAAGCGTCAATGGCATGATGATCGATGGCCTGCTTCATTGCGCGGGCCCGTAGCGTCATGCCTTGGGGGCATACCGAGAAGTTCTGGAGCCTGGCAAGCCAGTCAACGGGGTCCTGGCCGTGAATATCGTAGAGGTTGAAATCACCCTCCAGCGAGCCGATGCAGTAGGTATAGCTCGCTGTTGTGATATTGGCCCCAAGGGCGGCAAGCCTGTTCGACATCTTTCTCAACTGATGCCACGGCGCGATGTTGTCCCATAGCAGGCGGTAGCGCTCGTCAGGCACCGGGAAGATGCCCCGGGCCATCTTCTCTTCGGTCTCGTCCGCAAGCAGCCGGTAGTGTTCCGCCAGCCGGGCCGTGCCCCGGGAAGTGAGGATGGGGGCCATCTGCACAAAGGAGTCAAAGGCAGTGATGGGGGACGGCCTGTTGGCTGCAAGCCCGATGAAGCGTTTCCATTCCTTCAAGGCAGCCCGCGAAAAGTGCACTGCCTCGCGGGCCTTGTCCATGTCGAACCTCTGGCCGCTGAGCCCAACGATAGTGCGGATGAGGTCGCCGAACTGATTTTTGATGTATGTGAAGTCCTTAAGGTTCTGGTCCTCATAGCAGAATGGGATATCCAGGATAAAATGCGGTATCCCCCAGAGCCGGTGGTAGACGTCGAACCACTTGGAAAGAAGCGAGCAGTTGTTATTATTGCTCACCAGCAGGTGGGGCTTGGGCAGGCCGAAAGAGGGGGAATCCTTACCCCCCTTGAAGACCGTTCCCAGGTCGATCCGGGCGTATGAGCACAGATCCGGCGAGTAGCCTTCCTGCTCGGCCTTTTCACACTGGAGCGCGCCCACGCCCTTGCCCGCGCTCATGGCTGCATGGCTTTCAGGCACTGCATAGACCACGTTCTCAAACCCGGCAAAGAGTTCGGCCGGCACGACAATGGCGATCCACACCACGAAGGCGCCTTCGGTGGCCCTCTGGTGGAGCTTAATATAGTCGTCCTTGATAATGCCGGAAAGACGTTTGCCCGATGAGGTCTTTTGGGGTGCCCCTGCTGTGGACTCCTGGGTCATGATCAGCTCCTTAGGGTATATTCTTGGCACCCTGCATCTCTGCAAAGGCCTCGATGCGCGTCTTATGGGGTACGAGGTTCAAGAGGTCGTCCGCGCCGAGTTCCAGGGTCAGGACATCCACACCGATAGACCTGAGCATATCCTTAAGAAAGGGGATCTCGAAGTATTCATACTCGCAGAACTTCTCGCCCAAGAAGATAAATCCTTGGGCCCCGCTTTCACGGGCGCGCTTTCTGATGAGCTCGACCCTGCGGTCTCCTGCCGGGAGCATGGTGGTGCAGGGGTAATGGTTGAAATAGAAGTCGTGGTAGTATTCGCATGGGTCTGCCATGGGTTTCGGGCAATACCCATAAGACCGCGCCAGTGTTGCGATATCGTTCGCCACGATGCGCAGACCCGAGGCTTCCATGGCCTCAATCAGCCCCAAAGGCGGCGTCTGGATGCCGCTGACCATCACCTTTTTATGCGGCGATACGTCCATAGGCATCTTCTTGGCCTTTAAAATCCCCCTTTCCAGCAGGGTGATGTGCTCTTCAACCCTCATGAAGTGGGCTTGTTCCAGGAGAGAGGCACCGGATGCGAAGTCAGTCCTGCCCTGGGCGCACAAATCCTCTACTTCCCGGCACAGCCCCCGTTGCCTGGTATAGAGATCCACACTTACTGAAAAATCCTGAGGTGAAAAAGATCGATGTGTGAATTCCTCCAGCTCGGCAATCAAACTATGGATGCGGTCTTTCAGGTAGCCTTGCGCCCCGGTCCGGTCGTGGGGGACAGCAGGCACATGGAGCCTGAAGACGCGCAGGCTTTCACCATCCTCAGCCAGGCCGGCCTCGATGATCTCTGGCAGGTTCCGCAGGGTGTCGCAGGCATTGTACATGAAGAGCGCATCGAATAATGACCTGTTGTTTGCCAGGATAAATTCCGTCAGGCACCGGGCCACCTGGCAGGTGTAGTTCTGGAGGTGCCGGTCGCTGCGGGAAAGGTCCTTCATTTCTGATCGAAGCCCCCAGAGCACTACGGGCGTTAGGCCGAAGGAATGCAGGAGCTCAAGCGGCGGATAGAGGGGGAAGCATCCGATGATACGCCTGTCCTGGTGTTTCAGATTGAGAACGATGTCTGTTGCATCATGCATGGGTGTAGCCCCTGTACAATAATAAATGCTGTTTACAGAGAAAACAATGAAAAGAATGAAGCAAGGCATGCGCTGAAAGGCTGTATGCGAAATTTCGTCGTGGTATTGCCAAGACCTCTCCATCCTGCTATCAAGTATTTGCGAAACGATTCCATTGGTCCTGACCGCTCCATCATGAGCCACAAGGAGGGTTACTATGTTAAAGAGATTATTCCTTGCAGCAGTGCTCATCTCATTTTCCGTGGTGGTCTTGGCAGAAGAGCCTAAGATCATCAAACTCCCGCAGCCACAATTGGATGTCCACAAGACCCTTGCCCACGCGCTTAAGGAGAGGAAATCAACGCGGGAATTCAGCACGAAGAAATTGCCCGTTAATGTGCTTTCCAACCTGCTGTGGTCTGCCTGCGGGGTGAACAGGCCCGAGACGGGGAAACGTACGGCGCCATCGGCCATGAACTCTCAGGAGATCGATGTCTATGCGGCTACGTCTGATGGGCTCTATCTGTATGATGTGAAAGAGCATGCCCTGAGGCTGGTCCTGGCCCGGGATATCAGGCCCGATACCGGTAAGCAGCCATTCGTTTCAGTAGCACCGGTGAACCTCATTTATGTGGCCGATTTTTCGAAGATGGGGGGAGCCACTGCCGAGGAGAGGATTTTTTACTCTGCAGCTGATACGGGCTTCATAAGCCAGAATGTTTATCTCTTCTGTGCCTCAGAGGGTCTGGCAACCGTGGTGAGGGGCAGCATGGATAAAGATGAGCTGGCAAAGACCATGAATCTTCGCCCGGGCCAGAAGGTCATCCTCGCGCAGACCGTAGGGTATCCGAAGGAATGATTTCTTAGATGCCTTATTCAGGGGGCTCACACGCTGATTATGCAAAATGGAAATGACTTTGACAAATTGCATAAAAGGATGTAGCACCACCCTATGCTTGATCGTGATGCCGGGCAAACCATCCGAACCCTGCTGCGTGGTTTTCCGATCGTTACCCTGACCGGACCGCGTCAGTCCGGCAAGACAACCTTGGCCAAGGCGCTTTTCAAAAATCGCCCCTATGCCTCGCTGGAAGATCCTGACATACGTCTGGCGGCAACGGATGATCCCCGCTCCTTTATGGAACGGTTCCCGGATGGAGCCGTGCTCGATGAGGTACAACGCTGTCCCGATATCCTCTCATATCTCCAGACGATGGTTGACGCGGATGGCCGCATGGGGCGCTATATCCTGACCGGGTCCCAGCAGTTCGGTCTGATGTCGGGGATTACCCAATCTTTAGCAGGCCGGACCGCCTTTGTTGAACTGCTCCCTTTTTCCATCCCGGAACTGGCCCATGCCGGCAAGCTGCCGCCCTCAGTCGACATTATGTTGTTGAAGGGCTGTTATCCGCCGCTCTACGACCGTGATGTGCCCCCTTCCGCCTGGTTTGCCGCCTATGTTACGGCGTATGTCGAACGGGATGTAAGGCAACTCCTCAAGATTCAGGAATTGGAGACATTCCAGCGATTCGTTCGGCTCTGCGCCGGGCGTACCGCGCAGTTGCTCAACCTATCCTCGCTGGCCGCGGAATGCGGCATTACCCACAACACGGCCAAGTCCTGGATATCCGTGCTCGAAGCAAGCTATCTCGTTTTTCTTCTGCGCCCGCACCACACCGACTTCAACAAACGGCTGGTCAAGATGCCGAAGTTGTATTTCTACGATGTCGGACTCGTCTCATGGCTGCTGGGGATCAGGACTCCGGAACAGATGGAGACACATCCCCTGCGGGGCAACATATTCGAGACGTTCATCGTTTCGGAGTTGATTAAATCGCGGTTCAATCAAGGAGAACGACCGGTCTTCTCTTTCTGGCGGGACAGCAACGGCAATGAGGTCGATCTTATTGTAGAACGGGATGACAAGCTGATGCCGATCGAGATCAAGTCAGGAAAGACCCTGTCGCGGGATTCATTCGCCGGGCTGGAAAAATGGCGTGCCCTTGCCGGCGATATGGGATTGATGCCTTCACTTATCTATGGGGGCAGTGAAGCCTACCAACAAAAGGGGATAAGGGTCCTGGGGTGGCAACAAAGCGGAGAGCTTCTTTCTTGAAGAACGTAGTCTCTTCTATGAGCTGAGCTTCTTCATGGATAGCGATATGCGGGAGCGTTTTGTGTCTATTTCGAGAACACGCACTTTGACCCGCTGATTCACCTTCACCACCTCGGACACGTCTTTCACGAACCGCTCCGCAAGCTGGCTTATGTGCACGAGGCCGTCCTGGTGGACCCCGATATCCACAAAGGCCCCGAAGTTGGTGACATTGGTCACAATGCCCGGCAGCTCCATGCCTGTAGATAGGTCCTCAATGGTGTTTATGTTCTCGGTAAAGCTGAAGGCCTCGAACTGCTCGCGCGGGTCCCTGCCGGGCTTGGCGAGCTCGGCCATGATGTCCTTCAGGGTGGGCATACCTACTGTTTCGCTCTCATAGCGTTTCAATTCAATCTGCGAACGTAGCTCTGGGTCCTTCAGCAGGTCTGCCACCGTGCAGCCCAGGTCCTTTGCCATACGTTCCACCAGCCCATACCGTTCCGGGTGCACTGCACTTGCATCGAGCGGGTGCGAACCGTCCCGTATGCGCAGGAACCCGGCGCAGAGCTCAAAGGCCTTGGCCCCGAGCCTGGGTACTTTCTTGAGCTCGCTGCGGCTTTTAAAGGGGCCATGCTCGGTACGGTAGGTGGTAATATTGCCTGCCAGGGTCTTGCCCAGGCCCGACACAGAGGTGAGGAGCTCGGGGCTTGCCGTATTCACCTCGACACCCACGGCATTGACACAGCTTTGAACCACATCGTCCAGCTTATCCTTGAGCCGTGGCTGGTCCACATCGTGCTGGTACTGCCCCACACCGATTGCTTTGGGGTCGATCTTTACCAGCTCCGCCAGGGGGTCCATGAGCCGCCTGCCGATGGACACGGCCCCGCGTACGGTCACGTCATGATTAGGGAATTCATGGCGCGCGGTTTCCGAGGCGGAATAAATCGATGCGCCGCTCTCGTTGACCATGATCACCTGAGGCTTAAGGCCGAGGCCGCGCACAAAGGACTCGGTCTCGCGGCCTGCGGTCCCGTTCCCGATGGCAATGGCCTCTACGGCGTATTGTTGCATCATGGTTTTCACCTTCGTGGCCGCCTCTGAAACCTTGCCTGCGGACTGGGTCGGGTAGATCACATCGTGGTGCAGGAGCGCGCCCTGGCTGTCGAGGCAGACCACCTTGCACCCGGTGCGGAAGCCGGGATCAATGGCCAGCACCCTTTTCCTGCCGAGCGGGGGTGCCATGAGGAGCTCCCGCAGGTTTCCGGCAAACACGTCTATGGCTTCTACGTCGGCCCTTGACTTGAGCGCTGCCCTGAATTCGTTTTCCAATGAAGGCATGAGGAGCCTCTTGCAGCTGTCCGCGCAGGCCTGCCGCACCTGCTCCGTACATGCCCCGCGACCTGTGCAGACGAGCCTTTCCATAAGCGCCAGGGCCTTTGTTTCAGGCGGGCGGATGGAGAGCTTCAGGAAGCCCTCCTTGTTCCCGCGAAACATGGCCAGCACCCGGTGGGATGGTGCCTTAGCCGCCGGCTCCTGCCAGTCAAAGTAATCCCGGTATGTGTCGGCTTGTTCTTGCGTGCCGTCTAAGACCTCGGACCGTATGGTCCCCTCCTTCTCGAAAAGGGCGCGCATGGTGGCCCTGACATCCGCTGCTTCCGCCATGCGCTCGGCCATTATGTCCCGAGCCCCGGCAAGGGCGTCTTCCGCGGTCTCGACACCACGTTCCTTATTGATATAGGCCGCGGCCTCTGTGAGAGGCTCTGTCCCCTCAGGCTGGGAATAGATGATCTCTGAGAGAGGCTCAAGTCCTTTTTCACGGGCAATTGCGGCCCTGGTCCTGCGCTTGGGCCGGTAGGGGAGGTAGATGTCTTCCAGCTCGGCCAAGGTTTTGGCAGCCTCCACTGCCTGGCGCAGCGAATCGGTGATCACCCCCTGGCCGGTCAGGGAATTGATGATGGACTCTTTCCTGGCATCGAGCTGTTCGAGGTCTTTAAGCCTGTCCCTGATGGCGGAGATGGCCACCTCGTCGAGAGACCCGGTGACCTCCTTGCGGTAGCGGGCGATGAACGGCATTGTGGAGCCTTCTTCCAGAAGGGTGCCGACCGCGTTGACCTGCCTTGGTGCTATGCCCAGCTCAAGGGCAATCGTTTGGTAATAAGATTCCAGCATTGTCCACCTCTATCTTTTTCGTATGGGAGCTGTCAATTGAGATGGTCGATGATGCAAGATACCGTCAAAGTCAGCCGGATAGTAAGCAACTATTTGATAAGTGTGCCTTTTGGAAAATCCCCCCTGCCCCCCTTTACGAAAGGGGGGGCTAAATGCAAGCTTGGCTAGGTCTTTACAAGTCCCCCTTTTATAAAGGGGGATTTAGGGGGATTTTGCCTGATAAAAAAATTTGGCATGACCCTGTTTGATGAAACAAGATTCCCGCCAAAGCTTGGAATCAAGTATTTTCAAGGGCTTCTGTCCCATAGCTTTTGCGAGGAATACACCATTTTTAATTTTTAAAATTGGCTCTTCCCTCATGGTTTAAAATGGGGTTAAACGATGGGATTGCAGCCACCGGTTTTCATGTGCCGACTGGAAAAAGGGTAAAGATACCCCTATGAAGGGTAAATGTTGTGAACCCTATAGCGATAGAAAGCCGTCATAATAAAAAGACTGACCGGGAGGAATCCATGGATAAACGGATGATCTATTTTGATAATAATGCCACGACCCCTCTTCATCCCGAGGTGAAGAAGGCGATCTTCGAAGCACTTGATATATTCGGCAACCCATCGAGCCTCCACGGTTTCGGCAGGCTTGCGCGCAAATATGTGGAAGAGGCGCGCGAAAAGGTGGCCCGGTTTATCGGGGCGAAACCTGAAGAGATCCTGTTTGTGGGCAGTGGCTCGGAGGGCAACAATACCGTGCTCTCCATCCTCAACAGCCAGTGCGGCGCCTGTGAGTTCAATGCATGCAGCGGCAAGGAGCTTATTACAACCACCATCGAGCACCCATGCGTACTCGAGGCCTCAAAGTGCATGGCCGAAAAGGGTGTCAAGGTGACGTACCTGGGCGTGGACAAAGACGGCAAGGTGGACCTCGATCAGCTCAAGAAATCCATAACCCCCATGACAGGACTGGTCTCCATCATGATGGCCAACAACGAGATCGGCACCATCCAGGACATTAAGGCCATCTCAAAGATCGTGCACGGAGAGGGGACGCTGCTCCACACGGATGCTGTCCAGGCAGTGGGCAAGGTCCCCGTGGACGTGAACGATCTCGGTGTGGACTTCCTCACCTTATCCGGCCACAAGATCTACGGCCCCAAGGGGATCGGCGCCGTGTACATCAGAAAGGGATCGCCTTTCTGCCCTCTCATCAGGGGAGGCCACCAGGAGCGCGGCAGGCGGGCCGGCACCGAGAACACCATCGGCATCATTGCGCTCGGCAAGGCAGTTGATATGCGCGCCATAGAGATGAAGGAGGAGGAAAAGCGCATGCTGCAGCTGAAGGAAACGCTCAGAAAGGGCATTGCCGAAAAGATCCCGGACGTGCTCTTCGTGGGGCACCCCACCGACTGTCTGCCCGGCACGCTGAACGTGTCCTTTGAAGGTTCCGAGGGCGAGGCCATACTGTTGTATCTCGACCTTGCAGGGATCGCGGTCTCCACCGGAAGCGCCTGTGCCTCGGGATCGCTCGACCCCTCCCACGTGATCCTGGCCACAGGGTTGCCTGCGGAGTGCGCCCACGGCTCTATCCGTATCAGCCTGGGCAGGGAGAACACTATTGAAGATATCGACTATATGCTTGGAGTTCTCCCAGGGGTCATAGGGCGCATCAGGGACATGTCCACCGCATACGTAAGGAGGCAATAATGGAACAGGTGAACTGGGTATATACCGACAAGGTGCTCGAGCACTTCATGCACCCCAAGAATATCCTGGAGGATGAGAAGGCCTTTGACGCAGACGGCAGGGGTATAACAGGGAACATCAAGTGCGGCGACCAGATGGTCGTTGCCATCAAGGTGGATAAGGAAAAGGGCGTAATCACCGACTGCAAGTGGAAGACCTTTGGGTGCGCCAGCGCCATTGCAAGCACCTCGGTGTTATCCGAGATGGTCAAGGGAATGAAGCTCGAAGATGCATTCAAGCTTTCACCGAAAGACATCAACAAGGAGTTGGGCGGCCTGCCCGAGCACAAGATCCACTGCAGCGTCCTGGGCGACAAGGCATTGAGGGCCGCCATCAACGATTACTACGAGCGCGGCGGCATGAAGGACAAAATCAAACGGGAAGAGGCACGGGTGGTATGCAACTGCATGAACGTCACCGACCACGAGATCGAAGAGGCCGTGCTGGAAGGCGCAAGGACCTTCTACGAGCTCCAGGAAAAGACCAAGGTGAGCACGGTGTGCGGGGAGTGCAAGGACGAGGTGGAGCGGCTTCTGGAGTTCTACAAGAACAGGCACTTCTGCAGCATCGAAGAGAAACCCTCAAATCCATAAACAAAGAGAGGTATCGTTCAAGAAGTGTTTTAGTAAACCGGCACGTATGATTAAGTGCGGAGGGTTATCATGATACCGAAACAGAAGATAGAGGTAGTTGAAAACGACAATATCATAAAAAGAGTGGTGGATGAGCTGTGCGATCCGGAATCGTATGATCAGGTGTATCACAGGCCCACCCTGGAAGGCGCAATGCCCTCGCTCGATGTCCTTGCAGATATCGTCGAGAGGGTGCGCATGGTGATCTTCCCTGCCTATTTCAGCGACTCCGAGATGACGGTTTCGACCATGCCCTATATCATCGGGAACCATTTGGAGAAGATCGAGCGCCTCCTGAACGAACAGATAAAGAGGGGTTCGAGTTCTCGTGCGAGATGACGGACCGACAGGCCTGCATCGAGTGCAACGAACGGGCCATTATCCTCTCCCGAAAGTTCATTTCAACAATCCCCAGGATCCGCCGGCTGCTCATCAGCGACGTATCGGCTGCATACGAGGGCGACCCTGCGGCAAAGAGCCTGAGCGAGGTCATATTCTGCTACCCGAGCATCAAGACCATGACCAACTACCGCATCGCCCATGAGCTCTATGAGCTCGGCGTAGAGATCATCCCACGGATCATAACCGAAATGGCCCACTCGGCCACCGGCATAGACATCCATCCGGGCGCCGCCATAGGCGAGCGGTTCTTTATAGACCATGGCACCGGGACGGTCATCGGCGAGACCTGCGTGATCGGCCGGAACGTCAGGCTATACCAGGGAGTTACACTCGGCGCCAAGAGTTTCCCCAAGGACGATTCTGGAAGGCTGGTCAAGGGCATCGCGCGCCACCCGCTGGTGGAGGACGATGTAATCATTTACTCGGGCACCACGATCTTAGGCAGGGTCCGCATCGGCAAGGGCAGTACCATCGGCGGAAACGTGTGGCTCGACCATGATATAGAGCCGGGCTCCACGGTGATGCAGGCGGTCAACGCGAACAATATCATCCTTTGCGCCAAGGAAAACTCCTGAAGGGCCTATACCGGGAAGGGAAAGAAGGGTATGCATAAGCACAGTGAGCAATGGCGGCTGATTATGGCGATCCTTCTCTTTTCTTTTGTCTGCCCGGGAACCCCTTTTCATCCCGTGCATGCCGCCCAAGAAAGGCCTTCGAAGGTCTTTATGTGGTCGGTGCAGGGCACTAAGTCCAAGGCCTTTCTCCTGGGCTCCATACATATGTTCAAGGCGGCGTCCTACCCGCTTGATCCTCGAATAGAGAAGGCCTATCAATCCTGCCCCCGGGTGGTCTTCGAAGCGGATATGGAAGGGCCGGGCACCGATGAGATCAGGGACATGATGCTCAAGCTGGGCACCTACCACGACGGCAAGACACTGCCCAAGGAGGTCTCAGAGAAGACCTATGCCCTGTTCAAGGACCGAGCCCAGGCCAATAACCTTAAGGTAGAACAGTTCGACACCTACAGGCCGTGGTTTGCAGCACTGTCTATTGCTGTCGTAGAGCTTAAGCGCCTCGGGTTTACCGCCCAGGATGGTCTGGACGCACATTTCTCCAAAGAAGCCGCCTCGGATAAAAAGAAGATGATATACCTGGAAACCGCCCGGCAGCAACTGGACCTGCTTGCCAATGCCTTTCCCGGAAAGGAAGAGGACCTTCTCAAACAGGCGCTTGAAGAGATAGCGGTGCTGGAAAAGGCCTCAACCGAAATGGTGCAGGCATGGAAGGCCGGTGATGCTGCGCAAATGGAGATGTTCACGCAGAAGAGCCTGAAAGAATTCCCCGAGGTTGAAAAGAAGCTCTTCACCGAGCGGAACAAGGCCTGGACCACGCGAATCTCCAGGCTCCTCTCCCAGGAGGGTGACGTGTTCGTCGTGGTGGGCGCCGGGCACCTGGTGGGCAAGGGCGGGCTTCTGGAGATGCTCAAGGCCAAGGGGTACAAGGTGATACAGCAGTAAGAACCGGATTATCAGATCCTTGTAGTTGATATTTAGTGAAGGACAGTCGTCATCAATAATGATCTGATCCCGGGAAGAATAGGGGATGAGCTGAAAAATAACCCTGTACACTTTTTCCCCTGCATGAAGATCTCCGTGATAGATGGATGCTTTCGAAATGCCCTAAAACCGATGGTCGATGAATCAGATCTATATCGTCGGTCTCATCAGAGCATGGTGTGATTATCACGTGATCTATGCTTCAAGAATATACCATCGTATTGCCTTGCGCTCGATATCTGGATATACTGCAAGAGTAAAGTAATTATTGGCTTTGACCTATTTTAGGAACAGATTCTGGGGTCCCTATTATATTTTTGCCCTTTTAAATAGAGAGAAATGAAATGAACATTACACCAGGTATACTTTTTATTACCTGAGCTAATTGCAAAAGGCCATAGACAACAACATCTTAAGAAAGAGGAGGGAAGAGAAATGCAGATTGGAAGGCTATGGGAATCTCAGAGTGACAAAAATCTAAAACCTGATATGGTTGCAAAAGAATTAATCCTTTGTTTAGCGGTACTTTTCCTCAGCTTGTTGGCAGCGCCAATTCATGACGCAGCGCGTGCGGGGGATATGGCAAAAGAAGGTAAGACCAGCGTTGTTCCCCCCCATGTTGAAATTGTTGGGGCACACGATGTCAGCGTTGGAGGCACGCCAGGTCTTGAGCTCTACGTCGGGTTGTATGGCAGCCTAAGACTCCCCGCTAATCAAATTTGTGTTGTGACAACCAAGGGTGAAAGAAAATGTGATTGGAATGATATTCCAATTTTACCTTGGTACAAGACGAAGGCAGAAATCCTAATGACGACACTTAAGATTGACGATACTTTCCAGATGGTCTCTTCGGTGGATGGCAGTGCCAAGCTTGTTACAACAGAGGTAGGCCTCGCTAAACTGCTGTTTGTGGGCATCGATAAGTCTCACGCTACGTCTTTTCGGTTCGGACCACTTGCCCCAGTAACAATTCCAAACCGCATTCAGGACGCGGCACAGGATGGTGATTTGGGGCGAGTGAAGTTGCTGCTTAAAGGCAATCCTGCTCTGGCTTCCAGCAAAGATGATTCAGGCGAAACGGCGTTACACATGGCGGCAATGGCGGGCCACAAGGGCGTGGTGGAGATACTGCTGGCACATGGGGCTGATGTGAATGCTAAGGACAAAAATGGCGATACGCCTTTGAGGCTGGCGGTGATCAAGGGCCACAAGGATGTAGCGCAATTGCTGCGCCAACACGGCGGCCACAAGTAAAGTGTTGCGGCAATTGCGCCAAGGTAGCCAATAGATGAAGATATGACACAAATAGAAATTATCACAATTACTCAAGTGTAAATGATCTCTACGAATCACACACTTTAGATTAACAAAAGGGAGGTTGCATTATGAGCTTCTGGAAGAAACTATTTGGAGTCAAGGAATCACCAAAGTCTAAACTTCTCGAAAGGAAATCAACCTCGCCATCCGCAACTTCTAATACGCAGCCTCTTTCTATCCAGCCAATACCAGCCTCACTACCACAACCGACCCTTCCACAGGTGCTCTCTTTCCATGATGCAGTCTGGAAAGGCGACTTGGAAATGGTCAAGGCGCTGCTCAATGACCATTCTGATTGTGGTTTTCAGCAAAGACCAATACGACCGGACGCCTTTACATGCGGCGGCGGATAGAGGTCACAAGGACATGGTGGAATTGCTGCTGGCCAACAAGGCTGATGTCAATCCTAAGAGAA
>CAWCTR010000015.1:0-6119 GCA_963798485.1 uncultured delta proteobacterium | reverse complement strand
AAGGGACTAATAGGCACATAATGCAGAAAAGATATGGTGATATGACCATACCCTTTCAATTTATTGCATTTCATATATTACAGTTTACATCATGGGATTGATGGTATCAAGGACATAAAATTTCATGAAGTTTTTCTCTTTTGTCTTTAAATTTTCTTTTCCCCCTTGAAACAGACGAGGAGCAGAGGAAAAATCCGTTAAGAAGCAGGCCATGTCTGAGCGAAGCGAGTTGCCTGCTTCAGGATTTTTCCGAGCACCGCAGTGAACCCCGAAGGGGCTGTTTCATCGGGGTGCCTTTTCTTTGGTTACTTTCTTTTGGCACCAAAAGAAAGTAACAAGAAAATATAAGCTATTAGGAGGCAAAGGCCTTGGTAATTTCATCAGCCTTGAACTCAGGTAGTTTTTCAGGCTTGCCATCCCGGTAGAGGACGAGTTCATGCAATGATGTCATGATTCCTATGCGGGCGCCTTTAATTCCGGCATCCTCCCAAGCTGCAAGGATGGCCTTGGCATTTTCGGGTTTGCAGCACACGATCAACGAGCCTGATGCCAGGGCGCCCAGCGGGTCGATAGAAAAGACGCTCAAGATCCTCTCTGCACAATCGATAACAGGGATGTCCTCCAGGTGCACCTCCACACCGCAGCCGCTGGCGCCTGCAAGCTCGGAGAGCCCGGTGGCAAGGCCGCCCTCGGTAGGGTCATGCATGGCCGTAACACCGCCGGTCGAAAGCGCGATCCGTGCATCTTTCACCACGCTGATGCCCGGGGCATAAATAAGGTCCTGCGCCTGTTTCAGGGTATCTCCATCAAGGTCGAGCCTATGGGCAAACTCGCGCGCCAGGAGCGCAGTTGCCTCAAGGGGTATGCCCTTGCTCAACAGGATGGCATCCCCTGGTTTTGCACCACTGGAGCGGATGATGCCGTGCCTGGATATGGTGCCGATCATGAACCCGATGGCAATGGGCCGGTCGATCCCATGGGTGATCTCGGTGTGACCGCCCACCAGGGTGATGCCCCCTGCCGCGCATGCCTCTTTAAGCTGCGAAAAGATGGCTGAAGCGCTTTCGGGCGTCGTTGCGCCCTGGGGCAGGAGGAAGGTCGCCAGCAGGTATTTCGGGATGCCGCCCATGCAGGCAATGTCGTTGGCATTGATGGTGACGAGATACCAGGCGATGTCATCCGTGGCAAAGGTGATGGGGTCGGTCTTGAAAACAAGCAGTTCATCTCCGAAGCGGATCACCGCTGCATCCATGCCGATGCCGGGCCCCACGATCACATCCGGATTAGTTGTGGTAAGCCCTTGAAGGAACCGCCTCAGAAGATCCACGGGGAGCTTGCCGACGGGCAGGACATCTTCAGCCATGTGTCTGTTCGCTCTCGATATATGCGTATGCGCTGTGGTTGTGGATGCTCTCGTAATTCTCCGCTTCCACCGAGAACCAGGAGAACTCGTCCCTGACGCTCAGGCTGGAGGCCACCTGCCGGACAACGTCTTCCACGAACTTGGGGTTCTGGTAGGCATGTTCCGTGACGAATTTTTCATCCGGCCGCTTGAGAACAGGGTAAACCGGGCTTGACCCGCAGCCCTCGATGAGCTCGATGAGGTCTTCCATCCAGAAGAACTTTACGTAACGCACCACCGTGGTTACGATGCCCCGCTGGTTATGGGCGCCGAAATCACTGATCTCCTTCGAGCACGGGCAGAGCGTCTGGATGGGGACCTTCACGCGCACCTTGAACTCCCGCTTTGCACCGACCATGCCCATGAGCGAACACGTGTATTCCATAAGGCCTACGGCCCCGGTCACCGGGGCCTCCTTCTCGATGAAATAGGGAAACTCGATCTCCATGTGGGCGCTTTCGGCCTCAAGAGAACGCTTGATCTCGTTTAAAATATGCTCGAAGTTCTTGATATGGATCTCTTCCTTATGTTCGTTAAGCACCTCGATGAAACGGCTCATGTGCGTGCCCTTGAATTCCCGGGGCAGATCCACGGAAAGGCTGATGGAAGCCACCGTATGCTGGGAGCCTTTCTTCTTGTCGGAGACCACGATGGGGTAGCTGATGCCTTTGACCCCCACCCTCTTGATGTACAGCGGGTTGTCCGGCCTCTGCTTCTGAACGTCCTTCATCGCAGTACCTTCCTAACCTGAATAGGTCACGCAGCAGGAATCGTTCTCCCAGACCGTAACTCCTTTGAGTAATACCGGCGTCTTGATAGATCCTGAGACAGCGTGAAAAATATATTCCGCTATGTTCTCGGCCGAAGGGTTACTCTGTGTAAAGGGATCGAGATCGTTCAGATAATGGTGGTCGAGCCCCTTAAGCACATCCTTGAGGATCTGCTTGAGATCGCGAAAGTCCATGACAATACCTGCGGCATCAAGCTGCGGCGACTCCACGGCGACCTCCACGCGATAGTTGTGACCGTGCAGCCTCTCGCAGTCACCCTGGTAGCCCCTGAGGCGGTGGGCCGCGCTGAAGCCATCTATGACCTTTGCCGTAAACATTTAGGAGTACATAGTACAACACATGCAGATCTGCAACACAGGAAATGACCTTGTAACACCAAAGGATTTGGTATATGCCGTGAATAATTTTCAGGGAGGGAAAAAGGCCACACACAACTACATGTCCACAATCGATTTCTCAGACACGTACATACTACGGCAGCTTGCCGGCGATAATTGTTCCCACCTGAAGATCCTTGAAGAATCTGTCGGGGTCAAGTGCTCGCTCAAGGGCAACACCATCGATCTTTCAGGCGAAAGCCTTGACGTGGAGCTTGCAGAGCACGCCCTCAAAGACCTCTATAAGCTCATAAAAGGCGGGTTCCCCATCTATCCTGATGATGTCTGGTACGCCGTGCGGATGATCGCCAAGGACCACAACGTGGACCTGGAGGAGGTGTTTAAGGACAACATCTATATTTCCTCCACGAAGAAGGTGATCTTCCCCAAGAGCCTGCAACAGAAGCGTTACATCGATGCCATGCGTTTCAAGGATATCCTCTTCGGCATCGGCCCGGCAGGGACAGGCAAGACCTACCTGGCCCTTGCCATGGGGGTGCACTATCTGCTGAAGAAAAAGGTGGAGCGCATCGTGCTCACCCGGCCCGCAGTGGAGGCAGGGGAACGGCTCGGCTTTCTGCCAGGCGATCTGCAGGAGAAGGTGAACCCATACCTGAGGCCCCTGTATGACGCCCTGTACGATATGCTGGAGCGCGACCATGTCCTGAGGCTCATAGCCAGGGACCATATCGAGGTAGCGCCGCTGGCATTCATGCGAGGCAGGACCTTGAATGACGCCTTCATCATCTTGGATGAGGCGCAGAACACCACATCCGAGCAGATGAAGATGTTCCTCACAAGGCTCGGGTTCAACTCCAAGGCGGTCATAACCGGTGATATCACCCAGATCGACCTGCCGCAGGGCACCATATCAGGCCTGGTGGAGGCCTCACAGATCCTCAAGGACATCGACGAGCTTGGTTTCGTGTATTTCTCAGAGGATGACGTGGTCAGGCACAAGATAGTGGCCAAGATCATAAGGGCCTATGACAAAAGCGGCAGATGAACCTCATCGATATCATCAACGAACAGAAGATCATTGAGATCGATGTCGACCTCATAGGCCGGCTGGCGGTCAGGATCCTTGAAATCCTCGGCAGGCAGGGAGTGGAACTGTGCGTGGTCCTCACCGACAACCCCGATATCCAGGCCTTGAACCGGGAATACCTTGGCCGCGACATGCCCACCAACGTCATCTCCTTTCCCCAACAGGAAGGAGTCGGCCCGCAGGGGAGCCACCTGGGTGATGTGGTCATTTCTGTGGAAAGGGCTGCAGAAGAGTCAGACGAAGCCGGCATGGAGACAATGGACCGCATCAGGGCGCTGATGGTCCACGGTATCTGCCACCTCTGCGGGTATAATCATGAAGGTGTCTCCGAAGAGATGGTACGCGAGATGGAGGCCGTAGAAGAGCGGGTGCTTGCCTTGCTTGACGATTGCCAAGCCTAGAGATCATGGAAGATTAATTGAATTAAATTAATAAGTTGCCTGTCATCTTCCCTGCGGAAAAAGTGCTTGCCTTGCCCTAAGACCCTCTGCTATAAGGCTCCACTACGGGGCGTAGCGCAGTTTGGCTAGCGCACCTGCCTTGGGAGCAGGGGGTCGGAGGTTCAAATCCTCTCGCCCCGACCATAGCAGGGGCTAAGTGGGCGCCTGTAGCTCAGTTGGATAGAGCAACGGACTTCTAATCCGTAGGTCGGAGGTTCGAATCCTCTCAGGCGTGCCAGAGCATATGGTGAGTGTAGCTCAGATGGTAGAGCGCAGGATTGTGGCTCCTGTGGCCGAGGGTTCGATCCCCTTCACTCACCCCAGTTTGAAGGGAAGCGCCCGTAGCTCAGTTGGATAGAGCGTCGGACTTCGAATCCGCAGGTCGGGCGTTCGAGTCGCCCCGGGCGTACCAAAGATGGATATGGGCCATTAGCTCAACTGGTAGAGCAACTGACTCTTAATCAGTAGGTTCCAGGTTCGAGCCCCGGATGGCCCATCAATAGAGAGGGTTTACAGACCCTCTCTATTTTTTATGGGTGAAATTTATGGGGTACTTTCGTTGTAAATTAGCTTCTGACTTGGTTTTATGGAGTACTCATTATTTAAGGCGTACTGATTTTTTAAAAATCGAAATATAATCTATGATGAAATCAGCCAGGTCAGAGTGTGACATGTGGCATGTTATCTATGGTTTTCCATGCCCCTCTTTTTCGATGATTATCAAAAGGAATCTATACTCTGGAATAACCATTGGCCTCGGCACAAAGATCTACGGTTTTATCCAGAATTAACTCTTTCTCTTTGCTCACGCTGGTTATGTACCAAGCCGACGGCGAAGGGATAGTCTATACTGACCTCAAGCAAATGGATATTGGATGATACAGGAGGCACTACTCCTGATGACAGAGACCCAAATCAAAGAGTGGAAATATTGTTGACCCTGCTGTTACTCTTCTGGATATTTTTAAAGAACTATATAATAATGGAATAAGGAGATTATAAAACGAGCAAATTGAATCTCGCTGATAAGGCAAATCAATTCTCTATAGGAGGTAACAAATGAAATTTTTCAAGGTCAATATGGTCGTTATGTTCATCGTCGGTGTGTGTTTTTCCGGTATATGGGCCGCCGACACCGGCTGGAAAAAGATCGGAGAGTCAAATGGCATCGTGGGTTACACCAGGCCATCACCCAAGAGTAGTATCGATGAGATGAAGGGAGTCGGTATTATTGAAGCACCTGTGGCCGTCGTCGAGGCGCTCCTCCGCGACACGCCGGCGGGAACTGAATACATGTACAAGTGCAAGGAGGCCTCAGAGGTCAGTACTCCGGAGCTCAAAAACACCAAAGATACCAAGTATTTCTATAATGTCACCTCCATGACGTATCCGGTGAGCGATCGGGATGTTGTTGGCAAGGCCGACTGGTCCATCGACAAGGCAACCGGGACAGTCTATCTTCATGCAGAAGGCATCAAGTCAGATTATAAAATGGATAAGAAAAAGGTCAGGATGCCTATTTTGATTGCGGATTATATCCTGGTGCCCAAAGGACCCGACAAGACCGAGGTCACTTATATAGCCCTGGCGGATCCGGGTGGTAACCTCCCGTCTTTTCTCGTAAACCTCCTCACTAAGAACCTGAGTATCCAAACCATCGCCGGCATGCGGGAGATGGTAAAGAAAGACAAATATAAGAACGTCAAATCGGTTGTTACCACAACATTACATTAAGAAAAATCGTTTCAAGACGCGGCCTTCATCCTTCTGAAAGTCAAATAGGGTGGAGGTCGTGTGCTTGCATGTTTCATATTATGAAAACCCTGTACTGGCAGATGCCATGCCCATAGGAGGGGTTATGGTATGAAATCATCACTCAATATGATTTTTTATACATACCATGCCACTATCGCTACTCAAAGCATGGGGCCTTAAAAGTACAGCTATCTACTCAAGAGTTACACTTTGCCCATACCGGAGATTTCTAAACAAAACATCTACTCTTCCTTGTCCGTTTGAAACCACCGAGTCGAGTAGCGCAGGGGAATCGCACCCCCACGG
>CAWCTR010000014.1:0-507721 GCA_963798485.1 uncultured delta proteobacterium | reverse complement strand
TAATATAATCTCGAGTTTCCTGAGTTTTATTTCCATCCGCTCTCACTCCAGAAAGCTGAAGCATAACTGTAACTCGGTTTTTTTACTTTTGCCTCCTTGTTGATTCCAGTTTTCTCAGGGAAGAGGAGTTTGTACAGCCCGCCAGCGATCGCGATCTGGACACCTTCCTCATCTCTTTCCACCTTTCCCTTTTCTCTTATTGGACTTTGTCGATGGGCTTTGGTTGTGTATGAGTTGCTTCATTTCTAGCAGCTTGTCTTCTTCCAGATCATGTAAAAATACCAACAGCATTTCATCCATTGTTTCCCGTACTGCTTTTGTGGGGGAATAGATCGGCATCATGACAAACAATAGATCCTCACACCACATATCGACATAATCTTTATATACATATTGTTTTATGACCTGGTCGCCTTTCTTTACATTGACAGTGAGGGTAAGATTTTGTTTACCGAACATAGGTATGATCCCGCAAGAGAACATCCACGTAAGGGTGTCGATGGCGTTAAATAAACGAGAAGCGCCTTCTGGTATATAGGGATTAGTTTCGAAATCAAAAGAGAAATGATACTCACCCCCGACAGTTCCAGCATTGTATTTTGAGAAAAGATTGCTTTGTGCAAAAACTTTGTTAATTTCTTCATGGAACAGCCCTTCGACATCAACTCTTACCAACGGACCACTAGAATCCTTAAAGGTCTTAGCATCATAATCCACCGAGGGTTTTTTCTGTGGCGGCGTGAGCTGGTCATAGGTATATTGGGGGAGAGTTAAGCCTGGAAAGGCAGCACACCCTGATAATATGATGGAACAAACAATAGTAATTGTCAGGCATCGGGAAATTAAGACAAAGCGAGATTTCATATGTCCCCCTCTTATGCTTTGTTGTTCATACCATGACTCTTGGCACGATAGTTATACTTTCACACGACACGTTATCCAGGAGAGGTCTAACCTTCATACCAGCTCTTTCGACTGAAAAGTATGCTTACGCTGAATGAACTGGGTTTCTTATTTCTTCTTGGCCTCAAGCCGGGTTCATAATTCAATATATCGTACATCATACCAGCTTAAGTTGCACTTGAGGAGGTGTTAGCTCCCGTCTGATGGGAGAAGTTATAAGTGTTCCCCCAATATTTGCTCCATTAATTTCAACTTTTGCCCCCTTCAGGAACAGACTTGAAGGATATGGGATCTGTCGAGCTTGTGAATATTGTTGCGCAGCCGCTAAGAAAGATGACTGTGATTATGCAGGACAATAGGTTTTTCATATTTTCCTAACCATGCTCATTGAATGCAATTAGAGATTTCTAGAGATGGGATCACAGGTGTTTAACCACTAATTATTATGATCATAACATAAGCTATATATAAGATCTATATCAGAGTTTACATAACTTCGATAAAGTGCGCCACGAAGGCGCGAAGAGGTAGTCTTTAAAGGCTACATTGGAGCAGCCATGCTGCATGGGAGATGAGGGGAGGCCCCTCGGGATCGGGTTACAGGATCAGATCCCAAACCGCCTGACGCTGCGTGGGGATAAGATCCCAGGTGGTGAGCGGTCCAGGAAAAGTCGAGGCAAGACCTCGGCAGGTGAGGACCAGGAAGGCGAACGAGAGTGAACCACTGATGAGCTGTCGAAAAGTTAAAGACGTCATCGAAACCGGGCTCCTTTATCGGGTCCGGGACAGAGTCTGGGGGAAACCTGTTTACTGCCCAGATGGTGGCCGGCAGAAAGGTGGCGCGAGCCTGGTTTGGGCTTTCATGCGGAACGTGGGAACCTGGCGCTCTGATGCTAAGGGACAAGTCGAAGTGGAGGACCCATGAAGACGAGAGTACCGATGCAGAGCGCAGGGGCGGATCAGTCCGTAGTAGTGATGAAGTCCGGTAATGCGGATGGAGCGAAGGGGCTGAGCTGTCCGACCTTGTTCGTGAGTCAACCAGCAATGGGAGGAGCTTATGGATAAGGTAAAGTCGTTATGTTCTTTACAGATGACTGGACGGCAGGAGCCGGATGAGGTGAGAGTCTCACGTCCGGTTCTGTGAGGGCCTGGGGGTGAGATTCCCCCGGGCTACTCGACTTTATGATTACTATCCCAGGATTTCAATCATAGATCTCGTTATACAAAACGCATTGCCCATACTGGATACTTGTAACCATAATCACCACTATTTGACCTCCCCCTACCGCTCATTATTTACTCAAGCTCAAAATCTGTGCTTGTTATTGGGATCTTCGATAAGTCCTTGACAGCTTGGTAAAAATATCTATCATTGGACGAACTTAAAATGGTGTGGGATTGTTAAAGATAGACTCAGTCAGGCGTTTGATGCCATGCCACGGCCATAGATAGTGATAGGTATTCTTTCTTTATAATTGAGGCTTACGGGGGCATGCCTTGACGGGACGTATACTGAAGGCCTTAGGGGCATCCATCGGGCTCGTTCTCTTCGGCGCAGCCTTGTGGGTTCTTCATAAGGAGCTTGAAAGATACCGGCTTCATGAGATCCTTCAATACCTTCACGGGATACCGCTGAAGCAGGTCCTGATAGCCGTAGCACTGACAATATTCAGTTATCTTATCATGACCGGCTACGACTTTCTTGCCTTGCGGTTTATAAACCGGCCATTGGGTTTCAGGAAGATCGCCACTGCCTCTTTTATCGGGTATGCCTTCAGTAACAATATCGGCTTTTCCCTGGTTGCCGGCGCTTCCATAAGGTACCGGCTCTATTCCTCCTGGGGCCTGTCAGCCCTCGATATTACCAAGGTTATCTTTTTTAATACCATAAGTATTTGGATTGGTTTTTTAACCCTTGGCGCAGGGGTATTCCTCACAGAGCCTCTCGTTATACCTAAGGCACTCCATATCCCCTTCGCAACCGATCAACCGCTGGGATTTCTCTTCCTTGTCCCCATCCTCATCTATGCGGTCCTGGTTATGATAAAGAGGAGGGCAATCAGATTCGGTGAAATTGAAATGGCTATTCCGCCAGCGAGACTATTCCTCCCCCAGGTAGGAGTAGCCACGCTCGACTGGGCCTTGGCCGGCAGTATTCTGTATGTCCTTTTACCCCCGGGCCTTCCATTGCCGAGCTTTATCGGAATATACCTGATCGCCCAGTTTGCAGGGTTGGTAAGCCAGATCCCCGGAGGTCTGGGGATATTCGAGGCGGTAATCCTGGTTTTTCTCTCACCCCTTATGCCCGCATATTCAATCATCGGCTCACTGGTTATTTACCGGCTGACCTATTATATCTTTCCCCTTCTCCTTGCCGCCATAATCCTTGGAATAGAAGAAGTCTTTCAGCGCAAGCAGATCCTGCAGTGGGGCGCGCAGGCCATTACCAGGTGGCTCCCTTATATGGTCCCCCCGGTCCTGACCGTTATTGCCTTCCTGGGCGGTGTCGTCTTGCTCTTCTCCGGTGCTACCCCGGATATCAGCGAACGGCTTGCTCAAATGAGTTCATATGTACCCCTGCCGGTGATCGAGGTCTCACACTTTCTCGGAAGCATTTTCGGTGTAGGTCTGCTCATTCTTGCACGGGGACTTCAGAGGAGGCTCGATACTGCTTATTACATGACAGTTGCGCTTGTTATCGGCGGTATCATTCTCTCCCTTTTGAAGGGACTTGAATATGAAGAGGCAACAGTCCTTTTGATCATGCTCCTCATCCTGATACCATCACGGCCGAGTTTCTACCGAAAAGGTTCCCTTTTGGGCGGCAGGTTCACTGCAGGCTGGCTTTTTTCCATAGGAATCGTATTTATCTCAACAGCATGGCTTACCTATTTCTCCTACAAGCATGTGGAATATTCGACGGATCTGTGGTGGCTGTTTGCGTTCAAGGCTGATGCCCCACGGTCTTTACGGGCTGCAGTAGGTGCCCTTGTTGCGGCCCTTACCTATGCATTCGCAAAGATTCTTCATCCTTTCTCGCCACCGCCGATAACAGGAAACAGAAGTGATCTGGAGCGGGCATTGCCGATAATCAAGGAATCACTTGACTCTCATGCGAATCTTGCCCTGCTGAACGACAAGACGCTTCTGTTCAGCGAAAACGGCAAGGCATTCATTATGTATACGGTCAGCGGGAGAAGCTGGATCGCTATGGGTGATCCCATTGGTCCGAAATCCCAGTGGCAGGAACTGGCCTGGCAATTTTGTGAACTTTGTGACCGTTTCGGGGGCTGGCCTGTTTTTTATGAGGTCGGATCGGAAAACCTTCATGTGTATATCGACCTCGGTATGACATTGGTCAAGCTTGGGGAAGAGGGGAGGGTGGAACTGGGGACCTTCAGCCTGGAAGGAGGCCTCAGAAAAGAGCTGAGGCATACATACAACAAGCTCGGCAAGGAGGGGTATACCTTCGAGGTGGTTCAGGGTGGTGCAGTGTCTCAGATCATGGGTGATCTGAGAAGCATATCAGACGCCTGGCTTGAAGAAAAGCATACCAGGGAGAAGGGCTTTTCTCTTGGATATTTCATGGAGGACTACATCGTACAATTTCCCATAGGGCTGATTCGTAGAGGGGATAAAATACTGGCCTTTGCAAATATCTGGTCTTCCGGAAGGATGGAAGAGATTTCGGTAGATCTTATGCGATATACCCCGGATGCGCCGAATGGAACGATGGACTACCTGTTTGTACATCTCATGCTATGGGGTAAAGAGAACGGGTATCATTGGTTTAACTTCGGCATGGCCCCACTGGCAGGTCTTTCTGATAACTCGCTTGCATCCCTGTGGAACCGCATTGGCGGCTTTCTCTTTAAACATGTGGAGAACTTTTACAATTTTCAGGGCCTGCGTCAGTATAAGGAAAAGTTCCAGCCCCAGTGGCGGCCTCGTTACCTGGCTTCTCCGACGACCTTGTCTCTTCCTGTGGTTCTTACAAATATCGCCACGCTTACTTCCGGAGGGATGAAGGGTATTGTTGCCAAGTAAAGATCAGCACCCGATTCCAATTCATTTGAAACAAAAAAGGGCTATATAAACATATCTAGACGAAATTGTGTTATTTACCAGGCTGTCTTATGTGAGTGAACGTTTCTGTTTGCCATTGCCCGACGGAAAGATGGGTGGTAAGAATAAGACCGTCTTGGACAGACTTCTCGTGGCGGCAGACGTACGAAAACAGGCATTGGAGCTGCAAGGCTGGAAATACATGAACAATATGAATCGGCTTGACGATCATTGGCACGAAGAATGCGGGATAGCAGGGATCTATGGTGATGAAAAGGCCGCGGAGAAGATTTATCTCGGTCTCTACGCACTTCAACATCGCGGACAGGAAAGTGCAGGCATCGCCTCAACCGATGGGTGCGGGATAGCCCTTCACAAGGGATTGGGTCTTGTCTGGGCGGTGTTCTCCGACCCTGCTGCAATGCCCAAGCTTACAGGGCATGCGGCAATCGGCCATAACCGTTATTCCACCAGAGGGAGCACAAACATCATTAATGCCCAGCCCATTGTAATCGAGTGCAAGTCAGGCCAGATTGCGGTGGCGCACAACGGCACAATCACCAATGCTTCACAAATCCGCAAAGGCATGCAAGACAGTGGATCGATTTTTCAGACTACCTCCGACAGTGAGATTGTACTGCATCTCATAGCCCGTTCCAGTCAAACCGATATTGTCGATGCGATAACGGATGCATTGGAAAAGCTTGTAGGCGCCTACTGCTTTGTATTTTTAACGCCGGATAAACTGATTGCCGCGCGGGATCCATATGGCTTCAGGCCCTTGAGTCTTGGCATGATTAACGGGGTATATATGGTGGCTTCAGAGACCTGTGCCTTTGATATCGTAGGCGCCGAGTATATCAGATCCCTGGAGCCAGGCGAAATCGTGGTTATTGATAATGCCGGTATCAGGTGCAGCCACTTGCCTGAGGCACCTCGGAGAAGCTACTGCATATTTGAGCATATCTACTTTGCGCGCCCGGACAGCCTGATCTTCGGCGAGAAGGTGGACAAGATCCGTAGGAGTCTGGGGAAAAGACTGGCAATAGAGGCCCCGGCTGATGCGGATATCGTGATCGCCGTACCTGACTCGGGAAATACCGCTGCCTTGGGTTATGCACGGGTATCGAGGCTCCGGTATGAGATCGGGCTTATCAGGAACCACTATGTGGGACGGACCTTTATCGCGCCACATCAGGACAAAAGGAAGCTCGATGTAAAGGTCAAGCTCAACCCTGTCACGGGTGTTCTCAAGGACAAACGTGTCGTATTGGTGGATGATTCCATTGTAAGGGGCACCACTATGCGTCAGATCGTGAGGATGCTTCGGGACAAAGGCGCCAGAGAGATACATGTGAGGATAAGCTCGCCGCCGATCATGAACCCCTGCTATTATGGCATTGATATATCAAAGCACTCCGAGCTGATAGCGAATGAAAAGACCATAGAGCAGATCAGGTGCTATCTCGAAGCCGACTCTCTCGCATATCTCTCCATCCCCGGCATGCTCAGCACTGTGGAATGCGGGTCGAATTACTGCACCGCCTGCTTTGACGGCAGTTATCCGACGGCAATACCTGACGAGTTTGACAAATTCTGTTTCTAAATGGAGTTTATACGGGTAATGTATCTTTAAAGCCGGCGGATATTTATTTTGTTTCCTTCTGGCATAACCGTTGCTATTAAGAGGTAAACTCACGAGAGGCCCTTAGGGCCAATACAGACTCAAGGAGGATTTTAAGATGGCGTTTATTGGTGAAGATCTATTCCATTTTCAGGCTATGCTCAATGAGTCAGGCTCAACATTTGAAGACTTCGTGCGTGATAACTATGTGAATAAGTGGGTGAACGATGACATCTTCAACGTTATGAGTATCCGCACCACCTTTGTGACCGCCATCAATAATTTTCTCGTGGATGAAGGCCTAGTGAATCTTGAGCGGGTGGAGATGAGCCCTGTGACAGACCCGTTGGCCCATGACGTGGAGCACGTCCCGACTATTCATTACAAGGGCATGCCTTATGTGGTCACACACTCCATGATCTATATGAAGTTCCTTGCATGCTTCAACCCGAAACTTAAAGGTATATATACCGACTCACCCAACATCCGCCTGGAGATCGAGAGCCCGCAGAGGAAGCAAAGGGGGAAATATCTGATCGACTTCTCCCAGATCGATATAGAGCTCAGGAGAAACAGGGGTATTGATTTCGACCAGTACAAAAACCAGCCGGAAAAGGTGAAGAAGATCCTGAATGAAGACATGGAGAAGGTCATAGATTTTCTCGAGAGGATGATCATTACTGCTATAGCTGACATTGTAGAGAAGAATGAAGACAACCTCAAGGCCTTGGGAATTGCACTTGAAGTGCCCAAGCAGCCATTCCCCAGGGTTAGACACGACCATGCAATAAAGAAGCATGGCAAGGTGGATCTCGATGCAAAGGCCGGCGATGATATCAAAGGCCAGTTCTTCTGGGTTACCGGGCTCATGAGAGAAAACTATGATCTTATTTACCCATATCTGCTTTCGGATGGGAGCAAGGCGCCCCTGTCTTCATTTACGTCGGACATGATCTATAACTACGATGTCTGCGCAAAGTCCATTATCAGAAAGACCAATAAGTTTACCCCGGCCCTGGAAATACTCTCAGGCGCACTCAGAGAATGGCTGTATGAGCCGATAATCCAGAGACTCCTCGATAACCGGATTATCCCTGAGGAGCCGATTTTTGAAGGCGGGGTGCTGAAAAATATTTCTGTCCTTGATGGATATGGGCCCTTCCTCACCGCAGTGCATATGCTCAATAAGAAGGGTCAGCCGTATTTCCCCGATACTATGGGTGCCGGCATCGGTGTTGAGAGGTCGCTCTATGCGATCCTCAAGGGCGCCAATATCGAAAAGATCGACGATGTCACCTGCTTCGGAAAGAATCCTGACACATACCCCATATTCCTCTTCTAGAGACAGAGTAAGGTTCCTAAAAAGAGCCTCTTCGCCCATAAGGCGAAGGGGTTTTTTTTATTCAGTTGACGCTTAACATGGATGTCGTTGGGAGATAGTATGCCGAACCTAGCAACAACCAAGATGTCATCAAAAGGCCAAGTCGTCATCCCCGAGGATATCAGGAAGCGCCTCAATCTGAAGGCTGGTTCCCAATTTGTCGTTCTGGGCGAAGAAGGTGTTGTCATTCTGAAAGCAATAGAAGCACCATCAATGAAGGATTTTGATGCATTGATTGGTGAAGCACGTAAACAAGCACGTAAAGCCGGCTTGAAGAAATCGGATATCCCTGCTGCTGTCGCAAAGGCTCGAGCCCGTCTGTGAAGATCCCGACGATGATAAGTTTATAGCGCTGATGAACCCTTTGTACAGTATCAGCACAGGCCTCTTGACTATCGTTTAACCACCAATACCGGGTGCTTCGATCTTCTCACTACCTTTTCAGAAACCGAGCCGAGCAGCATCTCTTCAAGGTTGCTTTTTCCATGGGAGCCGACAACGATCACCGAAGGATCTTCCTCTTCCGCCACCTTGAGCACCACCCGCAAAGGCACACCCTTTTCAATCCGCTCCTTCACATTGAAGCCAAGCTGTTTCAGCTCGTTGACCACTAACGCAATCTCTTCTGACGAACGCTTTTCAATCTCCTTCTCAATACTGATAAAGTCCTGGATTGTGCTGTAAGAGCTTAAGAGTTCGAGGTTCGACTGGTCTATGACATGCAGTACGGTTACCTCCTCACCACCTGCCTCCTTCAGGCGCTTCACATACTGCAGGGCCTTTGTCGCCACATCTGAGAAATCCGTAGGGAAGAGGATCTTTTCGAACATCTACAGCCTCCTTGTCTTATTGTATATTTTAAGACTTGTTCTGCAAATGTCAATAAGTCCAGTTCTTTGAGCACAACCGACCTTAACTCATCATGTCTTGTACTCGTTTTTAGAGGAGATGAGATGAGTGAAGGGGTGAGTTTTCGATTGCAACCTCATATGATTCTCCTCTCAACCTTGTGTTTGCGCACTATGATCTGATAAGATATTCAATGTATGTGCAACTATCCTCAAAGGATTTGAACTTTGATTCATAAAAGGGGCGTTTATGAAGAGATTTGTACTGATGGTATTTGTATTTTTTGTTTTATCTGCAATGGGACTTCATGCGGAAGAACCGTGGAAGCTTGCCAAAGATGCTGAAGGGATCAAGGTTTTTACGAGATCTGTGCCCGGTTCAGCCGCAAATGAGTTCAAGGGCATCGCTGAGATCGACGCGCCCATTGAGGTGATCGTGGAGGTCTTCAAAGATATCCCTTCGTTCACCCAGTGGTATGGATTCTGTAAGGAGATAAAGCTGCTCATACATGACCCTGAGAACCATAGGGTAATGTATTTTGTCTTGAAAACCATGGGGCCTGTCAAGGACCGTGATATTGTGATGGAGGCCTTTGACAAGTTTGATAAACAATCAGGCAAGTACGCAATCGCCATTAATGCCTTCAAGGAACAACTTGTCCCCATACAGGACAAGTATGTCCGGATGACGGATTTAAATGCCACATACTCCATGAATCGTATAGACCAGGACAGGACGCATGTGGTGTACATCGTCAAGGCCGACCCGGCAGGCTATATACCGGCCTTTATATCGAATATAATCCAGAAGGACCAACCATTCCTTACCTTGAAGGGACTGAGAGAAATGGTCAAAAAGGATGTGTATTACCAGAAGGCCGGGATCGTTCGGAAGAAGTGATCGCTTAGAGGAATTACCGCAATATTTATGTACATGATGGGAGGCCTTTAGACATGGTTGATACACCCGGACATGCACCCCCCTGGAGAAACTTCAGGTATTGCCCCGGCTGTGGAGCCAAGGGGATAACTATCCAAGGCGATCGATCGATATTGTGCAGAAAATGCGGCTATCACCTCTATTTCAATGTCGGTGCAGCAGTGGCCGGTCTTATAGAAGACGATATCGGCAGGCTCCTTCTGACTGTTCGAGCGCATGACCCGGAAAAGGACACATTGGACCTGCCCGGGGGATTTGTTAATTTTAAAGAGACAGCCGAGGGTGCGCTGAAGCGGGAAATAAAAGAAGAGCTGAACCTTAAGGTAAAGGAGGTGTTCCTATTTTAAGTCATTCCCCAACATATACCCCTATGACAACATCTCCAACAGGACGCTTGATCTCGCCTTTGTCTGCACAGTAGATTCTTTTAAGGGTCAGAAGCCCTCGGAGGAAATTCAGGACATTCTCTTTATTAAACCTGCTGATATTGATCTGAACAGCATCGGCTTCGATTCCATCAGGAATATTGTTTCAGCTTATCTGCTATCGAGAAGAGAATAAAAAAATTGTCGCCCAAGGTGTCAAACAGATTCATGAGTTGGGAGTTTGGCAAATTTGGCAGGGACTTTAAATAAGTGAGAATCACTGTGCTACTATACTCATGACCTAATACTTTCCATAAAAAACAGCAGCGACGATGATCATTTTCCTAAGCATTATCTTGCCTCCTTTATATGATATTGGTTTAATTCCCCATGAGACTAATTATGGCTCTGAACCACGGCGAACTGGCCGGAGCCGGTAGTGTTTATGACCGCCCAGGCGGTGTGGGTCGCAGGATCAACCCCGTAAGTGCCCAGCGGGTAGGAGCTTCTCCAAGGACCAAGAACGAACTTCTTTCCACCTCCGACATTCTGGTTCACGGCATTAACCCAGTTGCCGTTTTGATCCTTGATGCTCAAGGCCACGACGATGCCCTGGTTTATTGTGCCTGTGTTTACCCCGACTGCCGGATCGTACGATAGGGAGAGGGCAAAGGTATCGGTTTTAACAGCGCCTAGGTCCGTCATTCCCCAAAGGGAGAGAACATCGCTCAGGGTGTCAGCTTGCGGAGCCCAACCGGTGTTGACGGCCTTTCCGGTTGCCTTGCCGTAGTTGGTCGCGGCGGTGCTGCTGTTGGTGCCGGACAGGATGGACATCGATGTGCCGCGGAAGCCGGGTTCCATGGTAGCGGCCACGGTGGTGTTATCGGTCATGGCGTAAGAGGCACCGCGGGTCACGAGTTTTTCCTTACCGTTCAGGCTGTAGCCGGTAGTGGACCGCTTGACGAAGGTTAAAGCAGGAGTGACCTGCTTGGGAAAATTGACAAGGTCGGTAGATCCGTAGGGATAGTTTGCGTCCGAGTGCCAGCCGCCGTGGTTGTCGGCGTAATAATCGATGGTTACGCGCGGGCCGTCAACGGTGAATATGTAGTATCCGACTCGCTGCAGATCCTGCTCAACAGGTATATCGTTGGTAGATACCGGGTTGCCGGGAGTATAGAACTTGGAGCTGTCGGACTGGCAGATGAGTTGATGGACTTTACTCTGTTGATCGGGGCTGGTGACGACGGAGTTATAGTGGTGGTGATCGTGACCGGAGATCATGTACTTCACGTTATTGGCCTGAAGTAATCCGAGGAAGGTATTCTCGGCGGACTGCTTGGAGGCCAGGGCGGCCTGGTTGGCGGAGGAGAGCCCGCTGACGTTTACGCCGTAGCCGTCGCCTGGGTCGGTGGCGTCCACAGCACCACCGAACATATTGTCTTTATGGTTGCCTCCAAGAATGTTCTTGTGGGTAAAGGCGAACGCATGGGTGTTGGCCGGACGGCCGGAAAGGGTGCTGTTGATCCAGTCTTGCTGCTCGGGCATGATGTGACTGGTGTAGTAGTCGGGAGACTGGAACTGGTCGAGCAGCATGAACGTTGCGTTGTTATACTTGAAGGAATATGAGACGCTGTGGTTGGTAGCATTGGCGGAGGTTGGGTAAGAAAAACCGGTACCGACGGTGAAGGTCGTACCTGTAACGGCCGCGGGAGGATTAGCAGCCATGACGGCCGCCGGGATAAGGTTGGTCGTGATGTCGGACGGAGTGGCATTGTTCAAACCGTTAGATATCTGTGGGTATGCGTACCAGAAATCCACGTCGGAGAACATATGGTTATTGCTGTTGGCTGCTTCGTGGTTGCCGCGCATGGGGTAAAAGCCGATGCCTGCGTTGTATAGGTCCTGGGCGTAGAGCGCCCGGACATAGTCGTTGGCCTGGCTTCCCGTGTCCACCTGGTCGCCCATTGCAATGACGAACTGCACACCGTTGTTAATGAGCTGCTGGTTCACCTGCTTGATGATGCTCGCGGGTATGGTATTGGGGTTCTGGTTGGCCGGATCGGATGTGGTCCACTGGGTGTCGGATATGATGCCGAATTTCCAGGGTCCCGCCGAGGTGGCGGCACATGCCGATGACGCAAGGATGAACATCCCCATCGCCAGGGCGCATGCTGTTTTAAAGAAAGATTCTTTTTTCATTTTGTCTCGTCCTCCCCATTGATTGTTTTATCGATTTACCTTTTTTGAAGCTCTTCGTTTATCCTTGGCTAAAGCGTGTTGCAACTAACCTCCTGGAACGACATACTGACAACCAATTATTAAATCTTGATGAAGGGCAAATGAAGAATTTGCAAAAAACATCAAGGTCTCTTGCTTCTTGTAAATACTATTATCAAGCGACTATCATTAAGAATTAACTCAATATTGATGCACTATTCACCAAATGTTCATCTTCTGTTCATGATTGTCTGGTTCAATCTCCCCCGTAACACCAAGAAGGGAATGACACTATGGCAAAGATAGACATGCACGTACACACGGCCTTTTCGGAGCATCCGTCCGAATGGTTTCTCCAGCGCATCGGCGCCAGGGAGTCCTACAGCAGGCCCGAGCAGGCTTATGAAGCCGCGATGAAGCGGGGAATGGATTTCATCACCATAACCGACCACAACCGCATCGATGGCGCCTTGCTCCTGAAAGGACTCCATCCCGACAAGGTCATCGTAGGAGTGGAGACCACCACCTATTTCCCCGAGGACCGGTGCAAGGTTCACCTTCTCATTTATGGTATCGATGAGAAACAGTACAGCACCATTCAGAGGCTGCGCCACAGCATCTACGATCTCAGGGATTATCTTAACAGTGAGAACATAGCCCATTCGGTGGCCCACGCAACATACTCCATCAACAACAAGCTCACCGTCTCCCATCTTGAGAAGCTCATCCTGCTCTTCGATGTGTTCGAGGGCATCAACGGCGCCCGGGGGCTTTTCTTCAACAGCGCATGGATGGAGATCCTGCAGCAATTGACACCGGCTCGCATCGAAGCCTTAAGGACACGGCACGCCATTGTGCCTGCAGGTGATGAGCCATGGTGCAAGGCGTTTACCGCAGGATCCGACGACCACTCGGGGCTCTTCATCGGCACGACCTACACCCTGACCGGTGCATCAAGCGTAGAAGGGATTCTTGACAATATCAGGAGCAAGAGGATGATCCCGAAAGGAAGGCACAACGATTACAAGAGCCTCGCATTCGGGATTTACAAGATCGCGCTTGACTTTACACAGGCCAAGAACGGCAAGAGCCCGGGCTCGCTTCTGTTCTCCATATCCGAGCAGCTCTTCAGGTCACAGCCACAGGATCCTCGGGACTGCAACCTGTCGAAGAGCATCAGGCCCTTGGGCAGGATAACAAGCAGCCGCATTACCGATCTTATCCGCCGGACCGTGGAGGAGGTGAAAAAGATAGATCCGGAGCTCATTGAGGAGCGGTTTGAAGTGATTTATGATAAAGCATCCGATATCGCGGATGAATTCTTCAAAAGGATCATCGAGACACTGGCCTCTGATTTGGAAACCGGTGACATATCGAGCATCATCATCAACGTCTCGTCCTCCATCCCCGGATTGTTCCTCTCCCTGCCTTTCCTCTCGGCCCTGGGGCACATGTACGACAACCGGGAGATTATTTCTGAGATCAGGGAACGGCTCGACATACCTCTTTTAGACCGCGGAAGAAAGATACTCTGGTTCACGGACACGATCAACGACCTCAACGGTGTGGCCGAGACCCTCAAGGACTTCGCGTGGATGTCGCACCGGAATGGGCGGACGGTCCGTCTCGTGGCTGCATTACCGGAAAAGGACAAGGGTATGGGGCTGCCGCCTAATATTATCTTCGTCCCTACATTCTTCTCGCTGGTTCTCCCCGAATATGAGAATCTCACTATCCACTTCCCTTCGTTGCTGAAGGCGATCGAGCTGATATCAAAGGAAGAGCCTACGGAGATTTTTATCTCCACACCCGGACCGATCGGGCTGCTGGGCCTCCTGGCTGCAAAACTGCTCAAGATAAGGAGCACGGGCATCTACCATACCGATTTCACCCGGCAGATCGAGCATATCGTTCAGGACAACAGCCTGCCGGACATTGTGGAACGCTCTATGAGGTGGTTCTACTCCATGACGGACGTGGTCAGAGTCCCAACCGCGGAATATGGCCAGATGCTCGTGGACAGGGGGTTCGAGCCATGGAAGCTCAAGATCATACCCAAAGCCGTGGATCCGGAGCTCTTCAACCCGGGTAAAGGCATAGGACCGGAGATACTTGCCAAATGGGGGATCAATGACGGCATCACCCTGCTCTATGCCGGCAGGATATCCAAAGACAAGAACTTGGAACTTCTCTGCGAGGCATACCTGTCACTTTCAAAAGAACGACGTGACATCAACCTCCTCATCGTGGGCGACGGCCCCTATCTGGAAGAGATGAAGCATGCCATGTCCGGCGAGGCGCGTATCCACTTCACCGGGAGGCTTCCACGGGAAGAGCTGCCGCCACTCTACTCGAATTCCCATATCTTCGTGTTCCCGAGCACGACGGACACCTTCGGCATGGTGGTTCTCGAGGCTCAGGCCTGCGGGTTGCCTGCGATAGTCTCCGACGTAGGCGGTCCTCAGGAGATAATCAGCGAAGGACGGACAGGCTTTGTTGCCAGGCGGGACGACCCGCATGACATGCTCGAAAAGATCCATGTCATGCTCAATATCATCGAGAATGATCCCAGGACATACGCCAGAATGAAGCGAAGAGCAAGGCTCCATGCCACCTCCCGCTATAGCAACGATTCGCTCCTCGAACAGTTGGTGGGTTCGCATGGTTATCCTGGGATAGAAACAAGAACGCCCTCTGCCAATAAAAAGGAGACCGGGTAAAAAGAAACTCACCCCGGGCGATCTTTCAGTACGGAACACGGCCGGGTGAGACGGATGAATCCGGCGATCCGCCAACGGGCATTAAGCTCCCCCTCCCCAACGCAAACATCCCGGCGGCGGATCGCTCTGGATTCTGAAAAGAAATATGGCGAGCGCTTTAACGTTTTGCGGCTCTGTCGCCGAGGTTTATTCAAAGCGGTCATGTATTTTGTGTTTATTTTCTCAGGCATCATCTCCATGGTCCAATGCCTGGAGGCCGCAAACATACCCGTTTCGATGCTCACCAGCAGCAAGCTCGTCCACCGCGATGTGTTACTGGATGATTTTCGAAAAGGTTCAGAGAAGACATTTATCATCGTCACCCTTGTCCGCACACCTGAAACGCAGGCCCCGGCCTCACTGAGGGACACTACTGCAAGGGAGCGCCTTCGCAGTGCGGTTCAATCTTACAGGGACCGCGTCATATCCCGCCTTGACCCTTCTCACGTACATATCACAAACAGGTTCATCTACATCCCGGGGTTCTCGGCCGAGGTGAATCTCACAGGGCTCTCAAGCCTTCTTGACAGGCCTGAGGTGGCTGCCGTAGAGAAGGATGTCATCCTCCAGGCCCATACGGCCCAGGGCATTCCCCTCATGAATGCAACGTCGGTCAGGGACACTTATTCAGGGCAGGGTGTCTCCATCGCTGTCTGTGACACAGGGATTGATTATACTCACTCGCGTTTAGGAGGCGGTGGGTTCCCGAATACGAAGGTCATCGGAGGGTATGATTTCGGTGACAAAGATTCCAATCCCATGGACCTCAACGGCCATGGCACGCAGTGTGCAGGTATTGCTGCGGGCAATACGCCGTCGTCGGGCGATTACATAGGGGGTGTTGCTTGTTCATCCAAACTGTATGCCCTGAAGATCACCTACAGCAATACAGATAGCGCCTACCTCTCCGACCTGGTCTCTGCATGGGAATGGTGTGTGACACACCAGAACGACAGCCCGGCAAACCCTATCATGATCATATCCACAAGCTTCGGTGTGGGCGGTTATGCTCAGGCCTGCGATACCGCGTCGCCTTCCCTGGCCCAGGCAGCGGCTGCTGCCGTATCGTCCGGGATCACCGTCTTCGCATCATCCGGTAACAACGGATACTGTAACGCAATAGCCCTTCCTTCCTGCATGTCGAACGTGATCTCAGTAGGTGCGGTATTCGATGCCAATATAGGCTCCGTGGGTTTTTGCGTGGACCCTTCCTCCTGCGCACCAAACCAGGCAACGTATCAGAGCTGCAGTCCTGACACTGTTGCCTGGGCATACACTACCGGCCCCGACGTGGTAGCCCCCTACTCCAATGTCGCTTCAATCCTCACCGTGTTCGCACCATCGAATAATGCCACAACGACATCACTTGGCCAGGGGTTCTCCACGAATTTCGGCGGAACCTCAGCGGCCTGTCCGTATGCCGCCGGTGCGGCTGCATGCATGCAAAGCATGGCAAAGATCAATACAGGCTCTTTCCTGTCGCCTGCAGCCGTCAAGTCCCAGCTTACGGCGCACGGTGACCCCATAACATATGCGGCGGCAGGCATCACCAAGCCGCGCGTGAATCTCGGCAATACTGTTGTCGGTGTTGATGCCACAAACGATACGGGGATCCTCATTTCATCCGTCATGGTGCTCATAATCGGCCTCATCGGCATGGGAAAGCACTTGTCCTCCTGAAAGAACCTCCATGAATAAAAGCACAACCATCCCCGGATACAGCGCTGCCCATTTCTGCATCCTGTTCATTTCCGCAAGCTTCTCCCTCTTTATGCTTGCGTATCACGCACCAGATTCTCTATTCCATGCCCTTGCCCGGCTCGATTCCTTTATTGTCAGAACCATGCTGAGTCCTTCAGGCCTTGCTCCGGTCACAAGAGGCGATTTTGTTGTCCTCGGCAGATCCTGCGTCCAACTCTCCAGGGAGTGCTCGGTGCTCTTCATTTCAGTACCCTTCATCGCCTTCTTGATTGCCGCTCAGTTAACCCTTAAACAAATGGTTCTCAAGACGCTTTGGGGTATTACGGTGCTCATCCTCATCAACGCCATGCGCATAAGCATCATTCTGACGGCTGGAATGTACTCGCAGTGGCTCATGGAATACGTACACATGGTCTTCAGCAGGATGATCATGATCATGGCCATACTCGGACTAAGCATATGCCAACTGCCTTCAGATGATACGTCCGAAGGCACACCTTTTCATGCGCGGTTTGTCGGGTTCGCCGTGCTCTTCATGACAGTGCTCAGTGCCGCATGGCTTGCCGTCGGCTCAGTGTATTCACGCTCTGTCATCTTCATCATCTGCACACTCCTGAGGATGTGCGGCTACATCATTCATGGTCCGGAACATGTTCCCATCACGCCTATGTTTGTGGATTTTACGGGTATCATCCTCTTTAGTTCCCTGTCCCTTGCATCCGTATTCCTGGGAGCCCGGCCAGGCGCCTGGAGATCTATGACTTGTCTTGCCCTCCTGGTATTACTGCAGGTTCCGGCAGAGGCCATTGAGGCCCTGTATTTTGCGCTTCATGTTTTTCATGATCCATGGATCATCGCTTTGAAACAGGTGATTGAAAATCTGATTCTGCCCCTGGTGCTGTGGTGTTTATTCACCGGGAAGATATATGTCACCAGGTTACCAGGAAAGGGTTTAACGATGGGGATCAACCTCATGGGGACAAATAAGGCCGCCACATGACCATCCGTGTTACATCAGGCCCCATCATGCGGCAGATTATTCCTGTCTTAAGAAACCGCGTACCCGGACAGCTCGTGATCCAGTACACCGATGTTTGCAACGCAAGTTGCCCCCAGTGCGGCATGCGCAGATCCAACTCATTTCAGCGCTCCCGGCTCGACAAAGATACCTGCCGAAAGATCATCGATTCCGCTGTGCCGTCCGGGGTAGTGTCACTGTCCTTCACAGGAGGAGAGCCGTTCTTGTACCTCGACGACATCATCGACCTGCTGCGGTATGCCCGCATATCAGGCATCCCCTATACCCGCACCGGAACCAACGGGTTCATGTTCATGCAACATGGCAATCCCGGATTTGAGAAAAGTATATCGGAAATAGCTTTGAAGCTAAAGGATGCGGGTGTTTATACCTTCTGGATCAGTATCGACAGCTATGATGAAGCCCTCCACGAGCATATGCGTGGACTGCCTGGTGTGGTCGAGGGCATCAGGAAGGCGCTGCCGATATTCCATGAGCACGGTATATACCCATCGGCTAACCTTGGCATCAGCAAGGCCATCATCGACCTCAGGGGTATCGAAACCGACGATCCCTTATCCTACTACGAGGCCTTCAGGTATGGCTTTCGCCTGTTCTACGAGTTCGTTATCGGATTGGGCTTTACCATTGCCAATGCGTGCTACCCCATGAGCATGGCTGATGAGAATGACGCCAAGCTGAACGCGGTCTACAGGGCCACTTCTTCTTCTGGCCTCATGCGGTTCTCCAAGGCCGAGCGCGCCCGGGTCTACAGGGCTCTGTTCGACACCATCCCCGAGTATCGGGGCAGGATAAGGATCTTCTCTCCTCGTTGCTCACTGCACTCGCTCATCCTGGACCACGAGGGGATTGCAGAGGCAAGCAGCCCATGCGGGGGCGGTTCCGATTTCTTCTTCATCGATGCGAAAGACGGTGATACCTTCCCCTGCGGATACCGGGGAAGCGAGAACCTGGGCAAGTACTGGGACCTCGACAGGTCGCGGCGCACCTCGTCCATGCCCTGCCGGGCCTGTGACTGGGAGTGTTTCCGAGACCCTTCCGAGATGATAAGCCCCCTGTTTCCGCTTCTGCCATGGCCATCCGGTATCCTGAAAAGGCTTAACAGCGACCGGGAGTTTATGCGCCTGTGGTTCGAAGACTGGATGTACTACCGTACCTGTGGGTTCTTCAACTGCACAAAAGGGCCCGACTACCCGAAGATGGCGAAGTTCAGCCCAGGGCTTACAAAGGGTTGATGGAGCGGTCTGACCATGGTCTCATAAACCAACTTTTTATTTGAGCGGCAACAGACTGATACCGGCAACGATTGAAAAAGCTATATTTAACCGTAATTTTTTTGTTTCTTTATCCGGAATTCACACTGTCCGCTTATAAGGGTGTTGGTAAAGAACCTTTATTCCATACGACGAGATGCATATCTACCCCCTCTCACTAATGGGCACGGGCAAAAATTTTGCTCGTGCCTTTTTCTTTTAGTACTTTGGTGGAAAGAGACTGACTCGGTGGTCCTTAGAGCATCACCTTCAGGTCCACAATAAAAGAATCATCCGATATGCGTTGCTCCTCGACCCCGATGCCGACATCTCTCAAACTAAGCCCTGAAGCGGTAACAGTCTTCCTGATGTCCATGATGCACCGGGTGAGCAGTGCCAGGACATGATTCCTTGTCCGCTCCACAACGAGACGATCTGCCTGCAGGCAATTCATTTCCATAATCCCCCCTCTCACGTGGACGTAATTCTCTCCATGGGTTTTGAATTCATCCGCTGTTCATTGTGCTGGTTCCGTGTTGGAGTGGATGCAATAAGTATAAACTGATCAAAGAAATACCACTGTTTTGTTAAGATTGTATAAAAATGCATATCTTAACAAAAAATTAATAACTCATGGATACGGTAGCACCGAACATGATGCCGATGAGTTCTTACCTACCGGGGAAGGAAATTCGAGGCAGTAAGGGTCTGTCTGAGGATCAAGGGTGCGCTCTTCCTGTTTTGGCATGGCGATTCCTGGTACCGTGCCAGCGACGGGCTGCTTGTGCTCTACAAGGGCCAGGGCGGCCCGCTCGGTTCTTCTGAAACATCGGTTGAGTATATGGGACCGTAATGCCGGTTTCATCAGGCTCTAGGGCGGCCGGATAGGGTTTATGAAGGCACGGGTAAAGGCCTTGAGCGTGTTTTCATTGCCTATGCCCCGAAGAGCTCGTTCATGCGGAGCAGCAGGTTCATGTCTCCCTGAATGGTATATTTCTGTTCCAGGAACATCTGCTGGCCATCGGCCTTCCTGGTTATGATGTCCATCCACAGGTCGAACGGGGCCGTGATGATGATGTCAGGTTTCTCGGCCGGTCCTGAGGAATATCGGATCTTCCCGTCCGCGATGTTGAAATGGCAGATCCCTTCCGTGCTGCCCGTGAACGCGAACTGGTAGACGGCCTGCAGATCCTTGGCAGCCGATGCGTTGAAGCCGAAGGACATGACGTTCAGGTATCCCTCCACTGAATCGGGCCTGGGGACCATGTTCTTTTCGCCAAACTCCTTCGGCGTCATCTTTTCATCAATGCAGGTCTTCCACATGAGATTGCCGCTGTGCTGCAGGAAGCACTCAGGGTCCTCCATGAGGTCCTGGGTGATGGCGGCCATGGTCTCTGAGGATATAGAGCCGCTCTCCACGATCTGTTGGCCCGCCCTCTCTACGGCCGCCAAGATCTCCCAGGCTTTTCCCTTCATCTGAGGCTGCGCCATGACCTCGGCCATGGGACGGTAGATCTCGGCAGTTAGGAGACCGCTCCTTCCGAAGACATATCGGGCCCAGGACGACAGCTGGTCGAAGGCCGAGAGCTCCGGGAATCCGCAAACGCTCAGCATGACCACCCGGGGATGCTTATGACGCCAGGGGTGGACGGTCTCTCCCCCCTTTTTTTCGAAAAAGGGCTGGAGAACCGGGAGGGTCCGCTCGATGAATGCCTTCATCTGGGCATTGATGGTGAAGTGGAAAAGGGGCGATGCATAGACCACGAGGTCCGATGTAAGCCATTTGGGGAAGAGCTCTGCGGTCATGTCGTCCTTGAGGATGCACTTGCCGGGTGTCCTGGTCCAGCAGGTGTAGCACCCGATACAGAACTTGACCTCCTTTTTCCTGAGATCCACCACCTCCACCTCGGCTCCTGCTTCAGCCATGCCCTTGACCAGGTGGTCGAGCATCATCTTCGTCTTTGTCTGGCCTTCGGGCCGTGCGCTTGAATTAATGGCCAATACTTTCATGGATAACCTCCTTATCTTATTCTCGTCTGCATTATTCTGAATGCTGTTCCGGTTTGTGCGGATCTGTTGCAAACAGCTCTCTCATCTCTGCCCGGGAGGGCAGCCTCTTCTTTTTCAGATAAAAGTCGGGGAATCTCATATTGAAGGGAATCCCCAGAAAAATGACTAGGCTCAAGGGGATAATTGCCCGGGTTATGACCGACGGATAGAGACTGAGCAGGATGCATGAGGCAAACACACCTGCCCAGACATAGGTCATGATCATGTTGATCCTTATGAAAAGCGGGTTCTTCCAGACTTCGGGAGGCGCCGTCTTCCTGGCAAAGTGATAGGTGAAGGGTTCCATGCCCATAACGGGCGGAAGAAAGCTCGCCAGGAAGAGGCACAGGAAGATCCCGGTCACTGCATAGTTGGTGAATATCGTCCGTCCTATCTCCGGCAGCAGGGAAAGCAGCAGTGCCGCAGTAATGAAATAGGCGCTGATGGCCCAGTCGAAATACGAGGGCTTATCAACCCGGTATGCCAGGATGATGATTCCTATGCAAACAGCCGCCATAATGCATGCAGCTGTGAGGAGACTCGCAACCGGTCTCGGTGTTGAAGCCCAGATCTTGAATGAGGCGAGGGGGATAAATGGTGCAAATAGGAGAAACCGCTCCATGGTCTTCTGTACCTTTGTCATACAGGTCCTCCCTTCCGGGGATGTAAGGTACTCCTCTTTTTTTGCGCAGGGATTTCTTCGAGAGATCGCACCACTCCCTCGACATTCTTCACGAGGTCGCGGCAGAACCGGAGTCCGTACTGGTAGCACAGGGCCTGATACCTGTCGGCGTGTTCCGCAATATCAGGCCCCACCGACTCCAGGGCCGAGAGAATCTTTTTGACGGATTCCAGGTGGTGCCTGGCCTTCTTGATGCCTTCGGCAGGACTCAGGTGCGCGAAGAAGAAGAGGTGCATGAGGAAGCTGTCCCGTTTCGGCTCCTGGCGGATAGGTTCCATCAGGGAATCGCGGAAGAGCCCTTTCCCCTTTTCCGTGATGGTGTAGACCTTCCGGTTCGGAGAGCCGTCGGCGATCTGGTGGATCATGGTAATGAGTCCCTCGCCCTCCATCTTCTTCAATGCCGGATAGATGGAGCCGTAGCTGATCCCGGAGAAGAAGGAGAACGATATTGAAAAGGCCTTCTTCAGCTCGTATCCGGTCATGCTGTTGTCGATGAGAAAGCCGAGTATAATGGTCTTCACGTCCATGGAGTGCCTCCTTAATGTATTGAAAGAGTATATATCATTACGATATATATCTGTCAAGTATATTATTTTATATCTTCTCTCGTAGGGATGGAGATCGGATTTCGCAGAATTTTCTATTCCCTAATTAACCAAGAATTGATGAATATTTAATTCTTCCTTCACGCCCCGTATATATAGATACAACTTAAAATCGGTCACAGTGAGATTCAATAGTGGAAGGAAAGGGTGTTCGTTATCTTCGATATTTAAGTGGTGGAGATATAATGGCAAAGAAGATAAATGCGGAACCGTCAGGCCCGGGGGTCGTGGAAAGAATGCCCAATTCCCGGAATGATGATGCCTCATACCTGGCACTGCTCGCCATGACAAGATTGTTCCTGAGCCCAAAAATGCACATCTCTCCAAATCTCCATCCCCGGTTCATTCGGGTGATGGAGGATTTCCTCACACAGGGGTTTGCAAATACTGATGACCTCAAACCGCACATCCAGCGGATAGAAGCATTTTTAACAGCAAAAGGAATATCCTGTTTGTTGAAGGTTGAGACGCGATTCTGATAGCCCTCCTCTATGATGCCTAAAGGCCGGCTTGTGCGGGAGCATATTCCCGGTCCGGAACAGGTGTTCGCAGATGGTCCTCTAAAAACACATCAAAATTTAACCCTTCATTCATCAGATATTCATTTTCTCCTGGTATCGTTCTTCATAAGAGAAAAGAGATTTCAAGCTCTTTGAAAATCCGGTGCGGGATCTGAGGCGAAGGGTTAAGGACCTTCGGTTATATGGAAGAGGATATGGGTTACGGGGTTGTCATTCCCCTCCATACCCAAATCTGTTCAACGCGAAGACAGATGGAATGCACGCTCAAAGTCTTAAAGGACAAAATAGAGTCTATAAAGCAGGGCAGGTCATTCATCAATGAGCTCCTTAGTTCTTTCCTTGTATCATCCTCACAGGCCAATAGCATACATCCCTAACAGCTGAGCTGTTGACAAAGGGTGACTCCAGGGCTTGGTCTCAACAATCAACAAACAGTGTCAAATGTTGAGACCCGGCCCAAGTGCTTTACATGACAAGATTGCCCCTGAGACAAGAAATGCACATACCCCGATGTTTTAAAAAGCAAAAAGCAAGACCTCACCCACCCACCAACCGTTCTCATACATTCATTAAGAATTAACAGCCCGTTCATGAAATATTAACATCTCTATGTTAGACAGTGCGCTTATAGGGTACTTTGCTGGCTTTCAAAGGGAACCTTCCCAGAAAAAACGGCATTTAACAGAACCAGGAAGCCCTCACAAGACATAAGGCTCAGTGTGCAACACGGATGAAACCTATCCCGTAGCATGAGGAATGGTAAAAACTCTTGTGAGGAGGAAGCTATGGAAAGGGTGCCCGGGATTCATTCATCTCTGATTTCAACAGGTAAATCTAGAATAAAGGCATTGATGATAAACAGGGTATTTTTTTATGGCGTGGTGCTGAGTTTTTCAATTCTGATGTCGCCGATGACGGCGTCAGCCTACAGTGGAAGCATCTACCTGTCTGATTTCCAGAACATCGATTATTCTAAATTTTTGACAGGTGAGATCTACTACAATTTCGGCAGCGGACCGGGTTCCCCTACGTATTACGGCTATTGTGTGAATAGGACCGCCTCATTGCCGATTCCCGGATCTTATCATGCAGAAACCTCTGCAATAACAGGTGATGACAGCGGTCTCCTCAGGGCGGCATGGCTTATCGACCATTATGCTGCTTCTAAACCGTACACCTATCCGGGAAGGGACTCGTTGGCTACCGGCGTTGCCCTGCAGCTCGCTGTCTGGGACCAGATAGGGCAACCGGTCACCTACGATAGCACTACCTATGCCGGTTATGAATATCTCTTTACCATGAAGGAGTTCTTTGAAAGCCAGATACCTCTTGGGGATTTGAGTTCGTATGCATCAAGATACAATGTAATCAAGATTTACACGACAGACACATCAGGCCATCTGCAGGATATAGAGTCGCTCACCCCGACCCCCGTCCCCGCAGCCTTTCTGCTCTTAGGTACTGGTCTGCTCGGGTTGTTGGGTTTGAGAAGAAAGACCACTCTTCCTACCATATGAACTGGAATAATGGTGAAATCAGCAACAGCTCTAGCGGGTCATGGAAAGACCCTGCACTTATTACCTTCTGGGGAGTCTTTATTTGAATAATACTTCTTCCCTGATCACTGAATTCTTTGTTTTAAAGAGTCACTTTGTACGATCAGCTCATGTTTTTCCAGATACTCGTTTATCGCCTGCTCCAGAATAACATTGGGCCTGACTTTAATTTTATCGGATAGTTGGTATATTCGTTTCAATAAATTTTGGTCGACATTGGTGGTATACATTACCCTATACGGCATTTTCAGTCACCATCGTCCTTTCTCTCTCATTCAAGATAGCTTAAAGAGATTTGCCTTACCCGAGATTTATCTAAAATTCCTGCCCATAATAATCACAAAGAATAACAATAATACTCATTTGTTAATTTTTGATTAACAAACGGTTAATTCCTTCAAGATATTTTTTAAGCTGATCCCCATCCTCTTCCTGAGATATTCATGGGATCTTCACTCTTTCTTAACATTTAATGGGTAGAATTCCTTTCAGATAATCATTGAGAGGTGACTTAGCGATGGAACCCTTGAAACAATTGGAAAACCAAGCATCACCTGCCAATGATCTCGATCTCAGTGATCCATCCCTTTATTTCAATCGCGAGCTTTCCTGGATCAGGTTCAACTGGCGCGTCCTTGAGGAGGCGCTTGATACACGTCACCCCCTCCTGGAGAGGGCAAAGTTTCTCTCCATCACGGCAAGCAACCTCGACGAATTTTTCATGGTCAGGGTATCCGGGCTGCGCAGACAGCTGGTATCAGGTATCCAGGAAAAATCCATCGATGGCATGACCCCTGCCGAGCAGCTTCAGGAGATCCGCCGCTGTCTGATCGAGTTCTATGAAAAGCAAACCGGATGCTGGTATGCAGATATCTTTCCCAGACTCTCAGAAGCGGACATCAGGATAGTGAGCTACAACGATCTCGGAACTGATCAGAAAAAACTCCTCCGCAAACTTTTCGAAAGGGAATTATTCCCGGTGCTGACGCCTCTTGCCTTTGATCCTGCCCACCCGTTCCCTCACATATCCAACCTGAGTCTCAACCTTGCCGTGGTGGTGAAATTCGGACGGAAAGAAGAAAGATTTGCCCGTCTCAAGGTGCCCGATACCTTTCCGCGTTTTATCCAGGTACCCGAGAAAGACACCACAGAACTAGATTCATTAGGTATTGTAAGGCAACGTGCATATACACTGGTCCTCCTCGAAGAGGTCATTATCGCCAACCTCGACATGCTTTTCCCGGGTTTGAAAATCATCTCTGCATATCCCTTCCGCATAACCCGGGATGCCGATATCGAGATCGAAGAGGATGAGGCGGAAGACCTGCTCACAATGGTTGAGGAAAAAATTGAGGAGAGATTTTTCGGCAGCACCGTGCGCCTCGAAATCGATGATACCATGCCCGAGAGGATCAGGGATATCATTATCCGCAACCTTGAGATCGAAACGTTCCAGGTATACACGGTCAAGGGCATGATCGGCATGGCGGATCTCATGCAGCTCACCAAGACCGACAGGCCCGACCTCAAGGACCGCATTTATCTGCCCGGGGTTCCGAAGCTGATCTCCCACCAGGAGAACATCTTTTCAGTGATCCGGAGAAACAGTATCCTGCTTTACCATCCCTATGACAGCTTCAATCCGGTCATCGAATTCATCCGCCAGGCTGCCAAAGACCCCGATGTCCTCGCAATCAAGCAGACCCTGTACCGGACCGGTAACAACCGCCCCCTTTTCGAAGCCCTCATGGAGGCGCGCAGCGAAGGGAAGCAGGTCGCCGTGCTCCTGGAACTTAAGGCACGGTTTGACGAGGAGACGAACATCAACTGGGCACGGGAGCTGGAACAGGATGGCGTTCATGTGGTATACGGGGTCATGGGGATGAAGGTCCATTCCAAGCTGTGCCTGGTGGTCAGGCGGGAGGCGGACGGGCTCGTGCGGTACGTACACATGAGCACCGGCAATTACAATATCGTCACGAGCCGCATCTATGCGGATATCGGCTACTTCACCTGCGACCCGGTAATCGGTGCGGATGTATCGGACCTTTTCAATACGCTGACCGGATACTCGGCCAAGGAAGAATACCGGTCGCTCCTGGTTGCACCGGCAACGATGCGCGCCGAGATCACGAAGCGCATCGAACGGGAGATAGATCGACAGCGTAAAGATGGGGATGGTTATATCGCCTTCAAGATGAATGCCCTCGTGGACAAGAAGATCATCCAGTCGCTCTACCGTGCGTCACAGGCCGGAGTCAGGGTGGATCTCCAGGTACGCGGGATCTGCTGTCTGAAACCGGGCCTGCCTGGCATCAGCGAGAATATCACGGTGACATCCATCGTGGGGCGATTCCTTGAACATACACGCATCTTCTATTTTAGAAACGGCGGGGATGACGAGGTATTCATCGGCAGCGCCGATATGATGCCCCGTAACCTCGACCGCAGGATCGAGGTCCTCTTCCCGGTAGCGGACGCCAGGCTCAAGGATATCGTAAAGAATAATTTTCTCTCAATACACCTGAAGGACAACATGCAGTCCAGGATGCTCAAACCTGACGGCAGCTACGAGAGGATCGCCCCGAAAGAAGGCGATGAACCGGTCAACTCGCAGACCCTGCTCTTAGATACGCGCGGAACATGGATAGCATAGCGCATGACAATATGTGTCCGGACCGGGCCTTCATGAGGTTCGGCGTGCAGTCGCTGCACGATCAGCTCTTGTTACTGACCCGGGAGATCGAAGGGGTGATTGAGGCAGCCGATCCCGAATACGTCCACCGTATGCGTGTCGCTTCCCGCAGGATAAGGACAAGGCTTGCACTTTTCGGATCATGCCTGCCCGATAAGAAGGGCAGGGAATGGAACAATAATTTCCGCACTGTTACGAAGGCATTGGGGGCTGCGCGCGATGTCGATGTCCAGATCATCCTCGTGGAATCCTTTCTTAAGACCCTGTCCAGCCGGGACACCCTCGGGATAAACCGACTGCTGCTACGGCTCAGACAGAAGCGCAGTCGCCTCCAGAAAAAGGTCGTCCGGACCATGAACCGTCTGGCGCACTCCGGGGTAATTCATGATATGGAAGGTATCTTAAGGATTATGCTCTCTCCGTTCATCCTCGAGAAAGACGCGGGATCTCAGGAGTATATCTTCAGGGCGGCATGTGAAGAGATATCCGGGAGACTATCCGAGGTTCTCGGGTATACCATCTACATCCACGACCCAGCACGCATTTCCGAGCTCCATGCAATGCGTATCGCCTCAAAGCACTTACGCTACAGCCTGGAGGCCTTCGAGCCTGCCTATGAGAAGAAGCTTGCCAAGTACATAAAGATCGTAAAAAACATTCAGGAAATGCTCGGCGATATCCACGACTGCGACGTATGGCTCGAATTCCTCCCGGAGTTCCTTACCGAAGAGCGTGAGCTGGCCCTCGAATACATCGGGCATACGCGCTCCGTGGGGAGACTGAAGCGAGGGATCGAGTCTCTCCTGGCTGACCGCCGCGCATTCAGGGAGAAACGCTACCGGGAATTCGTCGAATACTGGGAACAAAACACGGCCTCCTGGCCGGCACTCCTTGCCATGCTCACCAGACTCGCCGGGAAAGAGGAGCAGCCGGTTTCAGAGCGTAATACACAACCATGAAGATCGTGCTCATCGGAGACATCCATGCCAACCTGACCGCCCTTATCGCAGTCATGGATGACATCAGGGCACAAGGAGATATCGACGAGATTTGGGACCTGGGGGATGCCTTGGGTTTCTGCGCCTTCCCGGATGAAGCCGTTTCTCTCCTCAGGAGCAACGATATCCTCAGTATAGCCGGGAACTACGACCGGAAGATACTGAAGTTCCCTGACAAGAAACAAATGTGGGAAAAAGGGAAATCATTCGATAAGTTCTCCATGTGGAGATACACCTTCGAGATGCTCTCCGAGGAAAACATCTCCTATATCATAGGGCTGCCCGATGAAATGAGATGCCTGCGGCTTGGATGGGAGATCCTCTTGGTCCATGGCAGCCCCGAATCCGGGGACGAGCACATTGGGCCAGGCACACCGGCATCACGGCTTAAAAGCCTTGCCGAACAGGCGAGCGCGGATATTGTTGTATGCGGGCACTCCCACAGCCCTTTTGTCAGAGAAGCAGGAGGAATCTCCTTCATAAACCCCGGGAGCATCGGCCTGCAGACAGACGGAGATCCGCGGGCATCATATGCCGTCCTTACCCTCACGAAACGCTCCATGCAGGTCAGCCACTACCGGATCCCCTATGACATTCACCAGGCAGCCTCCTCAATCCGTGAAAAAGGACTGCCGGATGTGTACGCAAGGATGGTCCTTACGGGGAGGGGCTACAGGGATGTCGTTGCCGAGGATACGCCCACGGGTGCATTGCCGGACAGGTCTTTATGCGTCCAGGAGGCCCTGGATCTCGGAAGATCCTACTCCTTTGAGGAGGGCCACGCGATCCAGACCGCATCACTGGCGCTGAAGCTCTTCGACTGCCTTGGGGAGATACACGGCCTTTCACAACATGAGCGCATCATGCTCGAATGTGCAGCGCTTCTCCATGACATCGGCATTACGACGGATGTAAAAGGCCATCACAAACACTCCATGGATATCATCATCGAACATGGACTCTCCAAGTTCAGCCCGGGTGAGATCATAATGATTGCATTGATTGCCCGATACCACCGCAAGGCCGTGCCTTCCATGAAACACGACCGGTTCGCGGCATTATCCGAACCGTGCCGGGATATTGTCATGAAGCTCTCAGCCCTGCTCCGGGTAGCTGACGGGCTCGATCGGACACACCGGAATGCGGTTCAGGATGTCGGCTGCGCAGTGCTGCCGGATTCCATCAGGATAACATGCAGCACATCGGGTCCTGCCGAAGAGGAGATTGCCTTCGGCCTCATCAAGAGCGATCTCATGCAGGTTACGTTCGGCCGCAGGGTTGAAATCGGGAATTGAAGGACATGGCAGGTGAAAAGGCAACCCTGAAAGAAGGCCGCGATTCAGCCGGCAGCGACAGTGTTGTTGCCTTCATGGACATGGGTACCAACTCCGTGCGCATTATGATCGTGCGCATCAGCCCGAACCACTCATATACCGTCATCTCCCGACAGAAGGAGATGATACGCCTGGGGGCAGGCGAATTCACCGACAACATCCTCAAACAGGAGGCCATGGACAGGGCGGTTGCCGTATGCCGGAACTTCGAGGTCATGGCACGGTCCTTCAAGGCGGACAAGATCATTGTCGTGGCCACTTCAGCCGCCCGTGATGCCAGGAATCAGAGCGAATTCCTTCACCGGCTCAAGCGGGAATCGGGAGTCGATGTCCACGTGATATCCGGCAAGGAGGAGGCACGGCTCATATATCTCGGCGTTGCCAGCGGGATCAACCTCTCCGGAAACGCCCTGTTCATCGATATCGGCGGCGGTAGCACAGAGCTTGTCATAGGGGACGAGAAGGGATACCAATTCCTCGACAGCCTCAAGCTCGGCGCCATCCGGCTGACCATGCTCCAATTGGACGGTATTGATGGCCCGATTTCGGGTAAGCGCTACCAGGAGCTACAGGAGTTCGTACGCAACAAGTATATCCGCACCTTTCAGGGCCTGCGCAAGTTCAATGCGGAAAAGGCATTCGGCAGTTCGGGCACGATCCAGAGCCTTGCCGAGGTCTGCTGCCAGGTCATCCATGGCGGCGACCCGGAGAAGAGAAAAACCATGCGGCTGAAGGACCTCAAGCAGGTCATCGAGCTCTTATGCTCGCTTTCCGTGAAGGAACGGCAGAATGTGCCGGGCATGAACCCCAAAAGGGCCGATATCATCATCGGAGGAGCGGTAATTCTCGACACGATCCTCTCCGAGCTGAAATTAAGTGAGATCACGGTCAGCGACAGGGAGCTGAGGGACGGACTGCTTGTGAACTATCTCTCCCGCATCGAGCATCCCCTCATGGACGAGCTATCGGTAAGGCAGAGGAGTGTCCTCAAGCTCGGCCGCAGATGCAGTTTCGACGAACAGCATGCGGGCACCGTGGCACGGCTCTCCCTTTCGCTCTTCGACAGTGCCCGGGAGCTCGATTTGCACAAGCAGGGCCTGGTCAAGCGCGAGCTCCTTTACTATGCCGCCCAGCTCCACGACATCGGCACATTCATTTCCTACCATAATCACCAGGGCAACAGCGCCTACCTGATCCGCAACGCGGATCTCTTGGGCTTCAACCAGGATGAGCTGGCCCTCATGGCCGGGATGGTCTTTTTTCATCGGAAAGCCTTTCCCGGCAGGAAGCACCCCCAACTGAAGGACCTCGACAAACCGGATCAGGATGTAATCAGGATACAGTCGGTCTTCCTGCGCCTGGCCGAAAGCCTTGACCGAAGCCACGGCGGCCTTGTGGAGGACGCCCAGTTCAGCAGCACAGACTCAGATAAAACCGTGGCCCTCGAAATCGCATCTTCAAAAAATTGCCAGCTCGAGCTCTGGGGCGTACAAAATCACAGGGATTTCTTCAGGAGAATCTTTGGGAAAAAGCTTGAGATCATCCGTACAGGATGAGAATCTCTCCATGTCCTGATTCACGGCAATCTGCCCGTTTTCAGCCAGTACCATTTCCGGTATCTCTCTATTACAGCGGTATGCTTCATCAGAAACCCATCCGGCCCCCGGATCTGGAAGGATCCTCCATATCCTTCTGTGTGATCACGTTTTCTTTGGCGTTCCATAGCCTTGAATGCGTTTTCGAGTGCAAGATCCTCGGTAATGAATAATTCGGGTTCATAGTTCAGTACATCCGCCTGATCCCCCGGTATACGGGGCTCTTTGATATACAAGACCTGATATGACATACTCACCCCCAATCTTTACCTGATCATCGAGTGCTATCCGCGTGCATTCACCACAGATGCAAGGACTCTGATCTTATGAGGTGTATTTATCCGCACTTTGTTAAAGAAATTTTTGGGTATGGTTAAATATTCATGAAAAAACCGCAACTGACTGCTTGAGAATAAGGGGCTGCTTTAGGAGAATCACGGCGTACTCATTCTCATGCTCCAGAGATAGTGTGTTCGGGCAATAAAGAATGCTGATAATTAAATATCTTTTAAATAAATTCTTCTCTATACTCGATTCCTAAACCTGAGCCGGTAGATCAATGCGTTTGAACTGCATCGCATTCATCGCTTTATTTTCCGCTTCGAACACATGTCTGTTTACTTCATTGTGGCTGTTCAGCATGAGAATATGATTTAAAGAATTGCAATATGGACAGGTGATATTAATCGAGTCAGTCTCGTCTGTCCCTTCATCCCTTTTATGACATGTTACTGTGGAAGTCCTCTTCCCGGAAGGGGCGAAAGAGTGTAACGCCACAGGAATATCTTCATTGCAATCAGGATTCTGGCACTTGAAGATAAAATACCTGGACCCGGAACCGAAGTTTCTCATGGTACACCTCACTTTGGGATTCTCTCATTAGTGAGAGATGCTTGGCAATCTCTAAAAATATTTAATATTACTATCTCAGGACCATTAATATTAATCCTCTCCTTATAAAAGTCAAGGGGGGATATTGCATGAAACGGGAACAATGCAAGTTGAAGGGAGCATCCGCAGATCAGCCGGCTGTGCTCCATTTCAGGCTGGCCATGAGTCCGAAATGATCGGAAGGGAAGACAACCGGGTGTGTCTTTCTGATGGGATCAGTACCCAGCAGCCTGATGGCTTCGGGTCTCCAGCCCGGGGATCCGCTGCGCACGAGTATGCGGTCGAAGCGGACCCTCTTCGACCCGCCCTTCTGCTCGAACCGCATGGTATTGATGTCGGTATCGATGGTGAAGCCGGGATCTTCCGGTTTGAGTATTGACCACACGTCCTCATACCTGCCGTCGATAGGGGAGGGTTCGGCGGCGCCAACTGTGTCGAGGTTGAAATCTCCCATGAGGACGGCATGGGGGGCATCTTCCAGGAGTGGAAAGAGGCCCGTGAGCTGCTCGGTCCTCACATGGGCGTTCTTCTTCCTGCTCTCGAGATGGAGGACGGCTATCTTTGTCACAGAGGAGTTGAGCATGAGTTCTGCGATCAGGACCTTGCGGTCAAGGGCGCCCGGCAGGTTATAAACGGCCAGTCTGCGCACGGGGAAACGAGAGAGAAGGAAGACGCCGTGGGGCTCGACTGTTTTGCCCTGGAAATCGGAAACGAGGTAGTCCTTCCTTACCCAGTCCTGCTCCAGGATCATCCCCAGGAGCTTAGGCGTTACCTCCTGGATGCCGATGATGTCGGCATTGCCCGAGCGTATGATCTCCAGCAGGGCCATAGAGCGCTCCGCATCCGCGAACGGCATGAACCATGCATTGTATGTCAGCAGTGTCAGGGTTTGAGTAGCTGTGCCGTAAGCAGGCGGCCCATATTCGTTCCAGCGGTTTTTGAGGAAGCCATATATTCCTGAGGCGAACCCCTCCATGGATCTTTACCGCCACAGGATGAACGGGTGGTTCACGAGGTTGACATTGTAATATCTGGGATCATCGGTAACCTCTTTTGAAACCCATGGAGGAAGATCGATCTTCTGGTCAACGGAATCCAGCTCGATCTCGGCAATAGTGAGACCTTCATTCTCACCGTGAAAGACATCTACCTCCCAGGTACTGCTTGAGTAATTCGCAAGGTATCTCGTCTTCTCTATGAAAGGCCTGTCGCAGATCTCTTGGAGCATTTGCTCGGCATCGAAGACAGGTATGGAATATTCGAATTCGCTTCGCACAGACCCCGTATTTTTTCCTTTGATTGTCAGATATGCCTTATCTCCGCTGATGCGGATGCGTACGACAGAATGGCCGGAAGTCGGGATGAACCCCTGTTTTATCATGGAGCCGGAATGATCCGGTTTCCATTGATTCATATCCACCAGGAACTTTCTTTCAATCTCTTTGGCCATACGAATCATCTTCCAACGAACAGCCGTTCATGTTCAACAGGGTTTGATTCATTCATTTCTTTCATTCATATGATGCTTAATCACCTGCCCCTTGACCATGTAGATCACGTCCTCACAGATGTTGGTGGTGAGGTCTGCAATGCGTTCCAGGTTGCTCGCGATCTTCATGAGATGCAGTGCCCTCTCGATAGAGGTAGGGTCTGATATCATAAAGGTGATGAGCTCCCTGATGATCTGGGTGCGCAGGCCGTCTACGATGTTGTCGCGCTCGCATACGCTCCTCGCAAGCTCGGCATCCTCGTTGATAAAGGATGTGATGCTGTCCGATATCATGGTCTTCACCACATCCCCCATCCTTGGGATGTCGATGAGCGACTTGACCGGTGGTTGTTCGATAAGGATAAGGCCGCTCTCTGCAATAGTCACGGCATGGTCTCCTATACGCTCCAGGGTGCTGTTGATGTGCAGGGTCATGATAATGGTGCGCAGGGCCTTGCCCGTGGGCTGGTGCTGGGCGATTATGGACACACTCTTCTCGTCGAGTTCGACCTCGTAGGTGTTTGCCCTCGGTTCATCAAGCTGTATCACGTCATGAAGCATGTCCGGCTTCTTCATTTTCAGCCCGGTGATGCTCTGGTCCACCATGGTCTCCACCAATGTTGCGAACTCCATGAGCGTCTTCTTCAGATTCGTCAGTTTTGCCTCTTCTAACATGAATGCTCCTTATCCGAATTTACCACTTAAGTATTCTTCTGTCATCCGCTCTTTGGGTACGGTGAAGATCTTCTCGGTGCGGTCGTACTCGATGAGCTCGCCCAGGTACATGAATGCCGTATAGTCCGAGACGCGGGCTGCCTGTTGCATGTTATGGGTGACGATCACGATGGTGTAGTCTTTCTTGAGCTCCAGGAGGAGCTCCTCTATCTTGCGGGTGGAGATGGGGTCCAGGCTGGCGCAGGGTTCGTCGAAGAGGATCACCTCGGGCTCCACCACCAGGCACCGGGCGATGCACAACCTCTGCTGCTGACCGCCCGAAAGCATGAGTGCACTGTCGTTCAGACGGTCTTTCACATCATCAAAAAGGGCAGCCTTTTTGAGCGAGTTGACTACCCTGTTCTCAATAAATCCTTTATCTTTTATTCCGCCTATGGTGAGCCCGTATGCCATGTTTTCAAAGATGGTCTTGGGAAAGGGGTTCGGCTTCTGGAACACCATACCTACACGACGCCTCAGGTCCACCACATCGGTCTTTACGTGGTTGATGTCAAACCCGTCCATCATGATCCGGCCTTCCACCCTGGAGCCGGGTATGAGATCGTTCATGCGGTTTATGAGCCTGATAAAGGTGGACTTGCCGCAGCCGGAAGGACCGATGAAGGCAGTTACATGTTTTTCAAAGATATCCAGGGACATATTCTTCAGAGCCCTGGTCTTCCCGTAGAAGAAATTGATGTCCTGTGCGCTGATCTTCACCTCAGGAGCCATAGGTAATCCTCTGTTTCTGTCTTAAGATGATGGCGCATGCCGATATGGCAAGCACGAGTGCAAGCAGGATGAGCGCGCAACCGTATGCGATTGCCGTCTGCACCTCAGGGTGCGTGCCCTCGGTCATGAGCGCATAGATGTGATAGGGCAGTGCCATGACCTCGGAAAAAACCGAATTAGGATAGTCCCGCGTATAAAAGGTGGCTGCAGTGAACAGGATGGGCGCAGTCTCCCCGGCTACCCTGCCGATATTCAAGATGACACCGGTGAGAATCCCGGGCAGGGCCGTCGGCAGGACCACCTTCTTGATGGTCTGCCAGTGTGTTGCTCCCAGGGCGAGGGATGCCTCTTTGTATGACTGGGGTACCGCAAGGATCGCCTCCTGGGATGCGGAAATGATACCCGGCAAGGCCATGATGCCGAGCGTCAGGCTGCCCGAGAGGATACACACACCGAAGCCGAATATCTTCACGAATACCGCAAACCCGAAAAGCCCGAACACTACGGAAGGGATGCCTGCCAGGTTGTTGATGGAAAGGCGGATTATGTTCACCGCAACATTACCCGGGCTGTACTCGCACAGATAGATGGCACTGGCAAGCCCGAGCGGCAGGGAGAATGCGATGGCGCCCAGGGTGAGGTAGAATGTCCCCACAATCGCAGGTGCTACGCCGCCCTGTGTCATGGCCTTTCTGGGTACAGAAGTAAGGAACTCCCACGAGATGACGGCTATTCCCCGGGAAGTGATAAAGTAGATGATGGATCCGAGAAAAAAGAGCGCGAAAAGAATGCAGAGTATCAGAAAGAGAAACCCAAGGGCTTGCGTGACATCGCTCATCCTGATGAGCTTCTTTTTTCCGGAGGTCCGCTTCGGCATGGTGCCGGTGAGATTCTCCGTAATGCCGTTTTGTGTCGTCATCTGCCGAGCCCCAGCTTCAGCCTGTACCGTCTGCTGATGATCTCCGCACAGATATTTACCCCGAGCGTGATCAAAAAGAGGATCAGCCCGATGGCGAAGAGCGCGTGATAATGGAGGCTCCCCAGCACGGCCTCGCCCATCTCGGCTGCAATGGTGGATGTCATGGGCCTCACCGGGTCGAAGATGCTCTTGGGCACCATGGCCGCACCACCCGCCACCATGAGCACGGTCATGGTCTCGCCGACGGCCCTGCCCATGCCCAAGATTATGGCTGTGGAGATGCCGGAACCCGCAGCAGGCATGACAACCTTGGTCAGCGTCTGCCACCGGTTGGCGCCGAGCGCCAGTGACGCCTCCCTGAAGCTCCTGGGCACAAAGCTCAAGGCGTCTTCTGCAAGGCTCGCCACCGTGGGCGTTGCCATGATGCCGAGCACCAGGCTTGCCGTAAAGGCGCACAGGCCTGTGGGTATGCCGAGAAGGTCCTGAAGAAACGGGGCGACTATGACCATGCCGAAAAAGCCGTACACAATGGAAGGGATGCCAGCCAGCAACTCGATGACAGGTTTCAGGAATGCCCGCTGGGAATGGCTTGCCAGTTCATGAATGAACAGTGCCGTGCCGATGCCGATGGGGACACAGACCACCATGGCACCAACCGTCACCGTGAATGATGCCGTGATCAGAGGCCATATCCCCATTTCCGGTGGATCAGCGGTGGGATACCACGCTTGCCCGAAGAGAAATGAGCTCAGCTTGATCCTGGCAAAGACCGGCAAAGACTCCCTGAGGAGCGTGATGATGATGCCCACGAGGAAAACGAGCGAGGCAAAGGCCAGGGTCGCGAATATCCACTCGTAGATGCCTTCTTTGACTCTTCGCAGGGATTTCCTGTCCATGTCCGTTTCCTCTTTCAACACTCATCAGTAGGGAAGAATTGTTAAGATGCAATGAAGATCGGGTGAATTATCCGTTAAGGGCAGCTTTCATAGAGGAGAAAGGGCAGGGAGCCCCTCCTCCTCTCAAGTCGGCATCACCTTACAATAGATTGTTACTTGATCTCGACGAACCCCTCGTCCACTACGAGCTTCTGTCCTTGGGCGCTCAGGAGAAAGCCGATGAACTTCTGGACGTTCCCGGACGGCTTGCCGTTGGTATACACGTACAGGTACCTGGAGAGCGGGTACTTCTCGGACTGGATGGTCTGCTTGGTGCATTCGATCTTGTCAACGGTCACTGCCTTTACCTTGGGGCTTAAAAACCCATGCCCCACATAGCCGATGGCGTTCGGGGTCTGGGCGACGGTCTGGGCCACGGCCTGGTTGGACGCCGTTGTCAGCGCATCGGGGCGGACCTTCTCGTGGTTCAGGGCAAGCGTCTCGAATGCCTCGAAAGTACCACTACTGGTATCGCGGTTCACGGCAACGATCTTGGCACTCTTGCCCCCGACCTCGGACCAGTTGGTGATCTTGCCGGTAAAGATGTCCCTGATCTGGGTCTTGGTAAGGGCCTTGACGGGATTGGTCGGATGCACGATGACTGCGATGCCGTCGATCGCTATGGAGATCTCGTTGGGGTTGACCCCTGCGGCCTTTGCCTTGTCTATTTCCTCCGGTTTGATCTTGCGGGATGAGTCGGCGATATCCGTGGTCTTGTCCAGGAGCGAGGCAATGCCCACACCGGAGCCGCCGCCCTGCACCGAGATGTTGACGCCGGGATTCTTCTCCATGAAGACCTCTGCTGCCGCTTGCGCTACAGGCAGTACCGTGGTCGAACCCTTTATGATAATGGTATTTCCCGCTGCATGGACTATTGAGGCAGGTATAGCAATGATCAGGACCGCCATAATGTACCATGTTATCTTTGAGGACAAATTTGATTTCATGAAATTCCTCCACTGTTTTTATTATAGATATGACTCAAATGTGAATTATGAATAAAGAGTGTGTTAATTTTTCATGAAGGGGCCAATTGCAAATGTGTAGGTTGGGTTGAGGGACGAAACCCAACCTACAAGGTCTGCACAGGGAATATCTATCGTGCAAGTATGTAGGTGATGGCCGAAATAACTGCTGCGGCTGGGATTGTGAGTATCCAGGCCCACACTATGCGGCCTGCAACACCCCATTTCACCGCACTCATACGTCGCAGAGAGCCCACACCCATAATAGCCCCTGTGATGGTATGGGTAGTGCTTACCGGGATACCGAGGGCTGTTGAGATGAAGAGGGTGACGGCAGCACCGGCCTCGGCACAGAAACCGTCTACCGGTTTGAGTTTGGCAATCTTCTGGCCCATGGTCTTCACGATGCGCCAGCCGCCGAACATGGTCCCCAGCGCAATGGCCGTCTGGCATGAGATGACCACCCAAAACGGGATATAGAATTTATCGCCCAGGAGGCCCGCACTGAACAACAACCCCGCGATGATGCCCATGGTCTTCTGGGCGTCATTGCCTCCATGGCCCAGGCTGTATAATGCAGCAGAAAAGAGCTGCCCTTTACGGAAGATGTGGTCGACATTTCGTGGAGTTGATTTTCTGAAGGTCCAATAGACGGCTATCCCGATGAGAAGACCCAGACAGAGCCCCACAGTGGGTGAGACAAATATAAAGGTTATGGTCTTAATGATGCCCTTCCATACCAGGGCATCAGGGCCGGTCTTGACTAGGGCCGCACCGACCATGCCGCCGATGAGGGCATGGGACGAGCTCGTAGGTAGCCCGACGTACCAAGTAATAATGTCCCAGAGACATGCACCCACCAAAGTGGCGAAGATGATATTCGGGTCGATAATGCCCACATCCACAATCCCCTTGCCTATGGTGTTGGCCACGTGAAGACCAAGGAACAAAAAGGCCACGAAGTTGAAAAAGGCGGCCCAGATTACTGCATATCGGGGTGAAAGGACACGTGTGGAAACAATAGTGGCAATGGAGTTTGCAGAGTCATGAAATCCGTTCAGAAAATCGAACGTCAAGGCGAGAAGGATCAGAAAGACGATGTAAAGGGTCATCGTTTATGCTTGTTTAACGATAATGGATTCCACTATGTGGGCCACGTCCTCGCAGATATCAAGCACGTTTTCGGCGAACTGATAGATCTCTTTCCACTTTATCAGATAGATGGGGTCGTGCGCGGTCTCGAACAGTTTGGTAAGGATAGCGTCCCTCATGGTATCACCGACATTCTCGAGCCGGTTCACCTCAATGCAGGATTTAAGCGTTGTCTCCGGGTGCTTGGTGTCCAGCAGGCCTTCGACGGCTAAGGCCAGAGCGCGGACCGATTGTTCGATGATAGCGGAGAATTCCATGAGGTCGGAGTCTCGCTCTACAACCTTGTAGACCCTCATGCGGTTAGAGATGGTGTAGACCATATCAATGACATCGTCCAGCGCGCACGCCAGGGCATGAATGTCCTCGCGGTCAAAGGGGGTGATGAAGGTCTTGTTGAGGCGGTTCATGATTTCATGGGCAACCTCATCCGCATTGTGCTCGATATCTCGCATCCTTTGTACCGTCTCAGTGTCGAAGGTCCCTTGTGCAGCCATTTCGGCGAACAGTGCTGAGGCATCGACCGCATATTGTGCCTGCTTGTTGAACAGTGCAAAGAAATTATGATCCTTAGGGAGAAAGCTGAACCCCATTCACTCCTCCTCGAATGTCCTCATGCGAGTAACTTACATGGTGCCGGAATTGTTTTATAAGGATTGCCCTGTTCAGTCAAGTGCGGATGTCACCTGGTAACAGTTGATTTTTCAAGCTTTACTCAGGTAAACCCCTAGAGGTAAGCCCCATCATTTTATAGGGATAATAACGGTAAAGGTGCTGCCCGTGTATGGGGAGCTTGCCACCTCGATAGACCCGGCGTGGAGCGTAGCAATATGTTTCGCAATGGAAAGCCCGAGCCCGGTGCCGCCCATACTTCTTGAACGTGATTTGTCCACTACGTAGAAACGCTCGAATACCCTTCCCAGGTCTTCTTTCGGTATCCCTATCCCTGTATCATTTATGGTGATAATGGCGTTGTCCTCCCTCACCTCGGTACCCACGGAGATCTGTCCCTTCTCCGTGTATTTAAGGGCGTTGTCGATGAGGTTTGTGAGGAGCTGTTCAAGCTTGAATGCATCACCCTTGAGGGTGATGGGGCTGATATCGGCAGTGAGACCCAGGCCCTTGGCCCTTATCCTGGGATCGTAGATAGCCAGCACATTGGTAATAAGCTCTTGGAGGTTTACATCGTCGATGACGAGCTGCGGTTTTTCCTCCAACTCGGAAAGGGTAAGCAGGTCACTAACCATGGCGATGAGCCTGTCCGTATGGCGCTTGATGATCCGGAGGTATTCCATTGATTTGGGGTCTGCCTCATCCAAGAGTGTCTCGGTAAATCCCTTGATGGCAGTGAGCGGGGTCCTGAGTTCATGGGAGACATTGACCACCAGGTCTTTCTTCACCCGTTCTATCTGCTTCAATTCTGTGATGTCATGCAGAAGCACGACCTTTGCCTTCCTGGAAGCAAGGGGTGTAATAATGCACAGGAAAGATTTATCCGCAAGCTCCACCTCGTCGGAGATGGACCTTTCAGAGCTCTCCTCAAGCAATGTGTTGAGCCTTGTCGATCTGAGCAGCTCCCAGTAATATCTGCCCAGGATATTTTCAGCAGGCATGAGCTTCTGGGCGCCTGCATTGAAAAGCCGGACCTTTCCTTCTTCATCGAGTACGAGCAGGGCCTCGGTCATGGATGATATGATACTCTCAAGCTCTTCATTGCGTCCGCTGAGTTCCGCAAAGGTCTGTCCAAGCCTTTGAGTCATCTCGTTGAAACCTTCAGTGAGGTCCCTGATCTCATCGTCTGCATGGGGCTTGGGGGATACCCTCACGGAGAGATCTCCGGAGGCAACCCTTCTTGCCGCCTTGCTTAGTTCCCGGATGGGCGTTGACAAGCGGTGAGAGATGAGCGCTGCAATGAGCAGTGAAATAACAATAACTATGAGTGTCAGTTGGAGTTCCCTTATTCTCAGGGTCTTCAGCAGGTTGCTGATGTGCGTTAGCGGGGTACTCAGCCGGAGTACGCCGATTATCTTTCCCTCTGCCTCGACAGGAAGCGCAACATAGAGAAGGTCCTGCCAGAGGGTGGTGCTGAAACGTATGCTTTGACCGGTTTTACCGGCAAGGGCCTGGCCCATTTCAGGCCTGTCCCGGTGGTTTTCGAGTGTGGCCGGGTCCCTCTCGGAATCTGCAAGCACCTTGCCTGCAGGGTCAATAACCGTTATCCTGAGTTCAAGCGCGCGCGCGTACTCACCGACCACGGCATTCAGATGGTCCGGCTTGCCCTGTGTCAGGTATGGGGTCATGACCTGCCGCAATGGAATGGCGATATTCTTCAGGTTATCTGACATGGTTTGCTCATAATGCGATTTGACGATCTCATAGGTGAAGGTGAGGATAAGGACTGCCATGGCGATCATGATCACCAGGTATCCCATGAACATTTTGAAAAAAATGGATCTCCTCATGCCTGGATCTTATACCCCACGCCCCGGATGTTTCTCACAAGGTCGCCTGCAGGGCCCAGTTTGTCCCTGAGGTTTTTGATATGCACGTCCACGGTCCTGTCGATCACGGCCTTTTCGTTACCCCAGAGGTGGTCGAGTATGCGCTCCCTTGAAAAGACCTTTCCCGGGTTCTGTGCAAGCAGGTGGAGGATCTTGAACTCAACAGGTGTCAGGGTCACGGGTTTCTCATTGACCATGACCTCGAACCGTTCCGGGTCGATGGAGATGTCGCCGACGATTATTTGAGCCAGTTTCGATGCGGATGTCCTCCTGAGTACGGCCTTGACTCGCGCAAGGAGCTCGCGGGGAGAAAACGGTTTTGTCAGGTAGTCGTCTGCGCCGAGCTCCAGGCCGGTCACTTTGTCGGCCTCTTGTCCCTTTGCCGTAAGCATGATGATGGGGATGGACTCGTAGCTTTGGTTACTTTTCATCATCCTGCACACATCGAACCCATCGAGATCAGGCAGCATGAGGTCGAGGATGACGAGATCGGGAATGCTTGTCGGGAGAGACTTCAGCAGGGAGCTTCCGTTGAGAAAGCTGTCCACGCTGTACCCGGCCTTCTTGAGGTGAATAGTGACCAAGTGTATAATATCAGGTTCGTCATCCACCACAGCTATACGTTTACCCATAAACGTTCATCCTTCCATAAGGCCTTAAGTTATCAATCACAAACTACGTATGCCAGATAATTGTTAAGAATCAATGAAGAGCTCATTTATACTTTTATTGTATACCAATTGGTCCGGTTTCCAACGAATGAGCATCAATATCCTTTCTATATACTTTATGTGAGATCGAGACAATAGACCTGACCTGAATTTATACATTTTCCATCATATCTTCATCCTGGCTTTCAAAGACCCAATTGTTAACCTAAAATTAACAGCTTGTTCATAGGATATTGATAAATCCGTGGTACGAATTTCATAGATTGAACTTTCAAGGCATATATTAATGAGAAGTTACCGGGTTGGTGGGTGCAGGTTCATAGATGAAGTCACACTATAACAAGACACTATATAAATATAAATGGATAGCTGCAGTGTTTTTTATTGGTATGTTTACATGGGTTGCAGCCGGTCTTGTGACATCAATAGCAGGCCATATCCTCTATAAACCTCCTGTTCCTCAGAAGGCACTTAATATCACCAAAGAAATGCAGAACAAGCCCATCAGGACAAAATCAGCCTATGAAGTCATCTTCGAGAGGGACTTGTTCAAAGTTGCCAGGACAGGATCTGCGACCACGGACCAGTCCATGCCCATGGGCACGTTTTTGTCGATGGGGCTGGTTCTTAAAGGTACCATAGCCGGTCCGAAGGATCTAGCCCGTGCAATTATCGAGGAGAACAAAGAGCAGCGCATCTACAAGATCGGTGACCTGCTGAAAGGCGGGGTCATACAGGCCATATTCCGCGATCAGATCATAGTAAGCACAGGGGGCAGGAACCAGATGCTTGTCATGGATTTCAGAGATACCAATCAGGGGGGTGCCCAAATTGCTTCTGGAGGCGCCTTGAAAACCAATCAGGGGGCTAAAGTTTCAGCACAGTCTGCCCTGGGTATGTCCGCCATTGCCCCTGCCATTGCCCAGGCCCAGGAACAGACACGATCCCAGGGTTACAGGGTGTCTGGTGTGGGGGTCGGCTCGAGGCTTTACCAGTTCGGCATGAGACCGGGGGACATTATCAGGTCCATCAACGGGATTCCGGTAAATTCCATGGGTGATGCTGCGCTGGCAACGAGGAGCCTGAAGGGCGCTTCTGCTCTCTCCTTCGAGGTGGAGAGGAGCGGCGAGATTCTCACGGTGAGTGTCCCCCTTGCGGGCCAGTCAAAGCGCACCTAGCAAAATGCGCCGAGTGAAACGATTCAGCCGAGTATCACATTTCACTCATGCCTCGAAGGTCTGGACCTGACGTGACAACGTTAATAAACAAATATAAAATCAATGACATACATGACCACAAACTATTTTCAATATTAACAAAAAATTCATTGTTCATTCATACTCCGTTCACATACCCGTGGTACAACCCGTCTCACAATTAAATACATACAGGGTACTTTGCTGACTTACGTTGATCAGTTTTTAGAATCACAATGAGGAATGAGCTAAGGGGAATGAATCGAAGTTCTTCGGCTCTGAATTTACCGAGCGCCATCATTCCTTAATATACGTACAGTAAGGAACAGGAAGCCCTCTTAAACGAACGGCCTAACTCTGTCCGCACACACAGTGCGTACGGCCGGAAGCCGAAAGAAAGGGGGTGATCAGGGCAAGGAGAGGCAAGTCAAAATAAAATAAAGAATCCCTCGGCGGCAACATACTTAAAGAAACACCAGGCATCACTAAAAAACAGAGGAGGTAAAAAACATGAAATCCAGTTTCATAACCATACTAGCAGTTGTGCTCATGACAGCACTTTCTTCACAGGCTTTTGCCTATTTTTCGAACAACGATCTCATTGAGGTCGTGTACAACGGAACAACGGCTGAACGCGCCATCGATCTCGGCAATCTCGCCACCCTGAACCTTGACACCATCGCAAGCTCGTTGACCCTTGCCGGTGCGGACAGCATCAACCTCAGCGCACTCCAGGCATCCAGCTGGTCGAATCTGAAAGTCGGGTTCTTTGCCTACAGCGGTTCAACCTACCAGGAGTACTTCGCAACCACGGCGACTACAACCCCGGTAATCAATCCTAACGCAAGGACTAACTTTAGTACTGCCTACGGCTCTACTGTCAACACATACTACGCCACCCAACTTGGCGGCACCACAAATCAGATCGTGGATGCCAGTCCAAGCAATGTGAATTCATATGTAAAGAAGATGGATTCGAATGGAACCGCCCCAGGCTACTATGGAGGACTTAATACGGCAGCCAGTGCACTCGGCGAAGCCAGCCTTGCTGCTCTCGATAATGGTGGTTCCGTAACTATGTACCTCTACCACTTCAACCTGGTCTCCGCAGCTCCCGGCGCAAACGGCACCCCCTACAGCGGTATACTCACCCTCAATGCAAACGGCAGCACGGTCGCCGAATCGACTGCCGCCACACCGATCCCGGCGAGCATACTGCTCTTCGGGTCCGGGCTGCTTGGTCTTGTGGGTCTGAAAAAGAAGGGCGCAGAGACGGCCGCGTAACCAATCATACTGAACCGAATGAATATACTAAAAAAAGGAGAATACACTATGTTTAATAAATATATGAAATCAGCGATCCTTGGTGTGTCAATGCTGGCGATCGGCGGCATGGCAAATGCTGCAAGCTACGAAATCAACATGTACGGCGCCTCGGCAGAATACAATTTCTGGACCGCATCCGACGCCGCGTTCCTCGCCTCCAAGGGCTGCGCATCGGGCGATATCTACACGGCCCATTCTTCCGACAACAAGCACGGCATCGCGGTATGCGCCGGCAACACGGCCTTCGGCGGTGTATCGGGCAGCGGCATCAGCGGCACCCATGACACGCTCGTTTTGCGTTATTCTTCCAAGGCATCCTATGACGGCGTCGATGCCGTTCAGGGTCTGAACGATTTCGCAACTGCAGGTTGTACAAACAACGCCCAGCGCCAGATGGCAAATCAGGCAACCGCCAGCTGGTCTGCGCACACCGTAACCGCCAACCTGTGCGTGCCCATCAACGTAGCTGCTTCCGATGTGAAGGCAGAGACATTCAACCAGGAGAGCCACGGGCTGGCCAACGGCCCTGCAGGCGGTTCCCAGGTCGATCGTATCGTCTCGGGCCTGAGCATGCCGGCAACGTACTACAACGCATCACCCCTGGTCGTTCCCTTTTCCTTCTTCAAGAACAGCAGCGACACCAAATTGGCCAACATTACCAACATGAGCAGGCTCATGGCCACTCAGATTTTCTCCGGACAGGTTACCAACTGGAACCAGCTGGACACCACTACGGCATCGACGCCGATCGTCGTGTGCATGAGGCATGCAGGCTCGGGCACGGTTGCCACACTTGATGCGGCCGTCATGAGGGGCGATTACTCCCTGGTGACCACCGAGGTCCTTCCCACCGACCCGCTCTATCTTGCCGGATTGTCCCCTGTGACATATTTCAATGACGGCACCGGCCAGATGATGACCTGCGTCTCCACAGTGTCAGGCGCTATTGGTTATGCCGACTCCGATCAGGTCCTTACCGGCGCCACGCGGCTGCCCTATATGGGTGTCACCGGCGACAGGACCCATATCAAAGAGGGACAGTATGACTTCTGGTCAGCACAGGAGCTGTACTGGCCGAACAACCTGGGTACAACAATGAACGGTCTGGTCAATGACCTGGTCAACTTCGCAGCCAATCCAGCCAACCTGCCTGCCTCCGAGAACACCTGGTGGGCAACCAGCAGCGAGATGAGCGTGACGAAGACCACCGATTTAACATACCCGGTCCGCCAGTAGTCGCCGCTTAAAGAACAAGGTTACATACAGTGGGGGAGGGCTCCTCGCGGGCCCTTCCCCTAAAGTGCACAAATTATACGGAATGAAAAAAGGAAGAAAGTTTGATGATGCACAAACAGGAACATGTTATTTCTTTCGCACTGATAACCATCATCATTGCATCGACACTCAGCGGTTGTTCATCATTCGGCCCTGTCCGGGTAAAGCAGGGAGACACTGCCATGGTGAACTACACCTGCCGCCTGATGAACGGCGAAGTTGTGCTCACCACCCGTGAAGAGATCGCCGGGGACAAGGCTTCTCAAGCGGCCATCTTCCTTCCCTTCAAGAAATATGGCCCTGAAGATCTGGTGGCGGGCGGTCCGGACAACTACCCGAGGTTCGGCAAACTCAAGATGTTCGAGTGGGAAGTTGCGGCCCAAGTGGCCCGGGCGATTGTGGGCATGAAGGTGGGTGAAAACAACACCATCGTACTCAGGTCCGATGTCCCCTCCGATCTGAAGGAGGGGGACCGCTATACAACCCTCGGCCGGGTGGTACGAAGGGAAAAGGAACAGAAGGTGGCCCTGAAGGCCCTGAAAGAAAAGATCGGATATGTCCCAGCCATAGGCGATCAGGCATTTTCCTATCAGGGTTTTGTGGGTACCGTAAAAGATATAAAGGACAAGGAGGCTCTCATCCATATCGATGTGGAAGACGGCCGTATCGTTGACCAGCCGTTCGGCAGGGGGGTGATCAGAGATTACCCCGACCATTATGACATCGTGACCAATGCACAGGAGGGTCACCTTGTACGATCCGCGTCCCAGGTGGGCCGGATCATAAAAGTGACAGAAAAGACATTCACTATCGACTACGGGAATCCCTTCGGCGGTGAAGAGCTCATGTGCGATGTGCAAATCGACTCCATACTGCCCCGGGGCACAGGTGCCGGCGATAAAACCCAGAAGGACAAGCAACCATGAAAACAGGACGCCTTTTTCCTATCATAATAACAACAACCATGATCTGGGTTTTGCCGTCCATCATCGGATGGCTGCCTGCATCGGCAACGGGCACTGAGATACAAAAGGGTGACCTCGTCACTATCAATATAACCGCAAGGACCGAGAGCGGTGAGACAATCTACACGACAGAACCTCTTACCGCCTCAGGGGCAGATACGGTCAGGGCTAGGGGATACGATGAGCCCGACTGTGCCATACCTTCCGATATGATAGCCGGGGAAGACGGCCCGGTACCCGGACTCAAGGATATACTCCCAGGGATGCGCGTCGGTGAAAGACGGACCGTAACAGTGCCGGCACAGAATGCGTACGGGTCAATAGACAAGAATCTTTTCAAACAGTTCGACTGCATAAAGACCATGAAGAAGGCCTTCACCATGAAACCGGGTGAATATGTATTCCGGTTCAACAAGCTCCCGGTTGCAGGGGCCAAGGTAAATGCAAACCCGTACTTTCCGGCAAAGGTGAAGAAGGTGACCGAGAAGGAGGCAGTGCTCGTGAACCAGCCAAAAGACGGCTTTACAGCGCAAAGCCCCTTCGGGAAGACTGTCGTCAGGGTGAAAGGCGATATGATCTATGTCACACTCACCCCGCAGATCGGCGCCGATTTCGATGCAGATGGGAAAAAGGGGGTCATCACCTCGAGTGACGGCAAGAAATTCACTGTGGACCTGAACAATCCCCTGGCCGGGAAGAACATCAACCTTACGGTTGAAGCTGTTTCCTTTGTACCCAAGGCAGCCATGGAAGCCATGAAGATAGCCTGGGGCGATGACTACAAGGCCGGCCTTTCCCGGGGCAAAGAAGAGCACAAATCTGTCCTGCTCGTGCTCTATGCATCATGGTGCCAGTGGAGCAAAAAATACTTTGATGAAACCCTGGTAGACCCGAGGATCAAGGCCATTGCCGAAAACTTCGTGTGGGTGAAGATCGATTCGGACCTGAACAAAGAATACAAGACAATGTACCAGCAGGAGGGGTTTCCTTTGACGGTGCTCATAAGTCCTGACGGGACGGTAGTGAAAAAGCTCAGCGGGTTCAGCAACGCCGCAAAACTCGCCAGCGAGATACACTGCATCGCACACGGCATGACAGGAAAGAGAGAAACCTCGAAAGCCTCTTTGACATTGCCCCAGGAACAGCAGGGTTGCACGTCGGGGCAGTGAACGGAATCGATGCACAAGAGACGCTCACACAGAAAAGAGGGGAAGCCGGGAAATAGATGAAGGAGATAAAATCTCAGAAGCATCAGAGGTATGGTTATGCCGACATGGATCCAGCTGGTAACGGCAATAAGAGACAGGATGAAGAATCAGGGTTGTTCATGGAGACCATGTGGATCCTGGTGGTGGTGGTATTCACTCTGCTTGTCATGTTCCGGGACGGGTATACGGCACAGGAGGAAGAGACGGCCTTTGAGATCAAGGGTTATATCGTAAAGGGCAACACGCTGCTGGACTATGACAGGATTATCGAAGGCCTCAACTTCTACACAGGACAGAACAAGACCTCTAAAGATGTCGAGGAGGCGAGGAAATACCTTGAAAAACTCTACCACAACGATGGGTATCCCACGGTCCTTGTGAACATACCCCCACAGGATGTGCAGGAGGGTGTAGTGACATTGGAGGTCATCGAGAGCAAGATCGGAGATGTCAGGGTTACCGGGAACCGTTACCATACCAAGGAAAAGATCCTGGAAATGCTCCCGGCGTTCAGGAGGGGCGAGCTCCTTTATGTGCCTGAAGTCCAGAAGGAAATGAACAAGGCGAACAGCGCCTCCGACCTCAAGATAGAACCCATCCTCATGCCCGGCAAGGAGCTCGGGACAACGGACGTCGAGTTGCGTGCCACGGACTATTTTCCCCTGCACGGCAGCATCGAGCTGAACAACCGTTCCACGCACGACACGAGCGACCTGAGATTGAACGGCGTCATTCACTATGACAATCTCTGGCAGAGCAGCCACAGCATCAGCCTCCAGTACCAGATGTCACCACAGGAAACAGACGAGGTGAAGGCCTTTGCCGCCTCCTATGTGCTGCCGGCACCCTGGAACGAAGACAACATACTGGCTGTATACGGGGTGATCTCCGACAGCCAGACCGCATTCGGAGAAGGCTTCCAGGTGAACGGCAAAGGCGACATCTACGGGCTCCAGTATGCAGTGCCGCTCCCTTTCTACAAGATCTACTCGCACAGCATATCATTTGGCGTTGACTACAAGCACATGAGAGAGACCCAGGGCACGAAGGACTCTCCGAGCGGTATCAAGACGCCGGTCACTTATCTGCCGTTTAACGTCCAGTACAATTCGAACCTGCCCGATTCATTAGGGGCAACCAGGTTCCAGGCCGGCATGAGCACCTGCTTCAGGGGGTTCAGCACCCGCGAGGGCCAGTTCGAAGACAAGCGCTACATGGCGCGGGCCGATTACTTCATCACGAAGCTCGGCGTGGAACGCGACCTGGCTCTGCCGAAAGATGCGAGCCTGTTCCTCAAGGTCGACGGCCAGATGAGCGGCCAGCCGCTCATCAGCAATGAGCAGTATACGGCAGGCGGCATGGAGAGTGTCCGGGGATACAAGGAAAGTGAGGAGGCAGGCGACAACGCCCTGCACGGCACCATAGAGCTGCGAGCCCCGGATCTGATGAAGATGCTGAAGATACCCGGATACTCGAAGCTGACTTCATATATTTCCTCAGGATCGGATCAGGGCACTACATACCTGACGCCGTACCTCTTTTGCGATGCTGCCCTGCTCACCACCATCGATCCGCTGCCCCAGCAGGACAGAAGCGCGGGCATCTACGGGACCGGCCTAGGCCTGCGGGGGAGCCTGACCAGATATTTCCAGTTTGAGACCGATTATGCCTTTGCCTTGAGGAAGACGGACCAGACAGACAAGAACAACCGGATACTGCATTTCCTGGTCAAAGGGCAGTTCTAGGAGGGAATGAGCCATGATGAGAGTGAACAGGCGCTTGAGAAAGGTAATACGGATTGTGACCGCCATCCAGGTCGTCTGCCAGGTCTTCTTTCCTGCATTCACCTATGCTGCAGGGCCGACAATCCCGGGGTTCTACGGGAATTTGGCGGCTCCCTTGAAGACACCTGCCGCCACCCAACTGCCTGTGGTCAGCACAAGTCCAGGCGCCGTTACCAATGCGGCAATCCCTGCTGCTGCCAACAATACGCTCACTATCCACCAGACGGATCAGAATGCCGTTATCCAATGGGATTCATTCGACATCGGGTCCAAGGCCTCGGTCGTCTTTGACCAGCAGGGAAAGACCTACTGGTCCCTCTTGAATTACATCAATGACAGCAACCCTTCCCAGATCTACGGCAACCTGACTTCAGACGGGAAGATATACCTTATCAACCAGAACGGCATCCTCTTCGGCCCGGGCTCCAAGGTCAATGTACATTCGCTCATCGCCTCTTCCCTCATGCTGTCGCTTAAGGATTTTGAATCGGGGACACTGTACTTCACCGGTCAGGACACCGATGCCACGGGCGTGGTTTCGAACCAGGGCACGATCCAGACAGACGCGCTCGGCTCGGTATACCTGATCGGGTCCCTGGTGGAGAATTATGGAGCCATCAATTCACCCGAGGGACATATCGTTCTTGCTGCAGGGCAGGATATTACCCTGTCAGCGGACAATAACGGGGATATACAAATCAATTCATACGACACAGGGAAAAATAGCGGCCTAACCACCAATTCCCAAACCGGGACCATCGAAGCCGACGGGGGATCTGCAGGGCTCTTCGGCAGGGCGGTGAACCAGGACGGGCTTGTGAAGTGCATCGTTGCCCTCAAGAATGACGGCAAGATCGAGCTGCGCGCTACGGAAGAGGTGGAAACAGGCCCATCGAGCCAAACCATCTGCCCAATATCCACTTCCACGGAGACTGCGGACAATTCCTTCCAGCCTCTGGGGCACATAACGATCGACGGTCTGAGAAATGAACCGGGGCTTCAGCTGCAGAGCATCTGGCACCAGGGGGTTATTTCATCCCCGCACGGCATAATCAGCCTCAATGCCACCGACCGTGTCCTGCTGGATGCCGGCAGCACCATCGACGCCAAAGGGGTAACCGAGGACAAGCCTGCAGGTGCAAATCTCATCCAGGCACAGCTCAACAGTGTAGAGCTCAAGGACGACACTGGTCAGAAGGACGGCGTTCTCCTGGGCCAGAATGTCAGCTTCAATGCCCAGACCGGGACTTCCATAGGCGACACCTCCGGCAACATCACAACCATGCCTGTGTCGGCCCAGGACCAGAGCACCAAGGGTGGCGCTATCACCATCAACGTGGCAAACGGCGACATCATTGCCAAGAAGGGGTCAAACGTCGATTTTTCAGGGGGCGGCGTCAATTATGCAATCGGCGCCTATGATACTACAAAGCTCCTCTCGGGCAACACGGTGTATGACATCGGCTCGGCCCCCGAATCGATAACGTATGACAAGGTGCTTGGGAACTACCAACAGGTGTATAACCGCTTCGGCATTACCGAGACATACAGCGGCATCTACTTCGGCGGCGGCAGCTCAATCAAGGACTATGCCACCGGATTCAGCCAGGGGGACGATGCCGGGACCCTCACCCTCATAGCACCCCATATCGCATTTGAGGGTACCATGAAAGGATCTGCAGTGCCGGGCATCTTCCAGACCCAGGCATCGGACCCGCTGAACACGAGCGGAAACAGCAAGGTGCTGGCAGGATCCAATATGGAGCCAAGTGGCGGCACCCTTATCATGGGAAGCGATTATACCTTAAGAGATGGTGCAATAAGCGATATCCAAGCAGCAGACCATAAACTCGGCGATGTCGTCATCAGCCAGGACTTCACCCGACTTCCGGATGACTTCGGGGTAGATTCCAAAAGTAATCCCTATCCCGTTGAAAGGCAAGGTGTCTCGTACCTGTCTCCTGATACCCTGAACAATGCCTTACTGAAAACCATTCAGATCAACTCGAATACGGTCGTCACCCTTGAAAGGGGTGCGGACCTCACGTTATGTCCCGGAGGGGAGATTGATATCAAGGCCCGGAGCATAGAGGATTTTGCCGGCATCAGGGCTCCCTCGGGATCGATAAAATTTACCCTGGAAGAGAACCAGACATACCTTAAGGGCCTTACCAACTTTGATACGGAAGAGGTAAATGATAACCCGGATTACCGGGATATCAGACAGCAGATCTATATAGGCGGCACGCTCGATGTGAGTGGGCTCAGCATAGACAATTCCCAGACCGGAAGTATGGACACCGGCCTGAGACCGACCGGAAATACTACGGGAGGTACCATCTCGCTTCAGGACAAGACTGAAGAAGGCAAGGGTGTCCTGATAACAAAAGATGCACGCGTGGATGTAAGCGGAGGGTATGCCATTGCGCAAAATGGCACGATAACAGGAGGAAATGCCGGGAAGCTTTCCATCCAGGGTTCTGCTCTTGTCCTGGACGGTGATATCAGGGGTTACTCCCTGGCAGGCAGCAACGGCGGCACCATTGAGCTGCATGCCCCCGACATAGCCGTGACGGACAGCCCGCTCGATACACTCGATAAAGACAAATACAAGCCCGGCACGGTCAACCTGTGGGAGCACCGCCTTGACGATACGGGATTCACCCAGGTGGCGCTCTACAGCCTTCACGACCTTAAGTTCGGCTCGGATGACGACCCGGTTATACTCAAGCCGTCCCTGGTGAAGATGATCACCCCGACACCGGCAGGAGGAAATGGCGGCGTCGATAACTACAATGCCATGGAGGAGGCATCAAGCGGGGAACTCAAGCAGAAAGGACTCTTTACCATTGACCCTATGTATCTCGGGTCATCATCGATCTCTTTGAATGCCGGGCAACCGCTGGATATCCCTTTACAGAAACCCACCAGCAGCTCATCGAATATAATCGACCTGTCAGCGACAATCGATATTCCGGAAAAGTCTTCGATCCAGTCGGCCCCCGGAGGCGCTATTACCCTCAATGCACCCCGCATCGAGATCGCAGGCAGCCTGAGTTCGCCTGCTGGCACGATAACGGCTGTCTCGAATGAGAGCAGCGGGACATTTCTCGGTGATCCTGACAGCGAGGTCCAGGGATTACATATCGCGTCCACAGCCGTGATCAGTGCCGCAGGTTACAACATGCAGAATCTGAAGGCGCCTGCAAAAGGACTCGAAACAACCATGACCCCGGTTAATGCAGGGGTTGTGGACCTTGAAGCAAAAAACAGCAATACAGATCACTACGGTGACCTAACCATCGATAAAGGCGCAACAATCGATGTGTCGGGTTCGCAGCCGACTCCCTACACGATCACCAAGAATGACGGCACCATCTCATCTATCAATATCGCATCCGATCCCGGGACGGTGAAGCTGTCATCTTACGGTGAACTCGATAACAAGGGAACACTCATGGCGGGCGCCCGCCTGGATGGCTTGAAGGGCGGCACCCTCATCATAAGCAAGACCAACGATGTGGACCCTGTCACAGGGAATCTGAACGTAACCACGGATGATATCAATGGGTATGTGAGCAGCGGGTTCGATGACATCACCCTGGCGAGCAGGTTTTCCCTGGACATCTCCCGCACCCAGGCTGATGACATCACGGACACGGCGATAGCAAGGGCCCTCACCCTGGATGCCCCGGTCATCAGCGGAACGCAGGATATAAGTCTCAAGGCGCCCATGATCACGCTCACCAACTCCTATTATCCTTATCAGCCTTCTGAAAACACCAGCACCGGCCAGGAAACTGCACCGGCGGCACCGGCCGGGTCGCTTGCCCTCTCGGGTGACTTTATCGACGTGACCGGCAGCGTCAAACTGGAAGGGTTCAAGGATGTGGGCCTCACGGCAACGCACGATATCAGACTTTCGGATACGAGATATAGTACACCACTAAATCATGACAGCACTCAACAACCCACAGTGATCGATGGTTCCCTCCAGATTCCCGGGGACCTGACCCTTACTGCCGATCGCATATATCCAACCACCCGGAGTGCTTTCTCCATCGATGCCTTGGGGTATACAGACGACAAAGGCGACATCCTATACGGCACCGTCACCACCAAGCCGGGCCAGGGAATCACGGAAGGCCCCATTTTATCGGCAGGCGGAAGTCTGACCATAGACGCGCGGAACATCGACCATGGCGGTGCGATCTACGCCCCCATGGGCGCCATCACCCTCGGTAATCCTGATACCAATAACACTGACAAGATATACCTGGACACCGGGAGTACTCTTTCCACCAAGGGCCAGGGCCTGGTCCTCTACGGAACGCTCGATGCGAACGCCACCTCCTGGACCGTGCCGGACAAGATCGATCCTTCCAATACCCAGCTCGCACAGACAGCCACGGTCCCGGACAAGGCCATAAGTATTTCGGCAGCCGATGAGGTCATTGTCAAGCAGGGGGCTACTATCGATACGTCGGGAGGGGGCTCGATATTCTCCTATGTATTTCAGCCGGGCATCATGGGCTCCACCGACCCACTCCAGCAGAGCGCCCAGTATATTATCGTACCCGGGTTGACCTTGCCCGGAAATGCGGTCAAGCTGAACGGCGCAGCCGGGCTTCCATCCGGCACATACACCCTGGTATCTTCGAAAGACCATGAAGAATACGCCTTCCTGCCGGGAGCTTACGTCATATCCGACCTCGGTGTCATTACAACGCCGGGTTCCTTCACCTCATCCACGGAAGGCTATCCACTCACGCAAGGATATCAGACGATTCAGGGGACATCCGTCTTGTCGCCTCTGGCACATACATACAGCATCAGGCCCGCATCCGATGTGCTCAAACAGGGCGGCTACGGCACCGTCAACCAGGGCGGATACCAGGCAATGGAGCTTGTCGGAGGCGATGCAGGCAGCATCTCTATAAGCGGGCCCACCACCGTCATCAGCGGTTCCATAGCGTCACAGGCGTTGGCGGGAACCGGCTACAAGAGCGGCTCTCTGACCCTAGCTTCCGAGGATAACGAAGTGGTGAAATCACCGGTACTCCTCCCTGAGGATTTCACCTATGACTCAACGGTATCTTCGGCAGCACCCGATTATGACGGAAAATGCACTGTCTCTGCGGAAGGACTCAACTCCTCGGGGATCGGGGAGATCACCGTTGGCGACATAACGAAGACCAAGACGGTAGACCTGCAGAACGGTGCGGTACTCACCGCCAACAAGGTGAGCCTGAATGCAGCCGATTCCATCACCCTCGCGTCGGGCTCCGGCATCGAGGCGACTGGCACGGGAGGCGCGGCAAGCCTCAACACCTACAATGGAAATATCACCATCAGCCAAGGGGCTTCCGTCCATGCCACAGATACCATAAACATCCAGGCCGGCAGCCTTGACCTCCAAGGCACCTGTAAGGTGGATAACGGTGCGCTCAACCTCACATCCCAAAGGATATTCGTCACCCCTGACGGCTTCCAGTCGGCACAGACAGGCGGGCTTTACCTGAGCGACAAGCTGACCGGCTTCCAGGGTGTCTCAAGCCTCAGCCTCAAGGGCACGCAAGACGTGGTCTTCGAGGGGGCTGTAGACCTTGAAACTGGCACGGAACTTGATATCGATGCGCCGAGGATCGTGCACGATCATGCGGCTGGCGATTCCAGCTTGGTGAAGATGGGTTCAAAGACGATCACCCTGAAGAATACCAGCATCGCGGACCCCGACAATCCAGATCCCAACAGCGACGCAGGCAATACGGATACCGCCCTTCTGACCGTCTCTGCGGACCAGATGAGCATAGGCCACGGTGATATGATCATGAACGGCTTCGGCTCTGTCGGCATCCAGTGCGCCAATGACCTTACAACCATGGGCAAAGGATCACTGAGTGTGGACAGCTTGAACAACCAGGCGCCGGACGCAGTTATGAATATCACTGCAGGACGCATCACGACCTCATTCTACAGAGACCCGCCCACGGATACGACCGACCAGGGGCCGTATGAAGCCCCTCAGTTCAGCATCGATGCCGGCGCCAGGCCGCTTGCCATCAACGGCCAGAAGGATTACACGCTTGCGGCCAACAGGGCCCTGACCCCGGGAGGCACGCTGGAGATCACGGCCAGGTCGATAGACGATGCAGGCATCATCGAGGCACCGTCAGCCACGGTCAAGCTCACGGCGACGGGTTCAGACGCCGCTGACGGCATTACACTAGAGAACGGTTCGCAGATCCTGGCCCAGGGCACAGTGCAGGCCGCGGTGAACGGCACGCAGGTCTATACCCCTGGAGGCGCGGTGGCGCTGGCCTCAGGTGGAGGAGGATTTACAGGCCAGGCCGGCTCCCTGATTGATGTCTCGGCATATAAGGATGGCCAGGGCGTTTACCATGGGGATGCAGGCAGTGTTGTGATTAGTACGCCGAACGGTAATGCGGCTTTGGCAACAACGCTCAATGGAATAGCCGGAGACGCCGGGCTGGCAGGCACGTTTGGGCTTGATGCAAACAGCATCAACGGAGGAGGCGGTGATGTGGATCTCGGTGCCCTGTCCAAAGGCCTCAAGGGTTTCACCGAGTCGATTTCCATCAGAGATCGCACAGAGAACTTGAAGGTCAATGCGGGCGATACGCTGAGCGCCAAGTCCGTGGAGTTGACCGCGGATACGGGTATTCTGACCATAGCCGGGAACATCGACGCCGCGGGTGCCCAGGGCGGCAGCGTGGAGATCAATGCGGGCAAGATCGACCTTGCACCGACGGGAGCGATCTATGCCAATGCCCAGGGTACAGGTACCGGCAGGGCGGGCGGTGAAGTAAGGCTCGCAACGACAGGCAACTCCTCGAACCAGGATCTTCAAAATGATCTGACCATGGAGAAAGGCTCCCTCATCGATGTGAGCGGGTCCCCGCAGCTGACGGACAATAACGGCAACGTAACAACAGCTGCAGGTACCGGCGGCCAGGTATACCTCAGGGCGGACCGCACCGGTATCGATACATCCAACCCCGGCGGCACAGATGTCAGCATGGACCTCGCAGGCACGGTTAAAGGCGCCTCGCGTGTGGTTGCAGAGGCCGTCAAGGTCTATAAGGACACGGACAATGACTATGTCACTGACCCTGATACCGGCGCTGTCAATGTCGTGATCAATGCAAATGACATCGGCTACTCCGGCAAGTACTACCAGGATACCAATAAGTTCATGAACAGTGCCGCCGCTTCCGGCGTCAAGGAACGGCTCGTTTCCTCTCTGGATCTGAGCGGATCAGATCCGGATTCGTTCCATCTCGTGCCCGGTATCGAAATCCAGAGCCAGGGTGACATAACCCTGAGCAGCACCTGGGATCTCAGCCAAAGCAATAAGACCAAGATCGGCAATAAAACCGTAACATGGAATTGGCGTTTTGGGGGCGAGCCCGGCATGCTGACCCTGAGGGCAGGGGGAAACCTGAATATCAACCAGAATATTACAGACCACCCCACGGTGTTCACCTCTCTTACCGCAGACACTAAAATGGATTCGTGGGGTATTACCCTGGCGGCCGGTGCCGACCTTGCCAGCGCCGATACCATGGCCGTCATATCCGCGCCCGATACAGGCGACCTCAACATCGGCTCAAAGCTTGTCTATACCGAGAACGCACCGCTTCGTTTCGCATCGGGCCGCGACACGATCATGCAGGCTTACGCAGGAACTACTGCTTCATATATGATCAATGGCTCGATGAAGTACAACCTCGCAACCTTTGACGGCGATATCAAAGGCGAGGTGGGAAGGGACCTGTTACTGACGGGAAGCACCCAGATTCAGAAGGGCGGGGCCATCCAGAGCGCAGCCGGGGCAATCGATCTTACGGTGAATGGGGATGTGGTCATGGGAACGGACGGGGCAATACGTACGACAGGATATATGGAGCCATCCCCGCATTATGCGTATTCATCTTACTGGAGGTTCGGCAACGGCGGCGGCATCAACCTGAAGGTCGGAGGTGATGTAAAGGGCGGCATCAACCCGAATGCATGGGACACGGGTCTTTCAGCCTACGAGGTTGATGACCAGGGAAATATTATTGTTGATGCGGACGGCAATATGACCACTCCCACCTGGGTGGCAAGTTATGCAGACACGAACGGCTTGCTTCAAAGTACTAGGGGTATTGCCACCATGGGAGGAGGGGACCTTTCTATCCGAACCGGTGGTGACTTCTTTGCCCAGGCAGGGACCTTCGGCCTGAACGGCGAGAGCGATCTGAAGATCGTATCAGACAATGACATCAACGGCCGTTTTCTGGTCAAGGACGGGGTATGCGAGCTGAACGCCATGGGCAACATCGGCACGGACCAGCAGAAAATGGCAAGCACGAACAATCAGAACATGGCCGTGGAGGCCTTCGATACGGACGTGCGTCTTACCGCCCAGGGCGACATCATGCTGGGGTCTATCGTGAACCCGAACCTTGCCGACCCCAGGCTGCCGACTTCCGGAGGCCTCAATGATGTATTCAGTTACACCGAAGACGCCAAGGTGCGCATCACATCCATTCAGGGTGATGTCACAATAACCGGGAAAGCAGGGCCCTATTACAATGGCGATTCGACGTCAACGACCAATGCCCAGGAAATGCTTCCGCCGACCCTGGAGGTCGAGGCCGGGCGGGATATCGATATCCTGCAGGATTTATATCTGGCGCCCTCCCTGACAGGGAACCTCAGTATGGCTGCAGGCCGTGACATCAGCGGCGCGTACACTGTAGGATCAGGTACAGGTTTGACGTATTGCGAGGCTAAGATAGAGATGTCAGACTTCGACCCCCAGCAGGTATACGGCACTGCAATGCCTATCAGTTTATCCATAGAGACAAGTATTGATGAAGGAACGGGAAAGCCCAGATATACAACAATCAGTACCGAGAATACAAAAGCCCAGGTCATCGCAGGAGACATCTCCAGATCCGCAAGCAGAGACCTGATCCACGAGGCCGATCATACCTCGATCACCATCGATGCAGGCAATGATATCCACGACCTGAGGCTCTACCTGCCCAAGATGGCTCAGATAGAGGCGGGCAATGATATCCGCGACACCTACATACAGGGCCAGAACCTCCATAAGAACGATGTCTCCGTCATAAGCGCAGGACACGATATCGTCATGAGCACGGTGGACGCGAGCGGTTATGGGACCGGGTTCTTGTACGGCGGGCCGGGCACGTTAATCGTCCAGGCCGGAAACTCCATTGACCTTGGGGCCACGCAAGGCATTGTATCAGAGGGAAACTATTTTGAACTCTATTCCTCTCAACTCGGAAACCAGGGGTGCAATCTCATCGTGGCCTCTGGTCTCGATCCGGCGACGCACCCACTGGACCCGGCAGGCGTCGACCAGTTCTTCAGCCAGATCAAGCAGGCAGGCATTGATTACAGCACCAAGCTCAAGGACGATCCCAAAGGAGCGCTCGATATCGTCGCCGAAACGGATAAGAACATCATAGAGCCCTTTATCGGCACGGTGGACACCGGATCTACGGCTACCCAGGGGACTGATACCACCCTGGCTAAGGGTGATATCCGGATGATCAGCTCGCAGATCACGGCGAAGGGCACCAACTCGAACATCAGTATCCTCTCGACAGGCACCATGGACGTGGGCCGCAGCGACCTGACCTCTGACGAAAGTACCGGCATAAAAACCTGGAAGGGAGGCAATATCGATATCTTTTCGAGCAAGGACGTGGATGTCCTGCAGTCAAGGGTCATGACTCTCTACGGAGGTGACATCCTGATATGGAGCGACAAGGGTGACATCAATGCCGGCAGGGGCTCCAAGACCGCGGTCGGAAGGGGTGGCTCTGATTGGACGTGGGATGAAGATTCAGGACAGCTGACTCAAGAGTACCTGCCGGCTGCAACCGGAAGCGGGATCCGCACGGTCACCTACTCGATCAACGATCAGACTCCGTCCCCGGAGCCCGGCGACGCCTATATTTTCGCACCTGCGGGCATCATTGACGCGGGTGAAGCGGGCATTGCGGCAGAGAACCTGTACATCGGCGCACAGCAAGTCCGCAACACCCAGAACATCCAGGTGTCGGGCGTCTCCGTAGGGGTGCCTCTGACGAACACGAACGCCGGGTCCCTCACCGCACTGTCAGGGACAAGCAGCCTGAACGAGTCATCGCAGCTCTCTGAAGAGATGTCGGGCATATCTTCGTCAGCAGCCAAGAGCAGCGCTGCTGCAGAAGAAAGCTATGTGCCTAAGTGGGTGAAGGTCATGGTTATCGGGTTCGGCGATGATGAACAAGGGCAGGATAACAGCGGACAGGGTAATGATGACCAGGCGAAGAAAAAGGCCAAGAATCAGGATAAGGACAAGTAAGAAAGGCGGAGGGTTAATGGACTCACATGTGATAAGAAATCGGTTGCTGGGGGTTCTCCTGGCATGCTCGCTGATCTGCCTATGGTCCGGCGAGGCGCGCGCATGGTGGAATGAAGAGTGGTCGGGCAGGGAGAAGATCACCATCGACACCACAACTTCCGGGGCGGACATCCATGCAGGGGCGGACGAAATACCGGTCCTGGTCAGGCTCCATACGGGGAATATCGACTTCACGCGCATCAAGGAAGACGGCTCGGACATACGGTTCGTATCATCGGATGACAAGGCAATGCTCAAGCACCACATCGAGCTCTTGGACATCACCGACGAGATGGCGCTTATCTGGGTGCGCGTCCCAAAGGTTGCAGCCGCATCCAAGGCCGACTTCATCTGGATGTATTACGACAACAAGAAGGCGCCCAGGGCCGATGACACGAAGGGCACCTATGACAAGAACTATGTGGCGGTGTTCCACTTTGCCGAAACCGAAGGCATGCCCAAGGACTCCACGGGCTACGGCAACAATGCCTCCGCGTTTTCAGGGTCATTGGGGCTGCCTGCCATAGTGGGCAAAGGGGTCACGCTTGGAGGCGGAGCGGACAAGCTCGTCATCCAGTCGAACCCGTCGCTGGACATCTCCGGCGGGTTTACCTATTCCTCCTGGATCAGGGCCAACACGGCGCAGGCTGACGCATATCTCCTCTACCGGGAAGAAGGGGACAAGGCGATCACCATCGGCATAGACAAGACCAGGCTCTACTGCCGTCTCAAGTCGGGCAGGGAAGACACCCTCATGACCCCGGTGGCCAACAGCGAGATCACGCTCGGCCAGTGGCACCATGTGGTGATGAGCGCCCAGCACCAGGGCAAGCTTACGCTCTACATCGACGGCAAGGACATATACGGTATAGACCTGTCTCCCACACTGCCCAATCTCGCAGGCGAGATCGTCATCGGCAACGATGGCAAAGGCGGTCACGGCTTTGCAGGCGACCTGGACGAGCTCACCATCTCCAATACCGCACGTTCCAAGCCCTGGGTCCAGGCACAGTATTCGAGCCAGTCTCCCAAGCCGACCCTGCTCTCCTACGGGGCCGCCGAGGCCCCAAAAGGCGGCGGCATGCTCGAAGTGTTCGGCTATCTGGTGATCGTGTTCAAAAACACCACAATCTCCGGGTGGTCAATCATTGCCATCACCCTCATTATCCTGGGCTTCTGCATCGTGCTCTTTATCGACAAGTTGAACACCATCCGGAACATCACCAAGGCGAACGATGAATTCATGCCTCTGATCGAGGAGCGGGACGATTACTACGGCTTCGAGAAAACCTGCGGCGAATATCCGCGTTCGCCCGTTTACCGCATCTTCAAGCAGGGCTGTCACGTCCTTAACAACCGCATGAGGAGCATCAACGGAAAACATATTATAACGCCGAAGGTAACAAGCATCTTCAGGAACGAGCTGGAAAAAGGTGCGCTGCGGGAGGGCCAGAAGCTGAACAGCGGTCTTATTCTCCTGACCATCGGGATTACCGGCGGGCCGTTCCTGGGGCTGCTGGGTACGGTCTGGGGCGTCATGAACACCTTTGCGGCCATGGCCCAGGTGGGAGAAGCCAACATTATGGCCATTGCGCCGGGCATCGCGTCGGCGCTCGCTTGCACCCTGACGGGCCTGATCCTGGCCATACCGGCGCTGTTCGCATACAACTACCTGACCACCAAGATCAAGGATATCATGGCGGATGTCTACCTCTTTGTGGATGAGTTCACCATCAATGTGGAAGCCAACTACACCGAGGATGCCCAACGGTATGACACTCTCGAAGAGAGGAGGATTGCCTGATGAAACGGGGCATGTTCGATCAGAAGGCGTACGATGAAATCAACATTACGCCCATGCTTGATCTGGCGTGGAACCTCCTGGTCGTTTTCATCGTATGCATCACAGCGGCGGTACAGGGCATCCAGGTGAACCTGCCCAAGGCGAGCACGGCCCCGACGCTGAACAAGCCGAGCACCAGGGCCATCACTATTGCCGCTGACGGGACCATCTACCTCGATGCCTACCCGGTAACCCTGAAGGACCTCGAGAACACGCTCGTCCAGTACAAGGCCACCAACCCGGATCTGCCGGTCATCGTCAAGGGCGATTCACAGGTCGCCTACCAGCAGGTCATCGACGTGCTCGATCTCTTACAACGGCTGGATATCACGCAGCTGGGGCTTGTAACGCAGAAGGTGGTGAAATGACCTTGCTGCCTGACGACGGGTAGGGGAGGGGTGCATGGTAAGGCATGCTGAAGACAAGCTGTCCACCGGGGTCAAGGTGATCTCGGGTATCGTGATCCTCGTACTGGTGGGGCTTGGCGCGACCATGGTGAAGATGGTTCTGACCGAGGACAAGGTGAGGCATAAGGCGATTCACATGGTCACCCTTTTGAAACCGCCCCCGCCGACCAAGCTGGAGAAGCCGCCCGAGCAGGAGGTCAAACAGGAGAAGCCCCATGAGAACCAGATGGTCCAGCAGCAGGATGTCCCGAACAGCAAATCCGATAAGAACGAGCCGCCGCCGGGCGATCAGCTGGGCCTCGATGCCGAGGGAGGCGCTGGGGGCGACGCATTCGGGCTTGTGGGCAGGAAAGGTGGAAGGGCCCTGGTGGGGAGCGACCCAAATGGAGGAGGACCCCAGAGCCTCATGCAGAAGTATGCCTGGTACAACAGGGGCATCCAGGATGAGATCCACAAGGTCTTCGCCAGGGGTAACATACCCTCGGGCAACCTCGAAACCATTGTGGTGCTTCAGCTCGATGACAACGGAAACCTCGTGAAGTACCGGATCTACAAATCTTCCGGATCGGAGCAGATGGACAGTGCCGTTTCCCGCGCCCTGAGTCTCATCAAGAGGTTCAACGAGCCGCCTCCTGAAGGCATGCCAAAGGTCCTGAGGGTAGAGATCTCCTCAAGGGCGTAAGGATGGTTCAAGGGAAAGCCGTTTCATAATAAGTCCCCTCTCCCCTTGCGGGAGAGGGTCAGGGTAGAGGGGTGATATTGAGTAGGCTATGACCATTGAGATCAGAGACCGCTGCTTGTTTAGTAATGACGATCGCGGGTTCATACAATTTGCTCCACAGAGAATGTTAACAAAAAAATGAAAGGACATTAGATGATACACCTACTGATTCACAGGAAGAGAGTTTATCCGTATGTAATCGCCCTTCTCATCTCTATCCCGTTTGTCTGTGTTGTGGGGCAGGCTCATGCAGACGAGCCTGCCCCCGCAGCCCCTGTGATGCAGGGGACCACTGCGGAGGATAAGCAGGCAGTCCTGGATAATGCAACTGAACAGACCCCGGCGGAGAAGTCTGAAGCGTCTTCAATCCCGCCACAGGCCGCAGAGCCAGCCCCGGCTGAAAATATTACCCCAGAGGCCGCGCCTCAGGCCGGCCCGGCAGAGCAGGCTGCCACCTTACAGCAGACCGCGGTAACCCCGGATTTGCCCCAGCAGGACACACAACTGGATTTCGAGACCATGATCAAAGGCCTCAAAGACCGCGGGCTCATCAGCGATGAGGAGGCGGAGCGATACCTTGAGGCATCAAAGCGGAACCCTGCCGCACAGCTCCCTGCATCGGATCGTGATAAGTACATCGATGAAATATCCAGGCAGGTAGCGGGACAGATCAAGGGGAGTGTGCAATCGGCCGTCAAGGATGAACTCAAGGCGGATATCCTCAAAGAGGCCCGTCTCGGGAACTGGCTTACGCCCGAAATGCCCGAGTGGGCAAGCAAGATCAGGCTTACAGGCGATATAAGGGTCCGCTACCAGGGTGATTACTTCGCCTCCGACAATGACGACCAGGTCCTAAGCCCCAGCAATCCGACACAGCTCATGAACACGACGGAGGACAGGGATCGCATGCGGTTGCGGGTGAGGCTCAACACCCTGATCCAGGTTGCCGACCAGGTGGATGCGGGAGTAACCATCAGCACGGGAAACACGACCACCCCGGTCTCCGCCAATGTGACATTCGGCGATTACCAGAACAATAAGAGTGTGGTGCTCAATCAGGCATGGATGAGATACAGGCCTATGCCCGAACTGAGTCTCTGGGCGGGCAGGATGCCGAACCCCTGGTTTTATACGGACCTTGTGTGGGACGACAACCTCAATTTCGACGGGGTGGCCCTCCAGTTCGACACCCAGCTCGGCAGGCCGCTGCGCACTTTTCTGACCGTTGGCGCATTCCCTATCCAGGAAGTGGAGCTGTCTTCCCATGACAAGTGGCTCTACGGGATGCAGACAGGTATAAAGCTGAATGCACCTGAAATCATCAGCGTCAAACTCAGTGGTGCATATTACTATTACACGAACATGGTGGGCAAACCCAATAACCCACAATACCCAGGGCTTACCGACTGGACCGCTCCTCAGTTCCAGCAGATGGGGAACACACTCTTCGATATCGACCCCTCGTCGAGCTATAAGCTGGCGCTCGCTGCAGATTATCATGAACTTGATTACACCGGCATGATCGATGTCGTAATCTTCAACCCCGTGCATCTGACCCTCACCGGTGATTATGTAAAGAACATAGGATTTAACACGGGTGAAGTGATCAGTCGCACGGGTCCTGGTTTGAATAAGGACACCAAAGGATACCAGGTCATCTTTGGGGTGGGCTACAAGGAAGTGTCCGACTTCGGACAGTGGAGGTGCTCGGCCGCCAGGAAATATGTCGGGAAAGATTGTGTGCTCGATGCATTCACCGACTCGAATTTCCATGGGGGTGGCACGAACGCGCAAGGGTATATCCTCAAATACGACCTGGGTCTGACCAGGAACGTCTGGGGGTCGATCCAGTGGTACAGTGCCGATGAGATCGACGGTCCGAAGATCGCCATCGACACCCTGCAGGTTGACATGAACGTAAAATTTTAACCTTGAGGCTTGGAGAATACTATGAAAAAGCTTTTCATCTTTTTGCCGGTCATGATCTCTTTCCTCTGCATTTCCTGCGCTGTCATGAAAGACCTGGATGGCGCCTATTCGAACAAGGAATTGCAGGGCGGGATCAAGGAAATGAGCAGCTATATTGATACGCTGAAATACCAGAACGAAGAGCGTTATACCTACAGGATCCTCGCCATGAACGCCCGAGAGATGGTGAACTTAAGCGGCATCCTTTCGCGCAAGGCCCTTGACTCGTACTTCAGACGCATGGTGAACAGGCTCGCTGTACAGGCCGAAGAGCTCAATCAGGCTGCATCGCACAATAATGCGGAATCGACAAAGGCAGCAATGGAAAATGTCCTGGGCACCTGGGAGATCATCCAGCAATACAAAAAACCTTAAGAAGGACGGATGTCCGTTCAGGAGAGCAATTTGCTGAAGAAAACGTACTTAGAGAACGAATCAGTATCGGAGGAATGAAGGACTATATGGCTCAGAAGAAAATGAACATGGTCTTGGTGGTGCAGATCATCGGCGTAATTGTACTTATTACCCTTGCGTGGGGTTGCCTCTACCTCGTCAAAGTAAACAATGAGCAGAAGGACATGATTGCAACTCTCACCATGAAAGAAGAGCAGCTCCACAAGAAATATGCCGACCAGAAACACCAGTCCGAGGAATATCTGCGCATGAAGTCCTCTGTCGAAGGCAAGCAGCGTTCTTCCCAGTCCGACCTGGACAAGGCGGTGAAAGAGGAAGGGGTGCTGAAATCCGAATTCAATGCCTATAAGGAAAAGCAGACAAGCGCACTTAATGAGCTCACTTTGGAGCGGGACAAGCTGAAGAAAGATCTCGATGACCTGAAGAAAACACATGCACAATTAGCCTCGGATTCGCAGAAGGAGCAGGCACGGCTGAGCGATGCTAAAAAAGACCTGGAGAAGAAGCTTACTCGGAACCAGAATGAGTTTGAGCGGTGTGTGAAAGCGAACACTGAGCTAACTGCGATATCCAAGGAGTTGCTTATCAAATACAAGAATAAAGGTGTGGTGAGCGCCCTGGCGGCAAAGGAGCCTCTCACGCAGGTTAAAAAAGTGGAGCTTGAAGAATTCGTGCAGGAGTATACCGACAAGGTAGACAAGCTAAAATTTGAAAAGCAGAACTGATAGATCCAATTGTCAGCATCAAAGGTCCGGAGACTCGTATATCGTCGATTTGAAGGTGCACCTCTAAAAAATTCATCTAATTTTAATCAGGAACACATAATAAATTCACACTAATTCATTAGATAATGAATTAAAGGAAAATACATGAATGGAGGTGCCATTATGAACAAAGGGATAGATTCTCACAAAGACATAAGAGATAAGGTTAAGACCGAGGGCTTCGATAGCAATCGCTTTATGCCGCATGGAGCGATATCACACACAAACAATGGATATTCCGCATCGGACAATTGTATCAGTTCTCAGTCAGCGACCTCGATGACCATAGATAATTATTTAGAGAGATTTAAATAAGATCTCCCCCTGGGATGTTTCGTGTTGTGCTTGTTTGTAAAAAGTAAGGAGATATCATGAAACGATTAATTATCAGCACGTTTTTCTTCATTCTCTCTCTATCCATTACCTGGTTCACGGTTCATGCAACAGAAATGAATGCCTTCAAGGCACACGATGAAGTTAACCAAAAATTTATCCAATGTTCATACTTAGTTAATAATGCAAGCATAGATAGAGGGTATTTAGATATGGAGCATACATATGAAAGAGCAAGTAAATAGCTCACGTTATTTTGAAACGGCCTCGATTTACTTCTCCAAGATCCTGCTGATTTACCGAACCAGAAATATTTATGGTTATAATTCAGTATGCATGAGAATATTCCAGCTTATTGCAGGAAGCAGGAGACAGAAACCATTGAGAGCACCCAAAGTGAGTCCGCAATATTAAACCACAGCCCGTTATAAAAGAGGGCATTAAAGGAGCTATTATTACAATGAAAAACACAACAAGCTGGATGCGAGATCTTGCATTCCACTACGAATCGATACGTAAGGCATGCCCGCAAGACAGACTCCTGATAGTCTTTGACATCGATGGTACCATACTAGACACACGATACATGATCATATCGACCCTCCACACCTATGACCGTGAGCATGGTACGCGTCATTTCAGGTATCTCGGGGCCGATGATATCCACATCCACGAAAATGAGATAGAAACACTCCTGAACGATCTTGGCATAACAGATCCTGAGAAGTCGAAGATCATTGAATGGTATATACTCAACTTCCGGTCTGAAGATGCCATTCTCAAGTCGCACCACCCGTTTGATGGAGTTTTGGATGTCATAAGGTGGTTCCAGTTGCAGCCCAATACCTATGTGGGCCTCAACACCGGGAGATCCGAGCACATGAGGGACGAGACACTGCGAGTCCTCAACACCCTTGCTGCCGAATACCGTGTTGGATTTCCACCCCACCTGCTTCATATGAATTCAGGGTCCAGTGTTACCGGTTCCAAGATAGATGGGTTGAAGGCCTTTATGGGCATGGGGTACCGCATCGTTGCCGTGGTCGACAATGAGCCGGAAATCTTAAAGACCATTGCGGAGACAGAGCTTACCCGCGATATTTTTTTACTGCATGCGGATACTATTCTTGAATCCGCACCTGCCCATATCCCTATTGGTGCAGTAGCCGGCAGCCATTATGACATTACCGAGTTCATCGGTGAAAAAGGGCTGCCCAAACACATCGAGTTCGTGTGGCATGGTGTTGACGATGAATCCATACTCCGCCAGTTCCTTGTGTCGAATGTCCACTGGGCTGAGATGCACGTCCGCATTGACCCCGGTGATAAATCCTTAATCGTCCGCAGGAAGAGTTTCTCTGAGGTACTGAAGACTCCCAACGAGACTACAATTAAACTGGAGTATTTCCTGTCCGTTCTCAAGGACGCAGGCAGGGGTGTGAAACTGGACATCAAGGAAGAGGGTTTATTGGAACGGGTGACCGGGATGCTGGCCGAAATCGGCTTTACCGATGATCGGGTATGGATAAACAGGACCGTAAACGAACTGAACATCGGCGGGCTCAAGACGATCGTGGATAGATTCCCCGGTGCAATAAAGCAGTGCCCTGTGGACGCCTTGGGATACCTGATCATATCCTCCCCATCAGAGGCCAGGAGATATCTCGCCATGTACACCAGGTGGGGCATTAACCGGTTCTCAGTGAACTGGAAAACAAGCGAAAGCAGGCGCCTGATCATCCAGCTCCAGAACTGGGGCCTTGATGTGAATATCTATAACGTGCCTGATCTTGAGTCATTCCTTCAAGCTGTCCTTTTGCTCCCACGCTCCATTACCTCTTTTTTTAACTTCCCCAAGTGGTTCTATGCCGGTCTGGGAGAAGAGGACCGAAAGAGAGACCAAATAATCCTTCGTGCAGCAGGCTAAAGAGGTGTCGTGAAAATTTCATCGTTTCCTCTCTATTGAATTCTGAAAAGAAAAAGGCACGAGCTAAACTTACTCGTGCCCGAGTGAGGGGAGTTAGATATGTATCTCTTCGTATGGAATAAAGGTTCTTTCTTCAAGGCTCTTATACGCGAACAGTGTGAATTCCTGATTAAGAATCAAAAAAGATTCGGTTAATTGCAAAACTAAGAAAAGATGTCACCTCCCGCGAAAACGGGGGATCCTGCAGTATTTAAAAAGAGTGGTTCCCGCTTTCGCGGAATGACAATCTCGGACTTTTGCTATTGGCTCGGTATATTTTATATTTGGACAAACTGTCTTCTCATGAACTGGAACCCTATGAGTGTCGGCCCGAACAGCCAGAGCGCCGCGGGAATGGGAACTGCTGGTGTTGGGGAGTCTCCTATAAGCTTGGCTGTCTTGAACGTGAAATCACCGCAGTAGCGGGTAAGGGTGAAGGTCAGCTGTCCTGTAGTATTCAAGCTGACCAGGCCGTCATCCGAGATAGGGATGATCATGGCCGATCCGTCTTTTACCTCAAAGATGGTTTTCTTGCTGCCCTGCATAATACCGGCGAACATATAGGAGTCAAAGGGATTGCCATCGCCGGCAAAGGAGAGAACCAATTGGGCTGATGAACACCCGGACATGCTCGAAGGTTTGTACCCATCAAGCTTGAGCGTGAATGTGTTGCTGCTGGAACCGCCTGCATAGGACATCCACATGTTTGCCGTAAGGGGGGAACTGTATAAAGTAAAAGCCATTGAGGTGCCTGTTATACCGAGACTCACCAATACAGTTACTATAAAGATTCCGATTTTCTTCATGATATTCCTCCTTTTTAAAAAGGTTTATTCATGTCTCGGTCTCGTAAAAGAGACCTGTCCATGTTTTTATTCAGGGCAAGATCCTGTACGTCGGGGGTGTGCATCCATCCTGACTGAGCCCGATTATTCCCCTCCTGGTGTGGGTGGCGCCAGGATGCGGTTTCTATGACCGGGCCTTTTCCCTCATAGGCCTCGATGAGCTCGGATACATGCTTATGGAGAGGGGATTCAGAAGTGCGAAGGTTGACGGTCAAGCCGCCTGGGATCGAGGTTATCCTCAACCTGATATTGCACTGGGCACTGAGATGGTCAACGATATCGAAAAGGCTGAGGGCAGGACGCTTCTCTTTTTGCATGCCGGTTTCATGGAGGTTTTCATTGGTATACAGGCTTAAGGGACATTCACTCTGGACGTGACGTGCGCATGGGTCTTCGTGGAGGGCATTCTGAGAAAGCAGTGGCGAAAGGGCATTGTGCAGGTTCCTGTTCACATGCTCGGCCAACAGCTGGAGAAGAGCCCGGGCGGTATTACGCATACCGCTGTCATAGGCTACTTCTGCAACAGAGCTTAATATTCGTTCGACATTACCCTCGATCTGTTCCCTTTTTTCCGCGAGCCACTCGAGAGTGCCTGTTACATTTTCGATGGTGATGTTGCGAAGACCCAGGTCATCCAGAATGGTTGTGCCACGCCACAGGCAATCCGCAAGATTGGGTGCCTGCTGTAAAAACAGGGTATGGATTACCATGGTAATGATGATGTTCTTCTGCAGTATTGATCCATGCCCCAGGATCTCTATGAGTCGGATTTTTTCAATGAGTTTCAGAATGGCATGGACATGACCGCAGGATAGGGACTGCTCGATAACAAAGGCCTCGGAAGGATGAATGAGCGGCTCACCTTTCAGTATGTGCTTGAGGGCTGAGATCTTATCATCGGGCCAGCCGGTCAGATTCGCGATAGTACGTTTCCTTATCTTCTTTCCCTCCCGCCATGCTTCTCGCAGAAGAATGGTCGACCTTGAATTCCGGTTAGGGATGATGTCGATATACATGGCTGATATATTGATAAATAAAATACAAAAACAATAAGATAAAACTATATTGCATGGGTACACATATAGAGGTTACATTCCATATATGTGTATAATTCCAGTAAATGAATTACATTACTCACCTGCTCTCCTGCTTCGGGTTTCGAACAAACTCCGGTTTCAGGGTAGAGGTTGCAATAAAAATATTGATATTGAAAGGTTACATAATAATCTCCTGAAGGAATTGTTTATCTCTTCATGCCCATAAGCATGGTGAGATCCTGGATATAGGTGTATTTTTATCTTGGGATTTTATCCCCAATTAAAGAGCCCGTTCGTCCAATCCATTTATACAGCTTTTGCTTTCTGAGGTATCAAACGTTGCGGGTAATGGGTATCTACCGATAGATTTCGATTGGCTTGGACAAGCATTTAAGCTCTCCGACATGGGAACAACCTTGTACGAATAAATCTGTGTTGAAACAAGAATGGATTTTTCTTGAACATGCTGATTAAGGAGAGTGTTTCAGGAACAAAGAGAGGGTAAGAAAAGCCGAAGGGATGGAAGAATAATAGAGGAGGTATGGATCAGCATCATTTTCTTATGTTGATTTGCCTGCGAGTTTGTAATGAGAAGAATCCTTACGTACCGGTTTTGCTTGGTATCTGTTCAGGACAAAACCCAGGAATTTTTCTTTCGGGATCAGATCAAGGGATCTTTCTATACTCTTTCTCGGGGTCTTCCCGGCTTCTAATACAATAAGTACTCCTTCGACCATGGGAAGAAATGCCATGGCATCCGCGCCCTCAAGGAGGGGAGGGGTGTCGAATATAATGAAACGGTCGTCGTATCGTGTCTTGATCTCCTGAACGAGTGAAGCCATCCTTGGTGAGTTCAGAAGCTCAGTGCTGTCAATTATTTGTTCTCCGCCTGAAATGAACGTGAATTTGTCCACTCCCGGCCAGATGATCAGGTCCTTGAGAGGGTAATTGTCTATAAGATAGTCGGCGATGCCGTGCTCATGGGCAATGCCGAGGTACTTATGCACTTGCTGCTGCTTCAGATCGCAATCCATGAGCATGACGGTATGGGTATGATCCTGGGCAAAGGTAAAAGAAAGATTGATTGATGTAATGGTTTTGCCTTCCCCATGGTGTGCACTGGTAATCATGACAGTATTCCATCCTCGCTGTTTGAGGAGTTGATGGATCTGAGTCTTCAGGATCTTGTAATAATTTGTAAGAGGGATCTCAGGGAACATGCCGATGCATCTCATTTGTTTCAGATGTTCAGTATCCAGATTTCGTGCTTTGGATTCGGAGTAAACAGGTGATTTCGATCCGAATGAGGTTCTCCGGGATAGAGAAGAGGGCACAGATCCTGTGTCTTCAGGAATTCTTGGCAAATCGGTATCTTTCATGGTGCAACTCCTTTCTTTCGCAATTAAATTCCGATCCTGATTTTTAACAGGGTCCAGAAAAGACCGAGAGGCATGACAAAAAGATGGAATCCTATGACTGCCATCATGATTGCGGCCAGTACTCCCGCAATCATTGCCCTCCATTTTCTCCTGGCGCGCAAGGTATCAGATTCGTTCATGATCACCGGGATAGAACCCCGCACGACATTCACGCCAAAGAAGGAGAGATCATCAGCATTCTTGATGGAGCTGTCCATCGCTTCCTGAACAGCCGCCGTAGTGCCGCCGATGCTGATCCCTGCCACCAGACCAATGAAAATGATCATATACCTGTTCGGCTTGACGGGTTTTTCCGGGAGCAGGGCCGGTTCGATCAGGGTAAAGCGCTCGCCCTTCTGTCCCTTTTCGAGGCTCTGGGAAGACTTTGCCTCCATAAGCTTTCTCATAAGGTCGTCATATTTTGCCTGGGTATTGGTTTTCTCTGAAATGAGCGAGGTATACTCTGATTCCACCTTAGGTGTCTCTCCGATCCTTGCATGGTAATCCTTCGACTGTTTATCGAGCTCAACGATTTGTGACAGAAGCATTCCGATCTCGCCCTGAATCCCCGAGAGTTGCGAATCAAGGCTGACATACTCGGGGTTGTCCTTCCTTTCATGGACAGAGCTTCCGCTATCCGGCTTTGCATTGATGCTTTTTTCCAGATTTTCGATCTCGGCCTTGGTGTTGATCACATCAGGGTAATTCTCCGAGAAACGGTTTCTCAGAGAGATGAGCTGAACTTTCAGCTCCTCCAGCCGTTGCCGGTCCATTTCCCTGAGGTTGGGAGAGACAACGGCCAGCCTTGACTTGAGAGCTGCTTCCTGCTCTTTCAGGTTGGTAAGACGGTCGTTCATGATATCCTTGTCGTGCTCGATTCCATTCAGACTCTGCATGTTCACCTGAATCAATTCCGGGAGCACATTCACATGGCGCGCCTTGAAATCGGTGAGACGGGCATCGATATGAGTTAGATCATTTTTAACCCTTTGCATCTCATTGGCCAGGAAAGTGGAGATATCGCTCGCCTGCTGCTCCCTGGTCCTCAGATTCTCATCAAGATACAGCGATGTCAGTATATTTGCGATCTGCTGGACCTGGACGGGATTGTTTTTCCCCTCATAGGAAAGCGTGAAGGCTATCGTAGCAGTTGTCGGCCTGCCGGTCTTGGGGTCAACCACGTCTACGCTTATAGGTTTCAGGGTGATATCCTTGCGCATTTTGTCAACTATCTCATCGGTGGTCTTTGTGTCGCGGAGATCTTTATAAAGGTTGAAGCGGTTGATGATCTCAAGAAGCTTCGTGGTGGTCATTACCTTTTCATTGATGATCTGAAGCTGCTGTTCGGCATATGTCGTCACCGTTGCTCTTATGAAATCAGTCGGTATATCCTGCTGCTCGATGAGGATCGTGGAGGTCGATTGATAGATTGGAGGCAGTGCTATTGCGATTACCGCAACAGTGAGGATCGTGAGCAGTGCAGGAAGAATAAAGGCCCATTTCCTCCGCTTCAAGATTTCCAGGAAATGGGCTGATGTCATCTCAGGTGTGGGCATAGATATTCTCCAAGTTGTTTTCAGTAAAATAGTGCATCATTTCCACCATCCGCGATTTTCATTGTAAAGATGGATCGTTAGTTGAAAAAAGAATGCCGGTATTCAATACGCAGGGTTGAGAGATTCCTTCTGGTTATGGCATCATTGTTCCGGTCCCTGAGCTGAGTGTACACATGGGAAAGAGAGAGAAAAAAATCATCCGAGAGCTCTATTTTTAGACCAGGTGAAAAATTCACTGTCCGTTGGCGGATGTTCTCTTGTGACACGTTGTCCTCATTCTCCTTGTTCATGATGTATTGAGCCGAGAACGTGGTCTGGACAGTCCTGCTTATGGATAGCGAAGAATCAATAGTGGCCATGGTTCTTTCCGAAAGTCGCGATTCACCGCTCACACTGTCTATGTTGCGGGATAGGCTTACGGTTGAATCGGTGTATTCAGTCTTGTACACGAGAGCGGCCTGGCCGATCATTCCCCGTGAATGGCTCTGCTCTTCAAATACCTCGAACCATGTGGGAACCAAATACGTTGAAGTGGTTTGCCTTGTACCCAGGTAGAAAGAAAAATTGAGCAGCTCCGTCATTTGATGAGAGGCACCGGCCCGCCATTCATAATTCTCAGCTTTCTCCAAAAGAGAATCCAGGTACTTATCGCGTTCATACAAGAGATCCAAACGAAACGAAGTATCCGGGAGCATGGAGCCGGCATCAATGGTGTACCCCAGGTCACCATTTTGTGAGGTAGAATCGGTGAACTGATTCGAGTCGAACTTTTGGCTTTCGAAGCCGTAGGTGATATCGGTATTCATAAGCTCGGACAGCGAATACGTTTCTTTAAAGGAGTAGTTTAAAGTGTTGCGGACGGATGTACCGAGGGCCAACCCCGTGCTCTCCAGATCGCGGTCTGGGCTGGAGTCCTTTTTTAAGCCGATGTCCGACTCGATACCGGTTCTTTCAGATATCATATGCGACGCTTTTGCCGTAATGAAGAAATCAGTATCATCGAGCTCATGATTTCTAAGATATGATGTATTTTTTACAATACCGTTGAATGAGAAATCATCTCTTTCACTCGATAGATTGAGAGACGTGCCGCCACTGACAATACTGAGGGTGTCGCTTGTCGGCTTCTCAGCGGTAAAGAAGATGTTGTCATGGTAATTGACATCAAGGCTTATCTGGGGAGTGTAAGTGAGGTCATACCCGAATGTATCATGCAGGGGTATAATCATGGTAAGTGCGAGCACATACATGAGAAGAGTGAGCTTGGAATATTGCACGGCTGAAGACTATATGTCCTTGAAAAGCTCAAGGGACAACGATCACATCGCCCCTTTTCAGCATGATGTTCTGTTCAAGATGGATCCCTTCTGTTACCTCCTTATAATTAAATTTGATGCATATTGTTTGTCCATTGTCTTTTCTGAAGATCCTGATGTTTTTTCTGTCTGCATAGGAATTCGGCCCGCCGGCCATGGAGAGGCCCTGGAGGACATCCACGTTTGTATAAAGAGTGAAGCGCCCGGGTATGTTCACACGGCCTATAACATAGATGTTAAGGCTGTTGACTGCCTTGACAGCCACAGCGATAACAGGATCATTAATGAACGGTTTCAGCTTCGTCTCCAATTCCTGCTTGAGCTCGTCCACTGTCTTGTCCGCCGCTTCAATTTTCCCTGTAAGCGGAAATGATATCGTCCCATCCGGGAGCACGATGGCCTCCCTGGTGAGGTCCTCGGTTTTCCAGACTGAAATAAACAATACATCGCCGTTGCCTATTTTGTATTCTTCCCCTGGACGATTCGATGATTCATCCTGAGTCCATGCCGCCGTGCTTATCAGGCTGATGATGACGAAAAGCACCATGGTGTGTAGTATCTGTTTCATGTCATATTCCCTATGAGTTTGATTTGTTCGGGCATTCGATTTCCATTGCTTCCACATCGCTACCACATCATGCATTGCCGGTGATCTCGTTGAGAAGCTTCTTGGCTTCCTGTTTCCCGGGGAAGTCCTTGCCCTGCTTGAGGGCTGCCTCCAACCTTGTCTTTGCCTCATTCTTCTGTCCTGTCTTGAACAGGACCATTCCAAGATGATAGGTGCTCTCGGGGTTATCCGGATTCTTCTTCCATGCCTTTTCTATCTGAACCCGAGCCTTGTCGTATTGGCCCATTTTGTAATACACCCAGCCAAGCGTATCGAGTGTTGCCGGCTCTTCCGGCGCCATGGCGGTTGCCTTGACGGCCAGGGAAAGAGACTTGTCCAGGTCGTCCTTTGAGCTGCCGTGTTCGTTGAGGAGGGAAGCGAGGTTGTTTACAACAAGCCATGAGCCTGGCGTCTGGGTGATAGCGGTCGTATACACTGCAATGGCATTATGGAAGTCGCCCATGAGCTCATAGATCTGGCCTAGGCTCAAGTAGGGGGCAGGGTTTTTCGGATCATCTTTTATCATAGACTGATATTTCTTTATTGCATCTGTTTTCTTGCCCTCCAGGAGATAGAGGAGGGCGAGATTCTTCTGGGGGGTATCCCACTTGGGATCGAGGGATATTGCCTTCTGGAAAGACCCTTCCGCCATTGTGTATTGTTTATTCGAGGTGTAAACCAGACCAAGTATCTGGTAGCTTACAGGTGTTTGAGAATCTTTCTTTATGAGTTCCTCACATAGCACTTTAGCCTTTTCCGACTTACCGGAAGCTATGTATAATTGGGTTAGAGAAGAAAAGATGGTAAGATCCCCGTTTGTTCTTTTCAATCCGTCTTCAAGTACCGATATCGCCTTATTCTGATTGCGCCGATGCTGATAAAACCCTGCGAGTTTCATGTATCCGAGTCCGGCCGCCGGTTGTCTCCGGATAATCTCTCCATACTGGGTTTCCGCTTCCGCATAGTTACCTCGTGCAAAATAGAAGTCGCCAAGGTCGACGCTGGGTAGCAGATCATCAGGATTATTTGATGCCAGCCTCTTGAGGATATCTTCAGACTCACCGTATTCCTTGCTGATGAAAAGACCCTGTGAAAGAGCCCTTGCAACCTCCTTTGAATCAGGGAATTTCTTCATGGCATTCCGGAGCACATCCACTGCCAACTCGATCTGGCCGCTTGCGACATGAGCCTGAGCGAGCAGAAGGTGTCCTTCGATAAGCTCGGGATTCGAATAAACAACGCTCCTCATTTCGGACACTGCATTGGTTCCGTCACCCTTAACCAGGTAAATCTTTCCTTTGACCAAATGGGCTTCTGCACTTTTCGGCGACAGACGTATGACCTCATCCGCAGTAAGAGAGGCCTTTTCGATATCACCCTTTTTGAGATACAAGTCTGCGAGAAAGCTTTTCGTTTCGATGATATCCGGGTTCGTCGGATCGTCCTTAATGCTCAGACATTGGTTAAGAATTTCGAGAGCCTTATCATATTGCCCGGTTCCGGCATAGAGATCGCTCAGGGCATAATGGAGCTCAAAGCTGTTCTTGTTGGCCAAGAGCCCCTCTTTCAGAACATTTTCGCCCCTGTCCATCATCCCCTTGCCTGAATAGAACCGGGCGACTGATATCCTGTTGGTTTCGTTTCCAGGCTCGGATTTGATGAAATCGGCAAGAAGATTAATCCCCTGCTCTTTCTGGCTTGCACCCCACAAGAGGTTCGCCAGATCGAGTCTATAGGATGTATTCTTCGGTTCGATGATGATAATGCGCCTCAATATCGCTGTTGCTTCGGAAATTCGGTTTTCTTGTCGATAGATGCTTTCCAGGAACAAGAGGAGCGAAACGGTATTAGGATGGTTCCTCGCCCCCTTGACAAGAATGCCTTCGGCTTCCTTCTTGTTCCCTTTCTGAAAGAAGGATGATGCAAGCAGAAGGTATATATCAGGGTCTCTGTCGCCTTTTTCATAGACCGTATTCAGGATAGACTCGGCCTTGTCGGTCTGTTTCTGGGAAAGAAGGACAGATGCCTTGAGAAGCATGGCCTCTTTGTTTTTACCATCGATGCCAAGAGCGATTTCCGCCTTTTCCATGGCCTTGTCTTTCAGTCCTGCTGCAAGGAAAAGTCGGCCGATCTGAAGCTGTGCAGGGATGTTCCGGGGTGCAAGCTCGACAGTCTTGATGAGACCCCCGTATGCACCACGGACATTTCCCGACTTGAGATCCACCATGGCAAGGAGGTAGTAGGCATCGGCGAATTTCGGGTCGATCCGGATCGCATTTCTCAGCTCGATCTGTGCCTTCACAAGCTCATCCTGAGCATAGAGTGTCTTTGCCTTGGAATAGTAGCCCATCTTTTTCTCTTCAGGCGTGGAACAGCCGGCAAAGAGAAGGATGATGATAAAAGTACCCAATAGATAAATAGATTTTTCTTTCATGACCTGATTTTCCTTTCCAATAGGTATACAAAGGCTTAGTAAGGTTGTCCGAAGCAGTATCTATAGTGCGCCTTTTCTTTGAACTACTGCGGATATGGTTTTGAAGATTATCTTTATGTCATCCAGAAAACGCCAGCTTGATATATACGTACAATCAAGTTCAACGATTTGATCAAAATCAGTGATCTTGTTCCTTCCGGACACCTGCCATAATCCGGTGATGCCGGGTTTTGCAGAGATCCTCCGGTATTGCCAGTCCTTGTATTGTTCCACTTCATCGGGAGTAGGCGGCCTCGTGCCTACAAGACTCATCTCGCCTTTCAGAACGTTGAGGAATTGGGGTACTTCATCAATGGATGTTTTTCTCAGCCAGTTACCCACTTTTGTGATACGCGGATCATTGGTGATCTTGAACATCGCCCCTTTCATCTCATTGTCCTTTAAGAGTTCGGATTTCATTTTATCAGCGTCACTGGTCATGGACCTGAATTTGTAGAGGTTGAATACACGCCCGTTCTGACCTACACGTTTCTGTTTGAAGAGAACCGGCCCGGGAGAGTCCCTCTTTATCGCAAATGCAACAAACGGGTATATGATGATGAAAATCATTGTTCCGGCTATTCCGCCTGCAATATCAAGGATCCTCTTGTAAAAAAGGCCGGTAGCGTCAAAGTTGTTTTCGTGAAAGGTCAGGAATGGAATACCCTGGTAATTTTCAGCATGCATACTTCTGTTGCCGGGCATCCAGAGTGCAGGTATTATCCTTGTGGTGATGCCCATACTCCTGCAGGTTTTCAGATATCCATCCAGCTCGATAGAACGGTCTGGACCAAGTGCGAAAATAACCTCATCAATGGTTTGAGTATGCAGTATATCCTGCAGATCATCAATATACCCTATAGTGCCGGGGTTCGAAAGCTCCTCCTTCTTATCCGTCAGGTTACCGAGAACCTCATGACCCCAGCTGAGCTGCTTCTGAAGTGCATTTGACACCAGCTTCCCGCGCTCTATATTGCCCACTATGAGAACCTCCCTGAGATTCGGGCGGTTCGTTCGATTGTTTTCATATAATAACCTCAGGATACTCCTTTCTATAACGAGAATTATCAGAGAAATAATCAGGAAGTATCCATAAAATAACCTTGCGCTATAGAGCTGTTTTAAAAGAAGCATCCCGGCTGCAAGGATCGCAAAATCGATGATGACTGTCTTTGTTATGGCCCAGAGCATCTGGTGATACGAGGCATGTTTCTTGTCGCTGTATAAGGTAAAACGGCCCATGACGTAATTATTGATGAACATGATAGCGAGAACCGGAGCGATAAACTCGGGTCCATCGGGTGTTTGAAGCCATGGATAAAAATAAAGAATGATTAAGTAGGCACAATAGCCTGCTGCTATGACGCTCATTGCATCGAACAGCATGCGGAATGTATTGATAAGGCTTACTTGCTGATAGTACATAATGATACCTCTCTCATGAAGGTGAGATTCTAATTCGGAACATATGCCGAGAGAAGAGGCCGGAGCCGTACAATAAAAGACTTTAACTCTTCCTGGGCATTTTCAACTGAAACATTTTCCCCCATCAGCAATTCAACCCGCACCAGAGCGCCATCGGTGCGACTTTTCAATATGGAGTCTTTTATAAGATACAACTTGTTCATCCATGGGCTTGTAAGGACTCGGCCTCTTTCAAGGAAGAAGTAGGTCCCGATCAGTTTCTGGTTGTCTTTTTCCAGCAACATGAGCTTAACCGTAATCATTTTCCCGGGGAATTTTATGGGGGAATCATTTGAAGACAGCATTGTCCATCCTCCGCCGAGAAGGCATGATTGAGGCGCATGAGCAGTATGCCGTGTCCCCTGATATGCATAAAAGGGTATTAAAAGCCGGATGACATTCACAGAGCCGGGTTTTTGGAAGGTTGCACTTACATAGTCATCCGCCCAAAGCGATTGCATGATTTCTTCTGAAAAATAAGACCTGGTGCCATTCCACTGGTCTATTTTCATAGGAAAATCCGAAAAGGGAGTCCGGTGAGGGACATGGCTTACTGATGACATCTGTATCAAACCCAGTCCTCCCAGGAGAAAAACGGTACACAAGATGAGAATTGATACGGGAGAACTCGTCCCGGACTGAATCATGAGGGATAACTCTTTATTAACATGGTTCTTCAATGATGGATATCTGCCCACATGCTTCAGTATCAAGGTGATTGCATAGAGAATTATCCCGGCGATAATGAATGCCAGCCACCCTGTAAAATCATGAAACATGTTTTCCACGAGGTCCGGCCGGCCATTAACCACACATAAACCTGCAGAAAAAATCCGGATGACGTTGATGAGAATGGACAGGGGGATTATTAAAAGGAGCACAAGCATTTTCCGCCAGAGGCCCCTTGTGAAGTAATGGGCCATGAGAAGCCCCATGAGTATCATGGGCATGAAGTAGCGCAGACCGCTGCAGGCATCCGCCACCTCGAGCTGGCGTATGCCCAGGTCAATGACATTTCCTTCCTGAATGACACTGGCTCCTGTCAAACTCAACATGTCGACAGACAATCTGCTGGCAATCATCTTCAGATAAAAAGTGAGGGTGCCATTGATGAATGGCGGAAGCGGCACCATGAAAAACAGAATAATAATAGGGAAGGCCAATGACCTTATCCTTTGGCCGTATAACAAGAAAATAATACTGAAAATACAACCCCAGAGGCCTATATACATGAGTGTTTCAAGAGAACCCATCTCGCCCATGATAATCAATGCAACAGAAAAGAATCCCGAAAGCACCGCCTGCGGCGTCCATGAGAATTCCTGAAAATGGAAGGTTCCTCTCTTTTCCCACAAGAGGTAGAGAAAGAGTGGAATGATAAAGTAGCAATAGCTGTCGTCGGCGTTGTTCCAGCGTATGAACAGTTTCTGCATGACGGTCCAGAATCCGATAAGTAGGCAAATCAGGGGTGCTATGGTGAACAATATTTTTTTTAGAAGTTCCTTGTTCATGTATTTTTCCCCATGTGTTGGTTTACAACTTCAATATTAAAAGTTGCAAAAACGGGATAGTGATCTCCTGAGCTCTGCTTGATTATCTTGGAAGCGGTAGCTTTCAGTTTGGATGTGTGAAATATATAATCTATCCGAGGCAGGATAGGGCTTATTATTTTGAAGTAAGTCCCTGAGAAGTAATCCCATGATGGCCAGAGAGAGTCCTCATATTCGTTGGACATTTCCCTTATGGCCGTCGAAAAGGGGATGGTGTTGAAGTCTCCTCCCACGACGACATTCTTATAGCCCTTGTTTTTCAGCCATGGAATGAGCTCGTTCACTCCCAGACAGCGAGAGGTTTTGCCAAAGGTCTCGGTTTTTATCTGATCACAGGATTGAGAAAATGACTGGTTAACATAACCATTTTTCTGCCTGTGCTTGGATTGAATCTCGTCCAGATGAACCGAGCAGATAAGCACAGGAGTGCCATTCGGCCTTACAACACCGCATAAAGCGGCCGACCTGTCTCTGCTGTTTCGAAAATAGAGCTTGTCTGTTTGTTCAATGGGATATCGAGAGAATATGGCAATGCTGTCACCCTTGATATATCTGTAGGGAATAGCTGCATGATATGGGTATTTCAACCTGGCTAAGAGCTCGCTGGTTTGGAGCCCTTCTTGGAGCTCCTGAAACAGGATAATATCGGGAACCCCGGCTGTTTTTACTACTTGTGCTATCTGCGCTGCCTGGGGGCATCTGTCAAAGTCTCCAGCATTGAAGGTCATGACACTGAAGGATGACCGTGGAGAAAGGGACACCTCCCCATTCGTAAGGCATCCCGCCATGCCTATGGCAAAGAAGAAGAGTAACAATCTGAGTTTTGAGGAGGCAGTCAAAGTATGCTCATGATCCTGATGATTATGTAATAAATACGGTTAGTTAGTTAAGATATATTCTTGGTAGGAATTCTTATTACCTTTGCATTGAGATAGTCTCTGAAAAACATATATAAAAAGACAGGATTGGTCTTGAGATATCTGAAAAGCAATCTCGGATCCTGAATGATCCGGTAAGCCCATTCCAGACCTGATCTTTGAAAAAACAGAGGTGCACGTTTTATGTTGCCGGTGTGAAAATCGAAGGCCGCTCCAACCCCGATCTGAACCGGTGCGTGAATCCTGGCAAGATTATGTGCAATCCATTTCTCCTGTTTGGGTGCTCCAAGTCCAACCCAGAGAATATCCGCTTTGGATGTATTGATCATTGAGGCAATCTCTTGATTATCTTTTTCTGTTAAGGGTCTGAAAGGTGGTGAGTAGCTGCCTACAATTTTAAGTTCAGGATATCTCCTCTTGAACATTTCACATAGATTCAAGAGCACGTCGATTTTGCCACCGAAGAAGAAATGCCTCCAACCCTTGTCAAGCCCAGTCTCAATACATCGCATCATGAGATCCGGGCCACATACCCTGTCTTTCAACTTTGCCCCACGGACATGATTGGCATACCAGCGGAGAGGTTGGCCGTCCATAGTTACCATGTCCGCCTTATTGGCAATCTCGACTAATTCCTTATCCGACCGGCACATCACCGTCGTATGGACATTTGAGATGCACACCTGATGGGGTTTGTCTCTCGCTGCAATCCATTCACCAAAGGTTGATATGGCGGCATCGTAATCAACACAAGAATGCCTGATCCCGCAGATATTTACCTTAGGATGTTCCAGTTTAATTATCCCTTCAATACATCCTGATAAATAGATATCAGTTTTTCATAGTTTCTCTCGGGCGTGTACTTCTCTTCAAAAACCCTTCGTGCATTAGTACCCATACGGTTGCGCTCGATGGGATGTGCTTTCATCCAGTCCACCTTTGCCCTCAGATCTGCAGCGTTACCAGGCTCGAAGAGCAACCCGGTCAGACCATCCTCGACGATCTCAGCCATTGCTCCGAGGTTTGAAGCGACGACAGGCACTCCGTAGGAATAGGCTTCAGCCAATGCCAAAGGAAAGTTCTCATAACATTCGGACGGCATGATCAATAAATCCGCCTGCGTCAATTCCTGTTCAATCTCAGGCCGTGAGAGGCGACCGAGTGCCTTGACAAAGCCTGATTTCCCTTGTTCGATCTGCTCCAGGAGCGGACCGTCTCCGGCAATACGTAAATGCATATCCTGGTTCTGCCATGACCATAATAATGTGGTTATCCCTTTTTCCTGACTGATCCTTCCTATGAAGAGTGCCCGTAGATTTGTATCTTTCTTTTCCGTACATTTCATGGCTGAAGGTTTTTGGGGGGACTTAACGAAGTTGGGTTTCACCTCGATTCTCTGTGATGGGAAGCCCCCCTCAACGAACTTATTTTTTGAGAACTCGGTAAGGGCAATGAAGCGATCCACCTTTTTGTGCCATGTACCCAATCTGCGATGCAGATCCACCATGGATGCCGCCATCAAGGTGCCCATGAGTGAATCCCGGTAACACCTTTTGAGTATTGAATGATACGGTGAAGAGGTCAGGCATTGCTCACAAATCATGCCGTCACACATCAGCAGTGCACCCGGACACATCATGCGATAATTATGGAGGGTCTGGACAACAGGGATAGCTGCATGAATACATGCATCATAGATCGATGGCGTCAGCAGCGGAAAGAAATTATGTACATGTATGATATCAGGGCTGAAATGCTTTATCGTGGAGGCAATCCTTTTCCGTGCACCTATGGAATATGGGGTTTGTAGAGCAACTTTTATCCTTTTCCATCCGTTTATGGATTCATTGGATTCAGAAAGGACATTCACTGTATGACCATGTTCGGTTAGCAAAGCATATTCCTGAGCCAGGACCTCATCCTCACCGCCTCTGATCTTATATTCGTTATGAACGAGGAGTATCTTCATGAAAGCGGTCCCCATAGCCCGGCAATGTCATTTTGCAGATGCTCCAAGGCATATTTCTCTGATGCGGCAACGGATGTATCATTGGGATCGGGCATGGACAAAGCGCTCTCTATTGCAGTTGCAAACATCTCTGCGTTTCTCGATCTCACGATAAACCCGGTTACACCTTCTAAAATCATGTCCGAAGCCCCGCTTATATTTGTGGAAACCACGTTTTTCCCACAGGCTAAGGCCTCAAGCATGGCAATCGACCAACCTTCTTTATGGGAGCCGACTACTACCAGATCTGCAGCATTGATGTAGCCCGCTACCATCTCAGGCTTTTGAAAACCCGTTATGATTACCTTTCCATCCAGACCTAATGCCGTTGCATGTGTCTTGAGCAAATTCCTCTCTTCGCCGTCGCCTACGAATATGAATAGTGCATGGGGGAATTTACTGAGAAGCACTGAGAAGCTATCGAGTAAGAGATCCCAACCCTTCACTCGGCTGATTCTTCCGCAACTCATGATGATGAGGCTATCCGGCGGTAAATGAAGCGCCTCTCTGGCAACACGTTTTCCGGTTGCACGGAAGACACTGGTATCGACCCTTGTAGGGAAAAGAATTACACGGTCTCTCTGAAGCGAACCTTTGGATCTCCTGGTCAAATCCCGAATTGAGGCCTCATCGGCACAGGCAAGGATCACATCAACCTTTTTCAAAGCCTTGAACAGCTCTCTGTCATAAAGATTTATCAGCATCTTACCCCACGAATATCGAGGCATAACAAGGGGGTTTTCCACACCCGGAAAATCATAGCAGATGCTTTCCATATGCCAGCGCGAGACAACCATCAGGATTTCAGGGGCCTGGGTAAAAACGTTCTTGATCCCGGAGGAAAGTATCTTTTTCCTATAACGCATCAGATCAGTGAACATGGAAAGTCGTTCCGGAATAACCGGCTTCCGGGCTGACCCTTTCCTGCGGCCGACACTAAAAAATTGATACCGGATCCCATCAATTTCCTTTTCAACCCATTTGCCTATGGGGGTATTGTCCGTAGTTATTCCCACCAGGGCCAGCCTGTTTCCAAATGCGTACATCATCTGCCGGGCGAATGACAAATGACCGCCGGTCGGATAATCGATAAAATTGCAGTTCTCAATGATGAGACAGGTTGTTTGCATAATCCACTTTAGAATTTATTGAGAGAAATCAAAATAATGCCTTTGCATATCTTGCAGGGCGACCGGCTGTGCACTTGTTGCAGCACGTTGCGACACCAGCCAGAATAGTGCAAAAAGAAGCCAGATGATCTCCTGATATGAAAAATCCCGATTGAATTCATATTTGATCTCATTGATCAAAAAAACACTCAATGAAATGATGCACGCGGAAACAAGACACTTTGTATCGGGATCAACTGTATTTCTTGCCGCTAAAAACAATTTGATAAGCACGTATATAAAGAACCCAAAAATAACTGCCCCTCCTATGATTCCCAAATCATAGATGAGGGTTAGATAAAGACAGTGAAAATTACCTGGCGTGACCATGCTGTTGCCGAACAGATTCAGATTATTACCGACTATATGGAGCCCATAATTCCAGGCCCCTTCACGATCGATAGCCTTGGTGAGTGAATCTGTCTTGGCATAGATGTTTGAAAAGGCAATGAACCTTGCCATGGCTGCATCCCAATAATTAAGAGAAAGGGGGAAAAGAAATACCAGGATGGACATGCCGATTCCAAGTATATAACTTCCCAACAATACCCTGTGAAGGCGTATGGTATGTCTGTTCCAGATTATAAAAACAAGACCTGCAAGGATAAACAAGAGAATTGCCGATCTCGTGGCAGACAGAATTACACCGATGGTATACAGAACCAGAAAAATGAGAGGTATTAATTTGCTGCTTGTTCTCATGACCTGATAAAATAAGAGCGGCGAGAGAACTGCTATAAATTCACCTATTTCCTCCCACCCCGTCATAATACTTTGCAATCGTTTTGCGCCTGCATCGACGGTAACGAGAACATCCACGTTGCGCGGGGCGAAGACGGCAAGAGGCTTGCCGAGGGGCGGATAAAAATATAGGATTATTCCGATCATGATCTGAAGCGATGTCATCAAGAGGACAAATGAGATCAATCTATTAATACGCTCCTTTTGTTCAGGACCATTCATCCCGCTGTAATAATTGGCAACAACAAAGAAGAGCAGCATGGAACAGACAAAAGCGCCCAGGTGCCTTACTGATTTCATGGTAAGATCAGGAGGGAGAAACGACGAACTGATTATGCCGATAAAGGTGAGAATCATGACGAATAACAAGAATCTGAACCTTTTGCCGTTGGTAAAAAGACTTGAAGAAAAAAATAAGAAAGAAAGGCATATAATTGCTAAACTCCCCGTTGTAGTGGCATCTTTGCCCTGGAACTGAATATAGACCGGGAAAAATACCGCAGTTATCGTTAGATAGATCAGCTTAATCAAAGAGGGTTTCACCGAATATTTTTAAATGTGAATAATCATGATGCCACGTTGTATACATGATGCCCGGCTTGCTCTTACTGCTGTACAGAGATTTCTTCCAGGCCTTAAGTCTGTCGACTGATGCATCTTCATCCACACTTATGGATACCATTGAAGTAAAGCCGTTTTTCTTGAAATGCGACAGACTTTTGTCTCGATTATTATAATCCCAGACAACAGGAATGATCTCTTTGGGCACATACTGCCATGAATTTGAAAACCCGCCCCTTGTCATGCAATAGATGCTTGTTGCGCCCATATTGGGATCGAGCATATCTCCCCACAGGTATACTCTTGAAATTGAACTGAGTGATTTTATTATTTTATATTGCTTGGTGATACATTGTCCTAATAGCCTCGCCATGTCTTCCTTGCTGCACAAATCGCAATAGCCGCCTTGACGAATTTCATCCATGCTTAAAAAGTACGCCTTGGGATGAATCAGTTGCTCAATCAGGCCTACTTCCCTTTTCCATATTTCATATATCTCAGGTACAGCCATGCAGGCGCAAACCTGACCGTGTGCCATTACATAGGAACGGTAATAGCTCACCTTAAGCTGGGTGTTTTCCCGGATATGGCCATGCTTATTGATGGTGATGAAATAATTATTGGAGCCCTTTGGATACTCATGAATGTCGAAGTCGGTTCCCAGCACATAAGCCGCACCTGTGAGGGCGTCGGTCACATTGACTGGTGCGCCGGCGCGATGAATGAGGCGGATGAGGTCCTTCTGTTGTCTGATCTTCAGATCGTCAATCCACACCTTTCCTATTTGGCCTCCCCATACACCCAGATATATTCTCACACGTGCATGTTCAAGAGAATTGAAATCCAATGTGCACCGCTGCCAGGCATCCGTAGGTTGTTCCATGTTCATAGAGGTAAGGTAGTGCCCGTCCGTAGTGTAAACCTGCACCATAAGGGGCGTTCCGGAAGTCAGCTTTTCCGTCCGGTACCAGAACGAGATCTCATAAGATTTAAACGGAGTTACGTTTAAATCTTTGCTCAGCCGGGCATTGCCATGGCGGTTGTATCCGAAATTCTCGAGCCGCAGGGAAGACCGGCCGGAATGCGTAACCGTGTCATCGCGGAATGTTACCTTGCCGACATCTTCCAGGGCCATACCTGTCCGGCTCAGATTCTCGAAATCAGCGGCGAAGAGCGTTTCGTCTGATTCCTTTGCAGGGGAATAGGGAACAGCCTTAGCGTCCGCAACCTTGAACAGGAGATCACATACGGGAAATCCTTCGGCCAAATTCTTGTCATGGGAAAGTAAAGCGCCAGCATACCCAATGGAAAAACAGCAGGGGATGAGATTGAAGGCCTTTTGATTACAAAATGCACTTAGTTGCTTGATCCGTTCAATATACTCCGGTGATTGGAGGTCAAGGCTGTCAAAGCGCGAACTCAAAACGATCCCATTGAAGCCGGATACTTTGGCGTCCATGATGAGGGATTGCAGTTTTTCCAGATCTTCCGAATTCCCTAATGCATCCTGACAGAAGATCCAGCGATGCTCTTCTGACTTTGCTGAGTGCCCCGGAGATACACCCAAGGCGAGGAAAAGGAGGCAGAATAGAAACAGCAAGCGGTTAGATCTCACGTTTTTAATGCTCACCATAAGCTCGTTGCTTTGCCGGGGCATTTGAATGATCAGGCATGTGTTTACCCGGGCCTGAATGCAAAATGGAGTTGAGAAGGGGTATCAACTTTTGTGTAGTGATATGTTCCCATGTATGTACCTGAGCTCGTGCTCGAATCTCTTCCGCATTGAACATATACCGCCTTTCATACAGCTCCAGCAGTCCCTGATAAAACCCCTCAGGAGTGTCCTTGATGAGGACCCCATTGGTATTATCGACGAGGCGGCGGTTTTCTCTTGTTTGGGTTGCAATGACCGGCATCCCGGACAACAGATATTCGAAGGTCTTTGTGGGAGGCTGCACATCGTAGTAATCCGTCAAGGGGATGAACGACACACCCACATTCGCTTCATCAAAAAGCGGAGCAAGTTTGTCTGTTGCAATATATCCTACGATCTTGACAACCCCTTCAAGACCCTCCTCACGCACCAGCTTCTTCAGTTCTTCTTCCTCGTTCTTAAACCCATTTCCGATGATGGTGTAGGACATGCCGACCGCATCTTTGTGATGCACGTGGAATTGTTTGAAGCCCCTGATGGTGCTGTCTATGTTACGATCCTGAAGGGTGCCGACGTATATTAAATCCACTCGTTTGAGACTGCGTTCCTTATAGGAAATCGTTTGGGCGCCGATGGGAAGCACCTGTGCAGCCGGCATGTGGAGCTTTTGGCGCAAGCTTTCGGACAGCACGAATTTATAGCGGAAAAGCGAAGCCTCCAGCCGCAGCAGCCAGTTGACCAGCATTCTCGTGGTCCTTGAAACGCCGATGGCGCCGCTTTGGATATCGAGAACCAATTTCCGGTGCGGGGAACAGAATAACTTGAGGAGCCCGCAGCCTTGAAAGTACATGACGATATAGATATCATACCCCTGCCGGATGGTTCGCAATGATCCGATGAGTAGTACGGCCAGCCGCCCAAGTCTTCCGAATTTGCAGTTCAGATATTTAATATTCACTCCTTCCATTGCAATCGGTTCCTGTTTGCGGGAATCCGCTAGACACAGGCAGGTGATATCGTAGTATTCCTGTAAATACCGGCACCAGTGATAAGGGAGCGGCTGATACCCGAAACTATAGCGGCTAACGATCAATATCTTCGGTTTTTCTGATGCCATAATGTATTCATTTCGTCAAAACAAAGTACACATACCCGGGGCCGAATTTCTGCCATAATGTGGTGCGATGATATGTTGCGTTCCTTCTCAAAGCCCTGCAGAGTAGGGCATCTAAGAGGGTAAGCCCCCAGGTGTTGTAGGCGTCGATGCCGAGCTTATCCATAAGCTTGGGGATTGCCGGAAAGATACATAATGAGCGGTGTTTAACCGTGAAGCCGGCATTTCCGATTATTTTTTCGAATATGCCCAGCGGTATGCCGCGCTCCCTTTTCGTCAAGCCACGCCGGGGTTTTGTCCAGTCCCCCATCGATATAATCGGATCCCGGATAAGCATGAGTCCGTCCATGGCCAGACAGCGGAAACACTCCCGCATCACATAGGATACGTTGGGAATATGGTGCAGAACACTGAAACTGGTGATCAGATCGAAACACTGATCCGCAAAGGGCAGACGTCCTTCCATGGTGGGCTTTACGTAACGGCACGGGGTGCGCTTGATCCGTGTATTGACGGCGAATGCGTCGGAAGGGTCGAGGATCGTGATCTCCTTGATGCGATCAGCCAGCGGTATAAACTCTTCTCCGTAGGCTGCGCCTATGCCGAGCGCAGCTCGGAAACTTCGGGACCCCAAATGCCTAAACCCATGCAACCAGTCCAGTGTGCGATACACATAGCGGTATGATGTCCTATCTTTTGCGCCGAGATCGGCATAGCCTTCCTTTTCGTCATGGAACCATGCCGCGATCCCATCGATCGGGAGATCATCCCCATACAGTTCAGTGCCGGATAGATACAATGAAATATCGTCAGACATCAGTAGATTTCCTTGACCCCCTGAATTCTCGGAGTGCGTTTTAGATGTGCGGGGGAGCTATCAAGGCACAGCAACGGTCTTGCTCGTAATGCGATTCCAGGCAAAGAACATACTATACGTGGAGAATAGATAAAACGCGCTCAAGCCGAGGGTTCGTATCATATCAGTTCCGAACGCCGTGGCGTGATAAAGATGCCTGGTGATCAATGCGGTCAAAGAGCCTATCAGTATATATACGAGATACTGCTTCGAGAGCGCGATGATTCGATATTGGCGGTAGTTAAAGACGGCCAGGATCGATTTTGCGAGATACATGCTCGTGCAGGTGGCGATTGCCGCCCCGATAATACCCAGTAGCGGAATTAACCAGACATTCAAAAACACATTGGAGATGCACCCCGCCAGGGCTCCATATAAGGGGATGCGGGTGTTACCTGAGGCAACCAGCGCGTCCGATGCGGGTCCGATCACCGCATCGGCAAAGGTCCCGAGGCATAGGATGGCCAGAACGCCTGCTGCGCCAAGGTATTCTGTGCCATACAGGATCCTGAGAAATTGCGGTGCGAACATGAGGATGAGGATCAGGACCGGCAGGGATATCTGGAAGACCGATCCCCCGATCTTGTGGTACGCACGCCTGATCTCATCGAGATTGTTCTGGGAGTGTGTTTTGGCGAACAACGGCAGGGCGAGATAATTGAAGGCCCCGGGAATGATCACAAGCATAGTGGTCAGGGTATATGCCGCCCCATAGAGGCCGACTTGCGCAGGGCTCAGGAATGCCCCCAGACATATCCGGTCGATCTGGGAATAGATTATGTAGACAAGGGATTGCAGACTCAGCGGCCAGGCCAGATGAAAGATTCCGGGCGTCAGAATCGGATCATAGATTTTTGGCCGGAGCTTGATGTGCAACGTTACGGAGGCGGTTATAACGGCACCACTAAAGATGAGCATGTTGGAAAGGGCAAATGCGTAACAGGCGGCCGTCAAGCCATATCCCAGGGAGAACAATATGACGAACAGGGCAATTCTCAACAACGGCAACAGGAAGTCCTGAAATAAGATCTTCGGCCTGGTCTGTTGATATCCCCGGAACAAGGAGACCACCAGTGATGTCCCGACGCTGAAGGGCATTGCACAGGCGAGTATGATCAGCACGCGGGTGAGTTCCGGCTGGTGAAAGATGGCGTTTGCAATCGTGTGTGAGAACACTATGATCATGGCCGCCAGGCATAAGGCGAGCGTGAAACATGATCCGATCACCAGGGAATAGAGGTCGCTGACCTTCTCACGCTGGTTCTGGGCCAAGCTTTCCGCTATGTACTTCGGCAAAAGGCTGGCCACACCGAGCCCGGCAGGGATATTGGCCAACTCGAATACGGAAAGTCCGAGCGTGAGCAGTCCGAAATCCTTTGAATGAAGGGAGCGGGCAAGCAGGACATTGTTGCCCATGGAGAAGACCTTGCCCATCACAAGACCAACCAGCATCAGGATGCCGGCAGTCCATAGTGGTTGCTGCGAGATGCTCCGTAACAGGCTATTGCGTACCTGCAGGATTCTTAATCCAGATGACATCATACGGGTTGAAGCACGCACCGGCACACTTCGATGAACTTGTCACTTATGCCTCGGGCCGAATGGTCGTCGAGGAACCTTTTCCGTCCGTTTTCCGCGATGCGCCGATAGGCCTCAGGTTGTTGCATGATCGCATTCAACCGCGGGACGATCATATCATCCTCCGCCACGATCGCATCGACGTCATCATTGAAATTATAATGGTTGGATGTAACAATAACAGGTGTCCCCACGGCCCAGCAATCACCGATGAACCCCCACGCTCCCCACCTGGCAGGCGAATAGCCGAAGAGACTCTCGGATATCAATGCAAGACACCGATCCCTCTCCAGGAAGGGATGGTGGATGATCCTTCCGGGGTATTGTGCCTCCAACGCGTGAATGACCGGAAAATCCCTCCCCGAACCAACTACCCAGAACTCCTCGATCGGGGTATGGGCAAAGATCAGTGGCATTGTCTTTAAAAAAATCTTGATGCGCTTATGTTCATCGAGGGCCCCGATGAAAATGATCCTTTTCGCCTTGCGCGTCCGGTCGGTCATGATGTGTATTCCTGGTGGTACTTCGGACGGCCACGGAATGTAGCAGGTGTGTACCTTTGGAACGTGCCTGTCACGATCACCGTGATGGCATGAAATGATTGCTGCTGAATGATAGCAGACGCTTCTCCAATTAAGAAGACACAGTGTGTCATATATCCTCTTCCCCCCCGTGATCCTTTCCAGATGGCGTTGACCGCGCGCGAATCCGGGCGAACGATGTTTGGCGTGAAAGAATTCAACCCTGGTGACCAGCGGTAAGCGCAACGCCCGGAAGAGCCCGAGCCAGATCAGGTTGGTTGCGAAAGGGGTGTCGGAAAGAACGATGTCGGGCTTGAATTCATGGATAATGTTTCTTATCTCAGGCAACTTGCGCAGAAGATAAACCGTTTGTCGCATTGCCCGGGAATCTTCGAAGATCCGGTGTATGGTCAAATTTCCATCCCTCTCGTAGAGTGGAGAATGCTCCGCGCCGCCGGTTTTCAGTCGGTCGTGTCTGACCGACACGACGGTGACAGGGTGGCCTTGCTCGGCGATATAACGGTAGACATGGTAGATGTCGCTGAACCTCTTGTCGATACCCGGCGATATCAGCAATATTCTCACGGAGCAAGACAGTCCTCTGTCCGTGATGGTATAGAGGGACCATCCTTTCCGGTGATGCCTGCGATAAGGGCTTTTTTCATGAAACTCTCCAACTCAATGAGGAAAAATATGATCGGTATGTGCTGAGGGTTAAGATGCAGCGGTCATAGAGTTTGAAACGATATCAGTTCGATACTCCCGGGATTGTCGGTGCACCTTGGGCGGATAGGAACATCCCCCTGATGTCGTCAAGCGAGAGCTTCAGAAGGATTGACGCCTTGCTCGGGGCCGAATACTCCATCCAGGCGATGTTAGTGTATTCCTCGATCGTAGTGTCGCTCCCTTTGTTGTAGTTCACCCGCTCCGGCAGACCGGTTACTGTGTTGTATACATAGTACCAGGCATCGGTCCAGTCAGGATTTTTGTTCCAATCCTCATATTCGGCGTTCCAAGAATAGCAGCTTTTCAGCACCTTGTTCCCATGGTCATCATAGGAATATTCATACTTATTATACGTATTGTTCCCGGAGTCATCCACCACCTCGCTTGCCATGTTCCCCTTATCGTCGTAAGTGTAGGTATGCTTCTCCGGAGGCGTTGCCGGATCGGCATCAGCATCGATATCCTCTTCAATGAGGTTGCCCGATGCGTCATATGTGTAGGTGGTGTAGCTTGCCGGAGGCTGGCTGATGTCCCCGTTGAAAGAGGTAAGCTTCGAGATCTTGCCGTCGCTTGTGTAATCGATTTTTTCCGAATTGCTCAAGGTCCTTGTGCCGGTACTGTCAACATCATAAGCGCGCTTGATGGTACTGCCGGATGCATCTTTGTCATAGGTGTATTCGACGGTCTGTAAACTGGAACCGAGAGAAGAGAGGTCAGTGGTATCGGAAAGGATGTTACCGGTATAGTCAAGGACTACATCTTTCTTTGCGATCACCGTTTTCGTATCGGGTGATCCGTTGGTATATGAATACATGACGGTTGATACGGTAAAATTCTGATCGCTGAATACAACATCCATGGTTGCCGATTCTTTAAGCACTTGATTGGCATCCTCATACTGGATTGCATTTGGGAAATAGAGGCTCGTATTTGTTGTTTCCTCGGGTGAGGCCGTGCTGCTTCCGCCGCCACCTCCGCAACTTGCAAGAAGGCTTAAGAATAGCAGAGAAAAGACCAGTCGGACGGTGATTTTTTTCATAGACATGGGCCGCGCTCCTTTAAAGAAGTATTCTTAGTAGTATTTTCCATGTGGACATCACAATGATTTACATGGGTCGGTTGCTTGGACATACAGCTCCGCCATACGAGGTGATGACTCCTGCCCCATACAGCTCAGATCTTAGTTGAATCCTGGTGACTTAATTCCCATGGGACTTTGACTTGAGAAAAATGCCACCATGCCCGGCAAAGAACATGCATAATCCTAAAAGGTGCAGTGTTCATGCAGAGGCCGAATCTGAGAAGACACGGTTCAGATCTCGATCGATGCCCTTAATGCTTCAGAACCTCTTCGAACTGTTCAATCCTGCCGACACTCCCCTGGGAAAAATTTACCTTGATGTAACCGGTGAATTTCTTCTCCTGAAGGCGTTTCAGGTGTTCGATCAGCTTTTTGTACTTTTCTTCAGACCCTTTGTTTTCACTCTGCATAACATCCACTCTGAATCAAACGAGGCTTTCACATAAATATGCTCTGCCCTCGTCGGTCTTTATTAAATCCCACAGTCAGGTGAATTTTCTATTAAGGTTCAATGAATTTTGTGTGAAATTTTTAGGGTCAAAATTCGGTTGCGGTCATAGGTTATTCTCCGATCGAACATCAGCCTTGCAAACAACGGAACCCATATCACTACCAGCAGCAGGAAGCTTACAAAACTGCTTGGAGATGAATAAAGCGGCTTTACAAGTACCGACGAAAAATATCTGGGTGACCTTGTGATCAAGATAATGGAACATTTCCTGCCTTTATTCGTGGGGACATATTGTACGCTCATTAATCATCTCTTCACAAAAAACTAACAATCATCTTGTATGATGGGTTGAAAACCATCATTACCGGGAACTCAGCGCGGAGCCAGATGGCAGAAGCCTTTTTAAAAAAATACGCGTCGCATGTTTTGATGCCTACAGCGCAGGTCTTGAGCCCAAGGGCATACACCCCCTGACCGTGAAGGTGATGGAAGAAATCGGTATAGACATGAGCACGCAGCGATCGAAACCATTGAGTGAATATATGGGCAAGCTCCTGTTCGGATACCTTGTAACGGTGTGCGGCCATGCAGATGCAAACTGCCCTGCTGTGTTCCCGGGGGTAGGGCAGAGGCTCCCCTGGGATTTCGAAGACCCTCCCGCCTTTGTGGGGACCAATGAAGAGAGGCTCATGAAATTCCGCCGGATCAGGGATCTGATACAGGACAGGGTCCTTGCATGGATTGGGGAACAAGGTGTTAAGCCCACTGAGTGATACTTTAGGACTTCACAAGCGGGTTATATGATTACATATCTTGAGCCCCAAGTATCTAGGCCGCAAAATGATCATATCCCTTTTTCACTTCCTGTTGCTCGCCATCCTTGATGATAGAGATCCCGTTTTCTTTCGGCAGGATCTCGCCCACAATGGTGAAGTCGGAAAATTCCTTTTGCAGTGCAGGGATATTGCCCATGGGGATAGTGAATACCAGCTCAAAGTCCTCGCCGCCGTACAGCGCGTATTCATGGGGTTCGCCGGATAGTATCCGTGCCGCATCGATGGTATCCTTGGAAAGGGGGATCTTCTCCCAGTCAATACGTGCACCGGTGCCGCTCTCCTCGCAGATGTGCGTCACCTCGCTCGATAGCCCGTCGCTTACGTCGATCATTGCATGGGCGTGTCGCGCAATGGCCTTGCCCTCCCATTCCAGCCTGCATTGCGGTTCCAGGTACCCAGTGAGGTAGCCTTCTCTTTTACCGTTTAACAGGAGCTTCAGGCCCGCCTGGCTCCTTCCTAAATCGCCGGTCACGCAGATGAGGTCGCCAGGTACGGCATGGGAACGCAGGCGCACAAAACCCTTATCCACCTCGCCGATAAGCGCCAGGTTAAGCACCAGGTCACGGCCGTGGGTGGTATCGCCGCCCACAAGGGCCACATGGTGTTTCCTGGCCGAATCGTACAGGCCGCGATAGAATGCATCCATGAGCTCCACATCGGTAGTCTGTGTCAATGCGAGCGATATAAAGGCCCAGCGCGGTGTCCCGCCCATGGCAATGATATCCGACACATTCGACTCCATAAGTTTTTTGCCTACCTGCTCGGGTGTGTGCCAGTTAAGGGAGAAGTGGTCGTTTTCCACCATCATGTCGACAGTTACCAGGAGGTATTTATCAGCGGTATATTCCAGCACTGCACAATCATCTCCCACCCCTTTGATAATGGCCGGGTCATCATACGAAATGCCGGTGACTCGCCTGATCAATGCGAATTCCCCACCGATCTCGGATATCTTCATTTGTGGTAAAGCCCCCTGCATTCCTTATTGATCTTTGCCGAGCAGAAATCGCCGCACATGGTGCAGACCTCAGCTCCATCCTTGCCTGTCTCCTTCCTGATGGCACGGGCCTTTTCCGGATTGAACGAGATATCGTACATCCCCTCCCAGTCAAGGTTGCTCCGGGCCTTCGACATGGCGTCGTCCCGGTCCCGAGCGCCCGGTATACCGCGTGCGATATCCGCTGCATGTGCAGCGATCTTGGATGCAATGACCCCATCGATGACGTCGTTCAGATCAGGCAGCCCAAGGTGCTCTTTGGGGGTGAGGTAGCAAAGGAAGTCAGCCCCGTAACAGGCCGCCAGTGCCCCACCGATGGCGCCGGTGAGGTGATCGTACCCGGGCGAGCAGTCGGTCACCAGCGGGCCCAGCACATAAAACGGAGCGCCTTTGCAGTACTTTTTCTGCAGGTCCATGTTCTTTTTTATCATGTGCAGGGGTACATGCCCCGGGCCTTCGATCATGGCCTGCACATTTTTTTCCTGTGCCCTGGCGGCCAGTTCACCAAGCGTCTTGAGCTCTTTGATCTGGGCCTTGTCCGTGGCATCGGCAAGGCAGCCGGGTCGAAGCCCGTCACCCAGGCTTAAAACCACATCATGCTCCTTCGCCATGTCGAGGATCTCGTCATAGCGGGTATAGAGAGGGTTCTCTTTTTTATGGTGGAGCATCCACTTGATGAGGAAACTCCCGCCCCTAGATACCACGCCCATGATACGGGACTCGAGCAGTGGGATGCATTTACGGGTTACGCCGCAGTGTACGGTGATGAAGTCAACACCGTCGGCGATGTGCATCCGGATGGAATCCATGAAATCATCTTCGGTAAGCAAGGCCACATCCGGGCAGCGCACGATGGCCTCATACACGGGCACCGTGCCCACCGGGACCTTTGACGCACTGATGATCATGCGCCGCATGGCATGAATATCACCGCCTGTGGACAGGTCCATGACCGTGTCGGCGCCGTACTTTATTGATGCTGCGAGCTTTTCCAGTTCCTGTTCCGGGTCGGCATTAAAGCCCGATGTCCCGATATTGGCGTTTATCTTTATCTTCAGGCCCTTGCCGATGGCCACCGGTATGCACTCGTGGAGCGCGCTCTTGAGGATCACGGTATTGCCTGATGCGATATTCGCGCAAATCTCTTCTGCGCTCAAGGGCTCATGGTCCGCTACCGCGATTATCTCTTCAGAGAGTTGTCCTTTTTTTGCATATTCAAGCTGTGTCATAATCCGAACTCCTTTTGGAACTTAAGAATTTCTGCTGTCATATCCGATTTTGTCACTACGGCGGATATGGCGCAGGCCATATCCGCACCTGCCTCGATGACCAGTCTAATGTTCGAAAGGTCTATGCCCCCGATGGCCACAATGGGCGTACTGCAGGCATGCCGGATCGCCCTCAATCCTTCTACACCATAAGGTTTGCCTGCGTCCAGCTTGGTGGCGGTAGGAAAGATGGGGCTCACCCCCAGGTAGTCTGCACCCAGGGCCTGGGCGGCCTTTGCCTCCTCAAGGGTATGCACGGTCATCCCGATGATCTTATCCTTTCCCAGGAGCCTGCGGGCAACGTGATAAGGCATGTCGTCCTGGCCGATATGGACACCGTCGGCACCCACAGCCAGTGCGATATCGATACGGTCGTTGATGATGAGCCGGGTGGAGGTTCCCATGCAGATGTTCTTCACAAGAAGGGCCTCGTCATAGAGGGTTCGTATAGCTGCTTCTTTGTTGCGGTACTGTATGATTCCCACGCTACAGGCTACGGCCATTTCCACGTCTCTCTTCAAACCTGCGGCGCTCAAGCCAGGGTCGGTGATGAAGTAATAACCTCTCATTGCCCGACCTTTTGCATGGAAACAATGTCATCTTTTGTCAAAGTAAAGATAGTATCGAGGAGGCATTGCTTGAACGAGGCAGGCCCGAGGGCTCTTTTCACTGCCAGTTCCGAGGCGATTTCATAGCAGCAAAGACCTGCGGCAGCAGCCGATGTTATGTCGTCAGGCGTTGCACCGACAAAGGTGCCGATGACGGATGCAGCCATGCATCCGGTGCCTACCACGTGGGACATCATGTCGACACCGTTGCGGACAATATATGCGCTCTGTGCATCTGCAACGATATCCTCCTTGCCGGTGATCACCACGGTGCATTGCCTTAATGCGGCAAGTTCTGCAGCAATCCCTTTTAGATCAGACCCCACATGCCCGGCGTCAACCCCCCTGGTACATACGTCCAGACCCGCGATCCGTGCGATTTCCGAACTGTTCCCTTTAATGATGCTGATGTGCGCATCATCGAGCAGTTCAAGGCATTTTCTGTCCCTGAAGGGGGTCGCACCGGCACCGCATACATCCAGCACCACCGGTATGTTCCTGGTATTTGCCGCACGAGCTGCAATCTTCATGCTCTCGATGAAATCGGTTGTGAGTGTGCCGATGTTCAGCACCAGGGCCGATGCCAGGCCTGTCATATCCGCAACCTCTTCGGCGGCATGTGCCATAACCGGGGAGGCGCCGAATGATTTGACCACTTGTGCGCAGTCGTAGATGGTGACCCAGTTCGTAAGATGGTGAACCACAGGGTTCTTCTCGCGGACAGCTTCAAGAAAGGAATACACATCCATACATCCACACCCCTTATTTCTTTTAAATTATGAGGGGATGGTTTTGGGGAGACTGATTATTAATATTGACTCCCTACGCTGGCATTACCCAGATCAGGTTCAACGGGTATAATCTCAGGCCCCTTTATGGAACCACCCCACATTGATCTTAGTCTACAGCTGTATGCAGATATCGTCAATCACATTGCTTCAACCTAATGGTTTAACAAAAGAATTACATTTCATTTGAAGTTATTTCACATGCCCGTACCCATATCCGTGGTAGATGATATTATTCAGTTATTTGCATTAAATGAGGCGGGATGGCATCCATGAAGAATGACAAAGGCATTGCACGGTTGATTCAGGGCTTACGTGATCCGGTGAGCGGGCTCACGCACTTTATTGGTGCCTTGCTTGCCGTGGCAGGGCTTGTTGCCCTCATCATCAAGGCGTCCAATCCGCTTAAGCCCTGGCATCTCACCACATACTGCGTCTTTGGTGTCGGCATGATCCTTCTCTATACGGCGAGCACACTCTACCACTGGTTGCCGCTCTCGAGTGAGGGAACGGCCCAGCTCAGGAAGATCGACCACATGATGATCTTCGTGCTTATAGCTGCAACCTATACGCCCTTCTGTCTCATCCCGCTACGGGGTGCCTGGGGATGGAGCATCTTTGGGACGGTCTGGGCCGTGGCCATTTTCGGTATCGTGTTCAAAATCTTCTGGATAAATGCACCCCGGTGGTTGACGTCCGTGGTGTATATTCTCATGGGGTGGATCGCCATTGTAGGGATCGGCCCGCTGGTTCGAACCCTGCAGACAGGTGCACTCTTCTGGCTTTTTGCAGGAGGCGTGCTCTACACCATCGGTGGTATCATCTATGCCCTGAAGAGGCCGAACCCAATCCCACGTTTTGGCTTCCATGAGATCTTTCATGTCTTTGTCATGCTCGGGACTTTTGCCCACTACTGGACCGTCTATCGCTACTTAAGTGCGTTTTCGTGATGATAGGGAAAAGGGGGACATCAGAATCTTAGATCATGGCGGGCACTGGGCACAGAAAGAGCGGAAGACCTCGGTGGAAAGGTAACGGTCACCCCGGTCGGGGAAAATGACCACCACGGTCGACCCGCGCGGAAGGTCGCGCGCAACCTGGAGTGCACCCCACATGGCCGCTCCCGAACTGAGACCGCAAAATAAACCTTCCTGAATGGAAAGGTCTCGTGTCGTCTCGAACGAGTCCTCATCGGAGCAGACGATCTTCTGATCAAGCCGCGACGGGTCGTATATCTTGGGCACAATGGCCTCCTGCATGTTCTTCAAGCCCTGGATGCGGTGATCCAGCGTAGGTTCAACACCTATGATCGTAACCCGTGGCTTCTTTTCCTTGAGGAACATGGAGCACCCCATAAGGGTGCCGGTTGTGCCCATACCGGCGACAAAGGCATCGACCTCGCCGTGAGTCTGTTCATAGATTTCCGGCCCGGTGGTATGGTAGTGAGCCAGAAAGTTCTGGGGGTTATCAAACTGGTTGGGCATGAAGAAGTGGTCGCCTTCACGATCCAGTATATGATGCGCCCGGTTGATGGCGCCGTCGGTTTTATCACATCCGGGGGTCAGTTCGAGTTCCGCCCCGAGGGCCTGGAGAACGGCCCTGCGTTCGGTACTTACGCAGGTGGGCATAGTAAGTTTGATCTTGAATCCCATGGCCGCCGCCACCATTGCCATTCCTATGCCCGTGTTTCCGGAGGTTGGTTCGAGGATCACCTTGCCGGGTGTCAGCTTCCCTGAAGCAACGGCATCCTTGAGCATGTAGAGCGCCGGCCGGTCTTTGACTGAGCCGCCCGGATTGGAGCCTTCAAGCTTGGCCATGATCCGCACACCTGTCTTGGCGGAATCCCAGATATTTTTTACCTCCACGAGAGGTGTATTTCCTATTGCATCCAATACACTCATTCGTATCTCTCCTTTGAATCCTTGCCTGATGTTGTAAAAGACTATCCATTCACCTATGACTTTTTTCGATTACTTGCAAGGTTTTACCTGTAAAGAAGAATCAAACCATTTCTGCCAACTCAAGGATAAGTCTTTCCGAATCTTTCCATCCCAGGCATGGATCGGTAATGGATTTACCGTACACGTTCCCCTTTGGTGACTGAGATCCTTCCTCGATAAAACTTTCAATCATCAAGCCTCGGATCATATCTTTGAGCATCAAGGAATGCTGCCTGCTCTGCATAACCTCCCTGGCAATGCGTGGCTGCTCGGCGAATCTCTTGTCGGAGTTGGCGTGGTTCGTATCCACGAGGATCGTTGGATTGACGAGGCCGCGCTTGAGGTAGGTCTCGGCGAAAATGGAGAGATCTTCATAATGGTAATTAGGCTCGGCCAGGCCGTGGTGATTTACCGCACCCCTCAGGACGGCGTGGGTGAGGGGGTTTCCCGATGTCTTAACTTCCCACCTGTTGTAGATGAAAATGTGCGGTGCCTGTGAGGCCTGGATGGAATTCAGGAGCACTTCAACGTCGCCGGAGGTCGGATTCTTCATGCCCACAGGGACGTCAAGGCCACTGCAGGTGAGCCGGTGTTCCTGGTTCTCCACCGACCTGGCCCCGACTGCCACGTAACTTAAAAGGTCCTCCAAGTAGGTGTAGTTTCCAGGGTAGAGCATCTCGTCGGCAGCAGGCAGGTGCGACTCGCGGAGTGCCCTGATATGCATCTTACGGATGGACTTGATGCCTTCGGCCATGTTCGGTTTCTCCTGAGGGTTTGGCTGATGCACCATGCCCTTATAACCGACACCGGTGGTGCGCGGCTTATTCGTGTAGATCCGTGGAATGATGATGATCCGATCCTTCACCTTTTCCTGGACGCTTGCCAGGCGGCCGATGTAGTCACACACCGCGGTTTCATCATGGGCGGAACAAGGGCCGATAATCAGCAGAAACTTGCTGCTCTCCTTTGTAAAAACCGTCTTTATTTTCAGGTCCTGTTTTTTCTTTATATCGGTGAGTTGACGGTCAAGCGGCATGGCTGCAAGAATATCACGAGGCCTTGGTATCTCTTGAATATATTCAAAACCCATACTTTCCTTTCATAATACCCATGAAACAAATTTCTTTGGCGCACCCCAGTATATTCTATTTTTGTATGAATGTCAGAAAAATGGTTGTTAAATTTCCGGTTGCCTGTTGTTCAAACACTAATTTATGAAGACAATTATGGAAGATGCTTGTAAGCGGCCCAATCCGATAACACGAACAATGGGAGACGGTATGATACATTCTTTGCCTGATGATGAGACCCTCTATAATGCATTGCTGCAGAAAGACAGCACCTTTGAAGGCATCTTTGTGGCCGGGGTGAAGACTACCGGCATATTCTGCCGTGCAACCTGTACTGCACGGAAGCCGAGACAGGAGAATGTGGAATTCTTTCCGTCGGCCCGAGAGGCCCTCATGAACGGGTACCGGCCCTGTAAGATATGTAACCCGTTGGGTTATAAAGGGGAGGTTCCTGACTGGTTGAGGCCTCTTCTCGATGAGATCGATTCTACCCCGGGGATCAGATTAAGAGATCATGATCTAAAACAACGCGGCGTCGATCCGAACCGTGCCCGGCGGTGGTTTCAGAAGCATCACAGGATGACCTTCCAGGCATATGTGCGCACATTACGGATAGGCCAGGCGTTCGGGAGGATTCAGTATGGCGGGAAGGTCATCGATGCGGCATTCGAATCCGGCTTTGAATCGCTGGGTGGGTTTACCGAGTCGTTCAAAAAGACCACAGGGTTTTCACCTAATTCAAGTAAGCATAATCAACTCATTACAATAACAAGAATCCTTACCCCATTGGGCCCCATGCTGGCAGGGGCCACAGATGCCGGGGTCTGTCTGCTGGAATTCATTGACTCTAAGATGCTGGAGAAGCAGTTATCGAGGTTGAAAAGAATGCTGCGTGCGGAATTGGTCCCCGGCTCCAACAGACAGCTTGAAGCGCTTCATCAACAGGTTCAAGAGTACTTTGCCGGGAAGAGAAGGGAATTCAGTCTTCCCCTGACTATGCAGGGCACACCTTTCCAGCAGGAAGTATGGAAGGCCCTACAGACTATCCCTTACGGTGAAACCCGTTCATACCAGGAACAGGCCGAATTGCTGGGCAAGCCCAAGGCTGTCCGGGCTGTTGCTCAGGCCAACGGCGACAACAGGATTGCAATCATCATCCCATGCCACCGCGTTATCGGCAAGGATGGTAAGCTGGTAGGATATGGCGGAGGACTATGGCGGAAAAGGTTCCTGCTGGATCTCGAATCGAGGGCACCAAAGTGAGTATAACTTAGAGCAACCTGCTCGAATCCTCCATCATGAATGTGTGCTTTGCAGCCGCGGCCGACAATATACCCACACGCTGCTACCCGGGCGGGTTTCCTTAAAAAGCAGTAACAATCTTTTGTCAGCTTTTTTTCCCCAAGATCGACCAGTACAGGTTTACGTTGCATATTGTGAAGTATTCGATCTCCTGAATTTTGCAGCCTGAGCCTTCCACAAGGCCAGCGTAATTCCACACGGGATGGAAGACTGCCTCGGTGGTTGCGCTGTAGAACGATATGGCAAAATACCAGTTAAGCCTCTGAACGATTCCCTTCCATCCGGTTTTCTCCGGCAGGACGAATTCTCCCACAACAAAATATCCGCCAGGCTTAACCAGTGTTCCAAGATGGTTCGCTACCTCGACTACCCTTGTTTCGGAAAAGACATTCAGGAAGAAGTTCGCAATAACCATGTCATACTGTCCGATATCCTTGATATTGAAGATGTCGTCATGGATAACACGGATCTCGTTACCGGGATTCTCCTTTGCGATGCGCTTGCGGAATTGATTGAGCATGGTCTCCGACAGGTCGACAGCCGTCACATGAGCACCCAGCTTGCTTGCCTCCACAGCCTCCGTTCCATGCCCCACCCCGGCGACGAGCACCTTGTCACCCGGTTTAACATGTTTGAGCATCGCGGATTTGCACTTGGGTATCCTCCCCAGACTATACAGATTCCCGGTCAACTCATATTGAAACCCAACCAGCCAATACCCGTCTTTCATTTATCACTCCTTTCTCAAAAGTTGCCTTTCTTACGTGAGAAGGCATAACAATCCATAATATTCTTATATGATACGAAATAAATAATAAAGAAAGAGGATGTTTCCATTTATAAAAGTAGGGGACGGGGTTTGCCCCGTCCCTCTTTACTTTTTATTGGTGTATGCCATGCCTAGAGTGCAAAGGTTGCCTCGGGCACTTCCATGACGGAATTGTCACCTTCCTTGATGACCCGAAGGATTGTTCCAACCGTGGGCAGGATGTTGTGGCAGAAGAACTTCGCTGAAGCAACTTTCCCTGCATAGAACGGATAGTCGAAATGCTTATCGCCCAGTTCATCGATCTTTTTCTGGGCGATTACTGCCTGCTCCAACAGGAGTTTTGCCCCATAGAGATAACCGGAGGCATGCAGGATGCGGGTTGCAAAGAAGCCGATCATGCCGAACTTGCCCTGTCCCAGGTATCCGGCCATGGTCATCTGGATGTCCTTGTAGGTGGTAAGCGCTTCTTCCAGCAGGCCGATCTGCGTACAGAGTGCGGCATTGTCCTTGTTGGCACCCACGAATTTCTCGATCTCGCCGAGCCACATGGCAAAGACCTGGCCACCGGCCATCATCCACTTGCGGCCGATGAGGTCCATAGACTGGATGTAGTTGGTGCCTTCCCAGATGGGGTAAATCCGGCAGTCTCTGAGTTGCTGTGCAATGGGGTATTCCTCGGAGAACCCGTAGCCGCCGTAGCACTGCATGGCCTCGGAGATGGAGAGGAACGCCATGTCCGAGCACCACGCCTTGACGATGGGAATATTGACCTCCACATAGGCCTTGGCCCATTTGCGCTCGTTCTCGTCGGCCGTGTTCTCGGCGATGTCCATGACGTAGTAGGAAAACGCGATCATGGCCCGGGATGCCTCGGTGATGGACTTTTGGTACATGAGCATGCGGCGCAGGTCTTCATGGTTGATGATGGGCACCCTTCCGGCCTTGGGGTTGGTGAGTTGCCGGCCCTGGACGCGCCCGCCGGCATACATGCATGCATTGTTGTAGGCTACCGTTGCCGCCGACATTGCGGCCAGGCCGGTTACTGTGCGCTCTTCGTTCATCATCTGGAACATCTGGGCCATGCCCTGGCCTCGTCCGTCAACCGGGGCGTCACCGAGCAGGTAGCCGCGGCACTTGCCTTCTTCGCCATAGTTCACGATTGCCGTGGCCGAGCCCCTGAGGCCCATCTTGTTCTCGATGCCGCCGCAGTTCACGTCGTTGAAATCGCCCTTCTCGCCGTTTTCGGTCGGCCAGTACTTGGGCACCACAAACAGGGATATACCCTTGGTGCCGGGGACGCAGCCCTCGATGCGGGCCAGTGCCAGGTGGATAATGTTCTCGGTGATATCCTGCTCGCCGCCGGTGATGAAGCACTTGGTGCCCACGATCTTGTATATGCCGGGCTCTTCGGTGGGGAAGGCCTTGGTCGAGATGTCGCCGACATCCGAGCCGCTGTTGGGCTCGGTAAGGTCCATGGTACCAGCCCACTGGCCGCAGAACATCTTGGGCAGGAATATATTCTTTACCTTGTCGCTGCCGAAATCCCTGATCAGGCCGGCTGAACCGGTGGTAGCCATGGCATAAGGGCCTAATGCGGCATTTGCGGCTGCGAGGTATTCATTGGTAGCCCCCATCACGCATAGCGGCATGGAGCTGGGATCGGTATGGTCGCCATTGCTTGAACCCAGGCCGTTTTCCTGGACAGCCCAGTAAGCCTTTTTAAAGGATTCTGGAACAGTGACCTTGCCGTCTGTGTATACGGCATGCTTGGTGTCGCCGTCTTCGTTCGTAGGGGCCACGACCTCTTTGGCGATCTTCATGGCGTTTTCAAGGATGGAGTCGATGTCATCGACGCTGTAACCGCCTTTGAAGCGTCCGGTCTCAAAGACCCTTGACATGTCGAGCCATTCTTTCAGGATGAATTTCTGTTCACGGGTTGAATAGAGGAAATTAGATGCCATGTTTTAATTCTCCTTCACGGTTTTTAGTGGAGTCTTACCTAAGAGCGCGAGCATTATAATGAATTGCCATTCATTTTGTCAATGAATTAAATCGCAGAATTTAAGAGGTTTATGGGTTAATTTAACGATATAATAATATAAAATAGGTTCCTGCTACAGGTCCTGTTTTTTATCAGATCGTTGACGGGCAGCCTCAATGATGAGATTGGCTGTGAAGACGCCTATATAAACGAACAGGGCGATACCGCCCTTGAAAACGTTTAATCCGGGCTGGACCATATTAATCATGAGGGCGATAGCAACTGTGGCCACAAGAGACACAACTGCAGTAGTGATAAGAAGCTGAGCATCGAGTTTAAACAGCCCCATGCGTTCCCTCGGAAGATATGGATGAAAGAGGGCGCAGCAAACGCGCCCCTTCATCTCTAAAAGTTATTTTATGCAGCGCCGCCTTTTGCCGCGATAAAGCCCTGCGCTGGTGTTGCGGTGTCGGCTGGTGTCCCGGCAATCTGTGAAAGGTATGCCGGGCCAAGCTTGGTTATATGTTCTCCGACATTGTCAAAGTAATTGAAATGGATCTGCTCTTCATCGATGATGGTCTCAAAGAGTTTCATGCTTGTGCTGTCGCCGTTCTCCCTGCATACCAGCACGAACTGGTTGTAGGTATCGATGGCATTGTCCTCGAGCGCAGCATCAAAGGGGAAGATGACCTCGACCTTCTGCCCTTTCTCTATCTTAGCCGCCGGTTCTGCAGTAGGTTCGCCGTCGAGCTCCTTGATCCGCTCTGCGAACATCTCGGCATGGCGCATCTCGTCAATGGCAATGAGCTTGACCTTCAACGCCAGATCACCATAATCCATGTTGTCCAGGTTATAGTGCTGATTCATGTATTGATAGATAGCCTTGAGCTCCAGGGAGCGTGCGTTGTTGAGAACCTCGACAACCTTTTTCTTCTTCGTATCTCTTGAGTCCCGTGCCATTAGATACCTCCATCATGTGATATCAATTCATAATAAGGATTTGTCATTAAACTTACAAGGCCCCACTCAATACTGACTCTCATGGATGAGATCGATCACCGTGACCTCAGGTGAGGAGAGAAAGCGGATCGGGGGTCCCCAGGTCCCTGTTCCACGGCTGACATATAGATGAGACCCCTTCGGGAGATCGTACCACCCGGCAATATGGGAGAAGAAGATCTGCACCAAGTACCTGAAGGGGAAGATCTGTCCCTGGTGGGTATGCCCTGAGAGCTGAAGATCAAACAGACCAAGCGAGCCTTCACGGATTATGGGTTGATGTTTGAGGAGCAGGGTGAATGTATCTCTCGGAAGCCGCGAAAGCAGTTGCTCTTCCGGTATACCGCTTGACAGGCCGAGATATTTGCCGGTGGGGTCATCGACACCTGCAATATTGATGAGTCCGGAGACGCTGACTGCCTCGTTTCTTAAGACAGTAAAGCCGGCCTTTGTTGTTATTTCCAGGGCATGCGGGAGCCCTGCATAGAATTCGTGATTGCCGGTAACGGCATACTTCCCATATCGAGGCCGGATCTCCTTGATGGTATCAGCAAGGCCTGACAGGCTGTCGATCTGAGAATCTACAAGATCACCCGTCGAGACGAGGATGTCAGGGTTCGCCTCATGGAGCACCTTGAGTATCCTTTGCAAACGTCCCTGTCTGACAATGATGCCGAGGTGGACATCTGAGATCTGGGCAATCCGCAGCCGGTGAATCGTTTCAGGGATCTTTGATGTCCTGATGATTATCATCTCCGGACGGATATTCAGGGCATCGTGGTAGCCGTAGACGGCAATGCATAGGGCAAGAAACGTCAATGTGAGAAAGGAGATTGCAGCCGGAGGTATGATTGCTGCTAAATCCCTGTGTAAGAAGAGACCGGCTGTATATATGAACAGTCGATAGAGATCGAACAGAAGAGACAGCGAGAAAAAGATAAAGAGGATACCCATCCAGCTATACCCGATATAAGACATAAGGCGTGCCGTAAGGTCATACCCATGCCTTTCCAGTATCCTTACAAGAATAGGGGCGCATGTCATGACAGCCATGAAGACGCCCAGGAAGATGCCGGGAACAAGCCCGAAAGGAAAGGCAGCCTTGATCTTTAAGAAGGTATAGACATGAACGGCGCTATATAGGCCAAAGATGACGAGCAGGAATAACGGCATTATGGTCTCCCCTGGAGTCCGATCTCAATAATTGTAATAGTAGCTTACTTGTTAGGGAATATAAAATGTTTTTCAAGGGCCTGGATAGAGGGTGGCTCGGTATGGGTAAACGGCATGCACATCAATGAAAAATTCTCATGAAGGTATTTAGTGCTTGACAGTGTCCCGCTTCACGTTTATGAACATTTCATATCTGAAATATGAATATATCTGACTCGAATCTTGCCTTACGAATGGTACCTTCGGATACACTCTAAGCAAAATTCTTTTACGATACATTCTGTTTTCAGAAATACACAAACACAGACCCAAGGTTTTGCCGAACTGGGATCTGGATTAAGAGGTAATCAATGGCACAGGGAACAGTAAAATGGTTTAACGATTCAAAAGGATTCGGTTTCATCACAGCAGACGGTGGACAAGATGTTTTCGTGCACCATTCATCGATCAATGGGGAAGGGTTTAAATCCCTTGAAGAGGGTCAGCGTGTAACATTCGACATTGTTGCAGGACCTAAGGGGCCCCAGGCTTCAAACGTCAGCAAATCCTAAGCAGTTCACAGGGGCAGGCATATCCTGCCCCTTGGCCTTTTCTTGCTTCACCCGTTGTGAACGGGTTGTGTGATAAATACATTATTGAGTTCATTCAACATCATGGGCTATCTCGAGGATTTCCAGGGGTAGTTTATAGTGCAATTCTCTGAGTTGATTCGTATCGACAAGTATCCTAAGATCTTCCTGTCTGAGAATGGGCAGGCTTTCAGGCCTTGTCCCGTCCTTAATAATCTTGACTGCCTGAGTCCCGGAAAGCTCTCCGATAGTAGTGAAATCCGACCCTACATACATCATGGCACCGGGCATTTTTACCAGGGCGAAGCTGAAAATCGGGATCTTCGTTTTTAGCGAAAAATTCATTAATCCCTTTGCCGCCTCATATTTCCGTAATGCATAGTAGGTGTCCAAAGGAACGGCAAATGCCTCCACACCACTCTTTTCGAGATCCTGGGCTGCAGGTATGATTGAATCATTCTTGCCCACTTCTCTGGAAATGAATGTCAGCCCCGCATCCTCAGGACCGTATAGTGTTGCCTCTTCCATGTGGGCAATACCATTCTCGTCGTCGCTGTAGATGATGCCCACGCGTTTTATATTCGGGAAGGCCAGCCTCACGATCTTCAAGGCATGGTGCATATTCATATAGAGTGTTGACCCGGTGAACCCTTGCCCTGCAAAGGTTTTTGACCTGCATCCTGCGGCCTCGGGAATGGCGACTGCCGTAAATACAACAGGAATCCCGGCATCTATAATCGTACCTTTCGCATACTTTGTGGCAGGGGTGCCGATGGTAAGGACGAGATCAGGCCTCAATTCAGCGATTCGAGAGGCTTCATACCTGATCCTCATGAGAACTGCTACCTTGTTCCACAAGCCTGCACTCTCCATATCAAAATCGATAATCTTCCTGTTCATGAGGAGGTTCTTACCTTCTATAAGGCCGTTCTTTTTCAGTACTTCAATAAAGCCCTCGTATGATTTCTGAAAAGGTTCAATATCAGTCACCTGGAGCACCTCGACCCGGAATATTTTCTCACGGGTAAAATCAACGATCTGTGCGGCATTCATAATATCTGTCGGCAGCTGAAGGTTGAAATCCGTAAGGCGGTTCTTATCCACAAGGATTTTAGGCTCGTGTTGCATGAGGACAGGCAGGCTTTCGGGTTTTGCCCCATCCTTGAGGATCTTGACAGCCTGATCTGCAGACAGCTCGCCGATGGTTTGGAAATCTGAACCCACATACATCATGGCCCCGGGGACCCTCATGAGGGCAAAGCTGATGACCGGGAGCTTGGTCCTGTTGGAAAACATCTCGAGGGCCCGGCATGCCTCATAATTCCGCACACCATAATAGGTATCAAGCGGTACGCAGAAGGCCTGCGCCCCTTTGGCTGCAAGCTCCTCAAGTGCCTCCACGATGCTTTCGCTCTTTCCGACCTCCTTTGTGATAAACGTAAGCCCGAATGAAGCGGCATATTTCTGGGCCTCTTCAACATGGGCAATCGCGTTTTCATCATCACTGTGGACAATCCCCATAATCTTGATTGAGGGGAAGGCGAGCTTCACCTTTTTCAGCGACTCTTGCATATTCATGTGCAGGGTAGCTCCGGTAAAACCAGGGCCGGCCTGGGTTAGGGATTCACACCCTGCAGCCTCGGGGATTGCTACTGCCGTGAATACAAGCGGTATCCCCGCGCTGATTATTTTCTCTTTCGCATACTTGGTGGCGGGTGTGCCTATGGTAAGGACAAGATCGGGCTTAGCGCCCACGATCCTTGATGCCTCGCTTCTTATCCGAAGGAGGACCCCCACCTTTTTCCAAAGACCGGCCTTTTCTATATCGAAGTCGATGATGGTACGATTGATGGTGAGGTTCTTCCCCTGAGCGATGCCATTATTCTCGAGTACCTTGAGGAAACCCTCATATGATTTCTGGTAGGGTTCAATATTTGTTACCTGCAGTACCTCGATACGGTAGGTCTTATCCCCGGCAAAACATGCGGGAGATGCAACAGTGATAAAAAACAATATCATAGCAAAAGTAGAGCTCTTCATTTCTGATCCTCCTCATACATTTAAATAAAACATGAGCACAAAGGTCATGTACCATCAAAACAAATAGCTACATATATATCTAACCACATACTTGCTTTATAGTCAATCGGCTGTAATATACCCAAAATGAATAAATTGCTGAAAATGCCCCCTTGGAAAGACACCCGATATGGTGTAAAAGTATATTTAATGTATTAATTCTGCTGAGATATTTGTAACACTATGAAACGCTCTTGGTTATTTGATGGAGGTACTACGATGAGGTCGTTCATTTTCTGTTCGCTGCTAATCGGTTTGTTTTTTCTCCCAACCGTTTCGCATTGCAAGACAATGCTGACTGATGATGAGATACAGCTTGTGGAAGAGATGCAACTGTCCGGCTTTTCTCAGGATCAGGTGAACAAGGTTATCTCCCTGAAGATAAAGCTGCGCGAATCAAACAAGAAGTGGACAACCAATGAGTTGGAAGAGCTCGATACCATGCTGAGGACTCGCTGGCAGGGAATGGTCAAGGCCCTTTCCAATGATGATATCGATAAAGCTTCTACTTATTTCGACAAGGATATGAGGGTGATACACAAGATGCTCCTGTCTGCCGCTACATCGGAACAGCGCGTCCCTGTCCTTAAATACATGGAAGACATCAAGTTCATCGGGGTCAAAGGGGCAAATTGTGCAGAATATAAGATCAAGATACCGATAGACAAGATCTATTCTTATTCGAGTGATCTTATCTTTATAAAGAACGATGAGGGTATCTGGGAGATAAAGTCGTTTTAGTGGTGTCTATTTTCCAGGCATATCATTATCCACAGTACACGCCCGCCCCTTAAGATTGAAGAGCAGTCTGAGAACAGACCGGGTCTTATCCGAGAAAAGCCTCGAGGCGAAGTAATTTCCTGCAGCACGTTTGGAGATCTCGGATAATGTCGGGTAGAGGTGAATAGTTCCTGCCATGGTTGATAGGCCTACCTTGCCGTTCCTGGCAAGGATCCATTCATGTATGAGCTCTCCGGCATGAACCCCGATGACCTGAGCGCCCAGCAGCTTGCCACCACCGTCCAGCAACAGCTTGATCTTGCCCTTAGGCTCTCCCTCGGCGAGGGCCCGATCATTCTGGCTGAAAAGCTCTTCGATTACGCTATACCTGGTGCCTTCCTCTTGAGCGCGTTTCTCATTGAGTCCGATGCTCGCTATCTCCGGGGAGGTATAGGTACACCATCCGACGCGAGTGTAATCGGCCCTGCGCGGGAGGCGCAGGACTGCGTTTGAAAGGGCAATACCTCCTTCATAGCCTGCCACATGGGTGAAGGGCATTACCCCGTTTATATCCCCGCAGGCATAGATATGGTGGATGTTCGTCTTCAGGCGGTCATTTGTCGGGATGCCTTTAGGCGTGTAATGAATCCCAGCCGCCTCCAGGGAGAGGCCATCCACATTCGGTTTCCTTCCTGCTGCAACAAGCAGGGCGTCAGCCTCGATGACTCGCTCAGGCCCCTCTCCCCGGGCAGGACCGGTGGTGAGAAGGATGCCCTTGTTTCTTTTTTCCACCCGTATGGCCTTGGTGCCGGTATGGATGAGCACACCTTCTGACATGAGCTGATTTTTAAGGATTTGAGCCATATCGGCGTCTTCAACGCCAAGGATCTGATCCAGGAACTCTATGATGGTGACCTTTGATCCGAGACGTGCGAATGACTGGGCCATCTCGCATCCGATGGGTCCGCCGCCGAGCACGATAAGACGCCCTGGGAGCGTTCGCTGAGAAAACACGGTCTCGTTCGTCCAGTAAGGGACATCGTTCAGGCCATCAATCGACGGCAGGGCAGGGGAAGACCCTGTTGCGATGATCCAGCTCTTGGCGGAGATGCCCTTACCGTCCAGGTTCACGACATGATCATCCACAAATACCGCCTCACCGAATCGGACAAGTGCACCCAGCGAGCAGAAACGTTCAGTCGAGTCGTGGTGCTGAATAGTCTCTATCACCCCGGCTACCCTGTCCATGACTGCGCCGAGGTCTACGGTCGGCAACGCCAAACCGGGCAGGCCGAACTCTTTAGACCTGCGGGCCAGCGCCCAAACGGATGCCGTATGGATGAGTGTCTTGGAGGGCACACAGCCGAAGTGCAGGCAGTCCCCTCCGAGGCGACCGGACTTTTCCATGAGGATGGTCTTTGCCCCGAACTGTGCAGCACCTGCAGCTGCAGTCAGTCCTGCAGCACCACCGCCGATGATCCCGAGATCATAATCATAGCGAGCCATGCGATCTCCTTTGTGTAATCACATTCTCCATTTCGGTTGCAGCTATGATGCGCTATGAACCTCTTGTGCTATCCGGTTAATAGCCGCAGTAATATCAGGCCCTGAGATATGAAACCTGATGAGTTGCCTGCCGGCAGCCTTGATGGCTTCCCCGTCGCCCATGGCCTGGGCCGCCTTCAAGATGCCGAAGGTCATGGACGAACGCTCTGAGCCTGCCTCGTCGGGGATGGGCAGGTCAAACGCATCATCACAGGTTATCTGGATAAAGAGACCTTTCCCGGCATCGCCTTTGTGGAGCTGGCCGGTGGAATGGAGAAAACGAGGGCCGAAGCCCAGCGTGGTCGGGATACGGTATTTATCGAGGAGGCCCTGCCTGAAAGCCTGTAAGGCCCTTTCAGTCTCACGGGCGGGGTTTAGGTAAGCCTGGATAGAGATATAGGAGCCTTCTTGTACAGGGAGAAGAAAATCCTGCATCACCCGGCGCAGGTCCGAAGAAGGTAAGTCGGAAAACACAGAGATTTCCTTGTTGATAAGGGATGGGACCTGGGTGCTCAGGCGGCCGTTGCGCCGGTATTCGTCCATGGCCTTGCGTGAGAGCACCTTGGCTGATTCGACATCAGGCTGGTCATAGGGATTGATCCCAAGGACATGGCCTATAACGGCCACGGCAAACTCCCAGAGAAAGAATTGGCCGCCCAGGTCATAAATGTCATCCAGGAAGACCCGTATCACGGGGTGACCTTCATCTGAGAGCCTGCCCAATTCAGGCTCAATGGTATCATCACCGGGGAGCTTCATGGAGATGAAGACCCTGTCATTACTGTACAACTCGGGGCGCTCAGGGGGCTCGCCGATCACCGGGAGTATGCCTTTCCCTTCCTTACCGGTACTCTCTGCAATGAGCTGCTCCGCCCAGTCGCCGAAACTTGCAACCTTTTCTGCAATGAAGAAGGTCAGCTTGTCTCTTCCTGCACAGGCCAGGGCACCCAGGGCCGCCCCCAGCTTACAGCCGTCATTGAGGCCTGACCACGAGCAATCGTTTTGTCCGCAGGCCTCAGCAGAGGCTATTGCACGCTCCAGCAGCAGTGTCGTATCCATACCGAGGAGAGATCCCGGGACAAGGCCGAAAACGGATAAAGCAGAAAAACGGCCGCCGATAGTAGTATCCCCGGCAAAGACCTTGCGGAACCTCAACTTTGAGGCAACCTCATTAAAAGGACTCCCCGGGTCCGTGATGGCAATGAAATGCTCCCCTGCCTTGTCTTTGCCTACGGAACGTATGGTCTGGTTATAGAAATATTTAAAAAAGGACAGCACCTCGGCAGTGGTACCTGATTTGGAAGACACGATGAAAAGGCGCTTTTCAGGATTAACAGCTCCTGCATGAGCCGCAACAGCGGCAGGATCGGTGCTGTCGAGCACCGCGAGGTCAAGGAAACCGTCTTGAACGCCAAAGGTCTTTCTCAGCATATCAGGGGCCAGAGATGACCCGCCCATGCCCAACAGAAGTGCATGGGTATAACGCTCAGAGCGCACTTCATCGGTAAACGTCTTCAGCTCCATGACCCTTTGCCTCATGTTCATGGGACTTCTGAGCCAGCCGAGTCTGTTGGTGATCTCTTTTGGCTCCATCTTCCAGACCGTATGGTCCATGTCCCAGATCCGCTTGATTATCTTGTTGTTGTCTATTTTCTTAAAGGCATCTTCCACGGCAACCCGGTAAGGGCCGAGGCTCATTTCAATCTTTACCATAATTACTACACCTCTTTACGCTTCGTATCGATACTGTTCATGAGCGCTTCAAAAGACGAGGCAAAGGATCGCACCCCATCTTCTTCGAGTTTCTTTGTTATGGCATCCAGGTTCAACCCAAGTTTCGCGAGCTGATCGATCTGGTCTTTCGCATGCTCAAGACCGGTTTCAAGGGTGGGGGATACCCGCCCATGATCAAGGAACATCCCTAACGTTGCAGGGGGCAGGGTGTTCACCGTGTGTGGGCCGATGAGCTTGTCTACATACAGGGTGTCGGAATACCCAGGGTTCTTGGTCCCGGTACTTGCCCACAAGACCCGCTGCACATGAGCACCGTTGCCGGCGAGCCTTTCCCATCGCTTTCCTGAAAAGATCCCCTTGAAACGTTCGTAGGCAATCTTGGCGTTTGCAATAGCAGCCTTTCCCATCAGATCTTTATTCCCGAGCTTTTCAAGCTCTGCATCAACCGATGTGTCTACACGGCTTACAAAGAAAGAGGCCACGGATGCAATCTTAGAGATGTCGCCGCCTGCTGAGAGGTGTTTTTCCAACCCTGAGAGGTAGGCTTCGGCTGCCTTGACATATTGAGATATGGAGAAGAGCAGGGTCACATTCACGTTCACCCCACCGGCAATGAGCGCCTGGGCAGCCGGGATTCCGGCATCCGTTGCAGGGACCTTGATCATGACATTGGGCTTACCAAGGGTATTGAAGAGCCTTTTCGCCTCCTGAACCGTCTTGTCGGTGTCATAGGCCAGTTTCGGGCTTACTTCCAGGCTCACGAACCCATCGAGCCCGCGGGTGCTTACATAAACGGGAAGAAACAGATCTGCTGTCAACAGGATATCCCGAAGCACGAGCTCCTCATAGATCTCTTGAGTTGATCTCCCGTTCTTTGCGAGCCTCCTTAAGGCATCATCGTAATCTTTGCTCCCGGCGATGGCCTTCTCAAAGATAGTAGGGTTGCTGGTTACACCCCGGACACCCTGGTCGATGAGATTCTGCATCTCGCCCGAGCTGATCAGCGAGCGCTGGATATAGTCGAACCAGATGGCCTGGCCGTGACCGGCAAGATCATGCAGTTTTCCCATGAACAGACTCCTTTATTTCTTTCTCTTCTTCACCAGGGCGCGTGCAGCTTGGGCGACAGCTTGGGCGGTGATGCCGAACTTTTCAAAGAGGACCCCGGCTGGGGCGCTTGCACCGAAGCCGTCCATACCGATTATGACTCCTTCGAGTCCCACATAGTGTTCCCACCCAAGCCGCAAGCCTGCCTCCACCGCCACCCTGGCCTTGACCTCAGGGGGGAGAACACTCAAGCGGTACTCCAGACATTGCGCCTCAAAGATCTCCCAACTGGGCATTGAAACAACACGCACCTTTATTTTATCATTTGACAGGACATATGCGGCTTCCAGGACGAGGCTCAGCTCAGAGCCGGTTGAAATGAGGATAACATCAGGCACCGTCTTGGCGGATTCCCATAAGATGTACCCGCCTTGTTCCAGCCCCTTTGCCTGTGCACACTTTTTTCTGTCAATGGCAGGCACGTCCTGCCGGGTGAGGATCAAGGCTGTTGGGCCTTCAATCCTGTTGATGGCTGTCTTGAATGCATGGACGGTCTCCTGGGCGTCCGACGGGCGGATCACCGTAAGGTTCGGAACTCCCCTGAGGCCCATGATCTGCTCTATGGGCTGGTGGGTGGGGCCATCCTCGCCGACGCCGATGCTATCGTGGGTGAAGATATAGAGACACCGGACCCCTGACAGGCATGCAATGCGGATTGCAGGCCGCATGTAGTCACTGAACATGAGGAACGTGGATGCATAGGGGATCAAGCCGCCGTGCAGCGCCATGCCGGTGGTGACAGCTGCCATCGCATGCTCGCGAACCCCGAAGTGGATGTTCCTGCCATCATAACCCCAGCACTTGCCCACAGACCCCTGGACGGTGTCCTTGCAGAGCCCGGGGTTTTGAAAGTCCCCGCATTCCTTTATCCAGGTGAGCGTGGATGGATTCAGGTCGGCAGAGCCGCCGGCCAGTGCGGGAATATTCCGGGCGAGCTGTTGGAGCACTGTCTCTCCTGCCTTTCTCGTGGACATGGCCTTCTTGTCACCGAAGAGCTCCGATAACCCCGTATCCCATGCCTTGGGTAGTTCTCCGCTCATCCTACCTCTGAATTCTTCCGCCTGATCAGGGAAAGACCTGCTGTATCGGAAAAATGCCTGCTGCCAGTCTGATTCATAAGCCTTGCCGTGCTCTTTGGCCTTGAGGAAGTGATCATGAACATCATCCGGGACAAAGAACTGCCTGGATTCATTCCAGCCCAGGGCCTTTTTTGCCAGGCGGAGTTCATCATCCCCAAGCGGAGAGCCGTGCACCTTGTAAGACCCCTGCTTGTTCGGGGAACCGAAGCCGATGAGCGTGTCCACGATGATAATTGAAGGCTGGTTCTTTTCCTCTTTTGCCGCCAGTAGTGCAAGGTCGATCGCGGCGAGATCATTGCCGTCGTAGACATGCTGGGTGTGCCACCCGCCGGCCTCGAAGCGTTTCTCCGTGTCTTCGGTAAAACACAACTCGGTAGATCCGGCAAGAGAGATCCGGTTGCTGTCGTATAAAACGATGAGCTTGCCGAGCCCCAGGTGACCTGCCAGCGAGCATGCCTCATAGGTTATGCCCTCCATGAGGTCGCCGTCTCCTGCAAGCACATAGGTATAATGGTCAATTATGGCATGGCCGGGTTTGTTATAGAGTGAAGCCAGGTGCGCCTCGGCCATTGCCATACCGACAGCGCTCGATATCCCCTGGCCCAGGGGGCCGGTGGTTATCTCAACACCTTGTGTAATGAGGCTTTCAGGGTGCCCCGGCGTCTTGCTGCCCCATTGGCGGAACTTCTGGAGTTCAGAGAGCGGCAGGTCATAGCCTGTAAGGTGCAGCAGTGCGTACAGCAAAGTTGACCCATGGCCTGCCGAGAGGACGAACCGGTCCCTGTCAACCCACTTGGGATTGGAAGGGTTGTGTTTCATATGTCCGGTCCACAGCTTATAAGCCATGGGCGCTGCGCCCATGGGCAATCCGGGGTGACCGGAGTTGGCCTTCTGGATGGCGTCTGCTGCAAGAAAACGGATGGTATTGATGCAGCGCTCGTCAAGCTCCGAGTTTATCGACATGTATCAAGCCTCCTCTTGTTACCTGTTCTCTATAACATCCGTGTCTTCACCTGAGGCACCCTTGAGGTGCCGGGTTTCTTTCGATGACATGTATCAATATATTCTTGCGCCCTCTATTACAATAATTATTATATGACATATATGGGAGAGAACGAAAGCCTAAGAAGGGGGGATTTATGTTGAAACTCGGTAGTGCACTAGTGCTGTGCCTGTTCATGTCATGCTGCTCCGGTACCAGGCCTGCTACACTCGGGATCAAGGAGGGGAGGCTTTCCCCATGCCCTAAAAGCCCTAATTGTGTTTCAACCCAGGATACCGATGAGGAGCACCGCATCGATCCGATCCGTTACACCGGGACAAAGGGGCAGGCAAAAAAGCGGCTTGTACAGGTGATATCATCCATGAAGAGATCAGAGATCATTACCAATGAGGGTGATTACATCCATGCAGAGTTTACCTCCCTGATCTTCAGGTTCGTAGACGATGTGGAGTTCTCTTTTGACGATGCAAACAAACTCATCCACTTCCGGTCAGCCTCCCGGCTCGGCTATTCCGATCTTGGCGTTAACCGGAAACGCATGGAGGAGATCAGGAAGGCCTTTGTGGGGGCATCGGGTCAATAAAGAATGGCAGGACAAGAGACGATCATCCTGTTCACCCGCTGTCCTGAACCAGGCAACGTCAAGAAGCGTTTGGTCCCTGTGATCGGCGAACGTGGGGCTGCAAATCTCCAGCGCGAAATGATCATGCATGCATTGGGGGCCGCACACAGACTCACAACAACCGAGGGAATCACCCTTGAGGTGCATTATGCAGGCAATGGAAAACAAAAAATGCAAACCCTCTTCGGGAAAGAGTATGTATATATCCGTCAGGTCGGCGCTGACCTTGGAGAACGAATGCGGTCCTCCTTGCGCAAGGCGCTTCAGGATGGCGCCCAATCAGTGGTTCTCATAGGTACGGACTGCCCCGGCATCACCGGGACCATCCTCAGCCAGGCCTTTGCGGCCCTTAAGGGGCATGATTGCGTAGTGGGTCCCGCCCTTGACGGTGGTTATTACCTCATCGGGCTGAAGCGGGATCTGCCTGAGATCTTTTCATCCATACCCTGGGGTACGGACAAGGTCCTGGAACACACCCTTGGTGCAATAGGGCGGCTCGGCTTGAAAACGGCCCTGCTTGAAACGCTCGCAGACGTGGACCGGCCCGACGATCTGCACATCTGGGAAGAGATGAAACGTGCAGGGTCGGTACCCATGATTTCAATCGTCATACCTGCAATCAACGAAGAGGCATTAATCGGGAATACCATCAAGAAGGCGCTGTCCGGAAAGAATGTAGAGGTGATCCTTGCTGACGGGGGGAGCGATGACCGCACCAGGGAGATCTCGGCATGTATGGGAGCCAGGATCGTCATGAGCCGGAAGGGGAGGGCCTTACAGATGAATGAAGGGGCGCTTGCAGCATCCGGTGATATCCTCTTGTTCCTTCATTCCGATACCATTTTCCCGGATAACTACGATAAAGACATCAGGCGTGCACTTGCCGACCCGTGCATAGCGGCAGGGGCATACGGGCTGAGCTTTGATACTGATACACTTGCCATGAGGCTCATTGCCCTTGGCGCGAATCTAAGATCAGGGCTTTTCAGGCTGCCCTACGGCGACCAGGCCTTGTTTGTGAGGAGGGCGGACTTTCATAAAGCAGGAGGTTTTCCGGGAATCCCTATCATGGAAGACGTTGCCTTTATCCGAACCATGAAAAAAATGGGCCGGATTGCGATACTTCCCTCAAGGGTCACCACCTCTTCAAGGCGTTATCAGGCCATTGGCCTTTTCAGGACCTGGGTGGTCAACCAGCTCGCCATGGCAGGATTCTTCATGGGCATGCCGCCTGAAGAGCTTGCTGTCCTGTACCGGAGTAGGGAGAAGTCCATTGGCATTTGGATCAGGTACCTGATGAAGACCTTCAAGGACGGAGGCACTCGTCATTCCGAGCAGAGGGAGAAGTCTTTAGATGATCAAGAGTATTTACGGTAAGAACTGTATGAAAAGGCTTGTCATAATTGTCTTTATCATGGGTACGATTTCATACCCTGCCGTTTCCCGGGCCGATCAGGTGCTCTTCCGTGAAAGGTTCACAGACCTGTCTGCCTGGAAAGAAGTGTTCTTTCCCAAGATATCCAGACATACCTTTTATGGGATGGAAAAGACCGGCTCCGAATCTTATCTCGTGGCCAGGAGTGATGCGTCTGCCTCACTGTTGGTCTATAAGAAGTCTTTTGATGTCTATGAGTACCCGAATATCAGGTGGCGCTGGAAGATATCGAACGTCTACAGAAATGCCGACCCCACAGTGAAATCGGGTGATGACTACCCGATAAGGATCTATATCGCCTTCGAGTATGACCCGCAGAAGGCAGGGCCGATCGACCGAGCCATATTCGGTGCTGCCAGGCTCATCTATGGAGAGTATCCCCCGTCAGGCTCGCTCAACTATGTATGGTCGTCTAAGGTGCTCTCCGAAAGGTCCATTGCCAGCCCGTATACCGACCGGAACAAGATGATCTTTCTTGAGAAGGGCGGTAGCCGGGTGGGGCAATGGGTTGACGAAGAGGTGAACATCGTCAGGGATTATGAAGAGACCTTCGGGAAAAAGCCGCCCCGGCACGCCACCATAGGCATCATGAACGACTCGGACAACACGGGTGAAAAGGCAACATCGTATGTGGAGTTTATAGAGGTTTACCGGCCCTAAAGATGGCACCGTAGGAGCGGCTTTAGCCGCGATATTAACGTATCTTCACGAATTGCCCCTTGCGCCTGAAGGCGCTCCTACAGCTATGTATGCTATTTATACTCGTAGAATCCTTTCCCAGTCTTCCTTCCCAGCCAGCCCGCCTCGACGTATTTTTTCAGCAAAGGGCAGGGGCGGTACTTTGAATCGGAAAAGCCGTTATACAGGGTCTCCATAATGGCAAGACAGGTGTCCAGGCCGACGAGGTCAGCCAGGGCCAGGGGGCCCATGGGATGGTTCATGCCCAGCTTCATGACCGTGTCGATGGCCTCCTTGGTGCCCACAGAGTGGTAGAGGCAGTACACGGCCTCGTTGATCATGGGCATGAGGATGCGGTTACTGATAAAGCCCGGATAGTCATTGGCCTCAGCCGGGGTCTTGCCGAACTTCAGGGCCAGGTCTTGTGTCACCTTGAAGGTCTCCTCGGAGGTGGCTATGCCTCGGATGATCTCGCAGAGTTTCATCACGGGTACCGGGTTCATGAAGTGCATGCCGATGACCTTTTCCGGCCTCTTGGTCTTGGATGCAACCCTGCCGATGGGGATGGATGAGGTGTTGCTGGACAAGATGGCATGGGGCGGGCACACGGCATCGAGCTCACTGAAGATGGCAAACTTGATATCTTCTCTCTCGGATGCAGCCTCCACAATGAAATCGGCGCCTGCCATGTCCTTGAGGCTGGTGCTCGGCTTGATCCTGCCCAGGATGAGCTTGGAATCCGCTTCCTTCAGGGCCCCTTTTTCCACCTGGCGGTTCAGGTTTTTGGTGATGGTCTTGATACCTCCTGCCACGAACTGCTCACTGATATCGTTCATGATGACGCTCAGCCCGCTTGCTGCCGCTACCTGGGCAATGCCGCCACCCATCTGGCCTGAACCGATAACTCCAAAGGTCTTGATCTCCATTTTCAAGCTCCCTAGTCTTTTCTCTTATGCACGCTTCACGATGAGGGCCACTGCCTCGCCGCCGCCCAGGCAGAGGGTTGCCAGGCCGATTGTCTTGTCTTTGCGTCTCATCTCATTGATCAAGGTGGTGAACACGCGGGTGCCGCTGGAGCCGATGGGGTGGCCGAGCGCGATGCTGCCGCCGTTTACGTTCACCTTGTCCATATCGAGGCCGAGCTCCCGGATGACCGCTAACGTCGAGCCGGCAAAGGCCTCGTTGATCTCGAAGATGTCAACGTCCTTGAGTTCAAGCCCTTCTTTTTTCAATACCTTGGGAATGGCAAGGATGGGGGCGACGAGCACGTATTTCATGTCGAGCCCTGCGCTGGCCTGTGCGCCGAGAGTAACCAGGATCTCACAACCGAGTTCTTTTGCTTTATCTTTTGCCATGAGCACTACTGCCGAAGCACCGTCCGATATGGTGGATGCATTGCCCGCAGTGGTGACGCCCCCCTTCTTGAAGGCCGGAGCCATTGTGCTGAGCTGCTCATAGGTGGTATCGCGCGGGCACTCGTCAACGCTGAAGATCTTCGGATCGCCCTTGCGCTGGGGAACGGCTACCGGCACGATCTCATCAACAAATTTCCCTTCCCTGATGGACTTCATGGCCAGGCTGAATGAACGCTCGGCATAACGGTCCTGGTCCTCGCGGGATATGTGGTACTTTTCCGAGCAGAGCTCGTTGGAGATCCCCATGTGAAAGTCGTTCACCACATCCCACAGTCCGTCGTGCACCATATGGTCCTGGATTGCACCAGTGCCCATGCGGTAACCGAAGCGGGCCTTGTCCAGGTAGTAGGGTGCCATGCTCATATTTTCCATGCCGCCTGCCACAACGACATCGGCATCACCGGTCCGGATGGCCTGGGCGGCGAGCATCATGGCCTTCAGGGCGGACCCGCACACCTTGTTGACGGTGATGCATCCCACGTCCCAGGGCAGGCCTGCCTGGACTGCAGCGAGTTTCCCGGGGTTCTGGCCGTGGCCGCAGGGCAGTACCATGCCCATGATGACCTCATTCACCTGTTCTTTTTCTATTGCCGAGCGTTTGATGGTCTCTTCAATGGCTATGGCCCCATACTTTATCGGGCTCATCTGAGACAATGAGCCTCCGAAGCTCCCGTTGGGTGTCCTGACCGCAGACGTGATGACGACTTCCCTCATTGTGCCTCCTCTCCATTAAATCTTCTTGATGCTGTACAGCGCATCCTTGCCGCGGAACACGGACGAGGCCCCAAGCTCTTCCTCGATGCGCATAAGCTGGTTGTACTTGGCCAGTCTCTCTCCACGGGATGTGGAGCCGGTCTTGAGCTGGCCCCCGCTGTAACCGACTGCAATGTCCGCCAGCCAGGAGTCTTCGGTCTCGCCGGAGCGGTGGGAGAAGACCGTGGTGAACCCGGCCCTGCGGGCCATCTCGACGGTCTGCATGGTCTCGGTCAAGGTGCCGATCTGGTTGACCTTGATAAGGACGGAGTTGGCGGCCTTTTCCTTTATGCCTCGTGCAAGGAATTTGGGGTTGGTCACGAAGATATCGTCGCCCACGATCTGTACCTTGTTGCCCAGGCGCTTCATGAGCTTTTTCCAGCCGTCCCAGTCGGCCTCGTCGAGACCGTCTTCCAGGGAGACGATGGGGTATTTCTTGATGAGTTCCTCATAGAAATCGATCATCTCTTCAGCCGTCCTTTCCGGGTCCTTCTCGGAGGCAAGGATATACTTACCGTCCTTATAAAAGGAGCTGGCAGCGGCATCGAGGGCGATGGCTACATCCTCTCCGGGTTTATAGCCGGCCTTCTCAATGGCCTGCACGATGAGCTCAAAGGGCTCGGCATTACTCTTGAGGTTGGGTGCAAACCCGCCCTCGTCACCAACACCTGTGGCGTAATCTTTTTTGATAAGGATCTCACGTAAGGCGTGGAAGGTCTCTGCCGCATAGCGCAGGGCCTCGCGGAAGTTCGGAGCGCCGATGGGCGTTACCATGAATTCCTGCAGGTCCACATTGTTGTCCGCATGCTTGCCGCCGTTAACGATGTTCATCTGGGGCACCGGAATTTCCCGGGCGAATGCACCGCCGAGGTAGCGGTAGAGGGGCAGGCCGAAGAAGTTTGCAGCCGCCCGTGCTACAGCCACAGACACCCCGGTGGTTGCGTTCGCCCCGAGCTTTGATTTGTTCTCGGTCTCATCCAACTCGATCAGGAGGCTATCTATACCCACCTGGTCCAGGACATCCAAACCTACCAATGCAGGCGCGATCTTCTTATTTACATTCTCTACAGCCTTGGTGGTGCCTTTGCCTTTGTACCTTTTGGGGTCTCCGTCACGCAGTTCAACCGCTTCACTCGCCCCTGTGGATGCACCGGAGGGAACTGCCGCCCTGCCCATGTCGCCGGTAGACAGATAGACGTCTACCTCAACGGTCGGATTTCCCCTGGAATCAAGTATCTCCCGTGCTAAAACATCAAGTATCTCGCTCATATAACTTCCTCCTCATAAGGCTGTTTTCGTTAGTATTTTTTGTATATATCAGGGTGTAATTCAAATACCGCAATGAATCATACCAAAGAATGAGATCCAAAGCTATGCTCAAGAAGAGATGGAGGAATCTTTGATATAGACTGAGTCCATATATAATGAAAAGGGATCACGCTCAGATGGGGATAGCCTTACCGCATAGGTTTCGAACCAAGATCATCAGGTTGGGGACATTGTAAAACCGAAAACCGCCCATTTAGCGCAGAACTATACACTATGGGCAAAGCGACGATATTGGACCAAAGTGTCTCCTATTGAGATATCCAGCTGATATATTCTATGCAGTCTGTCTTTCGTTGTCCTCACATGTAAATATTAACTAGTTTACCTTATAAAAATATGTAATTATATTGTTTATGTCCAATCTTGCTTTGAATCTTTGATTTTTCACATTGAGGGATGTGATGAAATAACTATAGGGTTCATCAAAAGGCTTCATAATAAGAGGATATGGCCATGACGAAAAAAGTTATTTTCTGGGGTTTGATCGTTATATTAAGCTATGCTGCAGGATTTGTTGCTTCCATATATTCATATCCGAGCAGGGAATTTAACCGAACTTGGGAAATGGTTGCCCATGAAGTCGGAATGAACAGATGGCTTCATGAGAGAAATTTGGCAAATGATACATCAAGACTGATCGTAAGACCAAACAATGATACTCTTTACTCAGCTGCATCTGTGGATATTGATTCAGGCCCTTTTATCATAAGCATGCCGCCTTCTGATCGATATTGGAGTGTAGAATTCATGAAGGACAATACAGATGTTTTCGCCTATATTGGGTCACGAGAATATGGCCTCAACAAAGCGGTAACGGTAATATTAGCCGGGAAGGATTTTGCCGGAGATGCGAGAGGATTACCAGTATTAAAATCTCCTGGCAAGAAGGTTTGGGCGATGGCAAGGTTACTGGTGGATGGGAATGATGACCTTCCCAGAGTCCACAAGCTTCAGGACCGGATGAAAATTATTCTTTTGAAAGAATATCAACGTAATTTATATCAATAAGTGGAGAGAAGTCTGGAGGGATCATGAAAAAAGCAATTATCTTTACATCTGTTATAGTTGTATCCTTTATTGCCGGATGGACTCTCATGGCACCATCGCTGGATTATTTCGATAAAGTGCGCCACGAAGGCGCGAAGAGGTAGTCTTCAAAGGCTACATTGGAGCAGCCATGCTGCATGGGAGATGAGGGGAGGCCCCTCGGGATCGGGTTACAGGATCAGATCCCAAACCGCCTGACGCTGCGTGGGGATAAGATCCCAGGTGGTGAGCGGTTCAGGAAAAGTCGAGGCAAGACCTCGGCAGGTGAGGACCAGGAAGGCGAACGAGAGTGAACCACTGATGAGCTGTCGAAAAGTTAAAGACGTCATCGAAACCGGGCTACTTTATCGGGTCCGGGACAGAGTCTGGGGGAAACCTGTTTACTGCCCAGATGGTGGCCGGCAGAAAGGTGGCGCGAGCCTGGTTTGGGCTTTCATGCGGAACGTGGGAACCTGGCGCTCTGATTATCACCTAGGTATGCTGCTCAAAAAAGGAAATGGAACCGTAAAGAATGGATCATGGATGACCCGATTTGATCTTGCTCAGAGCTACACTCCACCTCTCATTCGTGCTTACATAGCACGCATCGGGATAGCGGCGAACCAGGCGGAGGAAGCAATATACTGGAATGCATATACTGATACTATGGGGCGCCTGCTAGATGGAAGCCATTCATATGATATACGTTTTAATGGACGACCGCTAGTACGAATTGACGGTTTCTGGAGTCTTACTGTGTATGATAAAAACAGCTTTTTAGTGCCCAATATTGAAAAGCGTTACAGTATAGGTGATCGGTCCCTTATAACAAAGAGCAATGATGGATCTTTCATTATTAAAATTTCGCCTCACAAGCCAACTAATGATAATAACTGGTTACCATGTCCTTCTTCAGGACCCTTTTCTCTCACCTTGCGTATGTATCTTCCACTTGAAGATGAGTTAAAACGAACCCAATCGATTCCGATGCCAGAGATCGCATGCTCTGACTGCCCATGAGATATCACCAATCACTCCATCTAATCTATACTTCAGACATAGCGTATTAAAGTTCATTAACGATATGTATAACATCTCGTATCGATAGAAACCGTTGATATCGTGATAATCATCTAAAAGGCACCTCCGCCAACATCGCACGGCTATAATACAAGTACTAAGTCAATAGGAGGTGTGTCATGAGAGAGCTGCATGCCGGGTTGGATCTACATTCAGGGAACACTTACATCGGACTGATCGAGAAAGGGACAATGAAGCGAGTTTTCGAGAAGCGGGTAAGGAATAACCTGGACGAGGTTGTCTGGACCCTGGCCCCTTACCGTGAGGAGATCAGGGGGATAGCTGTCGAGAGCACTTTTAATTGGTATTGGTTAGTAGATGGGTTGAATGAGGCTGGATATGACTGTGTGCATCTGGCCAATCCTGCAGCAATACAACAGTACAAAGGACTCAAGTACGCTGATGACAGGCACGATGCGTTCTGGCTGGCGCAGATGCTGTCTCTTGGGATCCTCCCCGAAGGATATATTTATCCCAAGGAAGAGCGACCGGTTCGGGACCTGCTGAGGAAGAGATCCTTCCTGGTAAAGCAAAGGACAGCCCATATCATCTCGCTTCAGTCGATGATCGAGCGAAACACTGGCGTGCACATGAGTGCGAATGCCTTGAGGAAGGTCAAGGCAGAAGACATTCAGCAGATACTGAAGGAAGAACACCTCGTGCTCCTTGGGACAACGAGCCTTGAGACCATAACCTTTCTCGGGAAGAACATCAGGAATATCGAGAAGACGGTCAAGAGAGAAGTGAAGATAAGAGATGCTTTTGAGAAGCTGCACATGGTTCCCGGGATCGGTGATATCCTAGCCATGACGATCATGCTGGAGGTGGGGGACATCTCACGATTTTCATCAGTGGGTAACTTCTCTTCGTATTGCCGGTGTGTCCCTACCGGCAGGTTATCCAATGGGAAGAGCAAGGGCAAAGGCAATGTAAAGAATGGGAACCGGTATCTGGCCTGGGCATTTATCGAGGCGGCGTATCTCTCAATGAGGCAATCCCCCAAGATCTCCGGCTACTACAAGAGGAAGGCTTCGAAGACTCACAAGATGGTAGCGGTCAAGACCATAGCAAGTAAGCTGGCCAGGGCCTGCTATTATATCCTCAGGGATGGGGTTGAATTCAAGGAAGAGCTGCTCTTTTGCTGAGCAGGGGAAAACGGCGAGACAGTGATTCTGGTGGCTAAGAACCCTTTTCGTGGTTGCTCCGCCGTTTACCCCTCTCATATAAACAAGAATCCAGCGGGGAAGTTGCTATGATTCAGATCTGCCTTTGCCATGAGTCTGTATGGTGTGGCCGGAAGAGCCTTTTATCGTGTCACTTACAATTGAACATGACAAGGAACCGATATTTTTCTGGGACAGCAGATGCTGTCAGGGACGTACAGGTGGAGAGGGCTACTCTTCTGATTTCATCCTCTCAGTGTACAGTCTAAAGCCGGATGGGTGCCTGGTGCGGATCATTATCCGTCACCTGAGTATCGTGAAAAATAGGGCGCAGAAAGGGAGTCATTGGAATGGTCCTAGCTGGCTGTACGTTAGACCTGCAAAAAAAAGTGCGACGGTGAACTATGTTTTTGTTGACAGGGGCCTTTTAATGGGTGCCAGTATCAACGCTTTGATTATACTGATGATATCATCGTCAAATCATTAGTAGCTCTTGCAGCTGATCAAGAATAGATCATGAAATATAATCTCTTATTTTATATTGATCAAAGCATGGGTATTACCCATTTTCTTTTGATCCTGTGGTGGAAGAGTTTTATCTCACAACCCCACCACAAAGCACGTGAGCCCTTGTGAGGTGCATTTTTGCTCAAAAGACTTGGCAAGGTCGAGCGAGGTGAATGCACCGAACCGCACGCGGTATACGATATTGCCATAGACCTTGGCCTCCTCGATGTTTGCGGTGTAACCCCTGGCATCGAGCATGCCGGAGAGCTTGCGGGCATTGTCCTTCTCGGCAAACGATCCGAACTGCAGGGTGTATCTGCCGCCGGAATAATACCTGGGCATCTCGACCACCTCGACCCGAACCTTTGCAAGCCCGCAATCCACCATTTCGAGCTCTTTGGCAGCGCCGTATGACATATCGATGATCCTGTCTCCCACAAACGGGCCTCGGTCGTTGATGGGGACGATGACCTGGTGTCCGTTCGCAAGGTTCGTTACGCGCACCGTGCTCCCGAGCGGTATGGTCTTATGGGCCGCAGTTATCCCGTACATGTTGTAGGGCTCGCCTGAAGCCGTGGGCTTGCCTTGGAAATCCTGGCCATACCACGAGGCTGTACCGGTCTCTACATACCCCACGCCGGGACGCTGATAGTGTGCGCAACCCGAAAGAAGGACAATAATGGCGATGGTGAAGACATGATGGCTATACTTCCAGATATCCCTCGATCTCATGAACAAGCTCCTTGATGGGACGCTCATCTTTGATGCGGTTCTTATCATCGATGAGTCCTTTTGCCCTAAACGTATCCAATGCCCCTTTATACACCGGAAGGCACAAGGACTCGAACCGCTTGATCTCCCCCATCTTGAACATTCTGGTGGCATGTCGGTTGATTGCCTTCAGGATGTCCTTATTGCTCACGCCCTTGACCTTTTCGAGGTTCCTGGCCACGCAGAGATAGGATTCCAGGTAGTTCTCGATGAGTCCGGCGTACATTTTGAGGGTATCAGTGGTCCCGGCGCTTCCGGCATACATCCCTTTCGTAGTCGTAACAATCCCTGTTTGGGTCATGAACTGTAGTGCCTTATCCACGCTCTGTCCGTTGAGAATAAACTCGTTCTCCAGGAGAGCTGCCAGGTTTCTGACCTGTTCTTGAAATGCCTTGTCGGCAATTCCGTGAGGATTCTTTAGGAGCACGCTTGAAACGAGCGATGCCGGGACAAAAAAATTGAGGATGGTGTTCTTATAATACTCAAGGTGTATCCGGTCTTCACTGTCGACGGTTATGAGGTTTGATTCAGACTCGCCTGCAGCCTCGTCGATGGTGATAAGCCCTTTAACCTTTATAATGGTAAGGGCATCCCGGAACGCCTCCTCCTCTTTGGCAAGGGATGCGCTGAGGTTGCACCCGAGGTGCTTGAGATAATCCAGATAGATATGGAAGCCCTTTTTCAGTGCAACCTCTTCCAGGGACGAGGCAGTGCTCATGAGTACGCACGACATGACGGCAAAAGGGGTGGCAACGGTCTGCTCGTAGATGGCCTGGATGATCTCATCCGCCACGTTGTCATTTACGCCTTCCTTCTGCTCGGAATCCATTTCAGAATAGGCAGACCTTTGCACCATATATTCATTGAGTGAGATGGGCTTTGCAAAGCGGATATACACCTTGCCATAACGGTTCTTCAGGATTGAACCGGCCTTGAGGAGCTGCCAGAAGTTCTCCTTCTGTTTGGCTGCGCCTTTCATCTCCCTGATATGCGAGTTCTCCTCCACTACCGTGTCATAACCCACATAGACCGGCACGAAGATAACGTCCCTGCTCACCCCGGACTCCCAGCCCTGGATGATCATGGATAAGAGCCCCTTTTTGGGGAGCATGAGCTTGCCGGAGCGGCTCCTGGTTCCTTCGATGAAGAACTCCAGGGGAATGCGTTCGCCCAGCAGGGTCCTTACATAGGCGCTGAACGTCTGGGCATAGACGGGATTGTCCTTGAAGGTGCGCTTCATGAAAAAGGCGCCGCCTTTCCTGAGCAGGGTCCCTATGGGGAAGAAGGCGAGGTTGATGCCGGCTGCGATGAGGGGAACGCTCATCCAGTTCTCGTACAGCCAGTAAGACAGGATGAGGTAGTCGATATGGCTCTTGTGGCAGGGTACGTATACGAGTGAGCCTTTCCTGGCGATATCTTTGACTGCCTGCATGCCCTTGGGGTCATTATCGATGCCGTCGAATATATTATTGAAGATCCAGTTAAGCGAATTTGCCATGAAATTGATGGCGGCAGGGGTCAAGTCTGCGGCGATCTGGTCGAGGTTTCGGCCCACAGAGTCTTCGAGTTCTTTCACGGAGTTTCCTGATTCAGTGGAGAATGATTTCAGAAAGGATTGGAGCATGGGGTCGCGCATAGTCTTCTCGATAAGGAAAGACCGTTCTCTGATGGGTGCGCCTGAGATATTGCTGCCCAACACTGCCAGCCTGTGGAGAAGTTCTCCCCGAATCTCCACGGCAATCTCCTCAAAGAATTTACGCCCGGTCTGGGCCCGCTTGAGCTCATCTTTCAGGTTGATGGGCTCACCATGCTCTACGAAACCGTGTTCCCGCCCCCTGAAAAGGGTTATGAACTTTCTGAAGCCCGTGACCCTCATCTGTTCTTCGTCCGAGGGGTCCTTGAGCTTGAGCGGGGCGCGCTGGTAGACAATGCGTTGGGGCACGAGGAAAATGGGTGTGTCTGTCTCACGCTGGGTCTTGAGGAGTTCAAGGATCGGATCAGGCAATCTTTTTGACTGCTCGCTGTCAAGAAAGATCAGGGATGCGTTGTACTGGCCCTCCATAAATGTCCTGTAGAATCCGTTATCGAACGGGGATGAACCTGCAAGCTTGCCCGGCAGGCGCCGAAAGGCCTTAGTTGCGGGCTGGAACAACGGGAAGGAGCGCCCGAAGATAAGGTCAGGGTAGGGCAGGCCGTCCCGCTTGAGCCTGAAGTTGAGCAACAGGGCGTCAATGGCGCTTTTTGAGCCATGAGCGAACACGATGTGGCCCTGCCCGGCGAGCGAGGTGATGGATTCCTTGTAGAGCTCCGGGAGGTTGATGGGTGAGAAGATGCTCTTGATGAAAGGCCTCAGCAGCGGCCCGTACTTTCCGGTAAATATAAAAGGTGAGTCCTTATCAATGTCAGTCATGACGCTGTATATAGAACAGCACTTTGGAAATGGGAAGACAGGAGTTTATTCATCCTTTCCGAAAAAGGAAAGTTGTAGTTGTAGGTTGGGTTGAGGGACGAAACCCAACTATACCGATTGCATCATGATACCATAAAAAATCAAATTCCTGGCAAACCTATAGGTGGCTTGATTCAACCAGTTTGCAATATATTCCGCCGGGTGTGTTAGGTCTCGTCCCTCAACCCAACCTACAAAATATGTTGTCCCTTGAGGCACCCCTATTTTTTGAAAAAAGATATGATATTCTCAATATCTTTTCTGCTCAAACCTTTAATGCCTTGAAGGTCTGCAGGCGAAATCATTGAAGGGTCTGAAATATGCGAGGTGTGTTTGAGAAGGGTTCTGGCCTTTTCCGGACCAATACCCGGGATATTTTCAAACACAGATGAAGACTGTTTGGAGCGCAGCTGGCGGTGGTATTTCACGGCAAAGCGGTGCGCCTCATCCCTGAGCCGCTGCAGGGTCCGTAAACCCTCGCTCCGCTCTGGCAGGCGAATGGCATCTTTCCTGCCGGGCAGGAAGAACCGGTCAATCTTTGAACCGTGGGCCTTTGCCATGGACACAAGCGGTATTTTAGGCACACCAAGGTCTTCGAGCACTTTCAGGAACACGCCCAACTGGCCTTTGCCGCCGTCTATCACGATGAAGTCGGGCCTGGTCTCATCACGTATAAGCCTGCGCTCAAAGACCTCCTTGAGCATGGCGAAGTCGTCCTGACCAATAACAGTGCGGATACGATAGTGGCGGTACAGCGTCTTGTCCGGCTCGCCATCCATGAACACCACGCGCGATCCTGTTGCCGACCCGCCTTGGAGGTTGGATATGTCGTAGCACTCCATCCGGTAGGGGATGGAACCCAGGTGGAATGCCTTGGCAATCTCTTCTAAGGCCGAGGTGTCCGAGCCCCGCGCGTGGGTGCGTGCGTTATTTTGTGCCATGGCCATCCACTGCATGGGTTTTCCCCTGGAGGGCTTTATTATCTTCACCAGGCTGCCTTTGAGGGTGCCCAGCACCTCTTGGAGCATGCGTCTATCCTGGGGCAGGGTATCGGTAAAGATGTACCCCGGGATCTTACCACCCGCCAGGTAGAACTGGAGCATAATGGTGGTCATGAGGTCTTCTTCGGCCGCCTGTTTTACCAGGATATTGCGGCTGTCCGTGAGTGTGCCCCTGGTAATCCGCAGCACTGCCACCTGGATATGGCTCCGGGACCTGAATGTGGCGAACACATTCGTGTCACCGCGTCCCTGGCCTACTATCACCTGGGGAACCAGCGTTATGCGGATGGCATCGATCTGGTCCCTAATCTTGGCTGCCTTTTCAAAGTTGAGTTCTTCGGATTCCTTGAGCATGCGCCCCTGCAGGTGCCTTTCCAGTTCCTTGTCCCTGCCCTCAAGAAAGGCTACGAGGTCGACTACGGCCTGGTCATATTCCTTTCTCACGGACTTGTAGACACATGGCGCTAGACACAGGCCGATTGAGTGATAGATGCACGGCCTGGTGCGGTTGGCAAACTCCGTGTCCTTGCAGCGTCTGATGGGGAAGATACGGCCGATGGCGGAAAGGGTGTTGCGTGTGGCCTGGGCCGAGGAGTAGGGGCCGAAGTAGCGTGATCCGTCGGAGGTCACCTTGCGGGTGATTAAGATGGAGGGCCACTCGTCCTTGGTGGTCACCTTAATGCTGACATAGGTTTTGTCATCCTTGAGGTCGATGTTGTACCGGGGCTTGTGGGTCTTGATGAGCTGGTTTTCCAGCAGCAGGGCCTCGGCCTCGTTGTTGGTGAGGATATAGTCTATCTGTTGCGTAGTATCCACGATCCGGCCAACCTGAAGCCGGTCATCTCCTTTGAGGTAGGAGCGCAGACGGGTCCTTAGATCTTTTGCCTTGCCGATGTAGATGATCTTGCTCGAAGGGTCCCTGAGGATGTACACGCCCGTGGCCTTGGGCAAACTCTTGATAAGTTCTTCTGTCAGCGCCATGGTTTAGATGATAGCATGTTCACCCTATGCAGGCAAAGCGGGCTTGAATAAATTCAGGTGAATTTACATCTTGGCAATGATATTCTGTAGAGAATGTGGTTCAATACAGGAGATATAAGAGTCATAAATCTCTGGGGGATAGTGGTGCAGGGATGAAAGTAATATACGGTCTCGGCAACCCGGGCAGGCGCTATGAGCTGACGCGGCACAATGTCGGCTTCATGGTGGTGGACCTCCTTGCCAGGAAGTGGGGCATACCCATGAAGAAGAAAAAGGCGGATGTCATCTTCGGCACGGGCAAGGTGGCAGGCATAGAGGCCATGCTCTGCCAGCCCCAGACCTTCATGAACCTGAGCGGAGCGCCGCTGAACCCCCTTTACGTCAAGTCGGAAGACCTCATCGTGATCCACGACGATATGGACATCCCCTTAGGCCAGGTGCGCGTGAAGACAGGGGGCGGCACCGGGGGCCACAAGGGACTTATTTCCATAAAGGGAGCACTGTCCACCGGTGAATTCCTCCGCGTCCGCTTCGGCATCGGCAGGCCGCCTTTGGAATGGGACCCCAGCGACTATGTACTGGGGAGGTTTGCGAAAGAGGACTACGACACGGTGCAGGAGCAGATCCACAAGGCAACCGAGGCGGTTGAGCTTTGCCTCGAGGGCGAGGTGACAAAAGCCATGAATACCTTTAATAAGCGCGTGAGCGCGGACGCAGAAGAAAAAGAATAGCATAAAATTATCCAATAACTATCCGAATCGCTATCGCTGATTATAAGGATTAAATAGTTCAGTTACTTTAGGCAAGATATCCAAGGTGCTCGGTTTAACCGGAACGTAAAAACTTTCTTGACTTATCTATCGAGATAGGTTTCTATAAATAGAAACATTTAAGCCGGTTATCTTTCTGCTTGCATCAATACATGGCAGATACTGATAGGGCTTAAAGTGAAATTAGTGATGGTGATAAAAGAATAATAGGGAGGATTGTGCATGAAAGTTTTTCTGCGAGAAGATGAAATCCCAAGACAATGGTATAACCTGGCGGCTGACTTGCCGACACCGATGCTGCCGCCGCTCGGTCCCGACGGTAACCCTGTAACGCCGGAGGCACTTACACCTGTTTTTCCCATGAATCTTATTGAGCAGGAAGTGAGCCAGAAGCGTTGGATAGACATCCCTGAGGGAATTCTCGAACTCCTGTATCAGTGGAGACCGTCCCCGCTCCACAGAGCGGTTTATCTTGAAAAGGCTCTCAAGACACCGGCCAAGATCTATTATAAGAATGAAGGTGTTTCTCCCGCCGGCAGTCACAAACCGAATACCGCCATACCCCAGGCCTGGTATAATAAACAGTTCGGAATCGAAAAGATCTGCACCGAAACCGGCGCCGGGCAATGGGGAAGCGCACTATCCTATGCCTGCGCCCTCATCGGACTGGAATGCAAGGTGTTCATGGTCCGGATCAGTTTCGAGCAGAAGCCTTTCCGGAAGCTCATGATGAACGTATGGGGTGCTGAATGCATAGCGAGCCCATCCACCCAGACACAGGCGGGCCGTGATATCCTGGCCAAGGACCCGGATACGCCGGGCAGCCTCGGCATAGCCATCAGCGAGGCCGTTGAGGCGGCAGTCAGCGACCCGACCGGGAAGACGCGATATTCCCTTGGGAGCGTACTGAACCATGTAATGCTTCATCAGACCATTATTGGGCTCGAAGCCAAGAAACAGCTTGAAAAGATCAATGAGAAAAAGGTGGATATAGTCATCGCATGTGCCGGCGGCGGGAGCAATTTTGCCGGCATCGCATTCCCCTTTGTACTGGACAAGATCAACGGTGCCCAGATCGACATTATCCCGGTGGAACCGTCGTCCTGTCCTACCTTGACACGGGCGCCTTTTGCCTATGACCACGGTGATGTTGCCAAGATGACCCCGCTGCTGCCCATGTACTCCCTGGGACATGAATTCGTCTCGCCCCCGATCCATGCCGGGGGGTTGCGTTATCACGGGATGGCGCCCCTGGTAAGCGCTGCCGCTGTTGAGGGGCTCATAACACCTCGGGCCGTGAACCAGCTCAAGTGTTACGAGAGTGCAATGTTGTGGGCCAGGACCGAAGGGTTTATCCCGGCGCCTGAGACGTCGCATGCCATTGCGGCAGTGATAGATGAGGCGAATAAGGCCAGAGAAGAGGGCAAGGAGAAGGTCATCCTCTTTAACTGGAGCGGGCATGGACTCATGGACCTCAAAGGCTACGAGAGCTATATGGAGGGCAAGCTTATAGACTTCCCGCTGCCTGAAGAAGACCTCCAGAGATCTATCAGGTCTTTGAACGGGCTGCCTAAGCCCAAGATATCGAAGACAGGGAAATGGTAAGAAATACGAAGTCGCGTTATGATGACTATACGGCCAGGTGTGCCATGCTGGGGCACCTGGTCTCTAATAAGATCATAGAGTTATAATTCTTGGGGTAAGTCCTTGGGGTAAATTGCCTCTTCGTTCAGTAGCTCCACCAAGCCAGGAAGATTCGGATTGATTGATCTAAGATAAAGCTCTGTGTTCCTCACTGAGGAATGACCAAGGAGCAAGGAAACATCCTTCAGCGATGCCTTGCCGGTGTTCATGATTCCGGTTGCAAATGCTCTCCTGAACGAATGAAAGCCGAAGGGTTTGATTTTGGTTTTCTCACATAGTTTAGGTAACCAATCCTCACGGCGAGAATAAGGCTTTCCATCGTGAGTGAATACATATGGGCTGTCTTTGTCCCGGTTCTTCCATTGCCATTGCAGTGATTGATACAAGGCCTCACTTATCGGCACATAGTAGGCTTTCCACTGGCTCTTTCGGTTTTTCTGAGTCTTTAGCCTTATGCTTCTCTGATCAAAAAGAATATCATCCCATGTCAGCCGTAGCACTTCCGATCTCCGAGCAGCAGTGAACCTAAAGACATCAAGCATTACTCTGTCTTGCCCTGTAGTTACGAGTAATAGCTTTAACAGGTCTTCTCTCGGCGGAACGTAGGGTGGGGTGACATTGTGAGCGTATGGCTCAATATAGAGCAGGGGGTTGTGGTTTATACCGTGGAACTTTCGAAAATGTGAGAACATCGACTTCAAATCATGAAGGTCTTCGTTGGCTGCATTGCCTGATACCACGGTTCGAGAATCAAGATAGGTCAGGCACATCTTAGGCGTAATGGCAAGGATGTCTATGTCTCCCCATGCAGCCAGGAGTCTTTTGCATAATGTTTTTTTATGAGAGTAGGTGGATTTAGAATATCGTTCCATGTAGTTAAGAAAGGCCACGGACAAATTGAGTAAGCCCGTGGTGGTCCGGGGCTTCTGGCTTTTCAATTCTTTTCTTGTTTCGCTTTCCCATTCTATGGCTTCCCTCTTTGATGTGAACCACGCTTGCTTCCTGGTTCCATTTATCTTGACTGTCCCTCTCCATCCCCCTCGCTCTTTGTAAGGCATTGTCAAGGCCCTCCTGTGTGAATATCCATGTTCCACCAATCCGAGATGCCCCAAGCTCAGAAGCATGAAGATAAACCCATCTGATCGACATGTTAAGCATTTCTGAAACGGTGGCAGGGGTAAGGCATGTCATATGCCCACCCTTATCCCTAAATTCTGAGAGAATATAATACGCTTGGATGAGAGGGATGACAAGAAGGTCATTTCGTTTCCCTCGTTCGATGATACTTAGGTCGCTTTCTCTTAATTTTATTGTTTATTTCATCCATACTCTTGGTGACACTACTGAGTTCTTTTATGTAGACGCTAACACTCTCCACTAATTCAACTTTATGATTTTCTTCAGCACCGTTTTCTTCTAATACCGCTGCGTGAAGAGACGTGAGAATGCCTAACGCTTGCAAAGAAAGCCTTCTTTTGTCTATTCTAACAGTTTCAGTACGTATGGCAGGGTTAGCTCCTTGGCAGTCCTTATAACCGTTCTGAACCTTCTTCCACCACTCAAGGGTAGTTCTTTGGGTATGATGTTCTCCCGGTCTATCCTGGAACTTAAGCCAATCAGTTAAATACACCCACACATTATTTTCGAATTCAAAAAGGTCGATTACTTGATCTATTAGAAGGGATTTGATCGCTTCACGTCTGAGTTGAAATTCTATCCTGATTATTTTCATGCCAGGGGGAATTTGTTCAATCCCCCATATATCAAACATGTATAATTTTGGTTCTTCACACGGAAGCGTACTTTTAAGTTGAAAGGAGTGGACATACCTGCCTTTCTGAATCTGACGAAAGAAAACAGGAAGGGGTTATGGCATGTCCACGAGTGTATTGTATCACGGATTTGGAATCATTGGGTATCAGCATGTACACACGGAATATTCTGGTGGCAAGATAGTGTTCAGATTGAGCCAGGAGCGGCGTAAGATGATGTGTCCTTGTTGTTATTCTGATCGAGTGACGAAGAAAGGATCTCTTCTGAGGAGTTTCCGGTGTGTGCCAATAGGGCGGAAGCCTGTGGTGATTGAACTGCCTGTACAGCGGGTGGAATGCGAGGAATGCGGTGCGCTCAGGCAGGTAAGCATTGGATTTGCAGATGAACGGAGGACGTATACCAGGGCATTCGAGCGGTATGTTCTGGAGTTGTCGCGATACATGACCATGCTGGATGTTGCCAGACATCTCGGGGTGAGCTGGGGCCTGGTGAAGGATATCCAGAAGCGCAATCTTGAGAGGCGGTTTCGTCGCCCTGATATCAGGAAGCTTGATCTCATAGCCATTGATGAGATCTCGATTGGGAAGCATCATAAGTACCTCACGGTGGTACTTGATCTGAAGACTGGTGCAGTTGTGCATGTGGGTGATGGACGAGGAGCAGATGCACTGGATCCATTCTGGAATAGGATAAAGAGGCACAAGGTGAAACTTAAAGCCATAGCGATTGACATGTCTCCATCATACATAGCAGCGGTGCTTGAGAATCATCCGGATGCTGAGATCGTGTTTGATCATTTCCATGTCATCAAGATGTATAACGAGAAGCTGTCTGATTTGAGAAGAGATCTGTATAATGAAGCAACGGGGCCTCTTCAGAAGAAGGTTCTCAGAGGCACCCGATGGCTCCTGCTGAAGAATTCTGAACGCCTGGACTCCAGACGCAAAGAAAAGGAGCACCTGGAAGAAGCCCTGAAACTCAACGAGCCCCTCGCCCTGGCCTACTACATGAAGGAGTATCTCCGGTTGATCTGGAAACAACCAAGTAAGGAAGAAGCTGCCAGTTGCCTCGATGACTGGACTGAAAAGGCTTTCTCATCAGGAATCAGGATGCTTGTGCGTTTCGCAGGAATGCTTCAAATGCATCGTCGAGGGATCCTCGCTTATTATGATTACCCCATATCTACAGGTCCCTTGGAGGGCACAAATAACAAGATTAAGACCCTTCAAAAACAGGCTTATGGGTTCAGAGATAGGGAATTCTTCAAACTCAAAATCTATGCCCTGCATGAGTCCAGGTACGCTTTAGTGGGATGAACCATAATTTTGGTTCTTCACACGGAAGCGTACTTTTAAGTTGAAAGGAGTGGACATACCTGCCTTTCTGAATCTGACGAAAGAAAACAGGAAGGGGTTATGGCATGTCCACGAGTGTATTGTATCACGGATTTGGAATCATTGGGTATCAGCATGTACACACGGAATATTCTGGTGGCAAGATAGTGTTCAGATTGAGCCAGGAGCGGCGTAAGATGATGTGTCCTTGTTGTTATTCTGATCGAGTGACGAAGAAAGGATCTCTTCTGAGGAGTTTCCGGTGTGTGCCAATAGGGCGGAAGCCTGTGGTGATTGAACTGCCTGTACAGCGGGTGGAATGCGAGGAATGCGGTGCGCTCAGGCAGGTAAGCATTGGATTTGCAGATGAACGGAGGACGTATACCAGGGCATTCGAGCGGTATGTTCTGGAGTTGTCGCGATACATGACCATGCTGGATGTTGCCAGACATCTCGGGGTGAGCTGGGGCCTGGTGAAGGATATCCAGAAGCGCAATCTTGAGAGGCGGTTTCGTCGCCCTGATATCAGGAAGCTTGATCTCATAGCCATTGATGAGATCTCGATTGGGAAGCATCATAAGTACCTCACGGTGGTACTTGATCTGAAGACTGGTGCAGTTGTGCATGTGGGTGATGGACGAGGAGCAGATGCACTGGATCCATTCTGGAATAGGATAAAGAGGCACAAGGTGAAACTTAAAGCCATAGCGATTGACATGTCTCCATCATACATAGCAGCGGTGCTTGAGAATCATCCGGATGCTGAGATCGTGTTTGATCATTTCCATGTCATCAAGATGTATAACGAGAAGCTGTCTGATTTGAGAAGAGATCTGTATAATGAAGCAACGGGGCCTCTTCAGAAGAAGGTTCTCAGAGGCACCCGATGGCTCCTGCTGAAGAATTCTGAACGCCTGGACTCCAGACGCAAAGAAAAGGAGCACCTGGAAGAAGCCCTGAAACTCAACGAGCCCCTCGCCCTGGCCTACTACATGAAGGAGTATCTCCGGTTGATCTGGAAACAACCAAGTAAGGAAGAAGCTGCCAGTTGCCTCGATGACTGGACTGAAAAGGCTTTCTCATCAGGAATCAGGATGCTTGTGCGTTTCGCAGGAATGCTTCAAATGCATCGTCGAGGGATCCTCGCTTATTATGATTACCCCATATCTACAGGTCCCTTGGAGGGCACAAATAACAAGATTAAGACCCTTCAAAAACAGGCTTATGGGTTCAGAGATAGGGAATTCTTCAAACTCAAAATCTATGCCCTGCATGAGTCCAGGTACGCTTTAGTGGGATGAACCATAATTTTTTAGATTTGGTTAGTACTTCAAGACCCTTATCATAAATTCTGGCAATAATCTTACCCCTGCCTATGGTAACCCCCGTGAATGTGCAACTTTTTTTATGGATGTCATATTCTCTTGCCTTGGTGACTGCATAATCCATTATTTCATCTGAAAACATTTCTGCTGGGACAAGCATGTCCACATAGAAATCAACACGGCTTGGTTTGACGGATATTATTTTTGTTCCGATTCCTGAAATGAGCTCTAATATCCAAAGAACAGCATTTTCAGGACCCATTCTTAAAAGTGTCTCTGACCTTATCTCGACCATTATGCTAGGTCTTGAACGTACCTCTGACCAGTCACCTATTTTAAGAGCATAATCATTTGAAGTTAAGATCCATGAGTAACCTTTGCTTCCAAAGGGCTTGATATTGAATTTCCATTCCTTTGAACCGTCTTCTAGTTTGAATATTCCTTCTACTTCATGGTCGGAATTCTTTGCCTTCTCTTTTAATTGATCTAAGTAATCGAATATATTGATTAACCAATCAACATAGATTGCTAAATAAAGAGTATCAATACCTGAAGACAGGATTTTATAATCTTCTATTTTCACGTTATCGGGGGGGCTGTTAGTCATTTGCCCCCCCCTCTCGCTCATACGCTCCCCCCACTGGGTCGCTTTTCGCTCGGGGGTGGAGGGGCAAGTAGGGAAGTCCTCCGACGAGCTCCTTACGGGCCCATTCTCGGACTCCCCTACTTGCCCCGGGCTTCGCTCAGGGCTGTGCACCCCTTCATCTTCATTCAAGGGCTGTTCAGTATTCTGGAAAAGTAATTTAAGTGTCATATCCCTATCCTTTTGATCAGAGAGGGCCTTAGACACACTGAAGGGAAGTTGTAACTTCTCTAATGCCTTAAAGCACTCTCAGGTATTTTAGAGGCTAGGAATTGTGCCTAGCAAAGACGTGGGCCGTCTTTAAGTTATGGGATATGCTTTTTGAATTGAGTTATTGAATTATTTGGCGATCAGTGAAGTTTTGTTTGTGAGCTTATTATTAGCGAGCTTTTATATTATTTTTTGCCTGTTGGCATTCATCAATTTATTTAGCTCTTTTTATTTGCTCACTCATTTTTAATCTGATCTTATTGTTTTGTAAGTCACATTTAGTGCATATCTGAAAGGTCCATACTATATATAGTAACCTGTGTCAATATTAATTTACGTTGATCTCTGCAATAAATTGGCGCCTTCGAAATGCCCTAAAACCGATGATCTTGGTTTGAAACAAACGAAGCTTATCACTTCATACCAGAGCGTTGCACTTGACACGAAAGCTTCACTTTTTATAAGGTATTTTTAATAGGTTTTGGGCTACTATAAGTATACGAAATGAGCTCAAAAATTAAGGATTGTTTCATAATTGGTAGATCTTGGTTTTAGACTTATTTATTCCTGCTTGACAATAACATGGATAAAATCTTCTGGGCCTGTATATTCCCTGGGTCTATAATCAATACCAACTTAAATTGATCAATCGCTTCATCTTTCTTCCCTTGTGACATGAGAGCAATTCCGAGATTATAGTGTGCTTCTAAGGAATTGGGATTAATTTGAAGTGCTTTGTGAAATTGCTGTATGGCTTCATTTAGTCTGCCCTGATAAATTAAACAAACCCCCAAGTGTACAAATGCAACATCATTTTTAGGATCTAGTTCGATGACCTTGGAGAACTGTCTGATTGCATCATTAAATCTATGCAGATCTACATAAGCAACACCAAGATTATTGTACGCATTAAAATAATTAGATTCTAATTGTATAGCCTTAGAATAATAGTAGACTGCTTTTAACATCTCACCTTTTCTTTTTAAAATTAGACCCATAACATTATAATTATATGCGTAATTTGGATTATCCTTTATTGCTTCATTGCAATGTATCATAGCGCTGTCAAGATCACCTTTATCTAACAGGGCTTTTGCTAGGTCAATACGTGCTAGATAATCATGAGGCTTTATCCTTAATGCTTCATTGAAATGTATTATAGCGCTGTCAAGATCACCTTTATCCATTAAGGCCGCTCCTAGATCAGTGTTAGCCAAAGCATTATTTTCTGTTACTTTGGTGGCATGCTCAAAGAGTGTAATAGTATTCTTCCAATAGCCTACTTGCATCCATGAACACACTATAAGAATTGGAATGACTATCCCTGTTAGGGTAGCAAGAGCTATCTTCTTGAATTGCCATTTATCGAGCAATTCAGGTAGACCCCAGGCAATAATGATGAATATCCCTATCGAAGGTATATAGGCCCATCGGTCAGCCATAGCAGGCCATAGCCCTGCTTGATATAATCCACTTACCGGAACAAGGGTACCGAGATACCATGACCAACCCACAAAAAGAAAAGGATGACTTCTGTAAGCTCTTAGAACAGCTACACTGATGGATACTATTATGATAACCGAACCTGCGATTTGCCAGGTTGGGATGCTTGCAGGAAAAGGATAATATATAGCCAGGTCATGTGGCCAAACAATTTTTTGGATATATTTAATATATGAGACCAAAGCATTACTAATCCTGAGATCCATTGGGACTTGTTTAGTTGAGATGATATTTCTATCTATTTTTAGCGACAACGTAGAAATATGGATTGATATGAAGGCGATGAGGATTAAAGGAATTTTTTCATAAAATACTCTTGATTTTAATATGTTAATAAGCTTTTGCAAGGGATAATCATGAACACAAGTAGATCCTTCTGAATACCCTGTAGGAATTGAAATACGTTTGAGTGGCCAATAGTCTAATAAAAGCAATACAAAGGGTAATGTGACAAGCATGGGTTTGGCAAGAAGACCCATGATGAAACTGATAGCTACAAACATGTACCGGAAAAGTGAAGGCCGCTTTACATAGAGACAGTAAGTAAGCATAACAAGAAACCAGAAGGATGTGCTCAATAGATTTTTTCTCTCTGCAACCCATGCAACAGTATCTACATTGATAGGATGAAGAGCAAAGAGCGCAGCGACAAAGGCACTTTTCCAGAGATCCCCCGTCATTTTCCTCAATGTAAAAAACAAAATTAATGTATTGATAATGTGGATGAAAAGATTGGAAAGATGATGTTTGCCTGAGTTAACTCCCCATAGTTGAATATCAGCCATATGCGAGATCCATGTAAGGGGATGCCAATAGTAGACTTCCTGATTAGAAAAACTGAAAGCCCATTTGATATTTTCCAGGTTCAATCCGGAAAGAACATGGCTATTCTCCGTAACATATCGGAAATCATCAAAGTTTATGAACTGGTGGTCTTTAACCTGCAAATATACAGAGCAAAGGGCAACAGTTAAGAGCACGCAGATAATGGTAACAGAATGTTTTCTAAGGAATTTCAGCCTGTAATCTGAGACATCACCTGAAACAGCCTGCTTTGATTTTGCAACAGCCATTTTTCTTTGTGCTGAACCTTTTACATGAGCCAATAGCATCAACTCCTATAAGTATATTATCTATTCTTACATATAATTCATACACAATCCCAGTTAACCAAGATATACTTTGATACAATAGCAAGCATCGGGAATTTTAGCAAAGTTGTTCATAAATGGGTTGAACATAAATTGATAATAGGTTCATAATTGGGAGATCTTGGTTTTAGATTTATTTATTCCTGCTTGATAATAACAGGGATAAAATTTTCTGGGTCTGTATATTCCCTGGGTCTATACTCAACACCAACTTGAATTGATCAATCGCTTCATCTTTTTTCCCTTGTGACAGGAGGGCGATAGCGAGATCGTAATGAGCTTCTAAGGAGTCAGCTTTAATCTGGATCGCTTTCTGATACGATTGAATAGCTTCATTTACTCTGCCCAGATTATTTAAACACACGCCCATGTGAATATATGCAAGAAGATATCCTGGTGCTATCTCAAGTATCTCTGAGAATTGTTTGAGCGCCTCTCCATTTTTCCCCTGGTCAATCATGGCTACACCCAGATTATTGTAAGCATCAACGTAGGTTGGGTTTATCTGTATAGCCTTAGAATAATTAGTGATCGCTTTTGATATATCACCTTTTCTTTTTAAAATTAAACCCATAATATTATAACTATATGCGTCATTAGAATTTTCCCTTAAAGCTTCATTGCAATGTATCATAGCGCTTTCAAGATCACCTTTATCTAACAGGGCTTTTGCTAGGGTACCATGCGCTACATAATCATGAGGATTAATCCTTAAAGCTTCATTGCAATGTATTATAGCGCTGTCAAAATCACCTTTATCTATTAAGGCCCCTGCTAGATTAAGGTGAGCCCTAGAATTATTTGCTGTTACCTCGGTGGTATGCTCAAAAAGTGTAATACTATTCTTCCAATATCCTACTTGTATCCAGGAACATACTATAAGAATTGGAATGACTAACCCTGTTAATGTAGCAAGAACTATCTTCTTGAATTGCCATTTGTCGAGCAATTCGTGTATACCCCAGGCAATCATGACAAATATCCCTATTAGTGGTATATATGTGTACCGGTCAGCCATGGACTGAGCGCCCACCTTAATGATCCCTATTACCGGCACTAGAGTTCCAAGGTACCAGAACCAGCCAGTTACAAGGTAAGGTAAGCTCCTCGCAGACATCACAACAATCAAGGTGATAACAATGAGTAACAAAAGGCACATAACAACCGCCAATATGCTGAATTGTTCTGGATATGGGTAGAACACTGAAAGGTCGAGTGGCCAGACCATCTTCCAGAGATATGCAACATAGGAGATGATTGCATTTTGAACCCTCAATGCAAAGTTCATTTGTTCCAGAGAGTTTACTGCTCCTTCCACTGACTGTGCATAGAAAGTTGCCCCACTGGCAGCTAAGGCCATAATCAGGAGTGGAACCTTTTCCAGAATCAACCGGAGAATACCTCTTGGCTTTATATTCGACCACCACGAGAGTGCATTCTGGGGAACATTATTAGTAAGGGTAAGCTCTTCTCTTTTCAGTGGCCAGAAGTCCAGTAACAGCAGTACAAAGGGGAGTGTTACCAGCATGGGTTTAGCCATAAGTCCCAGGCTAAAGAACAGGATCATGAAGAGATATTTCGAAATTGTGCGGCTTACTACGTATCTGTGATAGGCTAGCATGGTGAGCATCCAGAAAAAGGTACTTAGTACATCCTTGCGTTCTGCGATCCAGGCAACCGACTCCACATGCAGAGGGTGAAGGGCAAAAAGAGCTGCCACCGCAGCGCTCCTCCATAATGTCCCTGTCATCTGGTTAAGAACTATGAAGAGTAGTATAGAGTTCAACACATGGAATAATACGTTAGTAAGGTGATGCATACCTGGCTTCATCCCAAATATATCCATATCCATCATATGTGATATCCATGTGAGAGGATGCCAGTTGCCTGCGTATACACTGATGAATGCCCATTTGATATTTTCCAGGTTCAATCCGGAAAGAACATGCCTGTTCTCTGTAATATATTTGCCATCATCAAGGTTTATGAACTGGTAGTCTTTAACCTGCAAATATACAGAGCAAAGGGCAACAGTTAAGAACACGCAGATAATGGTAACAGAATGTTTTCTAAGGAATTTCAGCCTGTAATCTGAGACATCACCTGAAACAGCCTGCTTTGATTTTGCAACAGCCATTTTTCTTTGTGCTGAACCTTTTACACGAGCCAATAGCATCAACTCCTATAAGTATATTATCTATTCTTACATATAATTCATACACAATCCCAGTTAACCAAGATATACTTCGATACAATCTTCATTATATTATCATGATATGAACCTTCTCAAGGGTGTCATCCCCAGAAGATATGTAGATAGCATAGTAAGCATAATCGTAACAAAACCTGTTATTAGCCAGAATTGGCCTAACAGAAAACCCGAGTTTTTTAAATCGAAAGGATTAATATTGAAGATGCCCGAGAACATGATGCCAACATATAGCCAACAAAACTTGTGAGTTGCAAAAATACCAAGTGAATATTTTGATAAGAACATCACGAATTTATTTTTACTGAATTTATTCTTACGTATGAAACTATAAATTGATATTGCTCCAAATACTATTGGTATTCGAGCATACATAAAGTTAGTTAAATTTAATTTAGTTATAAATATATCTTGAATACTACTAATGATAAACAATATTAAAAATATATACTTAAACTGGATCAAGGTTGGTTTATGAAATAATAAATAGACGATGGGTACATAAATAATAAAATTATCAATTCTCCAGTATGGGATAATGAATCCACTAATATTCATTATTTCAAAGTATATGATGAAAAAAACAATCATCATATAACTGATAGTAATCCAAATCCTCACCTCACCTTTCCATCCATAGAAGAATGCAAAACATGTCAACCAAACCATATTTAAAAGGAAGTAAAAAACGGAACCGCCAACAAAAATCAAATCAGGACCACCTAACAAAAGGCTTCGAACCCAGTTAACCCAGCTTATATCTGGAATATATCCCAAAAAATGCTTTGTCGTGACAAAGTAAATAATATACTGAATAACAGTCCAAAATATGAAAATGGTGGATACTCTTAACAATCTATATTTAAAATAGTGCATTCCCTTCTTACCATTTGTAAAAAATAAATATATTGATACAATATAAAATAGAGGCACAGCTGTTAGTGTTATTTGCGAGTTAAAGGTATTTAATATAAATTGAAATAATATACTTATAAAAGACTTGCTAGACGTATAAATTCTGATGGGCTGAATATGCCAGAGAAGAACAAGACTTATACAGAGAGCTTTTAGTAAATCCAGATTATAGTCTCTTGTCCCATTCAGTGGGATTCTTATAGCATCCTCTTTTTTGACGATGAACTCCCTTCTCGTCACGCTCTTTATTTTCTTTCGGCCCATAGGATGCCTCTTTTCAATTAATTTTCCAGAGTGGTGGGGCAATTCCATGCCATGCTGCTGTTTCAAAATGGTAATTACTATAGTATTAAAAGAAATATACTCTGATGTCAAAGATCATTAAAAATGGGCAGTGGGTAAGTTTCGGCAAAACCATTGATCTCTGCGATTAATCAACACTTTCATCTTGAGATGATCGACCGTTGATCTTCTTTTGAAACCTTTAGATCTCGTTCATATCCCTCATATTCACGGATCATTCACGGACAGCCCTGAAAATGAGGCCTGATGCTAGCAAGCGATAATTCGAATCCTATACTGCCATAGGATTTCTTTAGATTATTTTGGGGTAACACCGTGGGGTAAATTTCCTTGCAAAATTGTCTTTTGAGTGCAAAAATACCCCATGCTTTACACAGTGATATTTTGTAACTCCTGGAAACTACGATGGTGAGCCGATCCATATATGACGAGTTGACTATCCGTTGTGCCATGCTGGGGCACCTGGTCTCTTTCACCTATTGCATGGCGCCCGGATCGGATCTTCCATGCCGTAAGATCCTTGATTGCTGGCATGAGCGTATAGATATTGCAGCCTTTCTGAACGAAATCCTCTCACCTGAAGAGATGGAATCCATCACCGCCCCTGTCAAACCGAAGGTCATGCAGCTTCTGGAGTTGGTTCAGAAGGCAAAGACCAGGTCATAAAACTCATCTTTATTACTTGCTGCTAAAAGATATCCGCCAGCACACCGAGTGACTCTTCGATCATATCAGGTGTAATTGAGAGAAGGTTCAGACTGTTTTGGAAGGGAGTGGTGTCTAGGTGTTCAATCTCAAATCCCGGGAAAAACTTTTGTGCTATTGCGTCGGCAATGTAGACGAGGTGGACCAGATCACTGTTATTTGTTGCCTTGTCCGGCTTGTGATGGAACAAGATCACATCCTTGATTACTTCCGGCAGCTTCCAACTTTCAGCAAGGTGGAGACCTGCAAGATTGTGGTCTATACCGAATATCTTCTGCTCAAGTATGCTTGAGTCTTCTCTGTGGGCGCCCAGAATTCGATAGAAGAGCGGCTGAACCTTAGCCATGTACTGATCAAGCACGACCTTCCCAATATCATGGAGCAATCCTGCCGTGTATGCAAGATCAGGCCTTATCTTGCCGTGGACCCGCGAGAGCTTCTCGCTGAGCAGTGCGGTTGCCAAGGCATGGTAGAACAGACCTCCACGCATCAATGAGTAACCCTTTTCTGAGCAACTTAAGAGCTTATCCGCCTGGGCCGTGATGATCAACCGGAGCAGGGTCTTGCTGCCGAGAATTGTTATAGCCTCATCGATGGTCTCGATCTTCCTTTGCATCCCCATATAAGAGGAGTTGCACAGCTTAAGTACTTCTGCTGCCATCACCTGGTCTTTACGAATCTCAGAGGCGATCGTGGCGATGTCGGTCATTTCGTCCGAGATCATGCTTGCAATGCCCAGTGCGATCTGGGGTATCGGCTGGAGGTCTTCGATGGTTCTGCCTATTTCAGCAAGTGCCGGCATAGTGCTCGGTTGGGGGCCTTTTTTGCGAGTATCCTGGAGGATAGGTTCTATGGAGCAGACAGCCTTGTCCACGTCAAGCATGATACAAAACCCTATTGTTCCGCTTGCCTCGAGCAATTTAATGGGGATGCCGTTTTCTTTGAGAATCTTGAGCGTTATCTCCAGGGTTCGTCCGCCGATGTTAAGGGCGAGCTCCTGGTGAGAGCTGGGATCAATGAGCGCGCCACCGGAGATAAAGGCAGAAAGGTTCTTTTTTACGGCTCCAGCCTTGTCCAGTGAATCAAGGAAAAGAGGGACACCTGTGCTTGCATAATAAGTGAGCTGGTTTTCAGGGATATCGCCAAGCGGTTCAGGCAGCAGGATATGGATCATGCCGCCGATATGGCGCTTTGAATCAAGGATTGCCACACCGACACAAGACCCGAGATATGCCTTCATCTGGCCTGATCTGCTTATCTCTATGCCGCCGCTTGGTATAATGGTCATGTATTCCCTGACTCCCTAATGGAGAATGCAATTGAGTTTTACGGCCATGAATAGAACCCGCCCTTATTCTCTCCTTTTCTCCGGTATACGACCACGGTTGGTTCCTTTGTTTTTGAGAGGGATTCCATGGTTTTCATGGCATCTTCGTAGTATCCGACCTGGTCGATGAGTTTTAATTTCATGCCTGTTGAGGCACTCATGACCCGGCCATCTTCTATTACAGAAAGATCTTCAGGTTTCACCGGCCTTACGGCCTTCACCTTAGCAATAAAATCCCGGCTGAATTCCGTTACTATCCCCTCCAGGATGGCTTTATCCTCTTTGTTCATATCCCGCAGTATGGTGCCCGAGTCCTTGAGCTTTCCCGAGGTCAGCGTCTGGTTCTTAATGCCAAGCTTGTCCATAAGGCCTCCCAGACTGACAGAAGGCATCAACACGCCTATATTACCCACCACAGAAGAGGGCAATGCGACGATACGATCAGCCGATAAAGCCACCATATAAGCACCTGAGGTGCCCTGGCCTGTTATACAGGCTACAACAGGAATCTTATGGGCCTCCTTGAAGTCCTTTATCTCTCTGAACACCAGATCCGAAGCCGTCACACCCCCTCCGGGCGAATCGATCTTTAGAAGGATGCCCTTGATAGCCTTGTCCTCACCTGCCATCTCAAGGACCCCGTCGATCCTCTCAAGTGTCCCCTGGCTGGGGAAGAAGCTGTCTCTCACACTTGTTGTGGTGATGATGCCGAGCACCTCTATTACGAGGATCTTGTCTTTTGAGCCTTCTTTCAGGACCCGTTCTTCAAAGGGTTGAGTCTGCATAAGGCTTCCAAGATCCAACGAGACAAACGCGCACCCTTGGAGAACGAATAAGCCCCAAAGGGCTGCTACAATTTGCAGTGTATTTGTCCTATTCATTGCGGATTTCACCTCCAACGGTTATCTCAGGAATCAGCAGGGTAGGTTGTGCATCGGCGATAGGCACTCCTTGTCCGTCTTTTCCGCACGTGCCGATTCCAAAACCAAGATCGTTCCCTACCAGTTCAATCGAATTCAGTATCTTGGGGCCGTTCCCTATGAGTGTCGCCCCCCGGATGGGTTCGCCCACAGAACCTTTTTCTATGAGGTAACCCTCGGAGACATTAAAGACGAAGTCGCCTGTCACGGTGTTTACCTGTCCGCCGCCCATCTTTTTCACGAATATGCCGGTTTGGACCTTCTTGATGATCTCCTCAGGGTTTAAAGTTCCCGGCTGGATTATCGTGTTGGTCATGCGCGGGATGGGTCTATGGCGGTAGGATTCACGTCTTGCATTACCAGTGAGGGGCAGGCCGAGTTTCTGGGCAGTGATAAGGTCGGTCATGAACCCCTTAAGGATGCCGTTTCCCACCAGGACCGTCCGTTTGGTGGGATTTCCTTCATCATCACAGCCCATACTGCCTCTCAGTCCTTTGATAGTACCGTCATCGATGACCGTGATGGCGGATGACGCAACTTGCATACCTATCTTGCCGGAATAGACCGACAGTCCTTCGCCGGCAAGATCGGCCTCCAAACCGTGGCCGATGGCCTCGTGCACCATTGTGCCCCCGGCATCGCTGGAGACTACTACGGGCATGGTACCGGCCGGTGCACGTCTTGCTTTTATGGTGTTTAATGCCCTGCAAATGGCCCTTTTGGCAATCTCTTCAGGGGGGATCTCTTTGAACAACTCGAATCCACGCGTTCCTCCGATGGGCTCATAGCCGGTCTCCATGAGCGAATCCCTGGCCACGATCCCCTGGACAACAAAAATAATGGTGTCGCGAGAGTCTTCTGCAATGAATCCATTTGAGTTTGCAATGAAGACACTCCGTGATCCATCGCCATACATTACCTTGACCTGCACCACGGAGCTGTCCATTCCCCAGGCGGCTTCTTCCGCCTTTTGAACAAGTGCTATCTTTTCCTTGGGATCCACCTTTACAGGATCAATATCCATGATGACGCTCGAGGTTGAAGGTCTTTTCGTGAGTACGACGGCACCGGAGAAGCTTCCTGACTTCACAGCCGATGCCACAGTATCGGCAAGCTCATCAAGCGAAGATGGATCATTTGTGTAGGCATACGCAGACCTCTCACCCATGACAACCCTCAGGGCTATCCCGGACTCGTCGGTGATAAGGAACTTCTCGATCTTGCGTGCCTCACAGATGATGGATGTGCCTTTTTTCTGTTCAACATAGAGTTCTGCAAAGTCTCCGCCTTTGGCGAGAGATCGTTTGAGTAACCGCTCACAATCAATATCACTGATCTTTATCTCCATGATTTCACCTCTCTTGCCGTCTCCCGCTGGATATCCCTTTCCTTTATGACATCCTTCTTGCTTTGGGCGCGCCGGCCCTTGGCAAGACCCAACTCCACCTTAATGCGGTTGCCTTTGAGATAGAGCCTTAACGGAACCAGGGTGAGCCCTTTTTCTTTAACCTTTCCGCTCAGCCTTAAGATCTCCCGTCTGTGTAAAAGAAGCTTTCTCGGCCACGTGGGATCATAATGAATATTCGATGCCTGGGCATACGGGCTTATATGGAAATTATTCAGAAAGACCTCAGCGTTCTTAACCTGAGCATAACTGTCCTTTATGTTTCCCCCGCCGTTCCTGAGTGATTTTACCTCGGGGCCGCTGAGCACGATGCCTACCTCGATTGTCTCAAGTATCTCATAAGAGTGTCTGGCTGCCTTATTAAGGCAAAGGTTTTTTTGGGCTTCAGGGTCTTTCATGGATTAATGCCCCATTTTTAGTCTCGTCAAAGGGATTTCAGGCAAGCTCAAATATATCGTGGGCATTTTCCATGATCTCTTTACTCATGAATTCATAAATCTCTGCAGCGGTTTTCATCTCAAAAATATGGCTCACAATGCCCTTGCACTTTTCAATGCTGAGTTTTCTGGCCATCTCTTTTACGTGAGAAATCGCAAAGGCATTTGTTGACAGGGAATCAATCCCCATCCCTAAGAGGATTGGGGTATAGATCTCGCGGCCTGCCATCTCACCGCACATGGATACCGGGATACCGTCGTTATGCGCCGCATCAACCGTGAATTGGATAAGTCGCAGGACACCTGGATGCAGGGGTTCATAGAGGTAGTTTACATATTCGTTGCCTCTGTCAATAGCGATAGAGTACTGGATGAGATCATTGGTGCCGAGGCTGAAGAAGTCCACCTCCTTTGCAAGGGTATCCGCAATGACCGCTGCGGAGGGGACTTCGATCATAATACCTACCCGGATATTTTCGTCAAAGGGTATGCCGTCTTTTTTGAGCGTCAGTTTTGTCTCTTCAAGAATATCCTTGGCCTTGGCGAGTTCCTCCATACCCGAGATCATGGGAAACATGATGGAGGTATTGCCGTAGTGACTGGCCCGGAGAATGCCTCTCAGTTGTGTCTTAAAGATGTCTACCTCCTTGAGGCATAGCCTGATGGCACGCAACCCCATGACAGGGTTTCTCTCGCTGATCGTCCTGCTCAAGCCGGCATAGAATTTATCTCCGCCAAGATCTAAGGTGCGGATGATGGTGTTGAAGGGGGAGACCGTTTCCACAACCGTCTTATATGCCTCAAAATGGTCCTCCTCCGTGGGGATCTCCTTGCGGATGAGATATAAGAATTCCGTCCGGTAGAGTCCGATTCCCTCGGCGCCGTGATCAAGGACTGTCTTTACCTCTTCCTTGAACTCAAGGTTGCCTTTGACTTTTATATACTTACCATCCTTGGTGATGGCGGGTTCCTTGGCTTTTTCCTTGAGTTTGAGCTCAAGGCTCAGGTAGGACCTGGCCCTGTTCTGATATTCGTGTATTTGTGATTCGGAAGGGTTGACAATGACAACCCCCGAGATACCGTCGAGTATAAGATTATCGCCGGGATTGATACGAGAAGATACATTCTCGAGACCTACAACTGCAGGTATCTCAAGTGAGTGGGCGATGATGGCCGTGTGAGAGGTAAGGCCACCGACATCGGTTGCAAAACCCAGCACCTTGTTCTTATTGAGCATGGCCGTATCTGCAGGCGAAAGGTCGTGTGCCACTATGATGCTGTTGTCAAACAGGTGAAATCCGCTTGTTTGCTTGCCTATGAGGTTGCGCAGCAAACGTTCACTGACAAAGGTCGTATCCGTTACCCTGCTTTTGATGTACTCGTCATCAATGGCTTCAAAGGCCTGCTCGATCTCTTGAATCGCAATTTTCAAGGCCCATTCGGCATTGATGTAGTCTTCCGTTATGAGCTGTTTCACCCGGTCTATGAGGGCCGGATCTTTCATCATAAGGAGATGGGTTTCGAGGATAAGAGAATGCTCCTTAATTACATTATGTGACTCAAGGGTGCGAATGGCCTCGCCGATCTGTTTTTGAGAGAGGACCATGGCATCATCGAAACGCTTGAGCTCGTCTTCGACACGGTCTTCCGAGACGCGCAGTTTGGGATACCGTTCTATTTTTTTTGTATCAATAATGACTGCCTGCCCGATGGCAATGCCGGCTGAGGCTGGAACACCGTGAAGGATATGGACCTGTTGCTGGGACATTACCGCTCCCCGAACCCGTCTTTCACCAAGGATACAAGCGAATTGATAGCGTCCTCTTCATCGGTGCCATCCGTGCGGATGATGATTTTGGCTCCTTTTACTGCAGCAATAGTGAGCAACTCCATAATACTCTTTCCATTCACCTTCATTTGATCTTTTATCACCTCAATCTTTGAGGTGAACCTAGATGCCTGCTTGGAGAATAATGCGGCTGATCGGGCATGCATACCAAGCTTATTCACAATAATGACATGCGCTTCTTTCATCGTAGCATAGCCCATAACATGGATAGTGTAAATACTCCATATACTAACCAGAATATGTTCACGCGCAGTTTTATGAGGACTATACTTGTGACGAAAATGAAGAGTCCTGCAACAAAACCATGGTCGATGCCGATCCGGTGAGGGACAAGGCAGAGAATAACACCGGATAGAAAGGGGATCAGAAGGGAGATATTTTTAGAAAAGTCGACAGAGAGCATGTGTCCCAAAGATAGTGCGCCTTGAGGGCCTTTCAGGTATCCTAAAAAAAACCCCCATGTCATAGTCCAGAGATGAACTGAATTGAAGAGAACAAGGGCGATGAATAATCCCCAAAGCTGGTCTGCTAAGGCGGAAATCAGCAGCAACAGTGCCAGGAGCGGTTTCAGGGTTGTCCAGAAAAATGTGTCGCCGATGGCCGCAAGGGACCCGGTCAACGAGGGCCTTATTTTTTCTATCAACTCTTCATTGCCTTGTTCATAAAGGTGGAGAAAGACACCAATTGCAGTAGGGGCCATATAGGGTTGTGTGTTGAAGAAGGGAATGTAGCGTTTAACGGCATCAGGTATTTTCCCCGGGATGATGTGTTTAAGCCCCGGAAGAATTGCATGAGTAAACCCGATGTTCTGCATACCTTTGAAATTCCAGGCAGCCTGGATAAATAAAGACTTCCACAGAATGGATAGGGCTACCCGTATCGGCATTTTCACAATAAAGGATTCAGTAACATACCTTACCTGGTGCGTCAATAAACCCCGACTCTGCATTTAAGAAGCGTAAAAACCTGATCCGTTCAAGTCCTCCACCAAAGCACTATTTGCCGGATGCATATTCTCTACCTTGATGTCTTAACGCCAAGACGTTTACAGTATGAAAAAATCTTACATTGTGAACACAAAGGGCTCACAGGGAGGCATATGTGCTGCCCATACGGTACAAGGTAGTTATTAATCTCCTTCCAGTATTTTTTGGGAAGGATCTCCCGTAGCTTCATCTCCGTTTCATCCGGTGTCCGGGTTGAAAGATATCCCCAGCGGTTCGTAATCCTGTGGACATGCGTATCTACACAGATCCCCATTTTGTCGAAGCCGAGGATAATAACCAGGTTTGCCGTCTTTCTCCCGACACCGGGGAGTTTCAGGAGCTCGTCAAGGTCTTGTGGGACTTTACCATTATGCTTTTCAACGATGATCTTTGAAGTCTCCTTGATGCTTTTTGCCTTTGTTTTATAAAAACCCACAGGGTAGATAGCGTGCTCTATGGTTTCTCAGCGGCAGGACTGATATCGCATCAGGGGTTGAAGCAAGGGCTGACAACCTTTCAAATGCATGATCGGTCGTTATGTCCTTAGTCCTCAGCGATAGCATGGTGGAAACGAGTACCTTGAAGGGGTCATGACCGCGAGCAACCCTGCCGACTATGGGCTCCTTTAATTTGATCACCTCGTGTGAGAGGATTTTGAAGACTTTGTGGATTGTCAGAATCCAACCCCTAATCGGAGCATATAACGTCTGTCTCCTTGCTGCCCTGAATGGGTCCCGACCTCTTCTGCATAGGAAAGTACATCAAATTGAATATTTTTTTCTTCTACTCCAACACCATAGGTCATATAACCCTGATTTACCCCGCCTCTCAGTCTGATGATCTTGGTAAGGGAATATTCAAGACCAAGATGGATTCTTTTGGCAACGTCATAGTCTCCTGGGAACTGACCAAATATATCTACATAATCGGCTGCAAGGGTTAAATCACCGATCCGTTTGGAAACACCGAGGTCTACATGCGGGTCAAGGTCTGCGGCATTACCGAGTTTGTTTCCTATGAGGTTGTTTACGCTCATCCCCACCTGAAGTGGTTCCTGCGGGCCTCCCTCTTGGGAACTCTGGATTTTATATATGATACCCAGATCGAGCAATACCCCGCTGCCACTCTGAAGATCATCCCTAAAACGGCTTTTGAAATCATGAGTGGTTATATCAGATACGCTATACTCATTCTCAATACTTTCCCTATAGATGTATTTCAGATTTGAACCGATCAGTAAGTTATTATCGAGAAAAGACTGGGCATAGCCTGTACATATCCCTTCATCAGCTATGGCATCGACAGATAGATTCGGGTTCTGTCTGTTTTGCACTTGGATGTTGGAGTTTACCGTACTAATAAGCCCGAAGGCAAAGTCGGGCTTAGTGTAATTGGGGAAGACGGATGCACCAATATGTCCGTAATCCCCTATATGCTCGCCTAAGAAGCCGGCAACTTCTTTTAAATTATCCGTATCAACATCCAAGGCATCTTTTTGAAAATTGTACGACCCCCTAGAACCTTCTATTTCGAGGTCTATGAGAGATACCCCGGGTTCTTTGATGTTTGCGAGACCCGCAGGATTGTAAAACAGTGCATTGGCGTCATCCGAGAGTGCCGTAAATGCGCCACCCATACCTAATGGTCTTGCGCCCTTGTATATATAGGGAAACTCTGTTGCAAAAGTATTCGAAGAAAACAAAAAAATTAGAATATATATGAGTGCGACACATTTTTTCATGATTATCCTCCGGATAACAAATAGTTAATAACTCTATTTTGCAAGACTCTGAGCATAGTTGTATAACCCTGCGGATGTGCACTGCTTTATGAGGTCATCGGTAACGGTTTCATCAGACGTAGTTCCAAGGGCTGAAGAGAGGATATCGTAGAGAAAATCATTCAGGCTAGTGTACAATCCATTCGTTTTCACCGTTTCCGCTGGATTCGGGTATGCCTGTGAAAAGGCAATGACGGCATTGTTGATATTTATGAGGTCTGTTTGATAGGAAGGTATGCCGCCGCTGGTGGTTATTACGGCAAAATTTCGTGGTCCGACCCCGGACAAGCCGCCTGTTGTATAAGCAGATGTATTAATAGGTATATTAACTAAGTTTGTCGCATTGCCCATAAACATGATGAAGTCTGCTGCTGAGGCAAACCCGAGCTGAATTTTATCATCAGGGGTAGCGGTGCCTTGTTCTCTCATTATTTGTAGCGGTTCTTTGGCGCTGGTTAAAGAGCTAAGGATATTGGGCATGAGGCTGCTGGCTATATATTCACCTGTATTTTTAATTGTTACATTGGATGAAGAGATCATAGAAGCCATGACATCAAAGGGTTTCAGACCCGAACTGGTTGAGTTGGAAATGAGTATGGTAAGGTCAATTCCGGCCTTGCCCATATAGGCTGAGGCCATCAATTGTCCTACTGTGGGGTCGATGGGGACGAGGGCTTGGGTAGTATATATTGAACTGAGGTCTGAAATGACCTGGTCAAAATTTGAGTTATCAAGGTCTACCCTGGCCTGTTCTATTTTCGAGTCACGACTCGAATCTTGAGAGATCCCTTGAAAGATATTGTCTTGGCTGCAGGCAGAAAGAAGTAACAAGATGACAGTTCCCCAGAGACATGCCTTCATATAGTACCCCCTGAATATATATGCATGTTCTTAGATAGTATATTTCATGCATATAACTGCAATTTTTACACCATTATCTTTGTCATGGGTTCATGTCAAAATGTTTTTAATAAAAGATCGAAATCTCCAAAGCATTTATGGGAGTTTTTAACAGGTAAAAGCTGAATTGACCGTGATGGAATGGGGTGAGTATAAAGAAATCATCGAAAAAATTCTCTATAAAAGATGTTCCTTTTGAACTATGTTTGTATTTTTGTCTGAAATCCTCTCCAGTGAAGCGCAACTATTGAATGGAGAATTATTTCTAATTCATGAGAAAAATATTTCCATTTTTATGATAGCCCAATGGTGGCTCTAGATCCATGATGACATGACATCAACCCTTTCGGGCAGGTGGCCTTTTTATCAAGGTATCAGCTCAAGGTCAGAAGATAGGACCTTAAGTTGGTCTTTGCTTTCTTCAGACCAAGCTTTTCCCTTATGTTGTTGCGGTGAAACTCGATGGCCCTTTCAGAAATACTCAGAACGTCTGCAATTTCCTTTGTGGATTTCCCTTCACGAATAAGGTTAGCTACCAGAATCTCTGTCGGGGTAAGATTGAGATACTGAGATGAGAGTTTTTTCAAAAAGGGCGAGATGATGTCATTAAGGTTCGATTCCAGGATTTCCAGATAAGTCCTCTGCTTCTCATCCAGGGCGCCCATTTTAATCTTTTCAAGATAGGGAAGTGCAAGTTCCTTAATATTTGAAAGCACCTTTTCCTCAAGCTCACTCTTGTCCTGCTCACCATGCTTGAGGAGCACCTTGAGGGCCGTATTGGCCTCTTCCAAATGGATTGATTTAAGACTCAATTCCTCTTCCTTCGCAATGAGGTTTTGTTCTGCCAGTTTTCGTTCTTCTATCTCTTTCTTTAACCGAATGTTGGCCTTGACGAGTTCCTCGGTCCTCTCTTCCACCCGATGTTCAAGGCTCTCATATGCCCTCTGGAGCTTTTGCTCCGTGATTTTGCGCTCAGTGATATCAATGAAGGAACACATAAGGCAGATTGGTTTGCCGTCATCATTTTTCACCATGCTTGCGGTGAGTTGCAGGGCAAGGAGTTTGCCGTCTTTCCTCTTGGCAATGATCTCGCCAAACCAGTTTCCCGATTCAGAAACAATCTGGAAAATCCTCGCAGCCTCTTCCTCGGATTGGGCAAACGAGAGGGCGGATTTACCAGTGACTTCAGAAGGGTTTTTGCCACCCCAGAGCCGCATGAAGGAGTCATTGACATAGGTGATGTTACCTTCGAGGTCACCGATGGCGATTCCATTAATGGAGGATGCTATGGCGAAATCCTTGATCTTGAGTTCCTCCTCCATTCGCTTGCGATCAGTGATGTCCAGGAATGAATCCATTCCACATATGGGCTCGCCTTTTTCGTTGCGCACAAGGTTTACAGAGAGGTGGATAGTAATGGGGGATCCATCCTTCCGATAGCCCGAAACTTCACCGGACCAGCTTCCCTTCTCCCAGACCGTCTGGTAAATCTCAATGGCCTCTTCCTGTGATTCAGCAAGGTTGAATGCAGAGGTACCGATTACCTCCGATGGATCCTCGGCGCCCCACATCTTAAGCGATGCCTCATTCACATAAATGATATTGCCTTCCAGGTCAGTGATGCCTATGCCGACAATGGAGGATGTTATGGCGAAATCCTTGATCTTGAGTTCCTCCTCCATTCGCTTGCGATCAGTGATGTCCACAAAGGAGTCCATCAAACAGATAGGTTCGCCCTTTTCGTTACGCACGAGACTCGCTGATATATGTACGGTTATGGGGGAGCCGTCCTTTCGATAGCCTGAGGCCTCTCCTGACCAACTCCCTTTTTCGAAGACGGTCTGGTAAATTTCAAGGGCATCTTCTTCTGACTGCGCCAAGCTGAGCACAGAGGTACCGAGAATCTCCGAATCATCTTTGGCCCCCCACATCTTTAGGGCAGCCTTGTTCACATAGATAATGTTGCCCTCAAGATCGCTGATGCCGATGCCATCAATTGAGGAGGCTATGGCATAGTCCTTGATCCGGAGTTCTTCTTCCATGCGTTTTCGCTCAGTGATATCGACAAAGGAGTCCATAGTGCAGATAGGCTCACCCTTTTCATCGCGAACTATGCTTGCAGTGAGAAGCACAGTAATCAGCGAGCCATCTTTTTTTCTTCCCGTAATCTCACCTGACCATCCGCCCTTTTCCATAAATTCTTCGAATACCCTTAGGGCTTCTTCCTGTGAATCCGCGAAGTCCAATGGCGACCTTCCAATAATCTCTGAAGGGTCATCCGCACCCCACATTTTTAGTGCCGCTGCGTTTACATACATAGTGTTGCCCTCAAGATCACCGATACCGATGCCATTGAGGGAGGAGGCTATGGCACAGTCTTTGATTCGAAGCTCATTATCTATTCGTTTGCGGTCCGAGATATCGATGAAGGAGCACATCAGGTTGATAGGCTCACCTTTTTCATTTCGAACAAGGCTTGCGGAAAGATGTACGGTAATAGGCGAATCATCCATTTTTTTCCCGGTAATCTCTCCTGACCAATGCCCTTTCTCAAGGACAGTATGCATGATTTGAAGGGCCTCTTCCTCGGACTGGGCAAAGACGGTTACATGCTTGCCGATGATGTCCGTCGGGTCATTGGAACCCCACATAGCAAGGGCGGCATTGTTAATATAAGTTACATTCCCCAAGAGGTCACCGATGGCTATTCCATTAATGGAGGATGCTATGGCGCTTTCCTTGATCCGGAGCTCTTCTTCAATGTGTTTCCGGTCTGTTATATCCATGAAGGAGCATATCATGCATACAGGGTTATTGGTCTCATTTCGAACGAGGTTTGCAGAGAGGAGTACGATAATGGGTAAGCCGTTTTTCCGCCTCCCGGTAATCTCACCCGACCACTCACCCTCTTCAAGGACCGTCTGCATTATGCTGAGCGCCTCCTGCTCGGACTGCGCAAATACGGTCGCAGGTTTACCGATTATTTCAGCCGGGTCATCGCTCCCCCACATTTTAAGAGCGGCATTATTCACATACGTGACCACACCGCCAAGGCTTCCAATGGCGATGCCACTTATGGAAGAAGCGATAGCATAGTCTTTAATGCGTAGATCATCTTCCTTAAGAAATGGCTTCTCATTACTGATCATCGCAACAGGTACCTCATGAGATGTTGGTTTCTCAGGCATCAGCGTTTCCTCCAGGTAAGAGAAAATAACCTCTTAATTATAGAATTATAGATCTATTTTCAATCACACATTGATAGTATCCAAATCTTATAGGATATATGTAGTATACACGGGAAGTTGCAGATAAGGAAAGATTAACATGGTTAGATATGCCCATGCCCTGTAGGAGTTTGCCCTGATCCTGTCAAAACGGCATCACAAGGCCGACAGAGAAGTTCCCTACAAATTCCTGGGTAAACACCCCGATACGCTTGGGGGTTTCATAACTATATGTGGTGACGTCATTACCTCCAAGATTAGCGGGGTTTTGTGGTGTCTTAATAGTGATCTCCAGGATAGGGTCGAAGGTTTTCAGATTATACCAGGTCGTATTTGCCTCTGCCACGAATGTCAGATTTTGGTAAACAGGGATACTAACACCACCCAGGAGATTGAGGAGCATGCCCTTCGATGTCTGGGAGTTATTAAAGGTGATATTGTAATCAGGGCCTTGAAAATACTTGCTCTTAAGGGCACTGCTGTCCGAGTCACGGGTTGCCAGACAGTATCCAATCCCACCGCCTACATAGGGAGATATCTTGCCTATCGGCTGAAATTTGTAGAGTGCATTTATTGTGACGGGAAATAGATAGAGGTCGGTATGCACATCAATCCGTTTCAGGGATTCGGCACTGACGATCGTAACGTCTTTCCCGCTGCTATAACCTATCCCTTCATTTGCCACAGGGAGATCTTCGGCATAGACAGTGGTCTGACCAGCCTGGCCAGATGTCGTCGGGTCCCATGACTCTGTGGCGATTTCGATGGATTGTCTATCACCCGCTATCGACCAGTCGCCGGTAAGCATGACTATATCGAGAGAGACACTTACGGATAGGTTCTCACCGATATGTTTCCCTGCGCCCAAAGACACGGAGGCACCATAATCCAAGAATTGACGAAAGGATTTATCCAGGAGAGGAACTGCCCCGCTGGTCTTGATAAAATAGAACATGTCTTTATCCTGTGTAGGAATAGCAACTGCGAGTGCCTAATGGGACAGCTCTTCTGTTCCGGCCTGGGCGACAAGGGTCCGGCTGTTTTTTGAGAGAATATCAGGTAATGCAGTGCCTTTTACCGAATACGGCTGGACCGATATGGTCTGGTTATCGGCTGTATTACCGGCAGAAAAGATAGTCATTATATCGTTGCCTTGAAGTCCTGTTGCGAGAGATTGATGAGAAATATCATCAGGGTCACTCTGGGATGAGTTCATGAAATCAGCTTTCCACCCATCAGATCCGGAAGTGGAGGTTAGCCCTGCAGCCCGTGTTCCTTGATTTGGTGCCGCGGCCGGAACGGGTAATGGCATGGTATCATCAGGCTTAATAAAGCCGAATGCGCCTTTCCCTTGAATCTCAGAGGAAAGGACCTTGTGGGTAAGCTCATCCGGAACGGCCTGGGGCGCTTGTTCATTGTTATCCTTGAGATCGACACCGGGCAGGGAAGCTGTGCCCGGTTCCTTGGATGCGGCAAGTTCGCCTTTTGTAATAGCCGGTTGTACGGGTTGCGTTGTCTTGCTGGTCTTGAATAAATTGAATATATTTAATATATTAAATAATTGTAAGAACCCCTTGTTTTGAGGGGCCGAAGTAAGCCCTTCATGGGAAAGATCCTCCTGGGGCTTTGTAATGTCATTTGCCTGGGTGTCGGAAGGGGCGGGTAATAAGGTATCATTGAGATCGGTTGTTGGTGATGACAACTGACTTGAGATTGTTTGCCCCTCCATGGTTGATTCGGGAAGCTGGTCCCCTTCTGAGGCTGAGATAATATGGGTTGAAGATAATATCAAAAACGATGCAAATACAATAACCTTCTTCATTCTCCCGCCTCCTGAGCCATGGTCCAACGAATAGTCATTATTAATTACATTATACCATATAATAATGACCAAGTATTATTGTCAGTTCAGTTAATCAAATATTTTATGTAGCAAAAAATATTCCAGCAAGATAATTTTCAGTGTATTGATATCATGAAATAAATTTTAATGCCACTATCATTAGGTGATGTGTATAGGAAAAGATACTCTCAAATGGAGGAAAATAAATGCATATAAAGAGACCATTTTTAGTAGATGCTTTTACGAATATTACCTGGAATGATCCCGTTGTTTCTGATAAATACTAAACAATACATACTTAATAATCTCTCTCGAATAAGGAGGGAATGAGATGACTAGAGTCAGAAAAAATAAATGGTTATTTGCCCTTCTGGTGGTGTCGATGCCCTTGATTGCCGGTTGCAGTTCAAGCAGCAATATCAGCAACATTACTGAGCCCTATGAGAAACAGGATATATCAGGTGTGTGGCTTGGGTACATGGGCACTACGTTCGTAGTGGGAATCTTCACAACAGACGATAATGATAATTATTCCGGAAGGTTAATCGGTCAGGACCAATACAACCAATATAAGCAATTTATCAGCCCGGACGGATCCTATCTGACGGAAACGCCTGACAGCGCTATCTTTACCGGTTATCTTGATGACTGTTCCTGGAACACCAGCGGGCCCGATTACCGCACCATGCCACTTCAATCCGTATATATCTTTGCTCCTGCATCCACGAAGAGGGTTTTGGGGGGCCCACCCTTTGGCGCTTATAGTTATAAATCAAAATCGGAAAACGGGGAGTTTCTTTTATATTACAACACTACCTACGATGTCACACCAAATATAAACAATATTAAAGGGCAGTGGGAGATTAATAAGTCCTTTCAGCAGAACAACACCGTTACATTAACAATAACGCCCGATACTACTGATACAAAAGGGGCAGTCATATCTGGTAAAGACAGTCACGGTAACACCTTCAACGGAACCATTGTGATCTACTATAGTCCCTTAGATAATAAACCCCACAACATATACGATGTGACACTCAAGCTGAATAATTCAATCGATCTCACCGGACTTGCCGCCTATGTGCTGCAGTCCGACAGCGAGGGGATCAGCGTTCCGAAGAAGACGCTTACTATCGGCGCAACGAATGATAGATGAATCTTATTCCTTCAGCGGGCTTGCTGAGTTTATAAAGTAAAGCACACACTTTAGATGAAAATGTTTTCTCGGGTGTGTGGAAATAACTTTCCATTTTCCCTGAAACCACAGATCCTATAGATGATAACTTATTGAAATATAGACAGTATTATATGGCATGCTTATTGCTGTTACTATGGGCGTATGACGATCAGATGCCCATTAAGCACTGAGGTACATGACATGAATTGGAATTTATTGAAGAGAGGTTGGTTGGTACTTGTTGCGGCAACGTTTGTATTCATCATAACGGCAGTGCCCGGTTATGCAGCGGAGAAGACTGTGGATACAGATATGGTAGCTCATGATTACATACTTGACAGACAGCAAGCCTATAATTGTTCTATGGTGCAGATGAACGATAATGAGCTCTCTGATGTTACAGCTGCCGGCTTTTCCAGCTTCACCATGACTGATAATGTCACCAGGGCCTATTTAAATATCCAGGCGCAGACATTCACCCAGATCGATTCCCTGAAGATGGGTTATTATAACAACGGCACATCACTTGGGTGGGATGAAGCCTGGACAAATGTTTCACTGGGGTCGCCGACACAAGATCTTGTATGCAATGGGGTTTATATCGAGGCAAATTTTACAAATATTACCGACAATACAGCAAGAACCCTCAATAGTCTCAGAGTCGGCTCCCCTTCGATGACCGGCCCCATAAGCGCCGATTTTAACTCATTTTCCGGGCGGATTGAGAACGGCGGGAGCCCCGGTACCTCCAATACTCTCGGCACCCCCGGTACCTTGGTCTATGAAGGAACCAGGGCTAACCTGGGCACGGCAACGATCACCAGCACTAATTCCGAATTTTATATGCAACTCTCAGCGAGCGGGCCGCAGAAGGGCTGGTGGTTCTATTGGAACAATGCCACGATCACACCCGCACCTTGAGGAGAGAAGGACGTGAGTAGAGAGGTTATGAAAGCACACAGGGTGTATATGATGAGAGATACTACCAATGCAGTGCAATCGGGAGAGGGTATTGTTGCCGTTTATTCTCCCGCCCCTGTGCTTTTCCATAATACAAAAATATATAAAGGGGGTGATGCCAGGGAAGAGCGGACATAAAACGATCATGAACGGTATCAAAGAAAGTTGTTTAAGAACTTAGCAGCTAAGAAAAAAATAACAAATGGAGGCAAATACGTTATGAAGAGAGTATTGACAATTCTGGCTATTCTTCTCCTGCCCCTTTCAGTATGGGCAATGACCCCGGTTGCAGATAATGATCTATCTAATGTAACCGGTCAGGCTGGCGTGAACATCAACGCCAATGTATCAATGAACGTCTACATCGGAACCATGGCCTGGGGCGACTCAGATGGTATCACCAGTATTTTCAACCCATGGACCGTACCTGCTGGCTCAAGCGGTGGTTATATCGGAATCAACAACTTCAACCTCACCAACCTGACAATAGAAGCTCGTATGGAGACTAGTGACACCTACGGCGGCTATAACACCATGATGCTGAAGCCGATCACCATCGACGTGGCGACCGTCAATGCCCCGTTGTCAGTAACCACCACTCCTTCTTGGGGTGTGTCTGGTGTAACTGAGAACTTGCCCGCTGGCACGACATTTGTCCGTTTCGGCCTTGGCGCTCTTGAGATTTCAGTGGCATCGATGACCTTTGATATCAATCTGTATCAGCGCAACACTGGTGCTGCGACGGATGATATCAATACAGCTTCCGCCCAGAACCTCGGCGATGTCGAATTGGGTGGTTTCTCCATGTACATCAACCCCTGGAGCTATGTTGACATTTACTCTCCTGCTTCGGTAAGCGGCAGGCAACACCTCGGGCGTACAGTTTGCTATTAATGTAACCATCGACAAACTCGACCTGACCTATTTGGGGTGGAGTGACGAAGATGGTATAACCAACGGCGTAGGCGGACCATCAGGCCAGGCGATTGATAAGTTTACTGGCACCGACTGGATGAATGATAATGCAGCTGGTTATATCGGCCTCACCCAGTTGAATATTGGGTCGATCGCCATCAACGGGACAGTTGGCATTGATATTAACACCTCCGCAAAGGGTATCTATGCACAGCTCCCGGCGATTATTAGCTTCATGGATGGCAATACGGTTCTGAGTGTTCCTACAGGATTCTACAAGAGTGAAACAACGGTACAGGCAGTGCTCGCAGGATTAGGTTTCGAGCAGTACAGTACTGTTGGCACAATACCGAATGGTACGCCTCTGGACGCCATACAGGCTGGTCTCGCTGCAGCCGGTATGCCTTCTACAGTTAATCCGGTTACCGTGGTCCACATCTCCTTCCCGACCGAGTTCATGATTGATGTCGGCGGACCTGTCACAGCGGCAGTTCAGCTGTCTAATGCTTCTAACTTTGCAGCCGGTCCTGGAACGACAACCCTTGGTGACATCTATCTGTCACACTTCGGGTTTGATATCCATGCTGGCAGCTGGGTAGACATCTGGGCCCACTAATTTAGTCAGTATTCAGAAAGGAGACCGGGGTTTACCCGGTTTCCTTTCTTTTCTTTATAGAATGAATTGATCAAGTGTTGTGGAAGAGGTTGACGGAACAGAACATGCCTAAGGTCATGAGAGGATGAACGAGAACATGAATTATCGCAAGCTCATACTTACATCCAGGGCCATCTATTTAAGCTTAAGCGCATTTATAGTCATTACTCTTCTTCCCTGTTCCACCCTGTATGCCGGGATGAAAGCCGTGGACGATAGTGAGCTTTCCCAGATTTCGGCACAGGCCGGCATCTCGTACAACTGGGGAGACTCTGCGTACACTATCAGTGCTGCAATCTTTAAGATCTCCGATACGGACAGCAGCCCTTTGAACTGGCTGGAGTTCAACAATCTCACCATATCCGGCTCGTGGGATGAAACGAATGACATAATCGACTCCGGCGCATTCCCCTACTACCATTTCAACTCCATAGATATCGAGACCATTACCAATAATGATAGCCAAACAAGGACGGTGCTCTCTATATCCAGTTCCGATAACACGTACCCTCAAACATGGAATATCGGAAATCTGGTGTTCTGCTCCCAGGATCTTGGCAGCCTCAACTTTGATATAAAAACGGTCGGTCCTTCCCTGCTGAACATTACGTCACACGGGGCAGGGAGTTCCGGGATCGAATTTGAATATCTCGCACAATGGTCGTTGCAGAATTTTAACTATGCTTATAATAATACGAATACGAGCGCGGGTTTACTTAATGTGGCAGGCATCCATCTCTCACAGAGTGCGGCCGGTGCCCCGGAAGACCCCTCGACATGGGCATTTTCCGGGAACTTCCGCATCGGAGATATCGTCGGCGGCAACATCCCTGTTAGCAGCGATTCCGACACGGCCCCGAACCCGGCGACTTTTGATGTGGGGTCATCCCCCGATGGAACCTCCACAGCTGTGGTCCTCAACCTCCCCATGCAAGGCACCATCAGGGCTCAATCGGTGAACCTCGGAGGAACCAATTTCGGCCCGGTTGCAATTGACGGCATCACTGTGCATCATTTGATAATGAGCTATAGTACGGGCAATTGACCGGCACATCCCAAACCCTATGCCGGTCATTGTGAGCATCTTCATCATGTTAGCATTTTTGGGAACCATGTATCCCCAGCCGGACATACCCAAGGGGGAGTTGAAAATATATCCGAACATGGCGGGGATTGAACAACTTCCTCTCAGACAAACCGTCGAGCCTGAAAGTAAAATGTTGTATGAACATGTTGTAAAACAGGAATATGACTATAGCTGCGGATCTGCGGCCCTTGCCACGCTTCTCAATTATTACCTTCACGAAAAATTATCGGAGCAGCAGGTCATACAGGGGCTCATGCAACATGGTGAGGCCGAGAAGATTCAACAACGCAGGGCATTTTCTCTCCTCGACATGAAACGCTTCTGCGAGGTGTTGGGATACAATGCCGCCGGATACAAAGCGGAATTCGGCGACCTCAAGACCTTGAACAAACCTGCTATCCTGCCCATAACATTATTCGGATACAAACATTTCGTGGTATTTCGGGGTGTATATGGGAACCACGTCTTTTTTGCAGACCCGTACAGGGGCAACATGAGCTTCACCGTTGAGGAATTCCGTAAACGCTGGGACCAGAATATAGTCTTTGTCGTTTCAAGTGATGCCGTTCATACGAACGCACTCCGATTAAATAATGAAGACCTGAGATTCGTCGATTTCGATGTTGCCCGGGGTGCATCGACACCGGCCATCCCTCCTAATACCATAACCGGGCAGCAAAATTTATTAGAGTCTCTAGGTCACACGGGTTTCCAGACTACCAATATAGGGCAAGAAATACCTGTAAATCCAAAATGAAAGGACACCGGACATACTCGCATAAAACCATGACCCATTAGCGATATATTAAAGGGTCTCAAGATCATACGTTTTTCTGACGATAAATGTTATGTGACAGTCAGTGTGCTTTTAATGTAATATAAAGCTACATGAATTTGAATTTTTAACACAATTAACGGGGGTATTTAACTAGTGAGATATTTTTGTTTAATTGGAATGATATTCATACTCCTGACCGTGTCGACAAGCGCATTGTTTGCAGATGAGCAGGAAAACCAGGGCACCCAGCCAGAAAAGAAGAACCCGCAGCAGGAAAATAAAGACACACAGCAGGAGCTCCTTGACAGGATACTCACCCTTGAGAAAGAGCTGCAAAAACTCGAAGATGAAACCAAGGCAAGAAAGAGTCTGGAGATTACTGAAGTAGAGAAGACCGAGAAGGGGAAGGAGGTGCTCGAGGCAGTGGGGAGAGAATACTCCCTCTCGCCGAAGGGCACCCTTTCAATTGATTACAGCTTCGGCTATACTTTCAGCCCGACCGAGACATTCACCACACAGCAGCAGGCAGCAGATGCGGCCCTCGAATTAATCGCCAATCATCAAGCTAATCATACCATTACGCATTCCATATATACCGCATACAGTTTTCTGGACAATCTCACATCAAGCATGAACTTTCCTATCGTCTATCGTTATGATAAAATGGGCACAACTTCGAACCTCACTCAATCAGACCTTGGTGATATCTCTTTCGGATTTGCCTTCCAGGCCCCGTCATCATGGAAATGGCTCCGGCTCCCCGGTGATATCAGCAACACATACAGCCTGGGATGCTCATTTCCCACAGGCCGTAATCCATATAAGATAAACCCCGATACCGAACTATCAACAGGCAATGGAACATATACACTATCCTTAGGCAGCAGCTTCAGTAAACAGCTTGACCCTGTAGTTCTGTTCTGGGGGCTGGGATATTCACAATCGTTGCCGTTGAAAAATCTCGATTACCTGGTTCAGGAGACCTATACGCTGGAAAAGGTTACCTCCGGCCCCACCTACTCCTTCAATATGGGAATGGGGTATTCTTTATCGTATTCCGTTTCTATGAACATGACTTTCAACTATAGCTATGCCAAATCCTCAACGCTCACTTATAAAGAGCTGACAGCCCCGGCAGAGAGCGGAGATAGTGTATCGGCCATGTTTGGGGTGGGCATGGGTATTACGGTGACACCCAAAACATCGATCTCGGTATCTCTGGCATACAGTCTTGTAAATGCAGGATTTTCGCTTACTGCAAGGGTGCCTTTTGACTTTGTTATGTAAGGTGTCGGTCAAATGAAGAGGCTACATACCTTATTACTGATCTTCATGACCTCAATAATCTTTTTCCCCGTTTCATTATCTGCAGCCCTGTTCGAACAACTTGTCGTCAGCCCCCTGGCAGCCTCCATGGGCAGTGCAGTGACGGCATATCCCCCCGGCGCCCTGGCTATCCACTACAATCCCGCAGGCCTTGCGGACATACCGGGCACCCGTTTTGATAATTCTATCGGCATGGCATTCACGTATCGTGAGTTAACGCTTAACCAGGGCGTTGATCCTACTACAGGCCAGCTATGGGCGCCCTTCGGCGGATCGTTCAACAAGGGAAGAGACCCGCTGAGTGGGTCTGTGAGCATGCAGGAAAGCGGGTATATGATCATCCCCTATATCGATTTTGCATTACCTTACCTTATTACCCCCTCGATGGGCATCTCGTATAAGCCGCCTGATCCGAAATATTCCAGATGGACCTTCGGCTTCGGTAATTTTGCCCCCTTTGGTGTGGGCCTAAGGAATCAATCCACTAATCCTATGAGCCTGCTGGGCCAGAAGGCCTGGATGGTGAGGATGAGCTTCTTAACGCCAGCTATAGCCTACAAGCTGACCGACACCGTCTCAGTGGGGGCATCGGTGGGGATTGGTCCATCGATGTTCATGATGCAGCTGCAAATGAGGGCGCCCAACGACATGTCGGCCCTTACCGGTGCGCTCGGAGACGCAACGAAAGGCCTTGAGATCCCGGTAGTTTCCGAGCTTACCCTGCCTCCACCCTGGTTCAACGGCGGTATGTATCCCTATGATACCCAGGGATCGCTCCAGGTACTCTTGGAAGACTACATTACCACCTCATATAACCTTGGTATCCTCTGGAAGCCCTACGACTGGTTTTCCTTCGGTGCGTGCTATCAAAGCGAAAGCGAGGCACTCATGGAGGGGAACTTCGAAATGGATTATGGCTACGAGTTCCGCCGGACGGTAGACTGGTTCGGCAGGTCCCCCTTAACCATTATCACCGCCGCAATGTTTGACCTGCCTACCAGCTCCGTGCCATATCAGAAAGGGACCGCTACCATGGACCTGACATGGCCTGCCCGTCTTCAACTTGGCGTGATGCTGAAACCCGTCAAGCAGGTGACGCTTACCTGTGATGCCAACTGGACCGACTGGGCCGTACAGAAGCAATGGGTTATCCAAATGGACCAGAAGCTCCAGTTTATGCGATTTGCAAGGTTGCTCGGATATCCTTATTCTACAGATTCATTGGTCATTGTACAAGACTTCAAGGATACATGGCATTTGAGCTACGGCTGCGAGATCAAGCCAATTGAGAAGATAGCCCTGCGTTTGGGTTTTGACCCAAGGCCCACATCTGTACGGGACAACCTCTTCGGACCGTTGCCCATGCCGGACATGAAACTCTATTCAGCCGGGATCGGGATTGTGGTTGATGATAAGCCCAAGCCTGTGCCGAAAAATATGCATGAGCTGTTGCAGCAGATCAATAATCCCAATGCTATCGATATCAATGTGAGTTTGATACAGATGGAAAACAAGACCGTGCCGAGCAACACCAGCACGAACCTTAACTCGACGACCTTCACCAACATAGTATACAACCCCTATGCCGGACTTGACTGGAGTCAGAAAATGCACATATGGTGGTTTGCAATAAACCAGGTTTATAAATGGTAGAATTTGCCGTACACAACATACTATCATGAAGTCTTATCCGGATGCAGATTTCTAAAGATAATGGTCAGATTGTTGCGTTCCCATGAGGAATCGTGTAAACGTCTAATTAATTACCTTAAAACAATGACACATAATTCATCAAAGGAGAAGATAAAGAATGAAAACTATGCGATTTTATTTGGTGATTGTTTTAGTTGTCGGATTCATGACCCCGATCCCATGTCTTTCCGCAGACAATAAAATCCTGGTAGAAAAGATTAATATCCTTATTGAGCCATTCAAGGATTGGAAGATTTATTTAGCATCAATCAAACCGAGTCCTAATTCTCAACACATTGCCGCTGTTGCACAAAAAGGTAAAGAATTCGCTGTGGTCTATGATGGGCATCTACTTAAAGCGTATAATTCAATAAGCAAGGAAACACCGATATTCAGCAGGGATTCTAAGCACTTCGTATATAATGCAAAAAAAGGAACCAAGTGGATAGTGGTTTTGGATTCAAAGGAGGGGAAACCTTATGAAGGCGTATCTACTCCGGATTTCAGCCCTGATTCAAATCACGTAGCATATGTTGCTGAAGACGGTACCAATCAGTTTGTAGTTCTGGATGGTAAAGAGCATAGTAAGTATAATAAGGTTCCCACAAAGATCAATTTGGTTTTCAGTAACGATTCCAAAAGATTTGCCTATAGTGCCGTCAAAGGAAAGGAAATGGTAGCGGTCATAGATGGCAAGGAGAGTATCGGCTATGATATGGTATCTTATCCGGCATTCAGCCCTGATTCAAAACATGTTGTTTTCCCGGTAGTTTCTAAAAGTAAAAGTAAAAAACTTGGAGAATACATGATTTTTGACAATACAGAGGGGACTCATTACGACAAGATAGGTGCATTTGCATTCAGTCCTGACTCTTCTCATTTTGCCTATTCAGCGAAGCTCAATGAGAAGGCGATTATGGTCTTGGATGGCAAGGAGAGCACGAGATATACGGATATTGCTGCACCGATGTTTACCCCGGATTCGAAAACCATGGCCTTTTTCGGAATAGATGGGAAGAAAACCTACATGGTAATCAATGGCGATAAAGGAAAGGCCTACGATGAAGTGAGAGATTTGGTCTTCAGTCCTGATTCTAAACATTATACCATGACCGTGAGAAACGGGAAAGAATGGTATATAATTGTTGATAAGAAAATGAGTTCCGCATATTACGAAACTCTTGCTCCGATCTATAGCCCTGATTCAAACCATGTCGCCTGTGTCGCTATTAATAATGGCAAATGGTTTATAGTAAATGATGGAAAAGAAGGACCAAGATATGATTTAGTAACATTACCTCAGTATAGCCCGGACTCCAAACACTTATTATACATGGCCAAGAAGGGCAATAAATGGGCGGTTGCTATAGATGACAAGGAACCGGTATTCTATGATGGTGTAGCTTTGGCCTCATTTACTCTGGATTCAAAACATTTAGCATTTGCAGCCCAAAATAATAACAAATGGTTTCTTGTGGTTGATGGAATACAGAGTAAAAATAAGGTGTTAGGTTTTTTAAAAGGATCCGAAATAATGTTTGATACAAAAACAAGTCTTTATATTCTGGGATTGGATATGAAACCTGGAGCAACCTTAGGACCGAACATAATTAAGTTTAAGGTTCAGTTTCCCGACAACAATTATCTATAAGGGCCTTTAAATAGAAAAGTAATTTTTTTCGGATAGGCAAACAAGAACTCCACAGTTGTGGAGTTCTTGCCATAAACAGAGTGCAGAGGAAGATCCTTGAAGAAGCAATCCATCTTGGATTTTCCGCTGGATAAAACTCAACTTATACCGATCATGAAATATAGAGTCACTCATAAGATAGAATTTCCAGTTGAAATCTTTATCTATGCATTTCTTTTTATTTCGATACTCTCGATCTACTGGCAGGTCCGCACTTTTGATTTTATAAGCTTTGATGATTATATGTATGTCAGGGACAATCCTCATGTAAGACAAGGCATCACATTAGAGAATATCAGATGGGCCTTTACCTCGGTGTATGCAGGCAATTGGCACCCCCTTACCTGGCTATCGCACATGACGGATGTGGAAATCTTCGGTTTAAATGCCGGGATGCATCATCTTACCAATGTTATTTTCCATATAGTGAACACACTCATGCTGTTTTACTGCTTGAGGAGAATGACAGGCAATGTATGGAATAGTGCTGCTGTAGCCATGCTGTTTGGTCTTCATCCCCTCCATGTTGAATCGGTAGCCTGGATTGCAGAGCGCAAGGATGTATTGAGCACCTTTTTCTGGATGCTTACCATACTTTTTTACACGAGGTATGTCGAGCACCGTTCTGCCGGGAGATATCTTATCATTGTAATTTGTTATATTTTTGGCCTCATGACAAAGCCTATGCTGGTGACATTGCCTTTTGTGTTACTTCTCCTGGACATCTGGCCCTTGAAAAGGCCCGAGTTGATAACAACTGCAGAACACATGCAACCGCATGAGTGGTGGTCCGGGTTGTTGGCGCTAATCCACGAGAAAGTTCCGCTGTTCTTTCTTGCAGGGGCTGCAATCATTGTGACGATATTGACGCAGAAAAACGTAGGCTCCATAAGTAACCTGGAGTCGATCCCTCTATACATTAGGGTTGAGAACGCAACAATATCCTATATGGCTTATTTAGTGAAGATGATTTGGCCGATACATCTGGCATTATTTTATCCATATCCGAGGATGGTTAATCTTTATAAAGTAATAACGGCATGTGTACTTCTCATTGGAATAACATGGATGGTGGTACTGAATATCAGCCGGTTCCCTTTCCTTTTTGTAGGGTGGTTTTGGTATCTTGGTACACTTGCACCGGTTATCGGGATAATCCAGGTTGGTTCACAGTCTATGGCGGACAGGTATACCTACGTACCCCTCATTGGTATTTTCATCTTAATTGTTTGGGGGTTGTCGAAATTATTAGGTCAATTGAGGTCTGCAAGGTATATCCTGGCTGGGATATACTGTGCGATTGTTCCGGTTATTATGTGGTTCACTTGGCTTCAAACCGGGTATTGGGCAAGTAATATTTCAGTTTTCAGCCACGCTGTAGATGTAACCAATGATAACTATCTTGCCCATAATAGCCTAGGAGTCGCTCTTTGTGAACATGGAGAGTTTGATGCCGGTATAAAGCATTATATGGAGGCACTACGTGTATATCCTGAACACGTTCAAGCTCACAACAATCTTGGTGCCGCCCTCGTCGAAGAGGGTAAATACAAGGATTCAATCGGTCATTTCAGAAAAGCGCTCCAAATAGATCCCGGCTTTGTCAGCGCACATTACAATCTAGGTATTGCATACTATGCGATTGGGAAATTGGATGAAGCGATTAAGCAATATCAGGAAGTACTTCGCTTAGTCCCGCAGTATCCCGAGGCCTCCCTGAAAATGGCTACGGCTATTACAAAACAAAGAAAGATCAATGATGCCATTGCTCGCTTGAATGATGCCCTCAAAATAAATCCACAAGATTATACCATTCTTTGTAAAGTTGCTGAACTCTACAATGATGAGGGAAATACGAAAGAGGCAATCAACCATTATGAAAGTGCACTTTCAGTTAATCCCGGCTTGACCAGGATTCTGCAAGTTCTTGTCATTCTTTATGCAGAAAATGGAGAGTATGATAAGTCACTCTTATTATTACATAGGATGGCAAAGCTGAATCCGGATGACCCAGATGTGTATTACAACATTGCCTGTATTTATTCGAGGCAGGGCAGGGTGGATAGTGCTGTGATGTGGCTTTCAGAAGCTATTAAAAAAGGTTTCAAAAATAAGAACATATTGAGGACGGACCCAGATCTGGTAAACGTAAGAGAGACGGAGTTTTATAAAAAGCTTTTGATGAAGAGTGAGCAATAGGGCTTATGGAAAGATAGAGCTTATACAGGTTACTTATTCTGATTCCAATAAGTTATATTCCTGATAGACTGAAAGCTTAGTATCCTAATAATTATGTAAAAGGATTGTATATGTACCAAGATAAAAAAATCATCGTTGTGATGCCTGCCTATGAGGCAGAATTGACCCTTCAAAGAACCTATGAAGAGGTGATGGCCCAGGGAGTGGTTGACCAGGTGATAGTAGTTGATGACGGTAGCAAAGACCGGACAGTGGACATTGCCAAGAACCTACCGAAGACCCTCGTCCACAAGCATGAAGTAAACAGAGGTTATGGAGGCAACCAGAAGTCATGCTACAAACTTGCTCTTCAGGAGGGAGGAGACATCATAATTATGGTACATCCTGATTACCAGTACACCCCGAAACTTATCCCTTCCATGGTGTCCATGATAGGTAGTGGCCTCTATCAATGCGTACTTGGGTCGAGGATCCTAGGCGGTTATGCGGTGAAAGGCGGAATGCCCTTGTGGAGATATGTATCAAACCGGGTTCTCACATTTGCTGAGAATATCCTCATGGGTGCTAAACTTTCTGAATATCATACCGGATACCGGGCCTTTTCCAGGGAATTGCTCGAGCGTATACCCTTTATGGAAAATTCGGATGATTTTGTTTTCGACAATCAAATGATTGCGCAAATCCTGTGGTGTGACTACACTATTGCTGAAATCAGTTGCCCCACGAGTTATTTCACTGAGGCATCTTCTATCAATTTTGTCAGGAGTGTTAAGTACGGATTCGGTTGTCTGCATACTGCGATCATCTTCAGGCTTGCCAAGATGGGACTCAGAAATTCCAGGATCTTTCCGGAACATAATGAAAAGACTAAATACGTGGTATGAATAAGTTGTTATACAATGAACAAAAGGTTGACCATGAAAAGAACACTATTTTTTAAGGCTCTGATTTTCTTTCTGCTTTTTATTGGAATAGTTGCTGTTTATTGGCAAGTGATAGGTTTCGAGTTTATCAACCTCGATGACCCAAGATATGTAACTGAAAATCCTACTATCAAGCAAGGGATAACCCTTCAAGGTATAAGATGGGCCTTTGCATCCGTGTATGCCGCCAACTGGCACCCGTTGACCTGGATTTCTCATATGCTTGATGTCCAGTTCTTTGGAATGAACCCTGGAATGCACCACCTGGTCAATGTGTTTTTCCATATAATCAATACACTCCTGTTATTCTTCGTCTTTCAGGGGATGACCGGGGCGATCTTGAAGAGCGCTGCTGTTGCTGCACTCTTTGCTCTTCATCCCCTGCATGTGGAATCGGTGGCGTGGGTCTCTGAACGTAAAGACGTTCTGAGCACCTTTTTCTGGATGCTCACCATGATGGGTTATATGTGGTATGTAAAAAGCAGAAATTTAACAAGATATCTAATTGTGGTCTTTTCCTATATCCTTGGGCTCTTATCGAAACCCATGCTCGTAACATTGCCGTTTGTGCTGCTGCTTCTTGATTTCTGGCCGTTAAAGCGTGTGAATCTCTTTCAAGCGATAAACAAGGCCACTGACAAAGGCGAAAGTATAGTGGGATTTAATAGTAGATGGTCGGGGCCTTCAATCATCTTGCTTGATAAGATACCACTTATTCTTCTAGCGCTGATATCAAGTGTGATCACCTTTTTTGCCCAAAAAAGCTGGGGAGCGGTTGTATCTAGTAAATACTACTGCCAATAGGCATCAGAATAGCAAATGCTGCCAATTCTTATATTGCCTATCTTGGGAAGATGTTTTGGCCAATCAATCTTGCAGTATTTTACCCATATCCGGATGTCCTTCATCTTTATAATATAGTACTATGTTTCTCGATTTTTTTGCTTATAACTGTTCTGGTCCTAATTGCTGCAAAGAGTTTGCCTTATCTCATGGTAGGTTGGCTCTGGTATCTTGGTACCCTTGTCCCGGTAATCGGGATCGTGCAGGTGGGCTCGCAATCCATGGCAGACCGGTATACCTATATCCCGCTCATAGGGATATTCATCATAGTGGTATGGGGGTTATCGGACATAGTCGGAAGGTGGAGTTATGGTAAAGCAGCCCTTGGTGGAATATCAATGGTTGTTTTTGTGCTTCTCACCTGGACAACATGGGAACAGATATCTTTCTGGAAAAATAGTGAAACACTTTTCCGCCATGCACTTCAAGTAACCAAGAACAATGACTTAGCACACCTCCAATTTGGGTACACTCTTCTTCATAAGGGTGATGTGGATGGTGCTATCAAATACTACCGAGAGGCTCTTCGAATAAACCCTGCTAATCCAAAGGCATATATCGATCTCGGGGATGCCCATAGAGAACGTAAAGATATAAAAACTGCAATCGGGTATTATTTAAAGGGATTAGAGATTGACCCTAATAATGCTGATGCCCATACTACTTTAGCTGAACTCTTGGCAGGTTTAGGCAATACGGATGAGGCTATAAAGCATTTTAATGAAGCCCTTAAGATCGACCATGGAAGTATTGAAGCTAATAATAACCTTGGTAATTTGATGTCACGCAAAGGTAATTATGATGAAGCTATTAAGCATTATACAGAAGCATTAAGTATAGATCCTCATCAGGCGGATGTTTACAACAATTTAGGAACAACCTTTATATATAAGAGCAACATTAAAAAAGCCATTGAGTATTATAATGATGCCCTTCGTGAAAAACCTGATTATACAGAGGCTGCCAAACATCTCAACAACGCCATGATATACAAGAAGAGATTGGAAGAGTTGCTTATGCGGACACAAAAATCAATGAAAGTAAATCCTTATGATCCTATAGTTATTACAAGGCTTGGCGACATTTATAGGCAACTGGGTGAATATGATGAAGCTGTTGCTCAATACAATGAAGCGATCTCGATTCAGCCAAAATTCATCCAGGCCATGAACGGTCTATTACTGGTTTATTCCAATCGCCAGGAGTATACAAAGGCCCTTGATGTGTTACAAGGCATGGAGCAGATCCAGCCTGGCAATCCAGATGTCTATTATAACATTGCATGTATCTATGCTAAGCAGAATATGAGTGATAAATCTATTGAATACCTGAAACAGTCAATAGAGAAAGGTTTCCACAATTGGGAACTAATAAAGAGAGACCCTGATCTTGCTAGCATAAGAAACACAGCTTCTATAAATGAATTGATAAAAAATCATTAAAATATTTTATGTAAGAAAAAGTGTTGATAGAATATGGATCGCCAGAAGAGAAACAGTCGCGAGAAGAGAAACCAATCCGACAAGAATGCACCAACTTATTGGGAAATGGCATCAACGTGGCTCTATAGTGACCCTGGTCCGCGACGTGCCATCCCAGTGCTAGCGATTCTAACAGCAGCACTTCTAGTTCCTTTTACTGGTAAGGCATTCCATATGGATGATCCACTTTTCCTAAAGACCGCACACCAGATTATCGCACACCCCTTTGATCCCTACGGCTTCACCGTTAATTGGTACATATCAGAAAAGCCAATGGCTGATGTTATGAAAAATCCTCCCTTGGCTTCATACTATATTGCTGCAGTCGCTCTATTATTCGGCTGGTCTGAAGTAGTACTTCATCTTGCCTTGTTACCATTCGCGATCTCAGTGATATTAGGAGTATATGCTTTAGCACGCCAATATGCAGCATCACCTGTGCTAGCAGCAATGGCGTTCCTTATATCACCTTATTTCATGGTTTCAAGCACTAACATCATGTGTGACATTATGATGCTGGCCCTGTTCTTGTGGTCCATCGTCTTGTGGATAAACGGCATCAAACATAACTCTTCCCTACAACTTGTATCAGCCATTATACTCATCACACTTGCTGCATTGACAAAGTATTTTGCATTGAGTGCCCTGCCTTTGATGTTAATATACACAATTATACACCACCGCAGTTTTAGGTTATCTTTGCTCACATTGGCTTTGCCAATAGTTGTTCTTGTCGGCTATCAACATTGGACTGCCATACTTTATGGACATGGTCTTTTAAGTGATGCAGCACAATATGCAAATCTCAACCGCTGGGCAAAGGGTTCGATGGCTTGGGGGAAAATCATCGTCGGTTTTGGCTTTCTCGGTCCGGTATTGCCGTTCACATTTCTTCTTGCACCGAGACTTTTCCGCCCCTATTTACTTATAGGCTATATACTTCTTTCCTTTGTTGCTGCACTGCTGATCATCTGGGGCGTGGTCCATTCTGGTGCACCGTCTGTTCCGAACGGATACCATCTTCTCCTCACATTCGAATTGTCGTTGCTGATCTTTATGGGGCTTTTGATCATGACAATTGTTGCAACCTCCTGGAGGCTAGGTGCTAACCCGGATATCATACTACTGATACTATGGGTAATCGGCACTTTTATCTTCGGATGTATTATCAACTGGTCCGTTAATGTTCGCACCCTCATGCCGCTTGGTCCACCAGCAGCAATCCTCTTCGTACGGCGTCTAAACAATCAAGGGCCACCAATTGCTCAATGGACCGTTGCATCATTGATTATAGCTGCACTATTGAGTCTTTCTATTTGTTGGAGTGATTACTGCCTCGCCGGTACAGGTCGCGATGCTGCAGAGCGTCTACTGAGTCTTCCCAGATCCAATTGCACGATATGGTTTCAGGGGCATTGGGGCTTTCAGCACTATATGGAAGAAGGCGGTGCGAAAGCCATTGATGTACATACATCTCGTGCCGCACCAGGTGACATCTTTATTATTCCAAACAACAACACAAACACTTATCATATCAGTTCGGCAATTGCAGATTATATCGGATCCATAGAGTTACCGTCTAGTCATTGGGTGACAACAGAATCATCTGATCATGTCGCTGGCTTTTACTCACATGTCTTAGGGCCGCTCCCATTTGCATTTGAATCAGTGCCACCCGAGCGCTACGATGTCTTTAAATTCCATGAACCATACCATTCAAAGTTTTGAGTATATTAAAAATAGTTCCTGACAACCTTATATGTTATCAGGTAATTTGGAGGTACCTTTGGCAAATAACACTCTCTCATTAAAGTCAGCGATAAATAATAAAAGCCGTGCATCCATTCTCGTATTAATCTGTGCTTTACTTGCTATAGCGATAATTGTTGTGTATTGGCAGGTGATTAATTTTGATTTCATTAATTTCGATGATCATTTATATATCACTGAGAACCACATAATAATTCAAGGAATAACACTTACAGGTATCAGGTGGGCCTTTACCTCTATGTATGCAGCCAATTGGCACCCCTTGACCTGGATATCGCATATGCTGGATGTTCAGCTATTCGGGATGAACCCGGGCATGCATCACCTCACCAATGTGATCTTCCATACTCTTAACACCCTCCTCTTATTCTTTGTATTGCAGAAGATGACCGGGGCATTATGGAGGAGCGCTGCGGTGGCTGCTCTTTTTGCCCTTCACCCCCTGCATGTGGAGTCGGTCGCATGGATCTCTGAGCGCAAGGATGTCCTGAGCACCTTTTTCTGGCTACTTACCATGGTGGGTTACTACTGGTATGTACAGAATAGCAGTTTCAAAAGATATTACCTTGTGGTTTTTATCTTTATACTTGGACTACTTTCTAAGCCAATGCTGGTGACGTTGCCATTTGCATTGCTCCTCCTGGATGTTTGGCCTCTGAAACGGCTAGGAGGAGATGTTCAGATAGAATGGATTGGAGGTAATCAAAGTTGTAACAAAGTGAGGTTCAGCAGCAGGTGGCCGCAGCTGTCCCTTCTGATTCGAGAGAAGATACCACTTATTATACTTGCAATAATATCGAGCGGTGTGACGTTCTATGCCCAGAGAAACGGTGGGGCGGTGCAACCTTTTGAGCATTTGCACTTCAGTACTAGGTTAATAAATTCTGTCATCTCATATACAGGCTATCTCGGGAAAATGCTGTTGCCTATCAATCTTGCAGTATTATACCCATACCCGGGTTCCTTTCATCCCATTGAGGTCATAATTTCCCTCTTAATCATTTTATTCATAACATTTATGACGCTACTTTTTGCGAAACAACTACCTTATCTCTTAGTAGGTTGGTTCTGGTATTTGGGGACTCTTATTCCTGTAATCGGTATTGTACAGGTGGGGCAACAATCAATGGCGGATAGATACACATACCTCCCACTTGTCGGGATTTTCATTATGATAGTATGGGGTCTTGCGGATCTTATTGCCCATTGGCAATATAGACAATTGGCTACAGGGGTGTTCACCCCCCTCCTTCTTATATTTCTTATGTGGACCAGTTGGGTGCAGGTTAGTTATTGGAAAAACAGCGAAACTCTCTTTAATCACACACTTGAGTTGACCAAAAACAATTACCTGGCACATAACAATCTCGGAATCGCCCTTTTTCACCGGGGGGATGTTCAAGCGGCTATCAGGCAATACCAAGATTCATTGAAGATTAACCCTCATTTTGAGAATGCCCACTTCAATCTGGGTAGAGCACTTGCTGAGGAGAAACATTTTGATGAGGCTGTTGATCAGTTCCAGGAGTGCATAAAAATGAATCCACAAGATGGGGGCGTTTATAACAACCTTGGCAACATCATGGCAGTTAAGGGTAATCTTAATGATGCCATTAAATATTATACAGAGGCATTACATATAGATTCACATCAGGAACGCGTGTACTACAATCTTGGGGTTATCTATATCCAGAAAGGTAATATCAAGAAGGCTATTGGATACTTTATCGATGCTATCCATGAAAAATCAGGTTATGTTGATGCTATTAATGCTCTTGAGAGTGCCAGAACAGCCCAAAAGAAAAGAGATGATCTGATCTTAAGAATTCGAGAGATGATAAAGAGCGAACCGAATAATACTATTCTGATCACTAAACTCGGCAGCATCTACATGCAACAGGGTAACTATGACGAAGCGATATCCGAATATCAAAAGGCACTTTCGATTAATACCAATTTCATCGATGCTATGTATGGGCTTGTGCTTGTTTATTCTGATTGTAATGAGTCCACTAAGGCACTTAATATGCTACAAAATATAAGACTGATCCAGCCTGGTAATCCAGATGTATACTATAACATTGCATGTATTTATGCTAAGCAGAATATGAGTGATAAATCTATTGAATGGTTGAAGCAGTCAATTGAGAAGGGATTTCACAATTGGGACCTTATTAAGAAAGATCCTGATCTTGCTAGCATTAGAAACACAGCTTTTATAAATGAATTGATAAAAAATCATTAAGATATTTTATGGGAGAACGAGTGTAGATACCTGCAATAACTTTCTGATTTTGAAAGGCCCAGAACCTGTATTTTGTAGCCCACCCTACTTTAAAAAAGACCGCTTTCCGGATGGACACTAGTTATAATTATAACTATATTAAGAAGTGGCTCCGGAAATTCGGACAGGTCGATAAGTGAAAACCTTGCTCTAAAAAGACCGATGAACTACGGTCAAAGAAAGGAGCAAGAGGATGAGAAGGACAAGAAGGAATCATTCGGCAAGTTTTAAGGCGAAAGTGGCATTATCAGCAATCAAGGGTGATAGGACGCTTGCAGAGATAGCTGAACAGTACGATGTACACCCTAACCAGATATCGGACTGGAAGCAGCAGATGCTGGATGGTGCGGCCATGGTCTTTGATGGCCCCAGGAAGGGCAAGGAGCCGGACCTGAAGGAACTGCATGCCAAGATCGGCGAACTGACCCTGGAGAACGATTTTTTAGAAGAGGCGCTCATCAAAGTGGGGCGGCTGAGCGCAAGAAAATGATAAACCCCAGCCACAAACTGCCGGTAACGAAGCAGTGCCGTACCTTGAAGATATCGCGTTCGAGCGTATATTACCAGCCACGGCCGGTATTGCCTGGTGATCTTGAGCAGATGCGTCGGATAGATAAGCTGCATCTTGATTATCCCTTTGCCGGAGCCCGGATGCTCAGGGATTTGCTCAGACGCGAAGGACATCTGGTCGGTCGCCGGCATGTGAGCACCCTGATGAGGCGCATGCGGATAGGTGCCATCTACCGCAAGCCCAATACCACCCGACGAAACCAGGCTCATCAGGTCTACCCCTATCTGCTTAGGAACCTGAAGATCGAGAGACCTAACCATGTCTGGGCAGCAGACATCACCTATATTCCGATGAAGCGGGGTTTTGTCTATCTCTTCGTGGTGATGGACTGGGCAACACGGCGGGTACTCTCGTGGCGGTTGTCAAACACCCTGAGCACAGATTTTTGTATCGAGGCGGTTCAAGAAGCCCTAGATCTATATGGCACACCGGAAATCTTCAATACCGACCAGGGCAGCCAGTTCACCGGCATGGAGTTTACAGCGCTTTTGAAGGAAAAAGGCATTGCCATCAGCATGGACGGGAGAGGATGCTGGCGTGACAATGTGTTCGTAGAGAGGCTCTGGAAAAGCATCAAATATGAGGAGGTCTATCTGCACGCCTATGATAGCGTCAGCGAAGCCAAAAGAGGCTTGGAACGCTATCTTACTTTCTACAATCATCGTCGGCCACACTCGACGCTTGACGGATCACCCCCGGATGAGGTTTATTTCGGTTGTCGGGAGGAGATGCCCGATGCGGCTTAATGGGAATAACGGCAAGGCTTCACTTATAAAACGCCATCCCCTGTCCAAACAACCGGGGCCAGCTCTTTAATATTTGAAATGATAGAGTGATAGCATGATGAAAGAAGAGCTGACTTCCAGGAAATATTTATTTACCAAGGTTCTGATCTGTCTTCTCCTTTCTGCAGCAGTATTTACTGTATACTGGCAAGTGATAGGTTTCGAGTTTATCAACCTCGATGACCCAAGATATGTAACTGAAAATCCTACTATCAAGCAAGGGATAACCCTTCAAGGTATAAGATGGGCCTTTGCATCCGTGTATGCCGCCAACTGGCACCCGTTGACCTGGATTTCTCATATGCTTGATGTCCAGCTCTTTGGAATGAACCCTGGAATGCACCACCTGGTCAATGTGTTTTTCCATATAATCAATACACTCCTGTTATTCTTCGTTTTTCAGGGGATGACCGGGGCGATCTTGAAGAGCGCTGCTGTTGCTGCACTCTTTGCTCTTCATCCCCTGCATGTGGAATCGGTGGCGTGGGTCTCTGAACGTAAAGACGTTCTGAGCACCTTTTTCTGGATGCTCACCATGATGGGTTATATGTGGTATGTAAAAAGCAGAAATTTAACAAGATATCTAATTGTGGTCTTTTCCTATATCCTTGGGCTCTTATCGAAACCCATGCTCGTAACATTGCCGTTTGTGCTGCTGCTTCTTGATTTCTGGCCGTTAAAGCGTGTGAATCTCTTTCAAGCGATAAACAAGGCCACTGACAAAGGCGAAATTATAGTGGGATTTAATAGTAGATGGTCGGGGCCTTCAATCATCTTGCTTGATAAGATACCACTTATTCTTCTAGCGCTGATATCAAGTGTGATCACCTTTTTTGCCCAAAAAAGCTGGGGAGCGGTTGTATCTAGTAAATACATGCCGATAGGCATCAGAATAGCAAATGCTGCCAATTCTTATATTGCCTATCTTGGGAAGATGTTTTGGCCAATCAATCTTGCAGTATTTTACCCATATCCGGATGTCCTTCATCTTTATAATATAGTACTATGTTTCTCGATTTTTTTGCTTATAACTGTTCTGGTCCTAATTGCTGCAAAGAGTTTGCCTTATCTCATGGTAGGTTGGCTCTGGTATCTTGGTACCCTTGTCCCGGTAATCGGGATCGTGCAGGTGGGCCAGCAATCGATGGCAGACCGGTATACCTATATTCCACTTATAGGGATATTCGTTATAATAGTATGGAGTATATCAGACATCTTCGGCAGATGGAATTATGGTAAACCTGCACTTGGTGTAATATCCGGGATTGTCTTTGTGCTTCTCACTTGGACAACATGGGAACAACTGTCTTTCTGGAAAAACAATGAGACTCTTTTCCGCCATGCACTTCAAGTAACCAAGAACAATGACTTAGCACACCTCCAATTTGGGTACACTCTTCTTCATAAGGGTGATGTGGATGGTGCTATCAAATACTACCGAGAGGCTCTTCGAATAAACCCTGCTAATCCAAAGGCATATATCGATCTCGGGGAAGCCTTTGAAGCACGCAAGGATACGAAAACTGCAATCGGGTATTATTTAAAGGGATTAGAGGTTGACCCTAATAATGCTGATGCCCACACTGCTTTGGGTACGCTCTTGGCAGGTTTAGGCAATACGGATGAGGCTATAAAGTATTTTAATGAAGCCCTTAAGATCAACCATGGAAGTATTGAAGCTAATAATAACCTTGGTAATTTGATGTTGCGCAAAGGTAATTATGATGAAGCTATTAAGCATTATACAGAAGCATTAAGTATAGATCCTCATCAGGCGGATGTTTACAACAATTTAGGGACGGCCTTTATCAATAAAGGGAACATCAAAAAAGCCATCGAGTGTTATCAAGAGTCAATACGGGAAAAGCCTAATTATGCTGGGGCGGTCAGTAATCTTAAAAATGCCAGGATAAACCAAAAAATACTCGAAGGGTTGCTCGTAAAGACACAAGGGCTGGTGAAGTCGGATTCTCTGAATCCAGCACTATATACAAAGCTTGGCAACATCTACTGCAAGCTGGGTGAATATGAAAAAGCCATTGCTCAATACAATGATGCGATCTCGATTCAACCAAAATTCATCCAGGCTATGAACGGTCTGTTACTAGTTTATTCCAATCGCCAGGAGTATACAAAGGCTCTTGATGTGTTACAGGGCATGAGTAAGTTACAGCCTGGTAATCCAGATGTTTATTATAATATTGCATGTATTTATGCTAAGCAAAATATGAGTGATAAATCTACTGAATGGCTGAAACTGTCAATTGAAAAGGGATTTCACAATTGGGAAATGATAAAGAGGGACCCAGATCTTGCTAACATTAGAAACACAGCTTTTATAAATGAATTGATAGAAAATCACACTGTGATCCAAAATAACTCCGAACCTTATACAGGACGAGACAAATCAACACGTTAGGACTTCAATAAGCGATTACTCATGACATGGTTCTCCTTTTGCCTATCTTATTCCATTTCAGTATCTTCACTACCCATGATGTTTCTTTATTAAATCAACGAAATAAGAATTATTCCTAATATTTGTAAGGTCAGGGTCTTTCTTAATGGAATCCCAGTTGTGGAATCCTTTATCGATAGCTTTCTGAATCCAAATAAGCGATTCATTTACTTTGTTTTGTTTTGCATAAATGCATGCAATATTATAATAAATATTGGGATTTCCAGGCTGGTATTGTCGCATGGTCTGCAATAAATCAAGAGCCTTTGTATAATTCTCCTGTTGCTGAGAATAAATGAGAACAAGCCCGTACAAGGCCTGTATATATTGGGGCTGAATTGAGAGTGCTTTCTTATATTGGACTGTAGCTTGATCATCATCACCCAGCAATCTATAAGTCTCACCGAGCTTGGCAAAGAGCATTGGATTATTGGGATATGCTTTTATTGCCCCTTGTATTTTCAATGACACATCTTCTAAATTTTTTTGGTTTACCTGTGCAACTTTCAGATCCTTTTCTGCCAGAGCATAATCAGGTTTCTCATGTAAAGATTTCTGGTAGTATTCAATTGCCTTCTTGAGATTTCCTTTACCAAAATAAGCTGACCCTAGATTGTGGCAAACCACTGCCTGATGGGGATCTTTCTTTAAGATTTCCAGATAAAGCTGTATAGCTTCATCAGAATTCCCTGTACGAAGCATTAAACTACCAAGCTCTACTTGGGCTTCGGTATAATCGGGATTAATCCTCAAGGCCTCATTAAATTGGGTCACGGCTTCTTCGATCCTACCAGTTGTTGCTAAAATAGTTCCCAACTTATAATGCGTATAAATATTATTAGATTCAATCTTCAAGCATTCATTAAGATACCTTACGGCTTCATCATTATTCCCCTTCTTGGCTGACCATTCTGCCAACCCATTAAGAGCAAACGTATTTTTAGGATCAATCTTTAGTGTTTTGTTGAAGTATTTCTGTGCATCATCATTTTTCCCCTTTGCTAACAAGATAATGCCTAGTGCATTATAATCGGTAATGCCTTTAGGTTTCATCTTCAAGACTTCATTAAATTCCTTTGCTGCCTCATTATTTTTTCCCGATTCTATCAGGATTTTTCCTAATTCAAAATGAACTCTGACTTCCTTAGGGTTAATTTTCAGTGCCTCACTAAAATGCCTCATGGCATCGTCTATTTTCCCTATTCTCTCCATTTCTAGACCAATATTATAATGGGCATCACTACTATAAGGATCAAGCTTCACTGTTTCATTGAACTGCTTCAAAGCATCTTCGTGTCTTCCTACCGCTGTTAAGTATATGCCATAGTTTAAATGGTTTTCGGGAGTCACAGGACTAAGTTCTAATGATTTTTCTAAATTCTTTAAAGCCAATTTTAATTCATGGCGGTCATAATATATTTTAGCTATATTATGATATGTTATGTAATATAAAGGTGCTACCTTAATAGCCTCTTGAAATTGTCTAAGTGCTTTATCTTCTTCCCCTTTATTCGCATATGCAACCCCTAGATTGTTATAAGCCAGTTCATTGTTTTTGTTTACTTGAATTGCATGCTTGCAAAGAGCAAAGTCATCTTTCCAATAACCTATCTGAGCCCAAGTTTTTACAGAAAGAGATAGTATTATTATTGAGGCTGCAATGCAGATGAAAATTTCTTTTCTACGTAACCTTTTTAATAAATCCGGGACACCCCATGAAAAGATAATGAATAGTCCGATAAGTGGAATATAGGCAAACCTCTCTGCGATCTTTGGCCAAGCCCCGCCTTGAATTATTCCTGAAACAGGAATGAGGGTTCCTATGAACCAGAGCCAGCCAAAGATGATGTACGGGAATTTCTTTATGTATTTTAAACCTAGGATAGTAATGATTAAGATAAAGATTAAGGCCCCCACGACCTCCCACAGTGGTACTTCATTAGGAAATCGATAAAAAAAGGTCAGGTTATCCGGCCAGAACATTTTCTCGATATAGAGAATGTATGATACGATCGCATTTTTAATTCTGAGGTTCATAGGAACTGCTTTTATCGATATGTATGAACCAATATTTGACATTGACCTTGAACTATATACAATCATTACAGCAGAAAGTATTATCAAAGGCACTTTCTCTACTATCAATTTCGCGTTATTCATATTTAGGATGGATTTAGAGATATCTGTTATATTTTCACCAACTAAACGGATTCTATTCATTGGCCAAAAATCTAGAAGTAGTAATACAAAGGGGAGTGTGACGAGCATTGGTTTAGACAAGAGGCCAAGAATAAATATTAAAAATACAATAAGATATCTTTCGAGAGATGGTTTCTTAAAATAATAATAATAGAGAAGTAATGTCAGCATCCAAAAAAAAGTACTGAGGAGATTTTTTCTCTCTGCAATCCATGCTACCGATTCAACATTTATGGGATGAATTGCAAATAACATTGACACAAAAGCGCTTTTCGATGTGGAACCTGTGAACAGCCGTAATGCAATAAAAAGTAATATTGTGTTCAGAACATGATAAAGAACATTAATCAGATGGTACATTCCTGCTTTAGGGCCAAAAAGCTCATAATCCACCATGAGAGAAAGCCAGGTTAATGGATGATAATAACTTACATCTCCTGCTCTTGTTAGATGGAAAGCCCATTTTAAGCCTTCAAGCGATAGCCCGTCTTTTACATGCAAATTATCTGCAACATAAACTGGGTCATCACAACCTATGAAATCGAAGCCCTTTACACGCCAATATAATGTCAATATCACAACTGCAAGCAGCACACAGATGATTATCAATTGATATAATGTTGCTTTTTTTTGAGCATGCTGGCCGATCTCTGTAAATGAGGTGTTATCATCCATAGTATCTCCTAAATCACAATTTATTAACCTAATATAGATTTATAATATCAGTTCTTTCCCCAATAAATCAAGGTTCATGATAACTTTAGCACATGAAAGGTGCTATAAGTTGGCTTATGAACAGGGTTAACAAGTATTGTCATTGTTCGCACATTTGTGAGAGGAATTTTAGGCAGATCATAAGGTATTTTGCCATGGATCTTGAGGCCACAAGAGTTGCAGAACTTACTGGTGTGAGCAGGAACAGCGTCAACCATATTCTCAAAGCGCCGAGAAAGAGACTGGCGGAATTCTGTGAAAGTCAGTCGCCCTTTTCTGGTGAGATTGAGGTGGATGAAGCATACTTTGGAGCGAGGAGAGTTCGAGGGATACGAGGAAGGGGAGCCGGGGGCAAGATCCTGGTTTTTGGAGTTCTGAAAAGGCAGGGGAAGGTGTATAACCAGATTGCCCCTGATTGCTCCAGGAAGACTCTCCAAGCCATTATTCAGGACAAGGTGGCTTTGAAAGCATCATTTTCTCATTGACAGAACCTTTTAATGGGCGACAGTCTCGGGAGTTATCTCTGCTATCGGATAATTAAAGGTATCCATCTTATACTTAATGTCCACCCCATGACATATAAGGGATACTAACATGGTCAAGAGTCACCTTCACATCAAAGACAACCCCATGACTGGCATGTGGTGAGTAGACATCAACATAACTTTGTGGGTTAACGTACACATCCATTGGACCCAAAGTAGCAACTCCTAGAACCTGTTTTAAAACCGGAGTATCACCGGTACTGGTATCTACATAGGGTCCTAGTGCAACAGCAAATTGCATCTGGTCCGTGCTGATCTTGAGAGCACCTAGACCGATGCGGACAAATGTCGTGTTGGGGGGAATGGATTCTGTCAGAATACCGCCGATAGGAGCTGGACCTGCGCTGGGTGTCGTGTACACATCAAGGGCAGAAGATCCAACAGTTGCTACGTCGATAGTAATCGGCTTCATCATAAGAGAATTGTATCCGTTATAACTGTCATTATCACGAAGCTTGATCTGGAGATTGGTGATGTTGAAATTCGTTACTCCGAAATAACCACCATTAGTTTTCTCTCCCCAGATGTTGTTTGAACCAAGACCATCAGAATCTCCCCAAGCTATTGTGCCGATATTTATGTCCATGGTCAGATCGGGGTTGATACTTACACCTGCCTGACCAGTGACATTTGAGAGCTCGGAATCAGAGACAGGGGTCATTGCCCAGGCGGAAAATGGGAGCAAAAAGACAATAAAAAACAGCAGTGCGCTTTTCATAACTCTTTATCTCAGTATTATTATAGTCCTATCATCAGCAAAGGCAATGCCTTTAATAGGAAGGAAGTGGAAGGTTGTTTTCCCCCTGTACAATCAATAATCTTGTCTTACAGGTTCCCTTGTGAGACAATTAAATAACCAAAAGGTCATTTATGGAGAACCTTAGTAAAATAATCTTAGTGTATATTCTCATCATAACCTTGACCGGGTGTGGGGGAAGTGGCGGAGGCAGTACCCAGTCTAGTGATATGCATTATGTACAGTATGAAGTAAGCACATATTCCAGCAATCCTGTCTCTATTACCTATATCGACGAGGATGGCAAAACCGTGGAACTTCCAAGTGTAAATGTGACGAACAAATCTTGGACATATTCATTTTATGCAAAAACCGGAACTTATTTGTACCTTTCTGCAACACTTCTCGGTGATAGTACTGATATATTTGATGCCACTATCTACATTGATTCTTTAAAAGAAAATACTATGTCTCAAAAAGGCGGAACACCTGCTGTACTTGAGTTTACAATCCCGGCCGATTGAATTAACAGCATCAAGTTGTGGGATGATTCATCACGTCAGAAAAATATAGATCTTGTTATCACTGGGTCGCCTTAATGATGTTTATGACATTGAACATCGTGGTCCCTTGCCTCGCTTATGGGCAAATTATAGTTTATGGCCAGGCTGATTAGTGGCTGTTTCTCTTCCATTTTATATGATCTCCTAACCTATGTTACTAACCAGTAACAATTTGTAATCATTAACTGATACCTTTTAGGAATGATGACATTATTAAAAAATAGGCCTTTTTAAGACTAATTTAGAAAAATGGAGACTTGACTTTATTCTAGATATATGAATCAACTATTTAATACTTTTGATAAATTGATAAAAGGAGAGAAACATGCAGCGAAGACTTGTTTATATGATCATTATAACCTTATTGACTCTGTCTGCATGCTCTAAACAACCACAGGGACAACCCCAGGGTGATATCTACTACCCAAAAGGCTCTAATGGAGCACAATGGGCATACGGTATAAGGTATTCAGCCCCTGAAGGGGTACAGACGGGAGGAATGCTAATCCAAATTGGTGGTGAAGAGACCATCAATGGGAAGACATACTATAAGCAAATCACTCTTACAAAAGGGGTACCAGGTGCTGGGACACATGTCAGTTACAACAGAAGGGCAAAAGAGGGTATCTACAAAATAGATGACAAAACGAGGCAAGAATATTTAACGACGCCATTTCCGATGAAGGTAGGGAATATCTGGACGACAAAGACATCAGACGTCCAGACACAATTTAAAGCAGAGAAGATAGAAACTGTCGAATTGAATGACAAAAAGTATGTAAAATGTCTCAAAGTATCCTTCCAGGCGAGTAATGGATCGCAACATTTCGAGGGTATCTCTTATTTCGCACCAGGAATCGGCGAGGTTTATAGTTTATTGAACTTAGGTAAAGTGAAAGTTGATTATGCCCTTGTCAGATACAAATTGTAAAAAGATTGTTACGAATTTTAATAAACTTATGATTACGTTGATACTATTATATAAGAGATTAGTGTTAGTAGGCTTAATAACCTAATAGTTACAAGCTTATTCACTTTGCAAACACTCTTCTCATACATCGCCGAGGGATATTAGCTTATTATGATTACCCCATATCGACCGGCCCTCTGGAGGGTACAAACAACACAAAATCAAAACGCTTCAAAAACAGGCTTATGGCTACAGGGATAAAGAATTCCTTAAACTGAAAATCTATGCTCTGCATGAGTCCAGGTACGCTTTAGTGACCAATTATCGCAAAATCACCTTTAAGGAAAATGGTTTCGTAATATTATATTTTTGAGAATTGGAATAATTATAGTGATCCCCTAATGACTGTACCAATGATAATCGGGAAGATCACGGTAGGGGAACATTATAATGAAAAGTAGTAATATAGTGAGCCATCCGGCTATTGAACAATGGATACCCTTTTTAGAATCTTAGACCATATTTTTAAAGAATTATTATTAAGATTAATAATATTCCATACATTAGTAAAGACATAGAAAATATACTTGATAATTTAATTTCGCTGGTTAACTGATATTTATCCATCTCATTGAGGAAATAACCAGTAAATATAAATAAAAATGGAACCTTATTGTAATAATGCATTAAGTCAATGTAGGTTATAGAGTGAGCTATACAAATGGTTAAATATATCATAATTGAAACTAGAAACCATGTATTTTCTAACCAAAACGATTCTGACAATTCTTTAGAAGTGTTTTCAGGTTCTTGATTAGCCATTTCCCGTATCATTTCTTTTCTCATTTTCCTTGTCATAGGAGTATTTAAGCCAGATATCTCAGATTTAATGTGATTCCTGGAAGAATGATAAGTATTATATGACTTCTTTATAAAGATAATTATTCCAAATAAACTTAATAACTCAAGTGTATATATGAAAAACCCAAATACAGTCTGCCCGTCAGATGAATAGAATGTTTGAGGATTTCCAGGAATACTCCAATTATATTCTATATCCTTATCTTTATAAGTGTCTTGTTTTGCTTGAAATAGTTTAATAAAGACAGAATTTATATCAAGGTTAATAGTAACAAAATTAATTAAAGTGTTATAAAAATATATTTGGGGATTATTAATAATGTTATTTATGGCTTCTTTTTTGAATACACTATCAAGTTGCAATGCATGCTCTTGGTATTTACTTTTGCACAATCGAGGATCATCCAGAGGATCATGAATCTCCCTAAAATATATCGGACATACATATTTAAACATAACAGTCCACCATCTATAATGATTGGGGATTCTTTCAAATTTTGTGACTGTTCCGGCATATAATGCTAATCCACCCTGTGCGTTAACTGGGATAAATTCTTTTGTGATGATATAGTTTCTTACGGTGTATGGCATGATCGCAATACTCATACCAAGTATGAATAACAAACTTAGTGTAGCTATCTTTTTCTTTGATTTTTTGAATATTATACAAAATAATAGAAAAACAAATGCTGGTAATATAAGTGTGGTAGGTCTTGTAAGGGTTGCAAGCCCCCATAATATTCCAGGTAATATCATTTTCCATCTGCTATCACTATGTTTATCAATTATATAAATAAGGCTGTAGGTTGAAATAATTATCAGAAATATATGCAATATTTCATAATGCATGAGGCCAGTCATTATTATCATATACGGATTACAACCAAAGATGAGAGATATTATAAATGAGTTACTTAAAGATATATAAGTTGAAAGCCAAATATAAAGAACAACGGTGGATAGTGATAATAACAGGGCCTGCGCAAAAAAGATAGCGTCCGCTGATTGATTTACTGCTTTGGGATCCATTTCAGTATTCTTATGCCGTAATGCACTATCATTATGGGTTATTTCACCCCATACTTTTATAACTGTACCAATAAAAAACGAGTACCCAGGGGGTCTAAAAACTGAAGTCGAAATGGGGTATTCATAATTAGAACACAGTGACCCAGTTTGAAAAAAATGTAGGCCGATAACATAATATTCTTCTGAAAGACCGCCCAGCATCCCTAATTGGTTGTTATATTTTATAGATAAACTGCTCATTGCTAAAGTAATAAAAAATAGAATAGGTATTAAAATATAACTTTTTATCGATTTATTTGCTGGTGGCACATTTACCTCAACAAAAATAATTCAATAATGTTCAAAACTAAATTATATTTAAAATAGAAAAGTTAATCACAGTCAATCAAAAAATCATAGAGGTTCTTGAAAAGAGATCTTACAAGGAGTACCATTAAGCTCAACATCAATTGGATATGCATTGTTATTCACCTTTTGGGGTTTTGTAGTTTTGAGCACATTTCATTTCATTCATAATGAACATATTATTGCATGTTTGTTTGTAAATATCTTATTTCTAGATCTTTACTTGGTCTGTTCACCTCTTATCCCGGAATTGAAAGAAAAAGATTTGATGCAGGAAAAAAACTTTGAACATATCTTTAAAAATGACATGGGGTTCTATAGGGTGATATACCTGGATTCGGTAGTGAAGTTGGACCGATATCTTAATGATTCTTCATTAATTCATTAACATAAGATGTGTTTCTGATGATTGCCAAGTCAGGATCTTTTCTTAAAAGATCCCAATCGTGGAAACCTTTATCTACAGACTGTTTCAACCAGTAAATAGATTCATTGATCTTCTCCTGTTTTGCATAGATACACGCAATATTATAATATCCATCAGGTTTATCAGGTTGTAATTGTCTTATGTTCTGGAGTATATCTAGGGCTTCCCCGTACTCTTGTCTGTCAACGTGAATATTGACCAGCCTCTCTAAGGCACTTATAAATTTCGGTTGAACTGAGAGTGCTTTCTTATATTGAACAATAGCCCCATAATATTCACCTAATTGATAGTAGATGTCGCCCAATTTTGTATACAGTGCAGGATTATGAGGATCTGTCTTAATCAATACATTTATTTTGGCTACTAAGGATTCAGAGTTTTTCTGGATTACTTTAGCTTCTTTTATTCCTCTCTGTGCCTCCTGGTCTTGTTGATTCAGACGGAGCGTTTCATTAAATTGATTGATCGCCTCATTAACTTTCCCATTCCGAAGTAAAGCATTACCAAATGCATTGTGGGCTTCAATGTTGTATGGGTTAATCTTGAACAACTTGTTGAAATATTGAGTGGCCTCAACCGTTTTACCCATTGATGCCAGAAGATATCCTAGATTATAAAGAATACTAATATCGTATGGATTAATCTGCAACCCTTTTAAATAACAGTCAATAGCATTACCTATATCATTTTTAGCACCGAACGCATTTCCAAGACCATTATAAGCTTCTGCGATTTGTTTGGCCTGCAGAGCAACTCGATACTCCTTGATAGCGCCATCCAGATCACCTTTACTGAACAAGATACATCCAAGTTGATGATGAGCCATATAATTATTTTCTGTTACAGCAATTGTATGTCTAATGAGTGTTTCTGTATTTTTCCAATATCCAATCTGTCTCCAAATAATAAGGACTAAGATAAAGAGAACGGAAAGTGCTATGAATCCATTTATTATCTTCCCATGGTGCCAATTATTGAAGTAACCAGCAACACCCCATACAATCATCAAAAAACATCCTATAAGCGGGATATAAGAATACCTATCCGCCATTGACTGGCCTCCCACCTGTACAATTCCAATAACGGGCACTAAAGTCCCGATATACCATAACCACCCCACAAAGAGATAAGGGAGTTTCCTTGCATTATACATAGCTAAGGCAGATATGATTAAAAGAAATAGGGCGCAAAGAACAACCTTAAGGGGATTAAAGAAATCCGGATAAGGATAGAATATAGCTAGGTTTACGGGCCAAACCATTTTCCAGAGATAAGCTATGTAAGAAGTAAGAGCATTTGCTAATCTCGTCTCGATGGGGAATCTATATAGGGAGCTCACAGCACCCCAACTTTTCTGTGCATATATGGTAATGCCGCATGATATCAGCGCACATAAGATGAGCGGTATTTTCTCTATTATTAATAATATTAAAACCCTTCTCATGCCATCAGATCCAATTGTTTTATTGACATTTTTAGTTGAATTATTATCTTCGATCTCAATAATATTAAGCCGATTTAATGGCCAAAAGTCGAGGAGCAGAAGAACAAACGGCAAGGTAACCAACATGGGTTTGGACATGAGTCCAAGGATATAAAAGAGGATTATAATGAGGTACCTCGATATGCTCCTATTCTTCACATACCAGAAATACCCCATTGTGGTGACTATCCAAAAAAACGTACTCAACAAGTCTTTACGTTCTGATATCCATGCAACTGATTCTACATGAAGAGGATGTAGAGCAAAGAGAGCTGCTACCATAGCACTCTTCCATAATGCTCCAGTCATCCTTTCTAGTAAGATGAAAAGTAATACGGTATTTAATATATGAAAAATAACGTTGGTGATGTGGTGCATTCCTGGATCGATCCCAAAAAGCTGAATATCTATCATATGAGAGATCCAAGTTAACGGGTGCCAATTGTCTGCGTATACAGAAGTAAAGGCCCACTTAATGCCGGCTAGATTAATACCCTGTCTGACGAAATGGTTTCCAAATACATATAAGCCATCATCCAAGTTGATACTGCCAAAGCCCCTTACTTGCCAATAGACCATAAATGTTAAAGCTGCGAGGATTGTACAAATTAAAGGCAAGAGAAATAAACGTCTTGATGTTTCTTGCAGATTTCTCCAAGATGTAGAGAATTGGGTTATAGTTGCCAAAAACATCTCGATGCTCCAGAATGACTAACTTTATTTGATCTAAATTGAACATATGCCAGTACAACAATCTCCATTACAACAATCTGTTGTGTAATACTTCAATCTCTTTAATACAATACCCTAGATTCAAGATCAACAGTCTTGATGAATAGGTATAAGACAAGCACTTACAGATTCAAATGGTCAAGTTCCAGAGGCAGTACTAGTCAACCAGCTGACTTTATTCGATTAACGTTGGGACAGTAGTGTGATTTTTTATCAATTCATTTATAAAAGCTGTGTTTCTAATGCTAGCAAGATCAGGGTCTCTTTTAATCAGTTCCCAATCGTGAAATCCCTTGTCAATTGACTGTTTCAGGTATTCAATAGATTTATCACTCATATTCTGCTTAGCATAGATACATGCAATGTTATAGTAGACTGCTGGATTATCAGGCTGGATCTGCTTCATACCGTGTAACACATCAAGTGCCTTTGTATACTCTTGGCGATTGGAATAAACCAGCACTAGACCGTTCATAGCCTGAATGAATTTGGGTTGAATCGAGATTGCTTCTCTGTATTGAGAGGCGGCTTTATCATAATCGCCCTGTTGTCGAAAGAGGTCGCCGAGTCGAGTGTGCAGCGCCACGTTTTTGGGTTCAACTATTATTAACTTATTCAAGCCTGCTATTAATTCTTCAGTTCTTCCCATAGATTTCATTGCTTTTTCAAGATAATCTCGCGCTTCCACTTGGGTGGGATCTATATGCAGTACTTCCTTAAACTGGGTGATAGCCCCTTGCACATTTCCCGCCTGTATGAGAGCTTTACCTAAATTAAAGTGAGCCCTTATGTTATCCGGATACACCATGAGGATTTCATTGAAATGACGAATAGCTTCATCAATTCTGCCGAGAGATGTCAAGAGAATGCCTAAATTCATATGGATGTCGATATTGTAAGGTTCGAACTGCAACCCTTTTGAATAATACTCAACAGCACGTCCCATCTCATTCTTTAATGTGAAGCAAACCCCAAGTCCATTATAAGACGTGAAGTTCGGCCTTATCTGCAAAGCCTCTTGGAACTCTCTGATGGCCCCATCAAGATCATCCTTGTCTAAAAAGACAAGCCCAAGGTTATTGTGCGCCACATAATTGTCTGTAGTGACTTGAAATGCATGCTTGAAAAGTGTCTCACTGTTTTTCCAATAACCGACTTGTACCCACGTGAAAATCATAAGTAAAATAATTACAACCACAGAAGCAGTCCCGAAGATGACCTTCCCATTACGCAGACGCCTGGATAGGAATTCAACACCCCATACCATCATAAGGAATATTCCTATAAGGGGTATATAAGTATAACGGTCTGCCATTGACTGAGAACCCACTTGTACGAACCCAATCACTGGGACGAGAGTTCCTAGGTACCAAAACCATCCCACCATTAAATAGGGCAGTTTCTTCGCCATAAGCAGAACGAGGAGCGTGACCAGCAAGAGAAGCAAGGCACATAGTATTACAACTAAGGGCAAAAATTTATCAGGATAAGGATAAAATATTGCAAGATTAATCGGACAAAACATCTTCACAAGATAGATGACATAAGAGTCTATTGCATTGATTATCCGAAAATCAATTGGCAGTTTCTCAAGAGATCCAACCGCCTTCCAGCTTTTCTGCGCATAAATGGTGATGCAGCATGCAATAATTGAAAAGACAATAAGTGGTATTTTCTCAAGAAAAAGTACTGAAACCCGTGAGTTTTTCTCTCTATACCTTTCCATATCTTTTTCATGGCAACTGTTTGACTTTCCCAGATCAGCTTGGTTCATCTTGTTCAAAGGCCAGTAATCCAGAAAGAGCAATACGAACGGCAGAGTCACCAACATTGGCTTGGACATGAGTCCGAGAATGTATAATAGAGCCACAACGATGTATCTTGGTAAGCTGCGGCATTTAACATACCATACATAACCCATCATAGTGAGTATCCAGAAAAAGGTGCTTAGCACATCCTTACGTTCTGCGATCCATGCTACCGACTCCACATGGAAGGGGTGAAGAGCAAAAAGAGCAGCCACCGCAGCGCTCCTCCAAATCGCACCGGTCATTCTCTCGAAAACTAAAAAGAGTAAAACGGAATTAATAACATGAAACACCAAGTTAGTTAGATGATGTAATCCTGGATTTAATCCGAACAGCTCTATATCGAGCATATGTGAAATCCAAGTCAATGGATGCCAATTAGCTGCATAATTTGTTGAAAATGCCCATCGGATTCCATTAAGGGTAAATCCTTGCTTGATAACATAGTTCTTAGTTATATAACTGGGGTCATCAAAGTTTATGAAATCAAAACCCGTCACCTGCCAATATATAGAAAGTATTGCAACAGTAAGCAGCAGGCAAATACATAATATCTTATAAAATCTATTTGAGATCTCCATGGTGTGTTCCATTCGGTATCTAATTATTTTTTGAACTACGCATAAGTATCTTATGTGCATGATCATTATATTTATCTAATTAGAAATATCTACACAAATAAGGCATGTATATATTTCCATAGATTGAAGCGAAAGAATTTGTGCTTAAAATCATAAGACCGTACTATCACTTATGTATTCTATCTTATTGTTGAGTATTCACTGGTTTTCACTTATTACTCATCAAAGTTATGTTATTGAAAAAAAGGTGCGGAGAAGCAATGGAAACAACCAATAAGTCCTGGATGAAAGCTATCTTATCCTTGATTATTGCAGTATCGGTATTCACTGTGTACTATCAAGTAATCAGTTTTGATTTTATAAACTTCGACGACCCTGTATATGTTAAAGACAACCCCATTATCAAGCATGGGATCAGCTGGCAAGGAACAAAGTGGGCTTTTAGCGTTGTATATGCCTCAAACTGGCATCCCCTCACCTGGATCTCCCACATGGTGGATGTTGAGTTGTACAGCATGCGCCCTGGCATGCACCACCTTACCAATGTCTTTCTCCACATGTTGAACTCCATTCTGCTCTTTATCGTCATTGAAAGGATGACCGGGACACTCTGGAAGAGCGCATTCGTTGCTGCACTCTTTGCCCTGCACCCACTCCATGTGGAATCCGTGGTTTGGATATCCGAGCGCAAGGACGTACTGAGCACTTTGTTCTGGCTTCTCACCATGCTCGGCTACCACTGGTATGTCCAGCGCCGCAACATTAACCGATATCTACTGGTTACCTCTTTATTCCTCCTCGGGCTCATGGCAAAGCCCATGCTCGTGACAATGCCCTTCGTACTGTTGCTCTTAGACTTTTGGCCGCTCAGGAGTAAAAAGTTCATTTTAAATCCTTCAAATATCATTGAGAATGTTCGAACTCAGCCGGTAATAAGAGACCATGAAGCCATACAGTTTCTTTTTCTGGAAAAGATTCCCCTCATCATAATGGCTTTTGCAGCCTGTGGCGAAACATTCTATGCACAGTCTGCAGGAGGGGCAGTGAGCTCTCTGGACCGGCTGGGCCTGACAATGAGGATCCAGAATGCCATCATATCCTATGCAGACTATCTCCTGAAAATGGTATGGCCATTGAACCTTTCGGTATTTTACCCGTATCCGAAGCATTTCAACCTGATAATTGTGTGTATATGCTTCATATTTCTTATTGCAGTGAGTATTATAGCAGTCGCAACAGCAAAAAAGTGGCCCTACCTGATCACTGGTTGGTTCTGGTATGTTGTAACACTGATACCTGTCATTGGTCTCGTGCAGGTGGGATCACAGTCCATGGCGGACCGGTATACCTACATTCCTTCGATCGGCATATTCATCATGGCTGTGTGGGGTCTTGAAGACATCCTCGGCAGGCAAGGCTATTTCAAGGCAGCTTGGTGTGCGGCATCTGTCTCTTTGTTGCTGCTTCTATCATGGCTGTCATGGCACCAGGTATCGATCTGGAAAGACAGTGAGACCTTGTTCAGCCATGCCCTTGCTGTGAATAGAGACAATTATCTGGCTCAAAACAGCCTTGGGGTAGCCCTTTTTGAAAGAGGGGATGTGGAAGGGGCCATAAAACATGACCGGGAGTCCATCAGACTGAGGAGCGATTACGTAAATGCCCAGTGCAACCTGGGATTGGCCCTTGCAAGCAAGAAGCTTTATAGAGAGGCTTTTGACCATTACCGGGAATGTTTGAGGATCAAGCCCGGCTATTTCGAGGCATATTACAACATGGGTGTTGCACTCGCTGACATGGGGAGAAAAGATGAGGCTATCAGGCAGTATCGTGAGGTCTTGAAAAGGTCCCCTTTGCATGAAAATGCCCATAATAACCTTGGATTACTCCTAGTTGAAAAGGGCAATCTCAATGAAGCTGTCCGGCACTATCTTAAAGCACTTGAGACGAATCCTGATAATATAAACGTCCGCATTAATCTCGCAGATGCATGGTTGAAGATAGGTAGAGCCGATGATGCCATGTCTCAGGTGAAGGAAGCATTGAAGATAGAGCCAAGGAATTCTGATCTCCATGTAAAGCTTGCGGAGATATATATCAGGAAGGGTGATAAGCAACAGGCTGTTGCAGCATATCAGATTGCACTATCCCTTAATCCTTTGTCAAGCAAGGCACGGTATGACATTGCTGAGACTCTTTCACAACTTCATAGTCTGTTGTTGGGCAGAGCGCCGGTTACAAAACAACCTCGTTAAATCATTGTGTTACCTTGATATAGGAATTTTGATGCTTAGAGTTATGTGTACTTTTTAGGTGGGGAATCGGGATGAATCGAGAAAAATCAACATGACATTTCATCTCTATGGCATGTGGATGACAAATATGCAGTTAAGTGATAATAGCTGTACTTCCGAATAGATAGTATCGCGCTAATAGATAAGAGTTGGGGGTTGAGATGAAAAAGGCCTTGATAACCGGGATTACCGGCCAGGATGGGGCATATCTTGCAGAATTTCTTTTAGGCAAAGGGTATTATGTACATGGCATCAAACGGAGATCATCGAGCTTCAATACCTACCGTGTTGATCATTTGTATCAGGACCCGCATGAAAAAGATGTGCGGTTCCTCATGCACTATGGAGATCTTACGGACTCAACGAATATCATCCGAATCATACAGGATGTTGAGCCGGATGAGATATATAACCTTGGGGCTCAAAGCCATGTGCAGGTATCTTTTGAAACACCTGAGTACACGGCCCAGGCAGACGCCTTGGGAACACTCAGAATACTGGAAGCTCTACGCATACTAGGGATGGAAAAGAGGGTGAGGTTTTACCAGGCATCCACCAGCGAGCTCTTTGGCAAGGTACAGAAAATTCCTCAGGATGAGGAAACCCCATTTTATCCCAGGAGCCCTTATGGGGTGGCAAAGCTCTATGCGTTTTGGATTACGGTGAACTACCGCGAGGCCTATGGTATGTATGCCTGCAATGGCATCCTGTTCAACCACGAATCACCCATCCGTGGTGAGACCTTTGTCACCCGCAAGGTAACCAGGGCAGCCAGCAGGATCGCCCTTGGTCTGCAAGAGAAGCTGTATGTCGGTAATTTGGACGCATTGCGTGACTGGGGCCACGCAAAAGATTTCGTGAAGGCTCAGTGGCTTATGCTCCAACAGGAGCAGCCGGAAGATTATGTAATCGCAACTGGAAAGCAATATTCTGTACGACAGCTCTGCACCCTGGCTTTTTCTAACGTCGGTATCGAGTTGAGTTGGCAGGGAACTGGACTGAAGGAGAAGGGCGTGGTAAGTTCGGCAGAACCCTTTGAAGGAAGTGAACATGTCAAACCCGCTGATGTGGTCGTGCAGGTTGACCCACACTACTTCAGGCCTACAGAAGTGGAAACGTTGTTGGGCGATCCGTCAAAGGCGAGAAATAAACTAGGATGGAAACCGGAGATCAGCTTTGAAGAAATGATAGCCGAGATGGTAAAACATGATATTAAGGAAACCCAGATGGATGTCCTTTGTAAAAACAGCGGATTTACCGTAATGAATCGCCATGAATAAAAACAATAAGATTTTCATTGCCGGGCATACTGGTTTAGTGGGTTCTGCAGTAAAACGGAAACTCGAGAGCGAGGGGTATGATAACCTTATAACCCGTTCTTATCCGGACATTGACCTTATCAGCCAGCGAGATGTTGAGGTATTTTTTTCACAAGAGAAACCCGAATACGTATTTCTTTGTGCAGCCAGAGTAGGCGGGATACTCGCCAACAGCACGTACCCTGCAGAATTCATCTATGACAACATAATGATAGCCGCCAATGTTATTCATTCAAGTTACAAACATGGAGTTAAAAAGCTGCTCAACTTGGGTTCATCATGCATCTATCCGAAATTAGCACCGCAGCCTCTCAGTGAACATTCCCTGCTTACCGGAGCATTGGAGCCGACCAACGAGCCATATGCCATTGCAAAGATAGCGGCCATAAAATTATGCAGATACTATAATGCCCAGTATGGGACGAATTTTATTTCAGTGATGCCCACAAATCTCTATGGCCCCGGCGACAATTTTGACCTTGTGACATCCCATGTTTTGCCGGCCCTTATCAGACGTTTCCATGAAGCCAAGGAGAACCGCGGGCATAATGTAATGATCTGGGGCACCGGCAGCCCGAGACGCGAATTCCTTCACGTGGATGACCTTGCCGAAGCATTGGTATTTCTTATGAACAGGTATGAAGCCGTTACAGTGGGTGAATTCGTGAATATAGGAACCGGCATGGATTTAACTATCAAGAGACTTGCAGAATTGGTGAGAGACATCGTCGGTTATACCGGTGAGATCCAATGGGACCTTTCCAAACCTGACGGAACTCCTCAGAAGCTACTCGACATTAGGAGAATTGAGGAACTGGGGTGGAAGGCAAAGATCGGACTTAAAGAAGGTATTGCAAACACATACGAGTGGTATCTGCAAAATAAAACAGCATAATGGGACAAGAATTATGAAGACGGATCGTGGGGTTTCTGCAAAGTTGGCAACTGCCCGGGAATATCGGGAAGCACGGCAGATTCACTGGGACAAGATCGCTCGGGAAAAGGATTCCTGGAAATCGCTCGGTACGTATTATCACGAGAGGCTGGGTCAGTTGTACGCGCACATCGTGTCTCCCGGCCAGAAGATTCTTGAGATAGGTTGCGGGACTGGAGAGCTTCTTGCCAAGCTCAAACCTTCTGTCGGTGTCGGTGTCGACCTTTCAGGCGAGATGGTCAAGAGGGCGATGCAGAAGTTTCCGGAACTGCGTTTTATCCAAGCGGATGCACACGAGCTTGCGCTTGACGAGACATTTGATGTCATCATTCTATCAGATCTTGCAAATGATCTTTGGGATGTTCAAAATGTCTTCGAGGGTCTCAGAAATGTATCCATTCCTCGGACGCGTATCATTTTGAATATGTATAGCCGCCTGTGGGAACTACCCCTTTTCTTTGCCCAATTGTTTGGACTTTCTACGCCATTATTATCCCAGAACTGGCTCACCATTGAGGATGTCAAAAACATGCTCAATCTGGCAGGCTTTGAGGTAATCAGGACCTGGCAGGAGATCCTATGGCCTCTTTCAACCCCTATCTTGTCGAGCTTTCTGAATAAATATGCAGTGAAGCTGTGGCCTCTATCTCATTTGGCTCTTACAAACTTTGTGATTGCACGCAGGAAACCTACAGAGGAAAACAAGAAGGCAAAACCGATAGTTTCCGTTGTGATTCCGGCCCGTAACGAGGCAGGGAATATAGATGAAATCCTGCGGCGTATTCCCGAGATGGGCCGGGGCACAGAGCTGATTTTCGTTGAGGGGAACTCCAGCGACAACACCTACGAGGTTATCGAGAGGACAATTTCTGCCCATCCCGAGAAGAGATGTAAGCTTTTCAGACAGACCGGTAAGGGCAAAGGCGACGCAGTACGTCTCGGTTACCAGAATGCCTCAGGCGATATCTTCATGATACTTGATGCCGATATGACTGTTCCTCCGGAAGATCTTACCAGGTTCTATGATGCGATTATGTCAGGCGATGGAGAGTTTATCAATGGAGTGAGACTCATCTATCCTATGGAAAAAGAGGCCATGCGCTACCTTAACCTTCTGGGTAATAAGTTTTTCTCTCTTGCCTTCTCCTGGCTTCTGGGCCAGCCCATCAAAGACACACTGTGCGGGACAAAGGTTTTAAGCAGGCAAAATTATGATAGGATAGCGACGAACAGGGCCTATTTTGGCGACTTCGATCCCTTCGGCGACTTTGACCTTCTTTTTGGTGCAGTCAGGCAGAATCTCAAGATCGTGGAGATGCCCATCCGCTATGCCGAGCGGAGATACGGCACAACAAACATCGAAAGATGGAAACATGGTTGGCTGCTCCTTAAGATGACAGTATATGCCATGGAAAAAATTAAATTCATTTAGTGGATATGCTTAATTTTCTTAAACACCCCCTAACCAGGAACATCGATATTGATGATCCGCGAACAACACATCTGCGCAAGCAGATCATCCAGCAAAAGCCGTTTCTGAGAAGAATCTATAAGGATTGGTATACATGGATTGCAGCAAACATTCCTTCCGGAGACGGAAGTATTCTGGAACTAGGATCAGGAGCGGGATTTCTCGATGAATTAATTCCTGAGGTTATAACAACGGAAGTGTTCTTCTGCCCATTCGTGAAAATGGTTATGAACGGATGCTTCATGCCCTTCAAAAACGACTCTCTAAAATCTATTATAATGGTCGATGTATTCCACCATATCCCGGATGTTGATATTTTCTTGATCGAAGCGGTAAGATGCCTCCGTGCTGGCGGCACGATCCTGATGGTGGAGCCGTGGATAACCCCGTGGTCGTCGTTGGTATATACTCACATTCATCATGAGCCTGTCGATATAAAAGCTAAGCAGTGGTCATTTCCCATATCAGGCCCACTCTCCGGGGCGAACTCTGCCTTGCCGTGGATAGTGTTTGAACGCGACAGAAGGCTTTTTGAATTGAAATATCCGGGGCTTTCCATCAAAAACATCAAAGTGGAAAAGCCCTTTGTCTATCTTCTCTCGGGCGGTATATCTCTCCGGAGCATCATGCCGGGTATCACCTATAGATTTTGGGAATATATAGAATCTATACTCGGACGGATGAACCTGAAACTAGGGATGTTTGCAAAGATATTTCTCCAAAAATAGATTGAATCATGTTGATTGCCCCCCTTCTTACGTAGAGTATTTCTCCGTAAGCGTCCGAGAATAATCTCTCTTGTAAAAAGGGTAAGAAATATTTATGGTATATGATAACTTTACTACTTTTGATAAACTGATAAAAGGAGAGAAACATGCAGCGAAGACTTGTTTATATGATCATTATAACCTTATTGACTCTGTCTGCATGCTCTAAACAACCACAGGGACAACCCCAGGGTGATATCTACTACCCAAAAGGCTCTAATGGAGCACAATGGGCATACGGTATAAGGTATTCAGCCCCTGAAGGGGTACAGACGGGAGGAATGCTAATCCAAATTGGTGGTGAAGAGACCATCAATGGGAAGACATACTATAAGCAAATCACTCTTACAAAAGGGGTACCAGGTGCTGGGACACATGTCAGTTACAACAGAAGGGCAAAAGAGGGTATCTACAAAATAGATGACAAAACGAGGCAAGAATATTTAACGACGCCATTTCCGATGAAGGTAGGGAATATCTGGACGACAAAGACATCAGACGTCCAGACACAATTTAAAGCAGAGAAGATAGAAACTGTCGAATTGAATGACAAAAAGTATGTAAAATGTCTCAAAGTATCCTTCCAGGCGAGTAATGGATCGCAACATTTCGAGGGTATCTCTTATTTCGCACCAGGAATCGGCGAGGTTTATAGTTTATTGAACTTAGGTAAAGTGAAAGTTGATTATGCCCTTGTCAGATACAAATTGTAAAAAGATTGAAGGTAACTGGAGTTTCCTGAGTTTTATTTCTATCCGCTCTCACTCCAGAAAGCTGAAGCATAACTGGAACTCGGGTTTTATTACTTTTGCCTCCTTGTTGATTCCGGTTTTATCTGGAAAGAGGAGCTTATACAGACCGTCAGCGATCGCGTAGTTGAAGAAGGTGGGGATGCCGAAGAACCTCTTTGATACGAGATAAACTCTTTCAACCAGCATTTTGAGTCTCAGGTTATCTCCTATATATACTGCCTATTCATATATACGCCATCCACTATTGGATAGTTGTAGTAGAGAAGAAATATAATATATCAATGGTAGTCACTATGATAGTATGTGCGGTGAGATTATGGCATAGTATTTATTAATACGTAATCAAATACATTTGGGATTAATCAAAGACTGGGCAGCATAGTATGCGAGATCTGAATAAAGGGTTTCTGGAGCAGCACAGAGATATACTTGTCCTTGTATTTCTCTTCTTTTCGATATTCCTGATATATTTCCAAATGCACAACTACAATTTCATCTCATTGGATGATCCGTTGTATGTTGTGAACAACCGGCAGGTGCACAAGGGGTTGTCTCTGGAAAGTATCAGCTGGGCCTTCAGCCTTTCCAAACAAGGAGAAGTGACCAACTGGCATCCTCTTGCCTGGATTTCCCACATGGTGGATTACCAGCTCTTCGGGCTGAATGCCGGGATGCATCACATGAGCAATGTGCTCCTTCATGCCATCAGTGCCATGCTGCTTTTCCTGGCATTGAGATGGATGACCGGATCGGTCTGGAAGAGCGCGTTTGTCGCCTCCTTGTTTGCCTTTCACCCGGTCAATGTGGATTCGGTGGCATGGATTGCAGAGCGGAAAAATCTTCTGAGCACCGTTTTCTGGATGCTCACCATGATCACGTACTTTTTTTACACGAAGAAGCCGAATATCGGTATGTACCTGCTCATCATCGGGGCATTCTGCCTGGGTTCTCTTGCCAAACCCATGCTGATGACCCTGCCGTTTGTTCTGTTGCTTCTCGACTACTGGCCTTTGGGCCGGATAACTTTCCCTTTGTGGAGTGAGGATAAGGCAAAATGGTCATCTTTTTATCGTGATCTCCTCAAACTGGTCCTTGAGAAGATCCCCCTGACGATTCTTTCTTCTGTTTTTTTCTATGCCACCATGCTCTCTCTCAAGTTCTCCCATACCATCATGGCCTCGGATCTTTCTCCAATGGATCTCAAGATCAAGAACGCCATTGTCTCATACCTCATGTACATGGGAAAGATGGCCTGGCCGAAAGACCTTTCCATATTCTACCCGTTTCCCGATGCAATCCCCATGTGGGAGGTAGTTGGATCGATAGCCGTTCTTCTATTGATTACAACCACGGCGCTGCTTAAATACAGGAAATATCCTTATTTCATCATAGGCTGGCTCTGGTTTCTCGGAACGCTCGTTCCGGTGCTGGGAATCATACAGGCAGGTCTCTGGCCGGCAATCGGTGAGCGATGGGCATATGTCCCGTACATAGGACTATTCATCATTGTTGCCTGGGGGGTCCCTGATCTGCTGGCCCGGGTTAATCGTAAAAGGGATATAATGGCGGCTGCCGCCGCCGTCGTGCTGATCGTATTTGCACTACGGACCTGGTTCCAGATCGGATACTGGAAGGATGATCTCACTCTCTTTTCACATTGTGTTGCCCTCAATCCTGATAATTATGTTGCTCATGTCAATCTCGCAGTAGCTTATACAAACCTGGGAAAAGCAGAGATGGCAATCCATCATTTCCAAGAGGCGCTAAGAATACATGCTAACGATGTTGTAGCATTGGATGGGCTTGGGCATCTCTATAACAAATTGGGACTGCAAGATAAAGCAGTTCACTATTATTCTGAAGAAGTACGCTACAATCCCAAAGACACAAAAGCAAAATTTGAGCTGGGAACTGTTTATGCTGCCAAAGGGGATCTGGATGGAGCCATCAAACAATTTTCTTATGTGATCACTCTCGATCCAAAATATGCTGAGGCATATTATAATCTTGGCATTATATCGGCAAAAAGGGGTGAGATGAATAAAGCCTTAGAGTATTTCACATCGGCCTTGAATCTTCACCCCAATGATGCAGAATCCCATTGTGCCCTTGGGGTTATTCTTATGAATCAGGGAAAGGTAAATGATGCCGTTTCTCATTTTAAGGAGGCCTTGAAAATTGCCCCTGACTCCATCGAGGCTCGGAATTATTTAACGGCAGCATCAAATTTATCAGGAAAGATAGATCAAGATGTCGCACTGCTTGAACAGAAAAGGTCAAAGGAACCTGATAATACCGACGTATTAAAGAAACTCTCAGTATTGTATTCCTATCACGGTGATAATGCAAAGGCTCTGGATATGTTACAGAAACTGATCAGGCTTCAGCCGGGTAATCCAGATGGGTATTATAATATTGCATGCATATATGCCAAAGAGAAAAAGGTAGATGAGTCTATTGAATGGTTAACTAAATCAATAGATAAAGGGTTCAAGAATTGGGCACTGATACAGAAAGATAAGGATCTTGATAATCTGAGAAGTACGCAATTTTATAAGAACTTAATAAAAAGAAACAACGGCTGACGGACTCGGAATATAGTATTTATCAAATATCTTCTTCAGTTATCCTCTCTTGTGAATGTAATCCAGCCTGCATTACGTTCACTCCCGTCAACCATGAAGACAATAATCCTACAAGTATGAGGGGGATAATCGAGAAAAAATGATAAGTAAGCGTCAATCCTGCAGCCTCTATCTTCGGGACCTGGAAGATCATCAGGCCATAGATGCCCCCGATTTCCCATATGCCCCAATAACCGGGCACTGATGGCAGCATAATGAAAAAGCACGTGATGATCACTGCTGCAGCCGTCTGGAAAAAGGTGATGTTCACCCCCTTACAACCAAGGGCCAAGACATAGAATGAGCAGAATGTGAGCAGCCATACACCGGCTGAGAGCAGGAGGCAGGCAAGTATCTTGTAGGGATCCTTGAGGACTTCAAAACCCAGGGCGAGATTATCGAGGACAGCATGGGATCGTGTGTTTAACTGCTTGGTCATACTCTGTCTGAAATGAGGTGTTGCGAAGAAGAGCAATCCCGGTAGAAATGAAATGAAACGGCTAATTGCCCGTCTGGTGACGGGCAGCATGAACAGGAAGATCAGACACAACAAGATAATACCAGCCAGAATCATCTTTGCCCTTATGTCGAGGAGCGTCTTCCGGTTTATCTGGTAGCCGTTGAATGTAAGACTTAGGGATGGGTCTATTTGAATGTTGCTCATGATGAAGATAAAAATACACAGAAGGGTTACAATATCAAAGATCCGCTCCACACCCACCGTTGCAAGAACCTTGGAAAACTCGACCTTATCCCTCTTATAAAGGATGGCCGGCCTGGCAAGCTCACCCACTCGACCTGGAAGGAGACAGTTGATAGTGAATGCGATGACGACCGGGTGAAACGCATGCCAGAAGCCGATATTCTTGATCGGTTTCAAGATAATTTTCCACCTTAACCCCCTCACTAGGTACGTGGAAAGTGCTATGAGTGTAGAGGGAATGATCCACCAAATGTTTATGGTCTTCATGTAGCCCAGGAGCTGTACAAGGGGGACATTCTTAAAAGATATATAGATGGCAGCACATGAGAAGACAAGGCCGATCAGGAGAGATAATATGATCTTTCTGTTCTGTTGCATTTTCCATTCCCCATATTGTTGTTTGAAACATTCTTAGTATAGAGAAGCAGGCGATAGCAAATGTTTTGGAGATAAAAAGAAAAGACAACAAGACCATCAAATATTACGCATATATAATTTACCGTCAAGCAGAATAGCTGGGTAGACATCTGGGCGCATTAATCCAAAACCTAACAGCTTTTTGTTTTCCTGCCATTGACACCGTGCTTCCACTTATCCATTATATACATTATATACATAAAATATCTTGAGCAATTCTATTCGATTTTTACATCTTGTACAAGAAGGAGTTGCTGTGATGAATAAGGCCTTGGTGACCGGCGCGGCAGGGTTTATAGGTTCACATGTCGTCGGGGAACTCCTGGAGGAAAATGTCGAGGTGAGGTGTTTGATAAAGCCTGGAGAGCCCACGGGGAACCTGGACGGGCTTGATGTCGAGATGCTCACCGGGGACATCCTTGATAGCGCTGCGGTTGAGAAGGCCCTGTCTGGTGTAGATACTGTATTTCACCTCGCTGCCATATACTCCATATGGATGAAAGACTGGAGCAGGATCTACGAGGTGAACATCCATGGCTCCCGCAACGTCTTGTGGGCCTGCCTGAAAGAGGAAATCGAGAGGGTGGTTTTCACAAGCTCCATAGCCGCCATCGGTATAGCACCCGGAAAGGCATTGAGTACCGAAGACACCCCCTTCAACCAGTACACACTGGGCAATCACTATGTGCTCACCAAGTATCTGTCACAGCAGGAGGCCCTGGGGTTTGCACGCAACGGGCTCGACCTTGTGGTCGTAAATCCCTGCTTCCCCTTCGGGCCCATGGATCTTGCCCCTACACCCACAGGGCAGATCATCGTAGATGTGCTCAAAGGCATAAACCGATTCTCCTTCAACGGTGGGATTAATATCGTTGATGTCCGTGATGTGGCAAAGGGGCATGTACTTGCTGCCAAGAAGGGCAGGGCAGGTAACCTGTATATTCTGGGTAACAGGAATATCCCTATGGAGGATTTCATGAGGCTGGCCTGCCGTGAGGCCGGTTTTGATGGTTGCATGCTTCTCAAGTTGCCCATACCGGCGATGAAGGCAGGTACTGCTGTTCTCAAGATGTGGTCCGACTATGTGAGCCACAAGCCTCCCATGTCAACTCCTGCAGAGATCGCCTACGCCTCGCAGTACCTCTATTTCGACAACACAAAAGCGGTTTCCGAACTTGGCCTGACCTTCAAACCTGTAGAGAATTCGTTACAGGATTCCATCAATTGGTTCAGAAAAAACGGATATGCCTGATACAAGAAAGGAAAGACTCGAATGGATAAGACCGAGCTGAACAATAAACTCACCAAGATGTTCTACCCCTCATCTGTTGCCGTAGTGGGTGCCTCCGAAGTGCCGGTGAAGTGGGGTAACCTCATTCTTACATCAATCCTGGGTTGGGAGTATAAAGGAAAGGTTTTTCCGGTGAATCCCAAGAAGGAGCAGATCCTGGGCATTAAGTGCTACCCGAACCTGACAGCTATCCCTGAAGGTGTCGACCTTGCCGTTCTTGTCATACCTGCTCCATACATACCCGCTGCCATGAAAGAGTGCGCTGCCAAGGGTATCCCTGCTGCAGTCATCATCTCTTCAGGATTCAGGGAGATGGGTGAGGAGGGCGCACGGATCGAAAAAGAGATCGTGGATATCGCCAGGCAAGGCGGCATTGTATTCATCGGCCCGAACACCATGGGCATTGCATCGGCCCATCAATTTTTTGAGGCCTTGCCGACCTCAACAGCGGCGAAACCGGGCGGTCTTGCAGTTATCTCACAGAGCGGTAACCTGGGCCTTCAAATCATGAAATGGATCGCCCAGAAGGGCATAGGTCTTTCCCTATATGCCGGAACCGGCAACGAGGCCATGCTGCATGCAAGCGATTTACTTGTGTATATGGGACAACGCGACGAGGTTAAGGCCATTGCCATGTACATCGAAGGTATTACAAACGGCAGGGAGTTCCTGGAGATTGCAAGTGAGGTATCGAAAAAGAAGCCGGTGATTGCCCTCAAGTCCGGCCGTTCGCAGGCAGGATCAATGGCCGCCCAGTCTCACACCGGCTCCATGGCAGGATCATATGCCACCTATAAGGCCATGTTCACCCAGGCAGGAATCATCCAGGTGGACACACCCACGGAGTTGTTGAATGTCTCTGCAGCCATGACCGTTTTACCCACACCGCGGTCCAACCGGGCCGCCATTATGACCATGGGTGGTGGGTGGGGTATTATCGCCGCAGACCAATGTGAAGACAAGGGTCTTGTCCTGCCGCAGCTCACCCCTGCCATCATCAAAGATCTTGATGCACACCTCCCGCAATACTGGAACAGGAAGAACCCGGTAGACGTGGTGGGTGAGGGGGATCCGGGACTGTATCTCCATGTGATCCGGACACTTGCCGGGTGGGATGAGGTGGATGCGGTAATAGCCCTGGGCATCGTGGGAAGGTCGCATTACGTGGAAGACTTTATTGCCTGCCAGGAACGTTTTGACGGCAAGCTTTACACAAAGGAGCTCAAGCTTTCCATTCTCAAGGCACAGATCCAGGCCGAAGACCGTGTCATATCAGGGATAGGCAGTATACAGAAGGAGACGGGCAAGCCCATCCTCGTAGTGGCCCTCACGGAGGAAGGCCTTGCATTGAAACAGACAAGCTTTGGAACCGTGGTTACCCTGTCAACCCCTGAAGATGCAGTGACCATTATTGCCCATATGGCCCATTACGGCATGTTCCTCAGCGGGTTAAGGCAGTGACTTCACTAATGATCCTTTTGAGCCTTTGGATGATCACCTCTGCAAAGACCTCGTGCCCGCGCTCATTGGGGAGGCGGCAATCTTTCTGCACCAGTTCGGTGTTTGACAGGCCGTAATCCTGGAGATAACCCGCCCAGCAGGTATGTACGGGGACCATTTCGCAGTCCAGATCAATGCAGACTTCTCTGATGGTGCGGTAGTATATGTTAACGGCATCCATCTCATAAGGATCATCAAAGGTGTGTGAAGTCGGAATGAGAATGACGGGATTGAAGAGCTCTCTTGATGAGCGCACCATCCTCACCAGGTTTTCCTTGAACTCGGATCGGTAAACCGGGTAGAACGCATCGTCTACCCCGAAATGGAGTATAAGGATTCCAGGAGAGAAAGGGGCAAGATCCTTCTGAAAGGTCCATATCCCGTCAAAGGTATTGTCGCCGGGTACGGATCGGTTGATGACCTTAACTCCTCGATCTATCAAGAAGTCTTCCAGTATGTCGACATATCCCCTTGTTACTCCGACACCTGCAGGGATGCTGCCCCCCCGTACGATCAATTTTAAGGGTTGAGAATTATTGTTCATTCTTCCTGATGGATCATGTTTATAAGGTATTCCCCATATCCGCTGTTCTTCAAGGGTTGGGCAATTCTGAGAACCTGTTCAGCATTAATGTAACCCATGCGGTATGCGATCTCCTCAACGCAGGCGATTTTCAACCCCTGGCGCTTTTCAATGGTCTCAATGAATGCGCTTGCAGCGAGAAGGGTTTCATGGGTTCCTGTGTCCAGCCAGGCAAACCCTCTTCCCAACCGTTCGACGCGTAAGGTCTCCATCCGGAGATAATATTTGTTGACATCAGTTATTTCGAGTTCACCTCTGCCGGATGGTTTGATGAGGTTTTGTGCGACGTCGAGGACGCTGTTATCATAGAAATAGAGACCGGTCACAGCCCAGTTTGATTTTGGATGAGAAGGCTTCTCGTCTAGATCCACAGGCTTTCCGGACGAGTCAAAGCTGACAACCCCATAACGCTGGGGATCATTCACCCAGTACCCGAAAACAACGCTGCCTTTAAGAAGCGAGCCTGCGCTTTTTAATCGGTCGTATAAACCCGAACCATAGAATATATTGTCACCAAGTATCAGGCAGACATTTTCCTTTCCTACAAAATCACGGCCTAGAATAAATGCCTGCGCTATCCCTTCCGGTTTTGGTTGTTCTGCAAAGGTAAATGACACCCCCCACTGAGAACCATCACCAAGCAGTTCGGCGAATCGTGGAAGATCTGAGGGGGTAGAGATTATCAGGATATCTTGTATTCCAGCCAACATTAAGACAGATAAGGGATAATAAATCATCGGTTTATCATAGACCGGCAAGAGTTGCTTGCTTACAACCTGAGTTATGGGATAAAGTCTTGTCCCTGATCCCCCTGCGAGAATTATTCCTTTCATACAAAATCCCCTTTCAGTCGAATAATCGCATAACTCATATCATCATTATTTAAGAATGTGTGGAATTCCTGACTCGCAGGGCACACCTGTCTGGCACAGCCCGCAACTGTAACCGTCAAAACCATAGGTTGTCTTGATATACGGTATTGCTTTGCCAAAAACATACTCCAGGCATTTATTTTTGTCGTGGCCGGCATTGCTGATGGCACCTGCCGGGCATCGGGATATGCATTTCCCGCAGGCATCTTTTGAATAGAAGAGGCAGTAATCCGTATGGGACGTATATGGCCTGGGTGTAGGAGGGATCTGCAAATGGGCCACCACAGAGCCTAAGCGCATGGCCTTTCCGGCAGGGGTGATGAGCCCGTCACACAGGCCGAAGGTCCCCAGACCGGATACATAGGCAACATGGCGTTCCGACCAGTTGGATGCAAGCCCATAGATATCCGAGTTCTGCCATGAAAAACCGTCATGGAGCGTAGGGGCTATTGCTTCATAGCCTGATTCCTGGAGGGATGAGACCACATGTTTTTTAAGACTATTATTGATCTCTTCGCCGAAGGTGCGTGTGCGTGCCCAGCGGTGCGAGGGGAAGGAAGTCTCCTGACGGTTGTCAGCCTTTGTTGCCTCTGTTTGGGGGAGGACCCAGCTGATTATGGTGAGCTCTCCCGCAGTGACATTCATGGCAGGAAATGCCTGTGAGAATATTTCTGCAGGGGTCCAGTGGAACGGGCCGATAACATCCTTAAGGGATAACCACAACGGATCACCACCCCTGGAGAAGCCTACAAGAGGGTCTGCCCATGCCCGCTCCCCTGAGTTCTGCCAGAGGGTATTCTCGTTAGGGTCATCGAGAAACGTTCTGATCAAGGATGGTATCTGTTGGGAAAGATCTATAGGTTCACCAGTGACCATGGGCACCTCCTCTTCCTTATTCAGGTAGCTTATAAGGCTAAAGCAATCAGAGGCATGAATCAATCTAATCTTTAGAATGAGGGCTGTCCTTTGTATGTCGGTATTGTTTTGGTATTGAACCGGTTGTCTTCTTGAAGATCCTGTTGAAACTTGCCTTTGAATTGAAACCGGAAGCAAAGGCGATATCGAGGATAGAGCTTTCGGGATAGCTGATGAGCATGGTTGCGGCATTGTTGACACGGTAGGAGTTTACAAGGTTATGGAACGTAGTATGAAGGTGGATGTTCAGGAATCTGGAAAGGTGGTGAGGTTCAATCCCGATTTCGTGGGCCAGGAAGGACAGCGTCAATTCATCCCTTAAGAAAATCTGCTCCTCTTCAAAAAGATGTTTAAGTTGCCCCTCAAGATCATTCGTATTGATAATAGATGGTATTGTGGGTTTTCTTTTTATATTTTGAGGTCGCTTTCGCGATGCCGGTATATTATTTCCCTGACCGCAATACAATCTCATAAGCATTTTATGCCTTCTAACCATGCCTGTAGCGACATTGGTCAGTGAAAGCTCTTCTGCAAGTTGAACCCATTCCTTGTCCAACTCGGGAAGATCGCTTGCAGTAAACCCGGCATTATCAGGGGGTATTGGTGAACTTGTCGAGGTTGTTCTGTTCTTTGTAAATCGATCTGATATGTGTTGTGTTGTTTTCCTCGTCATATGCATCCTTACAGAAGCATAATTCCAAATACAAACCGCGAAGAAGTTGATTCAACTTATAGCAGATATTTGTGAGAATATTGTATAGATAATTCAGGGGAGATGTAATTCACTGTATCATTCTCCCATAAATTGGCTTTGCATGGTTTGAAAACCATGATGGCAGGTGTTCTGTTAATTGCCTTTAGATATACATATTCAAGATCACGAATTAGATTACTCCCACCTTGCCAAGTTTGAATAATAGACAGTAAAATTTAATTTGGTCCGATTTAGACTAATTCCTTGCCATAGGTAAAATAAGAAATGACCTGCCGATATATAGGCCTTAACGCTTGATTAAATGCAGCTGTTATAGAAAAATAATCTTGACAGTAAACAAATGGCTATTGTATGTTTCCACGGTGATGAATGATGATTCACTCATGTTCGGGCAAACGAGAATATCGAGTCGAAAGGTCCTCCATGAAGGCGATGGTTATTAGGCTTTTGTTAAGGGTTGATACGCTCATTGAGGCAAAATATTTTAATGCAAACCCGTACCGGGGAGAAACAATTAAGGAAGGGTAGCCAATGCTCGTTATCGCATGTATCAAACAGGTGCCTGACACAACACAGGTAAAGATCGATCCGGTGACCAACACCCTGGTTCGTGAGGGGATTCCATTCATCATGAACCCCTTTGACACGCATGCCTTGGAGGAGTCTCTCCGCCTGAAAGATAAATATCCAGGCGTGCGGGTCGCTGCCATCTCCATGGGGCCGCCCAATGCCGAGATGACTCTTCGCAAGGCCCTTGCACTGGGGGTAGACGAGGTAGTCCTCCTCTCAGACCGCGCATTTGGCGGCGCCGACACCCTGGCCACAAGTATGGTCCTTGCCGAGGCAGTCAAGAAGCTTGCTGAAAAGGACAAGGATGGACTGGCCCTGGTTATCTGCGGCAAGCAAACCATCGACGGCGATACGGCCCAGGTGGGCCCGGGCATTGCCATCCGCAATGGATATGTCCCCCTGACCCTTGTCGACCGCATAGACGATCTCGACCTCAGGAACAAGAAGATCAGGGTAAGCAGGAAGCTCGAAGGCCGCCATGAAATAGTCGAGGCCAAATTGCCCGCACTGCTGACTGTTGTCAGAGAGATCAACAAGCCACGCTATCCCTCGGTGCCCATGCGTCTTGAGGCACAGGACATGAGTGTGGCCCTGTGGGACAATAAGGTCATGAACCTTGACGTCAATCAGATCGGACTCAAGGGTTCACCCACCGCGGTGAGAAAGATCTTCTCCCCCGAACGTGATAAAGGCGAGATAGTCGGCGATGGTGCAAATGACCCGACCGGAACAGCGAAGATCCTGGTGGAAAAACTGGTCCAGAGGGAATTGCTTGCCCTGTAAGAAAGTACCCTTACTTTATAAAAGAAGAGAGACCTAAGCTGATGGAAAAACCAAAGAAAGTTAAAAAGCCGCGAGGAAAAGCATCTCTCATCCCCAACAAGTGTATTGCATGCGGGGCGCGCTGTCAGAGCTCCTGCCCTGCAGAAGCGATCGAGATGAACGAAAAGGGTGAGCCCCTCATCCTTGCAGACAAATGTATCGGCTGCCAGAAATGCATTAAGATATGCCCTGCAGAAGCATTAGAAATGTTCTTTACACCAGAGGAGCTTGAGATCCTTAAACATCTTGCTGCTGAAAAGGCTACAGGGGCACCGGCAGAGGAGGAAGAAGACTCCGAAGAGGCCAAGCTCAAGAAATTTTTGGCGCAGTATCACAATGTATGGGTTTTTATCGAGCAGACGGACTGTACACCCGCCAAGGTTTCCTGGGAGCTTCTGGGGGTAGGCGCACAACTTGCTGCCGCACTTAAGGTTGAGCTTTGCGCCGTTGTCCTCGGGCATAATGTGGAAAAGCTCTGCCAGGAAGCATTTTCTTATGGTGCCAACAAGGCATATCTCATTGATGACGCTATTCTGCACAATTATCGAACAGCCACATACCTTGAGGCGTTCTGCTCGCTGGTTGAGAAGTACAAGCCCGAGATCGTGCTTATGGGCGCTACCGGTCTTGGCAGGGACCTGGCCGGCGCTGTGGCTACAAGGCTGAGAACCGGTCTGACAGCAGACTGCACAGGCCTCGGCGTCGATGATAAAAGGCAGTTGCTGCAGACACGTCCGGCCTTTGGCGGGAACATCATGGCAACCATTTTCTGCGAGCAGAGACGACCGCAGATGTCTTCGGTACGCCCTCATGTGATGCCCATGCCGGCCAAAAACGAGGCCGCCACAGGCGAAATCATCAGAGAAAAGATCTCCATGAAGGAAGAGGACGTCCTTACCAAGGTGCTCGAGATCATAGACGATGCCGGCCATTTAGACAGCGTTGATATCGGTGGTGCCGAGTTTATCGTTTCTGGTGGAAGAGGCATGATGTCAAAGGAAAACTTCAAGATCCTGCAGGATCTCGCGGATGAGCTCAACGGAGTTGTGGCATGCTCCAGAAGCGCAGTGGATGCAGGATGGATGCCGGTAGCCCGTCAAGTAGGTCAGACCGGAAAGACGGTCAGACCCAAGATATATATAGCATGCGGCATCAGCGGGGCCATTCAGCACCTGGTAGGCATGCAGGATTCGGATCTGGTAATTGCCATTAACCGCGACCATGAAGCACCGATCTTTGAAGTAGCGACATTCGGCATTGTCGGCGATCTCTTCCAGATAGTTCCGGCGATAACGGACCATATACGGAAGGCCAAGGCAACCAGAGGGACACCCAAGGTTTGTTAAACACCCTATATACGAGAGAAGGATAGTCATGATACCGAACCCTTATATCTTTGCAGCGGTTTTGTTAGCGGCAATCGCCATATTCACATGGAGTTGTATCCGCCGCTTCAGCCTTGTAACCATCGGCAAGCCGGAAGACCGTTTCAATGACGTAGCAGCCAGGTTACGAGATACCTTTATCTATGCATTCGCCCAGAAGCGGGTATTGCAGAAGCCATTCGGTATCAACCACCTTGTCCTGTTCTGGTCATTTATGACCTTGCTGCTGGCAAACTCCGAGTTCCTCTTTCACGGTGTAGTCCCTGGTATCAGCTTTAGGCTATTGCCTGACGTGATCTACAATCCGCTGGTATTCCTTTTCGATATGGTATCGCTCTTTGCCTTGGCCTGTGTAATTATTGCCGGTATCAGGCGCATCGTTGCCCCTCCATATCCTGAAGCAATAACCTTAGACGCCTATATCATCCTTTCCATGATTGCCATGCTCATGATCGCGTTCTTCAACCTGAAGGGCGTAGAGGTAGCCATCGGCCAGGAAACCGCTTCCTCCTTTATGCCCATCTCATCTGCTGTTGCAGAGGCATTCTATTCAGGGATTACACCTGAAAGCGCCGAGTCGCTCATCACCTTCTGGTGGTGGGTCCATGCCATTGTGCTGCTCTTCTTCCTGAACTATCTGCCGTACAGCAAGCACATGCACATCCTGTCCTCCATCCCGAGCTGCTATTTCAGGCGCTTCGGCAAGGCCAATACCCTGCCTCTTGAAACCTTTGTGAAAGGTAACAAGTTCGGTGTCGAGACGCTTGACCAGTTCACCTGGAAAGACCTGTTTGATTCCTATGCATGCACCGAGTGCGGCCGCTGCCAGCTTGCATGCCCTGCAGCAAACACCGGCAAACCCCTGAACCCGAGGCAGGTGATCCATGACCTGAAGATCAACCTCCTGACAAACGGCCCGTCCATGAAGGATGGCCAGAAACCCACGTTGCCGCTCATCAGCAGCAACGGCACGAAGGCAGAGGGAAGCATTACAGAGGATCAGATATGGTCCTGCACAACCTGCGGCGCATGCATGGAGGTCTGCCCGGTATTTATCGAGCAGATGCCCAAGCTGCTCCAGCTCAGGCGATATCTGGTAGAGATGAAGTCCCATTTTCCCGAAGAGCTGTTGAACCTCTTTGAGAATATGGAACAGCGCAGTAATCCGTGGGGCATAGCGCCCACCGAGAGGACCAAGTGGTGCTCGCAGATCAACGTGAAACCCTTCGATGCATCCAGTGAGTACCTGCTGTATGTGGGCTGCGCCGGGGCATTTGACTCGAGGAACAAGCTCATAACCCTGGCCCTGGCAAACATCCTCGATGCAGCCGGAATCTCCTGGGGCATACTGGGCAAAGATGAGCTGTGCTGCGGCGACAGTGTGCGCAGGCTGGGCAACGAGTTTGTGTTCGACAAGATGGCCAAAGATAATGTGAAGACCTTCAAGGACAAGGGCGTAAAAAAGATCATTACCCTTTGCCCGCACTGCTTCTCCACCCTGAAAAATGATTACAAACAATATGGCTTTGATGGAGAGGTGATCCACCATGCAGACTTCATCAATGACCTTCTCGCCAAAGGCAAGCTGAAACTCAAGAAGTCTGCCGACATGGGCAAGGTCGTATTCCATGACTCGTGCTACCTCGGAAGGCACAACGACATCTACGAATCACCAAGGAGCATCATCAGTAAGGCAACAGGCAAGGCCCCCACGGAGATGGACCGCACCGGCAGCAAGTCCTTTTGCTGCGGCGCAGGCGGCGGCAGGATGTGGATGGAAGAGCACCTCGGCACCCGCATCAATCTGGAACGGGTATCTGAAGCCCTTAAGAAGAACCCCGACACCGTATGCGTGACATGCCCCTACTGCATGACCATGTTCGAGGATGGTCTGAAAGACAAGAACGCAGATAAGGTTGCGGTAAAGGACATCGCAGAGGTTGTTGCAGAAGCGCTGAGATAAAAACGGATTTGCTTAGCTGCAAAGTTTGACGGCCCCCGGTTTTACAGGGGCCGTTTTGTTTTTCAGATTCTAGAGAGGTGCCGATGAATGCGCTGTTTTCTATATCTCAGGCTTGAAAGCGGAGATGCACCGGCAACACCGCGTCGAGTTTCCGATCAAGGGTCCAGACATCAGCATCCAATCTCAAGGCGGCACTCATTATGGCTGCATCTATCAAACCTACACCTTTTGACAGCAGCTTGGTCGCATTTGAATACTTACCTGCCTCTATCCATATGCCCTGTGCATCAATCTTGGATATATTGTTCCAATAACCCAGGATTAAATCGGATTCACGCTTGTTCTTGGCTCCTTGAAGAAGCTCGGCGAATATCCACTCCAGACCGATTATTTTACGACCCTCCAATAGTATTTTAACTGCAGGGAAAATTTCGTCGTTAACCTTGAAAAACTCAATCCAGATAGAGGTATCGAGGATAACCATTATCTGCGATTTACTGAACGTACGTTCTCTGCCGAAAAACCCTTTGAAAATTCGAGTGGCTTGTCTTTCACGCTCTCGTTCAATTCCTTAATCTTCTTGAGTGCAAGCCATTCCTCAAGCGCAATAGTCAAACTTTCTGTTAAGGTTTTACCATTGGTATAATGCCTAAGTTCATTAATGAGATCATTGGGTATGAGTGCTGTAACCTTCATAAGATCAGCTATACGATCAACAATCGTACTTGTCAACAGATAATTTCATTTGAAGTCATAAATTTAAGGGATATCTATGCATTAAACGAGATATTTCTCGCGGTTGAGCAGGAAGTCACGGTAGATGAGGTAGTAATCACTCTGGTCATAAGCAAGTATCTTCAATGCCTGATGATCAAAGGATACTATTGTGGCACCCGGGCAGCTGAGCAGGATGGGCGAGTGAGTTGCTATGATGAACTGGGCATGGCCGTCCCTGCTCTGGTTCATAAGCAACCGCACGAATTCAATCTGTCTGCGAGGTGAAAGCGCGGTCTCAGGCTCATCCAGGAAGTAGAGCCCTTCGATTTTGTAGCGTGATTGAAAGAATGCCATGAAAGATTCTCCGTGGGACTGCGACATAAGGGACTTCCCTCCGAAGTAGTCCAGCAGCTTTGGGTCTGATATGGCCCACTCATCAATGATCTTGGCAAGGTGCTGGTATCTCTCAGAGGAGAAGAACGCACCGGGTTTCTTGTCATCGCTCCAGGAAACATCGATGTACTTGAAAAGATCCTCCTCGTAGGGATTATTACCGAAGCGCCCACGCTCCTCCTCCCAGATGTGTATGCCGCAGCGCCTGGCAATGGCCTTGAGCAGTGTGGATTTGCCCGAGCCGTTCTCGCCGATGAAAAAGGTGATGTTTGTTTCAAAGGTAAGGCCAGGGGTGCTGTGAAAGGCCTGGAGATTGAATGGGTAGGTGTTGTTCGCCGGATAGCTCTCAGGATGGAATCTTACATTGTTGATATGCATAGGCACAACCTCATCAGGGGTGGATGTTATAGCTTGAATATTCATTATCATGGGGTCTGTTGATGGGCAAGGTTTAACCCATATTATGCATCTGAATATGACCATAGCAGTTTCGTGCGCAGTGGTTTAAGGTTAAAGTAGGAGCACCTTCAGGCGCGATAAAGTATTGTGAACCATTGATTCCAATCGCGGCTGAAGCCGCTTATATTACTTTCTACGATTTGCCTTACATCGACAACAGTGTCCTCGATATATTCTATAACGGTCCGATTGCTTGAGAGGCTGGTCAGAAAAACAGCTCGAACCGTTGCTCATTAACCTCGACACCCCACTGGGAACCCCTGCGCTGCTCAGCAAGCCTGAACCCGGCCTTTTCATACAGGCGCCTTGCCGCCCACAAGCCTTCGAAGGTCCAGAGATACACCTGCTTGTGGCCGCTGCTTCTGCAGAAATCCATTGCCGTAGTCATGAGCCTGTTGCCGACCCCTTGGCCCCTTATGCCATCCGACACGATGAAGTACCGCAAATGTGCCCCTTTGGTGTCAGAATGAATCCCGTCGATGGAAAGATGGCCTTCAATGCGGCCATCAAGCCTGGCAGTCCAGAAGCCGTCTTGGGTTTCATCATAACGCTTGAGAAATTCCGAAAGGTCAGTGGCGCACATGGCCTCGAAGATGAGCCCGAACCCCCAATTCTTGTGATAGTAGGTCCCATTAAGCTCGGCAACCCTTCCGATTGCCCCGGGGAGATAACCTCTGACAATCTCGATATTGGGCTTATGTTGCCCCACAGTTTATCCTTTCGACTTCTCCTGCTCGACCTCTCTGTCGAAGTCAGCATCCTGTTTCCATGACTCGTCCTTCCAGGACACGTCAGGCTGATACTCCCTGCGGAAGGTATCCATCATGTCATTCAGCGGGACATCGACGAATTCTCCCCGATACCTGAGGTATTCCATGTGCTTGTTACCCTCAAGGTCAAAGGGGTGGTAGATAGAATCGGTTATGCCGTCAAACTCTAAGGGGCGAAGCCTGAATTTCTCGCAGAGCTCTCTATTAAAGGCAGGCGTTGCCTTTACCCACTGCCCATCCAGAAAGATTGACGTATACCCATGCCAGAAGAACACGTCGGTCTTCATGAGCGCACGCATGCGCGTAGTTGTCAGGTGGTTGCGCACGTCGGCAAAACCGAGCCGGGCAGGAATATCCACAACACGGCAGCAGGCCGCCAGAAGTATTGCCTTAGACACACACCAACCCCTTTTGGCGCCCAGTGTCGTACTCGCCTTCAGCCCGCCCACGGTTAGGTCGAGGGTATACGGGTCGTATCGTATCCCATCCCTGACTGCATAGAACAGGCTTATGGCCTGCCCCTTGGGGTCAGGGGAACTGCCAGTGTTCCTCTTGGCAAACTCGATGACCACCGGGTTGTCGCTGTCCACGGTAGCGGAGGCCTCACAATATTGTATCATGTCCGGAATCATTGTGTATTTCTACTCTCAAGCTTAAAGACGGTCAAGCCCGGGTGCACTGAGACGGAATTCGGCATGAACATTCCCTCGGTCTGAAAAGCTCTACCTTTTATCCTTGACAATCAGCGGGATAGTACGTACGGATAGGCACAATCTAAAAAAGCGAATCGGTCTTACCTGAATAATCCATAAAGGGAAAAGGTAACAGTATCAAGTTATTCCTTCACTATTCCGAACAAGACAAGATCTGTCAGGAGTCTTTAAGCAGTTCCGCTGAAACGAATCCCAGTGGTTCCCACGAAGACAGGGCCTGCCCTTTAATGAGCAGAGACCCCTTGTCAGAAACACTATAAACAAAGGAGCATCAATGACATTCGAACACTTCAATCTTCATACGGACATCTCTGCTGCCATTACTGAGCAGGGATACACGTGCCCAACCCCCATACAGGAAAAGGCAATTCCCCACATTTTGAACAAGCGCGATGTATTGGGCCTGGCCCAGACCGGAACCGGCAAGACAGCGGCGTTTGTGCTGCCGCTTCTCCAGAAGCTCATGGACGGAGAGCGCCGCAAGGTTCGGGCATTGATCCTTGCCCCCACACGTGAGCTGGCCTCCCAGATCCATGAGGCCGTCAATTCTCTCGGCAGGCATACCAGGTTGCACAGTGCCGCAATTTTCGGCGGTGTGAGTATGGACCCTCAGATAAAGGCGCTCAGGCGCGGTGTAGAGATTATTGTGGCCTGCCCGGGCCGGCTTCTTGACCATATGTCCCGCAACAACATCGATCTGTCTTCACTCGAAGTCCTTGTCATCGACGAGGCCGACCGCATGTTCGACATGGGCTTCCTGCCCGATATCCGCCGGATAACCAAGCAACTCCCTTCCAAGAGGCAGAACCTGCTCTTTTCAGCCACCATGCCGGATGATATCCGCCGCCTGTCTTCAGACATACTGCGCGATGCCGTCACGGTCCAGATCGACCATACGAAACCGGTTGCAACCATATCCCATGTGCTTTACCCGGTGGAACAACATCTGAAGACCGCACTTTTAAAGGAATTGCTCAAACGCACTGAAACGGATTCTGTCCTGATCTTCACCCGAACCAAACATCGTGCAAAGAAGCTGGCAGAACAACTGGGTTATGCCGGGTTCAGGGCCGCCTCACTACAGGGCAACCTGTCACAGAATCAGCGTCAGAATGCCATTGAAGGCTTCCGCAGCGGTTCTTTCAAGATCCTTGTCGCTACGGATATTGCGGCCCGGGGAATAGATGTGTCTGCAATCACCCATGTCATCAATTTTGATATGCCCGACACCGCTGATGCCTATACCCACCGCATCGGACGGACAGGACGCGTCTCCAGAACAGGTGAGGCCTTCACCTTTGTAACGAACGAAGACACATCCATGGCATATACTATTGAATGCATCCTCGGGGCGGCAGTGGAACAAAAGACCCTGTCGGGATTCGATTACAAAAAGCCCAAGGCCGATGGTCCTTTCCAGGCGGCCAGGACAAAGCAGCAAAGGCAGGGTGTGGCACGTCCGGCAGCGCAGTCTCCCATGGATAGGCAACGCAAGGCCGGGGATCGATATCGTACACAGATCTCTGCACGCTGAAAACAACATCTCACAAAGTGTCTCGTTCCCAATCCCCCCGGCTTGGGAACGATGATGATTGGATAATACCAGATAATAAGGGTGCTTCTCTCCGAGAATCAGGAGCGCCCGGGGTACCGGGCCAGTGCATCCCCCATCCGGCCAAGCGCCTCTACCAGGAGACTGCGGGCACAGCCGAAGTTCAAACGCACGAATCCCGGTGTGCCGAAGTCAGCACCATCGGAGAGGCCGACACCCGAGTCTTCAAAGAAGGCTGCAGGGTTCGGCACATCCAGGTTGCGACAATCAATCCAGGCGAGATAGGTGGCCTCGGTGTGGTGCATGCCAAGCCCCGGGGTGTTTGCCACGAAATCCTCCACCAGATTCCGGTTTTGCCTGAGGTAGTCAATGAGTGCCAGTCGCCATTCTTCACAATCCCGGTATGCGGCCAGGGCAGCGGTTAACCCCAGGGCATTGACATGGGGCACGATGCCGTTCATGGCAGTTTTAAAATATGACCGGAGTCCTTTGTCAGGGATCACGGCAAAAGAGCAGCCCAGGCCCGGGAGGTTGTAGGTCTTGCTGGGGGCAAGCAGGGTGATGGTCTGCCGGGCTATGTCCTCATCGAGGGTGGATAGGGTTATGTGTCCTTTGTCATGGTCCAGCACAAGGCCGCAGTGGATCTCATCCGAACAGATGATGATATTATTACCAAGGCAGATCCGGGCCAGGTGCAATAGTTCGTCACGGGTGAAGACCCTGCCGGTCGGGTTCTGCGGGTTACACAGGATAAACATCCGTGTACGGGCTGTGATGGACCGTTCGATACCGGCGAAGTCGAAGATATAGTTACCGCCGTCATCTACATGGGCGACAGTGAAGAGGGTGCGCTGTGAGAGGGAAGGGGCGCTGAGGAACGGCGGGTAGGCCGGGGTGGTGGTGATGACTGCATCACCCGGCTTCCCCACGGCGCGGCAGGCAATGTTCAGGCCGCTTACAAGGCCGGGCAGCCACACGACCCACTCGGGTTTCACGGTCCATGCATGTGTGCGCTCCAGCATGCACATAACAGCCTCCAGGAGGTCATCAGGCGGCAAGGTGTAGCCGAACACCCCATGGGCCACGTGCCGGTGAAGCGCCGAAATAACAGCCGGAGGGGCCTTGAAGTCCATATCCGCCACCCACAAGGGGATGATGTCTCTGCCCTTGTATTTGTCCCATTTGAGGCTCGCAGAATTGCGGCGTTCCACAGGGGTATCGAAGTCGTATAATGTCTCGGGATGATTTGCCATTGTGCCTGTAGGTACGTCTCGTTTTGCGGGCAGTCAAGATAAAACATGCCCCTTAATGGGAGATGAGGGGCTTTAAACATTCTGATAAAATCTTCCAACCCTTTTGCAATGATTTTATCAGTATGATATTAATAATACGAGTTACCTCTGAGATAATACCCTTGCGCCTTCTGTACCCAGAATGTACACTTCCTTCCTATTATTTGTTTCGCAGGAATGACACAACATGAGGTGTCTACGTGAGGAGAGAAAAGGATTCAATAGGCAGCCTTGAGATACTGGATGAGAGCCTGTATGGAGTGCACACCGCCCGGGCACTCGGCAATTTCGGTAACATAGGCGAGCGGCACGACCCGCTCTTTGTGAAGGCCTATCTGCTGGTTAAAAAGGCGGCCGCCCTGGTGAATGCAGAGCTGAAATATCTTGAGAAAGAAAAGGCCCAAGCCATCATCAAGGGCATTGATAAAATGCTTACCGGTGAGCACTTTGAAGACATTGTTGTAAGTCCCTTAAGCGGAGGGGCAGGGACCTCGCTGAACATGAACGTGAACGAGGTCATTGCCAATAAGGCCCTTGAGCTTGTCGGAAGAGCCAAGGGCGACTATGCATACATCCATCCCCTTGACCACGTAAACATGCACCAGTCCACCAATGACACCTATCCATCGGCGCTCAAGGTGGCCATGCTTATGCATCTGGACAAGATGGAAGGGCTTCTTATCAACCTGCAGGAGGCCCTCCAGGAAAGGGAGAAGGCCTATGCCGGTATCCTCAAGCTGGGCCGTACCGAACTCCAGGATGCACTGCCTATTACGGCGGGAATGCAGTTCGCTGCCTATGCCGAGGCCATAGCCCGGGACAGATGGAGGATCTTCAAGGCGCGCGAGCGCATCAAGGTGCTTAATATAGGGGGCACTGCCATCGGCACCGGGTTCAATGCGCCCCAGAAATACATCTTTCTCGTGATCGAAAGGCTTAAGGATCTCACCGGCCTTGCCATCACGCGCTCCGAGAACATGGTGGATGCCACTCAGAACCTGGATGCCATCGTGGAGGTGTCGGGCCTGGTGAAGACCTGTGCAGTGAACCTGATGAAGATATCAGAGGACCTCAGGCTCCTCTCCTCAGGCCCCTCAGGGGGGATCGGCGAGGTGATCCTTCCCCCAGTACAGGAAGGTTCTTCCATTATGCCGGGCAAAGTCAACCCGGTCATGTGCGAGTTCACCACCCAGATCAGCCTTCTTGTCATTGCCTATGACAATACCATCGCCCAGGCCGCGGCCCTTGGCAACCTTGAGCTGAACCAGTTCTTTCCCCTGGTATCTTATCTTATGCTCAAGTCCATGTCGCTGCTGAGCCTTGCCCTGATCAAGTTTGAGGAGAAGGCCATCAAGGGATTAACGCTGAACAGGGAGAAGATCGATGCGAACCTGACCAATTCGGTTGCCATCCTGACCTATCTCTCCCAATACATCGGCCATGACGCGGCATCACGTATCTATCAGACCATGAGACATGACAAAAGGACCCTCAAAGAGATCATCATTGACGAAAAGATCCTGACCGGCCATGAGTTTGAAGAGCTTGTCTCACCCGAGAGGATCCGTATGATGGGGTACAAGAAATGAACACCACGCCAGTAGCCAACAGGCTGCACATAGGCATCTTCGGGAAGCGTAACTCCGGCAAGTCGTCCTTCATCAATGCCTTGACCGGCCAGAGCGTGTCCATCGTCTCTCCCGTGGCAGGCACTACCACCGACCCGGTGGGCAAGGCCATGGAGATCCATGGCATCGGGCCTGTCTATATCTACGATACCGCCGGTCTCGACGACACCGGAGATCTTGGGGATATGCGGGTGGACCGCACCAAGGCCATCATGGCCAAGATCAACCTTGCCGTTGTGGTGAGCACCTTTGCAGACTTTGACCAGGCAGACAAGGCCCTGCTGGATGAGCTCAAGGTGAGGGGGGCCAAAACCATTCTCATTTTCAACAAGATCGATCTGTTCCCTGTTGATACAAAGACGGCATCTGAGATGGATGAGGCCAAGATACCGTTTGCGGCCGTGTGCTGCCTGACCGGAGAGAACATAGGCCAGGCACGCGAGCGCATCGTGGAGATCGCAAAGACCCTGGAGGCGGAGCGTTCCACCATCGTGGGCGACATCATCAGCCACGGCGATATCGTGCTCCTGGTGGTGCCAATAGACCTGGGCGCGCCCAAGGGCAGGCTTATCCTCCCGCAGGTCCAGGTCATCAGGGACATCCTGGACAACGACGCGGCAGCCATAGTGGTCAAGGAGCGCGAGATCGAGTACGTCCTGGCCAGCCTCAAGACCCCTCCGGGACTCGTGATCTGTGACTCACAGGTGGTCTTGAAGGTGGCTGGCGACCTGCCTCCGTCGACCAAACTCACCACCTTTTCCATCCTGTTCTCCAGGCTCAAGGGCGATCTGGCTGAATTCGTCGAAGGCGTGAAGGCCATCGACACCCTCAAGGACGGCGACAGGGTGCTCATCTGTGAGGCGTGCACCCACCACCCCCTGCCGGACGACATCGGCCGGGTCAAGATCCCCAGGTGGGTAAAGCTCTATACCGGCAAGGACATCGCCTTCGATGTCCATGCCGGGTCCATCCTGGACAGGGACATCCGTGATTACCGGCTCATCATCCAGTGCGGCGGGTGCATGATCAACCGCAAGGAGATGCTGGGAAGGATACAAGAGGCCCACGAAAGGGCAATTCCCATCACCAACTACGGGGTCGCCATATCCTATGTGCACGGGGTGTTGAAGAAGGCTTTGTCGCCATTCCCCTATGAGCAGAGCCTCCTTGAAGAGGGATCTGATTAGCCATAAATGAATCACTATTCAATTGACAAATCTCCCTGATAACAGTATATACGCGGGCTATTGTATCAATTTTTTAAAACCATGTGCGGGGGAGGTTACATGTCAGAGACGAACCTTCTGACATGATTAACTATCATTCTATAATCGTTAAAAAATAGGAGGAGTGTAATGTCAAACAATCTTGCAAATCCGGCACCACTTGGACTCATGGGCTTTGGTATGACAACGGTACTGCTGAATCTTCACAATGCAGGGATCTTCGGTATGTGCGCCGGGATCCTGGCAGTGGGGATCTTCTATGGGGGTATGGCACAGGTGATTGCAGGGATCATGGAATTCAAGAAGGGCAACACCTTCGGAACCACGGCCTTTACCTCATATGGGGCATTCTGGTTTACCCTCGTGTTTCTTGTCTATTTCAATAAGCAGTTGGGTCTCGGTGAAAACTCCGAGGTGTTCATGTCCTGGTATCTGTTCATGTGGGGGCTTTTCACGTTTTTCATGTGGATCGGCACATGGAAGGCCAACAGGGGCCTTCAGGTAGTATTTTTATCGCTCACCATACTTTTCTGGATGCTGGCTGCGCGGGACGGCTTCGGGTGGAAGGGTTCCTGGGCGATTATCACCGGGTATGAGGGGATCTTCTGTGGGGCTTCCGCCATTTACTGTGCAATGGCACAGGTGATAAACGAGAACTTTGGGAGGGTCGTCCTGCCGCTTGGTGACAAGAAATAACCACCTCCTGTATATAAATTTGGCTGCATTCTCAGATCCTTTGCCGCACCCGGGATGATATGAAGATTCCATTATCCTGGATGCAGTAAAGGATCTTTTTTATCCAATTCAGTTATCTCTATCAGGAATGATTATTATTTAATACTTTTCATTTTTTTTGCTCTGGTGTATATTTTATCAGACCGTTGCCGGACATAGATATAATCTTCCTGGATGTATGGAAGGAGACGTCGATGTCCCAGGGGAGGAACACAAGTTCTTAAGTACTGCGAGAGGGGTGTTCGATGAGCAAGGTGAAGTTGCGGATCAACGGAATAGATATCGAGGTGGAGCAGGGTAAGACCATCCTTGAGGCGGCCCAGACACTCGGGATATACATTCCGACTCTGTGCCACCATGAGGCCCTGATCCCCAGGGGGGCCTGCCGCATGTGCATTGTGGAAGACAAGGGGAGGCTGAAGGCATCGTGCACCATGCCGGTGGAGAACGGCATGGATATCATCACCGATTCACCCCGGATACAGCACATCCGTAAGACCACCATCCAGATGATCTTCACGAGCAGGAACCACTACTGCATGTACTGCGAGGTGAGCGGAAACTGCGAGCTGCAGGACCTGGGATATAAGCTCGGCATGGACCACTACAACTTCGAGACGTATGAAAAGCGCTATCCCGTCGATGTATCACACCCGTACATTATGATAGAGCACAACCGGTGCATCCTGTGCGGCAGGTGCGTACGAGCCTGCACCGACCTGGCAGGCCACTACGTGCTCACGGAGAGCAACAGGGGGGTCAAGACACTGATCGTGGCCGATCTTGAGAGGCCGCTGGGACTCTCGAGCTGCGTCTCCTGCGGCGCCTGCGTCCAGGTATGCCCTACAGGGGCCCTCATTGAAAAGAGGGCGGCATACCAGAGGAGCAGGGACAAAAACGAGCAGATAAAGACCGTTTGCGACATGTGCCCGGTAGGCTGCGGCATCGAGGTGTATAAGAATCCCGGCACTAATGCCGTGATAAAGATCCACGGCGACTGGGCCGCAAAGCCATCTGGCGGCCTGTTATGCCGGCAGGGCAGGTATCTGTCAGTCTATGAAGAGCACCGGAAAATGGCTTCCCCTCGCATGCGCACAGGGAATGGAATGAAGGATATCGCTATAAGCGATCTGAGCAGCGTGATCAGGGATAAGATCAACGGAGCGACGGCGTATGTCGATGGATCCCTTTATAACGAAGAGCTGGAGATGATAAAGACGCTCTTCAAAGGAAAGGTCAATTCGCTTAGACCCGTAACCCCTCCGGTCGCCTCGACGGCACGCATGGAAGACCTGAACACGGCAGACACTGTCATCATCTTCCGTCTTGATCTCGATGCCGGCTATGGTGTCCTCGGTTCGCTGGTCAAGAGGAGGGTTGCGGAAAACAAGGCGCGGTTCATACTGGTCGATGCACCGAAGAACACCTTTTCAATCTTCCCAAGAGAACGCCTCACCTCTGATGATTTCCTGGCCCGTGCTCAGACCCTAGCAAAGGGCACGAACTGCCTGATCGTCTACCAGGAACTCGATGAGAAGGAGAAAGAGGCCCTTGGCAAGCTTGATGGGGTAAGGTTCCTCTGGCTGCCGCCCGAGACCAATACCCTGGGTATCGCAAGGCTCGGTATAGGGTATGCCGCAGCACAAGGAAGCCCGGTCTTTTTCTTCGGCAAGGACATCCCTGGGATGACCATCGAGGACGGGACCTTTGTCGCCTGCTTCAGCCCGTACGAGAACAACCTGACGCTAAGGGCGGACCTGGTCGTTCCCATCAGGGACGGGTTTGAGAGGGAAGGGACCTTTTACAATCTTGATGGGGACCGAATGGAGCGCGTGCCGGTATTAAAGGCCGGCCCGGGTGCAATCGATCTCAAAACCGTGCTTTCCAGCTTATTGGCAAAGGGGTGAGACATGAATACCATTAAGATAGCATCCACTTGGTGCGAGGGGTGCTCGGGATGCCACATGTCACTGCTTGACATGGATGAGCGTCTCGTGGAGCTCATCGGGAAAGGGCTTGTTCTGACTGCGACACCCATCACCGACCTGAAGATACCCCCCATGGGCACCGACATCGGCATCATAGAGGGGGCCGTGTCAACGGACCACCACCTGGAAGAGGTTAAAGAGCTCAGGCACCGGTGCAAGATGATCGTGGCCCTGGGCGACTGCGCCGTGTTCGGCGGGATCAATACCATGAGGAATTATTTTACCGTGGAGGAGCTACTCCACCGTGGTTATGTCACGACCGAGAGCACGGTGAACGGTACGCCGCCCACCTCGGATGAGTTGGGAAAGCACCTCCCCAAGGTGCTCGCCGTTAATGAGGCCGTAAAGGTGGATTTCTACATCCCCGGGTGCCCGCCGCCTGCCGACGTGATCTACCATGTGTTGAACGAGCTTGTGGAAGGCAGGGTTCCGGCGCTTACCCAGGATCTCCTGTACTACGACTAGAGGTGCCGCCATGTCAAAGAAGATAACCATATCACCGGTCACAAGGATAGAAGGACACGCCAAGGTAACCATATACCTGAACGACGAAGGTCAGGTGGACCGAACCTATTTCCACGTGGACCAGTTCAGGGGATTTGAGAAGTTCTCCGAAGGCAGGTTCTTCCCGGAGATGCCGGTCATAACGCCGCGTATCTGCGGTATCTGCCCGGTAAGCCACCACCTGGCCGCGGCCAAGGCATGCGACGAGATCCTGGGCGTGAAGATTCCCAGGACGGCAAAGCTCCTCAGGGAGCTCATCCACATGGGCCAGGTCATCCAATCGCATGCCATGCACTTCTTCGAGCTGGCAGGGCCCGACATCATCCTCGGGTGGGACTCGGACCCGGCGCTGCGCAACGTGGTGGGGCTGGTAAAGGCCAACCCCGAGCTTGCGCTGAAAGCGGTGAGGCTGAGAAAATACGGCCAGACCATCATCGAGTCCGTTACAGGCAGGAGGATCCACCCGACATTCGCCATCCCCGGGGGCGTGAACACGGCGCTGACCGCAGAAAAGCGCGACGGGCTCCTTAAGGGCATCGACGAATACATCAAGCATATCCTGGAGGGTGTGGCGATCATCCGGAATTTCATCCTCGATCACAAACAGGAGAGCGACAACTTCGCCTCGTTCCCGTCGGCCTACATGGGCCTGGTGGGTGAGGACGGCGCCCTGGAACTCTACGACGGCATGGTCAGGGTCGCAGGCAGCGACGGCAAGGTCATCGATGAGTTCCCGGCGAAATACTACCTCAGCCACATCGGCGAGAAGGTGGAGGACTGGAACTACCTCAAGTTCCCCTTCTTCAAGCCGTTGGGCGAGGAGGGGTTCTACCGGGTTGGCCCGTTGGCCAGGCTCAACGTGGCGGACAGGATCAGCACACCTATTGCCCAGCAGGAGTTCCTCCGCTTCAGGGCCATGAACAGCGGCAAACCCGCAGAGAGCTCTTTCTACTACCACTATGCCAGGCTCATAGAGGCCGTCTATGCCCTGGAACGGGCCGGACAGATCCTGGAAGACCCGGACATCCTCTCCAGCGATCTCCTCCACGAAGGACCCGTGCAGTGCACAGAAGGGGTTGGCGCCCTCGAGGCGCCCAGGGGCACCCTGTTCCACCACTACTGGGTGAACGGGGACGGCATGATCACCAAGGCGAACCTCATCGTTGCATCGGGCCACAACAACTGGGCCATGAGCAAGGCGGTGGACTGCATAGCCAGGGGTTATATCACCGGCAGCGACGTTCCCGAGGGGGTGCTGAACCGGATCGAAGGGGCAATCAGATGCTACGACCCCTGTCTGTCCTGCTCCACCCATGCAGTGGGCAAGATGCCCATGGTAGTGGAGCTCTATGATCATGCAGGAAACCTCGTTGACGCCCGGAAGCGATCATAAGAAAAGGCTTGTTGTCGGTGTCGGCAACGAGTACCGCAGGGACGACGGCGTAGGGATACGCCTCGTCGAACGATCAACGTTGCCGGGCGCCGATGTGCTGCTGGTTGGCGGCATATACCCTGAGCTGGCAGAAACACTTAGCCAATACGACATGGTCGTGTTCGTGGACGCGGCCGTTAAAGGGGATCCTGTCAAGCTCAGCAGGGTCTTCCCTGAAGCTTCGACATTGCCCCTGTTCCACCAGATCACCTGCGGGGGTATCCTTGCGCTGACCGAGGTGCTCTACCATACCTGCCCCGAGGCCTGGCTCCTTGCCATACGAGGCTATGACTTCGAGCATGGGGAAGGGCTGTCGGAAAAGGCCAAGGAAAATCTCACACAAGCCTTTAAGAGTCTGGATAGATTATTTCGCACTTAAGCTTGTCTTTGTATGTTTAATGCCACTAATAGACTAACCCAAGAACAGACACTATTGTAATCACGCACAAAGAACATAAAGCGCCAATGAATATCATATCCGCACACTGTTCATAGGAAACTTGATTTGTCGAAGAACGAATCGAAACATATGAAAATATGCTCGCTGCCATGAACAGGAGCATTGGGACCAAGCATATAGTATCAAGCAAGGTCTTTTCGTGCATTTTTGATACCCTTATTATATTGAAAATCAAAAAACATATCCCCAGCAAATTTGATGAAGTAGAGAGGATATGATGACTTTTTAAACCTTGTGAATTATTTTCTATCATGGTTTCACCTCGAAAGAAGGATATGGATAAGGGTTATTTTCTCTCAACCCTCGACTCAGCAAGATAGTTATGGTACGTCCTATCTCTCCGGTCACCACGTGAGGGGTATTCTCCCCCAGTATTTTTACTGGCAGGACTTTGTTTGACCTGAATTTTAAAATCAGGAGATGACTTGAGGAAGAACATCTTTGGATTCAATATATCCGGCACATCAGGCTCGAGATAGGGCATGACAGAATCGAAATGGATTTCATTAGTTCCTGGAGCCACTGTCCCATCTGCCAGGCTTTGCTTTGGAGCAGATACATCTGCTTTTATTGTTGGGGCGGAAAGGATTGGTTGTGTGACCACTTGTTGAATATAGGTATTATCCTCATCTGCTTTATCAACAATATTCTTAGCACCATACAGAAGAATCACTTCTATACCTAGAACCATGAAAACAAGTATAAATAGCCATGAATTTTTCATGGGCAACCTCCATTCAGGTATTTATTTTATGCATATGAAGGTGGCTATTACTGTCCTGGTTATAAACCCCCTGATCATCAATGGCCTAATGTAGTAACTTTACATTTCAGACTTCAGGCTATTGATGACTGAATACCTGAGAATAATGCCGATATCCAGTACTTGAAGATTGATCTCAGGTAATTTTAGAAAGGGGGTGGTCTTGCATATAAGGTAGATAGTGGTTGAGCTGACCATGATGACACAACGTATCTCTGTTCATTTTTTGCAATTATTATTACAGCGCTGGTTTCTGGACCAAGTATGGCTAAGGGAGCTTCCTCAACGCTGCCTTTCATGTTATTGACGAGAGAGGCCTTGTAAGCGGTGTTTGCATAAGGCATTGCTTTTACAGATTTTGTGGCTTGAGATGAAAGGCATACGGCAGAGAACAGCAAAAGGACACTGAGAGTTATCAATATCCTTTTCATTACAACTCCGATCTCTTTATTGATAATTCCATTATGTTGTCTTCTATATACAGACGATTGAGTACATTGTTTAGTTTACAGAATATAACATTGATATGAGATAAATCAATGTTGAATCTTGTTTTCTCATCATTAACCCCTATTCATTGTTAATTTGCTCAAAGGAGGAATCTATGAAGATAACAAAAATGTTTGGTCTAGCACTCTTAGTTACCTTGGCGATTGGTGCCTTCCAGCTCTCTTTCGCTGATGAAAAGGGTGGGCCTACTCCTTCTCAAGATCAAGGCTGGTTCTGCCCATGGGCCGGTCAAGACGGCATGGGGCCGGGAATGATGTGGAATCGTGGAGACTGGAGCGGAGGTCCTGGTTGGGGACAAGGAGGCATGATGGGGTCCGGACCAGGCTACGGACATCGTAGTTACAACCGTTCCGGACAACCCATAACGATGGATCAGGCAAAGGTGCTTGTGGAACATTATCTTACCACCATGGGGAATCCTAATCTCAAGAGTGGAAAAATCACTGATAACGATAAATACTTCGAGGCGGAGATCGTCACCAAAGATGGTTCGCTTGTGGATAAACTCATGGTTAACAAACAAACAGGGTGGATGAAATCCGTCTATTAAATATGTAGATGCTAAAATTATAAGGAATCTATTACCTTTTTCAGTTTAGCCTGAACCTGTGCAGCGATCTCTCCTAGTGAAGAGTTTTGGACTACCTGCATGGAAGTGATAGGATTGATGGCAGCGACCTCGACCTTATCACCCTCAGCTTCTCGTACTATGACATTGCAGGGAAGCATGGTGCCGATCTTGTCCTCTGCAAGCAGGGCCTTGTAAGCAAAGTGCGGGTTGCAGGCGCCTAGGATCCTGTACTTCTTGAAGTCGACATCAAGCTTGTTCTTCAATGTCTTCTGAACATCGATATCAGTGAGAACTCCAAAACCCTCTTTTTTCAGCTCATCCATAACTCTTGAAACCGTTTCATCAAAGTGAATGTCGAGGGTTTTACTGAAATAGTATTTCATACATCTCCCTGGAATACATATGCACCATTATACCCAAGGCACGGAAACAGGCTCCGGTTTCTTACAGGCCGAGATCTTTTTTCTTCTGCTCGAACTCATCCTTTGTGATCTCGCCGCGGGCATACCTCTTCTTGAGAATGTCGAGTGGCGATTCACCCGTACCGGCTCCTGCAGGTTTTGTCCATCTCACCACCAGGTAGACAACGAAAGCAAGTATTATAAGAAATAGGATCCACATGTAAATTCCTCCATAAGTGCCCATCATTCCCCATTGACCATAAGGGCCATACCCGTACATCATCGGCGGCCACCTCCTGTTATAATTTCCAGCCCCATTTCCGTAACCCCTCCCGCCCCAAAATGGATACATCATGCCGAATGACTCATCTCCTCCATAACAGCCCAGATACCGGGCACCCATAATCCTATGCATCGATTCCAGTGTCGGCGAGTCTTTACCGCCCATCATCCTGTCCATGAAATCATGCTCTGCAGAATCCGGGTGCATAATATCCATGAACGCATCACCAAGAACTTGCAGCTGCTTTTCCGTCACTTTGCTGCAATCAATGGATTTAACATCATTAACACCTTGGGCTTTCATGATCTCCTGCAATGCCTGATTGAGCGATAAGTTGTTGTTCGTTTCTTTATTTACATCAGCTGCTGATAAGGAGGAACAACATATAAGGAGTGCTATGAGAGAAGGAAGAATTAATGCAACTTTTTTCATAAGAGAACTCCTTTCGAGTTTTGCTCATGTATGTTCATAGCGTAAATAGCCTGCAAATCGACATAGTCAATACCTCCTGGTAATAACCAGGGCCGGCTCCATGCACTTTTCAAACACTGATACACCCCTTGCCTGCATGTCACGGTCTCTTATAATAATAAACAGTATAGTTTTAGCGGGTGTTTAAAGAAAATGATCCGTAACCCCGGATTAAGGAAGTAAGATGAACTATGTGGTATTGGAAAAAAAACAGTTGAACAGTTTCATTGTACAGCTCTCCGCGAAACAGAAAGTGGTCGCCCCTGTTCACAAGGGATACAACAATTACGCCTTTGAAGAGGTAGCGTCCGCTGATCAGATCTCAATGGAGTATATACCCACCATCATACCACCCAAGAAGTACTTCATGCCCCAGTATGAGACGCTGATCGAGTACGACCTCAACGAAAGCCCGAAGACAAAGGTGGTCGTGGAATATGAACCCTTGGTTCTCTTCGCGGTCCATACCTGCGACCTGGCGGGGATCCAGTGCCTGAACATCGTCCTGTCCGACAGACCCAAGGATCTCCACTATCTCTTCAGGAAGAACAAACTGATCATCATGGGATTCGAGTGCAACGATTACTGTGACGGCTATGCAAGCTGTGCGCTCATGGGCAATCATATCCCCTTCGGCGGGTACGACCTCTTTTTCACCGACATCGGGGACGACTATCTCATCCACATTCAGACCGAGACCGGCGATGCCCTGATAGAGAAAATGAACTTCATCAAGGAAGCACGTTCACCTCATCTCAAGGCCCTTGAAGACCTGAGGGTGAAGAAAAGGCACATTTTCAGGAATGAGGTGGATGTCGACAGGAATGAAATCCCGGCCTTGTTCGATAGGGGGTTCGATCACGGCGTATGGAAGGAGATCGGGGAAAGATGCGTATCATGCGGCAACTGCACGAACGTGTGTCCCACGTGTTACTGCTTCGATGTCATGGATATCCCGAACTTGGATCTGAAGACGGGCAGGAGGGTGCGTGTGTGGGATTCATGCCAGAATGAACCCTTTGCCAAGATAGCAAGCGGCGAGAGTTTCAGGGGTGAGCGAAGCGACAGGCTGCGTCACCGTTTCTACCGGAAATTCAAGTACCATAACGACCGGTTCAACCGGTTCTACTGCACCGGATGCGGGAGATGCAGCAGAACCTGCATGGCAAAAATCAACCTGAAGGAAACGATCACCTCGTTGAAAAAGGTGGGCATATGAGCCTGGAAAAGGTAGTGATCAGGGACTCCGCATACGAGATAAAACCGGCAAAGATCATCCGCAAAAAGGTCCTGACGGACAAAGAGCAGCTGTTCGAGATCCGCTTCAACAATGGGGAGTATCTGGACCATGAACCGGGGCAGTTTGTCGAGGTGTCCATCCTGGATGCCGGGGAGGCACCTATTTCCGTATGTTCCTCTCCCACACTCCGCGGGAGCTTCGAACTGTGCGTCAGAAAGATAGGCAAGCTGACTTCCGTCATGCACGGCTTGGAAGTGGGTGACGAGATCGGTATCCGCGGCCCCTACGGGAAAGGTTTCCCGGTGAGTATCCTGGAAGGGAACGACCTCCTCATGATCGCGGGCGGCCTCGGGCTTGCCCCATTGCGCTCCCTGATCAACTACGTCATCGATAACCGGCGCGACTTTGGAAAGGTTTCCATCCTCCTGGGCTGCAACACGCCCCAGAGCATCCTTTTCGGAGATGAGGTGGACCAGTGGGGCAAACGGATCGATGTCAGCTTTCAATGCACCGTGGACAAGGCCGACCCGGACTGGAAGGGCCATGTGGGTGTGATAACCACGCTGATACCCGAAGAAACCATCAACCCCCACTATACCTTCGGCATCATTGTCGGGCCGCCGGTGATGTACAAATTCGTCATTAAGGAATTGCTCGCAAAGGGCGTCCCGGAGGACCAGATCCTGGTTTCCCTGGAAAGGCACATGAAGTGCGGCCTGGGGAAGTGCGGCCACTGCCAGATCCACAACATCTACTGCTGCCAGGACGGACCCGTCTTCCGCTACAACCGGATAAAAAACCTGCGGGGGGCAATCTGAATGATCAAACCGAAAGTGGCCTTTTTCGATTTCGCCTGTTGTGAAGGGTGCCAACTGCAGGTGGCAAACTTCGGGGAGATGCTGCTCGATATCATCGGATCCATCGATCTGGTGGAATTCCGGGAGGTCATGTCCGAGAAATGGGACAAGAATTATGATATCTCCATCATCGAGGGGAGCATCACCACCGAGCATGCAGTGGAGCGCATCAAAAAGATCCGGGAGCGTTCAAAGATCATCATGGCATACGGATCATGCGCAACCATAGGCGGCGTGAACGGGATGAAGAACAATTTCGATCTTAAGGATATCAGACATTATGTCTACGGCAAGGACCATGCATTCTTCCCGACGATAAAGACCAGGGCCGTCCACCAGGTGGTGGACGTGGATTACTTCGTGAACGGGTGTCCCATCTACCAGCCAGAGTTCATCGAGGTTTTGAAATCGGCCCTTTTAGGCGTCCCCTACCATGTGCCGGACAAGGCAGTGTGCGTCGAATGCAAGCTCAACGAGAATGTCTGCATGTACGACCGGGGCGTCACCTGCCTGGGCCCGGTCACCAAGGCCGGGTGCAATTCATGGTGCATCAACCATGGCAACATCTGTTACGGATGCCGGGGCATGGTGACCAATCCTGCCGAGAATGCCATGAAGGATGTAATTGAAATGTACAAGATACCGCTGGACCTGGTGATGAAAAAGATGGACATGTATAATAAATGCAGAGAGCTGGACGAAGATGGCGCATAAAAACATCTCGGTGAACGTCGAATATCTGACCAGGGTGGAAGGACACGGGAACATCGTGGTGGACGTAACAAACGGAGTGCTCAAAAAATGCAACCTGGAAATCGTCGAAGCGCCCCGTTTCTTCGAAGGCATGCTCAGGGGCAGGTCCATATTCGAGGCCCAGCACATCACCTCCAGGATCTGCGGCATCTGCGCATGTGCCCATACGCTGGCATCCGTCCAGGCAGCGGAGGATGCCCTGGGCATCGAGCCGACCGATCAGACAACCAAGCTGCGCGAGCTCCTGCTGGACATGGAGATCCTGGACAGCCATATCCTCCACATATACCTGCTTGCCGCGCCCGACCTGCTCGGCGTCAAGAGTTTCGTGCCCCTCATCGACACGCACCCCAAGGTTGTAAGAAGGGCGCTGCGCATGAAGAAGACCTGCAATGACGTGTGCGACATACTTGTGGGCAGGCATATCCACCCCATCTCATGCATCGTAGGCGGCTTCACGAAGCTTCCCCATGCAAAAGACCTCGAGTCCATGCACTCTCTCCTTATGGGCATGCAGCCCGACATGGATGCAACGGTGGACCTTGCGCTTCAGCTCAGGTTTCCTGAATTCGAAAGGGAAACCGAATATGTGGGGCTCGTGAATGACGGGCCCGGCTACCCCCTGCTCACAGGTGACATCGGGTCGTCGGACGGGAAACGCCTGCACAAGAAGGACTATAAAAAGGTGGCGAATGAATTCATTGTCGAGCACTCTTCTGCGAAGTATGCGAGATTAAGCAGGGAATCTTATGCCGTCGGCGCCTTGGCCAGGACGAACCTGAATTTTAACAAGCTCTGTGCAGGCGCCAAGATGGTTGCCAATGCAGCCGGGTACAAACCGCCTGTTCACAATCCGTACCTCAATACCGTGGCCCAGCTCATTGAATGCGTCCACTGCCTCGACCATGCTATCGGCATCATCGAATACTTCATGGAGCATGGTATTAAACAGGAGGAACTGATGCTCGTGGGCCTGAATGAAAAGCACACCCTGCCGGTAAGGGCAGGAAACGGTGTGGGCGCCGTCGAGGCCCCGCGCGGCACCCTGTATCACAACTATGAGACGGACGGAAAGGGAATGATAAAAAACGCCAACTGCATTATCCCGACCGCCCAGAACATCAACAACATCGAACAAGACATGAAGAGCCTGGTTCCCGGCATCCTTGACAAGACGGAGCAGGAGATCACCCTCGCCCTGGAGATGCTGGTGAGGGCCTATGATCCCTGCATCTCATGTTCGGCGCATTTCCTGGATGTGAGATTCGAAAATTCATGAACCAGAGTCTGTCCCAAGAGGTAAGGAATGCACTCCTCCCGGCCCATGCAGGCCGGACGGCATATGTCCTGGTGGGTAATTCACTGCGGGGAGACGACGGGGCCGGGGTTTTCATAGCGGAAAATCTCCCTGCGGATCATGATAATATCATCATCATCAATGCCGGAGACAGCCCTGAGAGGATCTTTCACCGTGTACTTGAGGCACGTCCCGCTAAGACCGTCATCATCGATGCCGCCGATTTCAACGGCATGCCCGGCGAAGTGCGGACGTTCTCCCATTCACGCGTGCATGAGGCACCGTTGAGTACGCACCGTTTTCCCATCACGGTTATCGCGCAGCTCATAGAGGAAGACTTAAGCTGCGAGGTTCATTTGGTGGGCATTCAGATCCGGTGCGCGCGTCTGGGAAGCACCATGGACCCGTGCGTGAAAGAGAATGCCAGGGCCATTATTGATTGTATCCTGATGAACTGGGTTTTGAACTGAATATCAAAAGGGTTCACATACTATTTATGAAAAGCATCGTTTTTTCTTTTATCAAAAGTTTCCGAATCCAGGACTTCTTTGACGTACTCATCATAACCTCGTTAATTTACTTTCTCCTCATCTGGTTCAAGACTACTGCGTATCGCCTCGTTTTTGTGGGGATCAGCATTCTAGGAGGTGTCTACATCCTTGCTCGTCTTTTCAATCTTTACCTCACGACTGTTGCACTTCAGGGTTTCTTCACGGTTCTCATTATCGCGCTTGTAGTGATTTTTCAGGAGGACATCAGGAGATTCTTCGAGCGTATTGCATCCTTACGATATTTTGGCAAGTTTCCTAAAGAGAGGGATACTGCTCACAACAGCATGATAGAGGCCATCATTGAGAGTGTAGCTGAGTTTGCATTGAAAAAGACCGGTGCCCTCATCGTTCTACAGGGCCAGGACCCACTTGAGAGACATATGAAAGGTGGATACCCCCTTGGCGGAGTGGTAACGAAACCACTTCTTGAAAGCATATTCGATGTCCACTCGGTCGGTCATGACGGGGCGGTCATCATCAACAAAGACACCGTTGCAAGGTTCGGGTGCCATCTCCCCCTGTCGCTTAATGCGGAGAAATTCGGTGTGCTTGGCCTGAGGCATACAGCTGCCCTTGGACTATCAGAGCGCAGCGATGCCCTATGCATTATTGTTTCAGAAGAGAGAGGGACCATCACCGTTGCTTTAAACAGAGAGCTCACGTGCTTAAATAACCCAACAGAACTCAGCACTATAATTGAGAAATACTATGAGGACAAGCTGATTGCGCAGACCAGGAAACTCTCGGGCTATTGGTTCAGACAAAATACCGCAGAAAAGTTTTTAGCAATCGTGCTCGCTCTCGGGCTTTGGTTGGTATTTGGATACCAAAAGGAATCGCTACAACAGGATTATGTCGTCCCCATCGTATACCAAAATATATCCCATGAATTGGAAACCGAAGAATCAAAAGTTAATGAGGCTACGCTGACTTTGATGGGTTCATCACAAGCTTTCAGTCTTCTTGACCCCAAAACCCTCAAGGTATCCATAGACCTCTCTTCATTGGCAGAGGGGAGACAGACCATCAAGCTCACGGAGAACATGGTGGACATTCCCTCAAATATGATGCTCATGAAGATTCATCCAGATAAAATTACAATCGCTGCCCATCGACTTGTCCCGAGGAAGGTCCCTATCAATATTGATACAGTCGGCCACCTTCCTCAGGGGTATGTACTCAAGGGTCTTAGTGTAACTCCGGATTCGGTTGTGGTTCTTGCACCCTCTTCGTTACAAGAGAGTAAGATCTTTATAACAACCGAACCCATTGATCTATCGGGGTTTACTGTTTCTCATTCCATAAATGTGAAAATCATATACCCTAGCAATATATTATTCAAAGACAACCAAATACCCATGGTGATGGTAAACATTGAAGTAGAAAAAGGTGGCTAGTCGATTTATCCCAGAACTATCTATAGAATATTTGATAAGATGTAAAAGCTCAAAGAATGTGGCATTGGGGAATAACATCCATGGGGATTGAGGCATTCATCATCCATTACGGATATTTAGTCATTCTGCTGGGCACCTTCTTTGAAGGTGAGACCGTACTGATATTGGCCGGGTTTTTGGCACACCGTGGTTACCTCGCATTTTCTCTTGTTGTTCTGTTTGCATTTGCAGGTACATTTGCCGGTGACCAGCTCTATTTTTTTATAGGTCGGAAAAAGGGGATGGCTTATCTTGATACCCACCACTCCTGGAAGATAAAATCCGAACGCGTTCTGAGGCTGATGCAGCAACATCAGACTTTGGTGATCCTCTTGTTCAGGTTCATCTATGGGATCCGCACCATTACCCCATTCCTCATCGGTGCAAGCGGCATTCCTGCATGGAAGTTTATAGCGTTAAATACCTTGGGCGGATTAACCTGGGCCTTGGCAATAACCAGCTTGGGATATGTGTTCGGACATGCTGCCGAGCTTCTTCTTCATGACATCAAACAGTATGAATTCATTGTGATGGGAGCCATCATACTCTCAGGCCTGGTGATCTGGATGCTTCATTCTATTGCCGGGAAAGGGGGAAAGCGTTAAACATATGTCTCCATCACATAAAAAGGAGGTATCATGATGATACACAAAATTATTTTGGTGGCAGGGTTGTTTGCATCTATTGTCTTTAGTCAAGTGGCTGTTGCCCCTGTAGCTTACTCTCAGACTGCAATAGAGACCCAAAGCAAGACAGGAGGGCCAAAGGTCGACTTTCAAAAGGCCCATGAGTCCTTTCTTAAAAAGGAGTTTAAGGCGTCTGCTGATGAAATACGAAAGGGTTCGGCTTTTTTAAAGAAAGAGGCACAATCTGCCAATGGTGAAGGGAAAAAAGAGTTAACGGCCTCTATCCAGGAACTGGGCAAGATGGCTGATGATATAGAAAAAGGGGCTGTTAAATCAGACAAAAATCTAAAAGATGCATTCTCCAGGGCTGAACATGCTTTAGCCAATAATTACTATCTTAAGGCATCAGATTCATGGTCCAAGAAAGAAACAAAAGAGGCCGGTCATGCGCTTAATTCAGCGGCAGAGCATATGGAGCAGGCTGCAAATTGGTCAGGCCATAAACTTGACACTGGCTCATCTGAAGCCGTCAGAACAGGACGCGAGATCTCCGGCAAACTTGTCCAAGGCACTGGATATGTATCCGAAGAGGTCGGCAAGAGCCTGAAAAGCATGGGGGATGCAATATCAAGGTTTGGCAAAAAAATCCTGCCCGGGAAATAATCCCACAAGGAGGATACCATCTTGCTCTACCGAGGATTCGGTCCTTCGGTCACCTGGATCAAGTTATCAGGTCGAAGCCATTTAGAATAAGCCTCCTTAACTTGCTCTGCAGTGATCTTCACATAACGCTGCGCGGCCCTGGTCGGCTCATCCAATGGCAGATCCAGGTCGGTCCGTTGTATAAATCCCAAGGCTAAGTAATCCACACTCGATTCAGATAGGGGGATCTCCCGGAGCAGCAATGCCTTGGCCTGTTGCAGTTCATCCGAACTCACCTGGATATTCTGCATATCCTTCAGGTTGCGCTCTACAATAGCCCTTGCCTTGCTCACATTCAACGGATCGCAGGCATATTCGACCACATAGAGTGCGCGTGACCGGTTCACTTCAAAAGATGAAGATACAAAATACACGAGGCCGGCATTCTCCCTCAGATCCTTGTACAAGCGGGTGGCATAAAAGGCCCCGCCAAGAACGTGGTTGCCTAGTTGCAGGGCGTAATAATCCGCATTGGACCGGTTGATACCAAGGGTTTCAGCCAGAATAACCTTGTCCTGGACCCTGCTTGCATTCGGTACGACAGTGCTCGATGGTTTGTTGGCAGGCACGGAAGACAGGATGGTATCAGGCTTAGGCTCCTCCAAGGACTTCCATCCGCCGAAATACTTCTCAATGACCTTTTCAGCCTGATCCGGCTCGACCTTGCCGATGACCACGATGGTTGTCAGGTCCGGACGAAAGGCCTTATGGTAATAGTCCCTCACATCCTGAATGGTCAGAGACGTCACCGTTGCGGGCACGGCCTGCCGCTGGGTCGGATCTTGTTCAGGATAAAGGGCCTTCTTGACAGCCCTGTCTGTAAGATACTCGGGGCTTCTCAGTCGGCCTGCAACGATCCCGGCCACCTGCTGCCGTATAATTTCAAAATCCTTTTCAGGCAACGCCGGGCGCAACTCATTATCTGCCAGGAGCTGTATGCCACGGTCGAATTGATCTGCAGATACCTGAAGGGTGAAATCCGTACCGGCAGATGCATTCGCGCCAATTTCATCCAGAGCCTTCAGGAATGCCTGCCGGTCGAGGGACGTGGTCCCGAAGGGGAAGAGCTTATCGACTACTTCATCTACGCCTTCCTTTCCGGCAGACACTTCCAACTCAGGTCTATTTTTTATATGGCCGTATACAGTAACGGTATTGCTCACGGATACAGGCTGCACGATGAGCGTGATTCCATTGGGCATGAAATGAACGGCAGGATTCAGAGTGGAGCCGGGAATGGTGAGCCTCTTCAGCGATTTATCCGCCCATTCGGGAAGCTTGACAGGCTTGACCTGTTCAGGAGCGAAAGACTCTTTGCCTCCAAATCCTTTGGTAGAAACAGGCTTACCCGAAGGAACAGGAGTGAGGATTGCTGTTATGGAGTGTTCCTGGTCCAGGTACATGCGAGCTACCCGGTTCACGTCTTCCACGGTGACTCTATTTATGGCGTTCACGTCATCATCGGGGGATCGTCTGCCCTCGAGGGCCAGTGCCCTTGACCAGGCCATGGCCAGCCCGGAAACCGAATTTTTCTCCAGTTCCGCATCCGTTACTTTATGCCGTTTGGCAGCTTTCACCAGATCCGCTGGAACGCCTGTTTTCTTTAATGACGACAGGATTTTCACCAGTTCCTCGCTCAGTGCCTTCGCATCGGCTCCCTGGGGAAATTCCGCAACAGCATAGCCGAGCCCGGCCTTGGGCAGGCCTTCAACCTGAAACCCGGTATCCAATGCCTTCCCTTGGGTGACCAGTTCATACAGACTTCCCCGCCGGCTGTCCAGAACATCAGCCAGCACTTTGGCAGCAGCATAATCCGGATTGTCGTATCCCGGCATTCGGAAAGCAGCTATTACCGTGCCATAGGGTTCGTCGGTTTTCAGAGAGATGGTCGTGGCTTCGACGGGATTCAATTTGACAACTGGCCTAGGCGGGAGTTTCCGAGCAGGTATATTGCTGAAGAGCCTCTTCACTTCAGCCAGGGTGTCCTGGGGCTTCACATTGCCGACGATCACCATGATGGCATTGTTGGGTACATACCAGGTCCGGTAGAACTTCTTGAGCATGGCCCCTGTGGTCTTGTCAAAGGATGCGCGGGTTCCCAGGGCGTCGTGTTCGTATGGCGTGCCTTTGAACATGGCTGCAAGGAGCCGGGTATAAAAAATATATCCCGGACTGGAGAGGTCCTGGGCCACCTCCTGTTCTATAGCGCCTCTTTCCTGTTTCCATAGTTGTTCGCTGTCCAGGACACCACTCATACGGATAGCCTCTATGTGCAAGGCAACATCCAGGTCTTCTGCCGGTACGGTGAAAAAATACTGGGTCACATGCTGCCTGGTATCCGCATCGAAATCTCCTCCCATGGCAGCCGTTATGTTTGCCAGCTGACCTGCCGAGAGTCCGGGGCTGCCCCGGAACATCATATGCTCCTGCGCATGCGCCATGCCCGGGAACCCTTTTTGGGCTTCATTCGAACCTGCGAGATAATTGATGACGGTCGTCACTGCCGAAGCAAGTTGATTACGAACTATAACTACACGCAGTCCGTTATCAAGGGTCGCCCTGACTACCCCTTCTTCCTGATCGGCAGCCCGGAGATTGGGGTTCCAGGTAATTGCGGCATATATTGTCAGGATCAGAAATACCCGGAACGCCTTTAACCCGCGCCTAAAGAAATGCATAAGTTCTTACCATGGGGTTATTATTACCGCACCTCCACTTGAATAGTACCGGTCTGGCCGGACCGGTGGTCGACTACAAGGATGGTGACATGCTGGTGAGGTTGCAGGGCGCTTAGCATGGATACGAATTTCTCCATGCCGTCAATGGGCTGATCGTTAATCCGGAGGATAACATCATCAATCTCAAATCCTGCCTTGGCAAGCGGACCTTTCGCATCGAGCCACTTGATTGCAACCCCCTGATCCTTTTCAATACCGTATCTGTTCGTTTCTTTTTCCGTTACCGGTCTCACATCCACGCCCAGTTTGTCTCTTACAGATGAGGCCATCATCTTGGATGCGTCCTCGAGATTGCCGATTTTTACCGTTATTGTCTGTTTCCTTCCGTCACGGAGTATGCCGATACTCACTTCTTTCCCAATGGTTGTGTTGCCGACAAGGTTCCTCAATTCACCGGAATCATGAATATCCGTTCCATTGTACGATATGATTACGTCATCTTTTTTCATGCCGGCCTTGTCCGCAGGCCCTCCCTGCACCACATCCATCACCACGGTGCCCTTTGTCGAGGTGAGCTTGAGGGCCTTCATCTTATCAAATGCAATATCCTGGAGAGATAAACCGAGCCAGCCCCGATGGATCTTCCCTGTTGTCATCAGTTCGTTCGCTATATGGACGGCCATGTTACTCGGTATGGCAAACCCCAGGCCTTCGGAGCCTCCTGATTGCGAAGCAATGATGGAATTTACCCCAATGACCTGTCCATCAAGGTTGAGCAGCGGACCACCACTGTTTCCGGGGTTTATCGCCGCATCGGTCTGGAGGAAGTCCTGGTATGTGTTGGGGTCGGTTATCCCCTGCCTGTGCTTGGCGCTGATTATTCCTTGTGTCACGGTTTGATCAAGGCCCCTGGGATGGCCTATGGCCACTACCCATTCCCCCACCTGCACCTTGTCGGAATCGCCGAAGGTTACATAGGGGAGCTTTTTATTTGTATTGACCTTTATAACCGCCAAATCGGTCTTTGGGTCGGTGCCGACGACCTTGGCCTCGTACTGGCTCTCATCAGGCAGGGTCACCTGTATCTGGGTTGCTCCTGCTACGACATGATTGTTTGTCAGAATATAGCCATCCTGGTTGATGATCATTCCTGTTCCGATGCCCTTCAACTCCCTCTTGAACTTCTTTGGTACCTGGGGAGAGTCAAAGAACCTCTTGAAGAACGGATCACCTTCGAACGGCATGAAAGGATTCTGGACCTCCTGGCTCTGGGTCACTTCGATGTGCGCTACTGAAGGTATAATTTTATTTGTGACGTTAATTATGGCATTCCGGAAGTTGTTTGCGTTGCTGCCCTGATTTATCTTGTTCTGAGAAGAAGCAAGAGCAGTAACTGGGGCGGCCTGCTTTATTCCTGTGTCTGGGGAGGCTGCATTCTCCTTTGCGCATGCAGAGAATGATACTGTAAAGAACATGATACCTGCCACTGCATAAATATGATATCTCTTCATTGGAATCTCCTTTGTGGCATAATATTAAGTCTCATAACAACACAGTCAAGATATATGGCAGATGTGCGGCAGGTCTTTGTGCTGCATATTATTATAACTATAACTATGCTTACCTTGACAAATGATAAATCAAGTTTATTAATTTATCAAAAACCTTTGTAGAATACATTGCGGCTTGCCTCAGGGAGTCTCACTAAAATCTGCCAAAGATTGCGGTGTAACTTACCCATCATGGGCATAATTAAGCAACTGACATTGAAGATAACGATTGTTTAATGGAGAAAAAGCAAAATGAATAACTATCATTCATTGTCTGTTTATTCTAAGGGGAATGGTAATTTCCTGCGTGAGGTCTTCTGGTGTTTTATAGTTGTGATTATGCTGTTTATGGCTTCTTGCGCCACTATCGGCCGTGATTTCCCGGATGAGAAGGTGTCTACGATACAGATGAATGTGACTACGCAGAAAGAGATCCGTTCCATGTTTGGACCGCCATGGCGGGTCGGAATCGAAGATGGCCGGCAGACATGGACTTATGGGATGTATAACTACTGGCTATTCAGCGGAACATACACAAAAGACCTCGTAGTACGATTCGATAAAAATGGAGTTGTTGTTTCTTACACATTCAACACGTCTGTTCCTCCGCAATAAGTAAGGGAGCAGCCTTACGGAATAAAAGGTCACTTCATAAAACATAGGAGGAAAACAATGAAAAGGTCTTGGTTGGCAACATTAGTCGTGTTGACCGTAGGGTTTGGATTCCTTATGGTCGGCTGTGCAAAGAAAGAGCCGATGGACGGATCTCTACGATAAGCTACGGGAAGGAAAAACCCCTTGACCCGGGGAATAACGAAGAGGCCTGGGCAAAGAACAGAAGAGACCACTTTGTCATTACGAACAACAAGGAATAAACAGGTTCGTCATGGGGCCGCGCTCCGTGTCATTGCAGCATGATTAAATGCCGGCAAGGATGATTACATGAAACATCATATTCTCTGCATCAACAGCGGCTCTTCATCCATGAAGTTTGCCATGTACCTTATCGATACAACCGAAAGACTCATAGCCGAAGGGGCGGTGGAACGGATCGGTCTGCTAGGCGGCTGGCTCTGGCTGAAGGATGGCCAGGGTAAACGCCTTGTGGACAGTCACGCAGATTTCTCCGACCACAAAGAGGCAGTCAAGGCGATGTTCACCATAGCCATTGAGGAACAACATTTTCCGTCTCCGGATGGGGTCGGACACAGGCTGGTCCATGGAGGGCCGAAACACATGGCCCCCGAAGTGGTGACGCCGGAACTGATGCTCACCCTGAGAGGCCTCATCCCCCTGGCCCCCTTGCACCTGCCCAGCGAGATCAAAGGCATCGATGCAGTAGCCGGGCACTACCCGGAACTTAGCCAAGTGGTCTGCTTCGATACCGCCTTTCACCGGCGGATACCTGAGGTGGCCCAGTGGCTGCCGATAGTTCGCAGCCTCCGGCACGAGGGAATACACCGCTACGGGTTCCATGGTCTTTCCTATGAATATATAGTCAGTGCTCTGGGCAACGATACGAAAGGACTGGTCATCATTGCCCATCTTGGCAGCGGCGCCAGCATGGCAGCCCTGAAAGACGGACACCCCCAGGACACCACCATGGGGTTCTCCGGCTTGGGGGGGCTCATGATGGGCACGAGATGCGGTGATCTCGATCCGGGCATCATGCTCTACCTCATGGACGAAAAAGGCTATGATGCCCGCCAGCTTGAAAGGCTGCTCTACCAGCGTTCAGGGCTCATCGGGGTCTCCGGGATCAGCTCCGATATGAAAACCCTCCTGGATCAGCGCACCACGGAACCTCATGCCACAGAGGCTATAGAGCTTTTCTGCTACACGGCACGCAAGTATATCGGAGCACTGTCCGCCGTCCTCGGCGGCCTGGATACCCTGGTGTTCACCGGAGGTATAGGCGAAAGGGCCGCACCGGTAAGGTGGATGATCTGCCACGGCCTCGATTATCTTGGAATACGTATCGACCCCATGAATAACGATACCGATGCAGGAATCATCTCTGGAGACAATAGTCACTGCACCGTGCGGGTTATTCCCACCAACGAGGACCTGATGATTGCCCGGCATACCCGGGCGCTACTCTTAAAAGGCAGGCAGGGAGATAAACCATGAGCGTTGAATTTGCCACATTTGAGGACATGCTTAAGGCTGTCCAAGGTCTTCCTGCCATGCCCATTGCCGTCATAGATGCGGATGAGCGGCATGTGCTGGAAGGCGCATGCGAGGCAGCCGAAGCCGGTTATGTGGATCCCATTTTAATCGGGGATGAAAACAGTATTCGAAATATTTTGAAGACCATCACCTGCACAAGGCAATTCCGTATTATCCATGCCCCGGTTGAGGATGCAATGGCCGAGAAGGGCGTAGAGCTCTTTGAAAAGGGTGAGGTCAAGGCCCTGATGAAGGGTCATATCCATACGGACGAATTTCTTCACCCGATCCTCGCCCATCACCTCCAGGGAAAAAAACGCATATCCCATGTGTTCCTGGCAGACCTGAAGACCTATCCCAAGATTCTGTACATTACCGATGCCGCCATCAACATCAGCCCGGACCTCTCCACCAAAATGCACATCGTGCAGAATGCGGTTGATATTGCCCGTCTGCTGGGGGTGGAAAAACCGAAGGTTGCCGCCCTGTCGGCAGTGGAGGTCGTCAACCCGTCCATCCCCTCCACCATGGATGCGGCATGTCTGGCAAAGATGGCGGACAGGGGGCAGATAGAAGGGGCCGTCGTGGATGGGCCGCTCGCCTTCGACAATGCCATTTCAGCCGAGTCGGCAAGGGTCAAAGGGATCAACAGCCCCGTATCAGGCGACGTTGACATCCTGGTGGTGCCGGACCTGGTTTCGGGCAACATCCTGGGCAAGGACCTTGAATATCTGGCCGGGGCGCAGATGGCCGGCTTCGTCGTAGGGACAAAGGTCCCGATCATCCTCACATCCCGGTCCGACCCGCCCAGGGCAAGGCTGATCTCATGCGCATTCGCCGCCCTGGTGAGCCACCGAATGGAGTAAGCTATGAATGAAAAAAAGAATCCTGAAAACCCGAGTATGGCATTCGAGGCGATGAAAGAGGCCCACGAATATTGGCTCGATTCCATCCAGCGGTGGATCCTTTTTATGGATATCCTCAGGAAACGGGGAAACAATTATTTTGAAACGATTAAAAAAGGAGAACCACCGGTTCTTGTCTTCGACTATGAGATCATCCTTTCGGGCCGGACTTTCAAGAAGCCGGTGAATTACGACCTGGCGCGCATCCTACCGAGAAAGACCGATGTTATAGATCCGGAAAAACGACCCATAGTGGTCATCGACCCCAGGGCAGGAAACGGCCCGGGCATCGGCGGCTCAAAGCGGGATTCCGAGATCGGAGATGCCTTGGCCCAGGGGCACCCGGTCTATTTCATCCTCTTCCATCCGGAGCCCGTGGACGGACAGACGCTGGGGGATGTTGAAAAGGCGGAGATCCGCTTTATCGAGGAGGTTGCCCGGCTTCATCCAAAGGCCGAAAAGCCGGCGGTGATCGGCAACTGCCAGGCAGGCTGGGCTGTGGCACTGCTTGGCGCCGACCGTCCTGACTTGACCGGCCCTCTGGTACTGAACGGCTCACCCCTCTCGTACTGGTCAGGGGTTCAGGGTAAGAACCCGATGCGATATGCGGGAGGACTGCTTGGCGGGATCTGGCTTACCTCACTCTTGTCAGACCTGGGCAACGGCACATTCGACGGTGCATGGCTCGAGGAGAACTTTGAAAGCCTCAACCCCGGGAATACCCTATGGAAAAAGCAGTATAATCTCTATTCCAATGTGGATACCGATGAGGAACGATACCTCGCCTTTGAGAAATGGTGGGACGGATATTCCGAAATGACCAAAGAGGAGATACACTCCACCGTAGAGAACCTCTTTGTGGGCGACAAACTGGAGAAAGGCAAGCTGTCTCTGGACAGGAAAAAGATCCTGAACTTGAAAGACATCAAAAAACCGATAGTGTTGTTCGCTTCCAAGGGGGATAACATTACACCGCCCCAGCAGGCCCTGGACTGGATCATAAAGGAATACTCGTCGGTGGAGGAAATCAAGGCCCTGGGCAAGGTGATCATCTATATGATTCACCCGGATGTCGGCCACCTGGGGATCTTCGTCGGCTCAAAGATCGCCCAGAAGGAGCACAATGAAATCATCAAGAGCATCGATGTGATAGAGGCGCTAGCACCGGGTCTCTATGAGATGATCATAGTCGATAAGGGCAAGAAGGAAGGGGTGAGTGATTACGATGTCCGCTTCGAGGAGCGCGACATGAAGGACCTCATGGCCCTGAACGAGGGCAAGGAAGAGATGAAGGAGGAAGATGCGGACTTCAGCAGGGTCGCAGCCGTTTCAGAGATGAACGACTGGTTGTATAACACCTTTGTAAGCCCCTGGGTGAAGATGCTTTCCAACGAGACCACCGCAGAGATCCTCAAGCAGCTTCATCCGCTCCGGGTGAACAAATATATCTTCTCGGACAGGGTCAATCCGTTCATGCTGCCCTTCAGATTCCTGGCGCCCATGGTGCAAAAGTCCCGGAAACCGGTCAGCCAGGACAATGCCTTTCTGGCCCTTCAGGACCAAATCTCTGAAGGCATCGTTGCCATTCTGGGCGGGTATCAAAGCATACGTGACAGTCTTGATGAGGCCATGTTCTTTACCGTCTATGAGAACCCGCTGATGAAGCTTATGTTCCCTGTGCAGTCGGAGAAGGAACTGCACCAAAGGATGTCGAGACAGGAGAAGAAAAGGGAAGACGCACACGCGGAAAATGAACGGCAGCGCTGGGAGGGCGCAATGAACAAGGGCGGCTACGAGGAAGGGGTCATCCGCATGGTCATGGCCCTGGAGGATGCGGATCATGTCATCGACCGGGATGCGCTCTATGAGGATGAACGGCTCCTGGAGTCGAGCGCACGGTTCAAGAGGATCAAAAGGGATGATTTTCTGCGCATGTTCCATGAACAGTCGAGCATCCTTGAGACCGATGAAGACAAAGCCCTCACATCGCTTGCAACCATGATACCAAAGCCTGAAGACCGCAGGAGCGCCCTGGTCCTTGCCAAGAAGATCGTGGTGAAAAAATCGGCCATATCGACCTACCAGAAGGCGGTGCTGTCCAAGATGAACAAAGCCCTGCACGTTTCGTAAAGGGGCTCCGTGCAAACAGATAACATTGGCGCTTTTCGCCGCGCAGGTCGACCTGCTGGAAGGATATTTTGAACATATTGAAAAATAAATTTTTCCATCCGGAGCGACTGCTTCGCCTGTCGGCCAATCGGAAACGCCGCACCTGTGTGTTTCTGGATATCGGCGGTGTACCGTCACTGGACAAGGAGGTGTTGTGGTAAAAAATATGGTGTGGGGAGTCGTATTAACGCTTGCCGTTGGCCTGATCGGCGCTTACTTTCTGGTGTTGAGCGGGCTTATTCCGGCCAATGCGGATACAAACCCCAGTCGGCTGGAAATCTGGATGGCCACTACTTCGCTGGATGCGACACTGCGTCGCGAAGCCCCAAAGGGCCAAAACCCGGTGGCGCTGACCGAGCAGAATCTCTTTGATGGAGTCCGTCTTTTTGCGCAGAACTGCGCGGTTTGCCATGGTTCAGCGAAAGGGGTCGCGTCTGCCTCGCCGATAGCGACAGGTCTTTATCAAAAGCCACCGCAATTGGCGACCGACGGGGTTGAGGACGACCCGGAAGGTTTTTCATTCTGGAAGATCAAGCACGGTATTCGTCTGACGGGCATGCCTACATGGCGGCACTCCCTCAGCGACCGGCAGATCTGGACGCTTGCGCTTTTCCTGAAGCACATGGACAAGCTGCCGCCAGCGGTACAGCAGGCTTGGCAGCAAGTCCGGAATTGGCCAGTGTTGTCCGAGAACCAGACGGGTCAGAAATAGCCTACTATTGTGTAAAACAAGGAGTCGATAAATTTAACAAGCCGTTCGACAAGCTGATGGAGACCTTGAAACGAGATAACGTACTGTAATGGAGACAGAAACAATCTTTATTTTGCTGTTCGTTGTGGCCACGGCCGTAGCGATCGCGGTGCAACGTCTGTCCGTTCCTTACACAGTGGCCCTGGTCTTCACCGGCCTCGTGTTGGGGCTGCTGCATGTCTTCGAAGCGCCCCACCTGACAAAGGCGTTATTGTTCAACATCTTTCTGCCAGGACTGCTCTTTGAAGCCGCGTTTTACATCGAGTTCAAGCAATTTTGGCGAAACCGCCTCACCATTAATTCGCTGGCCATGCCCGGCGTGGTTGCGGCGATCGCACTGACAGCCCTGATTTTGACGCCGGTCGCCAACACGTTGAATTTCGTTCAAGGTTTTACCTGGGAACACGCGCAGGTCTTTGGCGCGATCATCTCCGCCACCGACCCCATCGCCGTGGTCGCGATCTTCAAAAACCTGGGTGTCCCGAAACGTCTCTCTGTGTTGCTCGAAGGCGAGAGCCTCATCAACGACGGCACCGCGATCGTTTTCTTCACGCTCAGCCTTGCGCTTGTGACAGGGACAGGCGTGACGGCCGGCGGGTTGGCCTTTGATTTTATCAAGATCGTCGGCATCGGCGCGCTCATTGGGATGGGAGTCGGCCTAGCTGTTTCGCAAGTCATCAAGCAGGTGGATGACCCGATGATCGAGATCACGCTGACGGCCACATCGTGGGTATGACCGGCGACGGGGTGAATGACGCCCCAGCACTGAAGAAGGCGGATGCCGGGATCGCCGTTTCCGGCGCCACCGATGCTGCCCGAGCGGCAGCTGATGTAGTGCTGATGAGCCCGGGCCTGTCCGTGATCATCGATGCCATCAAGGAGAGTCGGAAGGCCTTCCAGCGCATGAACAGCTACGCGATCTATCGCATTGCCGAAACCATCCGCGTGCTGCTGTTCATGACACTGGCGATCCTGGTCTTCAACTTCTATCCCGTGACCGCGGTAATGATCGTCCTCCTTGGCTTTGATGAACGACGCCCCTATCCTCGCGATCGCCTACGACAACGTGCACTATGCAGACCGGCCCGAGGCATGGAACATGAGGCTTGTCCTGGGGATATCGACCGTGTTGGGTGTGGCCGGCGTGATCGCTTCGTTCGGTCTGTTTTACCTTGGCGAACAGACGTTCCATCTCAGCCGTGACCTGCTGCAGACGTTCATGTTCCTGAAGCTCGCGGTGGCCGGCCATCTGACGATCTTCGTGACGCGCACACGCGGGCCTTTCTGGTCCATCCGGCCTGCACCGGCGCTTTTCTGGTCGGCGGTGGTCACGAAGGTGCTGGCGACGGTAGCCGCGGTCTACGGATGGTTCATGGTTCCCATCGGCTGGAAATGGGCGTTTCTGATCTGGGGCTATGCGCTGGCGTGGTTCCTCGTCAACGACCGGGTGAAACTCATTGCATACCGCATCTTCGACCCGACCAAGGCCCCATTGTTGGCTAAGAAATAGATTGGTGTCACAGATAGGCTCTGGTGGAAATTGATTACCATATGAATATCCTGAAAAAGGCAAGGGCAAAATACGGGCCGTATATCCGGTGGAGAAAAGACCTTATTAGTGAGCTCGAAGCAGGCAGCCGGGTGATCATAACCGAAAAAGGTCCGGTGGAATATGCGATCCGTGACGATAGCGGCCCCTATGTCTCTGTCATGCATGGAGGTCCGGGGGGGTACGATCAGACAGCGGCCCTCTTCAACGGCTTATTCGAAAAAGGGTTTCGCATCCTGAGCTGGTCTCGCCCGGGTTATCTACGCACTCCACTGAAAACAGGAAGGACATTTGTGGAGCAGGCCGATGCCTTCAAGGCACTTCTCGATACTCTGGGCATCGAAAAGACCGCACTCGTTGCATATTCTGCAGGCGGACCTCCGGCGATACACTTTGCCTCCCGCTATCCTGAGCGGATATGGTCCCTGATTCTCGAATGCGCTGTGAGCAAGCGTTATGAAATGAATCACAACAATATCGGCGAAAACATCCTGTTCAGGCATCTCATGTTCAACAATCCATCTCTCTGGCTGGCGGATGTTTTTGCAAAACATGCGCCGTATCTCGTTGGACTGGCAACCATAGAGATGGAAAGCACCCTGGAAGAGGAAGACGTGATGCACCTGATGCGAGATATCATGAAAGACGAGCACCGCGTGAAGATACTGATGGAGCTCATCAGGAGTATGAGCCCTTCAAAGCTGAGGACAAGGGGCCTGAACAACGACCTGAAGCAGCTCAGAGAGATCGACCCTCTCCCTCTTGAACACGTGGCCACGCCGACACTCATCATCCATGGCAGCGATGATTCCGATGTCCCCTTAGAGCATGCCCGGAATGCAGCGGAATCAATCCCCGGCTCTGAACTCTATATCGTTGAGAAAGGATTTCACATCCTGGCTTTATCCGATGAAGCAGATGAAGTGAATGAAAAGCGGATCATGTTCATGAAGAACCATGAAGATCCTATGGTTCCATCATTCGGGTTGATTCTGAATGGTGATAAGTTAGCTGGTGATACAATATAAAATTGGAGGTGTATAATGGAAGATATTAGAAGAATACTTGCGGTGAGCTGGATGACTCAATATTGTCAGAGGACGGTTCATTACGCGACTTCACTGGTCGCAAAGTATGGCGCTGAACTTACCGTGATCCATGTAGTCGATACCTTCTGGCTGCAAGGCTGATCTTTGCCCAAGGTGTCGCAGGAGGAAGAACGCAAGAGGGGTATGGAAAGAATCAAGGTGGAACTGGATACTATTATCGCCGGCGAGAAAAAGAAAGGCGTAAAGATCAAAAAGATTATTAAGCAAGGCGATCCCGTTGATGAAATTCTGAAGGTTATCAGGAAAGAAAAGATTGATCTGGTCGTCTTGCGCTCCCATGAAGAAAGCCGTATCGAACACTTTCTGGTCGGTAACAGTAATGATGCGATAATCCGGAAGATGCCCTGCTCTATTTTTCTGGTAAAGAAAGAGCCTGGGCAAGGAGCTTAGTGAATTAAGAATCCAGTCGTATTTGGAGGGCAAAGGGGTTTTTTACTTAAAGATTGTAATTCAGTAAACTTCACACCTGAACAGGTTTAACCTAAAATAGAAGCCTGTGCGCGGAGAAGATCATGGAGGGTTACAATACCGGTTATGTCTCCTGTTTTTTCGTCTATGACAATGATGACGCCGCTTGGCGATTCTATAAATTTATTGCCGACATCCTTGACAGTCTGATCCGGGTGACAGAATACGGCTTTGGGAATTTCCGGTACTGTCTTATGGGCAATAATGGACTCCATGTGATCCCGGGTTATAACACCGACCTCATTATTTTCTAAAAGGATAGGGAAACAATTGTATGGGTGGTTATCAAGTATGGGCTGAAGATGGCTTTCATCAAGATTATCCACGACAATCGGGTGTGGATTGGCAATTGAGGAAATGGGGAGGTTTTGCCAGCCCTTTATGTCCAAGGGCGGTCTGATCTTTATAAGCTCATGCCCGTCTTGAAGCAGCGACGCATCATAGAAATTCTCTTTGCCGAAGGCATGAGAGATGATGACGCCGATGAAAGTGCCGATCATCAATCCCGGGATGAGGTCGAACTGGTGTGTCATTTCAAAAACAATCAATAAAGAGGTGAGGGGCGCCCTGACGACCACTCCAAGGCAGGTGCTCATACCGACCGCTGAAAGAACGACTCTATCGGACGGTGTTACCGGGATCCAATGACCGGTGAGGCCTCCGATGAAATACCCGCACATACCGCCGATGAAGAGCAGAGGTGAAAAGATTCCCCCGCATCCTCCGAAACTATAGGACAATATAGTCGCCAGCAGCTTGGCAACCACCATGATTCCTGCAACCCACCAGATAAAATTATTATCCAAGGCGCTTGAGAGATCATGATACCCGAGGCTGAAGACCCCGAGCTTTCCGGTAGTACAAAAGACGGCGGAGCCGATGACCCATACAATGAGTCCTCCGAAACAGGGTAAAAGCCAGGCAGGAACTGCCTTCTGCCTCTTAAGACGGTACCTTATGGAGAGCGTTGCCTGCTGAAAGATGACGCCGGCAAGAGCGGCAAAGACGGCGACTACAGGGACAATCGTGTAGTGCGACCAGGATACGGATTCGATGGATGGGAGTTTGAAAGCCGGCTGCCTGCCTATAAAGGCGTATACGACAAATGCCCCGAGCAGGGAAGAGAGTACGACGCGGCCGATAAAACGGTTATCGATATCGCTGACAAACTCTTCGAGGATGAATGTTATGGCAGCAAGAGGTGCATTAAAGGCAGCGGCCAATCCGGCAGATGCACCGATAACAACCGCGCTTCGCCGCCTCCGTATGGGAACCCCCATGAACCCTGCAAGATTTGAGGCTATACCACCGCCGATATAAACGGTGGGCCCCTCACGGCCCAGGCTGGCGCCTCCGCCGATATTGAGTACGCCGGCTATAAACTTGATGAGAACCGGACGCCACGGCACATAGCCTACTTCTTTCCAATAAGCAGCCTTGAGCTGTGGAATGCCACTCCCTGCCGCATCCGGGTCGAATTTAAAAAGCAGGAAACCTGCCATGAGTGAGGTGCTCACGACCAAGATAAAACTTGCAATCAGGAAGAAGAGTTTGGAATGAGAGGAGAAGACAATGAAGGTATTTTCATAAACCAGGTTAAGAAGGGTCATGAAGCATACTGCCGCCGACCCGGCTATAACACCATAAATAATAGTGAGTATGAGGGTGCGGGTATTTTCCGGCAGACCCCTTAACAAGGAACGTATCAAATTCAGATAATCTCTACTCACACGTTATACCTTTGCTCTGAACTATAACCTTTGAAATTCAGGGGCAGCCTTGCCTGTATTGTTCTTAGCAAAGCTACCCCATAATTGGTATAGTTATTTCTTCACAATAACAAAATGGTCTCTTCGGTTTTTTGCCCAGGCCTTTTCATTATGACCCGGATCGAGAGGTCTCTCTTTGCCGTAGCTGACGGTGGATATCCTTTCTTTTGCAATTCCCTGCTCAAGTAGATAGTTCAGGGCGGAATCAGCCCTCCTATCCCCAAGGGCAAGGTTATACTCTGTTGTGCCTCTTTCATCACAATTGCCCTCAATCCGGATTGTTACATTCGTATCGGCCTTAAGGAAAGAAGCCTTCCGGTTCAGTATCTCCATAGCCTCTGATGTGAGGTCGAACTTATCAAAGCCAAAATGGAGATCCTTGTCTTCGAATGCCTTTATTTCATTTGCGGTAAGTGCTGACGTCTCAACCTTTGCCTCTTCTTTCGGCCGGGTAAGGGCCGGGGCCTTAGGTGCAGTCTGTGCAACAGGGGGCTTCATCTCTTCAGTCTTCTCAACTATATTCTTCTTTGCGCAACCACTGGTTGCAAACCCTATTCCGACAAACAGGATAATGATTATATTTAACCACATTCTCTTCATGGTATTCCTCCGCTGTGTTATTCGTATTATGTACAAGCATGGGCTTTTTATTGCTCTGAAATAATGCCGCAATGGCATTATGCAGCATAGTATCTTCTAAAAATCAAGATGACTAAATGTTGGAGCAATATTGATATGACGTATCCCCTATCAATACCTTTCTAAAGGTATTATTCAGGGGGAGGCCTTGCATACAAGGTGAAGGGTGGCAGAAATGACCGTAATGAAACAAGGTAAATATGTTCATTTTGTGTAATTAATTTTGTTGTTCTAATTTCCGGAGCATGATCGGTTAGTGGTACTTCCTCAATACTGCCTTTCACATAATTGAGCTGGAAGGTCTTATAATACAGATGAGCAGTTGGTTGTTTCATTGCAGGATCAGCATTTTGTGTTGCAAGGCATACGATGGCGCTGAGCACCAAGAGAGAGGAGAGTATCAATATCCTTTTCATCGTCATTTGCAGTTTATTATTACTTTGGCTCCACATCTTTATTTGTACTTTGCGAGATATGCTCCGCGCCTGAACCCATCTTGGTAGGCTTGATGGAGAGGGCCACTGTGAACCCTTCCTTATTAATCCTGTATTTTATCCTCACGAATTGTCCTTTCGTAATCTTATCCAATGTCGTGGGGTTCCACCCGGGATCATAGATAGTTGTGGTCGGTCGTATGACAAAGGTGTGTTTCTGGCCATCCCCTGTAATAATAGTGATCTTCGGCCTTACCTCATTTGCCAGATCTTCAAGGACTACCCCCTCCACCTTACCTCTGATCTCCTTGGACGCTCCGGTCTTTGCCGGTACCTCCTTGGAGGGGGCCGATTCAGGCTGTCCGGCTAGACAGATAGAGGATATGAACCCGAAGGTGCATAGGATGATCAGAATTTTTTTCATCATCTTGGTAAGATTACAATACAGCATTATGATTAAAAGAAGATTAGAAACGAATTAAATTTTTCTAATGATTTCATTCATTATATGAACCCGGAAAGATTAGACGTTTGGTTCATCCGCCATGATGGGCTAAGCGTAGCAAGATGTGGAGCCCAGGTATATCGACACGTCCGGTTTGTCGACGCCAACCCCTGTATTGGTGCACGCTGCATTTTTGCGGTTTTCCAGCTTGACTGTACTTCTAGAAATTCCTATCATTTGACCCTTACAAAGGGATGGAGTTCCCCTGACAAACGCCCGGGCCGGGCTGATAACTCCTACCATGCGGCGGTAGAGTTGAAGTGGTGCGTCCGCATCATGGCCCAGGAGGTGTTTGTCTCATGACTTTCCACAGCATATTATTTGAAAGAACTGAAGAGGGCACAAAAAAAGAATCGCTTGAAGCGCCCGCCTTTTTTGTTGATTTGAATCTTGATCAGGTTATCGATACCATCACGGCCCACAGGCAGGAATATAATCTAAAGCCGTTTTTTTACACTTCCCTATCCGATATCGACACGATCAAGTATCGTCATGAAATAATGCAGGACCTGGAAAATAAAATTCTCTTTGAGAATATAAAAACATTTGCACAAGAAATGCGCACAATGCGACAGCATCTTGCCCTTGTGGAAAAGCTTCAGTACAAATACCACAAGGAAGGATGGTTTTTAGAAACAATAGATATTTATTGTGAAGCCGTTCATCGCCTGGTACATGAGTTAACCCTTGCAGATTTAAAATCGCGAGGCTTTTTAGCCTTACGCGAGTATATAACGAACTATGCCGAATCCGGCCATTTTACGTCCCTTTTAGCTGAAACGAAAAAGCTTAAAGCCGATTTATCCGCCGCAAAGTATTGCCTGCTCATAAAGGATAACAGCATCAAGGTTTGCACATATGAATCCGGAATTGATTACAGCGCAGAGGTGGAGCAGACATTCGAGAGATTCAAACAGGGAGCGGTGAAAGATTACAGGGTCAAATTTTCCACCGGGCCTGAAATGAACCAAGATCAATAATATAATCTGCGGACCTGATGATATCCATCATCTAAGTCGGCATGACAATGACTCCTCAGGCTTTGGTACTATTCGTTATTTCTTCACGCTGTACAGAACATCCTTGCCCCTGAATACTGCACTTTTCCCCAATTCTTCCTCGATGCGCATGAGCTGGTTGTACTTGGCAAGGCGCTCGCTCCGGGAGGTGGAGCCGGTCTTGAGCTGGCCTCCGTTGTACCCTACCGCTACGTCCGCTAGCCAGGTGTCTTCGGTCTCGCCGGAGCGGTGAGAGAAGACCGTGGTGAACCCGGCGCGGTGTGTCATCTCAACGGCCTGCATGGTTTCGGTGAGCGTACCGATCTGGTTCACCTTGATGAGAACGGAGTTAACGGCCTTTTCTTCAATGCCCCGTGCGATATACTTACAGAAGGTGGTCGTCTCTTCATTCAGCCTTGCTAAAATCGGTCTTGAGCAGGTGTCTCATGGCATCACGCATCTGCTCTTTTTCCCTGAGTAGGGCTAAGTCCTGGGGAGACTCCTGAAATTTTTCCAATGCATGGAAAAAGCGATCGAGAATATCGTCCTTGTAGGTCGGAATCAGAAAGATATGGGTGTGGGGTATCCGCCTGCCACGGGCATACATAAAGATAAAATCCGATGAAAAGGCCTTCATCATCTTGTTGGCAATTGTTCTTGCCGCTTTGAATACGTTCTCGGTCTCTTCCACGGTCATCTCATGCCACCAGGTCACATGCCTCTTGGGGATGATTAGGCAGTGGCCTCTGGTATAAGGATGTATGTCCAGGATGCATATGCAGGTATCATCTTCGTAGACCGGATATGCTACTTCCTTTCCGGCAATGATATCGCAGAATATGCACGGTGTCTTATTCTCATCCTCTTGAGTCATAGTGCCTCCTTTTTGTAGTCAGCTGGTAATCTGAGGAACATGAACAACGGCTGTAATAATGGTGAACTACTGGTCATACGGCGAAGCCGCCTTTGAGCGTGCCTTTGCACGCATTGAACGAATGATAACTGTGTTCTTGAGGGGAATTGTATAATACCTGAAGCCGGATGACATTTGAGGGCAAGCTCCATACCTTCTCCTTCAGATTTCTCTGACAGGAGTCATCAGCCTGCCCGGCAATTATGGGGGACTCCATCCCCGATCTTCGTTAAATGTGTACTGTATTAAGGGTAAAGCTGTCAATCACGAACGGGAGGGATTGTCCAGCTTGCGAACATCGAGCACAGCCTCACGAGATACGGCCGTCTTTTCTGTCATGCTTTGCCTCCCTTCACATGTTGCCAACCTTTCCAGAACATGCCATGCCGCCCCCATTATGCTTGTTTAACTATGATAGTTTCCACAACGTGTAGGGAACAAGCTGAAACCCATTTTCTCTCCTATCACTCATCTCACTCATCCCCAAGGCCATCTTCCACCTCTTCAACCGTAGGCTCGGGCCGGTCGGGCAGGAGGGAATAGGGGATGAATGCAAGGTTGGCGATTATCGTGGGGATAACGGCGCTTGCGATGACACCGGCAACCAGAAAGGAATACTGCCCGCGCGTGATGATCCCATGGGTGAAGCCATAGAGTGACGATATGGTGCCGAAGGTGAGCCCGGTCGACATCATCAGGGTGTAATACCAGCGCTCATTGGTTTCCTTTCTGAAAAAGCCGATCACGGGATAGAGTCCGAATATCTTACTGACAACCTTCCCGGCCAGAAGGAGAATGAAGATCAGCGGTGCAGTCATGATGGCAGGAAGCGAAACCAGGGAGCCTGCCCGGATAAAATAGAACGGGGTCAGAAATCCTATGGTGAGGGTTCGCATCCTCCTCACCCATAAGTGATCGTTACCGGCGAATTCGGCCAGCACTATCCCTACCAGGTAGGCAGGCAATACCGCTTCGCTGCCGGACCACACCGCCAGCGCTCCGAGACCGAACAGAACGAACAGTATCCACTTGGCCCTGATGGCGGCTGTCCGATGTCCGTATTTCCGTGTGATGCGCTTGGATATAAACGGAAGCAACGCAATCGCGGCAGCGGTTACCCCGATAAAGATGAAGGTCTTATAGGAGAAGGGGGCAAAGATGAGTCCCAAGGCGATGACGGTTCCGAGGTCATTTATAAAGCATGCGCCGAGGATCCCTTTGCCAAACTCGGTATTGTTGAAGCCGGTCTCGATCATCACTGCATAGACCACCGCCATGGACGTGGTCGAGAGGGCTACTCCTGCAAGAAGGCTTGCTGAAGGGGTCCATCCCAGGGCATAGCGGGCAAGCGCGGTACACCCTAAAAAAGGGGCTAGAAAGCCGATAAGCCCGACAATGGTAACCTCTTTCCATTTCGAGCCGATGACCTCAGGGTCCAGTTCTGCGCCTGCCAGAAAGGTCAGGAGAATGGCCCCCGTGGAAGCGAGAAAGCGCAGCCAATCAACGTTTGCTCCCAGCAGTTCCTTGCCGAAGTAGTGTTCCCATAACGCCCCTGCCACCATACCGACACAGATTTCGACCAGGGCCATTGAGATGCGGATGTGATAAGCAATAATGGTTGCAATGACCGCTAGGCCGACCCACAGGGTCGCGATAGTAAAAGATAGTTCCATGGAATCCTCCGTCTTGATGTTTTTTGCCTATGCCGGGTAAGGGTGTTCAAACATTGACTACAAATCCCTGAAGTTCTGAAATCAGTTCATAAAGCTCATGGGTCTTTTCCTGTCCCTGTGATGACAATAGGGCATCGATCGTGGATATCTCATCCTTGATATAGCCTTCCGCCTGTTTGCGCATTTCGTCGATGGCCTTGTTGATCCTGGTTTCCCACTGGGTAATGAGCCGGGAGATATTCACCTCCGTCGCCCAGGGGATCTCTCCCAGATAATGTTGTTCAAAAAACCTCCTGAAAATAAACATGGGGATGAGGAACCAGAGGAGATCGAATTTGAAATCAAAGGTGTAGAGAACCCCGATGTCGGGATTATCAGGCTCTGTCAACTCGATCTTCCAGTCCGCCTCCGCAAGCTTTATTCCCAGCACCTTGTCAATATTGTCATTGAGCAGCATCCTGAAGGTTTCAAGGTACCGGGTGAGGCTGTTATGTGCCTTGTTCAGGGTGCCGTAGAAGTGATGGTTTTCCGTCTTGGAGATATGCCGTATCTCTTCTTCCATGGTTTCGGTCACCCATGCTTCATACCTTCTGGTCAGCCTCCACAGGTTTCCTTTCCAGGAAGGCATCTCTCCGGACAGCTCGGCCTTGAGCTTCTCCGTGAGGGGATCCTTGAATTTTTCAAGATGATTCGTCAGGAGGGCCCGGGTCTGCCTCTGGCATTCTCTTGTAATGACGCCGATCTCTTCCCTGATCTGATCATAGCCGACCTTTTCATTCAGGATCTGAGAGCGGAGCGCCTCCCGGTCCTGATCGGCCTCGACAGAAGTCTTCATGGCGATATTGAGATAGGTTAGACAACTTTTGAGCAGTGACTGGGTTTTGTAGTTGAGTATGCGGTTAAACTCCTGATCCCGGTTCTTGGACAAGCCGGAAAGGAGCTCCGACTCGATCCGGTGCTTGAAGAATTCCATCCCGGATCGGGTTGAATAGGGGAATATGGGATACTCACGGTTCAGCTTCCGCTTTAATGTCTGCTGGAAGAATTGCACCACCTCATTCTGCTGATCCGGGGTCAAAAGGTCGGCCTTGGTGAGGAGGATGACGATCATGGGGGTATGATGGGAGAGGTCTGCGATAAGATTGAGATCATGCTCGGAGAGCGGGCGGTCGGAACTGATGGCAAGGACGGCAGCCCCGACCTCGGGGAGCCAGTTCTCGGACACCTCCTTGTGATACTTGAACACGCTTCCCAGCCCCGGGGTATCCACCAGACGGAGCCCGGGATAAGCTTCGAGTGCAGGCAACTCTATGTCCACGATATCGACGTTCTTGGAATTTGATGGGTTCTGTGCCTCGGAAATGAACTTCCCCAGCTCTTCGATACCTATCTCAGACCTTGTACCATCGATATATGTGATCACCGAGCGTTCTTGCGGGCCGTATTGAAGACGGGTGATCACCGTGGTGACCGGGATGACTCCGACTGGGAGTATTTCCCGGTCCACAAGGCTGTTGATGAACGAGCTCTTGCCCGCCTTGAACTGGCCGAGTATGGCCACATCGATAAGCGGGTTTTCCTTGAGGAGGCTTTCGCAGACTTCGATCTGGCGGTTCAGGGAAACGATGTGAAACCGGGAGGCTGCTTTGTTGACCCTGCCGACCAATTCCTTGGTGTCTGAGATGGGTAGGCTTTTAGATACAAACTCCATATACGCTCCTTCAGATTGCTCTGATAGGAGTCATCAGCCTGCCTGGCGGTTACAGGGGGGACTCCTTCCCCGGAATTATGGATGCTCTATAGAGCACTTTCCACGTGTCTGTCAATACCCCGGTTGCCTGCATGGATGTTTTGAAAAGGTTATATGATAATGATATTTCTCTTTTCCTGCTTGAAAGTGGTATAATCGGGGCATGAACATCTTGAGAAGGGCAAGGGAAAAATATGGTCCGTATATCCGCTGGAAGAGAGACCTCGTTGCCGAGCTCAAAGCCGGCAGCACGGTGATTGAAACCGATAAAGGACTTATAGAATATACCATCCATGGGGAAAGCGGCCCCTTTGTTGCCGTTATGCATGGTGCGCCGGGCGGGTATGACCAGACCGAGGCACTTTTCAGCGACCTGTTCGGGAAGGGGTACCGCATACTGAGCTGGTCACGTCCGGGTTATATCCGCACCCCCTTGAACAGTGGAAGGACATTTGAGGAGCAGGCCGATGCCTTTGTCTCCCTTCTCGATGCACTTGGTATAGATCGATCTGCAATCATTGCATATTCAGCAGGCGGCCCCTCTGCACTCCATTTTGCCGCACGTTATCCTGAACGGGTCTGGGCATTAATCCTCGAATCCGCTGTCAGCCAAAGATATGAGATAAATCATAACAACATTGGTGAAAACATCTTTTTCGGGCACCTCATGTTCAACGGGCCTTCCCTCTGGCTGGCGGATGTCATTGCGCATCATGCCCCAATGCTTGTGGGTTGGGCCACGGCCGAGATGGAAAGCTCTCTAGGTGAGGAGGAGGTGATGAATCTCATGAGGGCAATCATGAAAGACGAGCAGCGCCTTAAGATACTTATGGACCTGATCAGGAGCATGAGTCCTCCAAGACTACGGACAAAGGGCCTGAACAACGATATGAGGCAGCTTATAAAGGTAGAAAACCTTCCCTTTGAACACGTAGCCGTCCCTGCATTGGTAATCCATGGGACCGATGATCTTGACGTACCCCTTAATCATGCACAAAATGCAGCCGGATCGATACCCAATGCCGAGATCCATATCGTGGAAGGAGGATTTCATATCCTGGCCCTGTCAGATGTTGCAGCAGAGATAAATGAAAAGAAGATGGCGTTCTTGAAAAGACATGCCCCCAATTGAAACGGGAAGTTTATTGTCAAGTGGAAGCAGGCAGGGCCAGGAGAGAAACCACTTTACAACAGGAACGATTTCCTCCATAAACGTAGGGATATAGCGCACTATCAAGGGGGTAGAAGTGGTCGGCGAGATTATCAGGGGCATCATTGAGAATAACGATTCGTTCGTCGCTTCCCACAGCGAGGCATACTTCAGGCCGCACATGGCAGCCCACCACCCTAAGGTCACGCTGGTCGCCTGCTGCGATTCAAGGGTGCAGCATAGAGCCATAGAACCCGATCCTATTGACAAGATCTTCACCATCGAAACCATCGGCAACCAGATGGCATCGGCCCAGGGCTCCGTAGATTACGGGGTTCTGCACCTCCACACGCCGGTCCTGCTCATCATGGGACATACCGATTGCGGGGCTATCAGGGCCTTTATGAAGGGATACGAAAAAGAGAATGATGCCATAAAATATGAGCTCGACAACTTGAAGGCGTGCCTTGGTAACTCCGGATGTGAGATCTTTGATGAAGAGCTTTTGAAGAACATCAAGAAGAATGTAGATCACCAGGTATCTTCGGCCATGAAACGCTACAAAGCACTCATAGATGAGGGAAGGCTTACGGTTGTGGGCGCCATCTATGATTTTATGAATGCCTTGGGCAAGGGTAATGGTCGCCTCATTATCACCAGTGTAAACGGCATCACTGAAACCAAGAAGATAAAGGCACTGCCCCAGCTTGCCGGACTGGATCTGAATAACTATCTGGTTGCGTAAACAGACAGCGGCAATTGAGATTAATTCTATAACAATTTTTAGGAGGCGATGGAGAACACTGTGACGCTAGCCGAGGTAAGGGATTTGCTTGAAGCGAAGATAGTTGTAGGTGACGAAAAGCTCGAAACTGTTGTCCGCACAGCCTTCGGGGCAGACCTTATGAGTGACGTGCTGGCCTTTGCCCGTTCCGGTTGTCTGCTTATTACCGGGCTGTCGAATGTGCAGGCCATCAGGACCGCCTATGCCCTTGATATAGCGGCCATCGTGATATGCAGGGGCAAAGCGTTGAATGACAAGTTTGTGGAGATCGCGAGCGAGCTTGGCATCCCCGTACTGTGGACCCCGTTCATTATGTTTGAGGCCTGCGGCAGATTATACCGTGAAGGCCTGACAGGGTGTGTGAGAGAGATATTCGACCAGGACAACATAAGTGCACATGAAAGATAACGAAAACTACCTTGAGGGCAGATACGAGATCCAGGGCAGAGACTTTGTCGATGCCGGGCTGGTGTCGAGCCAGATCAAGAAAAGTTTAAAAGCAATGGGAGTTGACGAGGACGTCATCAGAAGGGTGGCTGTACTCACCTTCGAGGCTGAAGTGAACATTATCTCATATGCGACGCAAGGCACTATCAGCTATTATGTCCTGCCGGAGTCCATCATCATCGAGGCCATTGATGTCGGCCCGGGGATTGTTGATATCGAACTGGCCATGCAGGAAGGCTACTCAACAGCTGATGATGCCATCCGCGAGATGGGTTTCGGGGCGGGCATGGGGCTTGCGAACATCAAGAGGTCATCCGATGTTTTCGAGCTCACCTCTGAACCCGGCAAAGGCACCAGTGTGAAGTGCGTTATCATGATAAATGGAAGAGTACAGAGAGAGGAATCTTAAGATGATTACGCTGGAAAACATTTCTGAAAGGCTTTCTTTGAAGTGCAAATGCTGTTGGGAGAACCTTTCACGGGAGATCTCCGGGGGTTATGCAGGTGACCTGTTGAGCGATGTCATGGCCAACAGTACTGCCGGGAATGTTTGGGTGACAAGGCAGGTGCACCAGAATATCGTGGCCGTAGCTTCCCTGAAGGAACACGCGGCCATCATTGTCGTACAGGGGGCTACGCCCGGCAACGAGACCCTCGATAAGGCCGCCAAGGAGGGCATCCCCATCCTTGTGGCCGACATGAACGAATTCGAGGTAGTGGGCAGACTTTACCAGATCCTGCACCAGGAACAGGCGTGAAGGTCTGCAACCTGAAACAGGCCTGAAGCCATGGGTAGGGTATACCGCTGCAGCCTTCACATGCACACCTGCCTTTCACCCTGCGCCGAGCTCGATATGCATCCTGCATCTGTCGTGAACGAATGCATTGCCCAGGGGCTTGATATGATCGCCATCTGCGACCATAACTCATCGGAAAACGTACAGTACGTTCTCAAGGCAGCGCTCGGTACCGACCTGGTGGTCATCCCGGGCATGGAACTGGCCACCCGCGAGGAGGTCCACATTGTCGCCCTGTTCAAGCACCTGCATGAGCTCTATTCTTTGCAGGAAGCCGTGTATGCAAAACTTTCCGGCAAGAACGACGAAGACGCCTTCGGCATCCAGGCCATTGTCAATGAGGCAGGCGAGGTGGAAGGCTTCAACGAACGCCTTCTTATCGGTGCCGCGGACATCTCGTTGAACGAGGCGGTTGACCTGATACACTCACTTAACGGGCTGGCAATAGCATCGCATATCGACAGGCAAGCATTCGGCATAATCGGCCAGCTCGGGTTTGTCCCGCCGGATGTCCCCTTTGACGCACTGGAGGTATCTGCAAATCTGGGGATTCGTGAGGCGCGGCAGCGATACCCGGAGCTGAAGGGGTATCAGCTCATAACCTCATCGGATGCCCATTACGTAGCGGATATCGGCAAGGCATGCACGCGCATGTTTCTGGAAAGCCCTGCCTTGCCGGAAATCGCTCTGGCGATCTCAAGGCAGATGGGCCGGTATGTCCTGGAGTAGATCATGCTTGAACTGGCACTGCACGTACTCGACATAGCAGAGAACTCATCGAGGGCCGAGGCGAGCCTTATCGAGATAACCATCGAGGAAGACCTTACTAGGGACATGTTCTCCCTGGAGATCAAGGACAACGGCCACGGCATGAATGAGCAGACCATTGAGAAGGCCCTGGACCCGTTTTACACCACCAAGAAGGTCAGGCGCATCGGGCTTGGACTGCCCATGCTCAAACAGGCTACATATACGGCCCAAGGCAGGTTTGCCCTCACCTCGGAGATCGGCAAGGGAACAGTTGTTTATGCCGAATTCAAGCACTCCCATATCGACAGGCAACCCCTGGGCGACATTGCAGGCGTCATTACCATGCTTATCCTCGGGAACCCCGATGTTGATATCGTATACACTCACAAGAAGAACGGGAATGCCTATACCCTTGATACCCGGGAACTCCGGGAAGGCCTCGGCGACGTACCCTTGAACAACATGGAGGTCCTGAACCTGATCAGAGACAACATCAAGGAAGGGATCGAGGAACTGAACGGGTAAGCAAGTATAGATAGGATTTTTCCTATGGCGTTCTCCAGAGGCATTTTTGAATTCTTCGACAACTAATAGCTAATGCGCTTGACTCACAAAAATGATATGATAAATAACGATGACATAATTATATATAATAATGAATAACTGTTAAAATTGAAATTTAATCAGAATTATTTCTATAACTAAGTGAGGTGTTATGAGAAATATTAAGCTCTCAATAGTGGGACTATGTGTTATCTTTATGGCTTATGGCTGTAGTGGAGGAAAGGGGCATCCGGGTGTAGGGTTTATCCCTACTATCACTGAAGCTTCAATGGGCAATAGTGATGTTCTTGCTACTGCATATACAGCTGGCGATCAGGTAACTTTCACAATGAGTGCCAAAGATGAAGGAAGTATGACAACTCTTTTGGTAACTGAATTTCCAGCTAGTTCAGAGACACCTGTTGAAGGTGGAGGCCCATTTGAGATCACCTTACCTGCACAAGGTCAAGGAAATGACACTCCGAGTTATTCTGATCTTGGCCCGATTACATTATCAGGAACCCCAGGGAAGTACAGGATGGATCTTCAGGCTGTGGATGCGAGTGGCGCTAAATCCGATGTCTACAGTATAGATTATACTCTGGAATAATCGCGGTTAATTATAGGCAAATGACCGGATTCCAACGCAGCATCATGGGTGGCCATCCTTGAACCACTGCGGGTGGGAGAAGTAATAAGCTTCCCCGAATTGCCTTCTTACGTAAAATATCTCTTGACAGGAAAGATATAATATAGCACTTTATTGGTCGGACCACCCGACCAATAACCAGGAGAACAGCCATGAACATGCCGGCATCACGATTGAGGCTGCTTAGCAGGAGCAGGCTCTATGAAAAGATCGCAGCACTGCTCCTGAAGAAGATTATCAAGGGAGAGATGAAGGTGGGGGGAAAGCTTCCCACCGAGAGAAACCTGGCGCTGACCTTGGAGGTCAACCGTTCTACCGTGCGCGAGGCACTCAAGAAGCTGGAGTCGCTCGATGTCATCGAGATCAGACACGGTGACGGGGTATATGTGAAAAATTATCTGAAGAGCCCGAATCTCGAACTCATCAATGCCCTGTTTTACCTCGATGACACCCTTGACAAGGACATCCTCATGACCCTGCTTGAAGTCAGGCGCATCCTCGTCCCTGAGATGGCATCCATTGCGGCGCTGAAGAGGTCTGAAGACCACATAAAGACACTGGAAGAGGTTGTGTTTCACAGCCGGAAGTCCACGGTAATGCACAGGGACATGTTGGTCCACCACACCATTGCACTGGCCAGCGGCAATATCCTGTATCTTATACTACTGAATTTTTTCAACAGCTTCTTTGTGGATTTCGGGCATCTCTATTTCGATAACCCGGACAATGCTGTTCGGTCGGAACGCTTCCATAGGGAGATCTATGAGTCTATCAAGAACGCCGACCCCGAGCGGTCGAAGCAGGTCATGCTTGATGTGCTCATTTATGCCGAACAGGCCATCCGTGCGTATATACTGACCTCGAATGAAAAGGGGGAGGGCGTATGAAGAGGTTCATCGAAGAGCCCTTGAACCATGATCACGACATTATCATTATCGGCGGCGGCATTACCGGCGCCGCAGTGGCCTATGAGGCGGCAAGCAGGGGCCTGAAGACAGCCCTTGTGGAGAAGAAGGATTTTGCCTGCGCCACATCGGCGGCAACATCCAAGCTTATCCACGGCGGGCTGCGCTACCTGGCCAATGCAGAGTTCGGCCTTGTAAGGGAATCGCTCAAGGAGCGCAGGACATTAGAGAATATTGCCCCTAATTTTGTCTACCCCATACCCATGATGATGGTGCATGACACGGTCTGCCCCAAGAATAATTCCCTTGAGATCGGGATAGGGCTCAGGATCTATGATGCCCTTTCCTACGACAGAAATCGTACATGGGACAAGAGCAAGAAGATCCCTTCCCACAGGAAGATAAGCGCATCCGAGGCCCTTGTGCTTGAGCCGGGTATCTTTGCCCAGGGGATGAAGGGCGCCTCTGTTTTCTATGACTGTTCCAACATCTTCCCGGAGCGGCTTACCCTGGCCTTCATAAAATCAGCCGTACACCATGAGGCCCAAGTGGCCAACTACGCCAGGGTTGACGGGTTCATCACAAACAGCACCGGAAAGGTCGAAGGCGTGAAGGTATATGACCTCTTGAGAGGATCTGCCAGTGAACTGAAGGCAAGCTTAATCATCAACTGCGCAGGCCCATGGGCGGATATCCTTCTTGGCCTGGCGAAACCGGGGAATTCTTCCGGTATATTGAAGAGGTCAGAGGGTATCCACATCATTACCAAAAAGTTCGTAAATGCACATGTGGTGAGTTACATGACCAAAGAGGGCAGGCACTTCTTCATGATACCCTGGAGGGGTCACAACCTTATCGGGACGACAGACCAGCCGTTTATCGGCAACCCGGATGAATACCGCGTGACCAGGGAAAGCATCCAGGGGCTCATCGAGGATGTAAATACCACCCTGGGCAGTGATATACTCAGTTATGATGATGTCCTGCACACCTATGGCGGGCTCAGGCCGCTGGTGGAGGATGATTCGGCAGACACGTACGGTGCATCCCGCAGGTATGAGATCCATGACAATACTATTGATGGTCTGCAAGGCCTTATCACCGTTGAAGGCGGCAAATTCACCACCAGCAGGAACCTGGCAGAGAAGGCCGTCGACCTGGCTGAGAAGAAGCTGGGAAGAAGGCACACGTCGTCGCCCACGGCAAAGCGCTATCTCTGGGGCTCTCAGATCATGGACATGAAGACCTTTATGCTCGACATCAAGCACAAGAACAAGGATTTTGAAACCTCTACGCTTGAGTACCTGGGCAAGAATTATGGAAACGAGTTCGAGCCGGTTCTGGAGCTTGCCCGGCATGACAGGCAACTCGCGGAGGTACTCAATGAAGACGGTGAAATCCTGGCCCAGGCAGTCTATGCAGCACGTTACGAGATGGCGCGCACCTTAAGCGATATCGTGCTGCGCAGGACCGGTATCGCCACGTTGGGCAATCCAGGCAACGAGGTGCTGGAAAAGGTTGCCCTCAGTGCGGCAAAAGAGCTTGGATGGGACGATAAAAGGGTTGCCCAGGAGCTTACCCAAACGGCCGAGGCACTCAGGGTGCCTGTAAATTAAAAATCAGAGGTAGCAGATGATCAGGAAAAAGTTCGTGCCGAAATGGACCGAAGTTGCCCCGCCCAAAGGTTCTTACCGATCCATATTCAAATATGGTGACCCTCATATCTTCAAACATCCGAGCGCAAAGTGGTTTGAGATGATAAAAGAAGAGTTCTCCATGAAAGATGAGGACTTCCGAACCAAAAAAGATCAGGGTCTGGGGAGTGTCGCTCTGAACAGGCCGGCTGCCCTGGAAGCTCATCATATGGAGTGGTTTGAGGCCATTGTGGGCAAGGAGAATGTGACCTCCGACGATTACAGCAGGGTTAAATACGCGCTGGGAAAAACTACCGAGGAGATGATGGAACTCAGAAAGGGCATTATCAATCAGGTGGCTGACCTTGTGGTGCACCCCCGCACCGCCGAAGATGTGCAGCATATCGTTGCCTATTGCAATGAAAACAGGATACCTGTCTATGCCTTCGGGGCCGGCAGCTCGGTGAACTTTGGAGTGAGACCGGAAAAGGGAGGTATCTCGCTCGTCATGAGCACCCATATGAACAAGGTTCTCGAAGTCAATGAAGCCAACCAGACCGCCAGGGTGCAACCAGGATTATACGGGCCTGCCTATGAAGAGGCCCTGCATAGGGCCCCGGAGCTCTTCCATACGAATCAAAGGTACACCTGCGGCCACTTTCCCCAGTCTTTTGAGTATTCAACCGTGGGCGGCTGGATCGTGACCTTGGGTTCAGGCCAGGCATCATCCTACTATGGGGATGCCTATGACCTGGTCATCAGCCAGGAGTACGTAACACCCGTGGGCACCATCAAGACTCATGATTTCCCTGCATGCGCAACAGGACCCAAGGTAAACGACATCATGAAGGGCAGCGAGGGGACTTATGGGGTACTGGTGGAAGCCACCATGAAGATTTACCGCTCTATGCCCGGGAATACCAGGCGCTTCAGCTTCATGTTTCCTACATGGGAGGCGGCCGTGAACGCCGGCAGGGAGATCTGCCAGGGTGAATTCGGCATGCCTGCCATCTTTCGCATATCCGATCCTGAGGAGACCGAAAGGGGCCTCAAACTCTACGGGATGCCCGGGTTTGTGGATGCCTTTCTCAAAGGCAGGGGGTACAGGCCCATGCAGCGCTGCCTCTGCCTGGGAAGCGCTGAAGGAGAGGCTACCTTTACCAGGAATATCGAACGGCAGGCAAAGAGGATATGCAAAGAGTTCGGGGCTATTTCACTGACCGGGTATGCTGCGAAAAAATGGGAACATACCCGCTATAAAGAACCGTACATGCGGGAAGACCTCATGGATTTCGGGGTTGTTATCGATACGCTGGAGTGCTCTGTGAAATGGGATAACCTGCATGCCGTGCACCAGGGCGTAAGGGAACACATCAAGTCACGGCCTCATACTATGTGTATGACCCATGCATCCCATTTTTACCCGCAGGGCACGAACCTCTACTTTATCTTCCTGGCAAAGATGGATGACCTTGATGAATTCAGGACATTTCAAAGAGGGATTATAGACCATATTGACAAATGCGGAGGCTCCTTGAGTCATCACCACGGTATCGGCCGCATGATCGCACCTTGGATCGGGGCGTATCTCGGAGCGGAGCAAATGGCAGTTTTAAGGGCGCTCAAGAGACACTTTGACCCGAACAACATCATGAACCCCGGGGGGCAGCTGGGGCTTGACCTGGAGTGAGTTTGAACATACCCCTTTTTAAAATGTATATCCCAACGAGAAAAGGAATCTGCCCGGGCTCTCGCCTTCTTTGGGATGAATCTTGTAGCCATAGAGCAATCCCATTGGGCCGATGGGGGTGACATACCTGAGCCCGATACCGACAGAGGACCTGAAGATATCAGACCCTGCATCCACGAGCGCCTTCCTGACCGAACCCGTATCATAGAAGAGGGCTGTCTCCCAATTATGTGAAACTTCTATACGCGCCTCCATGCTTCCCACAAGCGACAGGCGGCCGCCTACCGGGTTTCCGCTGGTATCATACCTGAGCATGTTCTCATTATATCCCCTCACATCCATAGTCCCGCCCAAATAGAAGAGCTGGTCCACCGGGAGCTGACCTTTCTTCCCATAGGTGTAGATATAGCCTGAACGACCAAGCCAGGCCAGGGTGAGCCTCTGGAATGGGCTGTAGTAGTAACGGAGATTCAGATAATGTTTTAAGAAATTATCCAGGGAATTCTGATAACCCTTTGATATATCCACTGAATAAGAGGAATAAAACCCCTCTTTGGGCCTTACGAAGGAATCCCTGGTGTCATAGGAGATGAATGGGGTGGTTATCAGTGAACCACGGGGCTCGTAAGAATCTTCATCTCCCGGCGGAATTGTAAATGATCTATCCTTGAGAAATTGATCTCTCCATTCATACCTGAAGCCAAGCGATGTTGTTATATGCGGTTTGTATACCCGCAAAAAGTTACATGACGAAGTCCAGACCGAGGTCCCGAAGATCTGGTTAAACTCTGCCTTTTTCTCATAGGAGAGTGCATTGGTGTTGGTAACGGGGGTATCAAAGATCCTCTGCTGGGTGATGCTGAGCCCGCCTTGGTAGCCGATTTGGCTCAGCTCGCCGCCGATCCATGCGTCCTTGTTCAATCCGAAGATGTTGTGGTCGCCGACACGCGTGTTCCCATACAACCCGCGGTCAGAAGCATAGCCGGTAGCGGCCTGGACATAGTAGGGTTCGGTCTCCTCCATATCAATGAGCAGCGTGACGCGGTCTTTCTCCTCTTTGATCCCGAAGGTCTTAAATTGTACCGAATCAAAGACCTCCATATTCCGGATATTTTTTTGTCCTTCAAGCATGGTTTTAAGCGAGAACGGCTGTCCGGGCTCAATACCCAGTTCCTTCTTGATGACACTCGTCCTTGTCTTGAAGTTGCCCCGGTAATAGATGTTTCCCATGGTCATGCGCTGACCTTCATCAACAGCGTACGTAATGGCAGCCTCGGTATTATCTTTAGACATGACAACTTCCGTCTTCACGCTCACGTACGGGTAGCCATTTTCCGAGATAAACCCTGAAAGGGCGGTCTCATCAGACTTTATGACATCACTTCTGAAGGGCTTGCCTTCTTTAAGTTGCAGGATACTAAAGGCCTTTTTTTCGGGAATTGTCTTAAGGCCCAATATCCTGACAGACGAGACAGCGGTCTTTACACCCTCGGTGATCTTAACAAGAACTGAAACACCCGTTTTATCTTTATTCCAGGTCAGTTCATGAGATACGGATACTTCATTGTATCCACGGGTAAGGTACAGCTCGCGAATAGATGCCAGGTCCTTTTCCAAAATATCAGGATTAAAGATTTTCCGAGAATAGAAGGGTGCCTTGCCTGTCTGAATTTTATTTATCAGTTCTTCCTCGCTGAAGTAACTGTTGCCGGAAAAATGTATGGATTCTACAAGAGTCCTGGGGCCCTCCTTGATTAAAAGATTGAGTTTTCGTATCTTTTCATCCTTTATGGTTACCTTCTCCTCAAGGATTTCGATTTCGGTGAAAAGGAAACCATCTTTTCGATATCGTTCCTTAATCTCCTTGATACCGTTTTTTATGCCCTTGTCTCGCCTATTTCCTTTTATGAAGATCGGTATATCATCCTTGAGTGTATATGACTTGAACCACTTGTTCCCGGAGAAGGATAGTTCATAGTAAGGCCCTTCCGTAATGTTAACTTCGGCCTTCACCTCGCCGGTCGCCTCATTTTTATTGACGGATTCTTGTATCTCGCATTCAGGGTATCCCCGCTGCCAGTAGAGGACTAAGAGGTCTTTTATATCCTGGGTGAATTCCTTCTCTATGAAACGGCCCGATTCCCTGATGAAAAACGATGATCGCCAAGAGTTCATGCGGGACTTGATTTCGGCATAGATGATTGCATGGTTTCCTCTTATCTTCAGGGAATCGAGAAAATAATATGGGCCGGGTCTAATACTCACATCGAGGATTACCAACCCGCCTTTTAAGTCTTTTCCTGCTGTTACGGAAATATGGGGGTTTCTGTAGCCTTCTTTTATATACAGGTCACCAATAAGTTTCTCTAGTACTGCGGGTGAATCAGGCAGCAGTGCATCACCAGGATAAACGTTCATGGACTTTAAGACATCGCTTTTGAACAGAGGGTACTCACCGTGAATCTGAATGTCCTTGATCTCTCTGTAGGGAGTGAGAAGGAAGGTGACTTTGATGCCTTCTTCAACCCGTTCTATTTCAGGGATCACCGCTCCGAATCTCTTAGAGAGCATGAGGGCATCGATTGACTGCTGATACTGCTTCTTAGAAAACGGTTCTCCAACACGCAGATTGATAAGATCCCGTGCCAGGTTTTCGATTGTGTTGGTGCACCAAGGGCATTCTATAAGCTCTATATGAATAAGCTTAACAATCATGCCATCGAAGGCAGCATATTCACTGGGTATATGCATACCCTGGCTTGAACCTTCCTGACCCTGGCAGGGCGTAGCCAAGAGGAGCATGAGGAATAGTAACAGAGTGAGATGTTTTGCTTCAGGGCGCATATTTTCAGCGGAACTCGTATTTGAGTTCGATATCCGTACCATAGACTCCATCAGTGCCCTGATAGCCGTTAACAATGAGATTCTCAAGGATCTTATACTCAGCTATGCCCCTCTGAACGGTCTGTGTATTGCTGGTTTCCACCTGGTATTCCAGGATCATCCTCCTGGACAACTCTTTGCCGAGGGTCAGCTTGAGGTTTTCTCCCTTATCCGAAGTAGAGAATTCGGATGCCTTCAGCTCTAGGATGTCAAGGGATGCGGCCTTCTTGACCTGCCTGCCATAGGTGGAGTTTAGAAGCTCAGCGGCCATGGCTGTCGGAGAAACCGTTAACCCGGTCTGGCTCTGTGTGAGTTCACGCGATGTCTTCCCGACGATCAGGAGGGAAAGTATATCCGGAGGCTCCTCTGCGGGTGTCGAGGTTAGATTGAACTGTATATTGTCAAGCGGTCCCTCAATAGCAAGGTCAATAGTCCAGTCCCTGACCTTGGCCTCGCCCTTAATGTCCACAGTGGGCTGGGTTTTGTATGGGTTGAGGAAATCAATGACCCCGCGTGAGACCGTGAAATCATTGTTCTGAAAGTTCACGGTGCCGTCGGTAACTGCTATCCTGCCGGTCAGGACAGGATTGACCAGGGTGCCGATAATCTTCAGATCCGGGTTGAGAGAGAGATCTGCAACATTGTTTCCCACCTTCACATCACCCCTGCGCTTGATGTTGATTTCGAGGTTCATATTCTTCATAAAGGGCAACGGGGTTGGTATGAACTGCTCCTTACCCTGCTTGGGTATTGGTAGAACGCGTTCAATAACACCGGTCAGTAGGTTCACTTGTACATCCTTATAATATGTCCCATCAAGGATGATCACATCGGACTTGAGCTGGGAGTGGTCGGAAGAGGCATTAAGAGAGGCCTCGGCATCTACGGTGAAGTCCATCATATCAGGGATCGAAATCGGCAATGCCGTGAACTGGGTCTTCAGATCGACTGAGCTTGGTGTAAACCCTTGACGAGTTATAGTACCTTCCATCTTGAAAGAGCCTGTATCGATCCTGCCGGTTAGGTCTTCGATGAAGATTTTGTCATCCTGGATACTGATCTTTCCATTCATAGCGTACAAACGCTGTCCGTTTATGGGTATGGTATAGGCGATATCCTCCAGGGTGAGCAGCCCTGAGACTTCAGGTTTATTGTCATGGGAGGTGATCTTGGACGACACATGGATAAGTCCCGATATGTCTGAAAGATCTTCATCAAACATACCGAAGACTTCAGCAGGTATGACCCCTTCGGCGTCAAGGGTCAATGACTTTACGCTATCTCCGGAGCCCTTAAGGTCGAACCAGCCTTTATCCCCGAAGGTGAACCTTGTTTGCGGTATTGAGAGGAGACCATGTTTGTATGATCCGTTTATAGTGCGGCCCATTATAAGCATTTTATTATTTTGAAGGATATCCAATGTGGAAATGTCGGCGATGAGATCAATACTTTTAAGTGACCTTGAATTCCCCTGGGCATCTATCCTTCCGGTAAGCCTTCCCGAGAAGGTAGGTCTGCCGGTAATAACGAAATAGGGGGCGAGCTCGGTTTCGGCAAAAATGACTGTTGTGGAAAAATCGCCCGAGGAAAGGTCATGCACTGCCTTTAGAGAGAAGTTCCAGTTGCCCTGCATGCTCACCTTATTGTCCTTGAGTTCAAAAGAGAAGGTCAGATCATCCAAAGGTTTGTCATCGAATATGATATTGGTAGCAGCAATCCTCCCGGCTAGGGTCGGGTTGCTTAAGTTCCCCTCACCTGAGGCATTCAGAAAGATTTTTCCCTTCACCGACTCATGCCCTTTGATGAAGTCGAGATTCTCCAGGCTTAAACCCTGGGTGCCGAGCGAAAAGGAATATTTCCCATCTGTGGAGAGCCAACCGGTGGCATTCAGATTTTCACCCCCTGAAAGGGTCAGTATTGCCGGGTCTATCCAGAATCGGCCGCCGTCTGCCTGAATCTTTATATCCAGCTTCTGGAAGCGCTGGAAGCCAAGGTCGAGGTTTTTTGCTGCAATCGCCATATCGCCGATGGGATGCAGCATGGACCCTTCCATTATTGCACTCATGGAGAATGTGCCGGTGGCCTTGTCAAAGAAGTCTTCAACATGCAGGTTGTTACCCTGGGCCTTGAGGTGAATATCCGGGTCCGTGTTCAGGTGCTTCTGTGCCGGGTCGAACAGAGCGGCATCGCCGGTTATCAGCATTGTCGAGTGCTTATTGGTAAAATCAAGGCGTGATATAGTGAGCAGTCCTTGTGAAAGGGAACCGGTGAGTACGGCATCTCCAAGTGGTATATCCGATGTGGAGAGTTCCTTGCCGTCCAGACGCATGTCTGCTGAAATGTCGCTTAAAGGGCCTTTGGCGCTTACATGACCATTTACCATGCCTGAAAGCGGGAGCTTTTTGAAAAAATCCGAAGGGTTTACTGAGCGCAGGTCCGAATCAATGAGTATATCCGGGTTGGAAACCATGGCGGGGAATTGACTGAAGACCTGGATGCTTCCCTTAAGCTGGATAGCTGAGGTGCGGTTGGTTATGGAACAGGAACCGACATCAAGCCTCCCATCGTGACCCAGGAGGGCCTTCAGATCAATGGTGCCAAGGGTGATATCATTGATGTTCGTCCCTTCAACATGCACGGTTATATCGGCAAGGGGCTTTTTCAAGGTCCCGGAGATGCGTGACGATGCCTTCAACGCGCCGGTTGCATCAATGCCTGACCCTTTCAGCAAATCACCAATCTGTGATGCATCCAGGGTAATTGTTCCATCTAATTCACGGGTGACAAGGTTGATATTTCCTTCAGAGGTTGCTGATATGCCCCGGTTCCGGGCAGTGAGGCTCTTGATATTGAGCATATCCTTCCGGTAGGATACCCTGCCTGCCAGGGTGACTTCATCACCTTTCATGAACGAGCCTGATGTGATGCCCTGGACAAGTGCGGCAAATTGGGCATCAAGATGCACAGAGTTCGCAGAGACCCCGGAGCCCTTCAGGACAATTCTTGGACTCAGCTTCCCCCTTAATCCCTTGGGCATGCCGGGGAGATCCGAGATTAAAAGGCTGGTACCGGTAATGGAGAGGTCATAGGTAATGGCATCTTCTTCCTTGATCCCTTCAAAATAGCCTTCAGAAAAGGCCTTTCTTAAATCCGCAATGCCTGTGATATCTATTACACCGGATGCGTATGCAGCATGGAGATCTTTGATATCGGCCACCCTGTCGGTCATACTGCAATCAAGAAAAGCCTTGTTGATCTTCAATCCCTTGAGATCACCCCCGGCATACCCAAGGGAAACGGTTACTACAGGGTTGTCATAGTCATGGATTGCCGTTATGCTGCCGGTGATCCTGCCGGTGTTGTCAGGGCCAAACCCAAGGGCATCCCTTATGTCTGCAATGTCGGTGTTCAGGTTAAGATTACAGTGAAGCTGCGCCTTTTTTGCCATATCGGTTACTGAACCCGTCAGTGTGGCCGTTGAAGAGCCATTTTTAGTTGTAACATGGATATCCCTGATACGGTCATTGAAGAGGGTGAATGATGCCTTGCCGGCCCCGAGATTGATCTTTTTGTCCGCAACAAAGAGAGACATATCGGCCTTTGGAACGGACAGGTGCAGGGTTGTGTCTGTTTCAAATGCGGAGTTCATGAGAAGATCAAAGTTCTCGAGCTTTATAATGGGCTTATTGTCGTGGCCGATGTATGAAAATGTCCCCCCCTCGCAGTTGAGCGAGTTGATATACACGTTGAACGGGCTATTGCCCGGTGTTTTTCCCACAAAGGCGCTCTCGATATTGAGCCGGCCGTCCTTATCAAGTTCAAGGACGAACACGGGCCTTTTTATGTCAATAGTCTCAAATATGAGCTTATACCTGAGGAGTGCGGGAAGGTTCATCCTGAGGTACACGTGGTTCGCCTTGAGGACCTGCTTTCCGTCAGGCCCGCACAATATGGCATTTTCAAGCGCAACCTCCTGGGTAAGCAAGGAGAGTTCGATTTTCGTACCGGATATCTTGCCTGGATAGAGGGTGTTTATCGTGTGTAACAAGAAGTTCTTCCCCGGGTCAGTGAGGAGGTATAGATAAGCTGCACCAAAAAGGCATACCATAAGGGTAGCCACAGTACATGCAGCAATAAGCAGAATTTTCAGTGCCCTATTCATATGCGTCTCTCTATCCCGTTTACCCGGGCACCATACCGGGCCTCTAAAGGGTTGATCTCAAGCGCCATGACTACCCTCTACCAGAAAATTCATCAGGTTACATACAATTTTTGATAGCGAGGGATCTCAGACGAAACCCTTGAATAATCTTTAGATCAGCGTGCTTCTTCGGGAAAATTCGGTTTGAAATTCGAGATGATAACCTCTCTCGTCTTTTCCACAAGATCCTGAAGGTTTTCAATACTACAACCTTTTGTCTCAATAGGATCGGAGATCACCACCTCAATAGGGCCGGGGTGAAAGACAAGGCTTTTCTTTGGCAAAACCTTACGGCTGCCATTGACCGTTACAGGCAGGACAGGGATGCCCTTTTCCACGGCCATAACGAACCCACCCTTCTTGAAGGGTTGGATGGTGCCGTCATCCGAGCGCGTGCCCTCGGCAAAGAACATCAAACTGACCCCCTCGGGCAGACGATCCAAGCCTTCCCGGATGCTCTTCATCGCCGCTTCTCCTTGCCCTCTGTCTATGAAGATGTTGCGTGATTTATACAGGGCATAGCCGAATAGAGGTACCTTAAGGAGCTCCTTCTTGATGATCCAGCGGAACTGTATGCCAAGTGTGGTAACAATGGCCAGGATATCGTATTCTGATTGGTGATTGCTGATAATAATGTATGACTTTCCCTTGATGATCTTCTCCCTGCCCCTGATTACGGGGTGTACATAGGTGGCCTTCAGCATGATGTGCGCCCAGACCTTAGAGATGGTGAATGCAAGGTTGCCTGATTTGCTCAGCATGGATGCAATGGTTACGGGAAAGAACACAATGAGGGTTGCAAAGGCAGCCCAGAAACTTATCCAAAAGATTTTAATAATATCAAGAAAATAATGTTCGCATTTATTCATAGATCTTGATAAACATCAATTCGCAAGATAATCAATGGCAATTGCAGCCAATATCTTTAAGCCCACCTCAAGGGCGCGCTCGTCAATGGAAAAATGTGGGTTGTGATGCGGCTGGTTCAGTGCAGGGTCTGTGCTACCAGCGCCTAAAAAAAAGAAGCACCCGGAGACCTCTTTTAGATAAAACGACATGTCCTCGCTCGCCATGGATGGCGGCATCTGGATGACGTTTGATTTATCGGTCACGCCGGCTGCTATCCTCATGACCAGGTCTGTCATGTCCTCGTCATTTACGGTAACAGGATATCCCTGGGGATAGTCCAGCTCAAAGGCTCCACCTTTTGATGCTGTTGTTTCCCGGAGGTACACCTCCATGATGCCCCTGATGGATGATCGGATGTTTTCGTCCAGGACCCTCACCGTGCCGGTGAGCTCCACCATGTCGGTAACGATGTTGGGGGCAGTGCCTCCATGGAAGGTGCCGATATTGATGATGAATTGGCATCCATCCGGCAAGGACTTTTTAATGTAATCCTGAAGATTCAAAACAACCTCGGCACCCATGCCGATGGCATCCACCGAGCCGCCAGGCATGGCCGAATGGCCGGCACGACCGAGCAACCTGATCGTGAAGATGTCTATGGATGCCATGAAGGCACCTTTACAGCAGCCAATATAACCATAGGGCAAGGGGCTTATGAGGTGCAGGCCGAAGGCTGCATCCACATCCGGGTTCCTCAACACACCTTCTTCGATCATGAGTTTTGCGCCGCCGAGATTTTCCTCTGCAGGCTGGAACACGAACTTGACCTGGCCTTTGAAGGAGTCACGAAAACTGCTTAAGAGCTTGGCAGTACCCAGAAGGATTGCCATGTGACCGTCATGCCCGCACGCATGCATCACCCCCGGGGTGACAGAACGATAGTCGGTCTCATTCAATTCCAGAATAGGCAATGCATCCATATCAGCCCTTAACATAACGGTCTTGCCCGGCGAGGCGCCATGGAGCAACCCGACAACCCCGGTACCGGCAATACCTGTCCTCACCTCTAGGCCAAGCCCCTTGAGATATTCCGCAATGACATATGAGGTCCTTTTTTCCTCAAAACCAAGTTCCGGGTGCTGATGGAAATCCCTTCGAAGCCGGATTACCTCGTGGGAAAGGGACGATGCCATCTCGTCGATAGATGCCTGTGATATCATCGTCAAATTCCTCCCCGTACTGGTGCAAGCGTTTATGAGTTAATCCTGTACATTATACCTGCATTGGGTTCTCAAGCAAAGGGTTGGCCTTTTTTAAAATAATTATATAATAATGAGGATACCATGAACGGAGCAGAACTGATTCTATCAACAGCAAAGGCGAACGGGATTAGCGTATGCTTTGCCAACCCGGGTACTACCGAGATACCACTTGTTGCTGCCCTTGATAATGTGGGTGGAGTCCGGCCAGTCCTATGTCTGTATGAAGGCGTGTGTACAGGTGCGGCAGACGGCTATGCCAGGATGCTTGATAAAACGGCCATGGTAGTGCTCCACCTGGGTCCCGGACTCGCCAACGGGACATCCAATCTTCACAATGCCCGCAGGGCCCATACCCCTATTCTGACTGTTGTAGGTCAGCATTCAACCTGGCACCTCCCGTTCGACCCACCCCTTGCCATGGACATAGAAGCTATTGCATCAGCAACGGCCGGCTGGCAGCGCACCTGTTGTTCAACAGATGGTCTGGGGAAGGACATGGCAGATGCGATCTCCGCGGCATATGAAGGCCACGGCGCAGTTTTGATCATACCATATGACCTCCAGATGAAGGAAACCCATGAGAAAGTAATCGAGCTGGGCGCTCAGGGACTCCATACTGTCGATCAGGCAAGGATCGAAGATTCTGCCGGGTTTCTACACGTATATAAAAAGACAGCCCTTGTGCTCGGCGGAAAAGCACTCAGGAGGGAAGGGCTCATCGCTGCCGCACGCATCAAGGGGAGTATGGGATGTGATCTCTTCTGTGAAGGCTTTCCTGCCAGGATGGAAAGGGGCGCAGGGCTGCCTGATGTGACCCGGATACCCTATCTGCCGGAAACGGCCATGGACGTTCTTGGCCAGTATGAGGCATTCATATTTGCAGGTGCTGATGAACCTGTTGCCTTTTTTGGGTATGATGGTGTGCCGGGCCATCTTCTTAAAGTAGGCCAGAAGAGGCTGCACATCGTGGACCCACACAAAGATGCCACCAAGTCCCTGGTTTGTCTTGCCGATGTCCTTGGGGCGCCTGCGACTCCATCAAAGAATATTCTAACCCAACCGATAAAGCCTTCCATGCCGACAGGCACCCTGAGCGGTGATAAGGCCTGCGCGGTGCTGGCAGCCCTCCAACCCGAGCACGCCATTGTGGTTGATGAGTCTATTACGAACAGCATCTGGTATTACCCCCTCACAGCTTCAGTGCCGCCTTTCTCTTTGCTCACGCTGACCGGGGGATCATTGGGACAGGGGCCTGCCTGCGCAGTAGGGGCGGCCATAGCCTGCCCTGACAGACCGGTAATCAATATACAAGCGGACGGATCAGCGATGTACACCATGCAGGCGCTCTGGACGCAGGCTCGAGAGCATCTGAATGTAACCACGCTCATCTTCTCAAACAGGAGCTACGACATCCTGAAATATGAGCTTGCACGCTTTGGGATTCACACATTAGGCCCGGCAGCCTCAAGGCTGACTGACCTTGCAGGCATAGACTGGGTCTGTCTCGGCAAGGCCATGGGCGTGGCCTCTGTTGCGGTGAACACAGCCGAGGGGCTGGCAGAAAGGCTTTCAAAGGCACTTGATGAGGACGGACCCCACTTGATCCAGATGAACATCTAGCCTTTTTCTGCCGGCGTATGGACAGTTCCTATGCTCACCGCATCAAGCTGCCATGGCAAGGAATTCTCCCCATTCTTGTATTTCATCTGATAGCTTGATGTGGTCTCTGTTGTCATCAAGGTAATCTATCGCTCACTCTTATCCACCAAGTCCAAGACCTTTCTTATTATGCCGCTCAAGATTTTCTCTCACAACGACTCCATGTACCTCCGCGCCAGGTTTGCAGGAAAGCCGGGCAAGCCCGATACCAGGCGGGAGTATGACCCGCTCCTTGCCATACACAGGTTGAAGAGGGTGGAGATGACCGATCAGTCTTTCGAATTTCCTGGAGACTACGACTTTGAGCAGATCTACAACCGTAACTTCGGCATCATTAAGGACAATGCCTTTCAAGCAGAGGTCGAGTTCACCGGGCTCTCAGCTCGCTATGTTGCTGAACGGATGTGGAGCCCTGGCCAACGGATACGCCGGATTGACGACTCAACCCTGAGGATAACATTCTCTGCGTCCTCAGATAAAGAACTGATCTCCTGGCTGCTATCTTTCGGAGATGAGGCAAGGCTCATCAAACCGCAAAGACTTATTGACAGTATAAAGGATATGCTCATGAAGATGGAAGCCCTGTACAACAGTTGTTCAAGCTCGTAAGATGTTTTAACAGAAAAGGAAGTCTGTAATTAAACGATTGACTGTCTCGGGTACTTCCTCATGGGCTGAATGGCCGCAATCCGCGATAATCTCTACCTTGAGATTTTTAATTTTTTCCTTGAACCGGCTTGTAAGCCCCACATCAAGATACCGGTCTTTTTCACCCCAGATGAGAAGGACTTGATGCCCGAGCTCACCCAGATGACTCTCAACCTCGGCCCAGGAGAGATTTCGGGCAAGCAATGCCTGTGCATTTCGGTTTGCGGGTATCATCATGGGAAGGTGAACTTCAAGGGCCATGGCATCATCCACAATGCCCTTTTTGAAAAAAGAAAGCTCCAGCCTCTTCTTGATCATATCAATGGTCAGGAATCTCAGGAGCAAGCTCCCTACAAGGGGCATCTTCAGAAGCTCCCATTCGAAGACATCCCGCACATCCAGACCGCTGGAGTTGATGAGCACGATCCTGTCCACCCTTTCGGGATTCGCCTGTGCATAGGCCAAGGCCCAACCGCCGCCCCATGAATGACCCACAAGGGTTGCCTTGTCGATGTGCAGCGCATCCATGAATTCCCTTAAGGCAAGCGGCATGGTGTCTGTATCCAGGCGAAAAGAAGGGTCGGTTATGCCGGTATATCCATACCCCGGCATATCCAAGGCATGCACGGATGATATCTTTGATAAAGGAATGAGGTTATGCCTGAAGGAATAGAGCCACATCCCTCCCCCATGAATGAGGATAACCGGTTTCCCGGAACCGGCATGGAGGTAGTGTATGAGAAGATGCCTTGTTTTGAGAAATTGTGATGCATTTTCCTGAAGATAGTTTGACCGGTCCATGATCCGTTTTATGTGGCTGTCCATATGTTGTTTATACCCGACTTAGTTCACACATAATAATGTTTTCTTGAAGATGGTTCATCGTATAGCTTAAAAAATATTTTCTGTGAGGTCTTGACAGGAGCCTGCTGGGAAGTATTACATGGTAATACCATTGTGTGGTACAGGAGGTTCTCATCTATGAAAAAACCCGGGATCATCACCTTTAAGGTGGATGAGGGATTCTATGAGGTCATCAAAAACATGCCCAATAGATCGGAATTCATAAGGAATGCAGTACTGTCCGCACTCGGGAATATCTGCCCGCTCTGCAATGGTACGGGAATCCTTTCGGCAAAGCAGAAACAGCACTGGGATGAATTTGCAACAAACCATAGGGTCCAGACCTGCAATGATTGCCAGGAAAGCTACCTGGTATGCGGGTGCGGCCGGTAGAGGGCATGTGAATAAACTTCTATACATGGCAATCGAAGATGAAACAGCACAATTTGACTATGTGAGATAAGAATGGGCAAAAAATTAATATCCCTCAATCTTGATAATCTGAAGGTCGGACTAGGATGCCCATAATATGAACCCCATTTTATCAGTAGATAATTTATGTGCCGGCTACGGGCAGGGTGAAGTACTTCACAATATTTCTTTTGTTGTGGAGAAGGATGACTATATCGCCCTGGCAGGACCAAACGGGGCCGGTAAAACCACCCTTGTAAAAACACTCCTTGGCCTCATGGATAGATATACGGGAATAGCAGAGATATTCGGCCAGGATATCAGAAGATACGAACGGTGGGACCGTATCGGCTACCTGCCCCAGAGAGTGAATGCCTTTAACCCGCTTTTTCCCGCCACGGTAAAAGAGGTGGTCGGGTTGGGATTATTATCACAGAAGCGCTTCCCGAAAAGATTTACCAGGGATGATGTGACAAAAATCAGACAGACGCTCGATCTAATGGACTTGGCCGATCTTAAAGACAAGCTCATAGGCGAGCTCTCCGGCGGACAGCAACAGAGGATATTCCTGGCCCGGTCCCTGGTGTCCAACCCGGAGCTCCTCATTTTGGACGAACCCGGCACTGCCTTGGACCCCCCATCGCGCGAGAGTTTCTTCGAGCTGTTGAAAAAACTAAACAAGAGCAAGAGGATTACAATCATCCTCATCACGCATGACGTTTCCCAGATTGGAGAATATGCAAATAAACTGTTATACCTGGACAAGAAGATTGTGTTTTATGGGAGCTTCGCCGACTTCTGCCATTCAGAGGAAATGAGCCATTACTTCGGGCGGTTTTCTCAACACCTGATCTGCCATCAGCATAACTGATATGACACTCCTTCATTTTCTCAGCTACGCATTCATCCAGAAGGCATATTGTGCCGGAACTTTTATTGCTGTGCTCTGCGCCATGCTTGGCCTTTTTCTGGTGTTAAGGAAATTATCATTAATCGGTGACGGCCTTGCCCATGTCAGTTTCGGGGCCATTGCACTCGGGCTCTTTTTCGGTTTTTACCCTTTCTATGTTGCGATCCCGGTGGTCGTTGCCGGTTCCTATTTCATCCTGCGGCTGACCGAGCGGGCAAAGATCTATGGCGATGCCGCCATAGGAATTGTCTCATCCGTGGGAATTACAAGCGGCGTTATCCTGGCGAGCATGTCAAAAGGGTTTAATGTTGATCTGTTCAGCTACTTGTTCGGCGATATATTGGCAATAAGCACCCAGGAGGTTTATTTATCGCTGGGACTCTCTATCCTCGTGCTGCTGATAATTTTATTGCTTTACAACGATCTGCTTTCAGTCACCTTTGATGAAGAATTTGCCAAGCTCACCGGGGTAAAAACCGATCGCATTAATCTGGTATTGACCTTTCTTACCGCCATAACGGTCGTACTGGCAATCAAGGTAGTCGGTATCATGCTGGTTTCCGCTTTGCTCATCCTGCCGGCAGTTACCGCCTTGCAGCTCGCCAGAGGGTTCAAGGCTGCAATGCTGATCTCTATGATGGATGCTTTTCTTTCAGTCTTGTGTGGGATAACACTCTCTTTCTTTTTGGATATTCCTGCAGGTGCAACGATTGTTTTGATTAATGCGGCATTTTTTGTAATGGCCTTATTGTACAGAAAGGCCATGAAGGTGTAGGTTCGTTGTATGGATTATCCGTGTTGAAATAGCATAGAAGGCTATCTTTGAGGGATAAAACGAAAATGAAGAATAAAACTGCTATCATGACAGTAATTCAGGTGACTTTATACACCTTGGTTTGGTCTTGCCTTGCTGCCTTTGTGCCACAGAACAGCAGGTCGGTATCAGAGGGTAGCTCCATGATAACCATCGGTAGTGATGTCGTGGTCAAAGAGGGTGTTGAGGTAAATAAGGCAGTATCAATAGGGGGCAATGTCAAGGTCTACGGCCATGTCAGGAAAGATGCGGTGTCCGTAGGCGGGTCAGTCTTTCTCGGCCAGGACGCGGATGTTGAAGGAAATGTGGTATCCATCGGCGGCACTGTAGAGAGAGAACCGGGTTCTCGTGTAGGTGGTGAAGTTACTATTGTTGATGCTACAGGTTTGAAATCATGGTTATCCAGGATGCCGAAGTTGGGAATAGCCGGCATTAAAGAACGGTGGGAAGGGATTGGATGGCCTTCATCTCTGGGGTTCTTCTTGGCTGCGCTCATTATTGTGGCAGCAATGCCGGCAGGTATAGGATTCATATCCTTCCAGATCGAGAATAACACTGCCCGTGCAATCCTTTGGGGCATATTCGGCTCAGCCCTTTTCTTCCCCATTGGGTTCTTTCTTTTCATATCCATCGCAGGAATCGTCGTAATCCCTGTCTTGCTTATACTCTTCGGCTGCGCCTTGATATTAGGCTACATTGCTGTGGCCCAACTCATAGGAAAAAGAATTACTATTATATTAAATAAGCCGGGTAGGCATATTCTTGTTGAGACAATTATCGGCTTTGCCGCCCTTTATGCCATCGGCCTTATGCCCGTTGCAGGGTGGTTCATCAAGGGTATCGCAATATTCCTGGGTTTCGGGGGAGTGCTGAGTGCGCTCACTACGGGTAGGAGGGGAAATCAGTTAAAAGTGATCAATAACCAGTGATCAGAAATATGACTAACGGCTAATCACTGGTCATTATGTTCATTCCCCCGATCCTATCAGTGGAAGCACCTTGTCGATCCTGAATGTAACGAGGTACTAGTTCTTTTTGTTAAAAAATAGGATGGCGGTTAGGGCATAGGACGCGCCATCCTTAAGAGGAGGTTAAATCTTACTTCTTAATATTTGGATGCATATCCAAGAAAAAGGATGCAGATCAGAAAATAATAGCCCGACATCAAAGATAGCAGACCAAATCCGCTCGATTTTACATTTATGCCACACCAGGGGCCGTTCTACAGAAAGTATCTTATATAAAAGTATATGTTCATTCTGATATACTCAAGGTCTATTGAAATGATAGTTATGAGGAGAATTATGGCATGAATAGGATGCTGTTCATGTTTACTATTACCCTGATAGTACTGACCGGTATGCTGATATGTACGAGCCTGGATACCCGCGAGGTTGTGCATGCAGAAAAGACATCAGTAAAGGCTTTAGGTTATTCGGATCCGATAAACTGCCAGGGGTGTCATGCCAAGTTCTACACATCCTGGTCGAAATCCTTTCACGGGCTTGCCATACAACCATATACCCATGATCTTGCCATAAATAAGCTTACACCGCTTATAAAGGAGATCAGGATTGGCAACAACCGATACACTACCGATCTAAGGGGAAGCGAAGGTTATGTAGTCGAAAAAGGCAACTGGCTATGGGACACCACAAAATATCGAATTGTGAACATCCTGGGTGGGAAGAATGTATTTTACTTTCTTACCCCCATTGAAAGAGGGCGGTTGCAGATCCTGCCCCTGGCTTACGATGTCCGGACAAAGGAGTGGTTCGATATAACGGCAAATGGGGTCATCCATGCCAAAGACAAACAACCTAATTGGAAGGAATCTAACTATACCTTCAGCACTGCATGCTATAGCTGTCATGTGAGCCAGCTTTCTTCGAACTATGATATGAAGGCCGATATGTACACGAGTGTTTTGAGTTCACCGGGCATCAACTGCGAGACATGCCACGGCCCTTCCTCCGACCATTCAGGAATATTCCAGGAGGCTGCCAGGAAGGGGATGAGACCCAAGGCACTAAAAGTTCTCAGCTTCAAGGAATTAACCTCAGAGCGGATCAACTCGGCATGCGCGCCATGCCATGCCAAGATGGCGCCCATTACTACTTCCTACACCCCGGGTGAAAGCTTCTTTGACCACTATGACCTTACGACACTGGAAGACCCGGATTATTTTCCGGATGGCAAAGATCTGGGTGAAAACTACACCTATACCCGTTGGATCATGAGCCCATGTGTAAAGTCCGGCCGGCTTCATTGTCTCAAGTGCCATACCGGCAGTGGGGGCTTCCGATTCACAGGCAAGGCAAAGGTCAATGATGCATGTTTGCCCTGCCACGCCGAACAGGTTCAAAACACAAGCGGACATTCTCATCACAAAGCCGGTAGTCCCGGCAGTATGTGTATCTCCTGCCATATGCCAAAGACAGGCATTGATCGCATGCAGCGTAGCGACCACTCCATGCTCCCACCAACACCGGCTGCCACAATCGCCTTCAAATCGCCAAACGCCTGCACCGTTTGTCATACGAACAAGGAAGCATCCTGGGCAGATAAATATGTGAGACAATGGTACAAAGATGACTATCAGGCACCATTCCTTAAACGCTCAGCCCTCATTGATGCTGCTCGTAGCCGTGACTGGAGCAAGCTGAACGATATGCTTTCCTATATCAAGGGCAAAGACCGCGATGAGGTTTTTGCCGCCTCCCTTATCCGCATGCTCAGCAAATGCCCTGACTCAAATAAGATCCATGTATTCATCCAGGCATTAGGCGACCCATCACCATTGGTGCGTTCAACAGCTGCAGAGGCCCTCTCGGGGGTGAAAACACCCAAGGTAATTCAGGCCCTGCTTGCAGCAACAGCCGACCCTGTCAGGCTTGTACGCATTAAGGCTGCCTCCGTATTGGCGCGGTATCCTGCACAGGATCTTGCTGAAACCGGCGCCACAAACCTTGCCGGGGCAACAGGCGAATATCTTGCATCCTTGTTGGTTCGGCCGGACCAGTGGATGTCCCACTACAACATGGGTAATTACTTTCTTGACCGGGGTGAGAACAATGACGCCCTTCTTGCATATGAGAAGGCCATAAAGATAGAGCCCAACGCTGTGCCACCATACGTCAATTCATCACTGGCTTATTCAAGGCTCAAGAAAATGGCCAGGGCCGAAGTGTTGCTGAATAAGGCCCTCCAAATTGACCCGAATAACGCAGTGGCCAATTATCATAAGGGTCTTCTCAAGATAGACCAGGGCGATGCAAAGATGGCTGAAGAGAGTTTCAGGGCTGCCCTGAATGACGATCCTTCTATGGCCTCTGCAGCCTATAGCATGAGCATCTTACTGGCAAAAGAAAGACTCAACGAGGCTATTGCCTGGGGTCAGAAGGCCTACCTGATGCAGCCTGAGACAGAATACGGCTACTCGCTGGCCTCGCTCATGAGGAAAGACGGCAATGGGGACGGGGCCATAGAGGTGCTTAGACAGGTGATCAATTCAGACCGGGCGTTTGTTGATGCATACCTGCTTATGGGTGAGATCTATGAAAATCGCGGAAAGAAAAGGGAGGCCAAGGCTATATATCAGCAGGGGCTTGCAGTAGAAGGTCTCTTAGAGAAAGACCGCAATCAGATTGCGAGAAGGCTCAATTCTCTGCACTGAGTAATGCAGCAATTAATTCATGATCCATGGGCTTCTCAACCACGGAGGATAAAAAATGAAAAACAGGTCGAACCATCCCAGGATCTATGAGATCAATACATGGGTTTGGCTTGAGGAACTCAGCAAGGCAGCCGGATTTGAGGTGACACTTGCTACCGTTCCGAAGGAAGCCTGGAATGTCATCTCAGAGCTTTCCATGGATGCCGTCTGGTTCATGGGGGTCTGGGAGCGGAGCCCGGTTGGTGTTGATATAGCCTTGAAAAACGCGGTTCTCAAAGACGAATTTCAGCAGGTATTGCCGGATTATACACCCGCGGATATGATCGGCTCTGCTTATTGTATCCGCCGGTATGAAGTGGATGAACATCTGGGTGGGGAAGGCGGGCTTGCAATTGCGCGGAAAGAGCTTGCAAAACGGGGCTTAAGCCTCATCCTTGATTATGTGCCCAACCACGTGGCCCCGGATCACCCATGGGTCAGTGAATACCCGGAGTATTTCATCCAGGGCGATTTTGAAGACCTTGAAAATGACCCGGTATCATTCATGGATGTTGATGGAAAGGTCTTTGCCTGCGGAAGGGACCCGTACTTCCCGGCATGGCAGGATGTGCTCCAGCTTAATGCATTCTCTACGGGCTTGCGGAAGGCGGTCATCAAGACGGTATCATCCATTGCAGGGCAGTGTGATGGTATGCGGTGCGACATGGCCATGCTCCTTTTGTGCGATGTGTTTGCAAGGACATGGCCTATAAAGGCAGGAGCGAGACCGGTTGCCGAATACTGGTCTGAGGTGATCCCTGCTGTCAAAAAGGTGCACCCGGACACCCTGTTTATAGCAGAGGCTTACTGGGATCTGGAATGGGAACTGCTGCAGCAAGGTTTTGACTACTGTTATGACAAGCGCCTCTATGATCGGCTTGTTTCTGATACCGCAGAGGGCGTGCGGCTTCACCTGCTGGCAGAGCCCCCTTATCAGGAAAGGTTGATCCGCTTCATCGAGAACCACGACGAGCCACGGGCGGCCTCGGTTTTCTCGCAAGACAAGGCACGGGCGGCAGCCGTGGTCTTGGCAACGCTGCCCGGGGCAAAGCTCTTTCATGATGGTCAGTTCGAGGGAAGGAGGGTCAAACTGCCGGTTTTTCTGAAACGCAGGCCCAGAGAGAACGTTGATTATGATCTGAAGGCCTTTTATGGCAGGCTGATGGAGGTCATGAACATACAAACAATTCGAGAGGGCAGGTGGAGGCTCTGCAGTCTTTCAGGGTGGCCTGAAAATATGAGTTGGATGAATATGGCGGCATGGTGCTGGCAAAAGGGTCAAGAGATCTGCCTGACTGTGGTGAACCTTTCAGACACGCGCTCCCAGGCACGGGTACACCTGACCGGTGTAAATCTTGCCGGGATGATGGTGAAGATGACCGATATCATGAAGAATGAGGTCTATGAGCGCCACGGTAATGAGATGGCTGAAATCGGCCTGTACGTGGACTTAGAGCCATGGGCATATCACGTAATGATGTTTTGAAGAACGCAATAAGGCAATTGAGCGCTTAAGTTGTAATAGTCAAGATTTGATCATACAGAAGTAGCACCAAAGTCAACATAAGATCTGACAATTACGTTCTTCCAAAGAAGCCTGTGAACACCATTTTTATCTTGAACAGAACTCTTCATTTATATTATTGTTTGCACGCTTCAACCGAGTATCAGTATCTGATAAAAAGGGAGACTTCTCATGGCAAAAAAGTATGTTTATCTCTTTGGAGGCAGGGGAACCAAGGCTGAGGGCAATGCTGACATGAAGGCCGTCCTTGGAGGAAAAGGGGCCAATCTTGCTGAAATGACCAATCTTGGAATACCGGTTCCGCCGGGATTCACCATCTCAACCGACATGTGCACCGTGTATTATGAAACGCATGGGCTTCCGAAAGACTTAAAGACGCAGGTAAAAGAAGCTATTAAAAAGGTTGAGAGGGCAATGGGACTCGGTTTTGGCGATACAGAGGCCCCGCTTCTGTTTTCTGTTCGCTCAGGGGCCAGGGCATCCATGCCGGGTATGATGGATACGGTGCTGAACCTCGGCATCAACGATGAAACCGTGCATGGCCTTATCAAGATGAGCGGCAACGAACGTTTCGCATGGGATTGCTACCGGCGCTTTATCCAGATGTATTCGGACGTGGTCATGGGTGCCGATTCAGACGAGCTGGAAGAAGAACTTGAAAAGATGAAAAAGAAAAAGGGGGTAAGGCTCGACACGGATCTCGATGCCAAGGATCTGAAGAAACTTGTTGAAACGATGAAAGAAAAGGTTAAAAAGCTCACCGGCATGGACCTTCCGTCAGACCCCATGGAACAGATCTGGGGCGGTATTGAAGCCGTGTTCAAATCATGGAACACACCGCGTGCCATCACGTACCGGAAGCTTAACAATATCCCTGATGAATGGGGCACTGCCGTGAACTGCCAGGCCATGGTCTTCGGCAATATGGGAGAAGGTTCTGCGACAGGAGTGGCATTCACCCGCGACCCTGCCACCGGAGAACATGTCTTCTATGGAGAGTACCTGAAGAACGCCCAGGGCGAGGACGTGGTGGCGGGTATCCGGACACCGCAACCCATCAATGTGAAGGGCAAGAGAAGCAAGTCAGACGTGTCTATGGAAGAGGCCCTGTCAGAGCAGTACCATCAGCTCGTGGATATCTATGAGAATCTGGAAAAACATTATCGCGACATGCAGGACATTGAGTTCACGGTCCAGGAGGGTAACCTCTGGATGCTCCAGACCAGGACCGGCAAACGTACTGCTGCTGCTGCCGTACAGATTGCTGTGGATATGGTGAATGAGGGCCTCATTACAAAAAAGGAGGCTGTTCATCAGCGGGTAACCCCTGAGCAGATCGACCAGCTTCTGCACCCGCAGATCGACCCCAAGGCCAAGAAGAAAATCATGGGCAAGGGCCTGCCTGCTTCACCCGGCGCAGCCGTAGGAAGTGTAGTCTTCTCAGCTGAAGATGCCGAGGTGGAGGTGAAGAAGGGAAAGAAGGTGATCCTGGTTCGCGTCGAGACCTCCCCCGAAGACATCCACGGCATGAATGTGGCCCAGGGCATCCTCACGGCACGGGGAGGTATGACCTCACATGCTGCAGTCGTTGCCCGCGGTATGGGCAAATGCTGTGTGTCCGGGGTCCAGGACCTGGTTGTGGACTATGCCAAGCAGAAGTTCACCTTAGGCGGACAAACCGTCAAGAAAGGTGATTTCATATCTTTGGATGGGACTAAGGGAGAGGTCATTTTGGGTGAATGCAAGACAACCCCGCCTTCGCTCTCGGGAGCCTTCGGGACACTGATGAAGTGGGCTGATGAATACCGCAAACTCGGGGTCCGCACCAATGCAGACACGCCCAAAGACGCCAAGGTGGCCAGAGAATTCGGCGCCGAGGGCATAGGTCTGTGCCGCACAGAGCATATGTTTTTCGAGGCGGACAGGATCCTTGCTGTTCGCGAGATGATCCTTGCCAACGACGTGAAGGGCAGAAGGAAGGCACTTGATAAGATCAAACCCATGCAGAAGGGTGATTTCAAAGAGATCTTCCGGGTTATGGACGGCCTGCCGGTAACCATCAGGCTGCTGGACCCCCCCCTGCACGAATTCCTGCCCAATACCGAAGCAGAGATAGCAGAGGTTGCCAAGGCCCTCAAGACACCAGTGGCAGAGGTGAGGACAAAGAGGGAGGCACTCCATGAGGCCAATCCAATGTTGGGGCACAGGGGCTGCAGGCTCGGTATAACCTTCCCAGAGATCTACGAGATGCAGGTAAGGGCCATTGTTGAGGCTGCCTGTGAGGTGAAAAAGGAAAAGATCGACGTAGAGCCCGAGATCATGATCCCGCTTGTGGGCCACGTCAAGGAACTGGAGATACTGAAGAATATGACCATCCAGGTGGCGGACGAGATAATCAAATCGTATAATGTTAAACTCAGCTATATGGTAGGCACCATGATCGAACTCCCCAGGGCTGCTATCACTGCCGACAAGATCGCCGAGCATGCCGAGTTCTTCTCATTCGGCACAAACGATCTCACCCAGACCACCTTTGGCCTTTCCCGTGATGATGCAGGGAAGTTCTTGCCTGATTACGTTGAGAAAAAGATCCTGCCGAATGATCCGTTCCAGGCCCTTGACCAGGAAGGTGTGGGCGAGCTGGTTCGCATCGGTATCGAAAAGGGCAGAAAGATTCGCAAAAAGCTTAAGGTGGGTATCTGCGGCGAACATGGTGGAGAACCTTCATCCATCGAATTCTGCCACAAGGTCGGCATGAACTATGTGAGCTGCTCGCCCTACCGAGTTCCCATTGCGCGGCTCGCAGCTGCCCATGCAGCGCTTGCAGACGAGAAAAAAAAGAAGTGATCATAAGCTTTGAGGGAGGGGAGGGCGCCGGCAAGACGACCAATGCCGCCTCTCTCGGCTCTTACCTGACCAGTAATGGGTTGCCGTGGCTTACGTTTAGAGAGCCCGGCGGCTCTTCTTTTTCTGAAGAGGTAAGGGATCTTTTTCTGAGACAGGACCTGGATGTCATGGCAGAGCTCCTCTTGATCCTCGCATCCCGCGCTCAGAACATCTCCAGGATCATAAAACCGGGCCTTGCAGAGGGCACAATTATCATCATTGACCGGTTCGTTGATTCCACTCTGGTCTACCAGGGCATTGTAGGCGGACTCGGCTATGAAAGGGTAAAAGCAATCATGGAACTGACAGGGACGTGGATCGAGCCTGATCTTACCTTCATGATGGACGTGAGTCCTGAACTGGGCCTTTCACGGATAAAACCTTCAGACCGGTTCGAGCACAAGGGGCGGGATTATCATCAAAGGATCAGGGATGCCTTTCTCCGGATATCCCGCAATGATCGTCATCGAATCATTGATACAAGCCTCGGCCTGGAACATGTACACGAAAGGATCATTAAAGCGGTAAATACCGCCTGTCAGATCGGAGCTACTTCATGAAAATAAACTGGGCGACAACGAGAGTTATTCCCATAAATGCAATAAGCCATATTCTCAGATTCAGTACCTTGAGTTTCTCCTTCACCCTCGTTCTTTTGTTGTTTTACTACATGGGAACCGGGTATCCGGGAAATATCATTGCCTGGATCTACGCAGCAACGATCCCTTGTTATTACTATATGATAATCACGATATCCCTGTATCTCTTGATCCCGCTGTACTTTGTCCCTTATGCCCGGTTCTTTGTCATTGCGCCAAAGGTCATTATCGATGTGTATCTGCTGATCAATCTCTTTGTATTCAATATCTTTCAGTCCCATGTTGACATGATATTCATGAATATGCTGATCCATGACTACCATGGCATAGGAATACCGACGTATATCGTCATGCTGGCAATTGCAGCATTTGCGGTTATCCTCCTGGTGAATGCCCTTATCTTCCGGAAAGCTGAACGTTTCAAGAGATGGACCGCAAGGATTGCTTTCGCGGCATTGATCTTTTTCATCATAGGCAGGGTGCTGCTTGCCTGGGGCAATGAATACAATCAGAATTATATTACACGGTATAACCCGTATTTTCCCTTCTTCATGGACTCCAAGGCAAGTGATTTCATGAAGAAAATGGCGAAAGACTTCCCGGCCATCGTCCCCGAAAGGTCTGGGAGAAGTGTTCCCAACCTGGACTTGAATACAGACAATACCGGCAGTCTGAAGTATCCCTTGAAGAAGATTGAATGCAGGGTCCCCTCCGGGAAGAAGTACAATATCTTATTCTTCCTCCTGGAAAGCTGGCGATCCGATTGCATGAACGAGAAGATCACCCCTGTCATGGCTGGTTTTGCAAAAAAAAGCTATCTTTTCACCAATCATTTAAGCGGGGGGAATTGTACCCCATACGGACTGTTCAGCCTTATGTACGGCCTGCATCCCACATACATGAAATATGTCACATCCGACCCCGTGAAATATCCCCCTGTGTTCATGGATGTTCTCAAGGACAATGGCTATGATATCAGCGTGTATACATCTTCAAATTTCGATGGATTTTCCTTGAAGGAAATGTTTTTTCATGGCATCCCAGCACGTAAGTATATTGTTAGGGAGGATCACAATAGTATACAGGATGATATCAATCTTATATCCGATCTCATCAATTCGCTCAAAGCACAGAAACCCGATTCGCCTTTCTTCAAATTTGTCTTCGTCACATCATCACATTACCCCTACGACTATACAGACAAGCATGCGATATTCCAGCCCATAGCCAAAGCAGGTTCTTTCATTTTCAACAAATATGGAGATCCTACCCCACTCATGAATAAATATAAAAACTCATTGCACAATATGGATTCTCTTTTTGGCGAAGTGCTCACGGCGCTGAAAGGTGCCAGGCTTGATTCAAAGACCATCATCATAATTTCATCCGATCACGGTGAAGAGTTTAACGACAAGGGAGATGGATATTGGGGACATGGAAGCAATTTCACGCGATATCAGACCTCGGTTCCCCTCATTATGTATCTCCCCGATGATACAAAGGGGAAGGTCGTGAGAATGAGGTCTTCACATATTGATGTGGTGCCCACGCTACTGCGGTATGCCTTCGGCTGTGTCAACAGCATCTGTGACTACAGCTCAGGGAAAGATCTCCTGAACCTGCCGGGCCACCGAAGCCTCATCGAGATGAGCTACAAAAACAAGGCTTACATAATTGATGATACGGTTTATTCTGAAGGTATAACCTTGGACAGCTTTGATTTGTATAACATCAAGAAGAAGAATAATGAGTTCAATTACCGGGAGATTGCCCTGCTGAAAGAATCGGAGAACTCGTTTTCAAGCAGAAAGAAGGCTTCTTATTTACATGACCTCACCAGGACCATATCGGCTCCGAACAGCTCCCCGCTTATCATTCATTGAATTTTAGAAGGGGTATATGTGTTGTACGATTGTCTCAGGTATGATAGATAATTCCCTTTGAAAGGGTGAACCCAGGCAAAAAGGACTGAAATATTCATGGATAATGAACAGAAGGCTCATCCGGACTGCTCAGATAAAACTACACAAAACAGGAAAATGTCGCGCCCCAGGCGGGTTTTCACCTCAATATTAATCATCATTGTTGTGGCAGCCATCGTGACACCGGGTGTGATCTATATCAAATGGAGGTCTTTCGATCACCGCTTCACCGAGATTGATTCGGGGCGGGTGTTTCGATCAGCAGCTATGCCGCCGGAGGAATTGATAGGTAAGTGCAGGGAATATAGCATAAAAACAGTCGTGGATCTGAGAAAGGAACAAGAAGAAGGGGTTCCCCTTGAAAGGGATGCCCTGACGAGGAACGGTATCCGGCATGTATCTCTACCCATGAATCAGGTCCCGGAACAGAGGATAGTTTCAGCCTATCTAGCGCTTATGGACGATCCCGGCACGTATCCGGTCCTCATTCATTGCAAACACGGGATCGGCAGGACCGGGGTGATGAGTGCCATTTATCGCATGGAATATCAGCGGTGGGACAACGAACGTGCACGACGCGAGGCCAATCTCCTGGGGGGCATGGAGAGCTTTGATCGAGATATTGAAAAAGGATGGTTTCTCCTTGATTATATGCCGCGTTGGAAAAAACTCAAATCTCAAGCGGATAATGCTGTGTCTCGAAGTCTCCCTACAGCAGGTCTTAGTAGTCAATTTGAATAATAATTCACTCTCACCCTGATTGACCCATGAAGAAAAGGCCGCTCATGTATAAAGATAATCTTACATTAATGAGAGTCTAAGGTGAAGATAAATAAATTATCCCCCAATACCGGCTGCATTAATAATTCCCGAGAACTTATGCAATGGGAGAGAATAGTATTCATTTCATTACTGGTGCTTTTCTGTACCAGCGGTGTTTTTGATCATTCTCTTTGGGCGCCGAACGATTCACGTGAAGGCGCAATGATTGCTGAAATGTACCGGTCAGGGAACTGGGTAATGCCTACACTCAATGGCTCGCCTTATCTGGAAAAACCCCCTCTGCTGCATTGGACAGGAATGCTTTTCTGCACTATCGCCGGCAGGGTTAATGAAGGTCTTGTGCGTCTACCAGCAGCCATTTATGGGTTCGGGGCGATATTCCTGGCATATCTGTTTGCCAGGCGTTTAGGTTATGAACGAGCCGGAATGGTAGGGGCATTCATGTGTGCGACATCCATCATGTACATGGAATATTCACGGGTTGTACTTACCGATGTCTGTATTGCATTCATGGTAATGCTCTCGCTCTGGGTTTTCTGGTCTGCTTACTTGTCGAGGAGATGTATCTTATGGCTGGCCTTCATCTTTGTTTCAGCCTTTTCCTTTTATGCAAAAGGTCTATTAGGGCCCGGCTTTATATGGGTTACCGTAATGTGCTTCCTCATCTACCGCAGAGAGTGGAAACTCGCACTTATTTTGCCGGCCATATTCATCCCTGTTTTTATGCTTGTCGTGGCTCCTTGGGCATGGGCGCTCTATGAAAAAGGGGGAAAGGAATATCTTGATTCAGCATTCTGGGCAAACCAGTTCGGCCGATTTCTCACAATGAGTGACCCAACCCTTCAAAAGGACCCTTATTTTGTCCATAAAGAACCTATCTATTACTATCTTATAGCCATCCCTAAAAATATACTTCCCTACACACTCATTGTTGTGGCAGGACTCATCCACTGGTTTAGAAAAGGCAGGGGCTTAAGCGATCCCTTAAGTGTATTCTTGCGTTTAGCTGTTGTGTGCATGGCCATTGTCCTGCACGCCTCATCTGCTAAAAGCACACGTTATGCCATACCCATGTTTCCGATCATGTTTATCATGGCAGGGGTATGGCTTCAGCATGCTGCTGAAAGAACTTTTTCGAAAATAGAACGATGGGTGATTGGCCTAACCGCAGGATTTATAACAATGATCCTCTTTTTAATTCCTGTGATCTATATAATCATGTATTTTCTGCCGCAGACATTTTTCAATCGTTTCTTTGGTGGTGTTAACGTTATAACTGTTTCTGGTCTAGTTTTTGCTCGGATATCATTGCTTCTCTGTGCAGTGCTTTTAATGCTTGCGGCTTTTACGTTCCGGAGGCTTTTCAGGCAATCAAAGGCCGTCCAGGGCATTTCCTGGTTCCCTGCTGTTTGCGCGGCGGTTCTCATAATGATAATCTTCATACTTATGCCGATCTATGACTACCAACGGACACTAAAGCCCTTCGCAGACATGGTAAAAACTGAGACTCAAGATAATAGGCAATTGGCCCTTGCCTTTGATCAGGAAAGGTACACAGGAATATTCACTTTCTATCTAAATAGAAAATTCAAGATCCTCGATTCTCCTTATGAGGTTGCCCGTTTTTTAAGTTCCCCAAGCTTACCTTCTGCAGTAATAGTGGAGACCTCGGATTTAAAAAAAATAATGGGCCTTATTCCTCCTGGCGAGGTTAGGATCTTGAAGTCACCACATAAGGGATATCATGTCGATTATTTTAGGCTTCTCATAACGCCTCCGATACGACCTACCGGTTAAGGATTTTTTAAGCGAGTTATGATATGTACAAAAGGAATTTGGTAGAATACTGAACAATTGGATAGTATCATTACCCGATAACTTTTAAGACAAAAGGAGGCAAGACAATGCGCAATCTTAGTTTGGGAATCGTCATCATCCTGGCCATGGCCTTTTTAACTGAGGGTTGTGCCACTGATCCATACACCGGCGAACAGAAAGTCAGCAAGACCGCTTGGGGGAGCGCGATAGGAGCTGTGAGCGGTGCAGCACTAGGCGCCGCGGTAACCGGTCATAAGGACCGCCGCAAGGGGATGCTCATCGGTGCAGGCGTCGGCGCCCTTGCGGGCGGTACGGTAGGATACTACATGGATAAGCAGGAGGCCGCACTCAGGCAGAAACTCCAGGGATCAGGGGTGAGTGTTACCAGGCAGGGTGACAATATCATCCTGAACATGCCCGGCAACATAACCTTCCAGACCAACAGCGCTGACATTAATGCGAATTTCTACAATGTCCTCAACTCGGTGGTGCTCGTAGTGAAAGAGTATAACAAGACCCTCATCGATATCGCAGGCCATACCGACAGCACGGGCAGCGATGCCATCAATCAGCCGCTGTCAGAGCGCAGGGCAGCCAGTGTGGGGAATTACCTGACATCCCAGGGGATCGACGCACGACGAGTCGTGACCCAGGGTTTCGGTAAGTCACGTCCTATTGCGAGCAATGATACACCCGAAGGCCGTTCCCAGAACCGCCGCGTAGAAATCCAGCTTGCCCCGCTGACTCAGTAACTGCTTCAGTGACCAGTGGCCAGAATTGAATGATTTATTGATGAGATATGTAGGGGCGGGTTTTTTGAAAGCCCGCCCCTCTATGCTTTCATAACACTCTTTTATACTTACCGCTCCTGCCGCCAGACTTCTCTTCAAGCCTTATTTCGCCGAGGACCATGGTTTTATCAATAGCTTTAACCATATCATAAATAGTGAGCAGGGCCACGCCGACGGCATGCAGGGCCTCCATCTCGACACCGGTCTTGCCCGAGACCTTCACCGTAGCCTCAGCCTTAATGGTTGATGTCTTCTTATCAAGGTGAAATGCGATCTCTATATGATCAATGGGAAGAGGGTGACAAAGTGGTATAATGTTACAGGTATTTTTTGCCGCCATAATACCGGCGATCTTGGCAGTGGCAAGGACATTACCCTTCTTAACAGAATCAGTTGTGATGGCGGTAAAGGCCATGGCGCTCATCCGGATAGCCCCGGTGGCCTTGGCTACGCGCCTTGTGATAGTTTTTCCACCCACGTCCACCATGGTGACACGGCCTTTTTTATCCAGATGTGTCAGGGCCAAGGATAGAACCTAGTCTTCACTCTTCGTTGTCGGAGAAGGAGACGGGGTTTCTCCTGAAGATGACTCAGTAGTGCTTTTACTTTCCTTTGAATCTCGGGGTGAACCCTTTTTAGCATAGTCCGTAAGGTACCAGCCCGATCCCTTGAGCTGGAATGAAGACCGGGAGATAAGCCTCTTGACTAACCCACCACACGATGGGCACTTTTTCAGAGGAGAATCGCTGAACTTCTGCATGGCCTCGAATTCATCCCGGCACTTCAAGCACTTATATTCATAGATAGGCACGGATAAACCTCCCTTGATTGTTTACAATGTGCTCGTTATATAGTGGCGCCGCCTCCATGTTGTCAAGGACGGCGAGCACCTTCTTCAGACCGGTCACCGGGTTCTTGGCAAGAAAGAGGCGGGTCAAGGCATCCACCACCACCTCCTCTTCATCAGGGGATCCATAGAAGTCGGCCTTGCCCGTGGCGAAACGGTGTATATGCACAAGCTCGTGGGTCATGATGAAGGTGATGAACGAGAGCATGTCGATGTGAGGGTTTTTCTCCACAAAACTTAAGATTTCAGAGTCGTGCAGGCACACCCGGTAATGGTGCGGGACCGTAACTTTCTCAGGCTTTACCATCATGAGCTGGGCAAAGACACCGCCTTTCGCCTTTTGCGCCAGGGACTCTGCCAGGGTTTGGATGTCGTACACCCCTGCAACATTCCAATCCAATTCCTTGTGGACAATACCTTCCGCAAGGATCGATCCATACCTCAGGGTGTTTCTATGTTGGGGCATGAAATATGCCATAGTAATTACTATAGTAGTTATTCACCCGGCAAATAGCAAGCCTGTCATACATCCCTGCCCACAGCCTGTGCAATGCGCTTGATGCCATCCATGACCTTCTTGAACTCTTGGGGCCGTAAGGACTGGGGACCGTCGGACAGGGCCTCTTCGGGTTTCGGATGGACCTCGATCATGAGCCCGTCAGCACCTGCGGCGATAGCGGCATACGACATGGCCTCCACGTAGCGGGCATGTCCTGTACCGTGTGATGGGTCTACGATGACAGGCAAATGGGTCTTTTCCTTCAGTACAGGCACGGCGGAGAGATCAAGTGTATTGCGTGTTGCTGTCTCAAAGGTACGGATTCCGCGCTCGCAGAGGATAACCTGGCTGTTGCCGCCGGCCAGCACGTATTCGGCTGACATGAGGAACTCTTCTATGGTTGTGGACATGCCCCGTTTGAGCAATACCGGCTTGTTTATCTTGCCCACTTCCTTGAGGAGTTGGAAATTCTGGATGTTTCTGGCGCCGATCTGAAGGCAGTCGGCGTTCTCCAGGATAACCTCGATGCTTGCAATGTCCATGACCTCGGTCACAACCGGGATCCCGTATTCTTGCCTTGCCTGTGACAAGAGTAAAAGGCCGTCATTCTTCAAACCCTGGAAGGCGTAGGGCGACGTCCGCGGCTTGAAGGCACCGCCCCTTAATATATGACCGCCGCTTTCCTTGATGGTCTTCGCCACTTCCATAATCTGTTCCCTTGATTCTACAGCGCATGGTCCTGCAAAGATGGTAATGCGGCGGTTGCCCACCTTTACGCCCATCCCGATGTCGACAATGGTTGACTCCGGTTTGGTTTCGCGGGAAGCGAGCTTGTACGGGGTGAGTATGCGGATAACCTTTTCAACCCCAGGCTGGGCCTCAAGGCATGTGAGTCTCTCCTTCCCTCTCTCGTCGCCGATAGCCCCAAAGACAACCCTTTCCGACCCTATGCTCTCGTGAACCCGGTATCCGAAGGACTCGATAAGGGTCTTGACATGGTCGATCTGTTCTTGAGTGGCAATTTTTTTCATAGAAATGATCACACTAGCCTCCTTTACTTTTATGTGCCGTGTGTGTTCACTTCCTTAAGGCCACAAATGAAAAGGCCGTGGGAAGGTGACCACCCACAGCCTTTGCGTTCGTTTACGAACAGCTCAGCCCACAGGCGGCCACGTCCTAAACCAAAAATAATAGCCGAAAAAGATGTGTGCTGATACGGTAATCATACTCTATATATGACAGAATATTCCCAAAAAGGCAAGAGAGAAATTGTAGGAGCGCCTTTAGGCGCGATGATCCATCGCGCCTAAAGGCGCTCCTACAATTTTAAACGCCATATTGACAGTTCATATACCACCTGATATTTATTGCAAACCCTGCTGCGGATTCAAGGGAACCCGGTGAAATTCCGGGGTGGGGCCGCCGCTGTGAACGGGGAGGGCAGGCCGCTAAAATGCCACTGCAAATGCGGGAAGGCAAGGCCGCCATAATGATCCGTAAGCCAGAAGACCTATCCGTGGTCCGGACTACACCTGCGTGCCTGGGTGGAGACTCCAAGGGAATATTCCATGGAGGTGTCCAAATGGACCATCACAAAGTATTATGGCTCCTTGCTTCACTCCTCATTCTCCTGGCATTAACGAACAGCACCATCCAGGCAGCTTCAGAGATCCTTATCGTTGTCACCCCCACGATGGAAAGTCCGTCCACGGATTCGGTTACGAAAAAGGCCCCCACGTCATTTTCCGACATCGTGATCCCGGGGCCCGAATCCACAGGCCTCATCGATACGAGCGAGGCACTTCGCAAGGCATCATCCGTTGACCTCAGTGACTATGGCGGGGCCACAACATCACCGGTATCACTCCGTGGTTCCAGCTATCGGCAGACCCTCATCACCCTTGACGGCATACCGCTCAACCCGGTGACCGGGGATATGGTAGACCTCTCTGAGTATATGCTTCCCGACATGGACCGGGTCGAGATTATCAAAGGCAGTGACAGCGCAGCCTTCGGCAACTCGGCCATGGGGGGGGTCATCAACCTCGTTACAGAAAACCCATCTCCCATTGATGAATACAATCTATACTCTTCACAGGGGACCTATAACTACGGCCTCTACCACGGACATGTAAGCACCCATGAAGGCCAGGTGGGTATCCTGGCAAACCTTACCCATGCCTTTGCAGACAATGACTTCCGTTACAAAAAAGATGACGGCACATGGACCCGTCGGGAAAACAACGACATTGAAAACACCACGGGCCTCATCAAGGCCGTCTTTGATGCAAAGGGCTGGCAGAGTTCCGTAACGGGCAACTTCATCGACCAGACAGAGGGGTCTCCTGGGATCGAGCCCGGCTACATTACGCCCAATGACAGGACAGATACTATCCAGAACACGATCCTTCTTGAAACCAAAAAGGCTTTTACCCAGGATCAAACGTTCAATGCCCGCGCATGGATCTTGACCGACAGGATCCATAACGAGAGACCCTCTTCGGGTGATAACACGACAATACTGTCCAACAAGGATCTTTCAGTCTCTTATTCCCGGAAGATCGGGTTGGTTACACTGACCCCGGGTGCGGAATATCTCAATGAGAGAATGAGCAGCGACGATTACGGGGTACACTCACGTTCCACCGGAACCGGTTCCTTATCAGCCGGTATGGACCTTCAGCCGGTTTTTCTGGAGTTAACGGGAAGATATGACAATAACACGGATTTCAATGGCCAGTGGTCATATCATGCAGGCGCTGCATGGAAGGTGATCGACCATGTCCAGCTCAAGACCAATGCAGGCACCGGATATCTTGTGCCCGACATGGGCAAGCTTTACTCCCCTTCATACCCGGGCAGCACCTTCATTGCCAATCCGGACCTCAAGCCCGAACATTCATTCAACTGGGACATCGGTCCCTACATTTCCATGAATACCTATGGCTTCAGTGTCGATTATTTCCTCACCACCTATCGCGACCTCATCAAGACGGATTACCCGACAGCCGACACATTTACGTATATAAACGTCGATAAGGCCGGGTCTTCCGGCATCGAGACAAATGCATGGGTTGCACCCACAAGCATGGTTAAATTTTCGACTAATTATATCCTAAGCCGCAATACCTATGAAAGCGGCCCATACAAAGGGAACCACCTGGAAGAGGATCCCCCTCAAGTGCTCAATATCCAGGCGGATTACCTGCCGGAAATTGCAGGTAGAAATGCAACGTTTTCTCTTTCGTATCAGTTCCGTCAAGGCTCATACGAGGACAGTGCCAACACAGAGCGCACGGATAACCGTTATCTTGTGAATGCCGGGGCCTTGCTCGATGTGAGCAAGGATGCCACGATCTCCTTCAAGGTGGACAATCTTCTGGATGACCGGTCACCCGAGTATGTATACAAATCATCTTTCGGGAACGCCTGGTATCCCGTTTCAGGGAGAACATACCGGTTTGCGGCAAAAATCAGTTTCTAGCCCCTTCTCTCATGGCATTCGGCTATCAGCAATCAGCATTCAGCTTTTTCAGGTAGCTGACAGCCGACTGCTGATAGCCTGTCTTTTAAGCTCTGTTGACAAACCCTGCCTTCATCCACGATAATCGCATCCAATTGAAATTGGTCCGGAGGTTTCATGCTCCATTTTTATACAGCAGGTGAATCCCACGGCAGGGGTGTCTTTTGCTTCCTTGACGGGTTGCCGGCAGGGCTTAGGGTGGACAGGGGCACTATAAATGCCGATCTTGCTAGGCGCCAGAAGGGATATGGCAGGGGCCCACGCATGTCTATCGAACTGGACATGGTGGATGTGCTGTCAGGCATCAGAGGTGGGGTCACATTGGGAAGCCCGGTGCTCATAGCTGTCTGGAACAGGGATTTTGAAGATTGGAAGGAATACATGGACCCATGGGAGATAATCCCCGGAAGGGAACTCCATACACCCAGGCCAGGTCATGCAGATCTTGCAGGTGCCGCCAGGTTCAGGCACACGGATCTGAGGAATGTGCTCGAGCGCTCCAGCGCCCGTGAAACCGCCGGAAGGGTAGCAGCAGGGGGGCTCTTGCGTTCTTTCCTTTCCTGCCTTGATATCAATGCCTCTTCATGGGTGAGAAGGATCGGTGCATCGACCTATGATGGTCCCTTCGACCAGCTGAAGAGGGATAGCTCCAGCGTATTCTGCCCCGATGAGAAGTCTACACTGGACATGGAGCATATCATCGACCAGATAGCTTCAGCAGGTGACTCAATTGGTGGTGAATTCGTGGTTGTGATTAAAGGCCTGCCAGCCGGTATCGGTTCTTACACGCAATGGGAACAGCGTTTGGATGCCCTGCTGTCCATGCATCTCATGTCCATCCCGGCCATAAAGGCCGTCCAGATCGGTGCTGGTATCGCGTGCGGCGAAATGCCGGGCTCCAAGGTTCATGACCCCATCCTGCCCACACGGCCCAAGACCAGGTCATCCAACAACGCAGGCGGCCTGGAGGGAGGGGTAACCAACGGTGAACCAGTGGTAATAACATGCACAATGAAGCCGATCCCCACCCTCAAAAAAGGTATGCCAACCTTTGACATGCGCACCGGTATGGCAGTTCAGGCAAGCTACGAACGTGCGGACGTGTGCGCTGTTCCTGCAGCATCTGTGGTAGGAGAGGCCATGGCTATTATTGCAGTGTCTTGCGCCATCATCGAGAGCTATAACCAGCCCAACATGGATGAGCTAAAGAAGGCGTTTGACAGACACAGGAAGTTTTGGGAGGGCCTATGATCTTCCTCACCGGCTTTATGGGTTCAGGCAAGACTACCGTAGGCAGAAGACTCGCCGAACTTCTCGGCCGTCCATTCATCGATCTCGACGAGCATGTCAGCACAAAGGCATGTAGTACTGTGGGCGAGATCTTTGCATGTGCAGGCGAGGCTGTGTTCAGAATCCTCGAGCGCGAGGCCCTGATCGATGTTGCCGGCAAGGATCATAACGCAGTTGTGGCAACCGGGGGCGGACTCCCGGTAAATCCTGTGAACAGGGCACTTATGAAGGCCTGCGGCCATATCATTTATCTCCGTTCTACCTTTGAAACTCTCGCGGAACGGGTCCCGGAAGATACCGGAAGGCCATTGTGGAACGAGCAAGCGCGAAGTCTTCTCCTTGAGAGGACCCCCGCCTATGAAGATGCCGATATCATAAAAGACACGGATGGAAGGACTGCCCAGGAAGTTGTGCAGGAAATCTTCAGCCTGACAAGCTCATCCATAGAACCCGTTGCAGTCCTTGCCTTGGCAAACCCTTATCCCATTTACATCGGCCGGGGCATCTTCAAAGACCTCCGGAAATATATTTCCCGTCACATCCATCCCGAGGGCGTCTTGGTGCTCGCAGATGAACAAGTCTTCATACACTATGGCAAGCTTATCCGTTCTTCGCTTGCAGGATTGAAACACCACATCATAACAATACCATCCGGCGAGTCGTCAAAGTCATTTTCCTCCCTGATGAAGGTATTGGACGAGATGTTCACAGCCCAGGCAAACAGGCAATGGCTTTGCCTTGCCGTGGGAGGCGGTGTTACCGGTGACTTGGCGGCCTTTGCGTCGAGTATCTACATGCGTGGCATCCCGGTAGTGCAGATCCCCACCACACTGCTGGCCCAGGTGGATTCGAGTATCGGCGGCAAGACCGCCATTGACGTCAAGCATGGCAAGAACCTTGTAGGCACCTTTCATCAGCCCCTTTTCGTGCTCAGCGATATAGAATTTCTTTCTACGTTGGAACCTGCTCATATACAAGATGCCATGGCCGAGGTCATTAAATACGGCATTATCATGGATAAGGATCTCTTTGATGAGCTTGAATCCACTCATACCCCTGATTATGAGAAGATCGTGGCTTTATGTGCGCGCGATAAGGCATTTGTTGTAAGCCGGGATGAAAGGGAAGGGGGTCTGCGGAGGATACTCAACTTCGGCCATACCTTAGGACATGCAATCGAGCTTTCCCGGAACTATAAAGCAAGCCATGGCAGGGCCGTGGCTGCGGGGATGTTTTTTGCCTCCTGGTTATCACGTGAGCTAGGCCTTATAGAGGTCAAGGACATGGAAAGGATATTCCGGCTGATTAAAAAATGGACCTATTCTCTTCAAGAACTTCAATATCCTCAAGCAGATGAGATAAGCAGTGCCATTGCTATGGACAAAAAAGCAGGGCAGGATGGGATTCACTTTGTATTGACTCCATCAATCGGTGATGCTACCGTTAAAAAGCTTACTGGTTCTCAAATATTAGGTGCTTATGGCCGGTTTGTCAGAGAATGTGAAGATAGCCTTTGAAGAGGGCAGGTTTCTGGACGTTGTCCGGGCAGCCAAATACCGTAGAAATCCTGAAGACAGGCTTCTGCTAGGGATTTCCCTGTTCAAGATCGGCAGAGAAGGTGAGGCCCTGGACGTCTTAGGTAAGATTGCAGATCAAGCCGAAGGTTTAATAAAGTCATTCTACTATCTTGCCCTTATCTATAATCAGAAAGAAGATGTCCTACAGGCCAAGGCATACCTCCAAAAATACCTTGCATTTCATCCTGAAGATGATGAGGCCCGGGACCTGCTTGAGCGACAAGAGGTCCCTGAGATGCTCATGAATGAGCCTTCCATTGAACTTGCCAAGATTTACGCTCAACAGGGACATTATGAGCAGGCACTTGATATCTATGCTCAGGTTGATAAAATTTCCGGACTTGATGATACAGCCCAGCAGGAAGCCGGTAACGCACAGGACCTCTTTATTATGAAAACCCTGCATGGCTGGCTTGAGAGGTTGAAGAAATGAAGATTATGGTAATCAACGGACCCAATCTGAATATGCTTGGCCGCAGGGAAACATCCATCTACGGCACCACGACGCTTGATGACATTGAAGGTCTCATCAGGCGTAAGGCCTTTACCGTTGGGGTTGAAGTGGATTTTTTCCAATCCAACCATGAAGGTGATCTTATCGATAAGGTCCATAAGGCCCCGGCATCGGGCATACATGGGTTCATACTCAATCCGGGTGGATACACCCATACCTCGGTGGCCTTACGGGACGCCCTGCTTGCGGTAAGTCTCCCTTTCATTGAGGTGCATTTGAGCAAGGTTGCGGCCAGGGAGCAATTCCGCCAGATCAATTTATTTTCCGACATAGCAGCAGGCAGTATATCGGGATTTGGTCCTCTTGGCTATGAGCTTGCTGTTGAGGCTATATGGGGGCTCTATGGAAAGCAGGCTCAGTAGGGCCCGCCACTATCTCAAGGGCCTGGATGCCATCCTGCTGTTGTCCCGGCCCAGCATCACCTACCTGAGTGGTTATTCCGGCTCGGATGCCGTGTATGTTTATACTGAATACAAGGATTTCCTGTTCGTGGATTCACGAAACACCCTCCAGGCACGGCAGGAAACCCAGGCTCAAGTCCATGAGATTACCAGGCGATGGGAAGGCATACATGCAATCCTGCAGGAAGAGGGTGTGAAGACCTTGGGGGTCGAGTCAAACATATTGGACGTCGATAGCTTTATTAAAATGAAGGATCTCTACAAGGGCATCGAAATGACACCCCTGGGCGGACAGCTCAAGACACTGCGCGCCATAAAGGATGCCGCAGAGGTTGATAGTATTATGAAGGCTGCCCGTATTTCGGAAACGGCCTTGCAATCCGTACTTGCCAAGGGAATTATCGGGCGCAAGGAACTCGATGTGGCCCTTGACCTTGAAGGGGAGATGAAGACCCGTGGTGCGAGCGCTTCCTCGTTTGAGCTCATCATTGCCTCTGGGCCACGCTCTGCTATGCCCCATGGCGCTGCCTCAGATAAGGTTATCGGCAAGAATGAAGTGGTAATAATCGACTTTGGATGTGTCTATAAGGGCTATTGCTCGGACCAGACAATCACGGTAACTACCGGAAACATTGAAGGAGACTTTCAAGAATCATACATGAGGGTGAAAGAGGCACAGGCCCGCTCCATCAAGGCACTGACGTCCGGTGTTAAGGCATTGGACCTCGACCGGATAGCGCGTGATTACCTTGGCACACACGGGCTGGGTGCCTTTTTCGGCCACGGGCTCGGTCATGGGGTGGGCATGGAGGTCCATGAGGCCCCTTCAGTATCACCACTGTCTGAAGATATACTGGAGAAAGGTATGGTCATCACCATCGAGCCCGGTGTATATATACCAGGCCGGTTCGGCATCAGACTGGAAGATATGGCACTGATAACAGATAATTCTTGCAAGCTTCTTACAAATCTTGATAAGGAAACCATGAGAAATATCAGCTAGAGGTGAGGATACATGCAGTATTCAACAGCACAGTTCAGGAAGAACCTGAAGATTGAGATCGATGGTGAACCCTTTACCATAGTGGATTTTCAGCACGTGAAGCCCGGCAAGGGCGGGGCTTTTGTAAGGACCAAGATGAAAAGCCTGATTACGGGCAATGTCTTGGACAAAACCTTCCGCTCCGGTGAAAAGGTGGATGTCCCTGACCTGGAAGAAAAGAAGATGTCTTTTCTTTACCAGGATGAAACGGGATACTGTTTCATGGACACCCAGACCTATGAACAGATGACGCTCACGGAAGATCAAATGGAGGAGGCGCTCGGTTATCTCAAGGAGAACGTTGAGGTGGAGGTTCTCCTCCACAATGGCAAGGCCATCGGCATCGAGCTCCCCATGTTTCTCAATCTTGAGATTGTGGAAACCGACCCGGGCCTGAAAGGTAATACCGCCTCCGGAGGATCGAAGCCTGCCAAACTGGAGACCGGTGCAACCATTCAAGTCCCCCTGTTCGTCAGCACTGGTGAAGTGGTCAAGGTGGACACCAGGACAGGGAACTATATTGAGAGAGTAAGCTGAATGAACATTAAAAATGTCAAGGATCTCATTGAACTCATAAAGGATACCGACGTAGTAGAGTTGGATTGGACACCTGAGCGTATCCATATTATCCGGAGATCCAGTCAGTATGAAGCAACCCCTTCACGGCATCAAGACAATGACCGCACCGGCATAGGCATGAAGGAAAAACACACTGTTACCGTGACTTCGCCCCTGGTGGGTACGTTCTACAGGTCCCCATCGCCGGAGACATCCCCGTATGTACAGGTGGGTGACCGGGTAGCTAAAAACCAAGCCTTGTGTGTTATCGAGGCCATGAAACTCATGAATGAGATTGAGTCCCATGTTGACGGGATTGTTGCAGCCATACTAAAACGTGACGGTGAACGGGTAGGATATGGTGATCAGCTCTTCATTATTGAGGAGTTATGAACACATGGCAGCTCCTACACGATGGAAGATGCCCTGCCCTGCATACTATGGAAAGAGACCTCGAACTCTTCGAGACACTCAGACGCGGAAAAATCAAAGGGGCTTTACGCATTTATAACTGGGCTGAGCCTGCCCTGACGTGCGGTTTTCACCAGAAACACTTCACTGTTCATGACACCAGTCTTAATATCCCCGTAATACGAAGGCCCACTGGCGGGGGGGCTGTGCTGCATTACGACGACATTACCTTCAGCATATGCTCAAAGGCGACCGGGGCTCTTGCCGGGAGTATCCCTGCTTGTTCAGAAATAATTTCACGCGTGTTCAAAGGAGCCTTTCACGGTTGCGGCATCGAGACAGAAATAAAAGGCGGTAACCACGCCTTCTCTTCAATATGCTTTGCACGGCCGACTCCAACTGAGCTTGTGATCGGAGAGAATAAGATCATGGGCCTTGCCTTGGCAAAAAAAGGCGGCTTTTTCCTGATGCAGGGGGTTATTCCCTTACGGATAAATAAGGAATTATCAATAAGGGTATTCGGCCAGGGACTTCACCATCCGCGCAAAGGGATATTAGACTACGATCCTCACTTTTCAAACAAGCTCTTCTTTGACTATCTGCACAACGGTTTTTTTTCTGAGCTGGGTGTTCTTCTTAATGAGTGCTACCAGGGTGATCATGAATACTGCTGCACAAATGAATGAAAAGTAGAACCTCGGGGTAAAGAACTGGGTAAGGACCATGTGCCCCAGCAGTGAAAAGATGGCTATGCCCGGTACTATACCGAAGATAGTTGCCTTCATGAAATCCCGCCAGCACACACCCGACGCTGCGGCAGTAAAGTTTATCGCAGTAAAGGGGAGGATAGTAAGGATCTGGAGTATCAACACGATGGAGTAGCCGTTTCTCCTGATAGCGTTCTTTACCCGGCATGTCTTTTTCCCATGCCCCCAGGCTGTCTCCACACCAAGGGTCTTCACCAGGAAAAATACAAGATTTGCATTGATCAGGCAGCCGACATACGAAAGCGCCATACCGAGTGGCGCCCCATAAACCGATGACCCTGCCATGACAAGCAGGCTTAGGGGTGCAGCTAACGGCATTATGGAAACACAGAAGATGAAGAGCAATGCACCTTTAACCCCAACCTTCTGGAGCATAATCCTTAGGTGGATCCAGTCTTTTAAGGGGTATGGGTCGATGTAGCTGAAGATCCCCATGATGGAGAAAAAACCAATGAGAGAAAGGAGAAACACGCACAAAAACCTGCGTATCTGATGTGAATTCATTGTTATGCTCGATTCAATTCCCATGTCCAGCCCTTCATCCTTGAAGTACACTGCTTCCAACATCTTTCTCATCGGCCGGAATCGCTTTTTCATAAGGGGTGTTACAACATTGGTTGATATTTTTATCTGAAAATTTATGGTAACAGATTTAGACGTGGCACATTACGGCACAGACATGCATGGGAACCCTCATCAGGGCCGGAATTTGGAGGATGAATGGCAGGCAATCCAATTGAGAAACTCATGAACCCCGCTACTATAGCCATTGCAGGCGCAAGCAATACCTTCACTACCATGGGCACTATCCAGTGTCTGAACCTCATCACAAATGGCTTTCCTGGAGAGATACTGCCGATCCATCCCAAAGAGAAGACCGTGCTCGGTAAAAAGGCTTACCAACGGATATCAGATCTCCCTTTTGCCCCGGATGTTGCCGTGCTTATCGTTCCTACACGCCTCATTCCTGAAATGGTTGAAGATTTTGGAAGGCTTGGTACAAGGCACATAATCATTGTTACTGCAGGTTTCAGGGAGACCGGCGAGGAGGGAAAGGCGCTGGAGAAGGTATTAATAGAAAAGGCAAGGCAATACGGCATACGCTTTCTCGGTCCCAACTGTCTCGGTATCGTCAATACCCACCTGCCGATGAATATAACCGTCGGCCCTATCCAGGATTATAACGGCAAGCTCGGTCTTGCTTCCCAGAGCGGCACCTACATAGCCCAGGTAGTCTCATATCTGCATAAAAACGGCATTGTCATGAGTAAGGCCATCAGTGTGGGAAACGAGGCGGACATCACTATCATCGACTGTCTTGAATACCTGGGTCAGGACGAGACAACAAAGGCCATAGGTCTTTATATCGAAGGGATAAAGGATGTATCCCGGTTCCTTGAGGTGGCCAGAAATGTGAGCAGGGTCAAGCCTATCATAGCTCAATATGTGGGTGGTACCGAGGCGGGTGCGCGCTCCGGATCGAGCCATACAGGCGCCATGTCCGGCCCCGGACACTTATATGAAGCCTTATTTAAACAGGCCGGTATTATCAGTGTGGAGAGCATAGAAGACGTGTACAAGATCGGCTGGGCACTGGCCACCCAACCGAGACTCAAAGGCAGGCGAATTGCCGTGCTTACGAATTCCGGCGGTCCCGGGACAGGCATTGCAACCACCTGTAACCGTGTAGGGCTTGAAGTGCCTGAGTTCTCCACCAACCTGCAGGAAAGGATCTCAAAATACCTTCCTTCCCATGGAAGCGCCCGCAACCCTGTTGACCTTACCTTTCATACAGATATGAAGGCATTGTCCGTAGATATTCCAAGGTTACTCTTCGAATCGGATGAGGTGGATGGCATTATTATTCACGGAATCATGGACACGGGATTCTTTGAACTTCTCTATCCTGCGATCAGTAATTTTGTGGACGTATCCAAGGAAGAGCTCATTGGGGCAATGAAGGTCGATCTGGAAGAACTTGTATCCATGCCGGAGCGTTACGGGAAGCCCCTTCTCATCTCTTCCTTTTTCGGAAATGAAGACAACTGTATCAATACCCTTCATACAAAATGCATCCCCACCTTTGATTCACCCGAGAAGGCTGCAAAGGCTATGGGTGCTTTAAATACATTTTCCAACAGATAAGGAGGTTACCTATGCCATCTGAAAAGATCAGGGAAATGATAGCCATATATCCTGAACAGAGCAAACTCCCCTGTGCCGTAGCGCACTACATCTCCGCCTATCTCAACCTTGACCCCATTGAGGTGGGCAGAGTAGCAACCGAAACCGGCGCCCGGTTGTATCAGTGCCAACTCGGCCTGTTCGGTTATGGCAGAAAAGGGAAGTCAGAGTACAAAATCACGGGCCGGAAGGTAGAGGTGGGCCAGGAAGTGCTTGATCTTATCAAGGCACATGTTACTGATGGAAGGATCTCCTGTGCCAGGCTCTGGGAGATTGCAGATTCAAAGGGCATCATACGGACAGAGGCAGGAAATGCTGCTGATGCATTGGGCATTAAGGTTACACCGTGCCAACTGGGGGCGTTTTGAGAAAGACTTGTTACTGGTAAATTCGGAAATACCCATTGAAACGTACGATAAGCTTTTGTATTATGTAAAAGGTTGCGAATGAATATTTTGATTGTTTCAACCTTTTTGGAAGGAGCTCAATGACCGTACGGTTAACTTGGCTTGGTCATGCAAGTGTTAAGATAACAAGCGCCGCCACAACTATTTACATCGATCCCTGGAAAATCGACAACCCTGCTCAGCGCGCGGATATCATACTGCTCACCCACGATCATCATGATCATTATTCCCAGGCCGATATAAAGGCAGTCTCAAACGCCTCAACGCGTGTCGTAGCACCCATGTCAGCCCCGCTGGTTACCGATCGTATAACACCGGGTAACAACATGAATATCAAAGATGTATCCATACTGGCAATGCCTGCATATAATCTGGGAAAGGCCTTCCATCCCAAGACCAATGGCTGGGTAGGGTATATTGTAACAGTCGGTGGAATTAAGATCTATCATACAGGAGATACGGATAGGATCCCGGAGATGAAGGGCCTTGTCGTGGATGCCGCCTTTATACCGGTGGGGGGCACCTATACCATGGATGCGAAGGAAGCGGGCGATGCCATCAAAGACATCAAGACCGTATATGCCATCCCCATCCACTATGGCGACATTGTAGGTTCCAGAAAAGATGCCGAAAAATTCGCCGGACTGTGTTCGTGTGATGTCCGCATTCTTAACCCCGGCGAATACCTGGATATAGAAGAAACGACATGAATAAACATTATGACCAGGTAAAGGCCGTCTTCGATACAGCTCCATTGGCCGTATGCGCCTTTGACACAAGCGGAACGGTTATTTTCATAAACAAGCTCTTAGAGTCAAATATTGAACCCTCGGAACTGCCTTTTGTAGGCAAATCGCTGTATGAACTCTTTCACAAATTCCTTGTTGATGACAGGCTTGAGGCTAAGCTCAAGAGGCTCATTGAAACAAACAAACCCTTCTCGCTCATTGTAGAGACCTTGAGCTCGCCGAGGGTGCGGGTATCAGGGTTCATCAACATCACCGGATACAGGCTGAACTCCCTCTTTGTGCTTCTCGGCGATTTCGTAAGCGGGAGCTTGGCCCGTGAAGGCAGATACAGCAAGCTTATAGAAGATGCACCTGATGCCATCCTTATACTGAACCACGGTTTCATCACCTTTGCAAATCCTGCATTCACCACCATTATGGAGGCTGGCCAGGATGATATCCTTGGCAAGGCTATTTTTGATTTTGTGGATGATAAAGGGAAGAATGACCTTGCAAACTTACGGAAGAAATTCGCCAAACAATTTTTTACCCAAATAGTAATAAACACCAAAGGAGGCCAGAAGATACTTGAGGGCAATTTCCACTTTATAGAAGACAGGCCCGGCACCTCCATTGCCATGCTCCGTGATGTGACTGAAAAGGTACTACTGCAGAAGAGGCTCCTTCGTCAGAACCAGGACCTCTCTGCCGTCAATAGCATATCCAAGACACTCTCTTCCTCCGTAGATCTCGAAGAAGTGCTTCAGAACACCCTTGTCCAGATCCTGCAGATCATGAACATCGAGGCAGGGTGGGTCTATCTCCTCGATGAAAAGAAAAAGGCCATGCGGTGTGTATATTCATACGGCATCCCCGATGAGGTAATACAGACCGTAAAGGAGATCAAGATTGGTGAGGGCATTGCCGGAAGGGTCGCCCAGAGCGGCACACCCATGATTATTGAGAATGCCTCTTTAGATCCGCGCATCAGCTCCATTGCCTTCAAGAAACAGGGCATAAGATCGTTTGCATCCATCCCCCTGCAGTCAAGAACCAGGCTCATCGGTGTTATGAATATCGGGTCCTTCGGTCAGCGCACCATATCGCCCGAGGATGAGCGGCTGCTCATCACCATCGGGGTGCATATGGGAACGGTCATGGAGAATATCCTGCTGTTCCAGGAGATATCCAAGACCACTGAGGAACTAAAGGATGCCCTCAACCTCATCCGCCAGCGTAATGAGGAGCTCAGGACCCTGGTATCGACCGTATCGCATGACCTGAAGAACCCCATTATCGCCATTAACGGCTTCTGTGAGCGGTTCATAAAGACCGGATTGAAGAAACTATCCGAAAAGGAAATCCAATACATCGAGGCAATCCACGAAAGCGGTAAACACATGGAGTCCTTTGTCACGAATCTTCTCACGCTCTCTGCAGTTGAAAACCTTAGACTCAAGAAAGAAGAGTTTCCCATCAAAGAGATCATCGATGACATCATCATGGAAGTGACCAACCAGCTTGATGAAAAAAACGGGACTATTGTTATTGAAAACAACATGCCTTGCGTAAAAGCGGACAAGATCCGGGTGATACAGGTGTTCAGCAACCTCATTTCGAATGCCATAAAATATTCGCATCCCGGCAGGGATCTGGAGATCCTTATCGGGTACCAGCCTCAGAGCAAGATGCATATCTTTTCCGTAAAGGATAATGGATCAGGGATATCCGAAGAACATACAAACAATATCTTCGACATCTTTTACCGGGCATCGGACAACCATGTGGAGGGCACAGGCATCGGGCTTGCCATCGTAAAAAAGGCCTTGGCCGTAATGGGTGGTGACATCTGGGTTAGATCCAAGCTTGGCCAGGGATCGGTTTTCTTCTTTTCCATACCCATGGAGTAATGAGTTTCTCTTTTGTGTTAGGCATCAGTTCCTTAAAGTCATTAAAGACCCATCCTGAACCTGCTGGAAATGCCTCATTCCTTAGTCATCGGGGCTTGTTTTCATCTTGACAGGTATCAGACCGGACTGTATAGATTTTCGCATTGGCTCGGGCCGCTAGCTCAGGGGGAGAGCGCTACCTTCACACGGTAGAAGTCGTAGGTTCAAATCCTACGCGGCCCATAGTAATTTCAAGGGGTTACGGGGCTTTTACAGTTCCGTGAGAGTTCCGTAGCTCCACTACCTTCCTATTGAGTAGATCACGCTTCCTTTCCAATCTGGAATGGGCATATCTCTGAACAGCCTTCAATGTTTTGTGGCCGGAGATCTCCATCACCTGGGTATAATCATACCCATCATCGAGATAGCTCTGCATAGTGGAATGTTTGGTTCCCTCATATAGCTCTACGGTCTCGCCTACCGAGTCCCGAGCTTCATTCCATAATCTGTTAAGTATCTCTTTCGTATACCGCTTGTCCTTATGACGGCTCTCCCGACATGTGAACACGTAAGGGGATAACGGGTAAGCAGTTGTGAGGTTCCTCAAGATGGGAAGGAACTCATCACGGCAAGGGCATTCAAAAATGTCCTTGGTCTTGGTGTGCTCTACTTCCACACCACCAGACATGCCCCGGCGAATCAGGAATGAAAGCCTATCTTCCTGCCAATCGACGAGCTTCAATACCATGCCCTCTGAGGGTCTCCTCATGTGATATGCCAACCAATAGTATATAGGTCTGTGCTGCGCTGGGATTGCCTCTATGACCTTGCGTTGACGATCCAAGGTGATGAACTTTGGCCCAGGATCTTGTATACCGTAATCATCCGTGGTGGGCATCTTGGGCATACGGTCAATGAGCTCATTGTCATAAGCATATCGGAGGGCTGCACCGAGACAATCAACTATGTTCTTCTCACCCTTGGGAGTGATGGGCTTAAGTGGATTGCCCTCTTTATCCGTCCTGGGCTTCCTGATTTCTGCCCTTAACTTCTGGATATGATGAGGCTTTATCTCATGCAATAATATGGGGTTCTTCTCAAAGAACGGATTAAGATGAACCCGAATCATTGAATTATACCCCATCAGTGTACCTTTCCCCCAGTTGTGCTGACACTGCTCAATCCAATCTTGAAGGAAGACTGTGACATTGCCTGAACTGCGTAGGAATTTATCGAGACTGAATGTCCCACGATCAACCTCGGATCTCATTTCCCCCAGGAGCATGACAGCATGATCACGGATATACATCTTCTTACCATTACGGTAATTGACGTTGTGCCGCTTCCCCTGCCAAGGCCAGCGAACAACAAAAAACGGTGGATTGCAATCCTTGCGTTGAAAAATAGTCCCCAGCATACACTCCCCCCTGAACCTTTTTGAGGGAACGGTATACTCTGTCTGAGAAAACATCAATGCTTGAGCAGCATTAATGCTCCCAGATCTGCATGTGGACTCAGTTTGCAAGGTTAGCAATTCCTCCGTCTATGGCAGCAGGGGGCTGCGCTGGGTGAAGTTTTCGTTTCTACTCGAATCAGTGTTTCATCGATTTCCATCAAGGAATGATGGAACTTTAAGAACTACTTGAATTTATAAGGTGAATCTCATAATCTGCTTGAATATTATGTTATGTATGCGTTCCGAACAAAATCCGAACAAAATCCGAACAAGATCGAACACTCCGAACATTTCCGAACATTGTCATAAGTATGATCCTCACTCTCTCCCCTGCTGGTTACATATCCAGTAGTAGAGAGGGCCGCAACAAGACGGCCCGATAGTCAATGTAATCATAGGGCAGCAGTGGGGGTTGATGTGTTTAACTATTGATGCCAAATTTATTTTACTCAAATATGGGTATCTAGATATATCTTAAGATATCTTTAATAATTATAATTAAGTAATATATCTAGGTATGTCTGCGCCGGTCTAAAAACCGGCAAGTATACCGGGATAAAAATCGGCAGGCAGTTGCGATGGGCATAAAGATGCACAGCGGGGAATGTCTGAACCCGCACTTGATCGGCCAGGCCGGTTTTCAAGCCGTTCTGTAATACGGCTTTCGAGCTTTATGCCTTCTGGCCTATTCAGGTTTCTTCTGTTCTTTCCTGTCTCTTTTTCGATAGCTTGGCCCCTCGAATATGATGATTTCGGAGTTATGTACCAGCCTGTCGGCAATAGCCGTGGCGACCGTGGTGTTGTCGAATACGTTCCCCCACTCGGCAAACGGCAGATTCGTGGTGATGAGTGTGGACTTCTTCTGATGGCGGGCGCTTATGACCTGGAAGAAGAAGTTGGAACCCTGGGACCCGAGGGGGAGATAGCCTATCTCGTCGCAGACCAGCAGGTCGAACGACTGGTAGTAATGGAGCTTCTTCAGGAAGGTCCTGTCACCCTCCGCCGCTATGAGCTGGTTGATCATCTCCATGGTGGATACGAACAGCGTTTTTATGCCTGCCTGAGTCGAGGCGTAAGCCAGGCACTTGGCGATGAAGGACTTGCCCACTCCGGGATTGCCGATGAGGATGACGTCTTTTCTCTCCCTGATGAACTCCAGGTCGAGAAGGTTAAGGATTCTGGCCTTGTTGGCTTTTCTGGAAGGATGGAACGAGAAGTCGAACTGGTCTATGCTCTGCTTCTCATCAAGCCTTGAGAACCGGAAGCATGTGTCTATCCTGATCTTCCTCCTCTTCTCGATCTCCAGGTCGAGAAGGTGTTCTATGATGCGCTGAACCGGGGAGTTCTTTTTGGAGGCCTCGTCCATGACCCGCTCAAGATCCTCCACCCACGCCTTGAGCTTCAACTCTCTGCATTTCCGGATAACATCTTCCATCATGAGCCACCTCTCTTGACCGCATAAGCATCATACTCAGCGAGTGAAGGCATGCTGAGCCGTATCCTGTTGAGTTCTTCATTGCCCAGCTTCACCGGCGGGTGCACCCTCTTCGGGGTCATCTCCTGGTAGAGGATGTTCTCGATGTAGTCAGCACCGTATGCCTTGAACTGCAGGGCCTTCCTGATCGCATAGAGCAATGATTCCACCCCGTACTCATCCCTCAACTCAAGCAGCCTCGATATGTTCTTCTTGATCGGATGAGATGCTTCCGCCAGTGCTTCAAGATAAGATGCGGCTTCATCTCCCATAGAGGCGAACAGGGCTATATCCCGATCCCGCCAGAGCCTTTTCTGCAGTCTCCTGACCTGCTCGGCATGAGCCGGAGCCTCGATCCTCTTCTTGTACTCCCAGCATCGTGGATGCGTTGCTATTACCTTGTCCTTGAAGAAGATGCGTACCGCATCGTTGTCCGCCTTCAGGAGAACTCTCCTGCCCACTGTCCACGGCGGCACCGTATAGTCGTTGCCGTCGAATCTCACGGCGAAGTCCTTATGCACGAACACACTGAGCGTCTCGGAGCAGTCGGGCAGGTTCTCGGGCAGCGGCCTTAACCTCACGCCCTTGAAGCGTTCCGCTGGCTTATCTCCGGTGCCACCGTGCACCCTCACGTTAGCGACCTCATCAAGCCACAGCCTTACCTGGGCATTGGCATCTGCAAGGCTTGAGATCTCTCTGAGCGGCCAGAAGCTCTGCCGCAGGTAACCGATGCTCCTCTCCACCTTGCCCTTCTCCTGAGGAGACCTCACGTTGCAGGCTACGGGGTTTATCTTCAGCGGCCGAAGGAAGTCCAGGAAGGCATCGTTGAACCTCACCAGCGGCCCCTGCCTCTCGATTACTGCCGAGATCATGTTGTCGACCAGGAGCTCCTGGGGCGTACCCCCGAAGAAGGTAAAGGCATTGAGAAGACACCGGTGCAGAAGGGCCTGCTTCTGGCTGTGGGTAAACTCTACGTAGATCATCCGGGAGTATGACTCGATTATGACGAAGGCGGAAAGCCGTCTCTTAGCATTCCCGTAATCAAGCACTCCGAAGTGGCCCCAGTCGATCTGCATCTGCCTGCCCGGATCGGACTCGAAGCGTATGAACGCCTTGCGTGTGGAGGGTTCCCTCTTCTTATTCCTGAGGTAATCCGTGAGGATGGTGATACCCCCGGTATAACCCCGCTCTCTCAGACGTAAAAAGATCACTGTTCCAGGCACACCGGCATGTTCTTCCAGGATGCCGTCAATAAAGGGCTTGAACGGGTCCAACTTGGAGGATCTCTTCCTCACGGCAGGGCGTCTCTCGGGCTTCCTGAGGTACAGGCTCACCGTATCCCGGTTGATACCCAGATCCTGAGCTATCTTTATGTTTTTCAGCCCAAGGTTCTTCAGCCGGTGGATCTCGAACACGATTCTCCGATCAAGCATGGCGGGCCTCACTCTCATGCCGGATCGAGGGCAGCTCCAGCACCTGGAACAGCGTACCGTCGAAGGCGATGAGCTTTTGCCTAATCAGGGAATCCCTTGCCGTAAGGTATTCTTCGATGTCCATCTCCAGCGTCGTGCATATCCGGTCGTAGCTGTAATATGATAACCCGTTCCGGTCCGAAACCAGCACCAGGAACAGGTAAAGCAGCAGCTCTTTCTGATTCAGGGATTCGAGGTATCCGTCCGTAATGAACCGGTGGGGTATGTAGCTGAAGCCTCCCTCAATCTTCCTTACCTTCTCCGGGACGAGCACTTTCTTCTTCATGAGACGCCTCCTTGTTCCCAGAGATAAGGTACATGGGGACAAAAAGACTATAGAGTCCTTCTTTGCAATCACGGATAAGACGCTGATATCCCATAGATGTTAACTTTTAATGCGTCCATCTTTGCAATCACTGGCACCAGGTAAAACTGCCCATATGGACGGGCCTTCCTCATTTCTGACGCGTCCATCTTTGCAATCAGCCGGGGACTTCTCCTCTGCCTGTTCCTTATCATTTGCATCAGGCGGTTCCTCTGAGCTTGCTCAGGCTTACTCTGCCGATACCTCTTCCAGTAGCCGGGGTTCTTCCTGATCCATTTATCCTGGCTTGTCTTCTGATTGAGGCGGTAATGCTCATCAGTGATCATCTTCTGCTTCTGCCACCGGGCTTTCCTCTTCCTCTGGCATTCCGATCTGGAGCAATAAGACTGGTCCGGGTGCCTGGGGCTCCTTACAAAAATCCTCCCGCAGCCCGAACAGATGACTTCCATCTGGCAAACCTCCTGCTGATCTTTCGGGCAGGCAAACCACAACTGTAATGAAATTGATAGGATATATAAGGATAATTCCCGAATTATATGAATTATATGGAACTCTTCAAGTTCCTTCCGGAATCATATGAACTACATGCAGCTTTCTATTCCGTTACTTCTGCTTACTCTTATCCCGGCATTATTGCACGTTTTTAAACCCGGGGCGGACATCTAGGTACTCAACTATGAGCACATTGGGTCTATATACTCCTTCCAGTCATCAATCAGCATGTACATAGAGGGCTTTTTCTTACCTCCTAGATTTGTGCCATTACTCACTTTCTCAATGAACCCTTTTTCCTCAAGTACCCTGAGACTTCGCCTGAATGTTTCTTTGGCAATTCCCAAACGTAAAGCCTTAGCAATGGGGAAGGGATACGGGCCTGTGCTGTAGACCCGTTGAACGTGCGTTCTCTCTTTCAAAAAATGCAGTAACACCTTAATCTCTGTGCCATTCAGAGACATGAAGGCCATAGAGTAGAGCATCTCCCAAGATATGAATGCATCTCGTTTGCTCATGTGCTTTGGGTCAATCTTTACAAAGTTCATCTCTCTCCCCTGCTGCCAGTTATGCATAGTCTTTGCTGTAGAATCCCCATAGCCTCGTATTGCTTCAACTAAGTTTGTATTCTCCATAGCCCTGACATACACCTTGGCAAGCAATACTCACAAGGGCGTAATTACATGTTGGCAATTGTACTGATAAAAAAAGGGTTCCAATGATAGTCAACACTCCTTCTGTCCTCTCCCCATTGGGAGCATGTCCTTCGATGAGCACGAGTCTTGCGGTACTTGACGACTTTTTTCATGTATGACCTCCTTTCTGGCCTAAACATACACCTTGGCAATTAATTTCATAAGGACAAAATGACTACATTAGAAAATAATTTACAATGGTGTTGCCATGATCGCCATGACCTCCTTTCTGGCCTAAACATACACCTTGGCAATCAATCTGGTGAGGGCAAAATGGCACAGTAGTAATTTCCTTGTGGTAGTTCTTATTAATGGTTGGTGTGCTCTGGCTTGATCGGCTACTTCTCCAGGCTTGCAAGAATACCTTGTAATACGGGTATCAGGTTGTAATCACGCTTAAGGATCTGGTCAATCAGTTCATTAACCTTCGTGTTGGAGAGAACCCTTGCAACCCTCCAGAATCCTTTTTCCCTCGGATCATCATCGCCCTGTCCGTCATAGATGTCATCTGCTGACATGACACCGCCCTCGATGAAGGATATGAGATAGTAAGCTGTTAACGGTTTCCTGTACTGGGATGTCTGAGCAGCCTTCGATAACAGATCTGATAACCTGGAGTTGGGGAACCCCAGCTTAATCGATAGTTCCAACTGGTTCATGTTGTTCTTATGCAGATAGTCACGAACCAGAATGCCAAACTTCTCTTGTAATCTTGATAGATTAACCTTGTTCAACATAGCGACCTCCAGTGTAACTATGGTCTACGTTAAGTGGGAAGTATAGTCAAGGCATACGATTGCCACTGTGTAATAAAGAGCATGTATTGAGGTCGTGGAAAGTGGGTATAGTTTGCCATGATGTAATCCCTCAACCCTGCCAAAGAAACCTCACCATCGGGCTCATACGGGCTGTAAATAGCCTTGTGAACAAAAAAAGAGCAAAGGGGTTAATGCCTCTGCTCTCTGGTTGCTGACCTGTTCGCTGTTAAGGAAGACTCAGTTGATGCCATTCTCGATGTGATCAATCAAGGTGACAAGGTTCGTGTATCTCTCTGTTCCCTCGCAGCACTGCAACTCCATATCATCCTTGTGGTCTTGAAGAAGATCCAATAATACTGCACCCTGCTTAGTCGTCAATGTGATGCCCTTTTCCATAACATTCTCCTTTGTGTGGTTTTTATTTAATCCAGTAGGTTAGCTGCTGGGTTGCGCACTACTGAACCCGATTGATAATAGCCCAGACAAACCCTTACTGTCTTATGACCGCTTAGTGCCATGGTATCACCCAAGGACTTGCCTTGCCTTCCTGCTTCCGTGACAAAGCCACTTCTCAGGGAATGGGCTGCAAACATCGAAGCATCAAGCCCAGCCAGTTCAGCACGTCTCTTTACGATCCTTGTGACGGTCATGTCAGTAAGGCTCGTTCCTATCTTGTGGCCTTTGGTTATGCTCCTGAATATGTAGCCCTCATAGATCCCACTTGCCTTGAGCCATGCTTCAAGAGCGATTCCTGCCCGTCCAAGTACAGGCAAGTCCAAGCCCTGGCCTTCCTGGTCTGTCTTCGAGTGCAGCATGTGGTAGACGTAACCACCTTCCACACTGGTGAGATGTTCAGCCCTTGCATGTGCAACCTCAGATCGTCTGCGACCTCCAGAGCCGAACGCAAACAGGAGAAGGGCTTTATCTCGTATGTCAATCAGGGAACTAGTCTGCATGGGGACAATGGCCTCCAGGAGATCACGTGTAAGGGCCTTGACCTTGCGAGGGGTCTGTCCTCTCTTCACTGCTGCCTTACGAGCTTTTGACAGCAGGGTGGAGACTTCCTTCTCTCTGCAAGGATTGTGTACCTTCATGGCTTCATGCGCTGCTGATAGAGAAGCTATGCGTCTACAGATAGTGTTAAGGCTGTGTGTTCCCGTCTTTGCTTTGATGCCGATGGATACAAGCTGCATGTCAAGGGCCTCACTCATGCCGTACAGATGATCCGTGATGAATTGCACAAGTAGGCCAAGCGGGACAGGGTATTCCATCTCGAACCCTGCTGCCGCTCTTGACCATGCTGTAAAGTACATGATGTCTGACTTGTAAGCCTTCCGGGTGTTATCTGCTGTACCTTCATCCAGGATGGTCTTGACCCTTGCGTATTCCGGACCAAAGCGCCCACCGAATATGATTCAAGACGCCCAGTGAATATGATCCAAAGCGCCCACTTGTTATGACGAAAGCGCCCACCTAAAAGGGTCTCATGCGACGCTGGATAAATTCCATGAAGAGCCATGCTACATGCCTAGCCAAAACGGCAAGGAGTGGTGATGGCGAATGTGAGGTTATCCATGCGGAAGATCAAAGAAATACTAAGTTTATGTCTGGGTGGCGGGATGTCGCCCAGGCATGCGTCACAAAGTTGTGGGATTGGCCGCACCACGATCAGGGAGTACCTGGAAAGGGCAAGGAAAGCTGGTCTATCCTGGCCCTTGCCCGATGAACTGGACGAGACATCGCTTGAGAACCTGCTGTTCCCCTCCACCGTGCCACTCTCGGCCCAGAGAAGGAACATGCCTTCCTTCGATTATCTTCATACGGAGCTCAAGAAAAAGCATGTGACCCTGCAGCTCCTCTGGCATGAATACCGGGATAACAACCCGGACGGCTACCAATACAGCCAGTTCTGCCTGCGCTACCGGGCCTGGGTTAAGACGCTGGATGTATCGCTGAGGCAAGACTACAAGGCGGGTGAGAAGCTTTTTGTCGACTTCGCCGGCGACACGATCCCGATCCACGATGAAATGACCGGCGCCATTACCCCAGCCTATCTTTTTGTCGCGACCATGGGAGCCAGCAATTACACCTATGCACAGGCGGTGCTTTCCCAGGACCTCTACTCCTGGATCAGTCTGCACGTCAAAGCCTTCCAATTCCTGGGCGCTGTTCCCATGATCACGGTCCCGGACAACCTCAAGGCCGGCGTCACCCGTCCCTGCCGGTATGAACCGGATCTCAACCCCACCTACCAGGATATGGCGGCGCATTATGGCACCACCATCATCCCCGCCAGAGCCGGAAAACCTCGCGACAAGGCCAAGGTGGAGTCGGCCGTGCTTATCGCCGAGCGCTGGATCATTGCTGCCTTGAGAAACCACACATTCTTCAGCATAGAGGAACTGAACAAGGCCATCCGAGAGAAACTCGTGGAGTTCAACAACCGTCCCCTGCAGAAGATGAAGGTCTCAAGAAAAGAGCTCTTCGAAAGCATTGATAAACCAGCCATGAAGCCTCTACCGGAGAGTTTCTACGAGTACGCCGAGTGGGAAAAGCACCGGGTGAATATCGACTACCATGTTGAGGTGAAACGCCATTACTACAGCGTCCCTTACCAGCTGAAGGGCGAACTGGTCGATGCCCGCATCACCGCAAGAACCGTGGAAATCTTCTTCAAGGGCAAGCGGGTGGCCGCCCATGTAAAGGGGTATGTCCCCTTCAAGCACACGACACTCCCAGAGCATATGCCCGAGTCTCACCGGCGCTATGTTGCCTGGACCCCTTCACGCATCATCGGATGGGCGGAAAAGACTGGGCCTTCGACAGGGGCGCTCGCAAAGGAGATCATGGAGAGAAAGACCCATCCCGAGCAAGGCTTCCGGTCATGCCTGGGTATCATCAGGTTGGAAAAGCATTACGGAGAAGACCGGCTTGAGGCTGCGTGCGCACGAGCCCTGCTCATGAAGGCCTACTCGTACAAGAGCGTCAAATCGATTCTCGAGAAAAAGCTGGACGGCCTGGAACTGCCTCCCGAAAGACCGGCAACTCCCGTCGTGCACGAGAACATCCGCGGCAACCAATACTATACGAAAGGAGAAGATAATGCTTACTGAACAGACACTGGAAAGACTTTATGCCCTGAGGCTTGTCGGCATGGCGGAAGGGATGAAGGAGCAGATGAAAAGGGCCGACATGGAAGGGCTTAGTTTCGAAGAGCGTTTCGCCATGCTGGTCGATGCCCAGTATCTTTACCAGGAAAATAAAAGGATGAAGCGCCTCCTGAAAAGCGCCAAGCTGAAGCTCGCAGCCTCTCTGGAGGATATTGATTACCGGACGCCCAGGGGCCTGGATAAATCGGTCATGATGAGTCTTGGCTCCTGCGAATGGATAAAAAGACGCCGCAACATAATCATTACCGGCCCCACCGGCACGGGCAAGACCCACCTTGCCTGCGCGCTGGCACAGAAGGGCTGTAGGGAAGGATTTGGGGCTTTCTATGTGAAGTGCTCGAATCTCTACTACAGCCTGGCAATCGCGAAGGCTGATGGGAGCTATGCCAAGACCGCCGCAAAGCTGGCAAAAGTGCCAGTTCTCATCCTTGATGACTTCGGTCTGGCCGCGCTCACCGACCCGGAAAGGAGGGATCTCCTGGACGTGATTGATGACCGGCATGAAACGGCTTCCACCATCGTTACGAGCCAGCTCCCCGTGGAGCATTGGCATGAGACCATAGGAGACCCGACCATCGCCGACGCCCTGCTTGACAGACTCGTGCACAATGCCCACAGGATTCGTCTGACAGGCAAAGATTCCATGCGAAAGAAAAAAACAACGTTTACTCAGGAGGAAAAATAAGAGTAATGAAAATTAAAACCAGCGTCGCCTGACGGCTCCGATTATGGTGGGCGCTTTCATCATATTAGGTGGGCACTTTGAATCGGAATAAGTGGGCGCTTTCATCGGAATACGCACCTTGATGCAACTTCACATGAAATCGTTGTTCTCTGCCTTTCCATCAGCATGTTTTCTTCCATGATGTACCCTCTCTTTTTACGTTGGATAATTGATCGTTATCGTTCATAATCATGATATCAAGATATACAGCAATAATGACAGAAAGTCAATCGAAGATCTTGACGTATAGATGTCCACGTTGTATTCTTGTGGGAAGGGATACTGGGATAACACCTGCCATACCCAAGCGTCACCACGGGCAAGGCAGGGGCATTTTTTTGCCTTATAGATTACATGATGGAAAGGATGATAAGCATGGCTGAACGGATCGTATTCAGTACCAAGCTTGACAGAGACCTTCTTAAGAGGCTGAAGCACTTGGCAGTAGACATGGAGCAGAAGCTCAATGACATGATCGAAGATGCTCTAAGGGATTACCTGAAGAAGCATGAACCTCATTCCAAGAAGTAATCACATCATGAAATATGGTCGTGGAGCTTCGTGATCAACGGGATGGTATACTTGATAGGGTTACAACTATGAATGCTCACTACAGGCACGATACAAGATGAATATAGGCTCGTAAGGACTGGCATGATACTCTTGCCAAGAGGGAAGAACGTACAGACAGAATGGAATTCCTAGGATTCCTGGCCCTCAGATTGACCCCCCACCGGGTACCCGCTGTAGAAAGGGATGGTAGTGGAGATTTCCTTTCTACGTATCCCTATGTGTGTGTCTGCCCGTCTGAAGTCTACTCAAATTTCAAAAAAATCCAGGTCAAATATCTAACCCCTCAGCATACCCAGAGCTATTCCAATAGTCTAGGCGGTCGAAGGAAAGCCAAAAGCGGAGGCAATCCGCCTGCAAAACTTAGCTGGTGCCTCCATCTTCTCTGTCAGGATAGATAAATGCTTCGTGGATGCCTTTTGCGTCAAGCCATCCGGTGCACTCCTCAGCGGTTCCCTTTGGAAGAATCAATTTCAGGACGACAGTCTCGGTGTCCTTGCGCTCCTTATTCAACTTATTCCAAACTTCTGCCAAGTCACATCGTAAATCCATTTGAGCAACATAGATAGCGTCTTGGTTCCTTGCCCGTACGCATGCAATCTGATTTCTGGGACAGAAGATTAGTGGAATACCCATTGACTTGTCCGCGCGTAAAGTATCTTCAAAAAGACGTAGAATTTCGATAACCTGCATATCTTGGTGCAGTACAGCACCCATTGCAGACATGTCAGCTACCCAAACAGCCCCTTCTGAATCGAGTCTCCTACCGTCATTTGCAAAGTAAGTGGCGACTTCTGGCAGTTGTGTCCAATCAACCAAGAAAGACCCCCTTAGAGTACCGAGGTCTTTATTGGGGTATTGCTGAATGTTCTTCATATACTCAAACCAAGGATCGATGTTCTCTTTCTCTGCTACCTTGAGCAGATCAGCATGGGGACCGGTGCTAGTTCCGAATTTATACAGAAAGAGCTCCCCCATCAAACGTTGATAGGAGGTAGAAAGTCTATAATCACGCTTCAGGATCAAGGTGGGGTCAATCCCTAGGATATGTTCCTTCACGTAACGGACAAACGTGCAATCAAGCAACCAGTCTCTTTCTCTATGGCCACGATAAAGGGCAAGATGGTTAATGTCTTTATTGTGGGAGACAACTTGCAAAAGCTCTTGTACAAATCCGGGAAAATCAAGAGGAACCCATTCCCATGGTACTTTTCCCCGCCTTGTGGTGGGCAGCATAGGATCAATTCTCATCTTATTCTCATGCACCAACGTATAGCGTGTTATCTCTTGTACCGCAGAAATTATAGCAGGAGGACAGCAGAGAGGCAATGATTGTAATTTTGCAATGGGACAGAAGATCGTTGAGTAGTGGGATGATGGTAGCACAACCTTGCATCTTGCAAGCAGACTGATTCTATTACTGGGTTTTTCAAAATGGGTATCATAGTCTGTGGGCATATAGTCCGCAGAAGAGTACCTCTGAGACGGCTGACATCTATCCAAGATCACCTCTATCTTAATTCCTCCTCAGTTCTATCAATTGAATGGATTGTTTCATGTAAGTGTGATATTAATCTTCTTACACCTTGATTTCCTCCATGATATGAAAACTACCATAAAATCATATGAATTAGGAGTAATTCAGATGTCTACGCCTACCGATAAACTCAAGCCAAGTAATATTACGGAAGAAGTAAATAATGTTTTGACAAGTATGCGGATCAACACTAATGGGCGTGGTCGCTCATATCTGACCGCTTATCAAATACTTGAACTATTACCATTGGCAACAAGAGATAGACTTATCAATGAGCGAGGCAACCCAGGACTAGGTGGAGGGAAATATTATGGGCCTACAAATGTAGTGTCTGATGCTGCCGAAATGTTATCTGATATTGTCGAGATAGTATTCCTTGATACGACATCACTTAATATTACATGGGGAGATGGAACAGATATAACACCGAGTAATAAAACCATGGGACTATATCGGTTGAAAGAATAAACTGGTCTTTGTTACTAACCTGCGGCGATAAACATAGGAAATTTTCCCATGAAGAGATATCTGGTTCACTTAGCGAATCTACCCCTAACACCATTGACAGACCATGCGCCACAAAGAGCGGGTATTGGGACCAAGGATTTCGATGATCTATCTATGGCACAGAGCTATGCCGAAAGCGAGAAGGGTAATTGGAATATGGTTCGCATACATGACAGAGATGATGCGTTTAGGTTGCTAGAGTCCTACCTAAACGGGCAGAAGTGTTCTACAACATAGCAGAAAGAACCAGTTACCCAGCGCAGAAAGCTGTATCCATAGTACGGAAGTGTTCCTATCTTTCGATGGACAACGGGCACAACTCAGCCGCACCCACAGTTATTGCCGCTTCGCTACCAGCGCAGTTGTAATAACAAATCTTGTTCATGCCTGATATCTGCTCTCCTGTTTTAAAGCAAAGGATGCCCGTAGGCCTATCGTTGGAGTCCAACCGATTAAGGTTGACGGCTGAGCCAAGGAGAGTGAACATTATGAGTGCTACCAAAACCATTCTGATGACTTTCATTTGTCCTCCTCTATTGACCATATTTAATTTGGTGACTCACAGATGAAATGTCATGACACTGATATACTCATATCATATTAAGCTGGAATGATCCACGTTTAGCTGACCATCTCGTTGTTCTATTTCCTGAATATCACCAACCACCATAGATCTCTTTGCAAGATGTTCATGAATTAAATTGAATCCTTGTGCTTGATTGTAACAGTGAGCATACGAATTTCTCTCATCAAATTCATTTCTAATAACTTGTTTCCTATGACTATTTGCTCTTTCTTACCCGTTGAAATCACACGCTCGAAAGCATTTCCAAACCAGTCTGAATCAGAATCATCCTCCAATTCAGGTGCAACATTCTTTATAAACCTCATCATCTTGCCTAGGTTTTCAAGTCTAACATGAGCATCATCCGGAAGACCGATAGAAAGTGATGCTTTTGAGACATCATTCCTATCCCCTATTATTTCCAAGGACGCATGATTATCTGATGTAGTTCCACTGTAACAAGGTAGACCACGAACATCATCTAATTTAACCATAGGGAAGTTCTGGCCGAGATATCTCATTATCTGATCGTATGAAATTCCGATGGGTAATAATTTCTTGGTTTGAGCATTAGCATTTGAAAATGTCAAGGCTATTAGCAAAAAGCAAATTATTCCAAATGTTAAGATGACTCTATTTTGCATAACAGCCGCCCCTTTCAATGCATAACTATTGTGCACATATTTTACACTTAGCACCCACTGTACCAGTTAATATCGTTCAGAAAAAGTCTTTAGTTCTTGCTATCACCTGAGATCTTATCTACCAAAACACCTCTCTGAATGCCCCTTGTGTTCATTGAAGTTCTGTATGTACCTGTCCACCAAAGGCCTGTTACCTTTCATGATCAGTAGATTCTCTGCATTGTTCTCCTCTGCTGCCTTGGTGAAGTTGAATGACCCCGTGATCAAGGTATTCCGGTCTATCACCATGATCTTGTTATGAGCAATCGCATGGGCAGAGTCTATGTAAGTTGGTATTCCAGCATGGGCTACAAAGTCAGCAGATGAATACTTCTGAGATTGTTGGCTTCTATCCAGGATCACCTCTATTTTGATACCTCTCTTGTGTGCATCAACGAGTGCCTTGGCAATAGGCTTGCTGGTGAAGGAATATGCTTGCACAAGTATCTCTGACTTTGCCCCGTTGATCTCTTGCACAATGGCTTCTGTAGCACCACCACGAGGGGAGAAGTAGGCATCTATAGTGCCGATTGCCTTGAACTGCTCAGCATGGGCCGATAGAGGTATGAGCGAGATAATCAGACAGCAGGCAAGGAGAATGACTCTGGGTGCAATGTATTTCATGGTGCGCCTCTCTTAAGATGTAGGTGTTTTTGGGATGTACAATTTAACACATGAAGGAATCTAATTGAATTTTAAAGAAGGGCATAAGATTAGTATGACTGGATTATATCAGAGAAATATAGTAGTGAAATCGCTGTCTCATTACAATAGATTTGCGATCTTTTTCAAGATTAGTTGAGGATTGTTATGCAAGATTGGGAAATGACATACCAGAAAGTGTCGGATAAAGAACTGGCAAAATTAGGTACTGAGATCAATAGCCTGATACCAGAAGCCCAACAAGCATTGTTGGTTGTACTCAAGCAACGAAAGATAGAGATACAACCAAAGGACATCATAATCTATGAAAGAGATGTGACATGGAAGGAATTACAAAATCAAGTTAAATTTCCAGATATCCCAAGGCAGCAAATTCTGGCTCAATTGCAGGCAGGAACTCGAATAATCGTCTTTCAGTATTGTTTTTCGTATTTCTATTTCTCACATAAACGAAATTCCCCGGCTTTCTTCGTCAAATTTGGTGAAACTTTATGGAATCGAGGAATGAAATATTCTCTGTTCTCACTATTCTTGGGGTGGTGGGGAGTGCCATGGGGGCCTGTATGGACAATATCGACGATTTATCGAAATTTCAATGGTGGTATTGATATTACTGAGAGGGTACGTCGAGCCATTGGTGAAACTATGTAATATCTTGAAACCTAACCAAAGAATATCCACATACCCTCTTCGAGCATTTCGCCTACTCAGCATAGCTCTACTTCAAGATGTAACTATCTTCGGGATACAATTTCATACTTGAGGAATAGGGGTTTAGGCGATAGCCATCATGCTTCTTTACTATACATATACAATCCATATATCATCGTTACATCACGATTGAGAAAGCCTTAATGCATCTGCGTATTCCGATCCAAAGCGGCCACCATTATGACGCAAAGCGGCCAGTGAATATGATTCAAAACGGCCAGTGTTCCGATGAAAGCGGCCACCTGTAGGAGCCTGAGACAACGCTGGATAAATCATAGGGACAGCCATGCTACATCCCTGAGCAAAACGATCGGGAGTGGTTATGGCGAATGTGAGGTTATCCATGCGGAAGATCAAAGAAGTACTGCGCCTGTGCTTAGGTGGCGGGATATCAGCCAGGCAGGCAGCTGAAAGCTGTAGCATTGGCCGTACCGCGGCCAGGGAGTATCTGGACAGGGCCAGGAAGGCCGGCCTGTCCTGGCCCTTGTCCGATGACCTGGACGATACGGCGCTTGAGAACCTGCTCTTCCCCCGCAGCGCATCCCTTGAGGTCCAGGGAAGGAACATGCCTTCCTACGATTATCTGTACAAGGAGCTCAAGAAAAAGCATACCACCCTGCAGCTGCTCTGGCATGAGTATCGTGAGAACAACCCTGAAGGCTACCAATACAGCCAGTTCTGCCAGCGCTACCGGGAATGGGCAAAAACCCTGGATGTCTCGCTGAGACAGGACTACAAAGCCGGTGAAAAGCTGTTTGTCGACTTTGCCGGCGATACGATCCCCATCCACGATGAGATGACCGGCGCCATCAGCCCGGCCTATCTCTTTGTGGCGACCATGGGCGCCAGCAACTACACGTATGCACAGGCGTCGCTCTCCCAGGACCTCTACGCCTGGATCAGCCTGCATGTACATACGTTCCAGTTCCTGGGTGCGGTTCCCCTGATCACGGTCCCGGATAACCTGAAAGCCGGCGTAAGCCGTCCCTGCCGGTACGAACCGGAGATCAATCCCACCTACCAGGAAATGGCGACGCACTATGGCACGACCATAATCCCCGCACGGGTGGCGAAACCAAGAGACAAAGCCAAGGTGGAATCGGCCGTGCTCATTGCCGAGCGCTGGATCATCGCATCCTTAAGGAACCATACCTTCTTCAGTATCGAAGAACTGAACAAGGCCATCCGTGATAAAGTAGCAGAGTTGAACAACCGGCCCCTGCAGAAGATGAAGGTCCCACGAAAAGAGCTTTTCGAGACCATTGACCGGCCTGCCATGAAACCCCTGCCTCAGGATCGCTATGAGTATGCCGAGTGGGAGAAGCCTAGGGTGAACATCGACTACCACGTCGAAATAAGACGCCACTACTACAGCGTCCCCTATCAACTGAAAGGCCAGGTGGTAACTGCGAGGATCACGGCCAGGACCGTGGAGATCTTCTTCAAAGGCAAGAGGGTGGCCTCCCATGCAAGGAGCTATGAACCCTCCAGGCACACCACCGTCACCGATCATATGCCCGAGTCCCATAAGCGCTATCTCGAATGGACTCCTTCCCGTATCATCAGATGGGCGGAGAAGACAGGACCCTCTACAGGATTGCTTTTGAAAGAGATAATGGAGAGCAAATCCCACCCCGAGCAAGGCTTCAGGTCATGCCTCGGCATCATCCGTCTGGAAAAGCCTTACGGACAGAAGAGACTTGAGGCCGCATGCACCAGGGCTCTTCTCATGAAGGCCTATTCGTATAGAAGCGTCAAGTCGATCCTTGAGAACAATCTGGACGGCAAAGAGTTGCCTCCCGATAGGCCGTCATCACCCATAACCCACGAGAACATCCGTGGCAAATCCTACTATGTGAAAGGAGAAAATAATGCTCAATGAACAGACGTATGAGAAGCTCTACACCATGAAGCTTAACGGCATGGCAGAGGCAATGAAGGACCAGATGACAAGGGCCGACCTCGACGGGCTTGCCTTCGAAGAACGATTCGCCCTCCTGGTGGATGCCCAATACCTCTTCCGGGAGAACAAGAGAATGAAGCGTCTTCTTCAAAGTGCCAAGCTGAAGCTCTCTGCCTCAATGGAAGACCTCGATTATCGAACACCGAGAGGCCTGGACAAATCGGTAATACTCTCTCTTGGAACCTGCGAGTGGATAAGGAAGCACCGTAACGTGATCATAACAGGACCGACGGGGTCGGGCAAAACCTACCTCGCTTGTGCGCTGGCTCACAAGGCCTGCAGGGAAGGATATGGCGCCTTCTACGTGAGGTGCCCGAAGTTCTATTACACGTTATCCATCTCAAAAGCGGACGGGAGTTACGAAAGTATATCATCAAGACTGGCAAAAGTGCCTGTGCTCATCCTTGATGACTTCGGCCTTGCAGTTCTCACCGATCCGGAGAGGAGAGATCTCCTGGATGTGATCGATGACCGGTACGAAGTTGCCTCCACCATCATCACGAGCCAGCTCCCGGTGGAACACTGGCATGAGGTCGTAGGAGACCCCACCATCGCCGATGCCCTTCTTGACAGGCTGGTGCACAACGCCCACAAGATAAACCTGACAGGAAAAGACTCGATGAGAAGGAAAAAGGCATTATTTACACAGGAGGAAGAAACAGTGTAAGGAGAAAAAACCAGCGTCGCCTGACGGCTCCGACGGGGTGGCCGCTTTCATCATATTGGTGGCCGCTTTGAATCGGAACACGTGGCCGCTTTCACCGGAATTCACGCATCCCTGCTGACAATGAATTTATGGGCATATGAAAAAGAAATTTATTCATAATATTCGAGATAACCCCAGTATATGCACCCAAGTCATTCACATGGCGTATGCTCTTGATTGCAGATCGAGATGTGAAGCTGACTGCAAGAGTTCCGTAAGGGTTCCGTAGCACCTCATAGATTCAGTCATAGCCACATCACCCATATCTTCAAATCCTACGCTGCCCACCAATTATCCCTTTAATATCAATCAGTTAGAAGACTTAATTTCCGATGCCAACATCATGCCACCAGGGAAGTGCAGAATTTTGTCAACCTGAGAGGCTAATCTAATGACTGTTGAATGGTCATACCTGGCTGTCATTTTAATATCCGAATGACGCATTAGATCTCTGACATCAGCCAAATCCATACCACTTTTTCTCATCAGTGTAGCGAATGCATGTCTCGTGCAATTGTATAGCTTCAGATATCCAAACCCTGCTTCTTTCCTGGCAGTGTTCCATATCTCAGGTAATATGCTTGCAATGTATGGCCTACCAGTTCTGGGATTAACAAACACATGAGGAGTCAGATTTTTAGGTGATTGATCCAGTACCCATCTCAAAGATTCAGTCATGGGGAAGGGTAGAGGCTTCTTTCCCTTAACAGGCACAAGGTTTCCTCTGGCATCAAAGGTCTTAACGAACATAATATGATCACCACGTATATCTTCTTTTCTGAAGGCTCTTGCTTCAGAGGGACGGCAACCACTGAAGATCATAAACATGAATATTAGTCTGTCATCCTCAGGTATCTTCGTTATTATATTGAAGATATCTTCTATCATGGGCACCTTTATATCAGGAGGAATAATGGCTTCACTACCCTTGAACCCTGGGAACTTAGGAACCACTGAGATGTAATCAGGACATGCATCATTGAGCATAGCTGTAAGTGTATCCATGACATTCTTCTTGGTCTTCACATCCAGTGATACTCCCTTTTTCCTCACACTCTCCAAATTATTCTGTAACTGCCTTAATCTTATACTAGATATGTTGGGAAGATATATGGTGCCTAATTGAGGTATGAGGTAATTGTAAATTGCCCAGTTCATAACATGATAGTGACCAGTTCCTATGTTAGGTTTCTTCATTTCAAGCCATAACTTGGCATAGATATCAAACTGCATAGGACTCTGCTTTCGGAATTCACTTGGTACAAATACATGATTCTTTATACGTTCCCTAATGATAGACAAAAGAAATTCAGCCAATGCTTTGTTCCTATTGCATGATTTCCATTCAGTTCCCCTGGGTGAAGGTATGGGTATCTGAGTGAATGTATACCGTTGCTTGGGATTTCCCCACCATACTTCTACCCAATACTCCGTATATCCATTCCTTTTCCTCTCGCAGACCTGTCCAATTTCCATAAATCCCCAATCCCACTCTGAAGTATTGAGTGTATTATAGGTCTGTATGGTGGATTGGGTCAACATTATCTATTATTTACCCTAAGTCTTTAAAATATGGCTTCCTGACTGCCACAATGTACCATTAAATTACAATATATCATGGTCTGAGCAGTAATAGACCAATGCTTTGTTGTATCTCTACTTGATAAATACCTAGCAACTATTCTCAATCTGTAATTTAACCCTTGATACATAGTAAATAGCCTCCTAATAAATAAGTACTAAATAGTGTTTGGATATAATAGGTAATCAATCACCAGAGATATATGGATAATCAAACCTATTATAACTTCATTATGGTATATAGCCTTTTTTTTCTGGAAATCAAGGAAGAATGTGAAAACATTTATATATAATAGCATTATACAATAATGATTATGAAAATGAAGAGTATCAGTATGGTTAGGGAAATAATATTGATACGTTAAGGATATCAGAGGCTTGAAAGCTTGTATAGGTTCGTTGGGTCCTAATTAACCTTGTTATCCAGGAGGATTCTCACTATGACGATTTAATATGTTATCATGCAGAAGTACAGTCTAATTATATCATAATGAATGGTCATATAAGGCATCACATATGGGCTTCAAGATGATCTGGTATGGATTCAGAGATCTTGCTTCATGATCTCTGCTTAAGGAGATGAAGAGTGGGGTAATGAGTTATCGCAGGAATCACTCATGGAAGGGTCTTCCACCCCGACCAATGAAAGATTATTATACAGATATACATGATTCCCTTTATCCAACCTGTTGGAGATCCCTTGAGGCGGGAGTAGTTCCAATGGGAGGATAAATGTGGATGCTATCCTTCAATTGGGCCTGTAATTGGGTCATTGTATTTTTGTGCCTGAAGCAAGGAATTCTTTCATAGGAATCAACGGTTCATAATCTGAGGTTGGGGCCAGCGATTTATCTAAAAAATCAACAGTATTAGAAAATCGTCTCTGTCCCCTGTAGATAAAACAAGCAGTACCAAGTATAATTCTTAATATATCAAGTAAATCATGAAGCCAGTTACTAAGAGGCTTTCTAGCTCTTCTAATTACCAATAGCAAAATGATAATTATATTCTATGATAACTGAGTAAATACTTACTAAATTTTCTACCTCCTCAGTCAGAAATTTTTGTACAACTGATTGTATCTGTTTCAGAACATGAAGAGGAACCATTAGTCCAAGATAGATTTTGTGTACCACTCATACTGTTACCATCTTGAGAAACAGTGAGAATAAATGTACTAGTTCCAGTACCACCAACCGTAGGACTAGGCCCGATCGAAGTAAATTTGATTGTATTCTCAATTATTGAACAGCTAGTATTAAACATTGTAAGCTGATTACCATTTTGTGTTATAAGACCAGTATAATTATTAACTTGTCCTATAGGGTGGCAATCACCACTAGTTACTTCAAACGTAGATTTCCAAGTACCGGCAACATTTATGTAGGCTGTGAAGTTATTGGAAGTTGAATTGGCTCCATTGATCGTAACCTCCAGGCTAGTAGGAATGAAGATATACACTTGCTGTGATGGGGTGACCGAGTAAGAACCGCCAGTCAGTCCTTTGAAGGTGTAGTTGCCACTTGCATCGGTTGTAGCCGTTCCTGATCCATCGCCGGATAATGTGATTGTCACACCAGGTAATGCTCCACCACCGCTTAATGTCACTGTCCCAGAGATGCTGTAAGCCAGGGTCTTTATGATTGTTGCTACAAAATTGATAGAAGAAGCATTGGCTCCATTGATCGTAACAGCCTTGCTGGCAGGAGTGAATGTATACCCAACAAGTGATGGGGAGACTGTGTAAGAACCGTTAGCCAGTCCTGTGAAGGTATAGTTTCCTTTGGTATCGGTTTGAGTTGTCGTAGTGTTCGTGCCTTTCAGGGTCATGGTTACGCCATTTAAGGCTCCACCACCACTTAATGTCACTGTCCCTGAAATGCTGTATGTCGAGGCCGAATTGGCTGTTGCCGTGAAATTAACGGAAGTGATATTTACTCCATTAACTGCAACCGCTATGCTTGGAGGAGTGAATGTATACCCAGAAAGTGATGGGGTGACCGTGTAAGAACCGTTAGTCAGTCCGGTGAAGGTGTAGTTGCCACTTGCATCGGTCATAGCAGTTCCTGAATTATTGCCGGATAATGTGATTGTCACACCAGGTAATGCTCCACCACCGCTTAATGTCACTGTCCCAGAAATAGTATAGGTTGGGCTTGTGTTAGCTGTAGCTACGAAATTAATTGAGGTTATGTTGGCTCCATTGATCGCAACAGCCTCGCTGGTAGGAGTGAATGTATACCCTGGCTGTGATGGGGAGACCGTGTAAGAACCGTTAGCCAGTCCTGTGAAGGTGTAGTTCCCGCTTGCATTGGTTGTAGCCGTTCCTGAGCTAGTGCCACTAAGGGTTATGGTCACACCAGACGAAACAGCTCCACTCACTGTACCGGATATGCTGAATGAAGTGGATTCTGGTGAAGCACTTCCGCCACCGCCGCCACCTCCTCCACACGTGACAAAGAGCATAATCATGGAAATAGACACAATTGTCCCTATGATCTTAAGGATGACTCTTGTGCTCATAGATAAACCCCCATAAGATATTATATCTCAGATGAGCCGATTGCAAAACTCTCTCCCGTTATAGATATTGAAGCATAATGCCATTGTCTACTTCTTTGTAAAGATCATGAGCACCATTTACTCGATGATTCTATCCTCAACGCCACCCATATGTCGATTTTCGAGTACAGTTATCCGCCTTCCTGTCCAACAGGTGCTGCAAAAATATCCGGGCTCTGTTGATTCATCCTTCAACAAAGCATCTGGAACAGCTGATTCGCAGTTATGACAATAAGCCCGAACATGAGATGCGCCATAACCTTGGACGCGCCCTTCACCCGTATATGACTCCCTCCATGGTTATCTTTCAAATACGAATTCACCCGCTCAATGCTGCTCCTCTGCGCAAATCGTGCCTTTTTGGCAGGATCCATGGGGATCTTCTCTCCACGCCGGGGATTGGGATCGATGATCGGCACATGAGAGAGTGTCTCACTGAACTCCTTGATCTGCGGGGCATCATAGGCAGCATCCATAAGATCATACAGGCTCACTACCCGCTCGGAGGTCATCTGCATAAGCGGTATCGCAGCCTGGGAATCGTGCAATGATGCCGAGGTTAATAATGCACTCACCGGAATGTCCCCATCGATACAGTCGATGTGCAGTTTGTAGCCCCTCCAGGTCATCTTGTATCCCTTACTGTCCTTCTTGGTCCCCACTGAACAATGATACGGCAGATCCAATAGGTTCTCTTCAAGACGTCTCTTTCCCTGAAGATCAAGCCTCTTCGGAGGTCTGGGGGCTACTTCTTCACCTTGCTTCGGGCGACCCCGTTTCCTCTTCGGCCCAGGTACGGCTTCTTCCTCTTCCTTCTTTACCACCTTCTCTCGTGCCTCAATCGCTGTCGCATCACGGCTTACATGCCCAGCAATTTTGCCCCCACAATGTGTCTTCACCATGGTCTCGTGGATCTTCTGCGGAAGACATCCCTGGGAATACTCAGCAAACGCTCGTGAAAAGGTCGACTCCGATGGGATATCTCCACGTGTCTCCCATCCGCATAACCGCCTCAGATTCTTGCAGCCACACAGATATTCTATGAGCACTTTCGTCGTCTCGAAATTGTATACCGCTTTGGCCACAAACGCCTTCGCTATAGAAGCCCTGTCCTCACGCTTCCTCCCTATCCCGATCCACCGATACTCCCACATGTGTTTACTCAGATCCATGAGAGATACAACCTGCACAAACCGCTCTTCTTTCTCGCTCAATGGGTCGAGCCTCTCTTCTAACCATGGAAAAAGTCTCGCCTGTGTGGTATGCCAGATATCGAAGAGAGTGCTCATTGTTGCTCCTTCCTTTTGTTTGTCGTAGAATAAAAGGATAGAGCACTCTCTTCATTATTTCAACTACTTATCATGCTTTTTACAATATTATCGTAAATTGTGAATTTTGCAATTGGCTCAGATGTATAAAATTAAATTGAAGCATAATACATTAATGTAATTGTAATTCTTTGTAAAGAACAAAATGAAATGACCTAATATAGCTTAAGGTAATATCGAGTTGGTATAAACTGTAGATAACGTGATAATCATCTAAAAGGCACTTTCGCCAAGATCGCACGGCTATAATACAGACAATAACTCAGGAGGAGGTGTGTCATGAGTGAGCTGTATGCCGGGTTGGATCTCCATTCAGGGAACACGTACATAGGGCTGATCGAGAAGGGAACAATGAAGCGAGTTTTCGAGAAGCGTGTAAAGAATAACCTGGAAGAACTCGTTTGGACCCTAAACCCTTACCGTGAAGAGATCAGGGGGATAGCTGTCGAAAGCACCTTTAACTGGTACTGGCTGGTGGATGGGCTCAATGAGGCAGGGTATGATTGTGTACATCTTGCCAATCCTGCAGCGATACAGCAGTACAAAGGGCTCAAGTATGCGGATGACCGACATGATGCCTTCTGGCTTGCGCAGATGATGTCTCTCGGCATTCTCCCTGAAGGATATATCTATCCCAGGGAAGAGCGACCGGTTCGAGATCTCTTGAGGAAGAGATCATTCCTGGTAAAGCAAAGAACAGCCCATATCATCTCGCTGCAGTCCATGATCGAGAGGAACACCGGTGTGCACATGAGTGCGAATGCACTGAGGAAGGTTAAATCGGAAGACATCAAAGGGATATTGAAGGAGGAGCACTTAGTTCTCCTTGGTACAACGAGCCTTGAAACCATAGCCTTTCTCGGGAAGAACATCAGGAATATCGAGAAGACGGTAAAGAGAGAAGTGAAGACGAGGGATGCTTTTGAGAAACTGCACATGGTTCCTGGGATCGGTGACATCCTTGCCATGACGATCATGCTGGAAGTGGGAGATATTTCGCGGTTTGCAAGGGTGGGAGACTTCTCCTCTTACTGCCGTTGTGTTCCTACCGGGAGGTTTTCGAACGGGAAGAGCAAGGGCAAAGGCAATGCAAAGAATGGGAACCGGTATCTGGCTTGGGCATTTGTTGAAGCGGCGTTTATCTCCCTAAGGCAGTCCCCGAAGATTGCCGGCTACTACAAAAGGAAGGCTTCGAAAACTCACAGGATGGTGGCAATCAAGACCATAGCAAGCAAGCTTGCCAGGGCCTGCTACTATATGCTCAGAGATGGCGTTGAGTTCAAGGAAGAGATGCTCTTTTGCTGAGCAGGGGAAAACGGCGAGACCAGACGTTTGGTGGCTAAGAACCATTTTCGTGGTTGCTCCGCCGTTTACCCCTCTCTTATAAACAAGAATCCAGTGGAGGTAATTCCGATGGTTCAGATCTGCCTTTGCCATGAGTCTTTAAGGTGTGGCCGGAAGAGCCTATTGTCGTGTCACTTACAATTGAACATGGCAAGGAACCGATATTTTTCTGGGACAGCAGATGCTGTTAGGGGCGTACGGGTTGAGAGGGCTACTCATCTAGGTTCATCCTCTCGCTGTGCAGTCTAAAACCCGATGGGTGCCTGGTGCAGATTGTAATCTGTCACCTGAGCATAATGAAAAACAGGGCGCAGAAAGGGAATCGTTGGCATGATCCCAGCTGGCTATACGTTAGACCTGCAAAAAAAAGTGCGATGGTGAACTATGTTTTTATTGACAGGGGCCTTTTAATGGGTGCCAGGCGCTACGCTCTGATATAACGTGATATGCTTCGTATGTTTCAACCTATAATCTTCAGGTTTCAGACTTCAAGTGATACTTGTAATGATCTAAGTTAACCTCTTCTTTTTTTCAATCATCGGTTTTATTATGAATAAATGGTCATGATAAACTGATAGCGCAAAAATATCATGATCTGTATTAGCTTGTAGCCATCCCTCTAAATAACTTCTATCCCTTTTGGGAGTTATTTGAAATGCTAAGTAGGGTACAGCAAACTTAGGATCATCAGGAATCTTTCCTGACCCACCTAATAGTTTGAAGTCTGAAATAATACAGATAGCCTGGACCTTAAACTTTAGCTCGTCCATTTGCATTTTTAGCTTCTTGAAAGCAGTATCCAAACAACTATCTGTTCCATGGGCTAAAGCCCTCTTGATATCATTTGTTAATGATGGAAAACCAGCAGGAGTATTAGTAATGACTGTTCCACCAAACAGTATCATGTAATATTTACTAATCACTTCATATTTACGAAGAGTTAGACTAATAGTTGATATTACAACATTAATAAGTTTTGGGTCCATTGACCCTTTTAGATCCAAGATAAAGCATACTACTTTATCAATCTTGCTCCTTCTCCTTGTATCTTGTTTTGCATACGTCAGTTCCCTTCCCCAAAGGTTGGGAATTAATCTATGAGGAGTGCCAGGAGAGTATAATGTTTGTTCTATGTTATTATTTATGCGGAACAAATTAAGCCATTTCTTTATTTCTTTACTAACTGCTGGAATTAATGTGGCATTACTTAGAAAGCTAAACCCAACAGGTTCTTCACCATACTCTGCTATGCCTGATATGACAGCATTTTGATTATCTATCTTATCCATTACTGCTTCAATATCTGAAACCTCTGATATGTATGTCTCATCCTCAGGATTAGAACTAGATTGACCGGAACTTGTCAATGAGGATGAGACACTTTCATAAGACATTTAGTGTAGACTTTCCTCGTCCGCAAATGGTGTTGGTTTGTTAATCCACACGGCATCGGGCAAGGGTAGAGATTTTGGGATGTTGCCCTTAAAGCGCTGCGGATGTTTGTCGAATGCGGCATTAAGAACAGTCTGCCGATCTTTGATAATCTGTTCTGCCCGACCATAATGGACATCCTCCGGGGTGAGGAATCCGATTCCTGAATGGTAATGTTCGGTATTGTACCAGTTGAAGAATTCCTGGGAGAAAGACCTGGAGTCTTCGATACAGCCGAACCTTTCCGGGAATTCCGGCCTGTACTTCATTGTCTTGAACTGAGATTCCGAGTAGGGGTTGTCATTGCTGACATGAGGCCGGGAAAGGCTTTTGGTGATGCTCAGGTCTGCAAGCAGGAACGCGACCGGTTTAGATGTCATGCTGGGACCCCGATCGGAATGGATGCACAGTTGGTCTGCCTGGATCATCTGTTTCTCGCAGGATTGTTCGATCAATTTTTTTGCCAACGATCCGGATTCCTGGGAGGCAACCATCCAGCCGACCACGTATCGGCTGAAGATATCGAGGATAACGTAAAGGTAAAAGTAGGTCCATTTGGCCGGTCCTTTTAGTTTAGTTATATCCCAGGACCAGATCTGGTTAGACCCTTGTGCGAGGAGTTCCGGTTTGGTGTATACAGGATGTCTGAGCTGGTTTCTCCTTTCCTTGACTTCCTTATGTGCTTTCAGAAGCCGGTACATGGTCCTGACCGAACACAGATACATGCCATCATCCAGAAGGGAAGCATACACCTCCTGGGGCGTCTTATCGACGAACCGTTCTTCATGAAGCGCATCAAGAACCCGTAGCTGCTCTTCCATGGACAAGGACAGAGGTGGCAACGCACGGACAGATTCAGGTTTCTCGTTCTCAAAAAGATTCTTCCACCGATAAAACCCGGCACGGGAAACCGTCAGTGCATGACAAGCCCGCTTGATACCTACATTCATGGCAAGAGAAGTTGTTATTTTCATGATATCTCCCCTTCCTCCGGATCCAGGTGTGATTGAAAGAGTGCCGCAATTTTTTTTTGAGCCTCGATGATGAGCCCGGCTTTTCTCAGCTGTGAACGCAGCTTCAAGTTCTCTTTTTCTTGCTCTGCGATGCGGCGGGCATACGGATTTGGCTTCTTGGCTTTGGGCCCTCTTTTCTTTGAGGTAAGGGCCTCCAATGTCCCCTTTTCCACCTGCTTGCGCCACGTGGTCAGGTTGGAGTAATACAAGCCCTCCCTGCGTAAAAGGGCGCCAACTTGGCGCTGATCTCCACAGCCCTGTGCTTCCCTGAGGATACGGAGCTTGTATTCCGCAGTAAATCTCCTTCGGGTCGCCTTCTCCGGAACCTCCGGATCTGGAACAACACTGATGCCCCTGGATCTGTGAGGGGCCAAAGATGAGGAAATTCCAGTCGCCCTACGGGCTCCTTCCATTTCCTCATCTTTAAGATTAGAACCGTTAATCATGCCTTCTTTCTTTTCCACTCATATTTTCCCTTCCCGCCCTACACTAAACTATTGGGGGGAAAGTGTCTCACTCTCATTGGCACAGAGGGGACCACCTATTACTTCATTATCTTTTGGTTTCCCTTCTGGACCTGACATATTACTTCTTGTCTCTATTGTTATTCTAGTCGTATGGCACCCACCACCAGACTGACTATCTTGTTGACCATCCTGTTGTCCTGATCTTTGAACTAAAGTAATATCTCTACTGTTTATAGTTTTTATAATAGGCATTATTAATCTCCAGTTGGTCTTATTTGGATTTATTGATGATAATTTTATTCTGCTTCATCCAATTGTAAAGATTTGCAGGGGTAGTTTTATAACGCTTTGAAATAAATACTTTTGTAGACCCATTTTTAAGAAGTGCCTCTATCTCAGGCTTATATTGGTCTAGTTTTGATTTACCAGGACCTTTTGGTCTACCCAAAATGACTCCTTGAGCTTTCTTAGCAGCTAATGCTTCTTTAGTTCTGGATACGATAAAATCATGCTCCAGTTCACTCACTAATGCCAGGATAGTGGCAACGATCTTAGATTCCATAGACCCATTGAGGGAATAGTTACCCTTGATCGCATAGACAGAGATGTCCTTGTCCTTACATACCTTGAGGATTTCCAAAACTTCTAACATTGAGCGACCATATCTAGACATTTCGGGAGCTATAATATGATCTCCTGACTGAAGAGATTCCACAAGTTCCCCTAACCTTCTTTCTCTCCAGTGCTTCTTCCCTGATTCTGTTTCTTCAATGAACTCTACTTTGCCGAAGTCGTGAATATTAGCAAAGCTTAGGATCTCAGCTTTGAATTTTTCTGTGTCCTGAGAGGAGGTTGAGACACGAAGGTAACCAAAGGTTTTTGGTTTTCTCTGAGCAATCATGTTCTACCTTCTTCTTATATTTTAATGAAAACCCTATTAATATATATTATCGTCAAATGTTAGTAAAGCATTAACGTTATACGTTTACAGATATGATTATCGTTCATATTCATTATATATACGAGAAACAACCATAGATGCGTCTTATTTTATCATGGATAGGGTATTCTGCACGGATTTTAATGCTTCATACAACTTGTATGGCTTACTTATATCACTGGACACCAAAATTCGACAGAATTACCTTGAAGTAGTTTTGCAATTGGCCTAATGTGCTCTTATAAAGAACAGGGTGAATGAATTTGAATTGTTTAAATGACATCGGTTTCCGATATGTTATTTTGTATTTTGCATTGTCTTTATCAGTGTCAGGCTGTGCCAGCTTTATAAATAAAGATTTCCCTAATTATACCAATGAGCAATTCCAGCCAATGCCAAATAAACCATCAATTGACTTTGATATCAAATCATTAGTCGTGGAGGGGAGTCAATACCAAGGTGCCACCAGAGAGAAGTCATTCGAAGAATATATCAATAAGAGTTTTGCCCAGAACAATTGCTTCTCAAAATTCAGTTCTGGTATAGGAACTGCAGATTACCACTTCTCTTTTTCGTTTGATATAAGGCAGCATTTTTCCATGTCTCTTTTAATCCTATACGTAATTACTGGGACAATTCTTCCAGCATATATCGAGGAAGACTATACTCTTAATGTTGATGTTAGTAAGGGTGATCAGTTCTTAAAACAATATGAGTATAAGGATTATGTTACAGTTTGGCTAGATCTATTTCTCGTTGTTCTGACTCCTTCACATTTTCCAGTTGATGCAGATAGACAGGTAATGAATCAGATGTTCATGGCATTCCTACATGATTTCCGAAAGGATGTTGCTCTTGAGCATACACGTCAGCCTTAGCATGGAGGTAGTTTATGAAATCTGATTTATTTCTTAGTGTACGGTGTCTAATTCTTTTATTTATTTGTTCCTCCTTCTCAGGATGTGCAAGCTTTCTGGGCCATGACTTTCCTAAATCCTATCAAGTTAAGCCGCCGGAAACAAAACCATCCATTGATTATGATGTAAAGTACTTATGGAATAACCGAGATAATTCAATGGTATTACCTGTGTTCCAGGGAGAGATCAACAGTATCTTTGCCCAAAGCAATCTTTTCTCGAAATATAATGTAGGAAACGGCAAATCGGATTATCACTTTTCTATTATCATGAGAAATGATGGTGATGAGGATTCAGCAGCTATATGTGGAATAATCTTGGGTCTATCCTTAGGACTCATTCCTGTTAGGTCAACAGATAATTTCACTCTCACTATTGATGTCAAGAAGGGTGACAAGGTCATAAAGCAGTATCAGTACAACAATTATATTGTTACATGGTATCATCTTTTCCTTCTACCTCTGACAAAAACCCACTCTCCTAATATTGTGACATATCAGGTTTGGGTCAATATGCTCTGGGCATTCTTACAAGACCTCGATCAAGACATTTTAATAGCTAAAAGAGAATGACAAACAGGGAGATAGATGGATCACTCAATCCTTATAAATCTCTATCATTACTGATAACTGATCTTCCGATTCTCCCTCAGGTTGTAACATTGACGGTGGTACCAGTCATACTAGTCGTTCCACTAGTCTGATCGGTTGAAGCAGTTGTACTATCGGTTTGGTGATGATGGTGATGATGATGACCCTGACCCTGCTGAACCTGCTGCATGGCCTGTTGCAGAGTGGCAAATGCTGACTGGGCACTTGCTAAATTACCTGATTGCAGAGCACTTGCAAGGTTGTTGAAGTCGGTGGTTAATGTACTGTTCTGACTTTGCTGCTGTGTTCCGTTTGACTGATTACCCTGCATAGCTGTCTGAAGTGCTGAGAATGCTGACTGGGCAGCTGATAAATTACCGGATTGAAGGGCATTGCTCAGAGCCTGAAAGTCCTGCTTGAAGGTGTTTTGTGTATTAGTCTGGTACTGATAGTTCACAGATGAGATTCCTGACACTGTTGACATCATCCCCTCCTTATGGGCTTTATTGAGAACCGAGGTTATCCTATATCTATACATAGTTCGTCATTATTATGATGAAACTTAAGTTGAGTTTTAATCAGACCAGTTTGAGGAATAGGAATGAATGAATATCACAGTAAATGGCAAACCAAGGAGAGTGCACGGACCTTCTTAGAAGGGGTTAGAGGAGCTATTCCTGTAGCAGACTTCCAGCTGGAAGTAATCAGTAAGATTGTAAGTGAGTGGTGCCCTCTGCCATCCAAGATTTTAGACCTGGGGTGTGGAGATGGAATTCTTGGTCGAATGCTACTTGATGAGCACCCCACAGTTCATGTGATCTTTGCTGATTTTTCCGAACCTATGCTGGATAAGTTACATAACCAGATCGGTATTAATAAACATGCAACGGTCATCAATATAGATTTTGCAACATCGGCTTGGACTAATGGGATTGAACTAGAAAAGCCTTTTGATATTATTGTATCGGGATTTGCCATCCATCATCAACCAGATGATAGAAAGAGGGAGTTGTATGCCGAGATCTATGGACTTCTCAATGAAGATGGCCTTTTCTTAAACCTTGATCATGTTAGTCCAACAACCCCTTCAGTAAGTAAGCTTTTTGACAGCTTCTTTGTTGATCACCTCATGCAATTCCACAGCAATGCCAGCCCAAGTTAAACAAGGAAGGAGATCGAAGAGGTATACTATTATCGGCCTGACAAGCTAGAAAATATTCTTGCCCCCGTTGAAACACAGTGTCAATGGCTTCGTGACATAGGCTTTCAAGATGTGGATTGTTTCTTCAAGGTCTTTGAGTTGGCTCTGTTTGGAGGACGGAAAACATTCAATCATCACATATGAGATAATGTACCTCCAAATGCTTTGCCTATACCTAAGGTGAGTACTATTGTTGTGCAGAACTGATGACCAAGAGGGAGAACGAGAATGAATATCACAGAGGCAATATTAAAGAGGAAAAGTATCAGAGCATACTTGGATAAACCAGTTCCTGCTGATGATCTGGAGAAGATAATCGAAGCTGGTCGGTGGGCTCCGAATGCCGGACCATTTCAGATCTCCATCATCCGCAATGCAGAGCTTCGTAAAAAGATAAATGATCGGACACTCGATGCAATGGTGCATTCTAGCCTTGAATTCCTACAACAGAGAGCAGCTCTGCCAGGATATCAGCCTCTGTATGGAGCACCAATGTTGATCCTGCTCTCAGCTCCTGATAATTCTCCATATGGAGCAGTTAATGCAGCTCTTGCTGCACAAAACATGCTCCTGGAAGCTACTGCTCTGGGGTTTGGATCATGCTTCCTTGTCAGTCCGACACTGGCATTGAATGGTGAGAGCAACAGTGACCTTTCAAAAGAGGCAGGTATCCCTGACGGCTATGGGCTTAAGTGTGCTGTCGCCATTGGTTATGCAGCAGCTGAGAACAAATATACTTCTAATGAACGTAATAGGAAGGGATCAGTGGACTACATTGATTAAGTGTTGGGTCGAAGTTGGTTGCCATGAATAAGATCAATCACAGTGACCTCCGGTGGTGAAAGGAACCGTATTGGAGCACCCCAAGTCCCTGTTCCCTTACTAACGTACAGGTGAGATCCATAAGGAAGATTGTACCATCCCATGACATAGGGAGTAAAAATCCTAATGATAAGCCGGAAGGGGAAGATCTGTCCCCCATGGGTATGCCCTGAAAGTTGAAGGTCATATAAACCCAGGGCACTCTGATCCACAACAGGAGCATGCTTGAGAAGAATCGTGAACTTATCCAATGGGAGTTTTGAAAGTATGTTCTTCTCAGATATACCACTATGTCTTCCGAAGGAATAGTCAACACCAGCTATATTGATAAGGCCAGCAACTGTCACAGCCTGACCTCTTAGCATAGTAAACCCTGCTCTTCTGTTAATCTCAATACCCTCAGCTATACCAGCATGAAATTCATGATTCCCTGTGATTGCATATTTCCCATATCGTGTCTTGATCTCTTTAAACAGATCTGCAAAGCCAGCAAGATTATCCATTTGTCCATCCACAAAGTCCCCAGTGGATATGAGGATATCAGGGTGAGCCTCCTGTATCACTTTGATCATTTTTCTTATCCTGTCTTCCTGGACAATAAGACCCATATGGACATCAGAGATCTGGGCAATCCGAATATGACCAACAGCTTCTGGGATTTTGGGTGATCTGATAGTTATGTGTACTGGTCGTATGTTCAGGGCTTCGAAGTATCCATAGAGGGAAAAGGAGAGACCAAGGAAAAGGGGTATCAGAAGTATCTGCTTTGCCGAAGGTATGAGAGAGGTCATATCTTTATGAAAGACCAGGCTGATAACTTTCAATGATAAGCAATAAAGATCTGTCAGGATAGATAACGTAAAGAAGAGAAAAAGAACACCCATCCAACAATAGCCTATGTAAGCTAACACCCTGGCTGGAGAATCATAACCATACCTGACCAAAATTCGGATAAGAATTAGGGAGCACTCCATGAAAGCAAAGAGGATACCCAGGAGAATACCTTTTCTGAGTCCGAAGGGGAAAGCAGCCTTTACCTTGAAGAAGGTATATACATGAACTGCACTATAAATGCTGAGGACTGTGAGTAGGAAGAATGGCATTACTGATTACTTACCTCCACAGTGTTGTTGGTGACAATCCTAAATGCTATGTAGAGAAGATAATACGGGATCATCTATGGCCTATTATTTCAAAGTTTATTGCATAAAAACCTATGGTATATGATGTCTACTACGTCAATAGAGTGACTGCCTGTCTGAGGATATTTATGAAGAAAATGATTATACCTATGTTAGTTTTGTTGGTTGTATTCACAGGATGCCTGGGTCTTGAGAAAGAAATCATTATACCACTGGCAACCTTACAACAGATGACCGAAAAGAAGTTCCCTCTTGAGAAAAAAGTTTGAGAAGAAGCCACTTGCAGCAACCATTAAGTTTTTCTCACCCAATGTCTTTTTTCAGGGTAATAGTATCGGTATCTCAGCCCAATATACTGGTTCTCTTCTTCTGAGAAAGATTAATGGGAACATTGCATTCATGTGTAAGCCTGTTTATAAACCGGGAAAAACATCCTTTTATCTGAGTGATTTTGAAATAGTTCAACTGACCATGAACAATGAGACTATCTCCGAAAATGACAAAGCTATGGGTATTATCTCATTGGTAGTAAAAAACATATTTGAAGATTACCCGATCTATAAATTAAAGCAGGATGACTACAAACAAAACCTTGCCCGACTGATCTTAAAAAGTATTACAGTCAGAGATAATGATCTGGTGCTGTGGATATCGTTCTAATCTAATACCTTACCTCTCTCCACCTTTAATGTGACTGCTCAATCCTTGGGCATAGCATCTCACCATGCCAGATGTAGACAACATCGATGTTCTATACGTCTTAAGAAATTAGAAAATGACTATGGAGGAACTATGAAAAGCCAATTGGATTTAGGTCAGAGGAAAATACAGCTCTTCAAAATGCTTGTCTGCTCAGCAATGATCATTCTTTTTGGAACAATGCAAGCCCAGGCAATGGAAATGCATCACTGCATGCACCAAGGCATGCACAACTTCAAGTGGTGGCAGTCTCCAGAGCTGTCCAAGGAACTCAAGCTTACTGCCGGAGAGAAGCAGTCATTGGATAATCTGTTCGTAAATAACCGTGATACACTTATTGATCTCAAAAGCTCTCTCATGAAAGACCGATTCAAACTGCATGATATGCTTGAGAAAGATACCGTTGATGAGGCATCTGTGCTTGCCCAGAACAAGGTGGTTTCAGAAGACAAGCTGAAGATTTCGGATGAACATATCAAATATATACTTGGTATAAAAAGGATCCTCGGATCGGATCGTTCCCACCAGCTCATGGTTAAGTTCCACGAGATGAGGGGAAAACAGCATTCACAACATGGCAAAGATTTCCGGCATGAACCTAAAGAACAGTAAAAGTTATCTATAATAGCTTCGGCCTGATCTGACAGGGGTGTGCTGGTTTAGGTTGCATGCCCCTGTCTTTTGAAGAAGGATATTACTCCGGTGGATCTCGGTACACGATACAAGTGTTATAAGTGTGGGACTAAGTTTTATGACTTAGGCAGACCAGAACCACTTTGCCCCTCCTGTGGTGTCAATCAGAACGATGATGAGGCAAAGGGGACTCACAAAAGGAAGAGAAGGAGACGATCAGCCTACTTTGGTAAGACAGAACCAGTCATATTTGCTCAGGAAGAGAGGACTGATGTGATCGAGGTTGTTAGTGAAGTTGATGCCGAATATACTGTGGATGTTGATGACATTGTCCTGGAAGAGCATGAGGATACAGATAACAAATAGAAATTGATATCAGTCCTGATCTAGCCCACCTGAGATGATCAGTACCCATGCATATTTACCGACCATCCAGGGTTGAGTTGTAGTAGCTTTGAAATAGAACTAAAAAGAATAGAATGTTCTCCTCCAGCTACACCTACAACTACTCTTCCATATATGGACGTATAAGTTTTTCAAATTCATCCTTAGTTTTGCATTTTGTCTTTCTAACCCAACACTCCTGCTTATCTATCCCTACATAAGTACAATTGCCGATCATTTTACCTTTCGGCACATCATAGAGAACCACCATCCTCTGAGGGTGCTTAAGAACCCTGGTCTTTCCTCCTCTCAATTTTATCCGATCAATGTTAAACTGGACGCACAAGAAACACTTCTTCAGTCTCTTATTGTAGTGGCAAGTATATGTAGTAGGAGTATCAAGATGCTCAACAAATTTCTTAGCCTGTTCAGTGCACTTCTCTTGAAGAGGCTGATATTTATTGGCATAGAGAGGGATAGTAGCAGTAAGGAATGAGATGAATATTCCAATAACTACTAGGGCTTTTACCACTTCACCACCCTAGATAATCGAAGACATAGCTCTATATTGGAAGAATGGACTATTTACTTTCTTCATCATTACCAGAGCTGTTGTTAGTACAGAATAGTGGATAATCATGAACTCCCAACCACTTCAGTGCTTCATCCCTATCTCTGAAAATCTGAATATCAGCATGACTTATGCCAGAACGATAGCTCTCATACACCCGTAGCATGCCGAAGACCACATCTTTGGAAACCAAAAATGCTCGTTTAGGTTTGGGTATCTTATCTCCCTTGTAACGGTGGACATAGGACACCAAGTTCCTGATCTCATCTGAAGTGAAAGGAATAGTTCTCTCTCTGCTATCCCACAAAACATTATAGGTTATTGAAAAATCCGGATCAGCCTGCAACCGGATAAGCATATCAATGACTTCTTCAGTGATTGCCGGACCTGAGGAGGTTACGACAACCAGTTCTATATCTTTGAAGATCTCATATGATGTAGCCACTTTCTTACCCCTTCTTCATTGGACAATCTCACAAATATTATTATGTGTTGAGACAGGATGAAATCAATATCACCATGTCTTTACAATCAGCAGGTCTGTCTATGACGTGGTAAACCTTACAGACTATCTTGTCAGTCTCATCCACCACGGTTGTTAATGGCACTCTTAAAGAGATGTAGTCACAGTGATAAAGCATGGTTTCTGTATCAACAGCTCAGCTCTGACATGATTCGGCTGACCAATCAGCAATCTGCACAACCAGCTTAGCTACTGTCACTGCATCAATACCTGTTATGATGATGGCTCCTTCCCTGGCAAAACCACCTTCAGTATAAAAGAGATCCGGTAATATCCCTTCATGCATACATTCTTTTAAAATGGCATCCAGGCTGTCACCCTCACGAATATCAAGCCTTGCAATCGAGATATTGTGGCTCTGCATTAAATGCACTAGTTTGGGATCATACTTGATTTCCATTGCAGCACGGATCTCCGGCCTGATCTTCCGAACCTCCAGCAGGATCAGTGCAGTATATTTTGAAGCTCCCCATGCTGGGTAGGACGGAGCTGTGATCCTTCCAAATACAGCCGTGAGTCTGCCTGGGATACCTGCTATGTCTTCTGGTGTTACTGCATCCTTTGTAGCCATTACCAGGTTGCTCCGTATCTCAGGAAGGAGAGTATTTACCTTTGGAGAGGCAGTAAGTAATGCCACGGCTTCAACCATTTGTCCCATCACATAGTACCGATCATTATCCATCATGCTTCTCCCTGCCGGTTATTATTACCAAAGACCTTCTTAAACTCAGGTCCATCCTCCCTCCATACATAGCAAGAATTGGCAAGAGAATCTGAAAAGGCTTTTTTCATGTGTGGATCATCCATGAGAGCACGAAATCCTGCAGCATTCGATGCTCTTATGGAGAAAACACCTTGTATAACAGCCGGACCTATTGCCTCTGCTAATTCTCTCAAGTGTGAGCAACTCTTGGTTCCACCCAAGAGAGATTTTATCCTTTGAGTGAATCCCTTGGATATCCGGAGCCCCTTGATTACGGAAAGGCTGTCATGAAGTTCAGTGCACTCTTGTCGTGGCACTTTAATCATTTCAACTTCGACATCCTCTATCATGAGGCTTGTTGTATCGATCAGGAGCCTTACAATCATGTTGTGAATATCCCCAGCAGGGATTTTCTCTCCGGTGAGCAGATAATTTTCCATCAACCTATGATCCACCAATCTACCTTCAACCACAGCCTTGCCAACTCCTGCTCTATATGTTGTTACCGTTATTGATCTTTGATGAGCTTTCTCATCCACCATTTCAAGCAGTCTGCTCATAGCATTCCTCCTGTAGCCTTTTCTATTTATGCCTTGATTAAATAACCATGGCTGTTCATACTATTCGATAGTACCTTGTATGGGAAAGGAGAACATATATGAAGGTCATAGCATTTAACGGGAGCCCAAGAAAAGACGGGAACACAACTACTTTGATAAACTACCTTCTACAAGAGATTGGAGATAAAGGTATTGAAACGGAACTCGTTCAACTCTCAGCAAAGCCTATCCACGGATGTATTGCCTGTTATAAGTGCTTCGAGAATAAAGACCAGCAGTGTTCCGTAAAAAATGATGCTGCAAATGAATATATCGAAAAGATAAGAGCAGCTCAGGGAATAATACTGGGATCTCCTTCCTATTTTCAAGATGTGACAGCAGAGATGAAAGCTTTAGTAGACAGGGCTGGCTTTGTCGGGTTGGCAAATGGGAAGATGTACCAGAATAAAGTTGGTGCTTCTGTAGTCTGTTTTCGACGTAGTGGAGGAATGCATACTATAGAGACCATGAATCACTTTTTCCTTAGCAATGACCTTATAATAGCTGGTCGTGCAATGAGTGTTGCCAGAGATAAAGGTGAGGTAGAAAAGGATGAGGAAGGTATACTACAGGCAAGATCTCTGGGACAGAAGATTGCCTGTTTACTGAAGAAGCTCAATGGGTAATTCACAACTCTTTAGGAAAGATATTAGCCTTCATGCAGTCTCAGGAAGAGATACATACCGGTATAGAGTAGCTCTGGATATCCGGAGTGTTGAGCAGATATCAGCAATGCTCATGCTCTTATCCTGGTTCATCTTCTTTGCCATCTTTACCTTGGGGCTGTCACTCTGGATGGGTCTCCTTCCTCCCACATGACCCCTGGCTCGTGCAGCTGAAAGACCTGCTCGTGTTCTTTCCTGAAGAAGCTTACGTTCAAACTGAGCCAAGGAACTGAAGATGTTAAATATCAGTTCCCCTGATGCTGTTGTAGTATCTATATGACCATCACATATGGATCGGAAACCGACTCCTTTCTTATGTAGCTGTTCAATAAGTTCTACCAAGTGATGCATGGATCTACCCAGTCTATCGAGCCTCCAAACCAGTAGAGTATCTCCTTCCTTCAGCTGCTTTAAACAGGCACCCAAACCAGGTCTCTCTGATTTTGCTCCACTGACCTTGTCAGTGAAGATGAGATCCTTCTTACACCCTGCCTTCTTCAGAGCATCCAATTGTAAAGCCAGTTCCTGTCCATTTGTTGAAACCCTGGCATATCCAACCAGCTTTCCCTTCATGATCTCATCCTCCCACTATGGTGTCTCATTTATTATACACTTATCGGCAATATGAGACAATGATTAATGAGATGGTTTTATGAGACTTATGAATGATGGATTTACGTTGTTAGGAACTACTACTGAAGGGGTCTCATGTATCGGTCGTTTGATGGAACATGCAAAGTAGTTCTTCATCTCATCAAGACTTCCCTAAAAGTTGTGAATAGGGATTTTACATGCGTTCATTTGATATTTTCAATCAAAGATCGTTTTTTTATCGATATATAAGCAACAGAATTATTCTAGTAATCTTAAAATTGCCTAGAATTTCAGCATTGATATTCTAACTGATAGAATTAATCGTAAGTTATGTAATAATGGTTCTTATATTCCTTCGGAATTAAATATTGTTGATTTAAACATAGCCTTTGACGGGCTTATTTCATAGACTGATTTACCAAATATTTTAGAAATTTGTAATTCTTGTCAACGTTGCTCTTCTCTTATTCGTAAGGCCTATGAAATTATCAAAAGAAATATTCAGTACGGGCAGAGCGTATGGCCTGACACGAAATCTTCACTTTTTAAAAGATATTTTTAATTTAAATTTAAATAATCTATAGATAGGATTATAGAAATAATCTATTGGTAATTTATGAAAGACTATCCTTTTATCAGTTTTCTAAGGGCTTTGGCAGCGTTTTGGGTAATCTTTGCACACTGTCTTATATGGGGAGGATACTTAGGATACATTCCTGACCCCCAAGGGAGCCGTTGATCTTTTCATGATCATCAGCGGCTTTCTCATGGCAGCGAATGTAACAGCCCGATACGATAGGGAATCCATGTCTGAGGCCCGAAGTTGGTTGAAGTTCTATACCAGAAGATTTTTCAGGATAGCCCCTGCATACTATCTTTTCTTGGCAATAGCCTTTGTCCTTGGAAACAGCTACCTTACCGAAGGGTACAGAATCCTTGGCTATCTTAATCCTTGGACGACTCAATGGATTGAGATGAATAATCATTTGATGAATCCGTACAATATCAAGGGCGCACTTCTTCACATTACCTTCCTGTTTGGACTACTTCCCGATTGGGGCAATACTTCTGGTCTGCCTGATTGGAGCCTGAGCCTTGAGATGCAGTTCTATCTTCTGTTCCCCTTGCTGTTCCTTGCATTTAAGAGATTCGGATATATCAAAAGCGCCATGTGGGCTTGTATTGTTGGATTTATTGTATCCGTTATTATCTTTATCAATCATCTCAACTTTACTGAACCTTCTTTGCTCTGCTTCAGAATTCAGTGGTTTGTAGCCGGAATGATTCTCTACAAGTTTATAGAACACCCAATTATGAAACTCCTGAGAGTCTTCCCTAAGCTCAAAATTATATCTTTCTGCTCCGATGTATCGTACAGCGTCTATCTTGTTCACCCTTTCTTCATAGCTACGTTTGGTATGATGCTTTTTCATAGCCCTTACCTTCAAAGCATGAAGCATTTAGAATGGCTCACGATAATGATTTCGTTCGTGCTAATCTGTTCATATTCAGTCGGGTACCTTTCGTATCGTTTCATCGAAAAACCGTTCATTGCAATCGGGAAAAATGTCATATCTTCCATTTCCAGCCTAAATCTTGCTCTAAAAAATAAGATGATTCAATAATTACGTAAAGATAATTAGTAACCATGATCAGGGTTAGACCCATCTTCTACAGTAAATCGGTAAAAATGGGGTTTTGGCGCCTGTAGAGGCTCATAAATCCTAGGTTGTGATTTTCAGCGGGAAAAACATGGTGCCAACTAAATGATTTATATTGCTTGACATAGATATGCTATTCGGTGATAATCCATAGTGGAAATACAAGGAGGCGGTCATGTTTTTCCGGGAAAAGAAGACGAAGGGGTACTCCTACCTGCAGGTGGTGGAGAACCAGTGGGAAGAAGGCAGAAGCCGCCAGAGAGTCCTAGGGACTCTCGGCCGTCTTGATCAACTCCGGGAAACGGGTCACCTGGACGCACTGCTGGCATCTGGAGCACGATATTCTCGATCTCTCATGGTGCTGTCCGCCCACCGGGAAGGACGAATTGCAGAGGTATCGAAGAAGAAGATAGGCGGCCCCATGGTTTTCGAGAGACTCTGGAACGAGAGCGGATGTGCAGAGATCATAAAACGCTATGCTCAGATCAGGAAGTTCGGATTCGACCTGGAGCGTGCCGTGTTCGTGACCGTGCTGCATAGGTTGCTGAATCCCGGTTCCGACCGGGCATGCGAGAAGTGGAAAGAGGCATACCGGATAAAGGGGGCGGATGAATTGGACCTCCAACATTTCTACCGGGCGATGGGATGGCTGGGAGATCCTCTTGAAGAGGATGAGCAGGATGGTCTTGTCCCTTTCTCCCCACGGTGTGTGAAGGATGTAATCGAGGAGGAGCTGTTCTTCAGACGCCGGGATCTGTTCACGAGCATGGACATGATGTTTTTCGACACGACCTCCATCTATTTTGAGGGAGAAGGAGGAGAGAGCCTCGGAGAGTATGGGCACAGCAAGGATCATCGTCCTGACCTGAAGCAAATGGTGGTAGGAGCGCTTCTGGATGGGGAAGGCAATCCGGTATGCTGCGAGATGTGGCCGGGGAACACCACGGACGTGAGCACACTGGTGCCCGTGGTAAAGCGGATGAAGAAGCGGTTCGGTGTGGAGCGTGCCTGCGTGGTGGCGGACCGGGGCATGATCTCGAAGGAAACGCTTACTTGGATGGAGAACCCGGAAGACCCAACCCCTTACATCCTGGGAGCCAGGATGCGCAGGGTCAAGGAGATCGACATCGAGGTGCTGGGGCGGGCAGGACGCTATCAGACAGTTCACCCGCAGCGGTCTCATGCAAAGGACCCGTCCCCCCTGAAGGTCAAGGAGGTCGTTGTGGAGGGGAAGCGATACATCGTGTGCCACAACGATGACCAGGCGGCCAAGGATGCATTGGACCGTGAGGCTATTCTGAAATCCCTTCAAGATAAACTCAAGGCCGGAGACAAATCCTTGGTGGGCAATAAGGGCTACCGGCGGTATCTGAAGACCAGAGGAGAGTCGTTCACCATCGATGATAAGAAGGTGGCGGAGGATGCGAGGTACGATGGGAAGTGGGTTTTGCGTACCAACACAAACCTTCCTGCCGCCGAGGTGGCGCTGAAGTACAAGCAGCTCTGGATGGTGGAGTCATTGTTCCGCACCATCAAGTCGGTTCTTGCTACCCGTCCCATCTATCACAAGCGTGATGAGACGATTCGGGGCCATGTCTTCTGTTCGTTTCTTGCCCTCATCCTTATGAAGGAGCTCATAGGCAGGCTTGCGGATAAATCGAATTCTCTGGAGTGGAAGGACATCGTTCGGGATCTGGATAACATGGACGAGGTGGAGTTGGAGGAGGACGGTAAGCGATTTCTGATTCGCACTGGAACATCCGGCTCTTGCGGAAAAGTATTCCAGGCTGCAGGCGTTGCTATGCCGCCCACGATCAGGCAGGTGCAATAGCGAAGAAAAAAGGCTGCCACATAACAGCAATTCCTGGTGCCAAAGACGAGCCATGACCTCCTATTCTATTAATATCATAAAGCTTTCTTAAACCAACTGTCGAAGATGGGTTAGAATATATGGATTCAAAAATTAAACATAACATTCCAAATTATAAGTCTACATCTCGTAATAATACTAAAAAGGTTAAAATAACAGAATCGAATTTATTAAAGTTTACTAACCGTTATTTTAACACTTATTTCTCCATAATTATTACCCTCATGTATATTTTACTGATAATAATTGGAATGTATTATCATCTGTTATGGAGAGATGAACTTGAAGTATATACAAATATTTTACATAATGGATTTTTCAAATATAACGGGCCGCAAGGATATCTAGAGTTTAATTCGATCCTGTATTATGGCTTATTGCATATTATATTAAATGTTATACCATCTTTTACTGTTTTTCAGTCGTTTCATTTAATTATTATCACATTAGCCATATATATATTCAACAAATACTCAAATTTTAATAATATTCAAAAATTTCATTTTACATTTAGTTATTTCATGTTGTTTGAGTATGGAATTATTAGTAGGTGGTATGGCTTTTTTATCTTATTGCTATTTCTTATAATCTACTTATTAACAAGAGAAAGAAAGAATTATTTAGTTATCAGCATTCTTCTCATTATTTTAGCAAATCACAATATCAGTTCTGCAACATTTGCATGTAGTCTTGCGCTCTATACTATAATTCATGTGCTGAATGGTCTCGTATCAGATAAATTTACACCAAGAGAGAAAAATCAAATAATTGCTTCTGCTGTTATTTGGGGAGTCGGTTCCATCTTACTTTTTTCTCAGTATGCATATGTATATAGTAATCAAAATACCCAACAATTTGGGTCACTCGGCCATCCCCCTCTTTTCATGAGTATAAGGACAATCTGGAATTCTTACATTCCTATACCTGATTTCTCAAACGGTGCAGCCTTCTGGAATACTAATGTTTTTCCTTCTCCTGGGTTTTATCCTGAATATTATAATGCATATACCCTTTTAACATCTGGTAATGTATTTACAATTATTACAGCCATCTTGATTATTTTAATTTGTTTATTCATATTTTCAAAAAAGATACCAATATTAATTACATTTCTATTTAATACCGGTATCTACTATGTTTTCTTAAACTTTTTCTTTGGGGCTTACTTCATTAGGCATCAGGGTCTATTATTTATCATCTTTGTCTACTGTTGTTGGCTTTACAAGTACTCTGACGATAAAATTAAAATACCTATTTTTAATAAATTAAATCCAACCAATTTTCTTAATCAAAAATTTGATAATACTGTATCCTTGTACTTTGTCACAATAATTTTTTTCTTTCAGTTTATTGCTGGGGTTTTAACTTATCCAAGAGGTATTATGTATCAATTCACGAAATCCTGGGATGCAGCTAATTATATCAAAAATAATAATTATAATGATTATGTAATAGTAGGTGGCCCTGATTTTACAGTTGTACCCATAGCAGTGATTTTAGACAGAGAGATCTTTCTGCCTCAGACAAATAAATTCAGTAAAACAATGGAGTGGGGTGTTAATAGAAACCCTAATCTAGATCTAAATGAATTGTTCAGAAAGAGCATCTATCTCCAGAATTATTACAACAAAAAGATTCTTATAATACTCAATTTTAAATTGGGTGATTCAAATGGAGTGCCGGTAACCATGCTAAAATTAACAAGCAACAATCTCTTGAAGAAGATCATAAGCTTCGAAGGGGACATTATCCAGCATGACGAGCATTATTATCTGTATGAACTGATTAGAATGTGATCTTGATATAATCCACTGGAAATATTACATTTAAAAAATTGTAAAAGCAGGGTCAATCTCAGGCCCTGCTTTTTTATTTAATCCTAAACAAAATCAAGAATAGAGATTCCAAAAATAAAATCAAGGTGTTAATCTTTGACCGAACCAACCATATATCACAACATGCTTCCAAAAATGAATTTCTCAGAATTAATTCACCAACAAATTGTTTTTCAGGGCAATTTTTCATGCAAAAAACACTGAAAATTGACCAGGGAAAATGCCCTGCTTTAAGAAGTTTCAAAAAAATCTCAAAAAATGATCACAAAATGACTGTAAATAGTCTAATGGCCTTTGTTTTAACAATTTCTGATGCACTCTCAAAAGTGGCAATTCACGATTTTTTGAATTCATAGAATTAAATTGAATTTCTAAATTACCCCGAATTAGATAATTAAACAAAATATACCATTCAAACAATGTCGAAAACATCAGATGATAGCAATTCTTTTTCAATAATACAAAATCATAATTCATAATTTTTTAACTAAAAACTGTCCTTTTGATGTTATTACCAATAATTTCAGAATTAATGAAATAATTGATCTTTTTGCTTATGATTAACAGAAATAGCTTTAAGCAATTTCATGTTATATGGAGTTATCAATTCGTAAGTACAGCCCATATTTTTATAACAAAGATATCTGACAATGCCCTCATAATTATAAATAAATTGAATATTGGCACATGAGTCCCAAGATTTCTTGAAATTATCTAGGTCACAGTTTTTCAGTAATTTACCGTATCGATTTTTTGCAACCATGAGGAGATGAATATGTTTTCTAGAATGTCCCCTATGTTTTGAAATTACACCCATATAAGCAATCTGAATTTTTTCTATTTCTTGAATTTTTCTTACCCACCTAATTAATTTTCTATTTATTGAAGGGACATTTAACCACTGATTATCGATGCTTAACGAAATAAAGGCATCAAATTGGTATTCCTTCCACCAGGATTCAATTTCATCTTTTAAATGAAATTGTACAGGCTCAATTTCGTCAATTCGTGAAAATGATAAATTACTCATTTAAATAATTCCTCCTTAGTAACTATTTCTTTTACTTTTGTTTCTACAAATACATAATTAATTTTAATCATTTAATTTCACTTTATATTATTTATAATTTTCAGAAACCGATTCCATCAAGGCTATCAATTGCCTTTTTTCTCAAATATAGTGCGCAATATTTTTTTACTTTTATTTTAAACTCAACACCGGAAGCCTGCGCACTGCTGGGGCATTGCTCGTTTTTAAATAAAAGTTTGCTCGCTCTCATCTTGTTTTCATTCATTTAAATTTTAATAAGTGTAAGTTTTAGGCGTCAGATTTAATGTCAGATTTAAGCGTCAGGTTTATCTATCTCGATTATCTCAAATAGTTATTTTTTGTTATATTTTTCAAATTAAAATAATTATGAGTATTTCTTTCATCAATTCTGTTTCATCATAAATTTTTATAGTGTTTTTCTCATCATATTTATCTCTTTATTTTCCCATTATCAGTAGGTTTTATTTGCAATTATTATCTCCAACAATTATTTAAGCGTCATATTTCTTAAGTTAATATTAATCATTGATGTCCGGTTAAGGATTTGCATGTGATTGATCCTTGTTTGGCGGTTGATAGTACCAGGCTCCGGTTTGATTTACAATATCCTCGATACTCATTTCGTTGTGGATATTGATGGATATTTCCCGAAGACGTTTGACGGAAACCTTTTCCCGATGGTGGTCATGGCAGTAGATGGCTAGGAGGATATAGGTGATCAGTCCGGCCAGCATCTGGACCATCAATCCGTATTTGCTCCTTGAAATAAGGTGGTAAACCTTCAGATGTCGTTTCCACCAGCCGAAGAAGATCTCGATGTTCCACCTGAGCTTATAAGCGGAGGCAATCTGTTCGGCTGTGAGATCGTGGCGATCGGTGGCTATCCAGTAATTGACGTTCGCTACCCGATAGCCGACCAGCCGGAGTTCCCTTTCTGTCCGATTGATACCGGGTGTCCCAAGAAGAACTACGGCGTCGTAAAAGATTATACTGTCGAGTTGAACGTCATTCGTTCTTACGACAATTTTATCCGTGGAGGCTTTGATCCGGCAGATAAAATGCTTGCCGTCAGCTTGCCAGGTGTCAAAGAGCTTATGGCTCTGGTAGCCTCGATCCATGACGCCTGTTTCCCCCGGAGCCAGAATCCTCTCGACAAAAGGCCGTTCCGCCTCTTTGCCGTCGGTGAGGAATATTTTTTTGGGAATGCCGCAATTGAGATCGAAACCGATATGAACCTTGGCCTTTTTCGAGCCATTGCGGTAGTCGGCCCAGTACATGGACAACACAGCATCAATCAGGGAACCATCGATAAGGACCAGAGCTCCTAACTCAGCATGTCCCTTGGGTAAATGTTTAGCAGCCTTTGCATAGAGCTTCCCGAACATTTCTATCATCTGCTCCAACCCACGTGAGCTGATGTCCTCGAAGAAGCTGCTCTTTTCAATACCGCCCACGGGTGCGATGTGCTGCCGGGCAAAATGTTCTTCCTTCAGAACCTGTAGGAGGTGACGTCCTGAATGGTGTTCTTCCAGATGGAAATACACCAAGATGTTCAGCTGATCTTCAAAAGACATTTTCAAGGGTCGGTTGCATCCCGAGAGCAGGGGGGTGATTTCGGGCAATATGTCGTTGACAGGTGTCATAAGGGTGTCGTGGGTTTTGTGTTTTTCCTTGGGTTTTCCTGGCATCCACGTGTAGGGCATGAGCAATTCCTCCGTAATAATAGATAGTTACAGAAAAATCGCCTCCCTATGTGCCCGATATGTCAAGAGATATCTGCACACGGATGCATTTTTTTCACCAAAACAAAACGAATACGATGAACCAATATATTAAGGGTTTATGCAAAATCCTAACCGGACATTACTGAATATTAATAGATGCTCTCCTTCATTTTTTTCCTATAAATTATACAATGCGTGTTATTTCTCATTATCAACCATTTTCATTCTCAATATTTTCAATCAATTTTTATGTTCCTATTTTATTTGCTTCAATTTTTCATAACTCTGATCACATTCATCTGTTTTTTGCTCACAATTATTTTAAAATTATTAAAAAAATTATCCCGACATTGTCCCATATAGCCCCCAGAATAAGGCTGGATGAGGTGAATCAAAACTTCAAATCCTACGCGGCCCACCAATTTTGTTACCTAATATCAACTTGTGAGGCTAATCTTATAACCGATGAATGGTCATATCTGTCAGTCATTTTTATATCAGAATGGCGCATGAAATCTTGATGTCAGCTTTGTTCATACCGCCTTGTCTCATTAGAGTAGCGAATATATGCCTTGTGCAGTTGTAGAGCTTCAGATAGCCGAAGCCTGCTTCTTTTCTGGCTGCGTTCCATATCTCAGAGATGATGCTTATAATATCATATATTCCTTGCTCTGGGGCATAGGTTCGAATTCAGGTCACGCCTGCATTTTTTCACCTTTCCTTATATTCCATTCTTCGATGTACAGCAAATAGCGGCAAATGCGCTACAATTTTTCTTGACAATAATAGTTAATATAGATATATATCATATGTTAATAATTAATATCCATATTTATGAGAAGATAATTAAAAATCAGCATATTGAAGGAGGGTGCAATGAGTAAGATTCCAAGATCGGAAGAGAACAATTACACAAATGAAATGGCAGCAGCAAGGCGGGAATTTATTAAAAAGGAGACGGGCGTTGAACTTAAACATGCTTGTAATTATTCCTTCGATCCGCAGATTCTGAAAAACAATCTTGAAAACTTTATCGGTGTCGCCCAGATCCCCGTGGGACTGGCCGGTCCTCTGAAAGTAAATGGCCAGTATGCGAAAGGAGAATTTTATGTCCCTCTGGCGACAACGGAGGGGACGCTTGTGGCAAGTTATAATCGCGGGATGAGGCTCAGCCGCCAATCCGGAGGGATAACCACGACAATCGTCGACGAGGCCATGCAGAGAGCACCGGTTTTCTCTTTTGCGAGCGCCAGGGAGGCGCAGAAGTTCGGACAGTGGCTGAAAGATAACTTTGCGGAGATCAAGGCAAAGGCGGAGGCTACCGACCCCTTCTGCACCTTGAAGGATATCGAGCAATATGCGGTTGGGAATATGATCTATACCCGCTTCAACTATTTAACCGGGGACGCTGCCGGGCAGAATATGGTAGGAAAAGCCACCTTTGCCGTCAGTGAATGGATCAAGAGTATTAATCCCGACATAAAAAACTATATCCTCTCCGGGAATATCGATACCGATAAAAAGCACTCATACATGAATTTTTACCACCCAAGGGGCAAGAGGGTTATTGCTGAGGTTACCATTCCGGCCGAAGCCATCACCAATATGAGTACCATGCCCCCTAGTGAGTTATTGCGAATGAGAAATATCGTCAATACCGGATCGATCCTCGCAGGTACAAATAATAACGGTCTCCACTCCTCGAACGGTATTACTGCAATGTTTATAGCGTGCGGGATGGATGTCGCCAATCTTGCCGAATCATCAGCCGCCATACTTTATGCAGACCTGCTCCCTGACAACAGCTACTATTACTCCCTTACCATCCCGTCACTTATCGTAGGAACATACGGAGGGGGTACCGGTCTTCCGACCCAGACTGAATATCGGAGTATTATGGGCTGCGTAGGAAAAGACACAGCGAAGAAACTGACAGAAATCGTCGCTGCAACGGCGTTATGCGGTGAGCTCTCTCTTATGGCCGCAATACTTGGAAAACATTGGGTTTCATCCCACGATAAATACGGCCGCAACTTTTGATTTAACAACATACACAAAGCTCCGCCTCTGAAGTTTGATGCGGAACACCAAACTTCAGAGGCGGAGCTTTGTCTTTTCCTGAATAAATTTTTTTTTACTGAATCTGTCATAATACTTTTACACGGGAGGAAAATTGGGCCATCCATGATTTTCTCTGGGTGTATATTACTTCGATAAAGTGACGGTTACTATGAATGTACCTTAACGTGCACTTCTTCATATACCTTTCGTAAAACATCTGCTGAGCGGACTAATGCCTTCAATTCATTCTCGGTAAGCCTCTCCTCGATAATTTGTTCAACCCCATACTGAGAGAGTATGCAAGGAATGCTTATACAGATATCATGAAGCCCATATTCCCCATTCAGGAGTGTGGAGACAGTCAGTACGCTGTGTTGATTTCGTATTATTGCAGCAACAATCTGAACCAGTGCTAACCCGATGGCAAAATTGGTGGATCCTTTATAATCAATGATATGGTAGGCAGAATCCCTGACTTCATCTTCGATCTGCTGCTGTTCTTTTTTAAAATCATTACACTTGTTGCAGAGTAGGCAGTATTGATCAATCGGCATACCGGCAATATGGGCCATAGACCATGGGGCAAATTCACTATCGCCGTGTTCTCCCAGGATATATGCATGAACGTTATGGACATCAATACCGCAATGCTGACTGAGCAGATATCGAAGCCTTGCACTATCGAGAAAGGTGCCTGAACCGATCACCCGGCCTCGTGGCCAGTCTAATTTCCTTAACATTACATATGTCAACAGATCCACGGGATTGCTTACAACTACAATAACCGCCTGCGAGTTTTGAGCAGCAATATCCAAGGCAATGTGTTCTATTATGGCGATGTTTTTCTTGAGAAGGTTTAATCGTGATTCCCCGGGTTGTTGTTTCGCTCCAGCGGTGATCACGACCACATGGGCATCGTGATAATCGGCATCTGAGCCTTCACGGATGATTATTGTAGGCCCAAAAGGATATCCATGCTGAAGATCGAGGACTTGTCCTTTCATCAAATCCAGGTTTGGGTCAAGAAGGACAATAGTGTCAGCAATACCGGTTTGAGCAAGGGCATACGCAAATGTCGAACCTACAGCACCGGCCCCGACAATAACGACTTTCCTCTCTGTCCATTCCCGCATGTTTATGCCTATCCTCGTTTGATTGGAACTGTTTTAGAGCTTCTTGCTGAAGACGATAGAAATCGACAGCCCTCAGGTCATCTACCCCGGGTATAATGAGCAATCAACAAAAATCAAATTGGTTAAAGAAAAAAAATTGTTCACCATTTATTATAAAAACAAGACTGACGTCTGGAACCTGGCAAAATAGTTCTCTCCATTGATCCTTTCACCCAGGGCTGACAACCGGCATTCACTTCATGGGCTTGGCATCTGGCTTCGTTGTCCTTATTCAATCTCGTATCATGCAATGGAGGTGAGATGTCATGGTCGAGGCAAAGAGGGTCGAGCACAACGGCATGATGAAGGACTTCATTATGCTCCCCTGGACTGCAAGGATCTATGAGAATGACCCGGCGTGGGTACCGCCTATCATCCGTGATCAGAAAAGGCTCTTCGACAGGAACAAGGGGTACTTCTTCGAGATCGGTGAGGCGGATTATTTTGTGGCATACAGAGGCTCCAGGCCTGTAGGCCGCATTACTGCTCATGTGAACCACCTCTACGAGGAGAAATACGACAGCGATACCGGGTTCTTCGGGTTCTTCGAGTCCGTCAACGACCCGGAGGTCGCCGGTGCCCTGTTCGATACGGCATCTGCCTGGCTCAAGCACAAGGGCAAGAAGATCATGAACGGCCCCCAGAGCTTCTCCATCTATGACTCGATAGGTTTTGAGGTTTATGGTGAAGAGAACATCCCCTCTGTAGGTCTCTTCCACTTTGCCCCGTACTACAAAGACCTTGCGGAGGCATGCGGGTTTGTCAAATGTATCGACTGGTACAGCTTCCTGGTAAAGCGGGTCAATTATGCCCAACATGCACCCTATCTGGATGAAGTAAGGAACGGCCTTCTCTCTACAACGGATGCGGTATTCAAAAAACTTGAAAAACGGGATATGCCAAGAAGGGTGAAAGATGTGCAGCATGTCTTCAATGCCGCATGGGAAGGAAACTGGGGGCATCTTCCGCTAACGGATAAGCAGATGGAGATGATCTTTCATGAGTTGAGATTATTTATCATCCCGGAACTTGCAATATTTGCTGAAAAGGATGGTAAGACCATAGGCTTCATTATCACCATACCAGACATCAATCCGGCATTGAGGATCTTAAACGGAAGGCTCTACCCATGGCGGATCTTGAAGTTCATGAGAGAGGCTAAGAAAACCAAGAGGGTAAGGACCGTCATCATGGGGGTGCTTCCGGAATACCGCGGTCAGCACATCGATGACATTTTTTATCTGAAGGCCATTGAACAAGGGCTTGTCTCGGATATCTGGGAGTCGGACTGCTCGCTCATTGCCGAGACCAATACAAAGATGATCCATGCACTGCAACCGCTCACCCCTGAGCACTACAAAACCTATCGCATCTATGAACGACCTATTCCCTGACTTCGTGGGTGTTTATCCGCAGGCCGGTTTATGTCCTGCTGTTGCGTGTGATGGTTGCCCGGGCCATGGGCTCGCCCCAGTGGTACACTGCAAACCCAAGGCTTACTCCGATAATAAGATCCGTGACATAGTGGTAGCGCAGGTAAACCGTGGAGAAGATAATGAGGGCCGCCCATAGAAAGGCCACAGGGTAAAAGCCCCTTGCAGAATGCCTGGCAAGGAACATGGTCAAAACGGATACCAGTGCATGGCCGCTCGGGCAGCAATCCCTCATCACCCCTTCTATCTGAGCGATAATGTGCTGTAATACTTCGAACAGAAATAAACCTGAAAGGGGGAAGGCCTGCTGGTTTGCAAGGGTGAAGCGCGGACCGATGGCGGGTGTCAGGTAGTAACCGATAAAGGAGAGATAAAAACCCATGAGAATAGTTGATGCCGCACTATGGAATTTTATGGGTGTCTCTTTTCTGTAAAGGATGAGGCACAGGCTTAAAGGGAGGAAGTAAAAGCTCGCATAGATTATCTGAAACACCTCAGTCAGGATAGGACAGGTGATCTTCTCCAGAAGAATGGTCGGGTTATGGCCGAAAAACATGAGCCTATCTGTTTCGATAAGGAAAAGATCGAGGTCATGGGGGTTGATAAGAGGAATGAGCCTTCGGTTTTCCAGATAGATGATCAAGAGGAGCGCAACAACATACCAGTCTCTCACATAATGCATCAATATATGCTGCGAGCGTTTCTGTGCAAGGCTTATGGCGCCGATGCCAAGGATGATGAGGCAATTGATCAGGAACAGATCCCAGGCCCGGCTCCATTGGAAGAACACTGCGATGAGCAGATTGATCAGGATTGCCATACCCGTGGCGAGCTGCTCTTCGAGATTCAATGCCGGTCTGCCTTTTTCCATAAAGATCCCTTTGCAACTATAATAGACTCTCTAGGCTTTCTGTGGTAATCGATGCATGAATATTCCCGGAGATAATCATTCATGATATCCGCCATTCTTATGACAGCCTTTAGCCTCGGCCTGATCCTGCTTTCATGCTACATCTTTGTCAACGCGGTGGAGCAGGCCGGGGAGAAGCTCAATCTCCATCAGGGCATCATCGGCAGTGTCCTTGCGGCTATAGGAACGGCCCTGCCTGAGACAATCATTCCTATCATGGCCATCATCATCACAAACACGCAGAGCTCACATGATATCGGCATCGGGGCAATTGCCGGCGCCCCGTTCATGCTGGGGACCCTGGCATTCTTTGTTACAGGGACGGCTGTCCTTGTCTATTCAGCCCTGGGCAAGCGGACCATCACCATGAACGCCGACCCCTCCCTTGTGCGCAAGGACCTGTCCTTCTTCCTCATAATATACGGCATGGCAGTGCTTACCACCTTTGTCAACAATCATATAATGCGTATCGTCATAGCGGTTATGCTGATGCTTTCCTATATCTTTTATCTCAAGCTCACCATAGATTCAGACTCCGAACTCAATGATACAGTCGGGGAGCTTTACCTATCACGGTTCCTCAGGCTCCCGGAAGACCTCTTGTGGATCTCGATACAGGTCCTGCTGGGCCTGCTTCTCATGATAGTGGGCTCACACCTGTTCATCGGGTATGTGGAAAAGCTCTCCCTGGCCTTTGGCGTGGCCCCGCTCATTCTGTCCATCATCATCACACCCATTGCCACCGAGCTACCAGAGAAGATGAACTCCATCATCTGGATCGGCAGAGGCAAGGACACGCTGGCTATCGGGAACATCACCGGCGCCATGGTCTTCCAGAGCTGTTTCCCGGTAGTCTTCGGCATTATCTTTACCCCATGGAACCTTGCCGGTACGACCATGCTCTCGGCCATGCTGGCCTTTGCGTCATCACTGCTGGTACTGTGCTGGGTTACTGTCTTTAAAAAGCTCAACCCTTTTGTGCTCCTTGTAGGGGGGCTCCTTTATGTGGCTTTCCTTATAAATTTGTTTATATGAAGATTGCTTATACGTTCATTATGAAATGATTGAAGGCATGCGGTGATGGGCATCTCCCCCTTTATGCTTCAATCCGCAGGCTCAATAGCAATCTGACCTCTCGTGAGACTGTCATTCGTACGAACAAAGATCTCCACAGCAAACTCCTGTTCAAGGCGCATGAGGTGTTTCTTCTGCTGATTGAGAACATACATGCCGACTTCCTCGGGTATGTCCACCCTGATCTTTGCAACCTTATTCCGGGAAAGGTAAAGCTGTATCTCGCGAAGTAACATGAAGGCCGAGGATTCAACCGATCTTATCAGCCCGGCACCTTCACAGATCGGACATTTCACATGGCTCTTTTCCAGCAAGGGGGGTGAGAGCCTCTCGCGGGAAAGCTCCAGGATGCCGAACTTCGAGATCTTTCCGATAACCAGGTGGGCCCGGTCATTCTTCAGCCCATCGCGTAGGGCCTTCTCAACGCCCCGGATATTTTCCTTGGAGCGCATGTCAATAAAGTCAATGACAATGAGCCCGCCCAGGCCTCGCAGTATAAGCTGGCTGGCTATTTCAGCAGCAGCCTCCCTGTTCGTCTCAAAGGCAGTCTCCTCGATGGATTTACCAAGTGTAGACTGGCCGGAGTTAACATCAATAACCACCATAGCCTCGGTGGGCTCGATGATTATGGTGCCGCCGGACTTCAGTTTTACCTTCTTGTTGAATATACCCTCAATCTGCTGCTCGAGCTCGTATTTGGTGAACAGAGGCTTGTTCTGTTTATAGGGCTTGATGATCCGTTTCTGCCTGGGCATGACGGCCTTCATGAAAAGTGCTGCCCGCTTGAGAGTCTCATCGTCGTCGATAAGGATCTCGGTAGTATCCGTATTCAGGTAATCCCTTATGGTACGGATAATGATGTCACCCTCTTTGTATATGGAGCTCGGGCATGAGGCCTTGTTGAATTGCTCCTCGATGCTCTTCCACAGCCTGATCATGTATGTCATGTCCCGGGAGAGTTCGGCCTTGGTCTTGTCCATACCGGCCGTCCTCACGATGATGCCCATGTTCTCAGGCGGCTTGAGCTGTTCGATAATCTCGCGCAGCCGTTTGCGCTGCTTCTCATCCTCGATCTTTCTGGAGATCCCGGCCAGGTCCTGATGGGGCAGGAGCACGAGGAACCGGCCCGGCAGGGAAATATTCATGGTGAGCAAGGCACCCTTGGCCGTCTTTTCCTCTCGGATCACCTGGACAAGGATCTCGAGGCCCTTGTGCAGGGAATGCATGACATTTCTCTCGATATTCAGGCCTGGGATGAGGGAAGGGTTGATATCGCCGGCTGAGAGAAGACCATGCTTCTCCCGGCCGTAATCAACAAACACTGCGTTCAGGCTGTGTTCGATCTTTGAGATCCTGGCCTTATAGATATTACCCTTAAGTTGCTCCTTCAGGGCGCTCTCCATATAAAATTCCTTGAGAATTCCTTCATCAACAACAGCCACCCTTATCTCTTCCGTGTGGATGGCATTAATAAGCATCTTCTTCATATCAAGCTACCTCAAACATATCAATGGAGCCGAGCCCGCGCCTGATGATCTCCATGGTGTCGGTCTCCAGGGAGAGAATCGTGGATGGTATGTCAGGCAGGATCCCACTGTCCACGATAATATCCACCATGTGCCCGAATTGTTCCTCGATCTCCAAAGGGTCGACGTGGATCCGCTCGTCCGAGAGCGGGATGCTCGTCGTGATGATGGGTTCACCCACCATCTCGATAATGGATTTACAGAACCAGTGCTCCGGTATCCGGACACCCACGGCCTTGCGGTCCCTCTGTAACAGGCGCGGCACAAGGCGGGTAGCGGGCAGGATGAAGGTATAGGGACCCGGAAGCAGCAGCCGCATGAGCCTGAATGCCTCATTGCTCACCTTGGCGTATTGGCTGATCTCCTTGATATCGGAGAACATGATGCTCTTGGGTTTCTTTGATGTCTTGATCTTGTTGATCTTATCGATCCCCTGTTTGTTGGTGATCAAGCAGCCGAGTCCATAGACCGTATCCGTAGGATATACGATTATTCCACCCTTTGTCAGGATATCCGCCACCTGGGACACTGCGCGGGGTTTCGGTCTGAACGGATCAATTTCGATCCGCATCGGTTTTCTCCTTGATGCACAAACTCTTCATATCGATATTCCCCAAGGCTGCAAACATTGAATGTTTAACGGAAGGTATATCATTTTCAATCCTTTTTATAAAGTCCCTGATAAGCCCCCGTTTACTGTCAGGCCTGATGGGGCACCTTATCTCAACCGGCTCAATCTCAAGATGCGCATAATAAGCGGTGATGAGCTCGGTGGTGCAGTAGGCCAGGGGCCTTATGATCCTGTTCTTTCCATCATCCGAACTTCGTGCCGGCGCCATAGCGCCTAACTGACCCGTGTAGAAGCATCGTAAAAGAAATGTTTCGATGATGTCATCCATGTGGTGCCCCAGTGCAATGGACGTAACCCCTATTTCTTCAGCCAGTCCATAAAGCTTGCCCCTCCTGAGCCTGGAGCAAAGTGCGCACGGGCTCTTCTCCGGGTCTGAAACAGCCTCCATGATCTGGGAAATATACCCGTCACAGACCAGCACCTCATATCCTAAATTCTCCTGTATCCAGGCAGATACCCGCTCAAAACCCACGTCATACCCGGTCTTCACATGCACCGGTATAAGCTCGAACTCAAGAGGGGCAGCCTCCCTCAGGGCTACAAGGATCTTCATCATGACAATGGAGTCCTTACCCCCGGAGATGGCCACAAGCACCTTGTCGCCCGGCTCGATCATCCGGTAGTCGTGTATGGCCTGGCCTACCTTTTTCCTCAGCCGTCTCTCCAAAAATCGTTTGGATGTATATGACACAAGGCTTGTTTAACATAAGCTTGTAGAGATAGGCCATAAGTTAGTGAAGTCTATGGAGGGGATATTTCTCTTCAAATTTTGTTTTGTTCATCCAGCCAGGAAGATACCGCTTTATAGGTTTGATCGATTGAATCGAGAAATATGTGGTCCTGCCTGGCCTTCATCCACGTGAGCTGGCGCTTTGCATATCGTCTCGTATCACGCTGGATCAGGCGGATTGTCTCAGTCAAGTCTATCTCGGCGTTCAGATGCCTGATCACATGTTTGTATCCAAGGGTCTGCATGGAACGCAGCTCAGGTTTGTAGCCCAATTCAAGAAGCCTCTCCGTCTCATCAAGCAGGCCGTTGTCCATCATCTTCATTGTCCTTGTATCGATTTCTCTGAAGAGCAGGTCACGCTCAGGCATAATGCAGGCGATCCGCGCATTGAACAAAGGCCTTTGAAAGCCATGATTTGCATAGAGGCTGCTCGTCTTGCGCCCGCTCAGAAAGATGATCTCCAGGGATCGTATGACCCTTACCGCATCGTTCTTCCTGATCGCGGATGCCGCATCAGGGTCCAGCCTCATGAGCATTGCTTCCAGATAGTGAATGCCTTTGCGGTCAATGATCGATCTCAAGGCCTTCCTCACCTTATCAACTCGGGCTGGAGCAGGGGCCAGGCCGTATATGAGTGCCTTGATATAGAGTCCGGTTCCCCCGACCACTATTGGTATCTTCCCTCTCGCCTTCACCTCGGCGATTCTGTCCCATGCCATGTGCATAAACATGGCTGCCTGGAATTCCTGGTCAGGGTCAACCTCGTCGATGAGGTGGTGGGCGACCACAGCACGCTCTTCCGGGCTTGGTTTGGCAGTTGCGATGTCCATATGACGATAGACCTGCATGGAATCGGCGGAGATCACCTCAATGGCATGCTGATGGGCAAGCTCGAGCGTAAGGGCCGTCTTGCCCGAACCGGTGGGCCCGGTGATGACGATCAGGCCCTCCTGCCTATCCATCGTTCGATCTCTTCTCTTGTGATCTTCTTGAATAAAGGCCTGCCGTGCGGGCAAGTGATTGGTGCGCCTATATTGTCAAGCTCGCCTAGCAGGTTTACGGCTTCGGGCAGGGTAAGTGTCTTGCCTGCGCGTACGCTTGCATGGCAGGCAATGGTGGCGATCACAGAGCTGAAGCGGTCATTCCCGGGCCTGTGGGCGGGAAGTTCGCCATCCATGAGCGCATGGATGAGGCCGTAAACCGCACCCTTGATATCAGCCTCACTCAAAGGGTCCGGCACTGCTCGGATGGAGATGGTATTGTCCCCAAAGGGCTCGCAGTCAATGCCTATTGCCTGGATCTGCCCGGAAACCTCCTCAAAGGCGTTGAATTCCTGTGGGCTTAGCTCCATGATCATGGGGCTCAACAATAGCTGGGTGCTCATAGGGCCTTTTGAGTGCAGGGCCATAAGCCGCGCGTAGGTTATCCGCTCGTGGGCGGCGTGCTGGTCAAGTATATACAGCGCCGAGTCATCCTGGAGCAGGACATAGGTGGCATGCAGTATGCCGATAATGGCCTTGTCGGAATAGGTGAATGCAGCCCGATCCGGCTGGGAAGGTTCGTTAAAGAGGCTGCCTGCCTCCATCCGGGCCAGCGCTTTGGGGCCATACACAACCGACATACCTTCACGTACCTCAGAGGATGTATACAATGTTTTGTTATTACGAGCAGCCGGAGGCGGCGTGGTAATCTCAGTATAATCTGCATCGTCCATCCTTCTGGGCACCAGCGTCTCCTTCATGGTTTTTGCCACTATACCGAACACAGCAGAGGCATGCATGAACCTCACCTCCGCCTTTGCAGGGTGTACGTTCACATCCACCTCAGCCGGGTCCACCTCAATAAAGAGCACTGCTATGGGGTATCTACCCTTCATGAGCATGCCGCTGTAACCTTCAATAACAGCAGAACTCAGCAGTACATCCCTGACAGAACGGTTGTTCACATACGCATGGATACCGGAGCGGTTCTGACGCGTCTCATTAGGCATAGCCATAAGCCCATGTATGGTAATACCGGGGAGTTCCCGCCTAAACGGGATGAGGCTTGCTGAGAGCTTGGTGCCGAGTATATTCGATGCACGGTCCTGCAGGCTTGACTGGGCAGGGAGGCTCAGGACTGCCCTGTTATTGATCTCGAGGACAAAACGTATAAGCGGGTAGGCCAGTGCATAGCGCGAGACCACATCGATGACGTTTCTCTGCTCCGTGGCCGCTGTCTTAAGGAACTTCCTGCGTGCAGGGGTATTGAAGAAAAGGTCAGCCACCTCCACGATGGTCCCTGGGGGAATACCTTTCTTGGTGCGCCTGGTAATGGAACCTGCTTCCATCTCAACAGAATATCCATAGGGTGATGAATGCATTCTTGTGGATATTACAGACCTGCTCACAGACAGGATACTCGGCAGGGCTTCTCCCCTGAAGCCGAGCGTTCGGATTGCGAAGAGATCGTCCACCGTGCTGATCTTGCTCGTGGCATGACGCTTCATGGCAAGCTCCAGCCCTTCCTCGTCCATCCCGTTGCCATCATCCGAAACCCGGATGAGCTCCAGGCCATTGCCCTCCATCTCCACGGATATGCCCTTAGCCCCGGCATCAATAGCATTCTCCACTAATTCCTTCACCACGGATGCCGGCCGTTCAATGACCTCGCCCGCAGCGATCTGGTTAATGAGGTCCTGAGAAAGTATTTTGATCTGGGTCATATATTCTTGAATATGTACATGAATGGTTCATAGGGTACAAGGTGTAAGGAATAATATATGAGACATTTATTTCAGGGACGCTTTCAGACGTACAACTATTTCCTTACAGCGACTCAGTTACTCCCAAGCCTTCGGTAGATGCCTAAAACACCGAGGAGCACTAAGGCCGCAAGGACTACAAGTGACATCTCCTGGATAAATTGATCATATAAAATATTCGCTGAGAAAAAGCTGTTTCCACCACGTTCTTTCCTTTCAGCTTCTCTACTTTTTGGATTTGGAACCTTTTTTGCCTTCAGCCCTGCGGGATCAGGACCTATAGCATTTATGAGGACAGAATGAACACCCTCATTGCGGACTGTTGGTTGGGGCGTACCATCTTCATGTTTGTTTATGGATGAGGTTCTTTGTTTTCTATCCCGTGATACTGCTTCATCAGACGGCACGCTGCTTATCATGTCGGCCTCCCGGTTATTGCCGGCATCATCTTTAAGTGAAGGTGAACCAGAGGTGCTGTGGGACGATATAATATCCACATCAGTTTCTACCTGAGGGGTGATTGATGGAATCTCCGTGTTCGTTACCAGAGGAGAGGGGCTATGGTCCTGAACGTCGGAGATCCTCGATGCCTCATCTCCGGAATTCTGCAAAGAGGTGTTCAATCTTGTTGACTCGTCTTTATATACACCGGCAACAGCATTAGTTTCTTCCTTATTTATTACAGGATGAGGGAGGCTATGGTTCTGAACGTCAGGGTTCCCCGATGCCTCATTTCCGGAATTCTGCGAAGAGGTATTCAGTCTTGTTGTCTCGTCTTTAAATACACCGGCAACAGCATTAGTTTCTTCCTTATTTATCTCAGGATGAGGGAGGCTATGGTTCTGAACGTCAGGGTTCCTCGATGCTTCATTTCCGTAATTCTGCGAAGAGGTATTCAGTCTTGTTGACTCGTCTTTATTAAATACACCGGCAACAGCATTAGTTTCATCCTTATTTATTACAGGATGAGGGAGGCTATGGTCCTGAACGTCGGAGATCCCCGATGCCTTATTTACGGAATTCTGCGAAGAGGTATTCAGTCTTGTTGTCTCGTCTTTAAATACACCGGCAACAGCATTAGTTTCTTCCTTATTTATCTCAGGATGAGGGAGGCTATGGTTCTGAACGTCAGGGTTCCCCGATGCCTCATTTCCGGAATTCTGCGAAGAGGTATTCAATCTTATTGACTCGTCTTTATATACACCGGCAACAGCATCAGTTTTATCTTTGAGAACGGCTGAAGAGGCTACATCTAAGACCCGTGGTAAAGAAGGGGGGGGTGTTTGAATCTCTGATTTATTGTAGTGCAGAATTGTCCCTGCATCACCTACGGCAAACACATCGGCTGAACAGCCCCAGATCTTGTAGAGAGAGTTACGCGTCCCCCTGCTCATCATACTCCACGCTGTACCGTCATAATGGAGGATAGAACCTTCCTCGCCAACAGCAAATACATCGCTTCCCGAGCCGCCCCATACGCCATTAAGAAGGGAGGTTATTTTGCTGTTCATCGGGCTCCAGGCAGTGCCGTCATAATGCAGGATCGTACCGGCCTCTCCTACGGCAAAGACATCGGTTGCCGAACTGCCCCAGATCCCCAATAACGTGTTGGGAGTACCTTTGAATGTGCTGGTCCATGCGGCACCATCATAGTGAAGTATCGTGCCTCTTTCCCCAACGGCAAACACATTGGTTCCTGAAGTCCCCCAGACCTGGGTGAGATTCGACGTTGTTCCGCTGCTTATCGGGCTCCAGTTGCTGCCGTCATAGTGAAGGATTGTTCCATTATACCCTACGGCAAAAACATCATTTCCCGAGGTTCCCCATACCCCCGTGAGGATATTGGTGGTCCCGCTTGTCATGTCGTTCCAGGCACCATCATTATAGTGAATGATCGCACCATTATTTCCCACGGCAAAGATATCGTTTCCTGCTGGGCTCCAGGCGCAGTTAAGGGAGTTATTTGTCCCAATGTTTTCGGAATTCCAGATGCTGCCAGTATAATGCAAGACAGTACCTTCACCACCAACGGCAAGGATGTCGGTTTTCGAGTTTCCCAGGATGGCTAACAGTTTATTCTTTTTGCCGTTTGTCATGGAGGCCCATTCGCTGCCGTCATAGCTTAAAACCATCCCTCCGGCCCCTACAGCATAAATACACTTATCCGAAACACCTCCTACGCCATTGATATTACTTGTTCCATTATTGATCATCGGGCTCCAGGAGCTGCCATCAAAATGAAGGATCGTCCCTGCATCACCTATGGCATATATGCTCTTTGCGGAACTTCCCCATATACTGAGAAGGTCCTTACGGGTGCCCGCATTCATGATGCCCCAGGATGTGCCGTCAAAGTGAAGCATAGTGCCATCGTATCCAACTGCAAAGACATCGCTGCTCGAGCTGCCCCAGATCCCTAACAGGGCTTTATGCGACCCTGAGTTCATGATGTTCCATGATGTGCCGTTGTAGCTTAGGATCGTACCATCATATCCTACAGCATAGACTTCAGTGCTCGAATCACCCCAGATCCCTCTCAGCGTTGTGTTTGTACCACTGTTCATGCCGGTCCACTCGGTGCCGTTATAATGAAGGATCGTTCCATTATATCCAACAGCAAAGACATCGCTGTTTGAAGAGCCCCAAATACCCCAGAGGTAACTGGTGGTACTGCTGGCCATGGCACTCCACGTGCTCCCATTAAAGTGAAGGATTGTTCCATTATTTCCAACAGCAAAGAGATCGTTGCCAGAGCTGCCCCAGATGCACCAGAGATCGCTGCTCGTTCCGCTGGACATGGTGTTCCAGGTGGCGCCGTCATAGTGCAGGATTGTGCCATTGTATCCTACGGCATAGACATCATTGCTTGAATTGCTCCAGACGGAATTCAGGTTGTTACCCTGCGGAAGGGGGTTCTGCCATTCCCACTCCTGGGCATATCCTTTCCCGGAGCACAAAAAGGCGGAACAAAAAAGTATGATAAGCAAAGAAAACCCGCAGGTCTTCCTTGACCTAGTAATCCCCATGTAGAACTCCATCTAAAAATGACCGCGCTTTTATAAAAATGCATCCTTTATTATAAGGAGCTCATTTCTCCTTTGCACAGTCCATTTTTTTGTTGCAAAATGATTGCCAAAATATTGTTGGCGGAATATCAATTTGTTAGCAATATTGTATGCTTGTAATACATGTCATATGGGAATATTTTTACCATATGAATGGAAATGCCTTTCCTGTAGGCGACAATCCCTCCTGCTTAGAAAAAACAAAGACTGCATTGAAAGCACGCAGTATGGATCAGCCCTAAGACAACCAAGCAACTCCTTGTGGTTTTCGTGCAGGTTCATGTTATAATATTTGGAGGTAATATTAACTTACTGATCAAATGGGATTTCAAGAAAAACGAACCTCTGGTTCCATGGCAGGAGAAAAGAAAACGTGAATTATGAAGGTGTAACAAAAGAGCAGCTCATAAAAGAGTTGGTTGATGCTCGCCGACTGGTAACCGAATTAGAAAAATCAAATACTGATAACAATAAGATAGAGGATGCCCTTAAGGAGAGCGAAGAGAGGTATCGCCGGATAACCTCGGCTATTACCGATTACATCTTCACCGTTGAAGTTGAAGATGGCATTGCTGTCCGCACATTGCATACTCCTGTTTGTGAACCCGTGACCGGATACACCGCCGAGGAGTTAGAAAAGGATCCCTTTCTGTGGTTCAACATGGTTGTGGAAGAAGACCAGGGAATAGTCCGGGATCATGCCTCACAGATTCTTAAGGGAGATAATATCGGCCGTATCGAGCACCGTATACGTCGCAAAGATGGAAGTGTGCGTTGGGTCAGTAACACACCGGTGCTCCACTTTGATCTAAGGGGTAATCTCATTTCCTACGACGGGGTAATCCGGGATATCACCGAGCGTAAACAAGCCGAAGAGGCGCTGAGAGAGAGCGAGCAGAGACTGCAGATTATCCTCCATGGCTCCCCAATTGCCACTTTTGTCATTGACAAAGATCATAGGGTCATTTCCTGGAATGAGGCCTTGGAGCATTTGAGCGGGATGAAAACGGGGGACATGGTAGGCACCTGTGATCACTGGAAGGCCTTCTATGACAACCAAAGGCCTTGCATGGCCGATCTTATTGTCGATGGAGCATTAGAAACGATTCACGAGTGGTATCCCAACAAGTTCAGTAAGTCTCCTTTAATCAATGAGGCCTATGAAGCCACCGACTTTTTTCCATCTCTGGGGGAAAAAGGAACATGGCTTCGTTTTACCGCAGCCGTGATCAGGAATTCTTCAGGAGACCTGGTAGGAGCCATCGAAACACTTGAAAACATCACCAAGCGCAAACAAGTGGAGGAAGAACTCCAGAAGTTGGCATCATTGGTCAGGTACAGCAGCGAGTTCGTCAACCTGTCAAACCTTGACGGGAAGATGATCTTTCTCAATGAAGCAGGGAGAGCTATGTTGGGCATTTATCCTGAAGAGGTTGAACAGGTAAACATCCTTCAGGTTATACCTGATCATTTACAAGAGAAGGTGCAATGTGAACTCCTGCCGGCACTGATGGAGGGTGGCACCTGGGAAGGTGAGTTGCAATATCGCAACCTCAAGACCGGCAAACTTACTGATGTACACGCAGTTACCTTCACCATCACAGAAACTGGGACAGGAGCACCAATGCTTCTCGCCAATGTTTCGCTCGACATAACTGACCGCAAGCGGGCTGAAGACGAAAGAAAGAAACTTGAGGCTCAACTTGTACAGGCTCATAAGATGGAGGCACTGGGTACATTGGCCGGTGGTATCGCCCATGATTTCAATAATATCCTTTCAGCCATTATCGCTTATACGGAACGCGGGATGCAAAATGTTTCAGATCCCGACAAGGTACGAAAAAATATTGACGAGGTACTCAAGGTAACAAACAGGGCAAAAGACCTCGTGAGACAGATACTTGCCTTCAGCCGCCGAACCAAGCATGAATTTATTCAACTTAAGCTCGATACCGCCATTAAAGAACCACTGAAGATGCTTCGTGCAATCTTACCCAAGACCATTGAGATCCGGCAGAACCTTCAGGCAAATGGCCGTGTTATGGCAGACTCCACCCAGATTCATCAGGTGGTGATGAACCTTTGTTCCAATGCTGCTCAAGCCATGGACGAAAGGGGGGGGGTGCTGGAAGTGGGCCTGAACAAAGTTGAGATACATGAAGATACTCAAGCCCTTGCACTGGATTTGCCACCCGGACCTTATTTAAGGCTCTCGATAAGAGATACAGGACATGGCATGCCCCCTGAGGTTCTGGAGCGGATCTTTGATCCTTATTTTACCACCAAAGAAAAGGGCCGAGGTACAGGCTTGGGTTTGTCAGTCGTGCACGGGATAGTGAAAAGCCACAAAGGGGCTATCACCTGTAAGAGTATGCCGGGAGAAGGAACCACCTTTGAAATATATCTGCCGGAAATTGAATTCAAAAAAGATGCAGTGACATCTCGCGCCGGGACTCCTTCCCTGAATGGAACCGAGCGGATACTGTTCATTGATGACGAGCAGATTCTGGTAAAGGCAACAAAAGAGAGATTAAGATACCTGGGATACCGTGTTGTTTCCAGGACAAGCAGCATAGAGGCCCTTGATCTTTTTCAGAAACACCCCGAGCAGTTTGATCTTGTGATTACTGACATCATCATGCCGGTCATGACGGGTGACAAGATGGCCCTGGAATTTATGAAAATCCGTCCGGACATCCCGATTATCCTATGCACAGGGTATAGTGAACATATGACGGAAGAGAAGGCAAAGGAGCTTGGAGTTCGAGAATTTCTCATGAAGCCCTTTGAGATTGAAGACCTGGCCAGAACCATCAGAAAGGTGTTGGGTGAAAAGTAACCTTTCTTAAATGATGACTTTGATTGCAACTGGAATAAATAGATTTTATGCCTTTATGTTGGCTCTATCGATAAAAACCGGTTTGGCATCCCCAAAGTTTCCCTATCCTTGCTTTAAACTCCTTGTCTTTATTCCTTGGTGATCAGTTTTCATTGACAACACACTTCGCATGTAAATATAAGTGTAAACTTATCTAAAAATCTCTCCTTTTGTAGGTATGATGATGAAGGTGACTGGACTAAAAGATCAGAAGCGGCCACCAGCCCCGCCGGGCCGCATTAAGATCTCCAAGGCAATGATATCGCTCCTGAAGAAAAAAAGTTTCGACGCAATTACATGGGTGGAAATTGCAGAAACCGCCGGCGTCAACGAGGCCTTGATTTACAAGTACTTCAAAGATAAGCGGAACCTCATGCACGACGTTTTACAGGAATATAATTCGGATTTCCTCAAGATCCTCCGTCAACATCTTCAGGCTGCCGAAGGTACCTTTGACAAAATCAGGACGTTCATTTCCTCGACTTTGAATTATTACCACGAAACGCCGGTCTTTGCGAAAATCCTCATTATAGAAGTCCGTAGTTTCCCCGCTTTTTTTAAAAGCGAGACGTATGAACAGATCAGGGAATACTCAAATATCCTCATGAAGATTATCGAGGAGGGCGTCAAACGAGGAGATATACGCGCGGATATCTCCGCCCGATATGCCAGTCAAATGATCAACGGCGCCATTGAACACATGTGCCTGCCGAAAGTGATATTCGGAACGAATGTAACGCCCGAGTCATATACGGATGAGATCTGTAAATTCGTTTTCAACGGCATTCAAAAACAGACGAGGTCAGGCAGGAAAAAAAGTATTTCCAGGGATGTTTAACGATCTCACATAAAATCTATCCCCGTCTTCCCCGGCTGATATGAGTGCTATCATCAGCCCCTTCCAAAGGACTTTTCTGCCCGTATAGTCTCCCGACACGTTGCTCATCCTCTACATAAAAATAACCAGCCGTTCTTATAACTCCATATTTTTATCTACACGCCGGAACCGGCGGATTAGCAATGGGAAAAAAGTTGACTTAAAAGGTAAGTATGCATTACATACCAATCATAGTGGGATGCAACAATAAACCGGAGGAAATGGCCGGGTTTAAAATAGGAAGGGAGGAACCATGATTATTAAAGACAGTGTTGCGATTGTTACGGGCGGCGCTTCCGGATTGGGAGAAGCCTGCGTCCGGAATTTGCTCAAAGGCGGGGCAAAGGTAGCTATCTTTGATTTTGCAGCTGACAGGGGGGAGAAGATTGCCGCAGAACTCGGCAAGGACGTCATCTTCGCTCAAACAAACGTGGCCGACGAAACAGGCGTCCAGGCGGCCGTCAATAAGACCATGGAAGCCTTCGGCGCGATCAACATTACGATCAACTGCGCAGGGGGTGGCGCGCCCATGAAGGTTCTGTCCAAAAAAGGACCTATGCCGCTGGCCGCTTTCAACAGGACGATTCAGATTAACCTTATCGGTACATTCAACGTGATCCGGCTGGCTGTTGAACAGATGGTCAAAAACGAGCCCAATTCCGAAGGCGAGAAGGGTGTCATCATCAACACATCATCGGTGGCGGCTTTCGACGGCCAGATTGGACAGGCGGATTACAGTGCCTCCAAAGGCGGTATCGTGGCCATGACCCTGCCCATCGCCAGGGAATGTGCGGACTACGGCATCCGGGTGATGACGATTGCACCAGGCCTGTTCGACACGCCTTTATTGCATGGCTTGCCGGAGGCGGCTCGTGAAGCACTGAGCAAAATGGCGCCGTTCCCTCAACGGCTGGGACGACCGGAGGAATTCGCCGCCCTGGCCCGTCATATTATTGAAAATCCCATGCTGAACGGCGAAGTGATCAGGATCGATGGGGCAATCCGGATGGCCGCCAAATAGCCGGGATTACGACAATTAACATTCATGGACATATAACAAACAAAAAGGAGAGCACATAAGATGGATTGCAAAGATGATATTGTTATTGTCAGCGCCGTGAGAACGCCTTTCAGCAATTTTGATTCAGCTATGGCGGATATCCCCAGTATTGACCTCGGTGTCATGGTGATGCAAGAGGTCGTACGGCGTGCCGGCATAAATCCCGGTGAAGTCGATGATATCAGTTACGGCAGCTGCGTCCTGGCCGAACTTGCGCTGGAGACGGATGTGCCGGCGAGGCAGGCCACGCTTCTGGCGGGATTCCCGGCAGAGAACATATCCCTCACCCTCGATCGGGCCTGCTGTTCTTCCCTCACCTGCCTGCGCTTGGGCGTGCGGGCCATCAAGGCAGGCGAAGCGGAAATCGCCATGGCCGTTGGTTCCGAGAATATGCCCCGGACACCTCATTTAGCCCCCGGCCTGAGAAAAGGAACCAAGTTGGGGCATATCAAGCTCATAGATTCACTCTTTGAGCTGGGCTACACGGCCAAGGGCTTCAATACCGTCGCTAAGGACGCGGGAGAAGTCGCCGTGGAGCATGGTATAACGCGAGAGATGCAGGATGCATGGGCGTTGGGGAGCCAATCAAAATATGCAAAGGCTTTTGCCGAAGGGAAGTTTAAGGTAGGCGAGGAAATCATGCCCGTGGTGATCCCGCAAAAAAGAGGCGAGGCCATTGTCATCGACAAGGATGAGTCGCCCCGGAAAACATCCATGGAAGCTCTTGCCAAGTTGAAACCCATTTACGGGAGCCCGACGGTTACGGCGGGCAATGCGCCGCCCATCAGCGCAGGCTCCAGTGCGATCCTCATCATGACGAGGAAGAAAGCGGAAGAAAAGGGGCTGAAACCTTTGGCCACGATCGTGGCTTCCGTGGCATCGGCAATGGTGCCGCGGGCTATCGCGGAGATCCCGGCCCATACGATCCAAAAGGCCCTGGATAAAGCTGGATTAACCCTCGACCAGATGGATATGATTGAGATCAACGAGGCCTTTGCCGCCGTTACCCTGACGTCCACAAAAATCCTGGCGGATGGCAATAATGGAAAATGGCAGGCCATAATGGACCGGACCAATGTCAATGGCGGCGCCATTGCGATCGGGCACCCGGTTGGCGCCAGCGCTGCCAGAATCACCATGCATATGGCTTATGAACTCCAACGAAGGGGCGGCGGATATGGCGTGGCATCCATCTGCGGCGGCCTTGCCCAAGGTGAAGCGGTCATCCTGCGTGTTCCTTAAGGGATCGAGAAAGAAGCTGTTCATGCCGAGACAACTATAAAGCGGGTATCGGAACCGGAACGCCTAGGTCTGTAAATATCAGGGAAAGGGTTCTTCGTGAAAGATGGCACCGTAGACCCGGACGTCCTCCCATTGTTTGTCCTTAAAGAACCCAAGGCGGCAATGGCCGAGGAAAGTCAGATGGGTTCTCCTCCCGGACATGGCCAAGGTCGGGAAAGATCTCCTGGCCAGGAATATCGTGGACGATCCCAGGATGATCGATGTGGGAATGATCTGGGGCACGGGATTCCCCGACGATAAGGGTGGACCCATGAGGTGGTCCGATCTGATCGAACTCAGCCCAAAGCTCAATGGGAAGAACTTCTATTAACGAGCATCGGAAAGGAGAAAAACCATGAATTACGATCTATCTGAAGAGCACAAAATGTTGAAGGACATGACCTATAAGTTTGCTGTGAACGAGATAGCTCCGATCTCTTTTGACTGTGACAAGGAAGAAAAGTATACCCCTGACATACGCAGGAAGGCTGCCGAACTGGGTCTTGTGGCTGCATGGGTGCCAGAAGCCTATGGGGGCGCGGGTGTCGGTATTCTGGGTAACGCTATCATTACCGAAGAACTTTCCCGAGTGGATATGGGCATTGGACTGAATATTGTGGCGGCCTCTTTCGGCTGTGAAGCCATTTTTTATTTCGGCACGGAAGCACAAAAACAGAAATATATCCCTCCCGTATGCCGTGGGGAATGGGTATCGGCCGGGGCCTTCACCGAGCCCAACGCCGGTACGGATGTCGCAGGGTACAAAACCAGGGCGGTGAGAGACGGAACCGATTTTATCATTACTGGTAATAAGATGTTTATCACCAATGGGACCGTCTGCGATTTTATGGTGGTGCAGTGCATCACTAAGCCTGAGGAAAAAAGGCATAACAGCTTCAGCCAGATTATCGTCCCCGGCGATGCAAAAGGAGTCATCCGCAACAAGCTCCACGGAAAGATGGGCATACGGGCCAGTGATACATCGGAAATTAGCTTTGAGGACGTTCGTGTCCCCCAAGAAAACCTTATCGGAAGAGAAGGCCGGGGATTCCATCAGTTGATGCATTTTTTTGATATTACAAGGATTCTGGTTTCCTGTCAGGCGATAGGACTTTCTCAGGCCTGCCTGGACGCGGCCGTCAAGTATGCCAAGGAAAGAATAGTTTTCGGCGCGCCTATCGGCAGCTATCAGATCACCATGGCCAAACTGACGGAAATGGCCATTAGAATCGAATCGCTCAGAACGCTTACCCACAAGGCTGCATGGCTTGTCGATGCCGGCAAGCCGGACTTTCACCTGGCCGCCATGTGCAAGTACCTGGGAGGACAGACCGCCGTCTTCTGCGCCAATGCCGCTGTCGAAATCCACGGAGGGTACGGCTACATGGATGAATATGCCGTTCAGAAATGGTACCGCGATGCCAAAATCCTCGAGCTTTACGAGGGAACGAAGGAGGCGGAAATCATGACCATCGGGCGTGTACTTCAATCATGACAATAGTAGATTGCTTACAATCGTGACAAAGAAGGGAGACGCCATGCCGGGAGCACTGGATGGATTAAAAATTATTTTAACGGCTTCAGCCTCGGACTCCCATGCTCTCATCCTTCATCGATCCCTGCAAAGTATTCCTCGATTTTCTGTGCAATCCGGCCGGGCTTGTCGAGGAGGCAAGCCTCCATACGGAAATGGGCGGCGCCGCGCAGTCCTTTTACATAGGATGAGAGGAACTTCCTCATATGACGCACACCGGGCCTTGACCCATGACAGGTGCAGAGCATGTCCAGGTGCCTGAGCATGAGTTCCTTGTGTTCGTTCATGGTAGGGGCAGGGCCGCCTTTAAGCTCGCGGAAGATCCACGGCCTTCCGATCGCCCCCCTGCCGATCATGAAGGCATCCGCACCGACACCCTTGAGCATGTTCACATCATCTTGTGTGCGGATATCTCCGCTCGCGATAACAGGGATCATGATGCGGTTTTTCACCTCCTTGAGGATCTCCCACCTGGGCCTGCCACGGTACATGTCGAAGCGCGTTCTGGGGTGAAGTATGATGGAGTCTGCGCCTGCATATTCCAGGGCCTCGGCCAGGGCAGGGGCATTGAGCGAGCTTGCATCCCATCCGGCGCGCATCTTGATGCTCACCGGGATATTGACGCTCCTGATCACGGTCTGGGCCAGGCGGACAGCTAGATCCGGCTCGGCCATAAGCGCTACGCCGGCGCCTTTGGACACCACCTTCTTTACCGGGCAGCCCATGTTTATGTCGATGCCGTCAAAGCCCCGGTCTTCAATCATGTGGGCCGCATGAACCGCATCTTCAGGAGAATTGGTGAAGATCTGGGCAACCAGGGGGGTATCTTCGGGCGGTCTCTTCAGGAGTGACCCTGTATTTTGCGTGTTCCGGATAAGGCCTGCGGCACTGATCATCTCGGTATAGCAGAGCTCTGCCCCGTACTCCCTGCACAGCATCCTCATGGGCCAGCTCGTATAGCCCGAGAGCGGGGCAAGGAAGAGGCCTTTGTCAAAATCGAGATTGTATGCCCGCATATCTCATCCGACCATACAGCCCTGGATTATGCTCGACGAGGCAAACTCATCATGAATGGCCTGGCGCACCTTGCCCTTGTCCAGTGCCCATTTCGGCTCAATGAGTTCATCGGCATGCGGGTCGCCGGTGATGCGCTGGATTACGATGTCTTCACGGAGATGGGCGATGAATTGCGTCACTGCCCGTGCGTATTCCATTTGGGACAGGGGTGTGTATTCGCCACGATTATACATTGCCTCAAGAGGTGTGCCCCTGACCACATAGAGCAGATGGAGCTTGATGTCGGTAATAGGGAGCGAGGATATGAGCCGGGCTGTAGAAAGATAGTCATCCATGCCTTCACCCGGCAGCCCGATGATGACATGGGCGCACCGGCGCAGGTTGAAGCGTGAGGTAAGCGTGACTGCATCAATGAACGTCCTCACATCATGACCCCGGTTGATGCGTAAAAGTGTCTTATCGTTGCCGGATTGGAGTCCATATTCCATCCAGATGAGGCGCTCAGGGGTATATGATTCGATGAGGCTGAGTTTGTCTTCGTCTATACAATCGGGACGGGTCCCGATGGCAAGGCCCTTGATCTCAGGGTAAGGGAGAATGGTATTGAAAATGGATTTCAATTCATCAAGAGGTGCATGGGTGTTGGAAAAGGACTGGAAATAGGCGATAAAGGCCTGGGCCTTGTAACGCCTCTTCATGGCCTGCATCTGCTCTTCTATCTGTTCCTTAAGGCCTATACCACGGCCTAGCGCACCTGTTCCGGAACCTTGGGCATTGCAATAAATGCAGCCGCCTCTTTTGTCAGAGTCGCGGTGTGGGCATGTCAGGCCCGCGTCGAGGGTGATCTTCTGTACACGGACGCCGAAGCGTTCACGAAGTATGGTGTTGAGCGTTTTGTATGGGAGCCCTGTCATGTGAGAAAAAAGGGAAGTCAAAACTCCCGAGTTTAAGCTCATCTTTAAGCCCGATCATGATGTCCTGCTGTGATTTATTGATTGGAACGCCCTCTTTCTTGCGGCGCTCGATCATCTCGAATTCCTTCTCGCCTGCAAGGAAGATCCTGTCCTGGCCGGGGACCTTGGCGGAAGACCTGATCTCGCGCATAATGGAGCCGGTGATCATCTTGAAGACCTTGACAGGCACGAAGCTCTCGATATTGATGGCGACAAAGAAGTGGCCGAGCCGGTGGGGGACGCTCTTATCACCGTCAAAGCCGGTCAAATCCTTGCCGAAGCTTCCGCCGGAGAAGGCCGCGCACAGGATTTCCACCATGACACCCAGGCCGTAGCCTTTGTGCCCACCAAGCTCTTCACCGGCGCCGCCTAATGGCAGGAGCGATGCAGTGCCGTCAACGAACAGCTTCAGCAGGGCCTTGCTGTCGGTCGGCTCGTTGCCATTCATATCAATGGTGAGGCCTTTGGGCGTCGGCTTGCCCTCACGGGCATAGACCTCTATCTTGCCGCGCTGGGTGGTTGATGTGGCGATATCCAGCAGGAAGGGATATGTCTCATCACAGGGGGCGCCGAAACTGATGGGGTTTGTACCTATCATGGGCTCTAAACCAAACGTGGGAGCCACTGAGGGCCGTGCATTGGAGAAGGCAAGACCTACCATGTTGTTCTTGACAGCCATGGTGGGATAGTAGCCTGTAATACCGAAGTGGGTGCTGTTTTTTACCGCAACTATGCCCACGTTATTTTTCCGGGCCTTGTCGATGGCGAGTTGCATGGCGTTGTGAGCCACTATGTGGCCCAGAGAGTCACCCCCATCAATGAGGGCTGTATTATCGGTTTCCTTGATAATGGTCTGCCGGTCAACCGGGCTGATGATGCCGTCCTTCATGCGGTCCACATACATCTTGAACCTTCCGATGCCGTGGGATTCGATGCCCCTTAGATCCGACTCGATGAGAACGGTTGCACAGATCCGGGCATCGGCCTCGGGGACGCCCAGGGCGATAAAGCCCTCTCTCATGAATCGCTTAAGTTCCTGATAATCAACATAAATCACGTCTGATGACATACTGGTTTTACCTTTATCTTGAGATGATAGTTTTAAAGCTCAGCGGGTTTCTTACCAGATCACTATCTTTTCGGAAAGGGTAAAATAATCACCTGCAGGCATGGGGGTGTAGGACCACCGCAAGTCTCGAAGGTCAAGCGATATCGCTTTGATGTGCCTTTGCCGTTTCCATGAACAGCAGGTGCTGCGGCAGGGGGGTGAACTGTTTCTTGCGGATCATAAAGAAGGGCCGTCTGATCTTCGGGCCTTTAAGGGGTACACGGACCAGGATGCCCTGGGTAAGCTCGCGCCTCACGGCATGGATGGAAAGCACGGAAACACCAAGGCCTGCTATGACCGACTCTTTAACCGCCTCAGTGGAGCCCATTTCGCTCACGATCTGAAAATTCAAAAGCATGGTTTCATTCTGGCTTTTAAGATATTCATCAAATACAGACATGGTGCCTGAGCCCTTTTCCCTGATGATAAAGGGTTCCTGTGCCAGCTCTGAAACACTCACCCCGCAAGAGGCCTCCCAAGGATGGCCTTTGCAAGCAACAAGAATAAGCTCATCATACCAGACAGGCTCGGACAGAAGCCTTTTATCGTGAACCGGTTTCCCGATGAACCCGATTTCGGCATGACCGTCAATCACCATGTGGATGACACTGTCACTGTCGCCTGGAGATAAATGGACCCTGATTTCCGGGTATGTTTTTCTTAGCGTGGTGAGGACTCTCGGGAGCAGGTATGTAGCAGGTATGGTGCTGGCGCTGGTAAAGATGAGGCCCGACGCAGTATCTTTTGCCAGGATGATCTTGTCGCGGGCTTCGTCCCTGAGCCGCAATATCCTCTTGGCGTACCCATAGAGGATGGAGCCCTCAGTAGTGAGGCTTATGCCGGACTTGGCCCGGTTGATGAGTCGGCACGAGGTGAAGTCCTCAAGGTTTTTAATATGTTTGCTCAGAGAAGGCTGGGTAAGCAGCATCTTGCGGGCAGCCTTCGAGAAGCCCCGCTCCTCGACAAGACACACAAGGGCATCCAATTGCTGGAGTGTGATGAATCTGAACTTGTCGGGGTTCATGATTTTGCATCATACCTTGGGTATTTGAGGGTATCAATGGAAACATTTCTTATTTTGAGTTATAGATGGTTGAGAAACAGGCACTAGATGCAGTGATTTAGGCAGTAGGTCGAGGAAAGATATTTTATTTCATCAAGCGAATAGCGCCTGTGAAAATGGAGAGAGAATGGACAAGAAGGTGAAACTTACCAATACCGTCCACGGCGCTGGTTGAGCCTGCAAGCTCGGTCCGGAGTTTCTGGACAAGGCATTGCGCTCGATAGCGGTCATGCATGACCCGAACCTAATCGTCGGGATGGACAGACCCGATGACGCAGGGGTGTACAGGATCGCCCAGGATCTGGCCTTGATCCTTACCCTGGATTTCTTTACCCCCATCGTGGACGATCCTTATGATTTCGGCCAGATCGCAGTGGCCAATGCCTTAAGCGATGTCTACGCCATGGGGGGCAGGCCGCTGCTTGCCATGAATATTATCTGTTTCCCGGAAAAGACTTTTGACATTGCCATTTTGCAGGAGATCTTGCGGGGGGGCTCAGACAAGATGGTCGAGGCCGGTGTCCTTCTGGTGGGAGGACACAGTGTGGACGACCCTGAGATCAAATACGGCCTGTCCGTTACCGGCACGGTCCACCCAAACAAGGTCCTGAAAAATACCGGGGGCATACCGGGTGATGCTGTCATCCTCACCAAGCCTTTGGGGTGCGGGATTATCAGCACGGCCATCAAGGCGGACATGGCAAGCAAGGCAGCCGAGGAAAAGGCTGTCCGATCAATGAAGACCCTCAATCGTAAAGCCGCAGAGGTCATGGAATCCTTTAATGTCCATGCCTGCACCGATGTTACAGGCTTCGGCCTGCTGGGCCATGCATGCGAGATGATAGAGGGCACTGATGTGGGTATGAAAATCCATGCAACGCTGGTGCATGTCTTTCCTGAAGCGCTGGAATATGCCCGTATGGGGTTGATTCCTGGGGGGGCATACAGGAACAGGGAATTCAGGACTAGGATGGTTGATATCCAGCAAGGTATCAGTGATGAGCTTGTAATAACACTGTTCGACCCCCAGACCTCAGGCGGACTGCTTATCGTACTGCCCGGTGATGATGCCGGAAAGCTCGTTTTACAGCTTAGAGAAGGCGGTGTTGAAGAAGCGGCAATTATCGGCGAGATCATTGATACACATCCGGGCACAATTGTAGTTGAAGAGTGACCACCTACTGATCACTGTTAACTCTTCTCATGTATGTCTTCTTGAAATTTCCTGATATGTGATTAAATAGTCCTGTTGAAGAAACCACAATTATCTGAGGGGGAATGTATATGAAGAAAGGATTATTGGCTGTTCTATTAACGGCAGCCTTGGCCTTTGTGTTTACGAATACCCTATTTGCAGCTGACGATGGTTCATGGGAGAGGGTAAAGAAAGAAGGCAAACTCACTATAGGTATTGATGATGCCTTCCCGCCAATGGAGTTCCGCAAAGATAAGAACGAGCTTGTGGGCTTTGACATCGATGCATCCAAGGAGCTGGTAAAGAGGCTCGGTATCAAGGTAGAACACCTCCCGACGGTATGGGATACCATCATCCTGTCATTGAAGTCCAAGAAGTTCGATATCATCTGGTCAACAATGTCCATTACTGCCGAGCGCGAAAAAAAGATCGCCTTCACCAAGGCCTATATTATGGAGAAGCAGGTCATCGTGGTAAAGAAGGGCAACAACAAGATTAAGGGCTTAAAAGACCTCAATGAAGAAACGATTGTGGGTGTACTGCTTGGCCCTACCTCTGAAGAGGCCCTTAAGAAGCTGAACAAGAAGTTCAAGGAGATCAAAAAGTATGATAAGAACACCGATGCCTTCATGGACCTGAAGATCGGCAGGATCGACGTCCTGGCAGTGGATGAACTCGTGGGCCGCTACTACCTGTTGCAGACGCCCGGCGAATATGGCAAATATTCGGTCCTCAAGGAATCGCTCCTCTCTGAGCCCATTGGTATCGGCATCAGGAGAGAGGATGCCGAGCTTAAGGACAAGATCCAGAAGACCCTGGATGGCATGTTCAAGGATGGCACCATGAAGAAGATATCCATCAAGTGGTTCGGGGATGACATCACTTCCTGGAAATAAGACGCTAACCGCATTCAGGCAACGTGATCTTTGTCGCGCTGTTCCTGTTGTCTTTCATTACCCTTTTACCTTGGATTTCTTCAGCAGGGTCAAGGCCTTTATGGAAAAGGTGTTGTAGTTATCAAGGGGGAGTCAACCTCACATCACCGACATGATCTTGGTGAGTCGTGTAAGGAGTATGGGGTGGAGAAACATGCCCTTTATCTTGAGGTCGCCGTTCAATAGCTGCTTAAGCACATTCCTGCCAGCCTCGTCGAAGTAGTAAGGAAGCCCGAACTTGATGTTGATGGCATTGAGCGAAATTATATTTTCAGAGCTGGAGTTAATGATGAGGTCGGGCTTGCCCAGGATACCCGGTTCGATCCGTAGTCGTCCACCTGCGAAGATGAGCGTTACCGCTGCCTCTATATCCGGCAGGTTCAGGGCCACTACGCCGAACATGTTATTGAATGTAGTCATCTTCTTGGGCTTCTGCTGGAGATTGCCCGAGAGGAGATCTGCGATTACATAGGAAAAGGGCACCTCTTCGGCGCGGTTATCAACGATATTTTCTGCCATGATAATTACCTCCTGGAGATGTTGAATCGTAAAGGGAAGGGCGGCAATATGCCTCCCTTCCCTGGAATTCTAGAGTACTTTTTTATAGATTTCGAGTACCTCGGATGCATCGAGCACGAGCCGTGGGTTGCTTACGATGGCTCCGTCGCTCAGGCTGAGCTCGGCAGCCTTTATGATATCGGCCTCTTTCACCTTACACTCCGAGAGCCTCTGGGGGTGCGAGATCTTCTTGGTGAATTCTCTTATGGCGGCAATAGCTGCCTTGGCGGCATCCATGTCATCCATGCCCTTATCGCGGACCCCGAAGGCCTCGGCCACCATGGCATAGGCATCGGGGCAGCTCTCTAGGTTGAATTCCATACAGTCCGCCAGAAGGATGCCGTTTGCAATGCCGTGCGGCACATGGGCAACGGCCCCGATGGAGTGGGCCAGTGCATGCACGTTGCCCACACCCGCGATACCAAAGGCCCATCCGGCAATAGTGGCCGCGATCTGTACCTGACCCCGGGCAACGAGGTCCGTGCCGTTCTCAACACATACAGGCAGGTATTGGAAGAGCAGCCGGATAGCATGGATGCCCAAGGCGTCGGTTATAGGTTCATGCGGTATGACATGCAGGGCCTCCACTGCGTGAGTCATGGCATCCATGCCCGTGCCTGCCGTCATGAGCTTGGGCAGTTTGACCGTCATCTTAGGGTCAAGGATGGCAAGCCTTGGAACGTTGAAATTCTCAACGACCAGACGCTTCTGGCCCCTCTCTTTATCCATGATAACCGCGGCATTGGTTACTTCACTGCCTGTACCTGCCGTAGTGGGGATTACAACATGCGGAGTCTGAGGTCTTGACAACAGCTGGACACCATTGAAGTCCCGCAGATTGCCGCCTTCAGTAAGCAATATGCACATGCCTTTGGCCGTATCGATGACACTGCCTCCGCCTACGCTGACAACGATATCTGCACCGTTCTTTTTGGCAAAGGACGCGCCTGCATCCACTACCTCCACCCCGGTGTCCTGAGGAATATCGCTGAATACACCTACGCACTTGCTGCCCAGCGCCTTCACGATGTGATCGATGAGGCCTGCATTGATAATGCCCTGATCAGTGACAACGACAGCCTTTGCGCCTCCTAAATAGCTCATCTCGATTTCAACATCTTTCGATGAATCCACCCCGAAGATAATCTTCGTCGGTCCAAAATAATTGAATGATAAATCTGAATCGTAAGCCATTTATCTCTCCTTATTAATCATGCAGGGTCATCAGGCCATTGTGTTTCAAACTTTCCAAGGACATCGACGACCTTGTTGACTACCTTGATGTTCCTCACCACATAAGGCAGGTCACCCTTCATCTTCAGCTTGCCCTGCAGGAGTCCCTTGGTGGCATCAAGCTCTTTGAGGGCTACCTGCTTCCAGCGGGAATAGTCGCCGGTCATGACGAACTTTGCGCTCTCGGCCTTTGCCTTGTCGCACACAATGAACTCTCCCACGTCGCCGTGCCAGTAGTCCTGGAAGAGATAAACAGGCTCGGGGACTCCCTTGGATGGGTCTGCATTCACGATCAGTGAAACGCTCCCCTCCCAGTCCTTGGCGATCTGCTTGTAATCAGGGTCCGATACGATCGCTGCCTTGTATGCATCCATCCATTCCTGCGTCAATGCCTTCACTTTTGCCATAAAAAATACCTCCTCTTAAGGATTAAGGTGTTATGTATAGAGTCTGTTCTTAAGTTCATCCAGGCCAAGCTCGGTAAGCATCTCTATCTTTGGGTAGCCCCTCTCGTCGAGGCCGCGTAGCGCATAATACTCTTTCAGGAGAAGCTCGACATCAGGTACGGAACCTGCACCCCCACCCTCTTCGAGGGCAGTCAGGAGCTTCTTGGGGAGCTTGTCGTCTTTCACGGTGATGCCCAGCAGGTTGTTGAATCCGCGTTTCAGTGTCCAGTCCCTCATGCCGGCCTTGAGAAGGTCCTTTTGACTCAGGTCCCAACCGGTGATGGCATTGAAGGCTCCCAGGATGGTCTCGGGTTTTAATATATCGATGAGATAGTGGCAGATAGCGAGCGAATTCCCCAGGATGCCGTAGTTCTCGGAATTGTATACAAGCGCTGCCTTGCCGACGCTGGTGGTGCCCACGTAGTCGTCTTTCATGTCGAAGAGCTGCGGCCATGAGGCCATGCCTTGCTCTGTTGCGAGTACTGCATGCTGGAGGTGACAGGCCCCCCTGTTTGACATCATGTAGGCAAGTCCCATACCGTGGAAACCCCTGGGGTCGTGCATGGGGGCCTCAAGGCCCTTGACCGAGACTACTAAATCAATGGCACCTTTGCCTATCTTAAGGGCTGCCTTCACGCTCCCTTCGGCCAGGATATCACCGAAACCCTCCCGGTATGCGATCTTCTTGATCAATGCAATCGCTGCATCCATGTTTCCCCAGGTGAGATCGAGCCCACCCAGGTCGTCTTTTGTAATAATGCCCTTTTCATAAAGCTCCATGGCCAGGGCAATAGCCGAACCGCAGCTGATAGTGTCCATGCCGTACTTGTTGCAGAGCTCATTGGCCTTGATCACGGCTGCCAGATCTGGGTTCATCATCATGGTGCCGAAGGTGCCGCATGTTTCATATTCAGGCCCGGGACCTTCATCAGTTTTGAAGGGGCCTTCGTCCACCTTGACCACCCTTTTGCAGGCAACCGGGCAGTTCGAGCATGCATGGGCCTTGGTGAGATATTTTTCCTTCATGGTCGGTCCGCTCAGGCTGGATGAGAGCATGAAGTCCTCGCCCACGGTCCAGTTCTTGACCGGAACATCACCCGAGATCATGCCGAGGTCCATGTTGGCGTCGGACCCCATCTGGTGGATACCGTCTGCAAGGGCCGAGTCTTTCACCTCCTGCATGGCTTCCTTCAAGTACTGTTTATACTTCTCTTCATCGGCCTTGGTGAGCTTTTTGGAGCCCTTCACAATGATGGCCTTCAGGTTTTTGGAGCCCATGACGGCGCCGAGGCCTGTCCTTCCGCTGAAATGGCCCTTGTCATTTCCGATGGCGGCTATCTTTACAAGATTCTCACCGGCAGGCCCGATAGCAAGGATCTTGAGCGATTTGTCCGGTGCCTTGAGGATGTCCGTGGCTTCGTAGATGTCCTTGCCCCACAAATGCGATGCATCCATGATCTGCGCACCATCATCCGTTATGGATAGGTACACGGGGGTATTCGCCTTTCCTTCTATTATGATACCATCGTATCCTGAGCGTTTCAGATCCGGGCTGAAGGTGCCCCCGCAGGCGGACTCACCCCATATCCCTGTCTGGGGGGATTTTGCACAGATGCTGAACCTTGATGTGCCGGGGAATCCGCTGCCCACCATAGGGCCTGTCATGATCATGAACGGGTTTTCCGGGGCCAGGGGATCGAGATCAAGTGGATACCTGTCGAGAAATAGCTTGGCGGCAAGACAACTTCCACCGATGCATTTTTTCAATGTGGCATCATCAATTATGAAATCAGAACAGGTCGCATTTGTTAAATTAACATGTAAGAATTTTCCTGCGTACCCACCGCCCATGTGACCACCTCCGGTATTTATTTTATATAGTATAGTGCCGTGCTCCTATTCATAATGTAATTATATTATACTAATAATCTCTCATATGATTCAATCAAGGGGGAAGCTAATCTTTTGTAGTGGCTGCTTGTAGTGCAATGTAGAATGATACATTACAGGAGATGTTATAAAACTTAGGAGACTGAATGGCTTTATGTAAGAGAATAAAAACGATATTTATTGAATATTACTTATTCTCTTCCCAGTGGACGGCATATCGTACGAGTTCCGCAGAATTTTTCAACTGAAGTTTTTCTTTGATTCTCTCACGATAAGTGCTGATGGTGCTTATGCTCAGGTTCATTTCATCGGCAATCTCACTGGAAGATCTTCCTTGTCCGATCCTTCTCAAGACCTCAAGCTCTCGGTCAGAAAGGTTCTCAACCGGTGACTTCTCAAAAGTATCCTGGCCGGTCCGCACCCTGTTCAGGAGATTGCTCATGATGCTCTCGCTGACATAGATATTACCCTGCAAAATGTGGCGAATGGCCTTTACTATTGACTTTGAGGTCTCCTGCTTCATGATATAGCCTTGTGCGCCGGCCTGAAGAGACCGTTCGGCGTAAAGGAGCTCGTCATGCATGGACAGAACAAGCATCTTCATAGTCTTATGAAAGGTGCTGATCTCCTTGATGAGCTCCATGCCGTTGCTTTTTTTCAAGGTGATATCTATGATGACCATGTCAGGATGGAATTCTTTTATGAGGGTCCTGGCGGTATCGACATCTTCCGCCTCGCCACACACGGTAAGATCATGCTCATGGTTGATCAGTTCTTTGATTCCAAGCCGGAAAATTTCATGATCTTCCACAATCAGTATCTTGACCATCTTAGAGCTGTTCATATCGATTTATTTCCAAATATTCGTTTCATTATGACCATCATACTTGAAAGATAGAGTCACTTTGGTACCTTTGTCCTGATTGCTGGATATTGTTAAATTCGCCCCTATCATATTTGCGCGGAAATTCATAATCTTGAGCCCCATACCCTGTGGTTCCTCATGGTTTTGCATTCCTATGCCGTTATCTGCGGTGGTAAGCATCACAATATTATTTTCATACAATAAATCAATAGTAATCCTGTCTGCCTTCCCATGTCTTATTGCATTATAAATGGCTTCGTGTACTATATAGTATATATGGGTACATATGGAAATGTCATCGATTAAGATGGATTGTTGATAATGGAACATGCAGGTAATCCCATATACCTCGTTTATGTTTGATGCCATCTCCTGCAACAATGACTCAAGCCCGTGATCAGCGAGGAAGACCGGGCATAATCCTCTGGAGAGTCTCCTTGTTTTTTGAATGGCCTGTTCGATCAGGCTCCTGATCTTTTCTACCTCACCGGTTGAAGGAACACTGTTTTCCTGGAGCTTTTTTTTCAATAACTCGCTCATAACCTCAATGCCTATGAGGTGCGGGGCGAGATCGTCATGCAGGTCCTGGCCGATTTTCTGTCGCTCCCTTTCACCAATAATCAGGATCTCTTTTTCCAAAGTCTTTTTCTCAGTGACATCTTCTATGGTCGCTATCATACACTGCTCATCCGTGAGCATGATCATCTCGGCTGATATGGTGACCATCCTGATTTCTCCGGTGCTGGTGTGGAATTCTGTTTCAAATCCACGGACCTGTCCTTGACCTTGAAGGGTTTGGACCATACGGTAATAGTCAGAGATTGTATTAAAGAGCCCGACTTCTTCAAGGGTCCTCCCTATGACAGAATCCCTTGAAAAACCGGATATCTTGAAAAAACTTTCGTTCACATTGAGAAAGCAGCCATCGATAACCCTCCAGATTACAATTCCGACTGGGCTGGATCTGAAGGCCTTTGAGAACATCTCTTCTGAGTTTCGTAAAGAATGGGCCAGGACATTCACGGATTGGCTGATGACACCGATTTCTCCCTTGGCTAACAATGGTATAGGCGCTACAAGGAGATTTCCCTTTTCGAGCTCTCCCAGGGTCTCCAGGGTCATTCTCAATCCTGACTGTATACCTGCATTCGATTCATGCACGGTTACAAAGATGGCAGCCAGTGAAAGTGACAGGATAATAAAAACATTGAAGGAGAGATCACTAAGACTGATGGCCTGGAGATGGGATATGAATAAAAAATGACCAAGGGTGACCAAAGGGATGATAAGAACGGAGATAACAATGAATGTAGTCCGGGAAGAGACACTGAATAGGGTATATGAGTCCCGAGGGAGATGTACCCCTTTGATGCGATCATCCATGAGGACAGGCGAAAGGAGATGTTCCGTAGTGCAATAGGATATGATGCTGTTTATAGGGATACAGAGAAGCAGGATAAAGAATACCGGCAATGTCTCAAACCATGTAATCCCAACCGATGACTGCAAAATCGCATATTGACACACCAGGCCGAGGACCCATCGAAGAACTATGACAATGCTCTCGGTTGTGGGGTAGGAGAGAAGATCAAGCTTGATCTTTGCATAGTCTTCTGTCCCTGCATCAAGGGCATTCAAGATCCCGTTAAGCTTCCATATACGGATGGACATGCCGAAGAGGGTTGCAAGGGTTGCCGATATTATTGCAGTATAGATAACATATAACAACTTTTTCCCCTGAAACATTCCTGCAATGGTTCCGTAATATAAAGCCAATGGAACTACAATGAGATTGATGTATAGTTCGAGGCGTATGGTGAGTTTTGTAATCAACCTTTTTGTAGAAGTCATATATTGTTATGGGCACCTTTACGCCTGGCATAGAATAATATTGAACCGCCCCCCCCAAAAAACTCGATTGATATTTTTTCATAGCAGTTTAATCTTTGCTTGTTAACCATTATGATTTTTTGTTTATCCAAGAAAAGCTTTTCTTCGGATAGTGGAAAAATAATTCACATAACAAAATATTATCCACTAGGATCATGTTTTATAACTTATCGAAATAACATGTTATACTAAAAATAGTACTAGACAGCGCCTGATAATCGACTGAGGGTAGTTTCGTAATTTATTTGCCCAATCTTGGCACGTTTCGTGATTATCATTGGGACATGGTTAATATCCCTGGATGGAAAAAACAACAATCGGTAAGTTGGGATTTTTTCCCAGATTTAATGAAAGGAAGGGAATAATGCGAAATACAACGACAGAACCAAGACTTGTGTCTATCAGCAGGATATCGGAACCAAAGAATCATATTGCGATATCTCCTCTCATCTTGAAGAAGATCTATTCCATCGGAAGCCTGAAGAATGTCGACGACGGAGTATCATTCACTATTAAAAATCCTATGAAAGATGGTTTAATTACAGGCATTACAGGCATTTGCATCAATGGCCTCGAAATCCCTTTGGATGATGTGATCATGAGGAATAACGGAACTAAACTCAAGGCCAATGAGATAAACCAGGACCAGCCTCTTCCTTTCCCCATGGGGATGGATGTAGAGTTTCATGCACGGGCAATCGCCCTTGCGAAAAATATCGAACATCAGATCACCATATCCTGCAATACAGATCCTTACGGCATACTGGATCTGGAAGCTAAGGACTCGGTTATTGAAACGAGAACAACACAGAAAAAGGTTCCATGCGACAAGCAGAATAATTACGATATGGATATCGTCCGTCAACGACAGGATTTCGTAGAAGAATATACCGGCGTTCACCTTCATCATGTTAAACACCATTCTTTTGATCCTATAGTCACAAAGGGCAATATTGAGAATTTCACCGGCGTAGCGCAGATACCCCTTGGGTTTGCAGGGCCTGTCAAGATCAACGGCGAGCATGCAAAGGGCGAGTTCCTCATCCCCCTATGCACCAGCGAAGGGACTCTGGTGGCATCATACAACAGGGGCATGAAGATCATCAACATGTGCGGCGGTACGACCACCACCGTCGTAGAAGACCGTATGCAGAGGGCACCTGCTTTTGCATTCGATTCAGCTCGGGAAGCCAGGGACTTCGTGGTATGGATTGATGAACATATCGATGAGATCCGCCAGCAGGCCGAGTCCTGTTCCAGGGTAGCAAAGTTTCTCAATGTCGAAAGATACCAGGCAAGCAAGTTCGTATATCTACGGTTCAATTACTTCACCGGTGATGCGGCAGGGCAGAATATGGTGAGTATGGCCACCTTCACGGCATGCAGTTGGATCCTTGCCCAGGTAAATACCGTCCGCCACTTCTATATGGAATCAAACTTTGCTACTGATAAGAAGGCTTCTGTGGTCAATACCATGAATACACGAGGGAAGAGAGTCACGGCGGAGATCGTCATTCCGCGAGAGGTCATGATCCAGCATATGCGGGTTGACCCGGAGACCCTCGACCATCTTTGCCGAGTAGGCAACCTTGGCGCCTTTATGGCAGGTTCTTCAAGCAATGCCCTTCATGCGGCAAACGCACTGACAGCACTCTTTATTGCCACCGGACAGGATGTAGCCAATGTCGCTGAGTCTGCTGCGACTCTCATCTATACCGAGATAACACCGGAAGGGGACCTCTATGGTTCAGTAACGCTGCCTTCTCTCATTGTGGCCACCCATGGAGGAGGCACCGGCCTTCCTACCCAGAGAGAGTGTCTCGATATCCTTGGATGCTGTGGTCAGGGCAAGGTCCTAAAGTTCGCAGAGATTGCAGCAGCAGTCGTGATAGCAGGCGAGATCTCGCTGGCAGGAGCTCTCTCATCTTTAGATTGGGTCACGAGCCATGAGCGTTTCGGGAAAAATCGCTAGGGCATAAACGGATAATAAAAAAGGAGAGATGCATATATGAGTACCATGGCGCAGGTAAAACCACTCGTAAGGAGTCCAAGGGAGTTCTTCCCGGCCAAGGTTATCTCCATAGATGATTACAGACCCGGCACCCGTGCAGGGATTGATGTATTCTCCTTCGACGAGAGGATCTCCTACCTCAGGAAATACGGTGATCACTGCCTGTCCTTTTCAATGCTGCAACCGGAAATGCACTTTTTCGATATACCAGGGGTCGGGTTCATAACCTACAGGAAGAAATGGGGTACCCGGTTCGTCCTTGCTGACCCTATCTGTGATGTGAAAGACAGGGAACTCCTCATCCGGGAGTTTCTCAAGGATAGGACAAACACTGCCTTTGTCCAGATCTCTCAGGGTATGGCAGAATTTCTTCATGAGAAGTTAGGGTATTACGCTACCCAGTTTGGTATCGAATCAGTGGTCGATCTTGAGAAATGGGATCTCAAGGGCAAGAAAAAACAGGTCCTGAGGACATCGGTAAATCATGCCACGAAGGAGGGTGTGACGATAGAAGAGAACAGTTCAGAAGATGGGTGCCGCCAGCTTACAAAGGAATGGCTCAAGACCCGCAAGGTTAGAAACCGTGAGGTCGTTTTTCTCATCCGTCCCATGGACCAGGAATACCAGGAAGGTACAAGAAAGTTCTGTGCGTATCATGAAGGAAAACTCGTAGGCTTTATCTTTTTCGATCCGCTCTATAAGGACGGCAAGGTAGTCAGCTATGTACCCAACATCTCCCGGTTCAGCAACAAATTCAAGCAGGGGATCTTCTATCCCCTCATGTGCCATGCCATGGAAGTCTTCAAGAAAGAGGGGGTGAAGTATTTGCACCTCGGCCTGTGCCCGGCGGTTGTGGATGAGAAGGATGCGCCCTGTGAGTCAAAGCTCACGAAGATGATTATCCGACTGCTCTATAAGTATGGAAACATGATATACAGCTTCAAGGGATTATACTTCACCAAGTCCAGGTTTGAGGGTGTAGAGCAAAAGACATTCTGTGGACACCGAGAAATACTGCCCTCTAAGTCCATGCTCACGTTGTTCCTGATTTCTAATATTCTGTAGCTTGTATTGTTAAGGAAATATCGGGCCGCAGGCGATGTGCCTCGGTCCGTATTTAATTCCAAGCTCATGCTCATCGATTGTCTAGAAAGCTGATCTCTTTTGAAATCCCAGGTTTGAATCTTTACAGGTTCTAGGACTTCGTATTATATGAAGCCCACCTGTTTTCACTAATAAGTATTTTTGAGGCCACCTGTATGAGTCAGAGAAGACCTTCATGGGATGAATACTTTATGATGCTTGCAAAACTGGCAGCCTCCCGCTCAACATGCCTTTCAAGGCCAACCGGTGCTGTCGTGGTTAAGGACAAGCAGGTTGTTACAACGGGCTACAATGGCTCTCTGCCGGGGCAATCCCATTGCATGGATGACGGGATCTGCTTCCGGAGGTCACTCAAATGGCCTGAGGCCATGAAGTATGACATGTGCAGATCAGCCCATGCAGAGGCCAATGCCGTCTCTCTGGCAGCAAAGAAGGGGGTCAGCCTTGAGGGGGCAACCATATATTGCACGCTCGAACCGTGTATAACGTGCTCTAAACTCATCGTGATGTCGGGAATCGCCAGGGTTGTCTATGAGCACCCCTATGATTCACCCATCCCGGAGCGAGACCAGTATTGGAAGGATGTGCTTGCATTGAGCCACACGATAGTTGAACAACTGGGAATCAATAATGAGACAATGGAGTATGCTATGCAATTCATGAGTGGTGACACATCGAAGAGGAGGCTGTAGATGGTATTGGGGGCCGACAGGATCATCCAGATGATTTGCCATGGGGTTGAGGTGGAAGACCACATCACTCGAAAGAATGTGATGAAACCTCTTGTCGAGTATCTTGGCACGGACCAGATTGACGGTATTGAGGGTACCACCGTGGACTTGCGTCTTGGTGCAGTATACAAACCTATTGGCAAGGCATGTCTTATGAGAGACAGCCGAGTCACCCCCGAGATTGACAAGCTCATGGATATAACCGACATGCCCGATGGGGTGTTTACGGTCAAGCCGGGTGATTATCTGCTTTTCCAGACCATTGAGCAGATCAATCTGCCCTCGAATCTTTTTGCATACATAAGGCCGCGCACCACACTGATCCGTTCGGGCATACCGCTGGAAACGGCCTTTATATCACCTAATTACCAGGGCAAGCTTACCGTGGGTATGAAGCATCAGGGGTTCATGGATGTGGAGATACAGATGGGTTTCCGTATCCTGTGCATCGCATTTTTCCCCATTGAGGGTAATGCAGTGCCATACAGGGGGGTGTGGCAGGGTGAGCGGGTTTCAACCAATGGCAAGGAGGAGAGACCATTTTGAAGTACTTCAATTCCGAGATGGAACATATAGAAAAGTGGAGCAATATCAGGCAGGGCCTGTTCAGGAACGAGGAACCCATGGTTAAGCTTATCGGGGTTACCACGCCCGTAGAAGAAATGGCCTCCCAGGATGTAACCATTGAGACCTTACCGGCCTATACCGCCAGGCAGAGCCATGAATCGGAAGGCACCCACGAGGACGACCTGCGGCTCAACAAGAAGCTTATCTCATGGGGCCACCAGACCTGCCTGGAGGCAGTACAGTTTGTCTACTATGTGACAGGGGTGTCCAAATCGCTGGCCGGCCAGTGGACACGCCATAGGATCGGCATCGGGTGGACCTTCCGATCTACGAGATATGTAAAGGCCAACAAGAATATGTTCATTTACCCGGCACTGGAATATATCGATTCAGAAGACCAGGTGAAATCCATCTATCAGGCTTATGAAAGGGAACACAGGCATTCCATGGATGTCTACGAAGAGCTCCAGAAGCTTGGGGTGCGCAACCAGGAACTGAGAAGGCTCATGCCTGTGGGGTGGTCCACAGCGGCATATGTCTATGTCAATGCCCGGTCCTTACGGCATTTCTTCGAGCTTCGCCTTGAGAAGTCTGCCGAGTGGGAGATCAGACGTCTGGCATACCTCATGTTTAATGACGTCATGGCAATAGCCCCTACCTTGTTTGAAGACCTCATGAAAGCAGAAGTTGGTTCCAGTGATAAATAGTCCGATTGAGTTGCCGTGAAAGGGATAGAGATGGATGAAGGGAAAATGCGAGCCGAATAAGGATGAGACGCTCGATAGCTTATCGTGTTGCAACCTGTCCATCCTCCAGAAGAAAAAAGGTTACCGGTACTCGCTCGATTCGTATCTCCTCGGGGCCTTTGTAGATGAGGCCCCAGGAACAGAAGTCATTGAGATAGGATCAGGTTCAGGTGTGGTTGCTATCCTTCTTTCAGCCGTGAAGGGACTCCATGTAACCGGCATAGAGATACAGGAAGACCTGGCTGAGATGTCAAAAAGGTCCATTGAGCGCTCAGGCCTGTCGGATAAGGTCAAGATAACCTGCTGTGATATAAAAGATTATTCCGGACCCAGGGTTGATGCCGTGGTTGCGAATCCCCCATACAGGCCGCTTTCCACCGGCAGGATAAACCCGGACAGGTCAAAGGCAATAGCCAGGCATGAGATCTCTCTGGATCTTGATGTGCTGCTGAAGAAGACGTATGGGCTCTTGCGGCCGCTGGGAAGATTATACATCGTGTATCCGGCATGGAGAGTGCCGGATCTCCTGTGTGCCATGCGGGCCATACGGATCGAGCCGAAACAAATGAGGTGCGTATATACATCCCCTACAAGGACATGCGAGATCTGCCTTGTATGCGGGGTGCGTGATGGAGGCAAAGAGTTCACCATCGAGAGCCCCTTGATAGTTTATAATCAAGACAACTCATACCACCATGACATGGAGATGATCTTCCAGGCTCTTATCTTACCGAAAAAGCCATTGACCTGAATATAGGATACATGAGAAAGGAATAGCCACTTCGGCAGATAGAGAAAGGATTCATGATGAAGGTCGAGATTATTGATGTCGGTGGCACAAAGAGGCAGATGAAGGTGTTTGTCTCCAAAGAGGAAGTGACTACGGTAACGCAGGAGATCTATCAAGAGATTGCCCAGGGTGTTGCGATAAAAGGATTCAGAAAAGGAAAGGCGCCCAGGCACATTATTAAGATGTACTACCAGGACTACATCAACAATGAACTCTCCCGTAAACTTGTAAGGGATAAGTTTGAAGAGGCGGCAAAAGAACAGAATGTTTTTGTTGTGTCGGTCCCGGAGTTTGAGAATGAACCGCCGAAGGAGAATGAAGATTTTTCATTTTTTGCGAAGTTCGATGTGAAGCCGGAGGTAGTACCACAGGTTTATACCGGGTTTGAGTTGAAAAAGCCGAAGATTGCAGTGGAAGATAAGAACATCGATGACGTCATTACAAGGTTGTTGGAAACCTATGCCACGGTTAAGGATGTGGACGATCCTGATTTTGAAGTTAAGACCGGTGACTATGCTATTGTTAACATTACCTGCGAGGAAAACGAGAAGTTGAACAGGGACAAGATCACGATTGAAGCGGGTGTCCGGAGCGCCTTCCCAGGGCTTGAGAATGAGGTGTTGGGGCTTAAGACCGGTGATATCAAAGAGGTGAAGATAACCTTTCCCGAAACCCATTTTCTGGAGGATATGAGGGGTAAGTCGGCCGGGCTCAGGATTCAGGTCCAGGGGATAAAGCAAAAGGAGATGCCTGTTTTTGATGACGAGTTTGCCAAGATGGTGCACAAGGATGTAAAGAACGTGGACGAGCTCAGGAAGGCCATTGGGGAAGATCTTATCGGGCGGCTCGAGGCTGATTCCAGGACATACATGGAGAAACAGCTCTCAGACAAGCTCATGGAGGCCAACCCGTTCGATGTTCCCGAGTCAATGGTCAGGTTCCAGGCCATGATGATGCTCCAGGGGATATCCCAGAGGCTTTCATCCCAGGGGGTCAGGATGCAGGATGTCTATCCCGATGGCGAAGCGCTGAGGGAAGAGACCATGACATCCGCTGAGAAGCTTGTGAAGACCACCTTGCTCATCGAGGCCATAGCGAAGGCAAATGCCATTGAGGCTACCGATGAAGATTTAGACAAGGAAATTGCATCAATGGCCGAAAAGTACTCTATGACACCTGATGCTGTTCGAAAGAGCTTCGAAGAGAGGGGAAGCCTGGAAGAGATGAGATTCGGCATATTGGAGCGAAAGGTGTATGACTATATTATAACAAATTCAACCATCATAGAGGTGGCTAGCATTGAGGAGAAGACCGCATGACACTGGTTCCCATAGTAGTGGAGCAGACAAGCCGCGGGGAGCGTTCCTACGACATCTATTCTCGGTTGCTCAAGGACAGGATTGTCATGCTTGGAACCGAGATCGATGACGATATTGCCAACCTTCTTGTGGCCCAATTTCTCTTTCTGGAATCCGAAGACCCTGACAAGGACATCTTCTTTTACATCAACTCGCCGGGAGGTTCGGTGACTGCAGGATTGGCGGTTTATGATACTATGCAGTACATCAAGTCCAAGGTGAGTACAATCTGTATCGGACAGGCGGCGTCCATGGCCGCATTACTCCTTGCCGCAGGAGAAAAAGACATGCGCTATGCTTTGCCGCATTCGCGTATTTTGATCCATCAGCCTCTTGGTGGAGCCCAGGGGCAGGTCACGGACGTGAATATCCAGGTTGCAGAGATGTCGCGTCTCAAAGATGCCCTCACCAAGATCTTGTCAAAACATACCGGACAGCCTATAGATAAGATAGCAACCGATACGGAACGCGATTTTTTCATGGATGCGACAGAAGCGCATAAGTATGGTATAATAGATCACGTCATCTTCAAGAGACCCACCAAGGAGAAAGAAGGGGAGAAGGCGGATGCCAAAAATTAATGACCACTACAGGCCCGGGCTGAGGTGCTCGTTCTGTGGAAAGTCACAGGAAGAGGTCCGGAAGCTTATCGCGGGGCCTGATGTATACATCTGTGACGAGTGCATCGCCCTTTGCAACGAGATCCTCGCTGAAGAGGAGGGTGAGTACCGGCATTTCAGCACATCATCCAATATCCCCAAGCCCTCTGAGATAAAAGAGGTTCTCGATGAGTATGTCATCGGCCAGGAGATGACAAAGCGTATCCTGTCCGTGGCGGTTCATAACCATTATAAACGGATTGAATCGAACACCAACATCGGAGGGGTGGAGATAAGCAAGAGTAACATAATGCTCATCGGTCCCACGGGAAGCGGTAAGACCCTGCTTGCGCAGACACTGGCCAAGATCCTTGATGTACCCTTCACCATTGCAGACGCCACAACGCTTACCGAGGCGGGATATGTCGGGGAGGATGTGGAAAACATTATAGTGAACCTCCTCCAGAATGCTGATTATGATGTGGAGCGTACCCAGAAGGGCATCGTATATATTGATGAAATCGACAAGATTGCCTCAAGGGGCGACAATCCATCCATCACCAGGGATGTATCAGGCGAGGGTGTGCAGCAGGCCCTGCTCAAGATGATTGAGGGCACCATGGCCTCGATCCCACCCAAAGGCGGGCGCAAACACCCCCAGCAGGAGTTCATCCAGATCGACACGTCCAATATCCTCTTCATTTGCGGAGGGGCATTCATCAGCCTCGATAAGATAATTTCTCAGAGACTGGACAAGAAGACCATCGGTTTTGTTGCTGAGATCTCAGGAAAGAAAGAGCACGATATCGGAGAGATACTGAAGAACGTACAACCGGAAGACCTTATCAAGTTCGGGATGATCCCCGAGTTTGTCGGCCGCATGCCAGTGGTTTCCACGCTCCATGAACTTGACGAAGATGCCCTTATTATTATCCTCACCGAACCCAAGAACGCCCTTGTGAAGCAGTATCAGGCCCTGTTGAAGCTCGAAGGGGTGGACCTTACCTTTACCAAAGACGCACTGAAGGCCGTCGCTACCGAAGCCATGAAGCGCAAGTCCGGCGCGAGAGGCCTGAGATCAATCATGGAAGGGATCATGCTCGACATCATGTACGATATCCCTGACATGGAAGGGGTCAAAGAATGCATCATCAGCCAGGATGTGGTGCTCAAGGGTAAACCGCCTATTATTGTGTACGAGAGAAAGACCTCTCAGGCATAAAATTTTGAGCTTGTGATCATCACTGTGGATAACGAGAAGGACCTGCACGAGACTCCAACGGATATGTTACACGGAAGACAGGTCAATCTTGTGGAACACATGGACCAGATAATCGCATGTGCCCTTAACTGAGCTATTGACAGCCATTATAAATGTTGTTAGTTTTCAGGTGCACTGGGGCATGGGAAAACAAATATCATTTATAGGAGGTATGCTTTGACGAAGACAGAGTTGATATCCGTTGTGGCAAATAAGGCGGGGATCCCCAAGGCTGCTGCTGAGAAGGCGATTAATGCAACCACAGAGGCCATCCAGACGGCACTCAAAAAGGGGGATAAGGTTACGTTAGTTGGTTTTGGTACGTTTGATGTTGCCCAGAGGGCCGCACGACAGGGAGTAAATCCCAGGACCAGAGAGACCATCAAGATCAAGGCTTCAAAGGCACCTCGCTTCAGACCCGGCAAGGCGTTCAAGGAAGTCGTAAACAAGTAGTTCTTTCTGATAAAATAAGAATCAGGGCGGGTAGCTCAGTTGGGAGAGCGTCGGCCTTACAAGCCGAAGGTCGCAGGTTCAATCCCTGTTCCGCCTACCAGAGTGATGATGGATTAAGGGGGCGTAGTTAAGTGGTTATAACGCCGGCCTGTCACGCCGGAGGTCGCGAGTTCAAGTCTCGTCGCTCCCGCCAGGAGTAGTCTATACCTCACGTGAGTAGTGAGGTATAGACTTTATTTTTTTCTTATTAAAGTTAGTATAGATGATGCCAAGGCGATGTATTGCACTGTATTCCGGGGGGCTTGACAGCATCCTTGCCATCAAGCTCATGGAAGAACAGGGGATCGATGTTATTCCCTTGTATTTCTGCACACCTTTCTTTGGATTCGATGCCCTCCGAGATCCTGAGAAATTCAAAAAGGCACATGCGGATAAGTATAATATTAACATTCATATCATAGATTATACGAATGACATTATCCGTATTGTGAATAAGCCCGCCCATGGTTTTGGAAAACACCTCAACCCATGTATCGACTGCAAGATTGGAATGCTCAGGAAAACAAAAGAACTGATCGATAAAATGGATGCATCATTTGTCATAACCGGTGAAGTACTTGGACAGCGTCCAATGTCGCAACGCTCTGATACCATGAAGGTTATCGAGAGGGAGTCCGGACTGGAGGATATTCTCCTGAGACCTTTATGCGCCCGGCAATTAATCGAGACGCTACCTGAGCGGATGGTTATCGTCAGAAGAGAAGGGCTCTGGAACATAACGGGCAGGGGGAGGAAGATACAGATAGAGCGTGCACTTGCATACGGCATCAAAAAGGAAGATATGCCAACGCCTGCAGGTGGGTGTCTGCTTACGGATGAGCAGATCTCAAATAAAGTAAAGAGGACCTTTGCCAGATTTTCACCTGCCCTTCCTGAGAAGGCTGATCTCGTTGCCGATGTACTTGGCAGGGAGTTTGTGTTGAATAGAGGGACCATACTCATTGTCGGGAGGGATGAGAAAGAAAACGAGATTATCTCAACCATTGTCTATCCGGGCAATACTTTTTTGAAGATAGACGATGTGCCCGGGCCACTCTGCATATTAAGGGGTCACGATACGGATGAGAATCTTGCCTGGGCAGCCGGCATATGCCTCAGATATAGTAAGGCAAAGGGTACTTCAGGTCATAGGGTTGTTTACGGCCCCGATCCGCTCTGCCTGGTACAATCCATTGCAGCCCCGGTATTTTCTGAAGGATACTGTAAGTCTTTCCGGGATTGACGCCTTCATATCATCTTAGATATAAGACCACACCTATGGATTATTTTCTCAGCATTATAGAGCAAGCATGAAAACTGAGCTATTCTCATATAACATGCCAAGGCAACTCATTGCCGGATACCCCCTTGAGAGGGGCATGGAGCGGCTCCTTGTCGTGGAGCGGGACACGGGAAAGATTTTTCATAAACAATTCAGTGACCTCCCTGCCTATCTTCATCCCGGAGATGTGCTTGTCCTGAACGATACAAAGGTTATACCGGCGCGACTCCTGGGCAGGAAAGTGACAGGGGGGCAGGTGGAGGTGCTCCTGCTCAAACAAATAGAGGGTACGAAGTGGAGATGTCTCGTAAGCGCCTCAAAACCCACGAGGGCGGGTGCTGTCATCATGTTTGCCGACAATCTTGAGGCGCTCGTGGAGAATAGGGAAGGTAAGGACTGTGTGTTGACCTTCTCAGAAGAAAAAAAGGTGCTGAGTATAGGCAAGATTCCGCTGCCGCCCTATATCGACCGGGAACCAGAAGAAAAGGATTCAGAATCATATCAGACGGTATATGCACGTCATGACGGTTCTGTAGCATCACCTACAGCCGGTCTCCATTTCACTAAAGACATGCTTGGGAATATTGAATCATCAGGAATAGAGATCGTGTATGTGACCCTGCACGTTGGTCCTGGAACCTTTACCCCTGTACGCACAGAGTCAATAGAAGAACATACCATGCACCCCGAAGAATTCGCTGTAACACACAAGGCAGCTGATGCCATTAATAATGCCAGGGCAAAAGGAAAGAGGATAGTATCTGTGGGCACCACGACCACCAGGGTGCTGGAACACCTCATGCATTCCCAAGGAAGGATCTCCCCTGGAAAAGGATCAACAGACATATTCATCTATAATGGATTTTCATTCAAGTCAGTCGGCGCGCTACTGACCAACTTTCACCTGCCTTGCTCCACACTCCTGATGCTGGTGAGTGCCTTTGGCGGGCATGATCGGATTATGAAGGCTTATAAAGAGGCCGTTGAACGAAGGTATAGGTTTTACAGTTATGGCGATGCCATGCTCATTATTTAGTTATAATCTGGAGATCGAAGATGGTCCAGCACGGTGCGGGAAGATCGTAACACGCCGCGGCAGCATAGATACCCCTGCCTTTATGCCGGTAGGCACTGCCGCCACCGTGAAGGCCGTGACACCTGAGGTGCTTACATCCATCGGGGCACAGATTATATTATCAAACACGTACCATCTCCATTTGAGGCCGGGGGAGGATTTGATAAAGACACTCGGCGGGCTGCATACCTTCATGGGATGGGATGGTCCTATCCTTACCGATAGCGGGGGATATCAGGTATTCAGCCTGGCGAGATTTATGAAGATTTCCGATGAGGGGGTCCAGTTCGCCTCCCATATCGACGGCAGTCGAAGGATGCTTACGCCGGAAAAGGCTGTTCAGATTCAGGAAGACCTGGGATCAGACATCATGATGTGCCTTGATGAGTGCGTTGCCTTTCCGAGTACAAGGGAATATGTGGAAACCTCTGTTGACAGGACAAGCTTGTGGGCCATGAAGAGCCTGGACGCGAAAAAGACGGATGCCGCCCTGTTCGGCATCGTCCAGGGTGGCATGTACCCCGATCTGAGGGAGAAGAGTGCACATGACATCACCGCGCTACCTTTTGATGGTTATTCCATAGGTGGGCTCTCGGTCGGGGAAGGACACGACACAATGGTACACATGCTCGATCAGACGGTGAATCATCTACCCGGGAACAAACCCCGGTACCTCATGGGCATAGGCACTCCTGTGGATATCGTTGAAGCGGTTGCCCAAGGGGTCGATATGTTTGACTGTGTCCTGCCGACCCGCAATGCCAGGAATGGGATGCTCTTTACAAGGAATGGGAAAATGTCACTGAAACAGGCACAATACCGCCAGGACCCAGCTCCTCCTGATGAATTCTGCACCTGTTACACCTGTAGAAATTTCTCCAGGGCCTACCTGCGACACCTCTTTGTATCAGGTGAAATACTCAGTTCAATCCTGAATACCATTCATAATTTGCATTTCTATCTTGAATTAATGTTTGATATACGGCATTCCATTAGGGAACAAAAATTTAGCGATTTGAAAAAAAGGATTAAGGAGATATACGATGATTAGCGTTGCAAATGCAGCAGGACTTGGCGGCGGAGATACTATGAGCTTTCTCATGAGTGTGGCCCCCCTGGTCCTGATATTTATTGTATTCTATTTTCTCCTTATCATGCCCCAGCAGAAGAAGGCCAAGGAACAAAAACAGATGCTGGAGAGTATTGACAAGGGGGACGATGTTATTACCAGCGGGGGCATTCATGGCAAGGTCGTTGGCATTACGGACAATGTCCTTACCCTTGACGTAGGAGACAAAGTAAAGATCAAGGTCTCCAGAGAATTCATTGCGCACAAGAAGAGTGCAGATGCGACTCAAAAATAATTGCGGGGGTTATAATGGATAACTTCAAATTCAGGGGGATACTCATCCTGGCAGTGGTGGTTGTTGGGCTGGTCTTTGCCATCCCCAGCTTCCTTGGAAAGGCGGAGCTGCCCCAGGGCTGGATCGGGCCCAAATCAAAGATCAGGCTGGGTCTTGACCTGCAGGGCGGCATCCATTTAGTCCTGAAGGTGGAATCAATTAAAGCGGTTGAAGGAAGGCTTAATATCATTGCAGGTGATATAAAACCGCAGATGATAAGTTCACGCATTCATTACACCAAGGTCGCTCCTGAAGCACCTGATAAACTTATCATACAGGTCAGGAGCAAGGAAGATGCTGACGCCCTGTCAAAAATCATGAATGACTCCTACCCGTTCCTTACGGAGGTAGACAGCAAGACTGAAGAGGGGTCAACATCCTTTACCTATCAGATGAAGGCCCAAGAGGTGCTGAAGATACAGGAACAGGCCGTTGAGCAGGCGATTGAGACCATCCGGAACCGAATCAATGGGCTTGGGATAAGTGAGACTTCCGTCATTCCCGAAGGAAAGGAACGGGTTGTTGTCCAGATCCCCGGACTTACCGATCCTGAGAGGGCCAAGAAGATCATCGGAAAGACCGCAGCGCTCGAATTCAAGCTGGTTGACGAGGAACATTCGGTGGAAAAGGCGGTTTCAGGTGATGTGCCTGAAGGCAGCTATGTTGCGTATATGAAGGATGGCAAGCAGCCCATTCTCCTTAGGCAGCAGACCGTACTGAACGGCAGTATGATCGATGATGCACGAGTTAGCATCAAGGCCACTTATAATGAACCGTATGTGTCCATATCCTTCAACCCTGAAGGTGCGCGTATATTTGAAAGGGTCACCGGAGAGAACATAGGCAAAAGGCTTGCAATCCTCCTTGATGGAAAGGTGTACTCAGCCCCTGTAATCAGGGATGCCATTTCGGGCGGCAAGGCCATGATCGAGGGAAGGTTCAACGATGCTGAGGCCAAGGACCTGGCTATCGTGCTCAGGGCAGGCGCCCTTCCTGCCCCTGTTGATATCCTGGAAGAGCGGACAGTAGGACCGTCTTTGGGTAAGGATTCCATTAATATGGGTATCCATGCAGCCTTGGTGGGTGGTCTGCTGGTTATCATATTCATGGTTATCTATTACAGGTGGTCAGGTTCTCTTGCTGATTTTGCCCTTATCTGGAATATTATTATCGTTGTCGGTGTTATGGCAATCTTTGGCGCGGTTTTAACACTGCCCGGCATTGCCGGTATGGGGCTCACCATCGGTATCGCCGTGGATGCAAACATCCTCGTATTCGAACGCATACGAGAGGAGCTGAGGCTAGGCCGAACACCAAAAATGGCCATTGAAGCCGGGTATAATAACGCACTGTCAGCTATTCTCGATGCCAATATCACAACCCTGATCGCTGCCTTGGTTCTGTTCCAGTTCGGCACTGGGCCTATAAAGGGCTTCGCTGTTACATTAAGTGTTGGTATTCTTGCAACATTGTTTACAGCGTTAGTGTTCTGCAGATGGATCATGGAGTGGATGGTTAATAACAGAAAAATCGAGCGGATCAGTATCTAGAGGAGGTTTTCATGGAGCTCATACGACCGGGTACACGAATTGATTTCATAGGCTACAGAAAATATGCCTATGTTTTTTCAGCAGTTCTTATTTCAATAGGCCTCATCTCCATCTTTTGGAGAGGGTTGAATTATGGAATAGATTTCTCCGGAGGACTCGAGATGCAGGTTGCCTTTAAAAATCCTGTGCAGACCGAGGAATTGAGAAAGGCCCTTGCTAAAATAGGTTTTGGCGATGCGCGGATACAAAGTATTACCGGCGCCAATGCCCAAGGCAATGAATTCCTTATCAGGATGCAAAAGGTTCAGAGCGGTTCTAAGGAAAATGAGTCTACAAGGATCCAGAATGTCCTGAACTCGGCCTTCGGGAAAGACAAGGTAGACATTAGAAGGGTCGAAGTGGTCGGGGCGGAAGTCGGCAGAGACCTGAAGACCAAGGGATTACTATCGTGCCTGTATGTATGTATAGGCCTGATTGCATATATCTGGTTTCGATTCGAGTTCAGTTTTTCCATAGGGGCCATACTGTCCCTGGTGCATGATATAACCCTTACGGTAGGCATATTCTCTTTAACCGGCAAAGAGATATCGCTGACGGTTATTGCAGCACTGCTTACCTTGCTTGGTTACTCCCTGAACGACACAATAGTGGTCTTTGACAGGATCAGGGAGAATATGAAGAAACAGACAGGTTCATATGACATGGCGAGCCTGATGAGCGACAGTGTCAGCCAGACCCTGAGCAGGACGATCCTCACCTCCATGACCGTGTTTATAATCGTGCTTTGTCTTTACCTCATGGGAGGAGACGTGATCCACGGGTTCGCCTTTGCCATGCTGATCGGCGTCGTCACAGGGACATATTCCTCAATCTATATCGCAGCCCCGTTTGTTCTCCTCTTCCACAAAGGGAAGAAATAAAACCTAAAGAGGGGGGGCACTATTTGCCCTCCCTTATGCCTCTAACTAACGCTCGTCCTTGTGCTCCTCATCAATGAAGGGGATCTCAAGCTCATAAACGCCATATTCAAGATGTGCCTTAAGGGGATATCCTGCCTTGGTGAATACTTTCATCATCGGGGTGTTCCGTGCCAGGACATCGGCCGTGAACCCTTTGATATTCTTTTCTTTGGCAATACGGATAAGATACTGCAGGAGAAATGTGCCGATGCCCCGGTTCTGCCAATCCTGGTGTGTGGTGAAGGCGACCTCGGCAAAACTATTCTGTGGGTCTCGTATGTAATGCCCTACAGCAACAATCTGTTCCCGGCTTTCAGGCTCCTCTTTGCCTGTAACCGCAGCAATGGCCATCTTATCATTATAGTCTATGGCCGCAAGCGGCATAGCAAGTTTATGGGGGAAAGATTTCAAATTGTGAAAGAACCTTGTGTAGATGTCCTGTTCCGGCAAGGCATACATCTCGTCCTGGATGGCCCGCTCATCAGTGGCCTTGACAGGACGGAAGAAGATCTCGGTCCCTTTTTTGTCGGTCCAGTAGGTTTCATATTCTCTTGGATAGATCTCTACGGGCAGGATCTGATCTTTATATACATAGCCTTGTTTTTTGGCTGCTTGAAGGAGTTCCTCACGGAAGTTCGGATGCGCGATGTTGATAAGTGCTATGGCCCTTGCACGTATGGATTTTCCATGCACATAGGCAACGCCATATTCCGTGACTACATAATGGATATCCCCCCTGGTGACGACGACACCGCTGCCAGGATAGTGATAGGGGACTATCCTGGAATTCTTCCCATCATCCGTGGTGGAAGGGAGCACCATGATGGACTTGCCCCTCCTTGACATGGCAGAGCCCCGTACAAAATCCACCTGCCCGCCGATGCCGCTATAAAACTCAAAGCCAAGGGAATCGGAGCATACCTGTCCGGTCAGGTCAATAGTCAGCGCGGAATTGATGGAGACCATCTTGTCATTAAGTGCGATCACATAGGGGTCATTGACATATTGGCATGGACGGAACTCGAACAAGGGATTATTGTGCACATAATCGTACAGGCGCTTGGTGCCCATGCAGAAGGCTGCAACAATCTTTCCCGGATAGAGGGTCTTCTTCCTACAGGTGATGACACCCGCTTCGATAAGATCAATGAGACCTTCGGTGAAGGTCTCAGTATGGATGCCCAAGTCCCTTTTATTCATAAGGTATGGGAATACCGAGTTGGGGATCCTTCCTACACCAGTCTGAATGGTGGACTCATTTTCAATGAGATCAGCAATATGCTCACCGATAGCCTTGGCTATGTCTCCCGGTGCTTTCTGAACAAACTCCAACAGGGGAATATCGTTCTCTACAAAGGCATTGATCTCGGTCACATGGAGGAAACTGTCACCCAGTGTGCGGGGCATGTTCGGATTAACCTCTGCTACCACATAGCTTGCCACCTCAGCGGCAGTCTTGGTGATATCGACCGAGATCCCCAGACTTACATATCCGTTATTGTCGGGTGGCGAAACGGTGATGAGGGCAACATCGATGGGCATGCTGCCCTGGTGCATGAGTAGCGGTATCTCGGAGAGGAAGATGGGCGTATAGTCGGCCCTGCCTTCTTTGATTGCGGCCCTGGTGCTCGATCCGATAAAAAGGGCGTTATGACGGAAATTAGAGTCATATTTCTCATCGGTATACGGCGCGATGCCGAGATCCAAAAAGTGGATGATCTCGGTGTCTGTAAGGTTCTCCGCCACATCGATGAGGGTCTTAACAAGGAGCTGTGGCTCGCCGCATGCAGAGCCTATGAAGATCCTCGCACCTCTCCTAATACGGGAAAGCGCGGTCCTTGCATCGGTGAGCCTGCTTGAATAGGTTGACTGCCAATTGAGGATCATATTGTTTTAAGATAAAGGTGTATGATGAGCTTGTCAATCAGTGTGCGCAAGAATATGTGCGAAGTGATATTGACAGGGATTGCTATGCAGTCTTGAGAACCCCGTTGGAGTCAAGGCAGCCCTTCTTCATGTTCCGCCATAATCTGATTCCCATGCTTCTGTGCTCATTCAGTATCTGTTTGAGCATATATCGTTCCGTGTTAGGGTTGATGGTTATGGCCCTGAGCACTACGATCTTTCTTGGGGCGTATTTGGTAGACTCTATCCTGGTGCGGGATACGAAAGACATATCATGATCACGTATGGTCTTGTGCAGCTCTATGTTAAGGTTGTTGATAAGCTTGTTGATGGTGGTGATGCGATCCGAATTCTTTCTGGAATTCTTCATCAACTCGTTAAGCAACGATCTTAACTCTTCAGGGATGAACCGGTAATTAATTATAAAGAGTTCGGGTTTATTCATCAGTTCGAAAAGGGGATCCCGCTCGATGAATTCAACAAAGGTGTTTTGCAGATCGCGCGCATGGTCAAAGATGATCTTGTAGCCGTTTTTACCGAAGATCTTTATGGACGCCCATGGTTTGAGGCAAGAAAAAGACCGTGACCCTTCAATGGTGAACCTGCCCTGGTCCACTGAACCTTCGCGGATAATGTAGTTTGATGTATGGTAGAGGAACCTGGAATCCTCCACATCCTTGAATACGCATACGCCTAAGCTGTTTGGGACATAAAGGAGCTTATGGGCATCCATGGTTACGGAGTCGGCCTTCTCGATTCCCCGCATCATCCCCCGTGCTCCATCCATGAGCAGCGCCCCGCCGCCCCATGCGGCATCCACATGGAAATGGGCGCCGAGTTGCTGCGCGATTTCAGCCAGAGAATCAAGGTCATCAATGTTTCCTGTCTCTGTTGTCCCGGCGATACCTACGATGGCCACGAATTTCGTTGGTTTCCCGACAATCTTGTCTTCTTTCCTGATCTTCTCTACAATGCACTGAAGCTTGTTGATATCAATCTTATTGATGCAGGGTTGGACAGGGGTGCGTATTACCCCCTGCTCGCCGATACCGAGTATGGTGCCTGCCTTGCAGATGGAGTAATGCCCACGCTTGGAAACGAGGATGAGTGCCTGTCTGTAACCGTAGTGATCCAGCGCCCTGGCGAGCCCTTCAACCCGGACCCCCCTGAATCCCCTATTATCGGGGGGAAAGGCCTTGGCCATGGCAAGGGTCAAGGCAGTGATGTTGGCGACTGTCCCATCCGAGGTGATATTGCCCAGGGCAATTTTAGGGTTCTGTATATGTTTCTTATAGAAATCAGCATTGCTGTTATAGATGAGCCGGTGAATCCAGCACAGGAACTCCCTTTCTACAAAGGAAGATGCCTTGGCGCTCTCTATCTTCACCTGGTTCTGGTTGAGGCTCACGGCAATCATCTCAAGCAGGATCATGAAATAGGGAATAGCGCTTGTCATGTGGCCGATATAATAAGGGTTGGCAACTTTTACCGAATGCTTGACGATATTATGCTTGATCTCATCAAGGACATCCTTGATGAGATGAGGATCACAAGGCATCTCGATATTGCTGAATATTCTTGCCAGATCTTCCATAGATACGGAAGAATGAATCCCGCCCTTCTCTTTAAAAAAATCATGAATAAGGTCGAGCAGATGAATGCCGAACTCCACGAACCTGTCCGACGAGTCGGGCATTATGAAGAGCTTCTTCATATATTCCGGAGTACTCTCGATCATCTTTTCTATCGGCTTCCCGCCGAGCTTAAGTGACTCCATTTCAGAGGTCTCTTTCTTCCCTTAGCGGTAAAAAACATATATACCATAAGACAGGCATTGGTAAAAAGGAGAAAGTATTAAAAGTTTATGGATAAATCGACTCTGTATCTCGTCCCTACACCCATTGGTAATCTCAAGGACATAACGTTGAGGGCCATCGATATTCTTGAAAAGGTGGATCTAATCCTCTGCGAGGACACCAGGCACACGAAAAAGCTTTTAACCCATTATGGAATTAATAAGACTCTTGTAAGTTGCGAACGTTTCAGTGAGGCAAGGAAGACTGCTTATATCCTCGATCAACTTGATAGGGGAAAGAATATTGCGCTGGTGAGTGATGCAGGCACACCTACCATTTCAGACCCTGGATCCAGGCTTGTAGCACAAGTACGTGCCAAAGGGGGCAGGGTGGAAGCCTTACCGGGACCGTGTGCCTGTATTACCGCATTATCAGCATCAGGCTTTGAGGCCCCTTTTCGTTTCATCGGTTTTTTCCCCAGGCAGAAAGACTTAACTGAAAAAGAGCTCTTAAGGATGAAGGCATCGACCGATGTGACCATCTGCTATGAGTCACCACGGAGGCTACTGTCCTTGATGAAATTGATCAAGGGATTTATGCCTGAGCGGACATTATGCGTGGCAAGAGAGCTTACCAAGATCCATGAGGAATATATCAGAGGTACCGCCGATGAGTTGATTTCCCGACTTGAAGACCATGAGATCAAGGGAGAGGTGACAGTAATTGTCAGCGGTGCACCCAATAGTGATACCCTTGATCATGAGTCAATAAAGGACCGTGCGATATCTCTGTTGGGATTGGGTCATTCCAGGAAGGATGTCCTCCATGTGCTCTCCCAGGAGACAGGTATCGGCAGGAATGAATTATATAAAATGCTTATCAATCTAAAAAAAGAGTAAAGTATTGTGAATGACCACCGATAAGTTAAAGGGAGAACACTTGAAAGGGGACCGCCATGAAGGTCAATCCTGAATTGGGGAATGTAATCAATCTTATAACGAAAGAGAAAGACTCTGAATACAAGAAGAAGACACAAGATGTACAATCCCAGGACCGGATTGCAGATATTGTGTCAGTTGAAAACAAACAGGCATCAGGGTCCCGAGTAGAAAATGTTGAAGAGGCAAAAAAGATTCTCTCTAATGTGACCAAGGGCATTGAAAACGTCTCTTCAGGACTGTACAGCCTTAATTCTCAACGAGTATCAAAAGTTATCAGCTGAGTAAGCCCTATAACATACCTTCGGGGAATCCCCAAAGGTAAAGGGGCACAGGCACAAAGTGATCGTGGATTGTTGCCTTTATACTTCACATACCCCCACCACTTGTAATATCTAGAGTTGTTCAGGATCAAGCATGACCCTGTGGATCCGCCTCAGATCTCTTGTGATTTCAGGGACGAGGATACTCTCCATTTTGGGTTGCCTGTTGATATAACGGTAATAGTCATCGCCGATATAGGGGCCCTTTATCTCTTGGGTGAAGTTCTTGGCCGCAATGTCGGATATGGTTAAGATTGATAGTTCCTTGAGAATATCGTTACAGGATTGGCCTATCTCTCGTAAGGGCCAGAACATGGGCCAGTGATGCCGCTCAATACACGAGACAAGACGAGGAGGCATGCCCCAGCGTTTGGCAAGGACAGCCCCAAGTGTTGCATGATCGACCCCGAAATGATCAATCTCCTGTTTCAGCCTTTGCCTAGGATCTACCGATAACGCATTGGGAGGAGGAGCAAGAGACTGTATCATGATGGTTCGTGCAATATCATGGAGCATGCCAAGGGTAACCATTGTTCCGCCTTGCACGCCAAGCCGGCTGGCGCTGGCAAGGTAAGCAGCAATGCTTGATGTCAGATTCGCATGTACCCATTCTACCTTGTCCGGTTTAATACCGATCTTGTGGGTCCTTTCTTCCATAACAATCCGGTAGATCTCGTTATAACCGAGGATGACAATAGCGTTGTAGATGTTGTCCACCTTCTGCAGGAGTCCATAATAGGGCGAATTCACCCGCTTCAGGATAAAAGAGGTGAGTCCCTGGTCCTGAATAATTATCTTGCTGATTTGCTTTGGGTCTATATCAGGATCATTAAGCTTGGATGATAGTTCCGTAATGAGAGGAGAAATATTTTCGATCTTGTTGACTATTTCTTGAATCTGCGGAGGTATCTGTCGATTTTCGTCACGAAGAGGTTTCCATTCCAGATTATATGCATCATGAAATGTATGGATAGCCTCATCAGATGGGACTGTGACATAACGGGCCGGCGATTTTTTAAGGATTGGTTTCTTCTTTTCGGTCCTTATGCTGGTGAAGGCAATATAGGCCCCAATGCACACAGAGACGATTATTAGAGACCATAAAAAAACATGAATATCCATCAAAGATCTTATCGGGATATGAGAAACGGCTCTTTAAGGATAATTAACGAGTAACAATTAAGAAACATACCCATTTTACCGACTGATTTAATGTGGAAGGGAACATTAATCCCGACACTGAACGGGAACGCATCATGGAGATTCTGGACAGGGCCCCGGACATTCTCACCCTGCCCAGCATTATCAATGAGATCATGGATGTGATCTCCAGGAAAAACTCATCCGCTTCAGACCTTACCAATATCATCGAGAGCGATCCCGCCCTTACGGCAAGGATTCTTACCGTGGCGAATTCGGCATACTATGGGTTTGTGAAGAAGATCTCCACTATATCTCATGCTGTCGTTGTCCTCGGATTCAAAGAGATCCAGAATATTGCCCTGGGCATGTCTGTGCTCCAGATGTTTAACAGGAAAGGGTCTGAGTTTTCGGAACAGTTGTGGAGGCACAGCTTTTCTGTTGGAGTCGGCACCAGGATGATCGCCCAGTACCTGAATCTGAAGATAGATGGTAAGTACTTTGTTGGAGGGCTTCTCCATGATGTGGGAAAAATATTCATATCTCAGTATATGGCCGATACCTTTAGCAGGCTTCTTGATGCCATTGAGGAAGATGGCAACAATTATAGCTATCATGCAGTTGAGAAGAGAATTTTCGGAATTACCCATGCAGAAGTCGGGCAAATTTTACTCAATTCATGGATGTTTCCTCCTGATGTAGTGAATACGGTTGCTCATCATCATACCCCGGTGCTGTCAGATGTCGATCCCATCTTCACCATATGTGTGCATCTGGCTGACGTTTTGTGCACCGCCAAGGGGATAACGCCATTGAAGGACAGACACTTCATTACTGTTGACCGGGATATTTTGCCGATAATACAGGAACGCAGGCATCACTTTTCTACTGAAGACATCGTATCACTTATGTCCCAGCTCGATATTGAGATCGAGAGACAGGGCAGCTTTATGACGGCATTTAAAAGGAATTAGTGAAGCGATCTGAACATTCCTTTCTACGCAAAAACTCCGGAAAATAAGCAGGGTCATTGAAAGGATTTCAAGAGCCTCTTCAGCAAGGTATGACCTTCCTCTATAAAGACACCGGTGCTGCCGGCAGTATTCTCTGTGAAACAACGCTTTGTATTTGTTCCATGGGTACTGTCATAGAGCACATAAGGCACCGGGTCGGATGTATGGGTTTTCTTGCATATGGGGGTTGGGTGGTCAGGAAGGACCAGGAGCCTGAAGGAAGAGTTGCCCGTATTCAGTCTGTCAAGTATGTGCCCAACGATCTTGGAATCAAAATCCTCGATGGCCTTAATCTTCTCTTTTAAATGTCCCCCGTGTCCGGCTTCGTCCGGGGCCTCTACATGGACATAAACGAAATCATGGCGATTCAGCGCATCTATGGCAGCCTCAGCCTTGCCAAGGTAGTTGGTGTCGATCCAGCCTGTGGCGCCAGGCACGTTGATCACCTCCATGCCCCTGAGCCTCCCAAGCCCTTTGAGAAGATCCACAGCAGAGATCATGGCCCCGGATATGGTGTATTCTTTCTGGAGGGTAGGGACCTGCATGGCCTTTCCTTCACCCCAGGGCCACAGTGATGTGGCCTGACGTTTACCCATTTTCTTTCTTTTTGCATTAATGGGCTGGTCTTTCAGAAATACCATGGATTTTTTGATGATATCGACCAGCATAGGATCATTGGGGAGAAACCGATCTATACGCTCACCGGTGATATCATGAGGCGGCGTAGTCCTCAAGTCGGGCATGTGATAACCGTGAATGACCATGAGGTGCCGGTACTCGATGCCCGGATACATGGCTATTGCAGGATTGTCGGCCGCGATTCCGGAGAGATTCACGATGAGTTCACGGGCCTCATCGGTGGTTATGTGGTCCGAACAGTAGTCCTCCATAATCAGGTGGCCATCTTTTGGCGTGATCGTTACGAGATTGATTCTGAAGGCTGTATCTGTAGGGGCAAGATCAACGCCCATACTCACGGCCTCGATAGGAGCCCGGCCTGTGTAGTATTGGGACGGATCCAGACCCAGCACTGTCATGTTCGCCACATCACTACCCGGAGGGAAACCCTTTTTTACGGTGCATACCAAGCCCAATTCTCCCTGGGAGGCAAGGGAGTCCATGTAGGGTGTTTGGGCGACTTCAAGCGGGGTCCTGGCGTCAAGCTCTGCCAAAGGCTCATCAGCCATTCCATCGCCGAGCAGGATAATGTATTTCAAGTCTTTCAGTCTCCTTTTGTGCAGTTACCATTAAAAATAGTACCACTAGTTATGTTGAAATGCTTAGAGGGTACTCATTATGCAGGTCTGTTCTTCAGCTTCCTGTCCTCTACACGGATCACCACAGGGGTCCCTTTTACCTCTTTAAGGGCGGATATAGTTATAATGGCCTTCCTTACATTCGATTCCTTTGCCTCGTGCGTCAGCAAGACAACGGGTGTGAAATCCTTATCTTCACCCGCCTTCTGGATTACAGAGACAATGCTGATGTCACGCTCTCCCAAGATGCCCGCTATCTTTGCCAGCACGCCCGGTTTGTCCGAGGCATTTATCCTCAGGTAATAATTTGTTTGGATGTCGTCGATGGGCATGTACTTTTTAGGATTCGAAATGTCCTTGCGATATCCCAGGTGGGGGATCCGGCCTGCGATGCCTGCACGAATATTTCTCCCGATATCTGCAAGGTCGCTCACTACGGCCGAGGCTGTGGGCATCATCCCTGCTCCCCTACCGTAAAAGAGGGTGGAGTCTACAATGTCTCCCCGCACATAAAAGGCGTTGAATACGCCGTCGACCTTGGACAAAAGGTAATTCAGGGGAACAAGCGTCGGATGTACACGGGCCTCAACCTTGTCGCCCCTGTCAATGGCCAAGGCCAGCAGCTTTACCTTATAGCCCAGGTCCCGGGCAAAGGTTACATCGAGTTTGTCAAGGTTGCTTATCCCCTCAACATATACACCATGCATGTCAGGCGGTACGCCATAGGCGAGGCTGGTTACCAGTGCGAGCTTATGTGCTGCATCGATGCCTTCTATATCCAAGGTAGGGTCGGCCTCTGCATAACCAAGCTTTGAGGCCTGGGCCAATGCCTTCTGGAAGGATGAGCCTTTCTCACCCATCTCGGTGAGGATGTAGTTGCAAGTACCGTTTAATATCCCGTAAATAAAGGTGTAGTTGTTTGCGATAAAGGCCTCACGCAGGGTTTTGATGATGGGTATTCCTCCGCCTACTGCGGCCTCATAGTAGAGGTCTTTCCCATATGTCTGGGCGGCGTCGAACAGTTCTTTGCCATGGGATGCAAGAAGCGCCTTGTTGGCGGTCACTACATGCTTTCCCCTCTTCAGGGCTTTCAGTATGAAGGTCTTTGCAGTCTCAATCCCACCGATGAGCTCGATAATGATGTCGATCTCAGGGTCATCGATGAGCTTATTGGCATCTGTGGTGAGCAGCCCTGTAGGGATGCTGATACCACGGTCTTTGGTTATATCGATGTCGGCAATCCCTTTCAGGGTTAAAGAGAAACCGAGCCGGTCCTCCAGAAGCGCCTTGTTCTCCAGCAAAGTCTTGGCGACCCCGGTTCCGATGGTGCCTAAGCCGATGAGCCCGATCTGAATCGTATCCATGTGTTCTCCTTTACTCACTCTTATCCTTACACATATTGTGCTGTGAATATCGTATATCTTTAAGGACCTCCTTGGCGCGGTAGGAGCTCCTCACAAACGGTCCTGCAATACAATAGCCTATACCAAGTGATTTCGCAAGATTGGACCAGCTTGTAAAAAAATCAGGTTCCCAGTAGCGAGCGACCGGTATCTGTAACCTGGTGGGTCTCAGGTACTGGCCGATGGTCACCACATCACACCGGGCATCAGCTAGAGACCCCAGAAGATCCTTTATCTCCGATTCAGACTCGCCGAGTCCTACCATGAACCCAGATTTGACTATTGTCTCCGGAGAGATTTTTTTGATAACCCTGAGCACATCAAGGCTCCTTGTCAGGCTTGAGCATGGCCTGATTGAAGGATAGAGCCTCTCCGGCATCTCAACATTATGGCCGAACACATCGGGTTTCTCGCCCAGAACGATCTCCAGCAGGTCCTGCCTGCCGGAAAAGTCAGGGGAGAGTATTTCAATAGCGCATGCAGGTATGAGATCCCTGATGGCCCGGATAGTCGAAGTAAATCCGTAAGCGCCCTTGTCCGGCAAGTCATCTCGAGTGACCGAGGTGATGACTACATGTCCCAACCCCATTTCTTCTGCAGTCTGTGCGACAAGGAAAGGTTCATTGCGGTCTACGGGAGCCGGGGTTCCCTTGCGAATCGAACAGAAGGAACAACAACGGGTGCACACATCCCCGAGGATGAGGAATGTTGCAGTGGGTTCATGGAAACATTCACAGATATTGGGGCACCTTGCCTCTTCACACACCGTGGAGAGCCCGGAGTGCCGGAATTTTGCCTTCAGGTGGTGCAGCGTAGAGAGGTCTCTGTTTTTTTTCAGCCACCCGGGCAGCCGGGGTAGCGGGTTATGGGGTGGTTCCGGATGGTCCATCAGTACCCCCCGGCGGGGTGAGGGATCTTCTTGCGGCCTGGGCCTGAACAATCCTGCCATTGAGATCCTCCAGACGCTTGTTCAGGCGGCGCTCCTCATTTTTCAGGTCGCCTCCCGACATGAAAGCATAGAGGATTGCTGTTATGGTCCCTGCAAGGAAACAGGCAAAGAGGACGAGATACAAGGGGTAGGATCTTGAGTAGTACCAGAAGACATGTACCGTGGCGCTATCCTGGTTGGATATACCAAAAAGGATACCGGCAACTGCAAGGATAAAAAAGATGGCTGCCTTAAGGTATCTCAAGGGAGGTTCCTCATAATTTTGTCCCGGGTGTTGTCGATGTGTTCTGAGATTATATGCGTGTCACCCAGGACCGGCATGAAGTTGGTGTCACCCTTCCAACGGGGCACGATGTGCATGTGCAGGTGGTCTGCAATCCCGGCGCCGGCGACGTCGCCCAGGTTGAACCCGACATTGAACCCTTCGGGCTTCAAGGCAGACTTCATTGCGGTAAGGATCGACTGTGTCATTGTCATGATCTCGCAAAGCCCTTCAGTGCCCAGTTCGGTAAGATCCGCAACATGCCTGTAGGGGGCGACTATACAGTGACCTGCGGTATACGGGAAGCGGTTCATGATGGCAAAGCAGAGCCTGCCTGAAGTAAGAATGAGCTTGTCTTTTGCCTCAGGGGCAGTGCAGAAGACGCACGAGAGGTCCTTTGGTGAAGTTATATATTCAATCCTCCATGGCGCCCAGATATTGTTCATAGCGTAATACGTTCCTCCTCGATTGTGTTTTTATGAGCTTTATAACGTTGCCTCTGCATTGGGGCAGATGTTTTTCACATCGTACACCACACAGTTCCTGGCCTTGAGCTTATCAAGGTCAAGGGTTTTGAATTCATCATGGGCCACAGCCACCATGATGCCCTCATATGAAGTGAGTTGGTCTTGCCGGGATATGATATCGATGCCGTACTCGTGTCTTACCTCATGAGGATCCGCCACGGGATCGAATATTTCCACCGTACAGTCAAAGTCCTTGAGCTGGCTGATAACATCAATGACCCTTGAATTTCTGATGTCAGGGCAATTCTCCTTGAAGGTAATGCCGAGCACCAGGATCTTCGTGTCTGTGATGCGATGGCATTTCTTAATCATCATCTTGATGAGCTGGGTGGCCACATACCTGCCCATACCGTCATTGATCCTGCGGCCGGCCAGGATCACCTGGGGTATGTACCCGAGGCTCTCGGCTTTATGGGTCAGGTAATAGGGATCTACGCCTATACAGTGCCCTCCCACCAGTCCCGGAGAGAACGGCAGAAAGTTCCATTTTGTCCCTGCCGCCTTGAGCACGTCAGCGGTCTTGATGTCCATTCGGGCGAAGATCATTGCCAGTTCGTTGACAAAGGCGATATTGATGTCTCGCTGGGCGTTCTCAATGACCTTGGCCGCCTCAGCCACCTTGATGGATGGGGCGAGGTGGGTGCCTGCCGTAATAATGGATCGATAGAGTTCATCGACAATCTTGGCGACTTCAAGGGTGGACCCTGATGTGACCTTCGTTATGTTTGTAAGACGATGCGCCTTGTCGCCCGGGTTAATGCGCTCAGGGCTGTATCCGCAGAAGAAGTCGCGGTTGAATACCAGCCCTGATGTCTTTTCAATGACCGGCACGCAGTCGTCTTCCGTGGCGCCCGGATAGACCGTGGATTCATAGACAACGATGTCGCCTTTCTTTATGACCTTGCCCACGGTCTCGCTCGCCTTGAGCAGCAAGGAGATGTCGGGCCTGTTGGATACGTCAATGGGGGTGGGCACGGTTACGATAAAAACCGTACAGGGCCTGAGGTCTTCAGATTTTGTGGTGAAGTTCAAAAGGTTTGAGGCCTGCAGTTCGTTGCTGGTTACTTCGAGGGTCTTGTCTGAGAATGCCTTGAGCTCGGATATCCTCGTCTCATTAATATCAAAACCCACAGTTGAGTATTTTTTACCGAACTCAACAGCTAGGGGCAGACCCACATACCCAAGTCCGATTACCCCTATACGGTGTTCCATAGTCCCTCCGGACACTAATAAAGAATTATGAGACTTATACCTCAAGGATCGTTTGTATCGCCACTATAAAAAAACTAAAAGAAAGAGAGCAGGCTTATTCACCCGCTCTCTTTAGATAGGGTAACTGTTACTTTAGATGGGCTTGAACTCCACCCTCCTGTTCCTGGTCCTGTTCTCTTCGGTGTCATTGGGTGCAACAGGCTTGCTAAAGCCGAAACCGCTTACCTTCAATCGTTCCGGGGCGATCCCTTTGCCCACGATATAGTTTCTCACTGAGTCTGAGCGTTTATAGGATAGTTTCATATTGTATTCATCCGTGCCTTTGTTATCCGTGTGGCCCTGAATTTCCATCTTAAGACCCTTGTTTGTCGCCAGATATTCAACAACCTCATCCAGGACAGCAAAAGATTCCGGTTTGATGTTCGACTTGTCAAAGTCGAAGAGTATGTTCCTGAAGATGATTACGCCCTGCTCAGCAGCAGGCGGACAGCCATTGGCATCTACCTTGATCCCTTTGGGAGTATCCGGACATTTGTCAAGACAGTCAGGAACCCCGTCCCCATCGCTGTCTTTCTTGCACCAATCTTTTTCTACACAACCGTCAGGTCCGGGAGGGCATATCTCTTCCGCAACAGGTTCAACAGGCGCAGGGGCTGCGGGTTTTTCGTCATCCAGGCCGAATTCAAAGGTGAGGCCGGCATTATAGAGCAGATTGTGATGAAGATTCTTTCCCGTGAAATCCATAATATACCGCGCATCACCCCTCAAGGCCAAGTTCTTTAAGAGGTAGTGCTTCAGACCGAACCCGGGGTCGAGTATGAAGTCATATCCCTTCTGGTTGCCGAGGCCGTTGTTTTTATATGAGGTTAACCCGGGGCCGAGGGAAACATAGGGAACTGTGTTGTCCGAAAGGAGGCCCTTCAGGTGAAGGAGGAGGTCGAACCTATAAAGCAGGATCCTACCGCTGTCTCCGCCGCTTCTTGATTCAATTGAGTTAAAGTTGAATTCACTCCCAAGTTCTTCAGAGAAGTTCAAGCCGGCCCCTATACCCCAGTCCATTCCGCTGGCATAGTGCAGACCGCCGCCCACATCGTAACCGCCCAGAGATGGGGTAATATTAATGGTACCAGGTTTGAGCTCGGCATATGCCCCGGATGGATAGAGGAGAAAAAGGGAAAGGATTAATGACGCGGCGGCATGTATGATGCGAATAGTTTTCATAGAGAATACATCCTCCTCATTCATCACATCTCTTACAATGTCCAACAAAGAAAATAGATACTTAATACCATATGATATTAGCAAAAAAGTCAATTATTTTGTGTAACACTGAGTATTGTGTCCCCGAAAAGCTTATCGACTTTTCTTGACAGTACTTTGCAAAAGCACTAGACAGATAACCAATTTTCTAACGCTAAACTGCGCGAAAGCTGATTCCGTATGGATAAAAAGATCTCACGTATCGGAGTGTTCGATTCGGGAATAGGGGGGCTTACGGTCCTCAAGTGTCTTCTTGAGCTGGTTCCCGGTGTGGACATGGTTTATCTCGGGGACTCGGCGAGGCTGCCCTATGGCACCAAGTCGTCCAGGACCATTATCCGCTACAGCCTTCAGTGCGCGCGCTTTCTTGCCTCCATGGATATCGACATGTTGGTGATTGCTTGTAATACGGCAAGCGCCCATGCCATAACCGCCCTGAAGGACGAGTTTCACTTCCCGGTCATCGGGGTGGTGGAGGCGGGAGCCAGGGCTGCCGTGGAATGCGCTGTAAGCAGGATCGGTGTCATCGGCACCTCGTCAACCATAAAGAGCCATGCATACGAGGAAACGTTGAGGTCCTTAAAACAAGGTCTTGAGATCTTTCCCCAGGCATGCCCCCTATTCGTACCTTTGGTCGAGGAGGGCTGGTATGAAGATGAGATCACCGAGCAGGTGGCCAGGCGTTACCTGAAAGACATTATTCATTCAAGGGTGGACACACTCCTGCTCGGATGCACCCATTATCCCCTGCTTAAAAATATTCTTTCAAAGGTTATGGGAAAAGGCGTAACCATAGTGGACTCTGCGCTCTCCACGGCACGGGAGGTCAAGGGGATTGTAGGACCTCAGGGTGATTGTTCAGGGAGCTCGGACATAAGCTATTACCTTTCAGACTCATCACCGAGGTTCATTGAGCTTGGTGAGCATTTTCTCGGACGTGAAATGAAATATGTATATGATGTAGATCTTTGTGTATAATAGAGGGTGTGAGTAGCCCGATGAAAACAAGAAATCTCTCAAGGGTGAGGAACATTGGTTTCGTCGCCCATATCGATGCGGGCAAGACAACGGTAACAGAAAGGGTCCTCTACTACACCGGCAAGATCCACCGCATGGGCGAGGTGCACGACGGCCAGGCCACCATGGACTGGATGCCTCAGGAGCAGGAGCGAGGCATCACCATCACCTCGGCCGTCACGACCTGTGAATGGAACAACCATGATATCCACATCATCGACACACCCGGCCATGTGGATTTTACCATCGAGGTCGAGCGGTCGCTGCGGGTGCTCGATGGGGCGGTGGTAATCCTCTGCGCTGTCGGCGGTGTTGAGGCCCAGACCGAGACTGTATGGCAGCAGGCCAGGAAATACCATGTCCCGGCCATGGCCTTCATCAATAAGCTGGACCGCATGGGGGCCGACTTCAAATCCGTGCTCGATCAGATCAGGACACGCTTGGAGGTGACGCCGCTTCCCATCCAGATCCCCTACTATGAGCAGGATACCTTCAAGGGTGTCATTGACCTCATAACCATGCAGAGGCTTGTCTGGGACGATGATACCTTAGGGGCCAATTTCGTGGCATCGCCCATACCCGAAGAGATCGTCCAAGAGGCTGTGCTGGCCCGTGATAATATGCTGGAGAGGCTCTCTGACTTTAACGACGAGATTATGGAAAAGTTTCTTGCCGGTGAACAGCCGGATGAAAAAAAGATAAAGCAGGCCATACGCAAGGTCACGATAGACGAGAAACTGGTCCCTGTACTGTGCGGTTCCGCACTGAAGAACAAAGGTATCCAGACCCTGATCGATGCGGTGATAGATTACCTGCCTTCACCGATGGAAGTAAAGCCTGTTGTAGCCCATTCAAAAAAATCTCTTGAAGAGGTCCTCATCCATCCGGACCCGAAAGGGCCCCTTGTTGCATACGTATTCAAGGTATACATGGATGAAGGCAGGAGGATGGTATACTTACGGTTGTATTCCGGAACGCTCCATGTAGGTGATGATGTATACAACAGCACACGGGAGACATCCGAGAAGGTCGCACGCCTGTTCTCCATGCATGCCCATCAGAAGCAGCGTATCGAACAGGCATCGGCAGGCGACATTGTTGCTGCCGTAGGCCTGAAGGACTCTGTAACAGGCGACACCATCATGATCCAGGGCGAAACGTTGGTGCTTGAGACCATTGACGTACAGAAGCCCGTTATATCGGTTGCCATCGAACCCAAGACCTCGGAGTCATCCGAGCGTCTTTTTGAGGCCATGCGCAAGATCATGGAGGAAGACCCGACAATCAAGGTTCATGAAGACCCGGATACCGGCCAGGTGATACTTGCCGGCATGGGGGAGCTTCACCTGGAGATCGCCCTTGATCGATTCAAGACTGCTTTTGGGGTGGACATCAATGTGGGCAAGCCCCAGGTGCTGTATTGTGCATCTATCGATAAACCTTCACAGGCCCAGAAGATATTCGATAAGCTCATCGGCGATAACGCACATTACGGGCATGTAGAGCTGAATATAAAACCTGCCAAGAGAGGCATCGGAAATTCGTTCCATCTGGACCAGGCACTTGAAAACGGTTTAAAAGATTATCTCATGAACGGCCTTGCGGAGGCATGCCTGGCCGATCCCATGTTCGGTTACGAGGTGGTGGACATTGATGTTCACGTGGATAAGGTGGTGCTTACCGACAAGACCACCGGCCAGGGTCTGAAGATTGCCTCTCAAATGGCCCTGCAGGATGCCATGAAAAAATCCGGTGTGATCCAGCTTGAGCCCATTATGGAGCTTGACGCATTAGCTCCTGAAGACTATGTGGGGGATGTTGTGGGAGATCTATCGGCCCGGAAGGCGAGCATAGAGGGTGTGGTCATCAAGGGGAAATATCACCAAATCAAGGCATATATTCCCTTGTCGAACACCTTTGGCTATTCCACCGCCCTGCGGTCATTGACACGAGGAAGGGGGAGCTTCAGCATGAGGTTCTATGGGTTTGACAGGGTCTAGACTATAGATGGACAGACGCTATAAGCTGATTGCAACAATGGTGATGATCACCTTGTTCATATGGGTGCTTGCAGGGATCATAACCACGATATTAGGCCATGCACTCTATAACCCACCTAGGCCCCAGAAGGTTGCCCCGGCGGCCGGCTTAAGCCTAAACAAACCACTGAAGACCAAGGGCACTTACGAGGTTATCCTCAACCGTGACCTCCTCAAGGTTGCCAAGGCGCGGCCCACAGGCCAGGATCAGCCCATTGCCGGCGATGCGGAAAGGCCGCTTGCTGAAATGGGGATTTTTCTTAAAGGCACCATAACAGGCCCCAGCGAAATTGCCAGGGCCATCATTGAGGAGTCGAACGCTCAAAAACTCTACCGTATCGGCGATACCCTTAAGGGGGCAACTCTCATAGCAATATTCAGAAACAAGGTGATCATGGATGTGAACGGCCAGCAGAAAATGCTTGTGATTGAAGAAACTAAATCCGGACCAGGGCTTGCTTCAAGGACCGCCAGGACGGGCAGAAATCCGAGATTCCCAGTTGGAAACTCTGTTGCAGGCGCCGGCGGTGTGCCGGATGCCATGAAAAACATGGACCAGTTATTAGGGAGCGCCCGGGTAGTCCCATACTATCGTGGAGGTCAGCCCTATGGATTCAGGGTGAGCGACGTTGCTGAAGGAGCGAAGGTTTATGAGCTCGGTGTGCGCACCGGCGATATAATCAAGTCAATAAACGGCGTGCCTATCCGCACCCCGCAGGATGCCCTGAATGCCTACCAGGAACTCCAGAGCAATACAAATGTGCAAGTGGAGATCGAGCGGCAAGGAACAACCACCACGGTGAGTGTGCCGCTGAAGTGACGTTATGACTGGGACGGATGAGCATGTTTGAGCAGTACTTCGGGTTATCAGAGAACCCTTTCAATGTCACCCCGGATCCGAAGTTCCTCTTTTTGTCCAAGGCGCACGAGGAAGCGCTGTCATATCTGCGCTATGGGATAGATCAGCGCAAAGGCTTCATCATGATAACCGGCGAAGTGGGCGCAGGCAAAACAACCATCTGCAGGGCCTTGCTCGGAATCCTTCCCAAGACGGTGCGTACGGCACTCGTATTGAACCCTGCGCTGTCGGACATAGAGCTTCTTCAGACAATCAACCAGGATTTCGGTTTAAATGCTTTGTCCAGCTCGAAAAAGGCCTTGCTTGATGAGCTCTACGACTTCCTCATCAACGTATTCGTTGCAGGAGAGAATGCCGTGCTCATCATCGATGAGTGCCAGAATCTCTCAATGGATGTCCTCGAGCAGATCCGTATGCTGTCGAACCTGGAGACCGAAAAGGAAAAACTCCTCCAGATCGTCCTGGTTGGGCAACCCGAGCTTGTAAAGGTCCTGGCCTCACCTAACATGAAGCAGCTCGATGACAGGATAGTACTGAGATACCATATTTGGCCTTTGAGCCTAAGGGACACAAAAAGCTACATCAATCACAGGCTTATCATATCGGGGGCCCGTGGTGATATTACCTTTACTGCCTTGGCACTCAGACTCATCTATCGTCATTCCCGTGGTATACCAAGAAGGATCAATGCGGTTGCAGAGCGCTCGTTGCTCATTGGTTATTTAAAGGCCACAAAAAGGATTACCTCACGCATTGTGCTCGGCGCCATCCGGGAACTCCGAGGAAACTACTCCCGACCCAAGATCATACATAAGTTAATAGTGCCCGTGCTCAGTGCCCTGGCGGTATTGATGGCCGTCATTGTCTGGCCTGGAGTTTTTCCACACCGCTTTGAAATGCCGGGAGCTAAGGTGAGTGTAAAAGACCAGAAAACAGCGGCATCGGTTCAGGAGGCATCCGTAACACCGCAGGCCCCCTCCGATGTGCCTGCAAAGGGGCATGTGCCGCCAAGGCATGATTCAAAGGACTGGATAATGTCGGACTATAACGTCGCCTTGGATATCTTAAGCCAGCTGCCCGACGGGCTTGCCGGGCCCGATGCCCTGAACCTTCATCCCCAGCCGGATTACCTCAAGTACCTTCCATCATCGGCAATTGTTTCCATGGACGGCGGTTATCTCGTCATGCTTAAGACGGAGGCGTCATTTGTCCGGGTGGTTGGAAAAAACAGGGCTGTTATTGAGATCCCCCTAGATGAATTCAAGAACCTTTACCGGTGGAATGTCATGGTCCCCTATGCGAAACCCCTTCATGAGACCATATACAGCATAAACACGGCCGGTGATGAGGTGGAGAAAATACAGAAAGTCCTGTTCCGCCTCGGTATGCTTGCCATTATGCCTGACGGGGTATACGGGGTTGAGACGGTACACGGGGTGGAAAAATTTCAGGAGGTCTTCGGTCTCAAGAGGGATGGCATCACGGGCCCAGAGACCTTGGTGCTTTTACGTAATATCGCAGAAGGTGGCAGATGAGCTCCATTTACGAGGCCCTCAAGAGGACCCAGATGAACAGGCACGTTGCGTCCAGTGCGATTGTGAGTGAGGGGGGCCGGTCACACAGGATCTACTGGATTATCATTGCAGCTATTCTTTTGGGTTCGGCACTTACCACGGCATTACTCTACGGCATCGGGATTATCGGTAAGGCCCGTACTGTCGGCCATGAAGTGGAACAACCGGTACAGGAGGATACGGGTCGGATTCTCGACCTCATGAATAAAGCCGACAGGCTGCGCTCCAAGGGACAGATGACGGACGCCATTCATGCGTATTCTCAGGTCATCTCCAGGAATCCCGCATTTGCCGAGGCATACCTGAGACTCGGCAGCCTCTACTATGAGATCAAGTTCTATGATAAGGCATTTGAAACCTATACAACCGTGAGGAAGCTTAAACCGAATGATGCCCGGTTATTGAATAATATGGGGAGTGTGCTATTAGCTAAAGGAGATCCTGCAAAGGCGTTGACATTTTTCATCCAGGCGCGAAGATATTCGGCAGACTATGTGGAACCCTTTTACAACATGGCCTGCGCCTATGCGAGACTGAAAAAGAATGATGCAGCGCTTTCATCTTTACGACAGGCATGCAGCATGCAGCCTGAGGCGAGGCTATGGGCGCGGCGTGATCCCGACCTGGCTTCGCTCAAAGGCAGTAGGGAATTTGAAGACATTATTCGCGCGCAGTGATGAATAAGGGGGGAACATGGATATACACAGGGTCATATCTGTTGCTGTTCTGATCTTGGTTGTGTGCGTCTCCGGTGTATGGGCTGCCAGGCTTATCGAGGATGATGCGCCTGCGCCTGTACCACAGCAGACCACGCCTGAGAAGCCCAAGGCTGCAAGCACGGTAAAGCAGCCGGTCATAAAGAAATCCAAGGTTGGAACAAACAACAGCACCTCTCAAGAGGCCCTTACCCCCCAGAGTGATTCTTCGGCAACCACGACGGCCGCCAATACAAGACAGCCGATCACAAGAAACGCGGCAGGCTCGGGCGGACAGTTCATAACCATGGACTTTGACGGGGTGGATATCAAGGTTTTTATCAAGTTCATCGCTGACATTACCGGCAAGAACTTTATCATCGACGACAAGGTTACCGGCAAGATTACGGTTATCTCTCCGAGGAAAATGTCATTGGACGAAGCATACCGGGTATTCTTGAGTGTGCTGGAGGTAAACGGTTTCGGCACGGTCGATATGGGCGGGGTAACAAAGATTGTCAGGTCCGCAGATGCCATAACCAAGAGCCTGGAAACCACCATGGAACCTCCACAGCAGAAAGACGACACCATGGTCACCCAGATCATCCAGCTCAAGTATGTAGACGCCAATGACATTAAAAACCTGCTCTCACCGCTCATGTCCAAGGCCTCATCCCAGCTTCTGTCATACCCCCAGAGCAATGTCCTGATCGTCACCGACAACAAGTCGAACATCAAGAAACTCATGGATATACTCAAGGTGGTTGATGTGGCCGGGTTTGCCCAGGAAGTGAAAATATACCCGCTCACCTATGCCTCGGCGGCAGACCTTGCATCCAAGCTCAATGACATCCTCTCCGAGGGAAAGCAGGATGAGGCGCAGCGGTTGAGGACCATGCGCCAGCCGGATGCGACCGGGGCAAAAATCGCAACAAAGATAATTCCCTATGAGAGGACCAATTCACTCATCGTGCTGGCGGCACCCCCTGATGTCAGCGGCATCGAAGAGCTTATCAAGAAACTCGATATACCTACCCCGTCAGGAAAAGAGGATATTCACGTAGTCTATCTCCAGTATGCCAATGCAGAAGACATGGCCAAGGTCTTAACCGAAATACCAACACCCGCGAACCCTGAGGCGCCGGTGACACCATCAGCAGGCCAGAAAGGGGTGCCACAACCACAACAACCGGCAGCACCAAAGACAACCCAGAATCCTGCCCTGAAGGAGCAGAACATCAAGATCAGTCCGGACAAGGAGACGAATTCACTCATAATCTATGCAGACCCCTATGCCTATAAGAGCCTGTTAGAGACCATCAAGTATCTCGACATCCAGCGAAAGCAGGTCTATGTCAAGGCCCTTATCATGGAGGTGAACACCGAACATGACTTTAATTTTGGGGTGCAGTCGACCTTGGCAAGTGAGTTTAATTATGATCAACAAAACAAGACAGGGGCGGTTATCGGGAGAACCGGAAGCAGCTTTATCACCAGCCCAAGCGATCTCCCTACCGGTCCGCTTCTGGGTGTTATAGGTGAGGCCATCACCATTAAACAAGGAAGCACTTCGCTCACCTTCCCCAATATGTCCTCCTTTATCAATGCTATGGCCAATGACACGGATGTGAACGTTATTTCCACACCCCAGATCCTCACCATGGACAACCAGGAGGCGGAGATCAAGGTAGGTTCGAATGTCCCTTACCTTACGAATCAGACTACGGACACGACCAACCTAAACAATACGGTACAGACCTTCGATTACCGCGATGTGGGGGTTACCCTGAAGCTCACCCCCCAGATCAACCAACAGGGCGATATACGCATGAAGCTCTACACGGAAACTTCCACCCTTGTGCAAGGCACCGGATCTCAGCTGTACGCCCCGACAACCCTGAAACGGTCCGCCAGCACGGTGGTGAACGTGCACGATGGTTCCACTATGGTCATCGGCGGCCTCATAGGTGATACCCTCTCGCTGGGCAATAACCGGGTGCCGTTCCTCGGGGACATACCGATCCTGGGCTATCTGTTTAAAACGATTAGCAGGACAAGGCAGAAGACCAATCTCTATATCTTCCTCACACCCTACATCATCGATACGAATGATAAGGCGCAGGTTCTCTACCGTGAGAAGGACCGTGAAGCTGAGATGATAAAGGAAACGTTGGACACCTCGAAAAAGGGAAAGTCGGATGATAAGAACAAGCCTTGAGAACGTGCTGTTCGAAATGCAGCTACTTGATGTGGCCTCCCTCGAAAAGGCCAGATCCGTGCAGAGTGAACGAGGCATTCCGCTGAAGGACGCCCTGGTGATTACCGGCGCGGTAAACGACCATGACATGGTCAGTGCGCTTTCAAGACAGTGGGACATCCCTTCAGTCCAGACCATCAGCGCGTTGGAGGTGGATCCTGCCGTGCTTGACAAACTGCCGGTGAACTATCTCAGAAAGTATGTCATGGTACCGGTAAAAATGCTGCAAGATACCATGGTAGTGGCCGTACATGACCCTGGTGAGCAAGAGGCGTTTTTCGACATCTCGCGTATCATGCACCTCAAGGACATCAAGCGTATCCTCGCACCGAAACAGGAAATCTTAAGCGCCATCAACCGGCTGATCGAGATGAAGGATGACAGCGCCAAGGACATCATGGATGATATCGAGGAGGAAGAAGACGAGATTCTCAAGGACCTCGAAAGCATCCAGGACATCACGGCCATGGAAACCGAGGCGCCCATCATCCGCCTGGTGAACCGGGTTATGGTACAGGCGTTTCGGGAACGCGCATCCGATATTCATGTCGAGGCTTATCCCAATGACATGAAGATCCGTTTCAGGGTGGACGGCATCCTGCACGACGTTCTGAGCCTCCCCAAAAGGCTCCATCCGGCAGTGGTATCACGCATCAAGGTTATGGCGACCCTGAACATCGCAGAGAAGCGCCTCCCCCAGGACGGTAGGATCGGCATCAAGCTCGGCGACCACTCGGTAGACCTGAGGATCTCTACGGTGCCCACCGTTAACGGCGAGCGGGTCGTCATGAGGATACTTGATAAGTCTTCAGTCCTGTTAGGCCTGGAAGAGCTTGGATATTATCCGGATGACCTTGCCATCATAGAGCACCTCATCAAACAGGAGCACGGCATCATCCTGGTGACCGGGCCGACAGGTTCCGGCAAGACGACGTCATTATATTCCATGCTCAACAAGATCAACTCCCCAGACAAGAATATCCTCACCATAGAAGACCCTATCGAGTACCAGCTCAAGGGTATCGGCCAGATACCGGTAAACGCAAAGGTCGGCCTTACCTTTGCCTCGGGGCTTCGCTCCATAGTTCGACAGGACCCTGATGTTATCCTCGTGGGGGAAATCCGCGATCTGGAGACTGCCGAGATCGCCATCCAGGCCGCACTCACCGGTCACCTTGTCTTTTCAACCCTGCATACGAATGATTCGGCCAGCGCCATAACAAGGCTTATAGACATGGGCATTGAGCCATTCCTCGTCACCTCGTCCGTCAATGCCATTGTGGCCCAGAGGCTGGCCCGAAAGATCTGCCCTATCTGCAAACAGCAGTACTTCCCGGAAAGCGAGACCCTCTTGGAGATCGGCCTGTCCCAGGAGATGCTCGGAAGGGAAGGGTTTCTCTGGCGGGGCACCGGATGCAAGGAATGTCTCGGTACAGGTTACAAAGGCAGGACCGGTATCTATGAAATCCTTATGATTAGTGATGCTATCAAGACCACTATTCTGAAGACCTCTGATTCCAATATCATCAAGAAACAGGGCGTGGCCGAGGGGCTCCATACGCTGCGGGAAGACGGTGCACGAAAGGTTGAGGACGGGGTCACCACCATTGAAGAGGTCCTGCGGGTCACCCAGCAGTAATGGCCAAGCCTAAAAAGATCTTTCGCTGCTCATCGTGCGGATTCACGCACCCGCAGTTTATGGGAAGATGCAACCAGTGTGGCCTCTGGAACACCCTCGAAGAAGACTTTATCGAGGAAGAAAAGAACATCAGTCTCCGCAGTCCCGGCCAGGCAAGACCCATCAATCTTAAAGATATTGCGTCCCATGAAACCTGCAGAAAGGCATGCGGGATCGGCGAACTCGACCGGGTGCTCGGCGGAGGGGTTGTTGACGGATCATTTGTGCTTATCGGTGGTGATCCGGGCATCGGCAAATCCACGCTCATGCTCCAAATGGCTCACCGGCTTGCCGCAAACGGCATGAGGGTTCTTTATGTAAGCGGTGAGGAGTCGGCCCCGCAGCTGAAGATCCGTGCCCTTAGGCTCGGCATTGATTCTGATGGGATCATGGTATACCCGGAGGTAGTCCTGGAGAGGATCAGGGATGAGATAGAGGGCATGAATTTTGATATTGTCATCATCGATTCCATCCAGTCGATCTTTTCATCCTCCATAGAGGCCCCTCCAGGCGGTGTATCCCAGATAAGGCACTGTGCCGGGATACTTATGGAGATAGCCAAGGGCAAAGGGGTGAGTGTCTTCATAGTAGGCCATGTGACAAAGGATGGCTGGATAGCCGGGCCCAAGATGCTGGAACACATGGTGGACACCGTGCTGACCTTTGAGGGCGACGATACCGGTGCATACCGTATCGTGCGCACCGTAAAGAACCGCTTCGGAACAAGCGGCGAGATCGGGGTGTTCGAGATGAAGGCCGGCGGGCTTTCCGAGGTGAAAGACCCTTCCTCCATCTTTATCCATGGTCTCGGTGGAGAGGTTCCCGGCAGCGCGGTCATGGCAACCATCGAGGGCAGCAGGGCCTTTGTGGTGGAGGTCCAGGCCCTGGTGAGCAGGACGACATTCAGTATGCCCCGGAGGATAGCCATGGGCTCGGACCAATCCCGCCTGGCAGTCCTCCTTGCAGTCCTTGAAAAAAGGGCAGGCATTTTTCTGGCCCAGTCCGACATTGTGGTGAACATTGCTGGCGGGTTCAAGGTCACCGAGCCTGCAGTCGACCTTGCCCTTGTCATGGCTGTTGCCTCAAGTGCATTTGATAAGCCTGTTCCCAAAGGGACGGTATTCATCGGGGAGATCGGCCTGTCCGGCGAGCTCAGGCCGGTGAACCATATGGAGTCGCGCATTCGTGAGGCAATGAAAATGGGCTTCACCCAGGCTGTCATTCCCGATGCCAACAGGGATACCCTTTCAGAACAGAGGGCCATGAAGATCATTGCCGCAGATCATGTGAAGGCAGCGTTAAAGATCCTGTCCTGATCAGAATAAATCCGTCTTTTTCTTCATTGACATGGGCATGTATCTGCATTAATAATTTTATGTAGTTATAGATATCTCTCGACCACAAAGGAGGTAAGTGCCAAATGGGAACCCTCACAAAGAGCGGTATCATTGATGAGATCGTTCTGAATACAGGCCTGTCCAGGAAAGAGGCCAGTGATGGGATCGAGACATTCATCGATATCATCAAGGGGAATCTTTCAAAGAAGGAGCCGGTAAGCATATCCGGATTCGGTAAATGGAAGATCAGAGAAAAATCGGCACGTCGCGGCCGGAACCCGAAGACCGCTAAGGAGATTACCATTTCTCCAAGAAAGGTGGTCACCTTCTCCCTATCCAATGTGCTGAGGGCCAAGCTCACCAGCAAGGGCTGATAGCAGCGATATTCTCCGGATAACCCAAGCCGCGCGTTTCATGAGTAGGCTTTTATGGCACCTATGGAACCTTATTCGGTCGGGGTGAGAGAGAAAAAAGACTGCATCTGAACGATAATAAAGAAAAAATTAAAGGAAGATTGTAAGGCCCGAAGGTTGCAGCCTCCGGGCCTTGTGATGTAAGTATCCTTATTCCCCGGGTTCTATCGCATCTGTGGGGCAGGCGTCCGCACAGGCACCGCAATCGGTGCATAATTCAGGATCAATGGAGTACTTGTCATCACCCTCACTGATAGCTTCAACAGGACATTCATCGATGCAAGTTCCACAGGCGATGCATTCATCAGTAATTACGTAAGCCATTGTAGCACCTCTCCTTTCTGGATATCCTGATTGGTTGGTATAGGAATTATCATGAAATGGCAAGTATTTTTTTGGTATTTTATAACGTCTGTGCACTATATTTTTCAAACAGGCAATGCAATGATCCTGACTTAATAATAGGGTTGTGGTATGAAAAGGTTGACACAATATGATTAAGATTAGGACATCATGATGAGCAAGAAAAAGGATGGATTTATTGATTCACTCCGGCACAGGAGTTACTTTTTCGACAAAGGGGTCAGGTTCCAGTGTACCCAATGCGGTATATGCTGTACCGGCGAGCCGGGCATAGTATTCATAGATCCAGATGAGGCAGAGCGAATCGCCTCATATCTTGAGATACCTATTGATGTCCTCACAGAAAGGATGATCGACCCCTTCAAGGACGGCTACACGGCACGTGAAGCGGAAGGAGGCAGGTGCATCTTCTATGAGAACGGCTGCGTCATTTATCCTGTCAGGCCAATCCAGTGCATGACCTTCCCCTTCTGGTTTCAGAACATGCGCTCTGTTTCCGCCTGGGACGATGCATTGCTGCAATGCCCCGGTATCGGACAAGGCCGTCTTTATACGAAGGAAGAGATCATATCCATGATCCAGGCAAGCTACCATGTCTATATAAAGGCCCTGGAATGGCTGTATAAATCGTAAAGAAAGGAGGCAACACATGAACAAGCAAAAGCAGGGTCCGCGGACGATCCTTTTCCCCATGCCCTCGGTGCTTATCGGTGCGGAGGTGGATGGTAAGGCCAATTTCATGACCGTAGCTTGGTGCGGCATAGCATCGAACCAGCCTCCTACGGTATCGGTCGCCATACGTAAAGGCCGCCATACCCTTAAGGGGATAGAGGCGAATCATTGTTTCTCGGTAAATGTACCGTCGAGCAAGATGGCGAAAATAGTTGATTACTGCGGAATCTATTCCGGTAAGGACAGGGACAAATCCGGCATTTTTACCATCAGCAAGGGGGAAGACCCTCGTATCCCGCTCATTGATGATTGCCCGGTAAATCTTGAATGCAAGCTGCTCCATACCCTTGATCTGGGAAGCCATACCCTGATAATCGGTGAAATCATTCAAGCATATATCCGGCAGGATTGCATGCAGGGGAAGAAGATTGATGCCCTCTTGGTAGACCCCCTGATCTATTCGACCTCTTCAGAGACCTACCACAAGCTTGGTGAGGTAGTGGGCCAGGCCTTCCAGATGGGTAAAGAACTCTGAGGGCTATAGGCTTAGGGATAGTCTAGTCTGGATAACTTGGTCATAGAAGATTACATAAGACTGTAGATCCTGCGATTTCGCCACGGTCTTGAGGTGCCTGGAAAATGATGATCTTGGTTTGAAACCTATGAATCAAGACACTTCAGATCAGACCGTGTGCAATATAACGTGATCTATGTTTTTCAAGAAAGCTAAAGTTTTATGTTAATTTCCATCCTGAAATCTCCACTCACTTTCTGTATAGGTCTTTCCCTGAAGTACTTTAAAAATATTGGCTTAAGTAATTATCATATAAAGTAATGGCCCTCTGAATATGTTGCAATGTCGATGCCATTAGAAAAATAACGATATATCATATGGTTAGAACGAGCAATAATAACCTTTCCTGGAGTTTCCTGAGTTTTCAAATTAACCCCACTCACTCCAGGAAGCTGAAGCACAGTTGGAACTCGGGATATTTTGGTTTTGCCGTCTTGTTGAATCCGGTTTTATCGGAGAAGAGGAGCTTATAGAGCCCATCAGCGATGGCATAATTGAAAAAGGTGGGGATGCCGAAGAACCTCTTGGATACGATATACACTCTCTCAACCAGCATTTTGAGTCTCAGGTTATCCCCTAAATATACTGCCGCGAAATAGCTGACGGCAAGGACAAGGACCACCATGTTCCGGATGCTGGTGTAATGGCGCACCCGGATATCTTCAAGATTGTAGCACTGTTTGATGTACCTGAAGGATTCATCGCATTTCCAGCGGGTGAGGTATATCTCAACGATTCTCCAGATGGTCTCGCGGTCCTTCAGGTGAACCGGGCAGCTTGTCAAAAGCATCATCGGCTCCTTGCCGAACCCTTTCGCCACCACGAGAAACAACGGAGCATCATGGCCGGGTAGTTTCACCGCCACGGCATTGTAGAAAACGCTTGCCTGGCGTTCTTTCCCTTCCTCATACTTGATCATGACCGCTTCATGCGGACAGGGCAAGGCCGTGGCAAGAAAGTGACAATTCTTTTTGACGCCTTTATGGATGAGATCTCTGTTCTTCTTAAGACGGATCACAAACCGCTTCGCCTTCCCCTTTTCAAGAAATTTGTCATAGAGCTTACCCCTGTCCCCTCCGCGGTCGATGGCATAGATACCTTTGCTCCCCACATGGGAGCTCACGGTGTCGATCACTTTGAAGAGCTGATCGTTCTCGCTCTTGAAATCCTCGGCTTCCTGCGAATATGCCTCCAGGTACAACGGTATCACCTTCTTATGCTCAATGTCCGCGGCCACTCCTTTGCAGAGCCAGTACCCCTCACCAATCTCATGTTCACTTCCATCATGTACCTTGCAGAGACACTCCATCTTCGAGGCATACTTCTTACGGATATCTCCAGGATCTATGGCTATCACCATATCATCAAGCACCTTCGTGCTCCCAAGGCGGCATATCTCATGGTTGATCGCATCCGTAAAATCCCGATCATCCAGATTCCTCGATAACCGGTCCTCCGTCTTGATCAGGGGCATGGCCTCATTCAGGCTACGACTCACACTGGACAACTTGATATCCTTCCCGGCCTGTATCCCATACACCATCTCTCGAATGAGCTTCTGCTTCGACTTGGGTAATCCCTTGGAAATGATTCCTGAGAATCTCGTTATCTGCCCTTTTATATCCGCTGCTATCCTGGAGTTCCCGGCCATATCGTCTCCATCTCCTGTATGTGAGCTACTTTCTACCATATCAGCCGGTGAATCTCAGGAATCTTTTACGCTTAGACGTTGTTATCTTGATAAAATAAGCTTCTTACTTTATTTCAATAGGTTATCTACTGTTCAGTGATAAAACTCAGGAAACTCCAGGAACCTTTCTCATTGACAGAACCTTTTAATGGGTGACGAGGTCTTGCCTCGCCTTTTCCTGGACCGCTCACCACCTGGGATCTTATCCCCACGCAGCGCCAGGCGGTTTGGAATCTGATCCTGTACCCCGATCCCGAGGGGCCTCCCCCTCATTTTCCATGCAGCATGGCTGCTCCAATGTAGTTTTTTCTGACTACCTCTCCGCGCCTTCGTGGCGCACTTTATCGAAGTTATCAATGGTTTTGTGATATGGATGAAATATAAAAGAGACCCAGTGAATCCCGAATCCATAGGGTAACATTTTTGGGCTATAAAAATGCCCGATATCCAATCAACGTTTAAAGCAACAATCTCCGCATTAATACCCAATAAGATCTTAGTAATTGGATATTATGCTTAGATACAGCAATTATCAAAGTGGTAGACCCATGTATGTTTTGTACACTTACATGAAATCACGTATCCTTAGATAAACATTCGTGTTAATATATAGCTTACAATATAGATTTAACGGGATCAATTAGTATGGATGTATCTGTTGTCATACCGGTATATAATAGCAGCAGTATTCTTTCTGAACTCGTTGCTAGGCTGGAACCTGTTTTGGCGGCGTACTATTTCTCATATGAGCTAATACTTGTTAATGATGGAAGCAGAGATGACAGCTGGGAGGTCATATGCTCCCTCATAGATAAGCACTCCTGGGTAAGGGGCATCAATCTGATGCGGAATTACGGACAGCATAATGCACTCCTCTGCGGCATCAGAGAAGCAAGGCTTGAGACAATTGTCACTATTGATGACGATCTCCAACATCCCCCAGAGGAGATCCCCAAGCTCACAGAAAAGCTAGGTAATGGCTTCGATGTTGTATATGGATCGCCCATAAAGCAGCAGCATGGCCTGTGGAGAGATATGGCTTCATTCATCACAAAGACTTCGTTGAAGGCAACGATAGGTGCGGGGACAGCCCAAATGGTAAGCGCCTTCAGGGTATTTCGTACGCAGGTGCGTGATGCCTTTGTCGATTACCGAGGGTCGTTTGTTTCACTGGATGTACTTCTTACATGGGGCACAACACGCTTCACATCAGTTCCTGTCAGACATGATCCAAGAAAGGCAGGGATATCGAACTACACCCTCTGGAAGCTTCTAAATCATGCCTTAAACATGATGACAGGGTTCAGCCCTTTGCCTCTGCAGCTTGCAAGCATAATTGGGTTTTTGTTCACGGCCTTTGGGCTGATTATTCTTTTCTATGTAGTAGGGAATTACTTTATCCATGGGGGCAGTGTGCCGGGCTTTTCTTTCCTCGCATGTCTTATTGCCATATTCTCAGGAGTGCAACTCCTGATGCTCGGTATCTTCGGAGAATACCTGGGCCGGGTCCATTTTCGGTCTATGGACCGACCAAGCAGTGTAATCCGTGAGATCAGGGAGTCTGTCAAAGAGAAATCATGACTATAGACAATTCTTCAGTTATCCTTTCTCAAATAGATGAAGAGCATTTTGGGATAAAAACCGCAAAAGCGTTAGCGCTAAAGGTTCATGACATTGCAGAGGTTTTAAGATTTTGTCATGACAATAAGGTGGAACTACTTATAGCCCGTTGCTTGACCAAGGAGTTAAACCTTGTCCAGGTAATGGAAGGCCTGGGTTTCCTGCTCATGGATACTCTTATATATTATTTATGCAATCTGAAGAAGAACCTTCCACCTGAATATACCCCAGAAGTAAACATCAGGCCTTTAAGAGCCGGTGAGGAAAAAATTATTAAATTAATTTCCGCCGAAACTTTCAAAGGCTACTTAGGCCATTATCATGCAGATCAAAGACTGGATAAGGCAAAGTGCGATGAGGTATATATGGATTGGGCATATCGATCGTGCCTCTCAACCAAGATTGCTGATGAAGTGCTAGTAGCAGAATATGATGGGAAAATCGGGGGCTTTGGGACTATGCGGATAAACAGCCTGGATGAAGGAGAGGGTTTGCTCTTTGCCGTAGCTCCTTCATTCCAGGGAAAAGGGATCTATCGACTCCTCATAACTGGCGGGATGAAGTGGTGCATTGAACAAGGTTGTGAGAAGATGGTCGTTTCGACACAAGTCACAAATGTTGCGGTACAGAAAGTGTGGTCTCGTCTTGGATTCGAGCCAAATGACTCGTATTACACCTTACACAAATGGTTTGATACTATGGATGTATGAAATTGTTGTACTTAAGAATGGAGTATCTGAGCTTTAGGATGATACATACGCATGTGGATGAGATAGATAATGGGGATATTTTGTATCCCTAACTAATAAAATACTATGAGATACTTTTATATACTTGGTACGGTATTCTTCACAGTGTATGGTCAATTAGTTATAAAGTGGCAAATGACCAAGACACTTCCATTACCTGCTCAATTGTTTGATAAATTGATCTTTCTCTTGACCATGTTTAAGAATTTTTGGATCATATCTGCATTCCTTGCAGCATTTCTTGCTGCATTGTGCTGGATGGCTGCCATGACGAAATTTGATTTGAGTTTTGCATATCCTTTCATGAGCCTGTCATTTGTTCTTGTACTAGTATTCAGCGTTACATTTTTCCATGAGCCAATTAACATTGCAAAGATAATTGGCATAATATGTATTATTGGTGGAATAATTATCAGTGCACAAGGTTAGGAACAACTATAGGGAATCATATGGATGACAGTAGGATCTGTATTCCATTCAATAAGCCTTTTATTGCAGGCAAAGAACTATACAATATAGCCCAGGCGGTTCTCAAGGGACATCTTGCCGGAGATGGAGAATATACAAAACAATGTCATGCATGGCTTGAAAATAAGTTAAGTTGTTCAAAAGCCCTGCTCACCCATTCCTGTACAGCTGCTCTTGAGATGTCTGCTATTCTTTGTGATATCAATCATGGAGATGAGATTATTTTGCCTTCATTCACATTCGTCTCTTCTGCGAATGCCTTTGTTCTCAGGGGAGGAGTTCCTGTATTCATTGATATAAGGCCTGATACTCTTAACATCGATGAAAGACAGATTGAAGATGCTATTACAGGAAGGACCAGAGTTATCGTCCCAGTGCATTATGCAGGTGTTCCTTGTGCCATGGATGAGATCATGCGTATTGCCAATGATCACGGACTGCTTGTTGTAGAGGATGCAGCTCAGGCCCTGCTGTCGACCTATAAGGGGAAATTCCTGGGCACCATCGGGCATCTTGGGGCTTTGAGCTTCCACGAGACCAAGAATATCATCAGCGGTGAGGGGGGTGCTTTGCTAGTAAATGACGAACAGTTTATAAAGCGTGCTGAGATCATCCGTGAAAAAGGGACCGATAGGGCTCGCTTCTTCAGGGGGGAGATCGATAAATACAGTTGGGTGGATATCGGATCATCGTACCTACCCAGTGAGCTTGTGAGTGCATTCCTCTATGCTCAGATGGATCTGGCGGATCAGATCATTGCCAAGAGGAGGGCGTTATTCGATCAATATTATGCCTTATTGAAGCCCATTGCAGATAAAGGGCTTATACGACTTCCCTTTATAGATTGTAATTGTGCAAGCAATGGCCACATATTCTACATCATATCCGACTCACTCGCTGAACGGACAAAGCTTATCGAGCACCTGAAGAAGTCAGGTATATGCTCTGTATTCCACTATGTGCCACTACATTCGTCCAAAGCAGGCATGCAGTATTGTAGGGTGAGCGGTACCATGGATGTGACCAATGACATCAGTAACCGTCTACTCAGACTGCCGCTGTATTATGAAATGAGTGAGAATGATGTTAGCTATGTTGTTGAGAAGATCAAAGGTTTTTATCGATCTCTATAGGTGCACAAAGGGAAATCGAAACGGTAAATATTTTTTGATATTGGAGTAGTTCATTTTGTTTGTATTTTACACAAACAAGTTCAATCTTTCGTTAACGTTTTTGGTTTATAATATTCGATATTGTACAAAATGGATCAATTGTATATCTTATTATTATTTCAATATATTTTTATAAGCTGAAGATGAGTAAATATCGTTATAGTACCCAACTATTTCTTATTCTTCTTGGAATTGTAGTGCTTGCTACAATTGCTCTTAGATATGCAGAACCTATAACTGATGGAGATATCTGGTTTCATCTCGCTTATGGTCGATATTTTTTGGCAAACCATACGCTAATACCTGATCATTCTATCTTCAGTTGGACACCTGCTGAAAATACCACTATCTATTGTGCATGGATACCTGAGATCTTCTTTTATTTGCTTTTTAAAGCAGGAGGCCTGCAGATGCTTTATGCTCTCAGGTATCTGTTCATCACGGTATTCATATTGCTAGCTTTTTCATATCCTAAAAAATATCACCCTGGCTTCTTTCCATCTATATTTTTCATAGGCCTGACTAGTATACTCATGTCCTATGCTGGGCTTCGTATAAAAGCCGAACTTTTCTCATTTTTATTGATGACGATTATGGTATGGGCTTGGCTCAGAATCAAGACCCAACCAGACAAAGCTTGGCCTCTATTTTATTTATTCCCAATACTTATTTTGATATGGGTTAACTCTCATGGCGGTTTCATTTTCGGGATCTTATTCCTGGATCTGGTTTTAACAGGTGAAGTATTAAATTGGCTTTTGGGGTCGTCAGAACAGCTCGATTCCAGATTTAGAAAGCACCTATTTATATCAATTATATTAAGTAGCCTTGCTTTGTTGATAACGCCATATGGAATGCAATACCCAATCCAATTATTAAATAATCTAGTTGTTAATCCTGAAGAAATTAGAAGACATATGATAACCATAGCTGAATATCAGTCTATCTTTTTTCCTCAAGCATTAACTTTGCATTTCATAGATTACATGATAGTTTCTTCAGGAATACTTATCATTCTCATGATTGCTCAATTAAGACGAAATAGAACTGATTGGGCACTGCTGTTGGTAAATGCATCATTCCTGATCATATACATTAAATACTTGAGGGCAACATATTTTTGGGCAGTTATCTTTGCCTTTTCATCTAGTTACTTAATGAAAAAGTTGTCTCAGGATAATTCGGAACTATTTATAATAAAACCACTGAAAATTGCTATCCATAGCATTACAATTATCCTTTTGTTATTTTTTTCTACACGAGCTCTATATGAGACTTATTGTATTCCAGCTATCGGATTCAACACTGATTATATAAGTCCAAAACAAGAATCAAGCTTTATACATATGAATTATCCATATCAAAACGTAGGTAATGATTACTACTGCGGATCATATTTGCTTTGGTCGTTATGGCCTGACAAAAAGATATTTATTGATGCAAGATATTTCCCATATTCTAAATGGTATGATGAAGAAAATAAATTCGAAGATAGTGAAGATAAAGCAACAATAGAAGTTCTATTAAAAAAATATAATTGCGATCTATGGTGCCTCTCCTATGACACACCAGTACTCCAATATTTCATTACCTCTCCAGATTGGAAGCTTGTTTACTATGGGCCTTCAGCATGCATCTTCCGATCAAATAGAATAAATTTATCTCAACAAACCCCTTCCTTTGCAGGATCCATATATAAGGTCGGCATTTATAAGGCTTATAATATTATGAAGTTTGCCTTATCGGTTGGTGATCTTGAAGTTGCAAAAAATATTGTAAAGGCGATGGAACCAAATCCGCTTTGTTCCCTGCAGGCAAGGTTGGCAATTAATGGAAAGCTCCATGTCGGCAATACCCTTCTTGCCCAAAGGAAATATAATGATGCGATCGGAGTTTACTCAGATGCTATAAAGATAGTCCAGAATTATCCATTAGCTAATTATTTGTGGGGCGATGACATTTATACAGACCTTGCTATGATTCACCAGAATCTTGGCTATTCTCTTATGAGCGTAAATCAAATTGGTGATGCTGTTAGGGAGTATACTGATGCTCTGAAACTAAGACCAGATCTTGACACTGCACAAAAATACCTTCCCCTTTTGACGGCTCAGATGAAAAAGATTGATGCATCCATATCAAAGCTCGAAGATGTCTTGAGATACAATCCACATGATCTGAAGATACTAAACTCTTTGGCTGTATATTATTCAATGAAGGGGCAATACAATAGAACAATTGATTATTTTATGAAAGAACTAAGCATAACACCTGAAAATCCAGAGATTTATTACAATTTAGCATGTATCTCCTGCAGACAGAACAAATTAAAAGAGTCGAGAAATTTTCTAGATAAGGCGATAAAGAAAGGTTTCAATAACTGGGATCTGCTAAAAAAAGATCATGATCTAGACAACTTGAGGAATACCAAATACTTTGATAGTTTATTGGAGAATCATTAACTCTCATAGTAACATCCTCTACCATAGGCGACGAACTAAGTTGGGTTTTTCAAAACCATATGGATTCGTTGCCGTATGGTATCCCTCCTGTGTCTATGTACCACGATGTAGGTTGCCCGTTAGATCCTGTCGCGTAGATCATGACTTTGGTCAGGGAGAGTGTTTGGGTAAAGGGAGTTACCGTCCCGGTAACAATGGTCAGCAGGGCGGAGGGTGACAAAGTTTCATCGATGTATGCGGTATAGTTGGCTGTAATGGGGGTTTGCACTGTTAACTGCATCATCAAATTATCTCCGCAAGGGGGTGACAAGGTACCGCCGGTGAAAGGGTTGCCCGTATACGTGTAGACATACGCCGCATGGGAGGGCAAGGGTATAACAAACAATAGTATGAGAAGCAGCAGAGCCATTGCGTTGGAAGATAATCGTTTGGTATGCAGCATTTTCACAATTGCCTCCTCATGCAAACGGATTCGGATGATATGTCTAATATGATGGTAGCGGTCAAGACCATAGCAAGTAAGCTGGCCAGGGCCTGCTACTATATCCTCAGGGATGGAGTTGAGTTCAAGGAAGAGATGCTCTTTTGCTGAGCAGGGGAAAGCGGCGAGACTGTGTGTTTGGTGGCTAAGAACCATTTTTGTAGTTGCTCCGCCGTTTCCCCCTCTCATATAAACAAGAATTCAGCGAGGAACTTTCTATGGTTCAGATCTGCCTTTGCCATGAGTCTTTATGGTGTGGCCGGAAGAGCCTTTTATCGTGTAACTCACAATTGAACATGGCAAGGAACCGATATTTTTCTGGGACAGCAGATGCTGTCAGGGACGTGCAGGTTGAGAGGGCTACTCCTCTAATCTCATCCTCTCATTGTACAGTCTAAAGCCGGATGGGTGCCTGGTGCGGATCGTATCGCAACCATAAATACCGAAAAACAGGGCGCAGAAAAGGAATCATTGGAATGGTCCAAGCTGGCTGTACGTTAGACCTGCAAAAAAATGTGCGATGGTGAACTATGTTTTTATTGACAGGGGCCTTTTAATGGGTGATCCTTTACGCTTTGCTCCTTTTGTATATTTCTAAATATAATCGCCGCCCGGCCATGATCAAGATTTAATGCAGATATACTCTCTAATGCTGTATCGTGTGGATGCCTCCCGGTACCCTCGTATTTGAATGGTGGGATCTCTGTGGAGATGGGGAACGCGATAGAATTTGGGTGATCATAACGATACTCATGCAAATCCGATTTACGCCGATGAGTATAGTAGGTTCTTCAAGATTCATTCCCCGTAGAACCTCCTCTTTATCAGGCCAGCAAATGGCCTGATTTTTTATGTGAGGAGGGTGGGAACTGATATGTTGGTTTTAAGATTTGAAAGTCAACTTATACGATTTATGTTTTAAGCCTCTTTTTTGCCACTGCAACTACAATTGCCCTTATTGCAAAACTTTTTACAAGCAAGGTATCCAACGCCAGCCAGAATGCCGAGAACTATAATTTGCATGAAAAGCTTCTTCATCTCTACCTCCAGTAGATTAAATTGAATTGTGTAATTGTCTATAGATTGGCTTAAATACTAAGCCAGCGCGGGGGGTCGAACCCCGGACCTGCTGATTACGAATCAGCTGCTCTACCACTGAGCTACGCTGGCACAGGTGATGTTTTTGGCATACACATTGGGGAGTTGTCAATGATTTAGGAGCTGTAACCCTAATATTGTAGGAGCGGTTTCAGCCGCGATTCCGGTCCAGTCACGCCTGAAAACGCTCCTACAGGATCTGCCTCATAAACTGCTGTGCACGCTCATGTGTAGGATTCTTGAAGAAGTGCTCGGGTGAACATCTTCAAGGATGATACCTCTATCTTTTTCTTCTTTCTGAAGCCTATCTCAGCCACTTCTTTTCAATCTCTTTGTCTAAGCCTTTTTTCTGCACTGCCTTGATGCCCTTGTTGAGAAGGTCGAGCAACTGCTTGTTGCCCTTCTTAACCACGATCCCGTACTGTTCTTTGGTGAAAGGCTCGCCAACTATCATGAATTTGGCCTTGTACTCTGCCCTCTGCAATGCATAGTCAGCAGCCACAGTCGTGTAGCACACTAAACCATCGATCCTGCCCACAGCCATGTCTTCAAAGGCCTGGCCAATCTCGTCATAATTCTTGAGTTCGACGGTTTTGATTTTCTGTACTTCCATGGCGCCGGTGGTACCGATCTGAGCTCCTATCTTTTTGCCTTTCATGTCAGCGACCTTCTTCACGCCCTTTGTGGTCTTGGGTACTACAAGCACCTGACCTGCATTGATGTAAGGCAAAGAGAAGTCGTATTTCTTTTTGCGCTCATCCGTGATGGTGACCGACGAGATGATGGCGTTATATTTGCCAAGATCAAGTCCGCCAAAGATGTCATCCCACGCGGTGTTCTTGAGCTCCACCTTGAATCCTGCCTCTTTGGCCACGGCATTTAAGAGGTCTATGTCAAACCCGACGATATTTTTGTTGGCATCGAGTATCTCCATAGGAGGCCAAGTGGCATCTGTTGCTATAACAATAGTTTTCATTGGGGCTGCCGACCATAGAACCGTTGGTGCAACTACCGCAATAAATAACCCAAGAATAAAACATACTGTGACGGTAATACTGAAGCGCCTCATAGCTTTTTTTCCTCACATAATTTTTGACTTCGCTTGCAGTAGCTTGAATATTACTATCGAAGGTGAGTACCATGAATTAAGTATGACGTCCATATCCTTACGGAGTACATCATCACAAGCATTTGACTTGACATCTTGACCCTTAGGACATATTCTTCCGCAATAAAATGTATTTATGCTTCCCTTTCAAGGAGTTAGTTGGAAAACATGGCAAAGACATCAGATAAAAGAAGAGAAGAGACCAAGGAAAAGATCATCGAGGCTGCATGCGAGCTTTTCAGCAAATACGGGTACCATAACACCCAGGTTATGGACATTGTCAAGGCTGTGGGCATGTCTGCCGGAACATTCTATAATCATTTCAAAGACAAGAGAGACCTCTTCGAGCAGATCACCATGGAAAGTCTCGAGAGCCTCAGGATAACAGTAAAGCTCATGCGTGAGCCGGTTGATATCTGGAATCATGAGGAAAGGGCAAAGACACTGCTGGCGACATTTAACGCTGTCTTTGATTACGTTGACAACAACCCCCAACAGCTCCTTATGATCTTGAGGGGGAGTTTCGGCATCGACACGGACCTGGATGTAAATGTATGGAAATATTTTCAGGGTTTCGCCTATGATGCAAGCGAAGATCTGGCGAAGTGGATAAACATGGGGGTCATCGAAGGGATAGACCCTATGATGTTCGGGACTGCCGTTATCGGCATGAGTCTCCAGCTTATCCACAACTATCTTGTTGAAAAGCAGTACACGCGCAAAGAAATCATTGAAAACCTGATAAAGATGGTTCTCGCCATGTTCGAGGCGTATCTCACCGAAGAGGGCAGGAAGGCCCTGGAAATAACAAGGCAACAGAGCGCCAATGCCTCTTTAACGTAACAATAATCACCTTGATATGAATTGTATTCTGAACAAGGCTAACCCCTGAATGCACATTCCTTGAAAAATTTATTTTTTGCTTCCCTTGACAAGCGAGTAATGATAATTACTATTCAGGATAGTGAATCTTCATTATTGGTGATTGCCTTTTTCCATGTGCTCCAATGGGTGAAAGGTAACTCTCTGTTTTTGTGATTAATCTGAAAGAGGCATCTGATTGCCTAAGGGAGGATTCTGTGCGGGGACATAACCGTTCTGCCACCTTTTTTTTGCATGAGCAAGCCATTCATGGAAATACTACCTTATCACAGCACCACTACGTGGAGGAATTATGAGCAGGAATGTGGATGACCTTTTTGTGTATCCGGGGCAGGTGATTGATGACGAAAGCGCAAGCGTAGTCCGCCTTGTCAGGCAGTGGGCTGATAAAGAGATCATCTCCAAGAGAATGGAGTACAGGGAGAACTACGACAGGCTCTTCGAAGAAAAAAGGAAGAAGCTTAACCTCGACATCGGCCTCCAGAAACTTGTTATACCTGCGGATCTCGGTGGTTTCGGATGGAACAGCCTTTCCAATGGAGCGGGAATGCTCACCATCCTTACCGAGATCGGCAGGGCCGATGCCGCGCTCGGTGTGCTCTCAGCGGCAACCTGCACTGCCTTTGCCATGATCGCCATGGAACACCATCTTAACAAGAAACTCGCTACCGCTATTGCTCGTGCGTATACCGGCAGTAATATCAGAACCCCTTGCCCTATCGTTGCCGGGCCCGGTATAGCAGGCACCACGCACCCATTATTTAAAGGCAGGGCAATCCTTGCCGAGGCAAAGGCAGTAAAGGATGGATATACCATCATGGGCACCAGTCTCAGGCCCCTGTTTGCAGGCTTCATGGCCGATCTCTTCTGTGTTGTGTGTGCCGGGAAAAAGGGCACGCCCTGCATCGCCTTTGTCCCGGCGGATGCACAAGGGGTTACCCTGGGCTCACCGTTGCTGACGACCGGCCTGAATGCCTGTGTGAACACTGATGTGACCTTCCATGAAGTTAAGGTCCCCAAGGAAAACGTTATCGAGGAAGACGGCATCGTAGAGGAGTTCTATATCTGGCTCAACCTGTTCCTGGGCGGCGTGAGCGTCGGTGCTGCCGTGAACTTCTTTGAGCTGATCAATGATTGGGGAGAAACACGGGTCATCAAGGGCGGCACCACCCTGAAGGAAAATCCCCTGTGTGCCTCTGTTCTAGCGGATGTGGCAGAGGAGATCGCGCTCGCCAAGTTGCTGCTCTTCGACCTGGCCCGGATCATTGCCAGGCCTGGAGAAATGTCAGGCGGCAACATAACAAGGACCTTCACCTTTGCCGAGATGATCGGGAGCCGGGCGCAACAGGGCGTTCTTCGAGCCATGAACCGGGGCCTGGAGCTCATGGGCTCTGCAGGATATTCCAAGGAGTGGCACGTGGAAAAACACTGGAGGGATGTGAAGACCATACAGTCCGTGCTCTGCGGCGTCGGCGCCGAGGCCCCGGTGAAGATGGACACTGCCCGTTTCTTTTTCAACTGCACTGAGATCTAGGGAGGAAATCATGAACCATTTCGATGAATTTTCACGCCCCGAGGAATACATATCCCCCTTCGACAAGCATTTCAGGCGCCTCATCAGGAAGCATATTGATGAATGGGTCATGCCCGAGCGCCGCAAATACGACGAGGACTGGAAGGACCACCACTTCATAGAACCCGCCTTTGACAAACTCATGGCCGACCTGGGTCTTCAAAAATCTCTCTTTCCCCAGGAGTACGGCGGTTGGGGCTTGGCAAAGTCAGATTATGTCTTCCGGGTTGGGTACATGCTCTGCGAGGAGCTCGGAAGGGCGGATACGGGCATGGCAGTGGCACTGGCCGTAACCTTCTGGCCCCTGCTCGTGATCATGGTGGAGCCCTACGAGAACGAGCGGCTCATAGCCGAGTTTGCACCCATGTTCTGCAATGCAAAGAAGGCCGTGTTTGCAGCCAATGCCATGACCGAGCCACAAGGCGGGGCTGACATCGAGAACCTTGGCCTGCTGGGAGGCAAAACCATCCGCACCACGGCCCGCCTCGATGGTGACGAATGGGTGATCAACGGCCATAAGCTCTGGCCCACGAACTCCGGCGGGGTCTCGAAGCTCTTCGGCGTTCCATGCACCACCAAGCTCGGCTCCAGCGACCCTAAGGATTTTGCCTTTATCTTTGTCCCTGCCGACTTACCGGGTGTTACCCAGGGCGGGGCCTACGAAAAGGCGGGCATGGCTGCGGATAAGAACGGCGATATATGGTTCGAGGATGTCCGCGTACCCAGCTGGTACCGGGCACACGGTCCGGGCAAAGACGCCGAGGCCTTTTACCAGCTCATATCCTTCGGACAGGTCATGAGCTGTTCGTTCCTTACCGGCGCCATGCTGAACCTGTATGAAAGACTGTACGAATTTGTGTCTACCCGAACCTACAACAATCGTCCCTTAAAGGAAAATGATGCCATTGCCGCCATTATCGGTCGTATTGCCGGCGACATCGACATCTGCCGCATCCTCGGTCATGAGGCGGCCATGATCGGCGACCGCAGGAACAAGCCCTATGGCAAGCCGCTGATCTCGGAAGACGTGGTGGGAAGGATCCGCAACATCAAGGACTTCGTGTCCGACCGGGCCATCGAATGCTTCGGCAAGGCCATGGACGTGCTCGGTCACTATGGTGCAGACCGCGACTGGGACATCGAGAAGCACTGGCGGGATGTGAAGATCGTTCAGCTCTGGATGGGCGGCAAGCAGCTCTGCCAGATGGAGGCCGCCAGATACTTTTTCAACTGTGAAACCCTGTGAGGTGATGCCATGGAAGAAACCACGAACACAGGATTGATCGAATCCAGGAGCAGGGTCCTCGAAGAGCTTTTCGCAAAGACCGCCTTCAAAGACAGCCTTCGCCTTTTCCTGAAGAGCATAGATCCGGACAGCAGCCCACAGCTCGTACGAACATTGCTGGGCACGGATATCGAGGTGCCCCTGGCCGTGGTGGGGGCGCTTCCTGCTATCGCGAATTGCTTTATCAAGGCAGGCATGGAGCTCGTCGTGCAGGTGCGAGGGAAGTTCCCACCGCCTTTGCTTGCAGGCTTTGTGGAATCGCTCCTTCAAGACATAGACAAGGATACCCTTGCCCGTCTCATCACGGAAATAAGGGACCTGGGTAAGGATCTGGAACCTGTCTTCCTGGTTGCCTTAAGGGCCATGGAGGGAAAGTCTGTCCAGGATAAGGGGGGTTTATGATGCATAGGGAATCACCCACCAGGGATAGGTCAGGCATCTTGAGAGAGCTCATCCGTTCTCCCCTGTTTAAGGACATACTCAGGGTGAACCTGAACGAGATGGATCCCAAAACCGGCAGTCAGATGGTGAAAACCCTTCTCGGCCAGGACCCTGAGGTCTTCTTCGACCTCATCAGCAGCCTGCCCGTGCTTATCAATACCCTGATCAGTGCATTCACTGAGCTCGCCGTCCAGCTCAAAGACAAGTATCCCCCCGAGATGCTGAAATCGTTCCTCATGAGCCTGGCCGAGGACATCGACAAGGATGCAGCCAGACAATGCGGAAAAAGATGGATGGAGTTGCTCTCTTCCCTGTGGAGTGCATCACCTGAACTCAGGCAGGCTGCCGCGGGATTCATCCTCTCTTCAGGCCCCAAGATAAAGGCAGGGGCCATCAACTCCCTGGCGCGGTTCGTCAACGCGGTAACCCATAACAATCCGCAGGCCTTCAGCACCTTCATCGCTTCGGTGCTCAGGAACATCGACGGCCCGGAGGTCAGCAAGGCCTCCCTTACCCTGGCCGGGGCATTCCTTGACCAGAAGTGGCGCCTCATCTCGTGGGCATGGCAGCTTGTAAAAGGCAGGGTTCGCAAAAGATTGAATAAATCGTAGGAGCGGCTTAAGCCGCGATGGAGAGCAGATACGGCTTAAAGCTGCGGCCGTTGCTTATCGCGCCTGAAGGCGCTCCTACACAGTTTAAATTATCGGCGAGGAAATGGAACAGATGGCTAGTCTTATAGAGAAAAAACGACAGTACACCAAGGACATGATCATCGAGGCGGCTGAGGAGCTTTTCAGCCAGCACGGGTACCACAACACCCAGGTCATGGACATCGTCAAGGCTGCTGGCATGTCAGCCGGCACCTTTTATAATTACTTCAAGGACAAGAGAGACCTGTTCGAACAGCTCACCTCCCGGAATTTCGAAGACTTCAGGGCCCGCATCAAGAAGCTCCGGGAACCGGTGAACATATGGGATCGCATCGATCGCCTGGCAAAACTCGATGAGACTTATACCGCCTATTTCGACTACATCAACAGCCACCGCCAGCAGTTCCTCATCCTGCTTCGCGGCAGCTTCGGCATCGACGAGGAACTGGACGGAAATGTATGGCGCCACTACAGCGACATCGCCCAGGACCTGGCCGATGACATCCAGGTATGGCTGGATATCGGCATCATCGCCAAGGTGAATCCCCATACCCTGGCCTATGCAGTGGTAGGCATGGCCATGCACCTCGGCCACAGCTTTCTCATGGAGGAGAAATTTACCCGGGAAGAGGCCATCGGCATGCTCACTTCGCTCAGCAACACCATGTTCGAATCGTATTTATCTGAAGCAGGGAAAAAGGCGAGAGCTGAATCAGAAATAGATGACTCGGGAGGTTAATAAGGATGAATACCACTGAAAATAAAGATGAACTTGCACAGGTCTCTGCCAGGATCATCACAGAGATCATACGTGCTTCGGGCACCAAGACCTTACTTGCCGAGCTCGTTAAAGACCTTATCAACTCATGGGCGGACAAGGGTGGTATCAGGGCCAGGATTGCCCCTAGCGCCAAATGGATCGTGTCAAGACTCCTGCGGCCGGGCAAAAATGGGAACAATAAAGGTATATCAGCCGATGTGGGCAGGCTCCTGACCGTATGGGCGAAGAAGGTCAATGCCGACCATGCGGCTGATACCGCCTGTCGCATCGGAACGCGCGGTGATGCCATCCACAGCTTCCTGAAGAATACCGACTTCGGCGAGATCAGGGAGATGGTTGAAGGATCGGACCCGTACGTGATCAAGACCCTGGAGGCTTTCAACGAGCAGCTCTGGAAATACCCTGCCAAGGTGGGTACCCTGGTTGCGACCATCATCCCACTTATAAACACCTTCATAAAAGGTTCCCGAGAGATCCTGGTCCCCATCGAGAAGAAAATCGGCCCCGACCTGCTGGCAGACATCATGCTCTCCGTCATCAAGGGTATCAACGGCGCGGACACCGCAAAGCTCATCAATTCCGTATGCGAGGTCATCCGCAGGGTCCACACCGGCAGCCTCCTGCTCGGAAAGGGCGGCAAGCCCCTGTTCCAGATCTACCTCACTGACTTTCTCCATGACTGCCTCCCTGAGATGGACCCGGAGCTGGCGAAAAAGATCCGCATCATATTCGCCCAGGACAGGGGGGCCATAGCAAATGCCATGGCAGAGGCACTCACTGACAATCCCGAAATAACCTTATCCTGCCTGGCATCTCTTGGGTCAATGAAGACCTCCGACATCAAAGCTCAATCCCGCAAACTAGGCATCATCGAGGAGATCGACCCTGATGGCCTGAAGGCGGCTGTATCCGAGAGCATGTCGGATCTTGACACCTACGAGATAGCCGGCCTCGTGAATACTGCATGCAGGGTCGCGAACAGGATCCATGATGCCAAGCCGGACATCGTAAGCAACACCTTGAGCGGGGTAGTAGATTCCTTGGATTCCGAAGAGATCAAAAGAACTGTCCAATGGATGGTCCCCGATGTGGTTGCTGCCATCAAGCCCCTGGCAACAACCGTGATGCCGCTTTTCATCAAGTCCTTAAGTGAGCTGATAAGCCCTGATGAGGGCTATGCGAGTCCGGAGCACAAGCAGGCCATGGAGTCTTTAAGGACAGCCCTGGCCGCAGGCAGCAGGGGGTGAGAAATGAAAATGATGGATAAACTTCAAAGTGCTGCAACGGGCTTGAATAATGAATTTATACAGAAGTGGAAGAAGGACGGGGGCAAGGTTGTGGGTTACTCGTGCACCTTCATACCCGAAGAGATCCTTCATGCCGCAGGGCTGCTTCCCTTCAGATTACGCGGTGTCGGCACCACGAAAGTCTCCATCGGTGATTCATACTTCGGTCCGGTAAACTGCAGCCTGCCAAAGTGCATGCTTCAGCTCGCAGGGCAGGGTTCGTATACGTTTTTAGACGGCGCCATCATCAGTAACGGCTGTGACTCCATGCGCAGGCTGGAGGAGTGCTGGAGAAAGGCGAGCGAAGATTACCCGGGCACCCTGCCGGAATACTATGAGTACTTCTCGGTACCTCACAAGTCAGTGGATTACAGCATCGATTTTTACGCACAAGAGCTCAAGGATATGATCGCCACCCTGGAAAAACACTTCAAGGTCAAGATCACGGACAAGGCACTGAAAAAATCCATCAAGGTCTACAACCAGGGCAGGGTTCTCTTGAATAAACTCGACGGTCTCAGGTACCATGAGGAGGTTCCCATCACGGGATCGGATGCCATGGCAATCCTCATAGCAGGCCATGCCATGCCGCGCGAGGTTTGGGGAACCATGCTCGAAGATATCATTGCCTCTCTTGAGAAGGCGCCGTCCGTATCGGACCATAAGAAGCGCCTCATGCTTATCGGGAGCGCCAATGACGATGTGGATTTCATCAGGCTGGTCGAGGATGGCGGCGCCATTGTCGTTGCAGACACCGTATGCTTCGGGTCACGCACCTATGCAAACCTGGTGGATGATAAGGCAGACCCCGTCCATACGCTTGCTTCACATTATCTGAACAACAGCATTTGCCCGCGCATGCTCGGCTATTACAAGGACCGGCGCTCCTACATCATGGACCTCGTGAACAAGGCCTCGGTAGACGGAGTCATCCTTCAGAACGTGCGCTTCTGCGACCTTCACGGTTCGGAGAACGGTGTGCTTGAGCGCGACCTCGAGGCCGCAGGCATCCCCTGCATGCGGCTCGAGAGAGAGTACGGCCCCCTGGTGGAGACGGGCAGGATCATGATGCGCCTTGATGCTTTTATGGAGAGGATCTCAGTTTGAGGAGGTATCATGTATGAAGAAGGAAACGCGCGAGTATAACTACGACTGGATGCTCTGGTCCACAATCAGTGCTGCTGCAGCATCCCTTGACGGGACTCAAAAAGAGTATGAAGGCCTGAAACGGGTCATACCGAACTTCAAGAACGTCCTGGGCGCGATGTTACGGCACGGAGAGCCAGGCGTGCTCTTCATGAAGATGGCGGCCGAATACCTCACCGACGTCATGACCGCGCATGATCAGGGGAAGAAGCTGTGCCTCGGCACCTTTGTCTCGGCAAAACACCTGCTTTTCGCCTTTGACAACGTGGTGCCCGCCTGGGCGGAGATCATGACCGTATTCGGTACGCTGGTACTGAGGAAGGGTACGGCCGAGTACATGGACTATTGCTGCGAGGTGGGATTCACCGAGACATCCTGCTCTGCCCAGCGCGGGTCGTTCGGGGCGTACCTGGCAGGCCTTGCCGAGAAGCCCGATTTTCTCATCTGCGGATCTCCCGGCATCTGCGATACGAATGGCAATGCGGTCCAATTTCTTTCATCCTACCTCGACCTCCCCATGTTCCAGCTCAACTTTCCCTCAAAGCTCACGGGGGAGAGGATCGACGACTATCACCGCAAGGACTACAAGGCCCTCATCTCCTTTATCGAGGAGCAATCGGGGTCACGCCTGAACGAGGACAAGCTGAAAGATCTCCTCGAAGAGCAAAAACGCCAGGATGAGCTCGCTATCGAACTCTATGACCTCATGAGGCTCAGACCATGCCCGGTCCCTCCCATCTTCACCCTGTTCATCTATGCCGGAAGGCTTAGCATGCCGGGCAGGAAATCATACACCGCCGTGCTCGAGTCCATGCTCAAAGTCGTACGTGAAAATGCAGCACACGGGTATGCCGGCACGGGTTCGAAAAAGGAGCGGGCACGGCTCCTCATGTGCTACATCGACCACTACACCACGGATGCACGGTTCTGGGAATGGGTCGATTCCCAGGATATCAGCCTCCTGCCTACACTCATATTCAACTTCTGGAACGAGGGCCATGAATATACAAAGGGCCGCGAAGACGAGACCTACCATATAGACACCTCCACCCTTGACACCATGATCGACTCCCTGGCAGATCTCAATTCCCGCATGCCCATGGTCAAACAGCTCAGGGGGCCGTATGACGCGAAAGGAATGTGGCGCGACGACCTCCTCTTCATGTCGAAGATCATGAAGCCCGACTTCCTTGTCTATGTAGGGAGCATGGGGTGCCGCAACAGCTGGGGCGCGAACAAGCTTATCCAGCGCGATTGCGAGCGCGAAGGCCTGCCGACCATGCTGCTCTTTGCCGATGCCTTCGACGACAGGGTCGCATCATGGGAGCACTGTGTGGACAAGATCAGCGAGTTCATGCACGTAAGGGGGATTTTGTCATGATCGTTGCAGGCTGTGACGTGGGATCACTGACCACCAAGGCGGTGATCCTCAACAACACTCGTGTCATCAGCCATGCGCTGATCCCCTCATCCTTCAACCCTGAAAAATCCGCGCCTGAAGTTATGGATATGGCATTGAGCACTGCCGGGCTCACCATGAAGGACATCGGGTTCTGCGTAGGGACCGGTTATGGCAGGGAGCGGATACCCTTTGTGGGCAAGGCCGTCTCCGAGATCGCCTGCCATGCCAAGGGCGCCCACTGGCTCCTGCAATCGGTGAGGACCGTCATCGACATCGGAGGGCAGGACTGCAAGGCCATCCGCCTCGATGAGAAGGGAAACATCGTCAGGTTCATCACCAATGACAAGTGCGCGTCGGGTACCGGCAGGTTCCTTGAGGTCATGGCAAAACTCCTCGGCCTGGAGTTGGACGACCTTGGCAGCCTATCCGCACAAGCCAGAAACCCCATCACCCTGGCTGCTACCTGCACGGCCTGGGCCCAGGCCGAGGTCATTATGCATCTCAACTCGAACACCTCAAAGGCAGACCTGGCTTCTGGCATCAACCAGGCCATGGCGGCCAGGATTGCGATCCTGGCCAAGTCAGTAGGTGTTGAGAAGGATGTGTGCATGACTGGCGGTGTTGCAAAGAACGCCGGGGTGCTCGAGGCCATGGAAAAACAGCTGGGCGTGCCCATGCGCAGGCTCAGGGTGGACCCTCAGGTCATGGGCGCCCTGGGGGCTGCCGTATTTGCCAAAGAGAAGATGGGAGGGGATTAATGTTTACCGCAGGATGTGACGTCGGCTCTTTGAGCGCCAAGGCCCTCATCATGAAGAATGGCGATGTACTGGCCTCGCACGTGATATTCGCACGGCCCGAGCCCGGGGATTCGGCCCGGGAGGTGATGGAAAAGGCCCTCGATAAGGCAGGGCTTTGTCTGGCAGACATCTCATACTGCGTGGGCACGGGCTACGGCAGGAACTCCATCCCCTTTGCCGATGCCGTGGAGTCGGAGATCATATGCCACGGCAAAGGGGCCCAGTGGCTCATGCCTGAAGTACATATGGTGATCGATATCGGTGGTCAGGACGCCAAGGCCATCAGGCTGGATGAGCGCGGCAATGTCATCCGTTTTGCCTATAACGACCGGTGTGCATCCGGCACGGGCAGGTTCCTGGAGGTGATGTCAGGGGCAATGGGGGTCAATCTCGAAGATATGGGAGAAATATCCTCCACGGCAAAGAACCCCCTTTCCATCTCCAACCAGTGCGTGGTCTTCGCAGAGACGGAGATCATCTCGCTGATCAATGCAGGCAACAACCTCCCCGATATCGTGGCGGGGCTGCACAAGTCACTGGCCCACCGGGTGGCTGCTCTTGCCAGGGGTATAGAGCTCGAAAGCGAAATCACCATGACCGGAGGGGTGGCAAAAAACATCGGCATGTTCGCGGCCCTTGAGGAGGCCCTGGGGGTGAAGCTCAGGAAGATAGCGACCGACCCGCAGATCATCGGGGCCCTGGGTGCGGCACTCATTGCCCGCCAGGCTGCCGGCAAGGGGAAGTGACCGGCCCATGGAGCTCTTTAACCATACCATCGAGGCGGTGCGGACCTTTGTGGATACAAGGTCCTCTTGCAGGACATGGATCGAGGCCTTGAATTACGGGTGGCCGCCAGGCGGGGGCAGGAACATCGTCCTGAAGGAGGACATGGGACTCGAACTGGGCAGCCCGGAAATGGATTCCGTATCCTGCCTCCTGTGGACCGGGGATCATTCACGTATCACTGACGGGAGGATAACGCTGGTGGGCCCGGACTTCCCGGAGTGCATGGGCAAGAGCCTGGCCTTCGGCAAGGTAGTGCTGGCAGGGGTGGAGGGATTCGACGAGGACAATGCCTATGACAGGCACAAGGACATGGATTTCCTCCGCTACGAGCTCGACCTCAAAGGGTTCATGATGCGGGCGGTGTCCCAGTACATGAGGGAATGGTGCAGGATCAGCCGCGATGCTCTCTCACGCGGCTTCTCCGCCAGGACCCTGGGTTCATCACTGATAAGACTTTTTCGAGACAGGCCCTATGTGAAGGCTGTGGAGGTGATCTTCTTCACCTCCAGCACGGATGATGTACGCAGGCTCAAGGAGATCACCGTTCCTGCGGAGAAGATTATCGCTGCCATGAACAAGATGGCCTCGGAAATGGATTTTGAGTGCGGGAGCTGTGACTACCAGGATGTGTGCGATGAGGCCGACGGACTTAAAGGCATGAGGGATAAACTCATGGAAAAATCAAAAGAGGCACTGCATGGCTGACACAAAGGATATTTGGAGGGCACTCAAGACCCTTGCTGAAGGGATACCCCCCTCGCCCGCGTTGCTGCCGGATTTCATTCTGGATGCTGCAGGGGGCTTATGCAGTGCCAGGGGACGCATCAGCAACCTTACAAATTTCGAGAGGATGCTGGTGACTCTCCGGCACAAGGAGCCGGACCGTGTCCCCTGCTGCCCCATAATATGCGGCGCAGGCAGACGGCTTATCGGAAACACCTATGCGGAGTTCTGCGCCGACCCCGTAATTGCTGCGGAGTCCTTTCTGGCCGGGTTCAATCTCATCGGCGGTGACGGCTTGGTCGCACTGGTGGACCTCTCAATAGAGGCCGCCGATTTCGGACAGAAGGTTATTTACCCGGACAACTCTACCGCACATCCCGACTACGCGAACCCTGTGATCAAGAACATTGAGGATTACAGAAAGCTCAAGCCGATTGATTTCAAGCATGCCGTACGCATGCAGGGGCATGCCAAGGCGCTATCCATAATGGTTCGCAGGATAGGCCTCAAAGGGTTTGTAGCCGGATTTCTTTTCGGCCCGTTGGGTGTGCTCAACATGATGCGAGGGACACAGGAACTCTTCAAGGACTGTGTTACTCAACCCGGGGATGTCATGGCAGCGTGTGAAGCCATCACGGGTGTGCTCATTGAATTTGCAGAAGCGCAGTGCGACGTCGGGGTGGTTATGGTTGTAATCGACACCCTCTTCGCATCATGGAACGGGTTGTCAAAGGGGCTCTGGGAAAAGATCGAGGGGCCGTTTGCGCGGGAAATAGCCTCGGCAATCCGAAGAAAGGGTTGCCTGGTGGGTGTGCACAACTGCGGTCACGGGATTTATTTCGATGCACAGATTCGAAGCATGGAGCCCTGTGCAATAAGCTTCGCACACCTCCCGGACGACTGTTCGAACCGTAAGGAGCTGAAGAAACGTTATGGAGACCACATTGTGCTGATTGGCATGATAGACACCCCGCTGCTGACGCGCGGCACCCCTTACGATGTCATGGAGGAATGCAGGAAACAGATCGATGACCTCGCTCCCGGCGGGGGTTATATCCTTTCACCCGGCTGCGAGTTCCCCCAGAATGCCCCCCTTGAAAATGCATATGCCATGGTCAAGGCAGTAGAGGTGTATAGATGAAAAGAGGGACCCGGATGGATAAGAGAGAAGTTGGACTTATGGAAAATATCGAAGCAGCGGTAGCTGCTTACCAGGTGGATGAAACCGTGGTGCTGACGACCAGAGCGATGGATTCCGGTCTTTCCACGAAAGATGTGCGCCACGCTATCCTCGATGGTCTCAACCTTCTGAGAAGGAATTTGATGTCGAATCATACCTCTTTGCCCGAATTCCTCCTCTGTATCGATGCAGCGACACAGGGGCTGGCGAAACTCTCTGAATTCGGAGACGCCGGAGATAAGGGGGCTTTGACCATCGTCATAGGCGTGGTCGAGGGTGACCCGCACGATTTAGGCAAGAGCATAATTTCAGGGGTATACAGGGCATGCGGTTACCGGGTTGTTGATCTGGGTGTGCAGGTGAGGGCAGAAGAGTTCGGGCGTGCAGTTCTCGAAAATAAAGCCGAGATCCTGGCTCTGTCGGCCATGATGTCCACAACCATGGTCTGTATGCCGGACATAATCAGAACAATAAGACAGAAGTGCCCGGGGACGGTTATCATGGTAGGCGGAGCCCCGCTGGACCGGCAATTGGCAGAAAAGTACGGGGCGGATGGTTATGCGGAGTCGGCGGTCACTGTCCTTGAGGAGACAGAAAGAGCGCTGGAAATAAACTCCACGAGGGGTATTGCATGACTGATACAAAGATCATCGCGCTGTGCGGCAAGGGGGGGGTCGGCAAGACCTCTGTTGCGGCCCTCATGGTGAAGCTGCTGGCCGGCGGGAACGAGCGGAAGATCCTCGCCATAGACGCGGACCCGGCCGTGGGACTGGCATCGGCCCTGGGCATTACCGTGAAAAAGACCGTTGACGACATCAGAAAGGGACTGGTTGCAGACATCCGGAAAGGCGGGCTCCAGGGTGGCCGGGAGACTCTCAAGCTCCTGGACTATGAGGTCTTCGATGCCCTCCATGAGCGTGACGGATACGCCCTCCTGTCCATCGGCAGGCCTGAGGACGAAGGCTGCTTCTGCAAGGTGAACAACCTCCTCAAGGATATCATAGGTGACCTTGCCTGCCGGTTTGATATCGTGCTCATCGACGGAGAGGCGGGCATCGAGCAGATCAACAGGCGGGTGATGAAGACCGTGGACCACCTGGTCCTGGTGTCGGACACCTCGGTAAAAGGTCTTGGCGTTGCTAATACCATAGCGCACGTTGCGAACGAGAAGAAGGCTGTTGACTTCAAGGGCATGGGGCTCGTTCTCAACAGGGTGAGGGACCTCTCCGAGGTGGACGACATCAGGCGCAGGACAGACCTTGAAATGTACGGATGGCTTGACGACGATGACCTGATCAGATCGTTGGACTTCAGGGGCGAACCGCTGACCGGCATGCCTGAAACCTCACCTGCTCTTGTTAAGGTCGCACACATCCTCGAGAAGGTCGGGTTGTTGCCATGAAAGAGTCACATTGTCCACCATCCTGCGGTAATGGAACCGGGGGAAGTGTTATGACGACGACCGGTAAGACGATGCGTATATTCGAAGGTCTTCTTGAAACCCCGCAGAACAGCCTGGTCGAACAGGCTGCCCTGAACGGGCGCATACCCATCGGGTATTCCTGCTCCTTCGTGCCCGAGGCCCTCCTCATGGCAGACAGACTGTTTCCCGTACGTTTGCGGGCCCCGGGGGTTGCCGGCACCGAGATCGCAGACAACTATCTTTCCAACTTCACCTGCTCCTATGTGCGCAGCCTCCTCGAATTCGCCATGGACGACCGGTTTGACCTGATAAAGGGGTGGATCTTCGTCCCCTCATGTGCACACATGCAACGGCTCTATGATAACCTGGAGTACCTCAAGAAACCCGATTTCAACCATGTTCTCGATGTGCCCCGCAAGGTGAACGAGGTCACTACTGCCTGGATGGCCGAGGAGCTCAGGATGCTCGCTGAGCGGCTCTCGTCGCACTTCGGCGTGGATATGGGCGACAGCTCTCTCATGAAGGCCATTGATGAGTGGAACAACTTTGCAGAAGTCATACAATCAATCGGCGAGCTGCGTAAAAAACCGAACCCGCCCATCACCGGCACCGAGTTCCACGGGCTGCTCATGGCTTCACTGGTATCGCCCAAGGATCTGATCCTCCCGAAAATACTTGATTACAAAAAAGAGATAGAAAATCTCCATGGCACCCACAATTACCGAGCCCGCTTAATGGTGGTGGGCGGGCATCTTCACGACCCGGAATTCATTAGGGTCATTGAGTCCCAAGGCGGTCTTGTTGTGGCGGACCGTTTCTGTACCGGCTCCATCCCCGGGCTCATGCCCATAGAGATGAAGGGTGATCCCTTCAGGACCCTTGCCGAACATTCCTTCAAGAAGACCTTGTGCCCGCGGATGATGGAAGATTTCGATCGCAGGCTGCAAACCATCATAGACACCGTAAAGGAATACAAGGTGGACGGCGTAATCATCGAGATCATCAAGTTCTGCGACCTCTGGGGTGTGGATGCAATGCCCATGGTAAGCGCTTTGCGCAAAGAGGGGATACCGGTGCTGAAGCTGGAACGGGAATACCGTCTGGGTTCTGAAGGACAGCAGCGTACCCGGGTCCAGGCCTTTATCGAAAGTATGGGCAAATGATGTGCAGGCGGGAGGATAGGTAATGACACCAAAAGACATACTGATTATGGCAAAACCCATAATTTTAACCCAATTGCAAAACATAAAAAAGAGTGTCACCCCCGCGAAGGCGGGGGTCCAGAAGTTTTTTAAAAGACTGGATTCCCGCTTCCGCGGGAATGACAATCTCGGACTTTTCCAATTATCCCTTCGGAGCGTGCCCGGCCGGGTAAAGCACTTTTTCCAACATTCTCTGGTTGTTTTTTTCCATGACATGAGTGCCCTTTCTGCCGGAGATTTTCTGGTCTACGCGAAATACTGGCTGCTCATCTGGATGTGTATTGCTAAACTTGTCATCAGAAGGGGGCCTGGTTTTGTGCGAGAACTTTGGCGCTATCCGTGGATGCTGCACCTCTTAAAGGTGACGGGCCTGATGCGCCGTCTCACCCGGGGGCGGAGCGGGTTATACCTCGAATCCATCTGCATGACCATACACACCATTGCTGTTACGCTGGCTGAAAACCTGGAAGACCTGTTCTACCACCAGGACCGACTCATCATAAACGAGGAGATGGTACCGCCCGACATCGCCCGTGCCATGGGCCTGAAGGTCTGGCTACTGGAGGCCATGGGTATCCTGCTGCCGATTCTATCAGCCCAGAGTGACCTCAAATACATAGACGAGGCGGAAAATGCCGGTATCAATCCCGATGCCTGCAGCCTGCCCAAGGCCACCGTGGGCATGGTCCTCAAGGGTCATATGCCCAAGGGCATTGCCATGGTAAGCTCCAATATGCCCTGTGACGCCGGCATGGCCTCATACGCCCTTATACACAGGGAGCATGGCACGCCCATCTATCGCCTGGATGTCCCCTCGATTTTTTACAATGAACGGGCGGATAAGCTCTTTGCCGACGATTTGAAGGGGATGATCGCATGGCTTGAGGAACACACGCCCGGCCGCATGGACTGGGACAAACTGAAGGAGATCTGCGAGGGACGCAACCGCATGCTGGAGCTTGAGCTGGAGCTGTGGGACATGATCCGGATGAAACCCGCCCCGCTGGCCGCCGAGGCCGTGTTCCTGAGCCATATGTGGCATTTCAACCTCTTTGCCGGGCACAAGCTATCCATAAAACACTTCGAGTCCCTGGTTGCAATGGCACGGAAAAACCTTGCGGCAGGGATTCCAGCCACGAAATACGAGCGGTACAGGGCAGTGCTCTGGAACCCGCCCTTTCCCCACTTCATCGACATCTTCAACAGGAGCGAGCGTGCCTTTGGTGTAACCCTCATCAATGACAGCATGACCTATCACCACCACGCCCCCATAGACACCTCGTCGCCTGATACCATGCTCCGGGGTCTGGCCAACACCATTATGCAGGGTCCTATGGTCCGTCACACCAGGGGTCCTGCGGAGAATTACCTGGACGATATCTTCCGCATGTACAGACAGTTCGACCTCGACATGGTGTGGGTGGCAAACCACGTGGGCTGCAAGAGCGGCCAGGCCATGAACGGCATCCTGCGGGAGAAATGCCGCGAAAAGAAGATACCGTTACTCATCCTCGATTACGACCTGCTCGATCCACGCATCGTTTCCAAAGATGGCATGATGAACCAGGTAGAGTTCTTCATGGAGAATGTCATGAAGGCGCAGCGCCTCGATCAATAAGGAGTGACATATGATCCATAATAATGAATCGGACGTTTATCGCACCCTGGGAAAGAAGATTGATGACCTCACGGTCAGAACGCCCTGGAACGAGACCTTCCACAGTATCCTGAAAGAACTCTATACCACTGAAGAAGCGGATGCGGTGGTCAAGATGCCCTACACCCTGTCTTCTCTGGACAGGATCGCCAAGGTAACTGGCATTGAAAAAATCCGTTTGCAGGGCATCCTGGAAGGCCTGGGCAAGAAAGGCCTGGTACTGGATCTCTTCAATGAGGACGATGGTCAATTTTACTACATGCCATCTCCCATGCTCATCGGGTTATTTGAATTCACCATGATGAGAACCGGCAACAATCATGACAAGAAGGCCTGTGCAAAGTTGTTTCAGGAATACTTCAATGATTTCTACCCTGCAAATTTCTCACACGATGAACAGATTTCCGTGCTGAGGGTGATCCCTGTGGAAGAAACAATAAGACCTACCCAGAGCATTGAATTCTTTGACTATGAAAGGGCCTCCTCTCTCATTGAGAATTCTCATCGCTTTGCCATCGGGTTATGCTCATGCAGAAATGAAAAATTTCAGAATGGGGAAAAGGAATGTGACGCCCCTTTGGAAAATTGCAGCCCTCTCGGCATAGGGGCGGACTATGCCATCAGACATAATCTTGCCAGGGAGGTATCGAAAACTGAAATGCTGGAGAATTTTGTACGGTCAAAGGAACTTGGCCTTGTCTTCTGTGCTGATAATACTCAAAGGAATCCAATGGTTATTTGTCACTGCTGTAAATGCTGCTGTAATTTTCTGGCCGGGGCGAACAAATTCGGCTTTATGAACAGCGCTGTTACATCCAACTTTCTCTCAACTATTGATGAAGCCCTTTGTAAAGGGTGTGGGAAATGCGTGGATCTCTGTCCGGTCAATGCAACAAGCCTGGTTTCTGCAAATGATCCGAAAAACCCGAAGAAAAAGAAGGCCGTGGTTGATGCCCGGATGTGTGTGGGCTGCGGGGTATGTGCATCGAAATGCCCCCTCGATGCCATGGGGATGGTAAACCGCGGCAGCAGGGTAATACACCCTGAAACGACATTCGAGAGGATAATTCTGCTGAGCCTTGAGAGGGGGAATATCCAGAACCAGATCTTCGACAACCCCCACAGTGTTACCCAGAAATTCATGAGATTATTTATCGGTGGGTTTATGAGACTTTCACCGGTCAAGAAGGCCCTCATGAGCGATGCGTTCCGGTCCACGTTTTTACGTACGGCAAAAGTGGTTGCCAAGGTGCAGGGCAAGGGATGGATGCTTGATATATAAAATTATTTAACGACACCATAACGATAGGGAGACAGATATGGCAGCAAGGTATTTCGGAGGATGCGACGTGGGTTCTACAACAGGAAAGGCCGTGATCCTTGATGAAAACGGCTCCATCATTGCCTCCTCCATTGTCCCGAGCGAGATCGACCCGGAGCTGACCTCGGTGCTTGCCCTGGAGAAGGCCTGCGCCCAGGTTCCGGATATGGACAGCTACCGGGACATCGCCTACCTGGTGGGCACCGGCTACGGGAGAAACGAGGTGGCCTTTGCCGATAAGAATATCTCGGAGATCAGCTGCCATGCCATGGGCACCTTCTCATGCAATCCTCTCATCAAGACCATCATCGATATCGGGGGCCAAGATGTAAAGGCCATTGCACTGGACGGTGACGGATCTGTCCTTGAGTTCGCCATGAACGACAAGTGCGCGGCCGGCACCGGGCGTTTTTTCGAGGCCATGAGCAGGATATTCCGCATGGACCTGGGACAGTTCTCGGATCTTTCTCTGAAGGCCAGGAAGATCATGCCGGTCACGGCCCAGTGCAGCGTCTTTGCCGAGAGCGAGGTGATAAGCCTCCTGGCCAGAAAAAATCCGCCGGAAGAGATAGCCGCAGGCATCCAGACGGCCGTGTCCAAGCGGTGCTTCACCCTGCTCAAGCGCATCGGTATGCAGCCGCAGGTAACGGTCACCGGGGGTTGTGCCAAGAATTTGGGCCTTCTCAAGGCCCTTACCAGGATCATCAATATGGAAGTAACCTCGTTGCCGGTTGACCCCCAGATCATCGGGGCCCTGGGCGCAGCTATCTTTGCCCGCAAGGCGCTGGAGAAACCGTTGAATTGGGCATGATACATAGTCATTGAGGGATAGGAACTTTCATGCCATATCAAGAATAACAATATATGAGGGGGCAGATATGGACCGAGGCTACATGGGAAAGATCTTAATGGTGGATCTGACAACCAGAGCTATCAAAGAAGAAATCATACCGGAAGAGATCTATGAAAGATTTCTATCAGGACTCGGTCTGGCCTCTTATCTTTTATATAAGAGAATCCCGGCAGGTGCTGATCCGTTGGGTCCCGATAATATTCTAGGATTCGTATCAGGTCTCCTGACCGGTACCGGGAGCCTATTCTCAGGAAGATGGATGGTTGTGGGGAAATCTCCGCTCACCGGTGGATGGGGGGATGCAAACTGTGGAGGCTCTTTTTCCCCTGCTATAAAACGATGTGGATATGATGGGATCTTTTTCAAAGGCATCAGTGAGAAGCCTGTGATCTTATATATAAAGAATGGCAGGGCTGAACTCAGAGATGCAATGCATTTGTGGAGAAAAGATACGGTAGAGACCGAGGAGCTTCTTAAAAGAGAATTCGGTGAAGGGGCTCGGATCGCTTCCATAGGTACTGCAGGTGAACGCCTCTCCTTGATATCCGGGATAAGTAATGAGAAGGGAAGGCTCGCGGCACGTTCGGGTCTTGGTGCGGTAATGGGCTCCAAGAGGCTCAAGGCGATTGTGTTGGATGGGAAGAAGCGGATTCGACCTCATAATAGAAGTGAAGTGAATCGGCTGAGCACAATGTGCAATAAATGGGTACAGTTCCAACTTCCTCTTGGCCCGGGTGCTTTGATGGGGTACCTCGGCGCGCTGTTACGTCTGCTTCCCACGGCCATGGCCATGGATGGTATGATCTATAAGATGCTCCTTCGTAAATGGGGGACAGGCGGCCTGAACCAGATGTCTCCTGAATGGGGGGATTCCCCCATAAAGAACTGGAAGGGCAGTAATGAGGACTGGCCCATGAGGAAATCAAAGTCAGCCAATCCTGACCTTATCAATAGTCATGAAAAGGTCAAGTTCCACTGCTATTCTTGCCCCTTGGGATGCGGCGGTATTTGTGCAATGCCCGGTAAAGATAAAGATATGGAGACACACAAACCGGAATATGAATCGGTGCTCGCACTCGGGGGCTTGTGTATGAACGAGGATATGGAGAGCCTCTTCGACCTCAACGAGATGTTGAACAGGGCAGGCATGGATACCATCTCAGCGGGTGCAACAGTTGCTTTTGCAATGGAGTGCTATGAGAAGGGTATACTTACCAAAGAAGACACAGGCGGGATCGATCTAAGCTGGGGCAACACGAAGGGTGTAATTGCACTCATTGAAAAGATGATCAACAGGGATGGCATCGGAGACATCCTGGCAGACGGTACAAAGGCGGCATCCCGTAAGATCGGCAAAGGAGCGGAAAAGTATACTATTCATGCAGGAGGCCAGGAACCCGCCATGCATGATGGGAGGATGGACCCCGGCTTTGCAGTTGCTTATTCGGTGGAACCGGCACCTGGGCGCCACACCACTGGTGCTTATCTCTATTATGAGATGTTCCAGCTCTGGAAAAAGGTCGGGGGTATACCGAAAAAACTGCCTTTCCAGCTTTACTTCAAGAGCAGCAGGTATAAGGCAAGTAACAAGCAGGCACAGGAATCCGCTGTGTGCAGTAAGTATATGAACGTTGTAAATGGCGCAGGCCTTTGCTTGTTCGGCGCCTTCCTGGGCATCAAGAGGACACCTACCTTTGATTGGCTTAACGCGGCTACAGGCTGGAACAAGTCACCCGAAGAGTACATGACGATCGGGGAGCGTATCCAGACCCTGAAGCAGGCTTTTAATATTAAACACGGTATCGATCCTCAAGCAAATAAACTCAGTGAACGTGCCCTTGGAAGGGCCCCTCTGACCCATGGCGCCAACAAGGGAAGAACGGTAAAAATAGAGCAAATGATGAGTGATTATTGGGCACAGTTCGGGTGGGACGCGGCAACGGGAAAGCCTACACAACAGTGCATGACCAGGCTCGGTATTGAGATCAGCTGAGAAAGGAGCAGGAGAGATGTCATTTTCAATTACCCAATCGTGTGTCGGCTGTCAGGCATGCAAGAAGGTCTGCCCTGTTATGTCCATAACCGGTGAGAATAAAATGGTCCATCAGATTGATCCTTTAGTATGCATTGAGTGCGGTGCTTGCGGGAGGATATGCCCCCATACTTCAGTGCTTGACCGGAATGGACAAATCTGTTCCATGATCAAACGTACACAGTGGATGAGGCCGGAGGTGAATGTCAAAAAATGCATGTCATGCACTATGTGTATAGAGACGTGCCCGGTAAATTGTCTGTCCCTTTCTTTGCCATATGACTCAAGAAATCCTCACGGTTATCCATATCTCAAGGATATGAAAGCATGCATAGGGTGCAGCTTCTGTGCCTTGGAGTGCCCGGTTGAGGCAATCAGCATGATAATACCTGCAAATGAGATGAAAGCATAAGCTGAAATATATAGTAGAATAGTTGAGGTCTGATCATACAATAGAGCTACAGTAGTGAAGATGCTCTCGTACGGCTTGTGTAATTTGTGATGTTCTGTAATCTTGTATTTCTTATAGCAATCGTTACATCATCCTGGAGTTTCCTGAGTTTTATCACTGAACAGTAGATAACCTATTGAAATAAAGTAAGAAGCTTATTTTATCAAGATAACAACGTCTAAGCGTAAAAGATTCCTGAGATTCACCGGCTGATATGGTAGAAAGTAGCTCACATACAGGAGATGGAGACGATATGGCCGGGAACTCCAGGATAGCAGCGGATATAAAAGGGCAGATAACGAGATTCTCAGGAATCATTTCCAAGGGATTACCCAAGTCGAAGCAGAAGCTCATTCGAGAGATGGTGTATGGGATACAGGCCGGGAAGGATATCAAGTTGTCCAGTGTGAGTCGTAGCCTGAATGAGGCCATACCCCTGATCAAGACGGAGGACCGGTTATCGAGGAATCTGGATGATCGGGATTTTACGGATGCGATCAACCATGAGATATGCCGCCTTGGGAGCACGAAGGTGCTTGATGATATGGTGATAGCCATAGATCCTGGAGATATCCGTAAGAAGTATGCCTCGAAGATGGAGTGTCTCTGCAAGGTACATGATGGAAGTGAACATGAGATTGGTGAGGGGTACTGGCTCTGCAAAGGAGTGGCCGCGGACATTGAGCATAAGAAGGTGATACCGTTGTACCTGGAGGCATATTCGCAGGAAGCCGAGGATTTCAAGAGCGAGAACGATCAGCTCTTCAAAGTGATCGACACCGTGAGCGCCCATGTGGGGAGCAAAGGTATCTATGCCATCGACCGCGGAGGGGACAGGGGTAAGCTCTATGACAAATTTCTTGAAAAGGGGAAGGCGAAGCGGTTTGTGATCCGTCTTAAGAAGAACAGAGATCTCATCCATAAAGGCGTCAAAAAGAATTGTCACTTTCTTGCCACGGCCTTGCCCTGTCCGCATGAAGCGGTCATGATCAAGTATGAGGAAGGGAAAGAACGCCAGGCAAGCGTTTTCTACAATGCCGTGGTGGTGAAACTACCCGGCCATGATGCTCCGTTGTTTCTCGTGGTGGCGAAAGGGTTCGGCAAGGAGCCGATGATGCTTTTGACAAGCTGCCCGGTTCACCTGAAGGACCGCGAGACCATCTGGAGAATCATTGAGATATACCTCACCCGCTGGAAATGCGATGAATCCTTCAGGTACATCAAGCAGTGCTACAATCTTGAAGATATCCGGGTGCGCCATTACACCAGTATCCGGAACATGGTGGTCCTTGTCCTTGCCGTCAGCTATTTCGCGGCAGTATATTTAGGGGATAACCTGAGACTCAAAATGCTGGTTGAGAGAGTGTATATCGTATCCAAGAGGTTCTTCGGCATCCCCACCTTTTTCAATTATGCCATCGCTGATGGGCTCTATAAGCTCCTCTTCTCCGATAAAACCGGATTCAACAAGACGGCAAAACCAAAATATCCCGAGTTCCAACTGTGCTTCAGCTTCCTGGAGTGAGTGGGGTTAATTTGAAAACTCAGGAAACTCCAGTTACATCATCTTGTTCATAGGCTAGTAAAGATTATGTGGAATCAGGCCATAATTCTGATTAAGAAATGTGATATAACAACTCATTTATGCTGTCATTATCTGTTTGCATCAAGATATTCCTTCATTTTATTCAAAGTAAATGCAAGTACCTTTTTTTCAGAATGACCATTAAAGCTGTTGGGTGTCCGGCGAAGACACCAATCGATGTACATCTGAAGGAACGGTAGTAACACATTATTGCACCCTTTTTTTGTATGGACATCGATTAAGTCGGAGATGATGGGATAGCGAAATAACGTGACTACATATTCATTGTCTTTGTATTTATCCAACAATAGATTCATCATGAGTATATTGAGTTCAGGGTTTATCCCATATTCTACTTGAGATTCCAAGTTCGCTAGCATCTCTTCTGTTGAAGCTAATTTTTCTGGATCCGACAGCAAAATCTCCCGCTTATTATGCCATGAAGATAAGATGTCATTTTCTTTTACATAGGGTGTTTTTAATATGTCCGTGATGAATATATTAAATAGGTCAAGATATTCTTCTCTATGTTTATTTATCATTTGTTTAAAAGGAGTCTCTGATCTCCATTTTCTTAAGAGCCCATAAGAGACGCCGGTAAATTGAGATATCTCATTTAGGCTTATATCTGTAATCATCAGCAGACATGCAGTATATTTTTTCCAAGAATAGTTACTATGTATTTTTATTTCGTTCCAATATTCATTGAGACACTGTTTCAAAAAGGGGCGTAGCAAAAAATTCTTTTTAATCATTTCATCATCCATCTATACACCTCAAGCTAAATAGGTAACTATGGTTATTATGATGTTACTAATTAGAAAATAATTTATCAAGTGAAATATCACTAATGAGATCTATGAAGGATGGGTAACATACAATATATAATTGTTACGATTTGAATCAAGTAATATTGAACCATCTTAGGCGCAAGAATGATATTGAGATAATCAATCGCTCATGCGTCTTCTGTACAGATTGAAAATGCTGATAAACAAGATACACATAAAAACAAAGAGGGGTATAAAATGGAAGAAATAATTATACAAAGCATAAGCAGCTTGAGAACTGACTTTTTCACCTTCTTCCCTCTTAACTACATTACTATTAGGCAATGATTCGTTGTTTTTCTTTATCGTTCCTGTGCTGTAGGGGAACATGCCATTTTCAAGGACATGATGAGCACTACCGTCATTACTTGCAAGTATGTATGAAGCTAAAGGGACTTTAATCTGCTTCGGTGAAGGCAAGGAGACATCAAGGGCTTTTTTAGATGTTGAGATATCGGTTGTGATGTTGCTTCTATCACCGGCTTCCTGGACGTCATCGGTACTCAACTGATTTGATTGAGAGATAATCGGGACTGATTCATTATTTTCGATACCAGTTTTCAATGGGGTGCTATCGTCGTGATTGTTTTCAGCTTCTGCTGTTGGTGACTGAGAGATATGCATCTTGGAAGGTAATGTTTCCTCTTCTGCATGGATTGTAAGTTTGCTGGTTGCAGTCTGGTCGATGGTGTCACCGGTTTTTGAAGGTTGTGCGTCTTGTATTGTAACCGGCTCAATACCTGCATTGCTATCTTTCGAACTATCAATTTTTGTCATGTCCTTGTCGTCTGCATAATCCTGGTGAGGCAGCGAGACTGAGGCAGAAGCAAGTTTGTTTTTAGCGCCAGGATCTGATTGCTCCATAACGGGTAAGGTCTCGGTTTTAGATTCAGGATTGCTGGATGTTTGATTCTGTATATTTGGAGTAAGTGTTGCTCCAGTATTGGGAATTTTCTCTAAAGAAAATGAGGACCCTTTCGAGTTGTCTGCGAGTGACAAGGGGGCGGTTTCGTAGGGGAGAGCTGTCGTAGAAACGGAAACATCAGGTTTTGAAATCGATGAAGGTAATGATGCCTGTGTTTCTCCATTATTTTTATTATAGTGAAGAATTGTCCCTGCATCTCCTACTGCAAAGATATTGGTTGGTGAGCTTCCCCAAATCATGCTGAGAGAATTATTCGTCCCCTTATTCATGTTACTCCATGTGCTGCCATCATAGTGTAGGACTGTCCCCAATTCACCAACGATATAAACATCACTGCCTGAAGTTCCCCATACTCCATTGAGGAGAGAGGATGTCTCGCTGTTCATGGTGTTCCAGGATTTCCCGTCATAGTGGAGGATTGTTCCTGATTCTCCGACTGCATAAACATCAGTTGCTGAGGTACCCCAGATTCTCATCAAAGTTTTGTCAACAAAAGTCTTGTCAATACTTTCTGACATTTTGGTCCAAGCGGTACCGTTAAAATGAAGAATGGTCCCATGTTCTCCAACAGCGAACAGGTCACTGCTCGATGTTCCCCAAATACTATTAAGGTTAGATGTCGTATTGCTGTTTATCGAGTTCCATATGCTGCCATCATAATGTAAGATCAAACCATTGGAACCTACTGTAAAAATATCATTCGATGAGGCCCCCCAAATTCCCATAAGGGTGGAGGTCGTTCCACTTTCCATTGTGCTCCATATGCCGGGTGTGTAGTGCATTATCATGCCATTATATCCAACGGCAAAGATATCGTTGTCAGGACTGATCCAGGCACTGTTCAGAGCACTATTCGATCCTGTATCCATGGAGTTCCATGAATTGCCATCATACTTCAAGACAGTACCATCATCGCCAACGGCAAGGATGACATCTTTTGAGTTTCCTAACACTCCCAACAAATTAGTTTTTTTGCCATTTGTCATTGAGGCCCATGTATTATTCTCATAGCGTAAGATCGTGCCTCCAGCGCCTACGGCAAAGACACTGCTATCTGCATTGCCAGAAATACTATAAAGATTTGATATCCTATCACTATTCATAGTGGTCCATGTGTTGCCGTCATAATGCAGGATCGTACTTGCATCTCCAACTGCATAGATATCGTTTGCTGAGTTTCCCCAGATACACAGAAGATCCTTCCTTACCCCACTATTCATGGTGTTCCATGAGTTGCCATCAAAATGAATAATTGTGCCATCATAACCAACAGCAAAGATATCTCGGTCAGAGCTTCCCCAGATCCCTAACAGATCTTTATGTGCGTTGGTAGGCATGGTAATCCACGTAGCCCCGTCAAAATGGAGAATAGTACCATCATATCCAACCACATATACATTATTGACAGATGTTCCCCATATATTTCTCAAGGTCCTAGTTGTCCCACTGTTCATATTTGTCCATGCAGTGCCATTATAATGAAGGATAATACCGTTATATCCGACAGCATAAACGTCATTGTTTGAAGAACCCCATACTCCCCAGAGGTAATTTATGGTGCAACTGGACATGGTTTCCCAGGTTTTGCCATCATAATGCAGTATTGTGCCATTGTATCCTACAGCGAAGAGATTGTTGCTTGTGATACCCCAGATAGAGCAAAGGTTATTCGTGGTCCCGCTGGGCATGCTTTCCCAGATATTGCCGTCATAGTGCATAATAGTCCCATTGTACCCAACAGCATAAACATCATTATTTGAGATGCTTAAGACGGCATTCAGATTGTTACCCTGTGGAAGTGGATTCTGCCATTCCCATTCTTCGGCGGATACTCTTCCCGTGAATAGGAAAGCAGAACATAATATTAATATAATATAAATATAAAACCTTATGGCATTAATCAACCAATTGTTCCTCTTAAAAAAAACTCAGCTCACAATGACTATATTTGCATCCATTCTATGAATGAACACTTCCAAGAGAACATATTTCTCCCCTGGTAGTCTTAATGCATTTATCGGCAAGATTTGTGCCAAACATGATCTATCAATATTTCAAATAACTAGAAGGAACCTTTGTACAGCAAACATCCAATATGGGAATTGATTTTCTTTTTAGTGGAATCAAATTTCATCATCGAAGACTTTGTTATGAGTTTTGTGAAAATTACTTATGATGTCAGATTATAGTAATCCAACATTTTTATCGAGATATGGGGTATAGTTACGTGGGTGGTGGAAAGTTAGGTTGAGGGTAGGGCTACGTCGCCGATTTTCATTCTTATTGATACTGACCACATTATTTTTCTGATTCTGTTCTCATGACTGCTCAAGATTTCTCACGGCATCGCGCATACTGTTCTGTCCTACATGGCTATATCGTTCGCTCATGGCTGTTGATGCATGACCGAGCATCTCTTCGAAACGCACCTCCTCCCTTGAAAATGCTGGTATTGGAGTTATCTCTAGTGGTGTAACCATGATGAATCGTATTATTGAAAAGAGTGTTGCAATGGCAAGATCTCTCGGGATCAGATTTGGATCGGAATACAGTTCAGACTGGAGGGAATGCGGGTAATGAGCATTGAGATGAGAATCTTTTCCGACTACATCTGACCGTTCTGTTATATCGGCAAGGGCATTGTCGAATCTTTGAAGAAGGAATTTAGCATCAAAGATACATGGCTGAGCTTTGAACTGCATCCCGAGACACCACCTAAGGGCATACCCTTGGCAAAAAGATTTTCTGACACGGATAGGATAAGGATGTATGAAAACATCATGAATAGAGGCAAGGAACTGGGCATCACATTCTCTCAGCTATTGAAACTATCCAATTCCCGCATGGCCTTAGAGGCGAGTGAATTTGCCCGTGACATGGGAAAGCATGACCTCTTTCATGAACAGGTGTTCCCTATTTATTTCACAGAATTAAAAGATATAGGCAACATAGATACGATCAATGAAATAGCACTTTCCTGCGGCTTGAACATCAATGAAATGGGGCATGCCTTGATGGAGCATCGCTATGCTGGGCGGCTTGATGAAACAAGAGAAGAAGCCAGACGGATTAAACTCACAGGGGTACCGACGTTCCTCATCAATGACCACTATAAAATTGTAGGTGCACAACCGATCGAAACATTTAAAGATCTTTTTAAAAAAATAGAAAATACCTAGATAATAATAATTAAAGGTGCAGATAATAATCCACATAAAAAAAGGGGGATAAAGAAATATGGACTTCAGGGAACTCTTTAAGGTGAGGAGGTCGATAAGGGAATTCGAGACTATGGATGTTCCATTACCTTTGATCCAAGAGATCATAGCCGATGGTTGCGAAGCCCCAAACGGAGGCAACAGGCAACCCTGGGCTTTCATTGTCATCACAAATAAAGACATGATGAAGAGACTATCTGATGAGAGCAAGATAAACATCCTCCTTGAAATAGATCGGAACCCAACTTCGACTCTGGCCGGATATAAGATGATTCTTCAGGACAAAGGATTTAATGTCTTCTACAATTCACCTTGCCTCATCTACATTGCAGGTCTCCGCAATGTTCATTCAGCCACGGTGGACTGCACACTTGCTGCGAGCTACTTAATGCTTTCTGCTGCAGATCGTGGATTGGGGACATGCTGGATTAATCTTGGTTCGGTTATCAAGGATCAGGCTATACTCAAGGAGATCGGCCTTCCTGATGATTACGCAATAGTTGCAACCATAATCCTCGGCTATCCGGTAAAGATCCCAGCAAGAACACCAAGGGACAACCCGAAGATCCTCAAAATCCTGCAATAATTATCAATTATGTATAAGAAAGACCGGTCTACATTACCTCTGTGCTCGACCGTGTCAAAAACGCTGATGCTCTGATCATAGGAACACCCGTATATTACGGGACAGAATCCGCTTCCACCCGTGCTTTATTGGAACGACGACTATGACAAGTACGAATCGGGAATATTTGACAAGGAAGCGAAAGCCAAACGTCATGCCGAGGTCTTTCCGGAGGATTGTAAGCGCCTTTGAATTAGGTGTTAGTATGGCATCCGGACAGATTTAAAAGCAGAAGCATATGTCAAGGTTTGAATAGCTTCGGACATACCTTTCATCGGACATATTATAAGGTTGTTCTCAATATGATTCAGGAGATCAATTGTTGATCTCAGGTTAAAATCTTCAGTCATCTATTGAATTATCCAGTAGTATCAACCAATAACTAACACCGTGCATAACCTCCCGGTACCTTGTCAATAATTTCATTTTTAGAAAATGGGTCGATTTGACCAAGGTTAACAGCGTTACCCTCATAAGAATAAATGCACATTGACAATAAGTCGCTACCAAATTATATCAGCGCAAGCGAAGCCGAAATCTGCCTGAAACGGTGGATACGGGGGACCCGGTAATCGGGGCGTATTCCTAAGGCAAGAGGATAGGGCACTTCCAGGCCCGAGCCCGTCAGCTAACCTCGTAGGTTTTTGGAAGGATATGGTATGGACGAACATGGTAGTTATAACATCCGAGGCTCTAACCTGACCTTTGATAAACTTGCTTTAGCCTTTCTCTCACTGGTGAATCCCCATGTCATCTCATGATCAGAACGGTCTTACCCTGCTGTTGAGGCTGAAGAGGAATTTACTCGGGGCTCCGCGAGACTTAAATGAACCGTCGCTCTTCCATAAATTGAGCCTCATTCCTTTGCTTGCCTGGATAGGTCTGGGGGCTGACGGTCTTTCTTCATCTTCATACGGCCCTGAAGAGGCATTCCGCGCCGTGTGCTCACATACCTACCTGGCATTGTTCCTTGCACTTGCAACCGCTCTGACCGTGTTTATCATATCATATGCCTACTCGCGCATCATCGAACATTTCCCCCACGGCGGAGGCGGATATATTGTGGCCACTCACACCATAGGTCGGACTGCCGGCGTGGTTTCCGGATGTGCACTCCTTGTGGACTATGTTCTCACCATCACCGTTTCCCTGGCCGCATGTGGAGATGCCATTTTCAGCTTCCTGCCTATGCAGTACCATATGCTGAAGCTCCCCTTTGTCATAGTCCTCATCATCTTTCTTGTGATCATGAATCTCAGGGGTGTGAAAGAATCCATCACTGCTCTAGCGCCGATATTTATAACTTTCCTGGTAACCCATTTGTTACTGCTCGTCTGCGGTTTTGGGACACATTTCTCCAAGGCAGGAATTCTGGCCCAGGAACTCCACGGTGATATCACCCACGATATGAATACTATCGGTATTGTCGGTATAATGGCACTCTTCCTCAGGGGATTTTCGCTGGGTGGAGGAACATACACTGGTTTGGAGGCAGTCTCAAACGGTATGCAGATCATACGCGACCCGAAAGTCGTTAATGGTAAGCGCACTATGCTCTACATGGCACTGTCGTTGGCGATCATGGCCGGGGGGCTCCTTATATGTTACCTATTCTTCGACATAAAGCCCGTGGAGGGACGCACAATGAATGCCATCTTTGCTGATGCAGTATTCGGCAACTGGCCATTGGGAAAAACAATCGCGATGGTTACCATCATATCCGAAGGCGCCCTCCTCATGCTGGCGGCTCAAGCCGGGTTTATCGATGGGCCGAGGGTAATGGCCAACATGGCCATTGACCAGTGGTTCCCACGCCGTTTCTCGTCGCTCTCAGAACGGCTCAGCATGCAGAACGGAGTACTCCTCATGGGGATCTCCGCAATCTTGCTCCTGATCTATACCAAGGGCTCGGTTTCTGCCCTGGTGGTCATGTACTCCATCAATGTTTTCCTCACCTTCTCACTTTCCCAATTCGGGATGGTCAGGTTCTACATAAAGAGAAAGGAGTCGGAACCGGATTGGATGAAGCACCTCCCCGTTCATGCCATTGGATTCGTCCTGTGTGTGACCATCCTTATCGTGACGGTTCTGATCAAGTTCAAAGAGGGTGGGTGGGTAACACTTCTCATCACCTCGTGTCTGCTCGGGTTCTGTTACCTCATCCGTGGTCATTATGCGAGTGTAAAGAAGGGGGTGCGATCGTTGGACGACATCCTCATGGGGATGCATATAGAAGGCACCAAGATGAATACCAATCACCCTGATCCCAAAGAGATGACAGCCATTCTCCTCGTGAGCGGCTACAGCGGTTTCGGGCTTCATTCTTTCCTGACGATTTTTCGGGATTTTCCCAATGTGTATAAGAATTTCATCTTTGTGTCTGTCGGAGAGATCGATTCGGGTTCATTTAAGGGTATCGCCGAGATGGAGGCGTTGAAGAGATCAGTGGAAGACAGTCTGAAAAAATACGTTAATGTCGCCCGCATGATGGGATTCCCTGCGGATTATCGCATGGACATCGGTATCGACGTGGTTGAAACCGCGACAACCTTCTGCGAGTCAATTGTAAAGGAGTTCCCTAGGTCCATGATCTTTGCAGGCAAGCTGGTATTCCAGAAAGAGGGCATGTTCCAACGGTTTCTCCACAACGAGACCGCATTTGCCGTGCAGCGCCGACTCCAATGGGAGGGTGTCTCCATGGTCATCCTGCCTATACGGGTGATGATGTAGAGGGCAGTGATTAAGGGTTTTGTTACACCTCGAAACCCACAGAAAACATGCCTTCGAGGTCATGCCTTGAATATGCCCGGAAGGCGAGCATGGTCTCGGAATCAGTTATGCCCTCAATCTTGAGCAGCTTGCCCGTTACGAGTTCTGCCAGCTCATCATTGTCCTTTACCCTGGCAATGGCAATCAGATCATAACGGCCGCTCACAGAAAATACCTCCGACATTCCTTCAATGTCGGAGAGTTCCTGTGCCGTTTCATTGATGCGTTCTCGGGCAATCTTCAAAAAGATAATTGCTGTAACCATGTTCTTCCTCCTGAGGATAACCCTAAAAGATCGCGGGAGGAGAAGCAACCAATAAGGTTTGATCAGTTATTATCCCACTTCTTCCCATTACCCCTGCCAGGGCCTTCTCCTTGATGCCTGTAGTCTTTCTGGTTATTATCATTGTGCCTATAATCACCATCTCTGAGATCGCCTCTACGCCATCCACCTTTCGGGTGATTTTTGTAAAGAATACTACCGGCAGCTCTTCTTCTTGAATTCCCCGGTCATGTACACCAACAACCTCTCTTTCGGGCACATGATAATAATCACCTATGGAAAGATTGAATGAACGAATGCCTTCATCCCCTCCGGAAACCCCCACACTCCACTGGGTAGCTGCAAAGGAAGGTGTAGAAGCGGCCATCAAGAACACGAAGAATCCGGACATCATGGAGAGAATGCCCTTACGTGAGAACCTCATAAAACTGTATTCATCTCTTTCCTGCTATAGACGATCTCTACAACCGAATAGTTTACACGGTTCGTGTGAACATCCTTTACTTAATAAAAAGAACACGTTGAGTACTCTTGGCATTGTAAACGAACGCTGATAAGGAGATCACGCTCCTTATGTGAGATCAAGATCAAGAGGAAAAAGCATAGACCTAAAAGGATAAGAGAACACAGATTCAGTTTTACAGAATGTGTATGTCTCTTGATTTTTTTTTATCCTTTTTGTCTTTAAGCTTCTTATCCTCTTTTTTCTCTTCTGTTGCGGCCCGGATGGTAAGGTCTCTCGTGTAGTCAGGGCAGTGAACGCCGTTGCCCTGCATAAACTTCTTGTTGCAGTCGCCTCTCCAGGCACAGATTGCGCATAACGTTCTATCCATTGACATGTAAGTAATAATAGCATTAGTTATTTGACAAGTCAAGGGCTCCTGTTCTCATGTTTTAATTTCCCTAAAGAAACCAATTATGGGTCTATTATGTATTTACAGGAACGGTATTTTGTGATCTGCTCTGGTGCTGTTCAAAACCATAAAACCGCCATGACTGAAAAAGTAAAGTATAAGTGTACCTTATGAAAGGGGTCATCTCGAAGATGCTCAGACAATCATGTTTCAAGATCCTGACAGCGTGGATACTGGTATTCATCTTTGCCCAAACCAACAACCTCTGTGCGCTTGAATGGGCCCCTCTTGACAAGGATTCGGTCATCGCTCAAGCCGCCATGGTAAAAGCTGACAAATACCCTGATGCCGAGGTAGCGGTGGTGGATCAGCATTCATGGGTGAAATATCGCCCTGATGGTACCTATGTTGAATGGTACGAGCAATATATCAAGGTGCTCACCGAAAAGGGTAAACGTCGCTATCGCACGCTCACCTCATCCTTTTCCGTGCCCTACAATACCACTAAATTCACCCTGGTTGAGGTCATTTCCCCTGACGGAACATCTCGAAAGGTGGATGTCGAAAAAAACAGCCGGGTCATGGTTGATTCATCGCAGATGGCATCGAATATCTATGACCCCAATGACAAAATGCTCCAGGTGAGCATACCGGCGCTGAACATCGGGGACATTGTTCATTTTATAACCTTTGATGATTTTTTCAAGACACGCATGGCTGATGAATGGAGCGACTTTATTACCTTTGAAGAAACCGACCCCATCATACGCGCCCGGCTTACGATTATTGCCCCTCAAACCAAGCCTTTAAAAAGCATGGCGCTGAAGAATGAGATCCCCGGCACCGTGACATTCCTGAAGACATCCGAAGGAAGTGATATCGTTTACCAGTGGGTTGCCAAAGACATACCCAAGGCATTTGTGGAACCGGAGATGCCACCGCTGTATACCCAGGCCCAACGGCTGCTGTTAAGCACAATTCCCGATTGGAATACCATTTCCAGGTGGTACTGGAATCTTTCGAAACCACATCTTGATAATACAACCCCTGAGATGCTCAAGATGGTCAAAAGCCTGATCAAGGGGAAAAAAGGACAACAGCAGAAGATAGAAACAATTTTCTTCTGGGTCTCTCAAAAGGTCCGCTATCTTGGCATTACAGCTGAAACAGAGGCCCCCGGCTATGAACCGCATGCCGTGTCCATGACCTTTGAACGCAGGGCAGGGGTATGCCGCGATAAGGCAGCGCTGCTTGTTGCCATGTTGAGGATTGCAGGGTTCAAGGCCTATCCGGTCCTTATAATGAACGGACCGAAAAAAGACCCTGAGGTGCCACAGCCATTCTTCAACCATGCCATAGTCTGCATAAAGGACAAGGATGGCTCTTATCAGCTTATGGACCCCACAAACGAGAACACCAAGGAGTTGTTCCCGGCATACCTCAACAATCAGAGCTACCTTGTAGCAACGCCAAAGGGCGATACACTCCGGACGAGTGCCATCACGCCAGCGGATAAGAACATGCTTCACATAGTTACCTCAGGCAAACTCAATTCAGCAGGTACATTAAGTGGTAAGACCACGCTCACCTTCGATGGCATCAATGATAATGCCTACAGAGGATACTTCTCCAGGATATCTGAAGATGAACGAAGACTATACTTCGAGAGGATGCTCATGAAGGTGATGCCAGGTGCCGTCCTTGATGAGCTCATAATAAAACCTGAGGATATGATGGATACCTCGCAACCTTTGCAGGCGAGCTTTGCATATTCCGCAAAAGATTATCCTGTTCATAGCGCTGATGTGACTATGCTGCCGTTCTTCAGATTTGGTGACAGCATAGGGGTGGTAAACAACCTTATCGGAGGAATGGGTCTTAAGGAGAGGAAGTATACCTTCATGACCGAGATGGCCTGCGGTATTGACGAAACCGTGAACATCGACATCGACCGGTCCCTGGGCAAACCCCTGAGCAATCCGGTTAAGGAATCAGCCGTTGATGAAGGGTCATCATGGTTCAGGTCCCTTGAAGTAGGGGATGGGGTCATGAAAGGCAAGAACCTCTTCATAATGAAGCTCACCGAGTATTCCCCTGAACAATATAAGCGCCTTCAGGATACCCTCAAGAAGGTTGAGAAGGCAAACCGCTTTATGCCGGTTTTTGCACTGGGCCGTTTCTCGGCAAGTGCATCCGGCAAGCCATGGTATGCCGGATATAATCCTGATGCAGTGGTACTTGATGAAGATATCTCAACGGATATCATCGATAAAGCCACCATTATTCAGACAATAAGAAAGAAGATCAAGGTCTTGACCTATGCGGGCAAAAAGGATCACTCCGAACTGTATTTTTCCTTTAACCCCGTGTGGGAAGATATCCAGATAAAAAAGGCCTCCGTGACCTCGCCTGACGGCCAGACAAAACAGATCAACACGAATGAAGTCAATGTTATGGACCAGGAATGGGTCGGCAAGGCGCCACGCTATCCGGCAGGCAAGGTCAAGGTGGTGAGTCTGCCCGGGTTGCAGGAAGGCAGTATTATTGAGTACGAGTATGTCATTAGTAAAAAAGATGCATGGCCATTCCTTATAGAAAGTCAATTCCAAGGTGAGGACCCCATCGAGAATAAACAGCTGCATATAAGTGTTCCATCCGGCATGGAACTGACCATTTCCAAGGCAGACAATGGGTTTTATTCTGATGCTGGATGGAAGCCTTTCCCAGAAGGTTTCATTAAAGAGACAAAAAGGTCTCAAGGGGACAAGGCCATTTTCGAATATAGCGTAAATCGCGTGCCACCCATAAAACATGAGGACTTTCTGCCGCCCGGATATAGTTATATGCCTTCGGTTTTTGCCTCAACAGCAGAGGTGAAAGAATATGCCAAGGTGGTCCTTGGTGTGTTTGAAAAGGCATCTTCTCTTCAGAAGTTGGCAGGGAATAAGGCATTAACCATAACAAGAGACATTTCCTCAAGTGAAGGGAAGATCATTGCAATTAGGGATTACGTTGCAAAGAATACCAAGGGGGTGGACATACCATTCTCACAGCTTCCCTTAACCTGGATCAGCCCTGCAGATGCCACCCTTGCTGCAGGGTACGGAAACAGCAGTGACCGTGCCGTGCTTATGGCTGCCATGCTAAAGGCAGTCGGTTTAAAACCACAATTTATCCTGAAATCGTCGGTATCACCTCTTCAATCCCTGCAGGGGCCTCTTTTAAAACATACCGCAGCCGCATGGTTCATCTCAGTATTGGTAAGGGTCTCGTCACCGCAAGGACAGATCATTTTAGGCGATACGGACCAGTATGCAGCGCTCGGCACGGTAGCATCCTTTGGCAATAATGCCCTGAATGTGTCATCAGGTAAGTTCGAGACAATCCAGGCATCCAGTCAGAAATTTGAGGACAAGGCTGAGACAAACATTACCATTGACCTGAGTCCTTCAGGTGATGCCATTATCACATATCAAAAAAACTATTATGGAACCGGGCATGCTATGTTCTGCAAGGATTACCTTGAGATGTCGCCTGAGGAACGCAGGAGGCGATTCCAGGATATCGTATCTTCTGTGAGCAGGTCAGCTATTGCCGTGAGCCCCTATAATGTATCGTGCATTACTTACCCGGCCACTGAAGAATTCATCGTTTCAGTGCCCAGTTATGCAGTCCGCCAGGGCGATCTCCTTTATCTTGAGCTTCCCGGCATCACCAGGGCCATTGCGGGTGTGGCCAGTGATGAGAGATTAAATCCCCTGTACAGGGACTCCTTTTTAAAACAGTATACAAAGATCGAAGTCCTTTTGCCCGAAGGTGCAAAGTCTATCGAACTGAGTCCGCCCGAGATGAAAGTGTTTCAATTACCGGGTTCCAGCGTATTGACACTGTCAACGAGAATAGTACCGCCGAATCAAGAGTCCAACCCTAAGGGGCGGATGGGTATTATGATTGAGCAACTAAGCGACATCAAGCCCGGGCTTGTAATGCCTGATAAGTACGCAGATCTTCTTGATATTAACCACGCAGTGGCAAGCCCTGGTATGAGGACAATCGTGGTGGGAATGGAGAAATAGAATTCTTTGAAAAGGATTACGATGCTGTCATCAATCGAGAAGATGTATGCAACCCTGATTAATAGAGAATACCAGCACACGCTCTTCGGTGGGCTTGGGTTGTTCCAGCGAAAAGGGACCGGCTTTATTTCATGCTGCCCCTTCCATAAAGATTTGTTACCCACCTTCCTTATTTATGGCGACAGACCCGAATATTTCTGCTTTGTTTGTGGTGAACGGGGAGATTGGATTAAATACCTCAGGCAAAAGGAAGGTCTTTCTTTTCATGATGCATTAAACATACTTGAACGTGCTTGTGGAATATCCATCAGAGATTATAGTGAAGAACAATGGGAGATTGAACTGTTCCGGACCAGGGTCCTCGTGTCTGCCATGGATCTATTCATCACACAATTATGGTCAAAGCCCGGAGAGGAAGTCCTTAAATATCTCTATACCCGTGGATACGCCATGGCTGAAGTCGAGGGAATGTCTCTTGGTTATTACCCCGGTTTTACCAAAACAATGCAAGACCTTCTCAAACAGGATTTTAACCAGGCCACTCTTGAGGTCGCACTTTCCAAGATATGGGAAAGCGGTCCTGATTACCCAGGACTTGCCATTCCATATAGAGATGCATCAGGGCGGCTCATGGGACTGATACACAAGGATGTCAGGGCCAATGGTTCTGCCTCCTACAGTATGCTGACCGACTTTTCATGTCTTAATGACATACCGTTTCTCATGTACCGGTCACGGGGCCGGGAAGAGGTCATTGTAGTAGAAGGATTCTTTGATGCCTTGCTCCTGGACCATGCCAGATTGAAGCCTGTCATCGGTATTGGGACAGGCGGGGTGAAAGCCGGGCAGATAGAGACAGCCGCCTTTTTAGGGACAAGGCATTTCATACTCGCACTTGGCGGCAGTGAACGGCAAATTGATGCCACTCGTACTGCAATAAGCCTGATTAATAAATTAGAATTAACAGCTTCTGTATTGCCAATCTCAACCGATTACAAAGATCTGGATGAGTTTATTCGTATGAACTGTCTCGATCACTTCAAGACCCTCCTGAAAAAGGCTGTAAGCTCTGAGAATTGGCTGGCAAGTCATAGGTGAGGCTGATGAGAAGATGAACGCCACCTCAAACTTAAATACAGTTATTATCGGGGCAGGCCCTGCTGGTCTGGGTGCTTCCATAGGCCTTGCCCGTAAGGGGATTGCCGTTACGGTTATTGAGCAGCAGGAAAAATTGGGCTCGGTCCGCAGAGGAGAGACCATTCGTGCAGATATGCATATGGAAGAGATACTCGGTCATGGTTTCTTCGAACATATAGCTATCAGAAAGGTACACCAGCGTAGATACTTCTCTCATACCGGCAAATGCCAAAAAGAACGTGTGATAAAAAATCCCAATATCATTTTTTCATGGCCTGACCTTATCAACGAGATGGTAAGCCAGGCAGGAAACTCAGGAGTAAGGTTCCTTACAGGCCTCCATGTCACCGAACTTATTGAACAGTCGGGAAGAGTCAGTGGAGTAATGGCATCTAAGAACGGTGTTGCAGAAGAGTTACTGGCAGACACTGTTATTTCTTGTGGAGGCTGCCATGATACTGCTTCGCATCACATAAGACAGGATCGTAGCGGCATTGATATGGCTGTAACAAAACGTCTTGTGAGAGGATATACCGGCCAGGAAAGACAGCTTGAGTATCATTTCCATATCAAACCCACAGGGATTTTAGTTGGGACTATGTTCCCACGTGGAGGAGGTGAGGCTGAGTTCATACTACTTGACACCTCGAGGGGAAACCACGTTCAACCGTCCTTTGATGAGTTCAGTCATTTTCATCCAGAATTCGGGAAGCTATTGGACAAGACTCAGAGCTTTTATGAGCTGGAGACATGCATCCCTATGGGGGGGATGCTCTTCCCCTTCTCCCCACGACAAGGCCTTGTTATGGCGGGAGATGCACTAGGTCACGTCCAGGCAAGAGGCGGTAGCGGCATAAAGACATCTTTTCTTATCGGCTATGCAGAAGGGTCGCTTGCTGCTGACGTTATGCACTCAGGTGGGTGGACTGAAGGTAATAGAAAGAAATTTGAGAAAACCATAAGACATCATTTGCATGTTCGTTCATTAAGGCTACATAACCTTATTTTTTCCAATCTCAGGACTCGGATCTTTAGATGTATCAGCTGCCCGGAAGATATGGACAAGAAATGGCCCATATTGCAGATTGCGTTGAGATAAAGATTTTTTTTGTAATATCGTTCTCAGGGAATTGTCCTTTTCACCGAATAGATGTATAATGAAGTATTGAGCATGGAGGTCATATAAGTTGTCAATTCTAAGATGGAATCTAATCTTGGTTATTCTTTTTGCATCCATGGGCTGCTCAACAACAAATATTGATTGGGAAGAGGCCCGCAATATTGATACGGTAAAGGCATATCAGTATTATTTACAGAAACATCCGAACAGCCCATTCTCTGAGCAAGCCCAAATAAGACTGGAAACATTTTTTTACGAAAATGCAAAGGAAGATGGTACGGTCATCGGTTACTCCAACTATTTAGCCAAAAATCGTCATGGAACTCACACAGAAAATATTAGGGCCAAATTAAAGGCTATCCGATGCCAAGATCACAGTTTTGCAAAGGCATTTCCGTCATGGTTGATAAAAGGGCAGCCTTCAGATCCTAATCGTCATGCAAGCTGGTTTTTAGATAATTCCTATATTGGAATTCCCCCAAGTGATATTGGAAGGGGTTATAAAGCTGCATGCGATGATCCGGAGTACCCGTTGGAACTGGAATGGGGGGCAGGGGTCCTTATTTACTTTAGTGGACGGGGTGTTATTGTAGGACATGATGGCATACAAGTACTGGTCGGATATTCTTGTAAATAGCATTTTATTATAGTAGGCAGATCGCGCTTGACGCAAGGCGATGTTTATATAATCTAGGCGCATGATCAGCATAGATAATCTCTGGAAGAGCTATGGACCCCAGGTGCTCTTTGAGGGGATCAGCTTCAAGATAAATCCGAAAGAACGTGTGGGGCTCGTGGGCCGCAATGGCCATGGTAAGACTACGTTGCTCCGTCTAATAACCGGAGAAGATGAGCCTGATGCCGGATCCATTCTCATACCTAAAAATTATCGTATAGGCTATGTTACTCAGCAGCTTGGATTTACACAGGATAATGTACTCAAAGAGGGTATGAAAGGCCTCTCTGAAACCCAAAAAGAGCAGCACTGGAAGGTGGAAAAGGTCCTGGCCGGGCTCGGTTTCTCCGTACACGACATGGAACGCCACCCAAGCGAGTTTTCCGGCGGCTTCCAGGTGAGACTCAATCTGGCAAAGGTCCTTGTATCGGATCCGGACCTTCTTCTTTTGGACGAGCCTACCAACTACCTGGACATTACTTCCATCCGCTGGATAGAGCGCTTCCTCAATACATGGCCGCGAGAGCTGATCCTTATTACCCATGATCGGACCTTTATGGATAGGATAGTCACACACACCATGGGTATCCACCGCAGAAAGATGCGCAAGATAGAAGGAGACACCGAGAAGTTCTATAATCAGATAGCCCAGGAAGAAGAGATATATGAAAAGACGCGCCTCAATGATGATCGCAAACGCAAGGAGGTTGAAGAGTTCATAGCCCGTTTCAGGGCCAAGGCCCGGTTGGTAGGGCTTGTTCAATCAAGGATAAAGCTACTTGGTAAGACGGAAAGGAAAGAGAAACTGGAAAAAATCAAGACATTGGAATTCTCTTTCCGTGGCACACCCTTCTATGCAAAATACGCACAACAGGCCAACGATCTATCTTTTTCCTACAACCCGGAAATCGAACTCATAAAGGACTTCAATATTGTTATACGTCCAGGAGAAAAGGTTTGCATCATCGGACCAAATGGGAAAGGGAAGACAACCCTGCTGAGATTGTTGGCAGGTCAGCTAGACCCCAATAAGGGTGAGATCACCTACAATCCTAAAACGATAAAGGGCGTTTATGAGCAGACGAACATGACAACCCTTGTTGATTCACGAACAGTTGAGGATGAAATATTTTATGCAGGCGTGGATCTTGACAGGCAGTCTGTCCGCAACATATGCGGTGCCATAATGTTCGAGGGTGATTCTGCTTTAAAAAAGGTAGAGGTGCTCTCCGGCGGAGAGAAGAGCAGGGTGATGCTGGGCAAACTTTTAGTGACACCGGTGAATCTCCTGCTGCTTGACGAACCAACCAACCACCTTGACATGGAGACCAGCGATGCCCTGCTTGCGGCCCTTGATAGCTTTGACGGGGCAGTGGTTATGGTTACCCATAATGAGATGTTCCTCCATGCCCTGGCCGAAAGGCTCATTATATTCTACCATGATTCTATCGAGATCTTTGAAGGCGGATATCAGCGATTTCTCGATAAGGGCGGCTGGGAAGATGAAGAGATAATCCAGCCGATTGCAAAAAGGGAAGTAAGGTCAGATCCGGCAGAAGGCAAGATAAATAAGAAGGAATTGAGAAAGAAACGCTCTGAGATCATCACTGAACGTTCCAAGGTGTTGAGCCCTATCGAAAAAAGGATAGCCAAGGCTGAAGCCGAAATTGAGCGGCATGAGAATATCCTCAAAGAACTGCATGCGCAGATACAGAATGCAACGATGAGTAAGGATGGGAAAAAGATCTTTGAGATCTCCCATGCCATCCTGGAAAGTGAACAAGCTATTGAAGCAAACTTTGCCGAGCTCGAGGAAATGCATCCCCTGCTTGAGAAGCACCAGGCGGAATTTGAGGAAAGACTTGCACAGGCAGGGGAATGAAATTGGTGGTTGGCTAGGGTGAGTTTGTAGAAAAGAAATTTTGTTTTCGTCGCGATTCAGCATTATTAATTTGTAAAAGTTGAGATCAGATCATTCGATGAAACTGCACTAGTTTTAATGTGATCGTACAGATCGTGCGATTTGTGATTATGTAGGATCTTGCATCTCTTATAGATCTCTGTATTCTGGGCATCATAATCTCTTGCTGAGATCTCCAGTGGGGATATTCAATGCAAGCTGACCTTAGATAACGGTATATGCAATTTGTCCGATGCCATCCTTGATATAGGGATCGTATCTGTCATCGCCTGCCTTTATCCAGTCTCTCCTGGCGAATTATATCCCGGCAATGGCATTCATATTCTCATTGTTTTCAAACTGACCTGCTACAATTATCTTCAATAAGAAGATTTTGATTTATAAATGTTAGAAGTTGTATAATAGTATTCAGTTATAAAAGAACACTTTCTTAGAACTATATTGGCCATTTATGGTATGGGGTGAAGGGGGGGTCGCAGATGACTCCTTATCCCTGGGAAAATAGGACCAACCGAATCCATAAATCCAAATTGGCCAGTAGTTATCTTACAGGACATATAATGAACAACACTTTGGCTGATACTCCATTGACCCTGCTTTCTCCAAACGAAATCTGGAACAGGGTTGATCCTCTCGCCTCTGATATGGGAGTAGAACCGAGTGTCGCGAATTTGGCTGATCTACCTTATGCAAAGCTCATGGGTGCTGGCTTTGAACGTCTTTGTTATGAGCTACTCGTCGCTGAGGGTCACTCACCACGCTTCTTTGGCCGTAGCGGCCAACCGGACTACGGTGTCGATATCGTCGTAGAGACCGATGGCACTCGCACGGTCTATCAATGCAAAAACCTGACGGCTATGCCTTCTTGGACCGATGTCCGCGATGCGGTCACTAAGTTCGAGATTGACTGGTTGGACAAGGCTGGACTACCTCATCCCGATGCCTTCGTGTACTGCTGCCCTCACCCGCTAGATGACCAAAAATGGGGTGAGAAATGGACACGATTCAAGGATGAATTCATTCAACGCACCGGAGTGAATGTCAACTACTGGGATAAGCATGCCCTGGACACCCGCCTACAGCGCTTACCTGATATTGTAGCGAGTTTATTCTCAGGATCTTATGCTGAGCACTTCTGTAACCGTTACGACTGGCTGGACACCCCCTGGACTAGGGTAAGTTGGGGCGAAACTCGCCATGCACCCATTATGCGATTTTTTGAAAGGCACCAAAACGAGAGAATCAATGTTATGGAATCGGATGAGGAGCTTTTCCAAGAAATTCTATCGACCTCTTCAGTCCTGGCAATCCGTGGGTTACCCGGTTCTGGTAAAACATTTACCGGCCTGGAACTGGCATGCAGGCTCCGAATCCCAATTCGAAGGATTTATTACGCCACATTCAAAGACAAACCCGAGTTTTCCCAACTCTGGCAATCACTCAAGCGTCGCAAAAGCCTTCCAACTTTGCTGCTCCTAGACGACTGCCACCTGAATCTGGAACAGACTGGTATGCTATTGCAGCGTCTTCATCCCGAATTGTCAGATTCCAAGGGATTGGTGAAGCTGGTATTAGTATTACGTGATTTGCCGAGTTCCAGTTCTGAAAATTTGGTCGATACACCGGATTGGCTGTTGCAACTTGAACAGGACGGATTGGTAATGGACATGAAAACCGACCCGGCACGAACCTATGCAGTAACAGTACATCTCCGGCCAGATTTCACCGGTCTTTCTAGACAAAGGCGTGAACGTCTCCACCATATCACAGGAGGAGATCTGTTGTTGCTGGATGAGATTTTACAGGGTATCGGCTCTCCCCAGGAACTGGATAACATAAGTCATGAACGCTTCTATAATTCTGTACGATCACAATATTTCGGAGGAAATGTCCAGCTTCCAACTATTCAGCGGTTGGCCTGTCTGGCTCAATTTGAGCTGACACCATTAGCATCATATCTAAAAGATGGCTGGCAGCCTGGGGAGAAAAACCGGGCAAAACCGTTCATGACAGAACTGTTCAGCCCACATCGTTATCAGTTCCTTCACTCCTCCATCGCAGAGTTGATCTTTAGATCCTTGCTTGCCTTGGAGATTGTGCCTAGTCGAGTTGCGGACGCCGTAGTCACGATTACAGCAAGAGAGCTTATTAATTACCTTAAGCACCTCGCAAGATCCATCACGCACGATACGCCCAGCAATTCATTGATGATACGGACAATTGAGCTTCTTCTGAATATTCGCCTCCATCTGATGAGTGGTATGGCTGAAGCACAGATTAAATCACTGATACTCGACGAAGAATTTATTAGAAATAGTATTGAGAAACACCTTCAGGATTGCTCGTTCTCACTACTTAAAGACTGCCTGATAAACCTCTCCAGTGTGTCTCATCCCCAAATAAAACAATACACAAGCTTTATTGAGAGTCGTATCCATATGCTGTTTAAGGATGCGCGCAACTACACGGACAGTATTGCAATAATAGATATCGGCACAGGGCTAATGACCCTTGCTCGATATGATCTCACTACCCTTACAACAGTGCAAAAAAAGTATGGAGCTACGGGCTTCCTGAACCTGATAGTTGCCAATGGCACTTTGGTTGAGCTGTGTCACATCCTTCAATATACTACCCCCGACTTCAAAGAGGCTCTATTGGGGCAGCTTGACGAGGCCAAAACAGCTGCGTTGGTGGACAAGACCATCGCTGCAGGACGCTTTTTAGGTACCCTTGACCATGCCTTACGCGGGCTAGGCAATACAGATAAAGACCTATTAACACGTTTAGAGCAGATCATTGGGGCCGAGCGCTATCTGCGCTTGATACTTGCAACTGGCACTTTATTCAAGATGTTTCATATCCTTCAACATATTACCCCCGATTTCAGAGAGGCTCTTCTGAAGCAGCTTGACGAGACCAAAACAGCCGCGTTGGTGGACAAGACCATCGCTGCTGGGTGCTCCATCGGAACCTTTAACCTTACCTTACGTGAACTGGGCATGGCAAATGAGGCTCTTCTAGAAAGTTTGGAGCAGATCATTGGGGCTGAACGCTTCCTGCGTCTTATACTTGCCAATGGCACTTTGGTTGATCTGTTTCGCATCCTTCAACATACTACCCTCAACTTCAAAGGGGCTCTTCTGAAGCAGCTTGACGAGACCAAAACAGACGCGTTGGTGGACAAGACCATCGCTGCTGGGTGCTCCATCGGAACCCTTAACCTTACCTTACGTGAACTGGGTATGGCAAATGAGGCTCTTCTAGAAAGTCTGGAGCAGATCATTGGGGCTGAACGCTTCTTGCGTCTAATACTTGCCAATGGTACTTTGGTTGATCTGTTTCGCATCCTACAATACACAACCCTCAACTTCAGAAAGGCTCTTCTGAAGCAGCTTGACGAGACCAAAACAGCCGCGTTGGTGGACAGGACCATCGCTGCTGGGCGCTCCATTCGTACCCTTGACCTTACCTTACGCGATCTAGGCAATACAGATAAAGACCTATTAACACGTTTAGAGCAGATCATTGGTGCCGAGCGCTATCTGCGCCTGATCCTTGCCAATGGCACTTTGGTTGAATTGTTTCACATCCTTCAACATACTACCCCCGACTTCAAAGAGGCTCTACTGGGGCAGCTTGACGAGACCAAAACAGCGGCGTTGGTGGACAAGACCATCGCTGCTGGGCGCTCCATTGGTACCCTTGACCTTGCCTTACGCGATCTAGGCAATACAGATAAAGACCTATTAACACGTTTAGAGCAAATCATTGGGGCCGAGCGCTATCTGCGCCTGATACTTGCCAATGGCACCTTATTCGAGCTGTTTCGCGTCCTTCAATATACCACCCGTGACTTTAAAAAGGCTCTTTTGGGGCAGCTTGACGAGACCAAAACAGCTGTGTTGGTGGACAAGACCATCGCTGCTGGGCGCTCCATTGGTACCCTTGACCTTGCCTTACGCGATCTAGGCAATACAGATAAAGACCTATTAACACGTTTAGAGCAAATCATTGGGGCCGAGCGCTATCTGCGCCTGATACTAGCCAATGGTACGTTGGTCGAATTGTTTGGCATATATAGACGTTCCACCCCCAACTTCAGAGATGGTCTACTGGGGCAGCTTGACGAGGCAAACACAATTACATTGGTGGACAAGGCAATTGCCGCTAGACGCTCCATTGAAAATTTTCATCACACACTGAAGCAACTCAGCCGATGGCCCAACCAATTGGAAAAACTTGAGAGACTACTCGGAGTTGATAAATGGTGGCGATTACTTATAGGGATTGGTACTCTTTATAGTTTAAGCCAGATTTCCCGCGTTATGAGTCCAGAAACGAAGAAGATGCTGGTGGAAACCCCTTCAGGCCTGAGTATTGATGACTGGCGGGGAATTATCACCCGCGGGAATTTCCTAGATGCTTGCACATTTTCAAGTGAGGAGATTGCCGCATATCCCGAGCCTAGCCGGATCACTTTTCAGGAAGCCCTGCGTGATACGGCTGCGCAACTAGCGACTAATGCGACATGGTTAGTTCTTAATCGCAGTCGCCCACCTACGGACCCGAATTCATTCGAAGGGCAAATTCTTCGGGCGGCTATGCAACCAAGAATAGAGGGCATAAAGCCGGAAGATCTGCAGGTGTTGAATTTTAACGAGGCAATCAGTCGCCTCTCTTTCGCATGGCGGGAACGACCTGATCTACAGATGGCCTTAGCCACAAGGTTGTGGAAAGTTCTTCCGGATCCGGTTGATTGGCCCCGTGATGAAGGCGAAGTGGGCTCGTTGCGTTTAGTACTCGTCATTGCTCGCTCGGAGTTGGTTTGCACGGAATATGTGAATCGACTTCTAGGTGAAATTAAAAATATTTTAGACCTTCCTGTGTGTGCAAAAATACGCACCAAGCCTCTTTTCCTCCTCATATGGAATATATGCTCCCTTCATTACGAGCGTTGTTTCGAGGCTAACCATTCATTTAAGGGTGCCTTGTCGAGTTCACTAATCCAAATAATTATTGATGTATTGCGCCAGCGAGTGAATAATAAGGGTCCGAATGAAGAAAATAGATTTCAGTTGGCCCTCGCCGGACTAATCAGTTTCCTTGTGCCAAAGTTAACAAAAGAGTTGCAGAGTATCCTGGCGCCGCTTTCCAGCATCACCAGACGGCTCTACCCGAATGTGGAGACGGGCTTCGTAACCGATTTTTTCTCTTTGAAAGGTATTGAGTTGTTGAAACCTTCTGAACCTGTATTCACACCATTCGTCAGCGCTGAACTACTGGACAAGTCAAAAAAATACAATGACATCGGCCCAGCCATTAAATTCCTTCAACAGCAAGTGAACATATGGGGTGAGCGGTGAAACTACACAGTTCCGTACCTTGGAAAAAGGGGAGGGTGAAAGCCCCAACCAATTATAATGATTGTCAGAAACACAAAAATGACTTGATGTAAGTATAAGCCCAAGCCATCGATTTTCCATTAGGGGATATGCCCAACGTTTTTACTACCAGGGGCAATTGTATGTGATACAAACAGAGAGTATCCATAGTATAAATTTCTGTAATAGATGGACGCTTTCATCTAGGCCTAAAAAGTAAAGGTTCTCAGGTGATATCTATACTACTAAGGCTATATACCTGGAGTATCGATAGTGGCACGAAATCTATACAGATTGGGAGATCTTATTAACTGAAGATATCTTGGTCTTGACACGCAGGACTAGCCCTCCATTGACTCTCCTTTTCATCCAGTTATTATTCCCATTTTAGGGATCAATCCTGATTCACGAATGAGCCCTGTCCCGACAGAAATATGATCATCTTGATGCAACCCCATACAGGCAGGGATAAAAGGAGAAGGCTATGTTCAAAATGTTATCTATACTCGTGATGGTTTTATTTTCACTTTCTGTTTACGGAATTTCTTTTGGTGAAGAACTTGCGCCCAATGATGAAGATAGAATAGTTAAAGAAATAGTTAGTGCTAAAGATGACAGCAAATTATTTATTATCAAAGAATTCAAACCAAAAGTTGATGGGTTGTCAGGAAGGTTCACTCTAAAACCTAGATCTCCTGAGTTAGTCGAAAGTGACGCACAGATGGTTAGTCAAAAATCTTTTGGTGGAGGCTATAATATAGCTTATGGGTGTCGGGGGATGATGATTTTTTCAAATGATATCGTCGTTGATACAGAATTCTCTCAAGACAAGTTTTACATACTATCGCCATCTGAGACGGATAAAGGACCTTATTCTTCTGATAATATCACCTTTTCTGGTAGAGGTAGCATCCATAGATTTAATGGGGAAGTAAAACGAGATGGTTTTAAATTTATAGGAGAAGGCGACAAACAAAATCGACTTACTTTTATCTTATTTGATAAAGGATATGTTTATGTACGCGGAAAAGGGAAAGTAATTTTCCCTGATGGAAGAGATATTAAGTTGGGGTATTGAGAAAATTACTTTGGTTAAAACATCATATAAATGGGCTTGTAATAGCGAACAGTTTTTTTGATAGTATCATATAGGTAAATATGGACAGAGATGATTTTCTAATATCTTTGATTTCATCGATAAATTGCTGATCACAATCCCTAGTTATGAATCATA